>NZ_NTUP01000066.1:0-473244 GCF_002561455.1 Bacillus sp. AFS015802 | reverse complement strand
ACGTGATCTAATTGTTCGTCATTAGAATGTATAGATTTAGTTATGTCCCATCCTCATTCCTATTTTCCATGAATAATACTACAAACCACCCTTCCTACATACAAATGAAGGGATAGCCTAAAAACTTCATCGTGAGGGAGAGTGCTTCATGTATAGCTATTATCCATCTTATGGTCGTAACCAGGACATGAATGTAAATACTTCATATACCACGTTGATCGATCCATTCGTCGTCAGCAGACTGCAGTCCGTTATGGGAAAGATGCTTATCGTGGAGACAACGAAAGACACGATACGAGGCGACTTGATTGAGGTTCAACCGGATCATATTGCCCTTAAAGCGGGGGACTCTGTATTTTTCGTAAGGATTCAACAGATCGTCTCTATTATGCCCCTTTAAGGAATCGATTGGCCATCAGTACCCGCTAATATTGGGTTCAACTCCCCTTCCCTTCCGTCATATACTATCGTGACAGGAGGTGTGACAGAATGGATCGATTTATTCTTTTGTGGGTAGCGGGTATTTTATCTGGATTCGCATTGTTGAATGTTCCTTTATCAGGGACATTTTTAGCGAGTATTGCACAGGTGACGGACATCATTGGCATCTTGGCTATACTCGTATTCTCACTTGTCTTGATCTATAAGGGCATCAGGGCATTATTCGGTAAGTGTTAGTGAATGAAATGACCCGGAGTTATTCCGGGTCTATTTCTTTTATATTCGAAAGACTATAAAGGTTCATGCACCGCATTTCATAAAAGTGGGACGGGCCTCTCTATCCATATTTCTCAGTGTACAGGCTAAGTGTGATGAGCGGCCAGATCCAACGGTAGCTATGGTAGTGAATATAGAAGTTTCCCGGCAGTCCCACCCCTGTCGGATAGAGATGGGATGGATCCTCTGTCTCCCCGTCCATTGAATCCAGTAACGCCGTGACACCGAGATCAATCGCAGGGGTCGGTTTGTCTTCGATCCTTATGAGAGATTCCAGTGCCCAGGCAGTTTGGGACGGGGTACTGAACGGAAGGGGGACGTACCGCTTCTCCTGGTCACTGTAGCAGGACTCCCCCCAGCCCCCGTCTTTCTGTTGAATGCTTTCAAGCCACGCTTTCGCCCTTTGAATATGTGGATCGGAAGAAGGAACTCCCGCTGCCCTCAATCCTGTGATGGCCGCCCAGGTTCCATAAATGTAGCAGACGCCCCAGCGTCCGTACCAGGAGCCATCTTCCTTTTGCATCAGCTTCAGCCACTCCACACCCTTTTTCACCTGAGGATGATCCCTTGTCAATCCCGCCCGGTTGCCGAGAAACTCAAGCGCCCTCCCAGTCAGGTCAGGAGTCGAAGGATCAATGGCCGCCGCCTCTGCCCCGTCCATCGGAAAAGAAGTGAGGATGGGTTTCGTCTTGTTTTTTTCAAAAGCCGGCCAGCCGCCATCCCGGTTTTGCATACCCATCACCCACTCGATCCCCCGATCCCATGATTGCCGGATAAGAGGATTCTCAGCAGCTGAATACGTAATGGCCCTGAGAGCCGCTGTCGTATCATCCACATCAGGATGAATGGTGTTGCTCTCTGAAAAACCCCATCCCCCTGGCTTCACCCCAATCTCATATGACCAGTCCCCATACTTGAAATGCTGCTTCTTAAGAAGATATCCAAGGGACTTCTCAATGGACCCATACCTCGTATCCACCCCTGCTTGCTGGAGGGCATAGCTGATCAAAGCGGTATCCCATACAGAAGAAGGAGAGTTTTGAATGTGAAGGCCTTTTTTTGTTTCGCAGGCCATTTCTTTCAGTCCATGTATGGCCTTTGTAACGGTAGGATGATCCTTCTCGTATCCCATAGCCAACAGGGCGTAAATCATATAAAATGTCGAACTGAAATAACTCAGATACGTTCCGTCAGGTTCGATCCGCTGCAGCATATATTGCATGGCAAACTGCCGGGCATGCTGATGGAGATGCGTTGGAACACTTGCCAGTGATTGGATACCCTCACTGATTTTCGAAATAAACCTCATCTCACCGTCACTATATCGCACTTCATCGGGACTGCGGGAAAGATCCTGAATGTGTGGAGTACGGCTTGTTTTCAACGTGAAGCGTTGATCTTTCAGTAACAATAGCGGCGCCAAGTGACCTCGGGCATAACTGCTGAGATCCCAAAAATTAAGGGGGAATGACTTCGGGATCAAGAGGAATGCAATGGGGATCGGCAGGAGATGCTTCCAGTCGTATTGACCATGGATGGCAAGCATCAGCTTCGTAATGGAATGGGCCTTGTGAAAGCCTCCCTTTTTCTCTATGAACTTTTTTGCCTTCAGGAGTCTTTTGTCCTCCTCCCCGACCATTCCACTGAACCTCAGGGCAAAATAAGCCTCGATGGTTGAAGACAGATTCCCTTCCTTCTCATCTTCAAAGAGCTTCCACGTACCCTCCTTTGACTGCAATTTCCAAAGGCGATTCACAAGCCTTCCCACGAGTTCTTTCTCATCCACCT
The DNA here is from genome assembly GCF_002561455.1 of Bacillus sp. AFS015802. Lineage (GTDB taxonomy): Bacteria > Bacillota > Bacilli > Bacillales > Bacillaceae_B > Rossellomorea. Next base: position 470,739 of record NZ_NTUP01000066.1, on the reverse strand, counting down.
TCAGTGAACGGAGAAGAATGATCATATACGCATCGGTCATCACGCTATTTTCAAAACAAAAGGACCAGCTTCCTTCTGCATTTTGCATATGCTTGAGATCATGGATCATATTCAGGATCGTGCTCTCTATCTTCTTTTTCATCATTCGTCCCCCTCCGTTATTATATATATGAGAAGAATCCGGGTACTAGTAGTGGGAAGCAAAGAAGAGCCTGACCTCATGTTTCCCGGGAGGCAGGCTCTTTCTGATACTCTTCTAATTTCTTTGAATAATGGCTTACAAGCTCAGGATATTTCTCAAGCCCTTCCCTGCCAAGGTCCGTCAATTGATACACACCCCGTCTTACTCTCTCGAACCAGCGGTAGTAATTCTTCTGGAGGATGGACGGGGTCTTGTCACCCGTTCCAAGCTTCGCTAAGTTCCTCGGAGACATGGGACCGTGTTTTTCCAGGCAGCAGGCAATGTGGATGCAGCTTTCCTTATAAGCGGTCATGATCTTCGTTTTATTGCTGCCGCCTACATTGTAATCTGCACTGCGCCCTTCGATTTCTTTCACAAGGGCCGCACGCTTTCGCTTACTGTTCTTCATGCTCTTCTTACGGTCAAAGGCTTCGGGATGGATGACAAAATCGAGCTTGGGTGTCTTCGTCGTAAAGGAAACGGTGATCAGACCAAGCTCCAGCCTCCTGACCAGATGGCGTATATCGTTCCACCGCTTCGAACGGGTCTTCTTCGGTTTCGGAATCGCAATGTACACAAGATCCGTCAGCCGCTGGCGCTTTGTTGCCTGGATCAGAAGCTCGACATTCAATGAAAGCTTCAATTCAACGATGACAAGCTCCCCCTCTTTGACCGCCGTCAGATCACAGTCATTCACTTCACCGTTCACCTGATATCCCTGTTTATGAAAATGGTTCTGGATCGGTTGATAAAGATCCGATTCTTTCAGTTTCGTCATGGATAAAAACCTTTCCGGGAAAAAATTCTATAAGATAAAGTATAGACTATTGAAGAGAATTTTGCAGTTTGAAAGAAAAAGAGACCCCGGCTCTTGTCATGGGAGCCAGGGGAGTGAGTTTACTTACCCTTTCTACAAACCGATATATTTCCGCTCAAAATCAGCCAACACACCTAACCCCGAATCTTCTCGATCTCATCGGCTACAAACTGTACCGATGTCCCGACAATCACCTGGATACTATTTTCCCCGACCACATGAATACCCGGGACCCCCGTCGCTTTAATCCGTTCCTGATCCACAGCCCCCATGTTCTTCACTTCCACTCTCAATCTTGTTATACAGTTATCAACGGATGTGACGTTTTCATCCCCGCCGAGTCCTGCATAAATTTCTTCTGCCATGACAGCGAATTTATCTCCTTGCGTGAGTGCAGTTGCACCCTCACCTGCTTCTTCGCTGTCTTCTTCACGGCCCGGTGTCATCAGATTGAATTTCGCAATCATGAAACGGAATAAGAAGTAATAGAGAAGAGCAAATACCAAGCCTTGAATCAGAAGCATATATGGAAGATTTGCCAGTGGCAGTCTCGAGCTCAGGACAAAATCGACGAAGCCCGCACTGAAGCCGAAACCTGCCGTCCATTGAAAAAAGGAAGCGATCGCAAGGGATAATCCTGTCAGCACCGCATGTGCTACATAAAGGGCAGGTGCCACGAACATGAAGGCAAATTCAAGAGGCTCCGTCACTCCTGTAAAAAAGGAAGCAAAACCGGCCGCAAGCATCAGTGAGGCCACCTGCTTCTTCTTACCTGGTTTCGCTGCATGGTAAATGGCAAGACCGGCTGCCGGGAGACCGAACATCATCACCGGGAAGAATCCTGCCTGATACATTCCCGTCACACCTTTTTCCCCGTTGCCCGACCAGAAATTCCCGATATCATTGATTCCGGCAACGTCGAACCAGAACACAGAATTCAATGCATGATGCAAACCGGTAGGAATCAATAATCGATTAAAGAATCCATATAATCCGGCACCCGTAAAGCCGAGCCCGCTGATTTCCTTCCCGAAGGAAACTAGCGCAGTATAGATGACGGGCCAGACAAAAAGCATCACACCTGAAACAACCAGCATGGCGATGGCCGACATGATCGGAACCAATCGTTTCCCGCTGAAAAAGGCCAGGGCGTCCGGAAGCTTCACAGAACTGAATCGATTGTACATACTTGCCGCCACGACTCCAGACAGGATCCCGACAAACTGATTCCCGATCTTACCGAACGCCGGATTCACGGCCTCTTTTTCAATACCTTGTAACAAAGCAACGGAATCCGTCGACAGCAAGGTGGTAATGACCAGATAAGCGACTAGTCCGCTCAATGCCGCCGATCCATCCCTCGCTTTTGCCATACCGAGTGCAACCCCTACGGCAAAAAGAATCGCCATATTATCAATGATCGATGCCCCTGCCTTGATCAAAAAAGCGGCGACCGGACTATCGGCCCCCCATCCGGATGGATCGATCCAATACCCGATCCCCATCAGAATCGCGGCAGCCGGCAATACGGCAACAGGAAGCATCAACGAACGACCAATGCGCTGTAGATATTTCATCATCTTGTTTTCCCCCTATCAGTCTATTAATCATTTCAAGCTGCCATGTCTAGTAAAGCGGACAAAGCCCCTTTCATAAAAAATATTCCGACTGAAGCCTCTTTAGAAGTGAATAGGAGGGTATATTCAGGATTGATTGATTTTTTCCAGATGATTGACCGTCAAGTTGATCATAAGGATCAAGAATGAGTATGCCATGACCGGGAAAAACACGATATATGGCTCCAACAATAGTTCATGGTAATGACTCCCGATCAGCCCGGCCCATTCATAGGTGGAACTTGCATAAACTTGAAACTGATCATGATCCTGACCGGACGTGATCACTGTCCCTCCTATAAAAAGGTGAAAAATCGCAAGATGCAATAAGAGGGTGAGGACCTGTACGAGCTGCCTGCCTGTCAAAATGATGAGTCTGGGGAACAGGTGGGGGAAAACATGTACTTTTGCACGATGGAAGGATGATCCTCCCAGCACACGCGCACTCTCCATGAAGTCCAGCGAGTCAAGATGCCGTACGGTTTCGGAAATCATTTTACCTGCTGCCGGCACCCCCACTATAGTGAAGACAATCATCTGTAACAGTATGGATTGGGTCATAGTAAGGGGAGGTGCACTTCTCAACTCATATAGCAGGAGAGGCGCAAGCCAGATAAGTGCTATCAGGGATTGGGGCACGAATGTGAATGCTTGGAGCAACCCACCCACCCAAGGAGAAGCAAACCATTCCTTAAGCAAGGCTCCAAGGATCGTCGCAAGAATGACTCTGAATAACGTGACAAGGAACGCAAACAGGATCGTCCACTTCGCTCCGGTCACCAGCAAGTAAAACAAATCATTTCCTTCCCGATCCGTCCCCAACCAATGTTCCCTTGAAGGAGGGTAAGGAGTGGTATCCACCACTCTTCCAGCTTCGTCATATAAAAAAGGACTGGCCACAGGTTCGTCTTCTACATTTGGCCAAATGACGCTTACGAGAAAAATAAAGATCAGTATAAGCAGCGGAAGTGCCCTTACCGATTTCATCCTATCCCACCTCCCCTCGTTTCATAAAACCGCTGTCTGTATCGGTTTGCTCCTTGCACCAACAAATACAATGGGGTCATCAAGAGGATCAGCATGAACGCCCGGGATGACGCAGGTTGATTCCCCATGATGAATCCCATGATTCCACTGCTATGAAACAGATATTCGATGACAATGAGATTGGTGAGCAGCGTAAGGATGACGAGGGGTAAATGAGCCACGGATTCCAAGGCCGTATTTCTGAAGATGTGACGGAACGAAATGGCAGCACCGGAGAGCCCTTTCGACTTAGCAAACACGACATAATCCTTTTCCGACTCTTCCTTTATGAAAAGAATGAGGACCTTCCATAAATAAATGGACGGGACGATACTCGATATCAGGAGTGGTAAAACATAAGCCTGCTTATCACTGGTTGAATAGGGGGCAGCGGGTTCAATCCCTGTCTGTTTGTAAAACCAGACAACCACCAGTTGAATGCTAAAGATGAAGAAAACGTCAGGAAGTGATTCGAGTATCCCTATAGCGGTGAGGGTCATTTTTTTCATGAATGAATGTGATTGAATATAGAGCAAACCGGCAAACGACGAGACTATGACCGCTAACAAGAAGCTTCCGAAAAGCAGGGACATACTATAAAAATAGGAATCCAGTATATAAGGAAACAAATCGCCCTCCACCTGCTGCTGATGGAATTCTACGGACCTCACTTCAGGCATTTCCCCAAAGGAGAGCGTCTCTGAAGATACGTAATACGAAAGGGCATGGGGCTGCAGGATACCCTTTATGATGGCGAGTGCGGATGCACTGAAACCATTCAATCCAACGATCAAAGCGGGCGAGGCCAGGATGAGTATGATGCCTGTACATGTCAGTCCATAGAGGCCCAGTCCTTTAATGAATTTCACCATGATCAAAACCCCTCACGTAAAATCAGACTCATAAATAAATTGTTCCAATAAAGGAAGTGAGATATATTGACTTAAATCGGAACGCAGAGACTCCATCCTCTCTCTGTTCCCAGAGTAAAAAATGTAATAGCCTTTCCGCTCACTCCTCACCAGTCCGCACTTCTCGAGGGTTTTGATATGATTGGAAATCGTGGCTTCTGCCAGGTCATGCTTTTCCGCGAGCTGTTTCGTGCTGTAAGGATGCATTAACACATCCCGCAGAATCTTTAATCTGGTTGCTTCTCCCAACGCTTTAAACATGAGCACCAAATCTATCGGAGGCTCATCCTTTGAAGCTTCCGTCTCGGGAACAGCCACGTGCAAACCAAGGAAAAGCCTGCCGGGATAGACACCGAGCATGACATGAGGTGTAATGAAGGTGGACGGCTGCAATGCAAGATGAGGGTACTCTTTTAACGAAAAGCGATACGTCTCTCCCTTTTGCACCTTCAGGCTAGTGCCATTTAGCGTAACATCGGGATGCAGCTCATTCATTGCCTCTTGAGCAGACCGGTCAAGCTTTTGCTGAAAAGTAGCGGCCGCCCTCGTGATCCAAGGCTGTATACGGAATAATTCACGCTGGAAAATCTTTTCGTTGTATTCGTAAAGGAGCCGATGAAGCCGGTCCTTCCACTCTCCTGGGTGCATCAGCAAATCTTTTTGGTGATGATTCAGCGGCGACATGCGATGGTCTTTCCTAAAACGTTTGAGCATGTCTGGACTATACTGCTCCCCCAGCATGTAATAAACAAACGACTCATCAGGCATCGTACAAATAAACTCGATCGCCTCTTCCGTCGTGGATTCATTGAGTTTGTACTCGTTGCGGATATTCATAAGATACAGCCACTCGTACGAAAGAGAACCAAGCAGGCGGATTTCAGCGACCGTCTCTTTTGACAGGGATGCCTCTGCCTCCACCGCCCACTTCCTGCGGTAAGGATGATGAACCGGATTGCAAAGCACATGCAAACTGGCGACCAACTCATTAAAAGGTGAAAACACAATTTCTACGCCCATAACAACTCTCCCTCAACTGATTCGTCATCCATCTAATCAAATTCCTCATATGGATAAATTATACATAAAATACGGTATATGAAGCGATCTGTCAAGGGAAATTTGAGGGACGGACCTTGGATGGTTGGGGATGTGGATGGGGATATGGCGGGTTGTTTATTTTCCATAAAATTGAAAATGACGCAATTACTAGTTCAAATGACGCAATAAATCCAGAAATGACGCAATTATTAAAATAACGACGCAATAAACTGAAAAATGACGCAATCACCCACTAAAATGACGCAATGATCTCCGAGAACTTCCTGATAAGCTTCTTCCTAGCCCGTCCAAAGAGGCCATTACATCTTTGATAAGATGTAATGGCCTTTTTGAGAGCTATAAGACTGTCACTTTCCTTTAAAAGTATCTCCTTCCTTCACACTTCAATCAATCCATACCCTCGCGAAAGACAGATCTCAACCAACATTCACTACTTCCTTTCATGCCCATCCAAGGTCCGTCCCTCAAACAACAAAAAACCCCCGTCAGGCATCAAGCCCGACGGAGGTCCGTCCCTCTATTAAGGTAATTCCGTTCCTCCCATGAGGTAGCGGTCGCATTCTCGTGCTGCTTCCCGGCCTTCGTTGATGGCCCAGACGATGAGGCTTTGTCCACGGCGCATATCTCCTGCGGCGAAGACACCTTCGACGCTGGTCATGTAGTTTCCGTACTCTGCTTTCACAGTGGAGTTGCTGTTTGTTTCCACTTCAAGTTCTTTGATCAAGTCTTGTTCCGGACCGCTGAATCCAATGGCGAGAAGGACAAGGTCCGCCGGCCATACTTTTTCCGTTCCGGGAATTTCATCACGGATCTTGTTTCCATCCTCGTCATAACGAAGCTTCACATTTACCGTATGGACTTCTTTGATATGACCATGCTCGTCACCCACAAACTTCTTCGTCATGACAGCGTACGCACGCGGATCATCGCCGAGTACTTCAGCTGCCTCTTTTTGGCCGTATTCCACCCGGTGAATGACCGGGTATTGCGGCCAGGGATTGCCGACTTCATCACGCATGGCACCCTTTTTATCATAGATGTCAAACTGAGTGAGACTTTTACAGTTATGTCGTACAGAAGTGGCCAGGCAGTCTGTACCTGTATCCCCGCCACCGATGACGATGACGTTTTTGTCTTCTGCAGAAATATAGTTGCCGTCCTGCAGGTTGGAATCCAATAAACTTTTCGTATTCGAATGCAGGAATTCCATGGCGTAATGCACGCCTTTCAGGTCACGTCCATCCACTTGAATATCACGATGGACGGCAGCTCCCCCGCACAGGATGACTGCATCAAAGTTCTCACGCAGGTTTTCGACGGTATAGTCTTTTCCTACCTCTGTATTCGTCACAAATTCAATGCCCTCCTCTTCTAAAATATCGACACGGCGCTTCACGACGGAGTATGGAAGCTTCATTTCAGGAATGCCATACGTCAATAGGCCGCCTACACGATCATTTTTTTCAAAGACAGTGACAAGGTGACCTGCTTTGTTCAGCTGTGCTGCAGACGCCAACCCTGCCGGACCTGATCCCACTACAGCGACACGTTTACCGGTTCTGAACGCAGGCGGTTCCGGTATGACCCAGCCCTCTTCAAAACCTTTTTCAATAATTGATCGCTCAACGGTCCTGATGGCCACGGGCGGCTCATTGATCCCGAGGACGCAAGCCCCTTCACACGGTGCCGGACAGGCGAAGCCGGTGAATTCAGGGAAGTTATTCATCTGATGCTCACGCTTCAAAGCCTCTTTCCACTGCCCCTGATACACTAGATCATTCCACTCTGGTATTAAGTGATAAACAGGGCATCCCGTTGTCGCTCCGTTGATTTCCATTCCGGACTGACAAGTGGGAACGCCGCAGTCCATGCAGCGTGCCCCTTGTTTCTTGATTTCTTCTTCAGAAAGAGGAGCGGTGTAATCGTTCCAATCCTTCGTTCGTTCAGCTGGATGCCTTTCAGCTGTTGTTTGTCTGGTATATTCCATGAATCCGGTTGGTTTTCCCATCGTATCCCCCTCCCTCTTTATTTCGCGGGTTCCAATACTTTTTTCTCTTCTTTTGTACCTTCTTCAAATGCTGCCATTTCAGCATCGAATTTCTCTAATCCGCTATTTTCAAGCTCACTGATCCGCTCTCTCATCTTGAGATAGGATTTTGGAATCACGCGTACAAATTTAGATACATATGATTCCCAGTTCGCTAAAATTTTCTTTCCATTGTTGCTGTTTGTGTAGTGAACGTATCTCTCAATCATATCGTACACATCTTTCATCTCTTCAGGATCGAATAATGGCTGAACGAGGACCAGTTCCTGATTGCATCTTGAACGGAAATGTTCATCTTCATCCAGTACATACGCGACTCCTCCTGACATTCCGGCAGCAAAGTTACGCCCCGTCAAACCAAGGACGACCACTTTTCCTCCCGTCATGTATTCACAGCCGTGATCGCCTACACTTTCAACGACTACTTCGGCCCCACTGTTCCGGACGCAGAAACGTTCGCCGGCGACGCCATAAATATACGCTTCCCCACCGGATGCCCCGTAAAAGGACACGTTCCCGATGATCGTGTTCCGTTCAGGAATGAATGTAGCGGTCGGGTCGGGGTGAACGATGATTTTCCCGCCTGACAAACCTTTTCCGACAAAATCATTCGAATCCCCGACAAGTCTCAAGGTCAATCCCTTTGGAATATAGGCACCAAAGCTTTGGCCTGCTGAGCCCTTGAAAGTCAGACGGATCGTATCTTCAGGTAACCCTTCCGCTCCGTAGCGTTTGGTGATTTCGCTTCCAAGCATCGTTCCGGTCACACGGTGAATATTTCGGATCGCTGTCGTCCATTCGACCGGTTCCCCTGTTTCAATCGCGTTTCGGCAACGTGGAATCAGCTCTTGATAATCGAGCGTCTTCTCAAGCTCATGATCCTGCTTTCGGGTCGCATATCTTCCTACCTTTTCCGGTACATCCGGCTGATAGAGAAGGGCTGACAGGTCGATCCCTTTGCCTTTCCAGTGATCGATTGCTTCGTTTGCTTCAAGGATATCGGTTCTTCCGATCATTTCATTGATCGTTCTGAAACCGAGTTGGGCCATCAGCTCCCTTGTTTCCTGGGCAACAAAGCGCATGAAGTTCGCCACATGTTCAGGGTCCCCGGTGTACTTTTTACGTAACTCAGGGTCCTGTGTCGCAATTCCGACCGGACATGTATTCATATGACAGACACGCATCATGACACAGCCAAGAACCACAAGAGGTGCAGTCGAGAAGCCGTATTCTTCCGCACCCAGAAGCGACGCAACGACCACATCCCGGCCCGTCATCATCTTCCCGTCCGTCTCAACGACTATACGGTCACGAAGACGGTTTAACAATAAGGTTTGATGTGCTTCGGCAAGTCCGATCTCCCATGGAAGTCCTGTATGTTTCAGGCTGGTTCTCGGTGCAGCACCGGTTCCCCCGTCATAGCCACTGATCAGGACTACATCAGCACGGCCTTTGGCCACACCTGCCGCAATCGTTCCAACACCTACGGCTGATACCAGCTTCACACTGATCCGGGCCTGCGGGTTCGCATTCTTCAGGTTATAAATCAGCTCGGCCAGGTCCTCGATTGAATAGATATCGTGATGAGGCGGCGGTGAAATAAGCTCTACCCCCGGTGTCGATCCCCTTACTTCAGCTACCCAGGGGTATACCTTTTTACCAGGGAGATGTCCCCCTTCACCTGGTTTGGCCCCTTGAGCGACCTTGATTTGAATCTCGTCGGCGTTTACAAGATAATGACTCGTTACACCGAAACGTCCTGACGCCACTTGTTTGATCGAGCTGCGGCGCGAATCTCCATTCTCGTCCGGGACAAAACGACTCGGGTGTTCCCCACCTTCTCCTGAGTTGCTTCGCCCCCCGATTTTATTCATGGCAATCGCCAGTGCTTCGTGGGCTTCCTGACTGATGGACCCGAATGACATGGCGCCGGTCTTGAAACGACGGCAGATATCTTCGACTGATTCCACTTCTTCAATCGGGATAGGCTTCGTTTCTTTAAAGGAAAGAAGGCCGCGCAGAGATTGCAGGTTCTGCTTTTCATCAGTAAGCATATTGGAATATTTCTTGAACAGCTCATAATTATTCGTTCGGCATGCATGTTGAAGAGTATGGATCGTACTTGGGTTGTACGCATGATCCTCTCCGTTTTTACGATATTGGAATTCGTCTCCGGATTCCAATGTGCGTTGATTATCTTTTCGCTCATTAAATGCTTTACGATGCCTTAAGAGCACCTCTTTTTCAATGATATCCATCCCGATCCCGCCGAGCCTGGACGCTGTACGGGTGAAATATTTATCAATGACATCCTTATGAATGCCGACCGCTTCAAAGATTTGTGCACCACGGTAACTTTGAATCGTTGAAATACCCATCTTGGACAGAACCTTGATGACGCCGTCCGTTCCCGATTTGACAAAGCTTTTCACCGCTTGTTCATAGGTCTTGTCATGTATTTCACCCTTTTCAATCAGATCACGCAGGGTTTCATATGCTAAATATGGATTGATGGCTTCAGCACCGTATCCGAGCAGTGTAGCAAAATGATGTACTTCTCGTGGTTCCCCTGATTCCAAGAGGAGACTGACGGTTGTACGCGTCCCCTGGCGAATCAAGTGATGATGCAGCCCTGAAACGGCAAGGAGTGCTGGAATCGCTGCTTTATCCTTCACGACTCCCCGGTCAGATAGAATAAGGAGTGTCGCGCCGTCTGCAACGGCCTGGTCAGCTTTTTCATACAGAGCATCCAGCGTGCCTTCAAGCTGGTTTTCTTCATTTGTTACGTCAAATAAAATCGATAACGTAACAGCTTTGAAGCCCTTCTCTTTTTGATGGCGAAGCTTCTCAAGCTCTTCCCCGGTTAAAATCGGTGACTTCAAATGGATATGCCTGCAGCTTTCAGGACCCGGATTCACCAGGTTCCCTTCTGCTCCGATCGTTGTTCCCACAGATGTGATGATCTGTTCCCGAATCGCATCGATCGGCGGGTTTGTGACTTGAGCAAATAGTTGTTTGAAGTAGTTATAAAGAAGCTGTGGCTTTTTGGATAATACGGCAAGAGGAGAATCATACCCCATGGAACCGACCGGATCTTTCCCTTCCGTCACCATCGGTTTGATGATTTTGTTCAGTTCCTCTGTCGTGTAGCCGAATGCCTGCTGCTGCAGGAGGATTTCATCAGAATCAAATTGCACCACTTCCTGGGTCGTTTCCGGAAGATCCTCAAGCTCAAACTTATTATTATCGAGCCAGTGTCTGTACGGCTGCTCGGAAGCAACGCGCAGCTTGATCTCTTCATCCGGGATGATTCTTCCCTTTTCCAAATCGACGAGAAGCATTTTTCCAGGCTGCAGGCGGTCTTTGTATACAATGTCATCGGCAAAGATATCCAGCGCCCCTACTTCAGATCCAAGAACGATCATACCGCTCTTTGTCACATAGTATCGGGCCGGGCGCAGTCCATTTCGATCCAGACAGGCCCCGATCTGTGTTCCATCCGTGAACACAAGGGCTGCAGGTCCATCCCACGGCTCCATCAAACAGCTGTGATATTCGTAGAAATCCTTCTTCTTTGGATGGATCGTGTCATCGTTTTCCCATGGTTCCGGCACCATCATCATGGCTGTATGTGCAAGGGATCTTCCTGATAAATGAAGGAATTCAAAGCAGTTATCGAACATGGAGGAATCACTGCCTGTCTCATCAATGACGGGGAGGATTTTTTCCAGGTCTTCTTCATTGAAGGCACTTGAATGGCACAGCTTTTCACGTGCGCGCATCCAGTTCACATTCCCTCTTAATGTATTGAATTCTCCATTATGGATGGTATATCTGTTTGGATGAGACCGCTGCCAGCTTGGGAAAGTGTTTGTACTAAAGCGGGAATGTACAAGGGCTAAAGCTGAACGGAACTCAGGGTGGTTGAGGTCAATATAAAAAGAATCGAGCTGTTCCGGGATGAGCATCCCTTTGTAAACGATGGTCGTGGAAGACAAACTGCAAAGGTAAACGTCCTCTTGACCTTCGACGGTCGCCACTTCTTTTTCGATACGCTTCCGGATCACATAGAGCTTGCGCTCAAAATCCATCCGTGACTGCATGTCTTCCGCTGCCCCGATGAACACTTGACGGATGAACGGTTTCGACTTCGATGCCACTTTCCCTACAAAGGAATCATTGAGTGGAACAGGTCTCCATCCAAGTGTCTTTTGACCCTCTTCTTCAATGATGCGTTCGAAGATTTCTTTACTTTTTTGGCGCTTGTCATAATTTTCAGGAAGGAAAACCATCCCGATTCCATATTCACCTTTTCTTGGAAGGATGATGTCTTCTTTTTCACATTGCTTTTTAAAGAAGTGATGAGGGATTTGAGTAAGGATACCTGCACCGTCCCCAGTGCTTGTATCGGCTGATTGTCCTCCGCGGTGCTCTAAGTTACATAGAATATTAATGGCATTTTGAACGATGCTGTGACTTTTCGTCCCATTTATATTTGCAATCATTCCAATTCCACATGCTTCATGTTCTTGCGCAGGATCATACATCCCTTGCGCTACAGGAAGATTCGTTTTCATCCAATGTCCTCCTCTGCTAAACTTGTATATTTTTTGAATAATTAACCGAATGATTAAATTTTCTTAATTTTCGTTAGTATATCATGAAATTTAGAAAAAACGAAAAATTAAGTTAATAAATAAACCTCCTTTTTTCCAAATATATATGTAATAAACAGTAAGAAGCTTGATTTATAAACGACACTTTTAACTTAATATTCTGAATCTTTAAAACCTTGATACAAACACAAAGAAATCGCTTACAATAATTCGTGTTCCTAACTAAATTTCATCAAAATCCTACATGAATTTTCATGCAAAACCATCATTAAAAAATTTTTTTTGCACACAAAAAATCCCCCGTGGATTTGGAGGGACGGACCTCTAATTATAAAGGGAGATTGAGCGACCTTTCATAAGCTGAGCTCTTCTTCTATTCCCCCCTATTGAGCATTTCAAACCAATTGGAAGAGGGACGGACCTCCGGAAAATCCGGAGGTCCGTCCCTCGCTTCATCATAAACGGCAGGTTTTACTGTGTAGGAAGTAAGGTGCTTTTTTCAGGAAGAAGCTTCCTGATCTTCAGACACGCTTCCTCAATCGATTGCACCCTGATGGTGGTCCTTCGATCCTCAGGATATTGACTCCACATATGTAAATATCTCGGATCATAATAGTATTCCAGCAACAGCTCCAATATCCGCCCATAGTTTCTCACTTTCAGCTCATCCTCGATTTCATTCGCAATCGGACTGTGGATCCGCCGCTTGATGAACCTAAACGCTTCTACAAATTCTTCATGATGCTCGTGGAGCCGGTACTCGGCTAAAATATGCCTTACCCTTTCTTTCATTGGCATCTCAATAAAGATATGAAAGGCATTTTCCTTCTCCTCTACTAAAAAGTCAGGCAGAATGAGCTTTCCAATTCGTTTACTTTCTGCTTCAAACAATAGAAAAGGAGATTCCTGAAGCTTCATCAGTTCTTGTAGGAGCAGGGAATCGAATGTTTTCTGGTTGTGGGCTGTGAGACCGATCTCTCCAAAAATGGAGCCCCGATGGTTGGCGAGGCCCTCAATATCAAGGATTGGATACCCTTCCCCTTGAAGCTCCTTCAAAATCGCGGTCTTTCCACTGCCTGTCCCACCGTTCAATACAAAGGAAGCAGGCTTCATTTTGAAAGCCTTCAGCTCATTCAGCACCCAGTGGCGATAGGCCCGGACGCCGCCCAGAATCCGGGAAGTCCTGATCCCCATCAGGTCTAGGAAAGTGGCGGCCGCTTTGCTTCGCATGCCGCCCCGCCAGCAAAACACGACGATCTCTCCATCCAGCTTTCGAAACTCACGAACAAAGGCAGGAAGTTTCCCAGAAAAAATCTCCAGCCCCCGGTCCGTCGCCACTTCCTTACTCACCTGCTTATACAGCGTCCCGACTTCTGCTCTTTCCCCATCATCAAACACGGGGATGTTCACGCTTCCCGGAATCGTCATTTCCCTGTATTCAGAAGGAGATCTTACGTCCACAAATGTATACTTATGTAAATCGCATTGTTCTATGGTTAGATCCTTGAACATACCGAACACTCCCCTCACTTCTCTATGTCCTATTTTACACTAATTATTCTTTCCGTTTTGACTCTATTTTAGAACGTTTCAACTAGTCCTTTCATCCCGTTTACACATTGAATATTCAGATTTTTTACCTCGTTGGTACTATATACCATATGATCATCTCCCACTATAATGGAGTTAGAAATAATATTTCATATTTTCAGTTGAATATTTGAAGTATTATTTCAATAAAATGAAAACGGTTTCTTTTAAACCGAAGGAGAGGAGTTTGTTCATGAAAGCAGTAAAGTACATGATCATCGCCGTGATGATGTTCTCACTGGCTCTTCCTTTTACCGGGAAAGCTAACGCGGCAGAGACAAGTGCTCCAAAGCAAGAAATGCGGGCTGCATGGATTGCCACCGTGGCGAATATCGACATGGCAGCCGGAATGGATCAGCAGGAATTCACGGACTGGGTGATCAGCACCCTGGATGAATTAAAACAATTAAACTTCAATACGGTGATCTATCAAGTCAAACCGACCGCTGATGCCTTGTATCCCTCTGAACTCGCTCCGTGGTCCCAGTACATCACCGGGGACAAGCAGGGCACCGACCCAGGCTATGACCCACTGGCCATCATGTTAAGCGAATCGCATAAGCGCGGGATCGAAGTCCACGCCTGGGTGAATCCTTACCGCATCACGATGCCCAATCAAACCATCGAATCACTTGCAGAGAATAATGTAGCCAAGCTTCATCCCGAATGGGTCCTGAAGTATGGTAAACAGTATTATCTCAACCCCGGCATTCCCGAAGTGCAACAATACCTCATTGATACAGTAAAAGAATTAGTCAACAAATACGACATTGAAGCCGTTCACATGGATGATTACTTCTACCCTTATAAAATTGCAGGAGAAAGCTTCCCAGATCAAGATACATACGAGAAATACGGAGACGCCTTTAACAATATCGACGACTGGAGACGTAACAACGTCGATGAACTGGTCGCTGATATCAACACTGAAATCAAAGAAATCAAAGACTATGTCCAATTCGGTATTTCCCCTTTTGGCGTATGGAGAAACATTGCCGATGACCCTACAGGAAGTGCGACACAAGCCGGACAAACGAATTTCGACGACCTGTATGCCGATACCCGTCAGTGGATCAAGGACGGCAGCATCGACTACATCACCCCGCAAATCTATTGGTCTAGGAAACTCGCTGTCGCCAACTATTCTGTTCTCCTTGACTGGTGGAGCCGGGAAGTGAACGAATATTCTTATGAGCATCCGGTCAATCTATACATCGGGATGGCCGATTATAAGGTCGGGGACAATTTTGACCAGGAATGGTTCAATCCTAACGAGCTGCCAGGACAAATCATGGATAACCGGGATAATGGAACGGCTCTTGGACAAATGCATTTCTCACTAAGACAAATTTTTGAGAACCCGCTTGGATACGCTGATATATTACGTAATGAAGTATACACGGAAAAAGCGTTGACTCCTGCAACACCGTGGAACAATGATGACCTTCCGGAGAAACCGAACACGGTAAAAGCGGATAAGCAGGAAGACGGCATCACCTTGACCATCGATGATAAGAAGCATTCAGATGCAAGAAAGTATGTCATCTACCGCTTTGACGGTGTGAAAGAAGGAGACTACGAGAATCCGGCGAACATTGTGGATGTCGTGTATTCCCAAGAGGACCTGACAATCTATGAAGATACTTCTGCTGCGAAAGATGGAATGTACACGTATGGTGTGACATCCGTTTCTCCGACAGGGGTAGAAAGTAAGGATGCAAAAACAGTAAGAGTACACTGATCATGAAAGGAGCGCTTCTCCACTACAGAGAAGCGCTCCTTCTTATTTCAACTGCATTTCCTTTACCTTCTGCCTGATGTGATCGGGCCACCATGCCCCGCATTCATCCGATACCACACAGGCCGCACACTTCTCCAAATCGTACACCATCATCCCCTGAATCGGAGGTGAATAGAGGTGGAGGGTCACGAGATTCTCCTTACTTCCCTTCTTCATCTTGTGAACCCCTTTCTTCGGGGCAAAGAAGAAAGAACCTTCCCTATATTCTCGATGAAATATCTCCTGTGGGAGCTGTTGATCCTTCACTTCAAAGATCGTGTTTACGGAGGTCCCATTTATCACCTGGATCCATCCCTTTGAATTTCCGTGATCGTGCGGGGCACATTCCATATCGGACCAATTCATCACGAGGAGCTCCACTGCCTCATTTTGATAAAGAAGCTTTCGATAATATGGTTTGCCTTCCGGAGACTGCAGGTAAGGCTGTAAATCCTCAAGAGATATGTTCAGAGACTGCAAGACTTGTTTCAATTCTTTCGTTGAAGGTTGGGTCAATTTATCCAACTGATCCTCTATCCGATTCTTTAAGGTCACCGTGATCCCCCCTGATGTTATCGTTTCCTCCATAGAAGCCGATGGAGGACAGAAATCATCTGGCCATTGACAATGACAACTCCTATTATAATTATGACTCCACCCAGTAGGCTTATGAGAAAAATTTTCTCATTCAGGAGAAGAATGGCCGCAATAAGAGTTGTGACAGGCTCCAGATAGAGAAACATCGACACCTTGGACGCATCCAATACCTCCAACGCTTTCGCCCAGTACCAGTAGGCGATCCCCGAAACGAACACACCGAGGAAGATCAAGTGGGCCCACTCTGCATTTGATAGTTGTGAAATGCCCTCCCATCCACGGTTTCGAATGAGAAACGGGATGGTTAAGCTGAATCCGAGCAGACTCATGTAAAAGGTGATGACGAGGGATGGCAGCTCGATGCGAAGCTTTTTCAGAAGCACCGAGTAGACCGCCCAGTTCAATGTACTGAGAATCATCAGGATATACCCGATATTGACCGCAAATCCGATCGACTTCCCGCTCCCCCCTGCCGTCACCATCAGCACACCCGTAATCGCGATGATCATGCCCAGCGCTTTTGGGAGAGTCATTTTTTCATGGAGAAAAAGCATGGAGAGGATGACGGTGAACACAGGAGAAAATGAGATCATCCACCCTGCCGAGGATGCATCGATGGTCAGGAGGGCCGTGGCCTGGATGACCTGGTGTATGAAAACGCCGAGAACGCCAAGTATGATTAAGTGAGGGATATACGTTAAAGGGATCGTGAGCCTGTATCCTTTTAATAATAGCAGCATGAGCAGAAACAGAGCTCCGATCGCAAACCGCAGCACGAGGAGCGTATATGGATCAAGGGTATCAAGTACCGCTTTCGTCGACACGAAGGAAATCCCCCAAAAGCTGATCGACATCGTGGCATATAGAGAGGCCGCAGCCTTTGTTTTCATCGGAATCATGGACGGGGCACCCTTTCTGGACATGGTTTCTTTCTATCAAGGTATGCTCGTCCACTGGAAAGATGTGCAGAGGTTTTAAATATATCTGGGGATGCCTGCATCTAGGTCAAGAGGGGTCCTACTTATCGGATGGGAGATCACGTTAAGTGAATGAGTTAATACATAGACGGAAAAATTCCGCTTAATGAGGCATTACGACTAAAAAAGGCTGAAATAGACGGAAATATTCCGCCTATCTACTCGAAAAATACAAGAAATGGGTTATTTTTCTAAACTTAAGCGGAAAAACTCCGCTTATATACACAAAAATACCGAGGATTCTAAATATAACCGGAAAAATTCCGCTTATTTTCCTCTTACCGGTTCAACTATATATATTGGAAAAAACGTCTAAGATTACGATAAACACACGTATTCACATAAGGTATTCTCCAAATAAATAAACTCGCCAAACTACTGCAGAGCTACACTTTTTCATATACCAGTATGGATGCTGCCACAACTGCCATTTCGGATTGCTAAAAAGCACCTCAAAACAAGACGGATCAAATCGCCCTTCTCACCTCTCGTTAGGTGCCACCCGCTCACCAAACTGAGGCAGATACTCTTTATGTACCTCAATCATTTCATCCAGAAGCTGTTTCGCCTTCACGTCACTCGTCACCAGTGGATTGATTGTCATGGCAAGCAATGCCTTCTCATACGATCCCGTGACGGATGCTTCTGCAGCCACACGCTCAAAGGATTTAATCTGTTGCACAAGTCCATTCACAGAAACGGGCAGTTCCCCAACGGCGATCGGCTTCGGGCCGGCTTTTGTCACGACACAGTTCACTTCCACGGCAGATTCCCTTGGCAGATCGTTGATTGCCCCATCATTACGTACGTTCAATGTCTGGATATCCCCGCGATCGTTATAAATGGATGAAATCAGATTGCACGCCGCATCACTGTAATAAGCTCCACCCCGCTCTTCAAGCTGCGGAGGTTTAACGGCTAAATTGTCATCTTTATACAATTCAAACAGCTCATTTTCCAATTGCTGAACGACCTCGGCACGAGTCGTACCCGTCTGGAATTCACCTAATTGCTTTTCCAAAATATCACTCGTTTTATAGAAATAACGGTGATAGGGACAAGGAATGACCCCAAGGCTTCTGATGAATTCAGGCTCCCACGGGAGGGGCGCAATATTCCTCATACTGACCTGCCTCCCGGGATCGCTCATAATGTCGAGTACTTCTTCCATCACAGATCCCCCATCCACCAGTACGTCCAATCCATAAACCATATGATTGAGTCCGGCAAAGTCGATGTGCAACCGTTCAACCTCTACACCGAGAAGTTTCGCGAGCGTCATCCTCGTGTTGATGGGAAGATTGCAAACACCGACAACCTTCGGGTGTGATCCATATCTCAGCAATGCCTCCGTCACCATGCCTGCAGGATTGGTAAAATTGATCAGCCAGGCCTCGGGACAAAGCTCCTGCATTTCATCTGAGATCTCTAAAAGAACGGGAATTGTCCTCATACCCTTAAAGAGTCCGCCTGCTCCATTCGTTTCCTGACCGATCATCCCGTACTTGATCGGAAGACGCTCGTCCAGAATCCGGGCTTTCAGCTGACCGACACGCATCTGGGTGGTAACAAAGTCAGCACCTCTCAATGCTTCTTTCCGGTCCAGTGTCAGATGGACCTCCATCGGAACGCCGGCTTTTTCTACCATTCTCTTCGCCAAATTCCCGACGATTTCAAGCTTCTCTCTTCCCTTTTCAATGTCCACAAGCCACAGCTCACTCACCGGAAGCTCGTCATATCGCTTGATCAACCCTTCAACAAACTCTGGGGTATAGCTCGAACCTCCGCCAATCGTGACGATCTTGATTCCGTTTTTCATAAAGAATTGTCCCCCTCTTATCTAGCAACAAAGGCCAAAATAAAACTGATGACGAAACTAACAACCACTGCCAGCAGCATCCGCTTCTTTTTAATAGAAGCATCTTCCACAGGCCCTTCGATTTTTAATAAAATGAACGAAAGTCCGATTGAAGCCGAAATGCCCGTAGCCAAAAACACACTCCATTCCTTGGCGAGCCCTGTACTCATCAATGGCTTTGAAAGTAGTAATAGTCCAATAGATACAGAGATTAATAATACAAACACACTTCTAAAACCGATTCTCTTCGGCACAACAGTTTCTGTCATTTCCCATCACTCCTTACCTATTAAAGAAGTGGGAATCCTGGGACCCCCACTTCTTTTTTCTTAGTATAGTAGATTACCTGGAGGGGCTAGTCCCTCGAGGTCATAAGTCAAACGAACCAAAAAGGCAAGAAGCGCCTTTCCGGTTAGTTCGCCTTATGCTTGTCGCCTCAGGGCTAGCCCCTTCCGCTTTTCTATTTGTCCAGCTCCGGCGGCTAGTCCCTCGAGGTCATAAGCCAATTCATCCAAAAAGGCAAAGGACGCCTTTCCGGATGACTCGTCTTATGCTTGTCGGGCCTGAGCAAGCCGCCTCCGCTTTTCTATGCCGCTTGTTGGTCGCTTTCTTCCATCTTCATCATTTTCTTGTCATACATTTTGAAGAATGGGAAGTAGATGGCGAATGAGATTCCGATGTTGATCAGAACCATGACGATCGCCCTCCAGTCACCACCTGTTGCCAGGTACGCTCCGATCGGTGCCGGAAGTGTCCAAGGAGGCATGATATAGGTTGGTGATACAAGACCTACTGATGTTGCGATATAAGCAAGTGTACCCGTGATCAATGGAATGGTCACGAATGGGATGATCAGGATCGGATTCAATACGATCGGAGCACCAAAGATGATCGGCTCGTTGATATTGAAGATCCCAGGGACGATACTTGTTCTCCCGAGCGCTTTCAGATACTTGGAACGTGAGAAGAAGACCATGGCAAGGACCAATCCAATCGTGGCACCCGATCCACCGATCCAGATGAACCATTGGTAGAATGTTTCCGGTGCGATATGCGGGATCGCCTGCCCGTTTGCAACGGCATCTGCGTTTTTCACAAGGAATACTTCCCATAGTGGACGGGCGACGGTACCTACTACAGATACCCCGTGGATACCGAATGACCAGAAGAATGTAATTAGGAATACAGGAACCAATACGCCGAAAATACTGTCACCGGCAGTAACCAAAGGAGCTACGGCTACACCCACTAAATGATGAAGATCCACTCCCCCTAAAACCGTAACAGATGAAACGAGTAAAATAACAATCGCTACAGGAATAAGTGCTTCAAAGCTTCGTGAAACGGATGCCGGAACCTGTTCTGGCATTTTAATCGTGATGTTCTTCGTTTTACAGAATCTGAGGATTTCGACAGCAAGGATCGAGACGACCATGGCGACGAATAATCCGTGACCACCAAGATTGGTCATTGGAAGGACCCAGCCTTCTCCGTCCATCACTTTCGGTGTGACCGTCAACAGAAGCGCCGCTACAGAAATCTGTGCACCCGATAAAGGATCCAGATTATAGCTTTTCGAGAGATTGTACCCTATCCCGAAGGCTATATAGAGCGACATGATAAACATGGTCAACCGGTACGGAATCAGGATTTCGACAATGTTGTCAGCGGCCCACTGCTTGATGTCACCGAACACACCTGCGTCCGGCAGTGGCGGGAACGCTAAGATCAGAAAGAATGAACCGACGATAATAAATGGCAGTGCGGAAATAACCCCATCCCGGATTGCTTGCAAATGCCTTTGTTCTGAGAGCCTGGCCATCGGACCTGACAAGTTGTTCTCGAGAAAGTTTACAAACTTTTGCATGTTACTACCCCCTTGTTTCCTATTAAATTAGTTTGCTAATTCTTTTACTGTTTTCAGTAAAGTCGGCCCGCCAAGTGGCGTATAGGCCTGCGGCGGAATCGGCCCGCAAGGAACATTGGCTTCATCAGCCGCTTTCTTCACTTGATCAAAACGGTGTCTGATCTGAGGAGCCACCATACAAACATCCCATCCCTTTGAGATCTCCTCGGATACTTCACCAGTACCGATTGCGTGGACTTCCATTTCAATGCCCTCTTTGGTTCCCTCTTTCTTCAATGCATTGACGACGATGGCACTGGACATTCCTCCAGAGCATACGAATAAAACTTTCATTCCTATTCCTCCTCTTCTTTCATTCGTTGTACGACTTCATGTGTATGAATAATTTGCTCGTAAACGCCATGTCCTTTTTTCATGCATAATGCCACGAATAAAGCATCGATCACGACGAGTTGAGCAATTCTTGCCGTCATGGTCCCGATCCGGATATTATGTTCTTCCTCGGAAATGGTCAGTACGATATCGGCGAGCTTTCTTGCCGGAGACTTCCCATGCTGCGTCAAGAGGACGATCGTGGCCCCTTTTTCCTGGGCGACGTTCATCAGCTTCAATATTTCTTTTGTCTGACCTGAAGTGGAGACGACGAAAAGAACGTCTCTTTCGGTTAAATTGGCAGCCATCATCATCTGTACATGGATATCACTTGCCTGGAAGGCCAGATAGTTCAGCCTCAACAGCTTTTGTGTGAAGTCCTCCGCCACTACAGCGGAACCGCCGACTCCATACAGATATACTCTTTCGGCTTCATGAAACGCATTGACCGCCCTGCCAAGTTCATCAATGGAAAACAGCTTTTCCGTGTTCTTGATCGCCTGGTAGGTATTTACCAGAACCTTGTTGAAGACCGTATCGAGATTATCTTCAAAGGACAGGAGCGTATTGATGTCATGACTCTTGGTCTCTTCGATGTTCGTGCTTTTGGCGAGCTCGATTTTCAAGCCGCTGAAGCTGTTGATCCCGATCCGTTTACAGAATCGGATGATGGCCGCTTCACTGCTGCCACATGATTGTGATAGTTGCTTCGTTGTCATTTCCATCACTTTCTCCGGAAACTCCAGCACGTATTGAGCAACCGCTATTTCAGAGGGAGTATAGCTTTCCATCTGACTTTTGATGTGTTTTAATACCTGAAATTCTGTCATGGTCACCTCCAAAAAAATGATTGTCTTGAAAAGGCTTTCAGTTTAATATGATTATATGCGATAATGAAATTAAATTTCAATATTATTTTAAAATATTTAAACTTTTATTTTACTATTTTTGTAGAAAAGAGTTCTAAATAAGGACAGGGAGGAATACACAATGGCTGAAGTACGCAACGTAGAAATGGAGATTTTCGAAATCATCTCGAACGGAGGGAATGCGAAAAGCACGGCTTATGAGGCCCTTGCGAAAGCACATGAAGGGAAGTTTGCTGAAGCGGAGGAAATGGTGAAAACGGCACATGAAGAACTGAATAAAGCCCACAAAACACAAACAAGCCTGATCCAGGCCGAAATCAACGGAGAAGAGTTTGAAAAATCCCTTCTCATGATCCATGCTCAGGACCACTTAATGACCTCGATCAGTGAAATCTCATTAATTGAACAAATGATTCCAATGTTAAAGAGAATCCATACTCTTGAAAGCAAATCGAATTAAGGAGGCATCACGATGAGTAAAAAACTTGGCGTTTCAATCTATCCAAACCATTCTACCACAGAAAAAGATAAGGAATATTTGGCACTGGCCGCTTCCTACGGATTCAAACGTGTTTTCACCTGCCTTTTATCTGTCGATGGAGACAAGGAAGGAATCATCGCAAACTTCAAGGAAACGATCAAATTTGCCCGTGAAAAGAACATGGAAGTCATTGCCGACATCAGCCCCCGCATTTTCAAGGAGCTGAATATCTCCTATGATGACCTATCCTTCTTTGCCGATCTGGGTGCTCACGGCATTCGTCTGGACTTAGGATATACAGGCCATGAGGAATCCATGATGTCATACAATCCTTATGATTTAAAAATCGAACTGAATATGAGCAACGCAACGAAATACATCGATAATATCATGACGTATCAGCCCAATAAGGACCAATTATTAGGCTGCCATAATTTTTATCCGCACCGCTACTCCGGTTTATCTTATCCTTTCTTTATCGAATGCAGTAAAAAGTTTAAAGAGTTCGGGATGAGGACGGCAGCGTTTGTCTCTTCTTCCGATGCGACATTCGGTCCCTGGCCTGTCACGGAAGGCTTGCCTACATTGGAAATGCACCGCTCCCTTCCTATTGACGTGCAGGCGAAGCATCTTTTTGCCACAGGGTTGATCGATGATGTCATCATCAGTAACGCTTATGCTTCAGAAGATGAATTGGAGCTGCTTAGCACACTGAACACATCGAAGCTTACCTTTACAGTTGAAACCCATGAAACGACAACCGATTTAGAAAAAACGATCATCTTTGAAGAACCCCACTTCTACCGCGGGGACGTATCGGATTACATGATCCGTTCCACTCAAAGCCGCGTCAAGTATAGAGGAAGAGAATTTGCGCCTCATAACACGGTGGACATCAAGCGGGGTGATATTATCATTGAAAACGATCTTTATGCCCAATACGCGGGAGAACTTCAGATCGCCCTTCAGGATATGGAGAACTCCGGAAAAACGAATGTCGTCGGCCGGATCCGTGAAGAAGAAATTTTCCTATTGGACTATGTAAAACCCTGGGGCAAATTTGCCTTTCAATCAAAGTAGTCGGGAGGTTTCTTGAGATGACTAGAGTAATAGGGATCGATGCAGGAGGCACGAAGGTTCAGGGACTCGTCATGGATATGGAGAAGAATATCCTTTTCCAAAGCTTATCCGGACACGGGAACCCATCTGTTTCTTATGAGGACGCTTTACGTAACCTCTCATCCGTCGTTCAGCAATGCCTGGATCATACCGCTTCAGAAGGGACCACCCATATCGTGGTCGGAATGGCAGGCGGGGGATCTGGAAACCTGTCGCAAAGAATTCAGTCAGAATTGAGTCGAATGACTTCCCTTCCTATCATCCTCCTAAATGATGCGGCTCTCGCCTACTTCAGCTTGATCGGAAACCGGAATGGCGTGATGACGATTGCGGGCACGGGATCGATTAGTTATGGACGAAACGGGAATCGGGAAGGAACGACCGGGGGCTGGGGACATCTACTTGGGGATGAAGGCAGTGCTTATTCCATTGCCATTGAAGCCTGTAAACAAATCGCCAGGGAAATGGACTCCCCGATGGGTCTCTCCCCCCTCTCCCGCAGCGTGCTGAGGGAAATCAGGGCGAGTGATGCCAAAGGATTGAAGGGGTTCATCTATTCTTCTACTAAAGGAGACATTGCCCAACTTGCGAAAGTGATCCACAAGGAAGCAGAATCGGGTGATGAAGCAGCCCTACACTTATTCAAAACGGCTGGCGAAAAGCTTGCGGCACAGACAGTGGCATTAATGGAGAAACTGCAGATTGAAAAGAATCCGGTCATTGCCTTAAAAGGAAGTGTCCTTGAACATAATCCGGTGGTCCAATCCGTTTTTAAAGAAACCATTTCAATACGCTTTAACGAATCGACTTATATCACCGATTCCATATCCCCCGCCACTGGTGCAGTGGATATCGTAGAAGCGGTCCGGGAAGGAAGGATGACTTATGAGTAAACGCTTAGCAGTCGGATTAATGTCCGGCACGTCGGTTGACGGAGTCGATGCCGCCCTTGTTTCCATTGAAGGGGCTGGGACGGATACAGTGGTGGAGCTTGTTCATTATTCAACTACGCCCTTTTCACAACCTGTGAAAAAGAAAATCTTTGAGGTCATGAGTCCTGATCATTCCTCCACCCCTCTTTTATCCAGCCTGCATTTTGAGCTTGGAGACGTATACGCCGATGCCGTAGAGAAAGTATGTACGGAGGCAGGCATCTCTGTTGATGAGCTTAGCTTTATCGGGTCCCATGGCCAAACAGTCTATCACCAGCCCTTCCATACGGAAGATTCGGTGGCTTCGACTCTTCAAATCGGAGAACCTGCTGTGATTGCATACCGCACCAGCACACAAGTGGTATCCAATTTCCGTTCCATGGATATGGCAGCCGGC
Source organism: Bacillus sp. AFS015802 (assembly GCF_002561455.1). GTDB lineage: Bacteria > Bacillota > Bacilli > Bacillales > Bacillaceae_B > Rossellomorea. The sequence goes on along the minus strand of NZ_NTUP01000066.1, from coordinate 445,624 downwards.
GGGGAAGGGGCTCCTCTTGTCCCTTATACAGAATTCCTCCTCTACAGGAAAAAAGCTGGGGGCAGGCTCCTTCAGAATATAGGAGGCATAGGGAATGTGACGGTCCTTCCAATGGATTGCTCCCTGGAAGACGTATTCGCGTTTGATACAGGTCCCGGGAATATGGTGATCGATGGGCTGTGCGAAAAACTATTCGGTTTATCTTTTGATGAGGATGGATCGATTGCCTCAAGGGGAATGGTTCACACGGAAGCCGCACAGGAATGGATGAATTGGGAGCAGGATTTTTTCCAGAAAGCACCCCCTAAGTCCACTGGTCGTGAATTGTTCGGCGAGGTATTCGTGAATCGGATCCTTCAGGAATATGGGAATCTTGGAAAAGAAGATCTGATAGCGACGGCCACTCACTTTACCGCCCTTACGATTTCAGACGCGTATAAAAGATTCATCTTCCCTGACCATCCCATCAACGAGATCATCATCGGCGGCGGGGGAAGTTACAATAGGACCCTTCTCCGAATGATGCGGGACCTTCTCCCGGAAGTGAGTATCCTCATTCAGGAAGATATCGGGTACTCCTCCGATGCCAAGGAAGCGATCGCCTTTGCACTATTGGCCAACGAAACCCTGCACGGCAATCCAGGGAATGTCCCGGGAGCAACAGGCGCTGAAAAAACCGTCATCCTCGGTTCCATCACGCCAAGTCCCACATGCAAAAAATAATAACCCTTTTGGAGGGACGGACCTTGACCTGAGTCGGGTACCGTCTCTCTGCTCTTTTTAAAGAAGATATGAAAAACATGTTAAAAAAGGTGGAAATTAGTATGATCACTCCTGATATCAAGAAACGGTTCGTCAGCATCGTCGGCGAAGAAAATTACCGTGATACTCCTGCTGAAAAACTTGTCTATTCCTATGATGCAACACCCAATTATCAGTCCATGCCCGATGCGGTCATCGTTCCCCGGTCCACCGTGGAAGTATCTGAAATCGTGAAGGTCTGTCATGAGCATCGTATTCCCATCGTCCCGAGGGGGTCCGGAACGAACCTTTGCGCCGGTACGTGCCCGACGGAAGGCGGACTCATCCTTCTTTTCACCCATATGAACAGGATACTCGAATTGGATGAAGAAAATTTAACGATCACCGTCCAGCCAGGGGTGGTGACCCTGAATCTGATTCACGCTGTTGAAGCAAAGGGTCTTTTTTATCCACCTGATCCGAGTTCCATGAAAATCTCCACAATCGGAGGGAATATCAATGAGAACTCCGGTGGACTCAGGGGATTGAAATATGGGGTCACCCGTGATTATGTCCTTGCCCTGGAAGCGGTCCTTCCCAATGGAGATATCATCCGTACCGGGGGAAAACTTGCGAAAGACGTGGCAGGGTACGATCTGACCCGCCTTTTTGTCGGCTCCGAAGGAACTTTATGCGTCATCACCGAAGCAACATTAAAGCTCGTCCCCATGCCCGAGACGAAGCAGACGATGCTTGCCCTTTATCAGGATATTGAGGCAGCGGCACAGAGTGTTTCAAGCATCATCTCCAATCGCATCATTCCGGCCACCCTTGAATTTCTGGACCAGCCAACCCTTGAAGTGGTCGAGGATTTTGCTAAAATCGGGCTTCCAACCGATGTGAAAGCGGTCCTGCTGATCGAACAGGACGGTCCTCCTGAAGTGGTCGCACGTGATATGAAACAGATGGAGGAAGTGTGTTTACAAAATCATGCTGTATCCGTTAAGCTGGCGAAAACCGAAATGGAAGCAGACGCCCTCCGCACCGCCCGCCGTTCTGCCCTGTCAGCCCTTGCCCGGCTCAAGCCGACGACGATTTTGGAAGACGCGACGGTTCCCCGTTCTGAAATTGCCAGGATGGTGAAGGCAATCAATGAGATTGCCGAACGGCACAGGGTGAAGATCTGTACCTTTGGGCATGCAGGGGACGGAAACCTTCATCCGACCGTTGCGACGGATGCCCGTGACCATGATGAAATGGAGCGCGTCGAAGCAGCCTTTGAAGAGATCTTCGCACATGCCATTGAATTAGGCGGGACCATCACGGGGGAACACGGCGTCGGGATGATGAAAGCCCCTTACCTCGAATGGAAACTCGGACCTGAGGGAATCGGCGCCATGAAATTGATCAAGCAATCCTTTGATCCCAATAACATCATGAATCCAAATAAGGTATTCGCAAAAGAATCGAGAAAACGTGTGGTGATTTCAAGATGACAACCGTCCAGGAAAAACAAAAGATACAACAGGGATTCAAAGACCGAATGAATCAAGATGAACTACTGAATTGCATGAGATGTGGATTCTGTCTTCCCTCATGTCCCACCTATATTGAATCGGGGTTCAAGGAGTCCCACTCCCCACGGGGGCGCATCGCCCTGATGAAGGCCGTCGTCGATGGTGTGATCGAACCTGACGAAGAAGTCGAGCGCACGCTGGATCTGTGTCTAGGCTGCAGGGCATGTGAACCGGTCTGCCCATCCGGTGTGAACTATGGTCACTTATTAGAAGAAGCTCGTGATATCATCAATCAAAATAAAAAGCACTCCCTTCCCGTCCGGGTTATCAGAAAGACCGTATTCGAGGGATTATTCCCCCACCCGGACAGAATGAGGATGGTCACGAATCTTCTCGGAATCTATCAGCGTTCGGGGCTTCAGAAGGCCGTCCACACGACGGGCGTGATGAAACTGTTCCCTGAGAGCATGGCCACGATGGAACGCGTCCTCCCACAAGTTCCCAAGCTGAAAGAGATGAAGGATCGTCCCACTTCCCTTTCCTCGATCGGGGAGGTCCGGAAAAAAGTCGCCTTCTTCTCCGGGTGCTTGATGGATACGATGTTCCTGGAAACGAATAAGGCCACGACGAAGCTCCTTCAACTGGCCGGCTGTGACATCGTCATTCCAAAGACGCAAACCTGCTGCGGAGCCCTGCATGGGCACAGCGGTGAAAAGGATGCGGCTAAGGAGCTGGCCAAACGGAACATCCAAGCATTTGAAGACGAGGGAGTCGATTACATCATCACCAATGCAGGGGGATGCGGAGCCTTCCTCGTCGATTATGATCACTTGCTTCAAGATGATGAAGAGTGGAAAGAACGTGCCCTCCGATTCAAAAATAAAATCAAGGACATCTCTTCCCTTCTCGTAGAATTAGAGTTTCATAAAAAGGTATTGAATGTAGCACCTCAACGCATCACCTATCAAGATTCCTGTCACCTGCGAAACGTGCAGCGGACGTTCGTGGAACCAAGAGTCCTCCTGCAATCAGTAGGGGGCGCAGATTACGTCGAGATGAAACAGGCCGACCACTGCTGTGGATCTGCAGGCATCTACAATATCGTCGAATCCGACATGTCCATGAAGATCCTCGATCATAAAATGGAAAACGTCGAAAACACCCTGGCCACCACCATCATCACATCCAACCCGGGCTGCCTCCTCCAAATGAAACTCGGCATTGAACGAGAAGGACGATCCCACAACATGCGGGCCATCCACATCGTCGACTTCCTATTGGAAGCAGTCGAATAAGAGGGACGGACCTCTAAAAACCATCCTTTTGCTTCCGCAAAAAGGATGGTTTTTAGGTCCGTCCCTCCGTTTTTATCGTTTTCTAAACTTGAAGAATGAAAAGTAGACGAGGAAGGATAGGAGTATTCCATAGGCTGCAAGTAGTGAGAGGGCATTGGCGGCGCCCTTTGTGAGCCAGATGGTGGTAGTGGCGATGGCGATGACTACTGCGCTTACTGTGATGAGCTTGTTCATGAGTGTGCCTCCTTTTATCAATGGCATGTAGTGGTATATACGTTTGGATGGGCGAAAGGTTTCTTTTTTTATTTATCAGCTGCTGATTTCCCTCTTTGATTCAGCTGCTGACTTTTCACTGATTTTCAGCAGCTGAACACTTCCTGTTTATCACCCCCTGAACACCTCCATAAAAAAACACCGGACCCTTAAGCATCCGATGTCTCCCACTCTTATTGACTCGCAACCTCATAAATTTTCAGATTCCCATAAATCAGCCGCAAATCAGGTATCTCAACACCCTGACTCTCTGCTGCCTTCAACAAATAACCGTATAAATGATCGGCCTCCACGGACAAATTCTTCTCCATATCACGCTGCAGGGAAGACTTCATGCTGTATCCCATTCCACTGATTTTATCATAAAGGGCTTCTTCTATTTTTCCTTCTAGTGGAGCTCCCAGGTTTCTCATAACCGACGCTGCTTGTGAAAGGACCGCCTTGATTCTATCCGCTCCTTCGCCGTTCTCCCTGATCGGACCGATCGGTGCCCGATAGAGGGAGGTGACACCTGACAGGGTAGTGATAAAAAGATATTTATGCCACATTTCCTGCCGGATGTTGTCTGATAAACGGAAGTTCGCTTTCGTTCCGGAGAAGGCTTCTTCAAGCTTCGTGATTCTCTCTGTCCGTTCCCCGCTTCTCTCTCCAAACACTAGCTCATGGATGGGACTTGTCTGAAGTACTTTTCCATCCCCGTCCAATGTTGACTCGACAAAGCATAGGCCGCCTATCACCTTATCTTCACCGAAAGCTTCAGTCAGTTCACCCACGTGGGACATTCCATTCAACAATGGAAGGATCATTGTATCTTCCCCAACAAAAGGCCTCATGCTATCAATGGCGCCTCTTAGATGATAGGCCTTGGTAGACAAAAGGATGACATCAAAAGGATCTGATTTTTCTTCTGCTTTCAGGGTATTCGGGTGACAGCGAAAATCTCCGTGGACGCTTTCGATTTGCAATCCATGCTCTTTCAGCTGATGTTCCCTTCGTTCCCTGACCAGGAATGTGACGTCCTCACCCTTTTCGGCCAATCTGCCTCCGAAGTACCCCCCGACGGCACCTGCACCTACAACTAATAGTTTCATTCCATTCGCCTCCATTTCTGTTCCTGTTCTCCACTTCATTCTCCGATATGAAAGCGGATTAATCAAAAAATCTGATCAGTACATCAACCCATACACCAAAAATCGCTCATACTCATTCTTCTGGAACTCTCCTGACAGTGAAATCTCTTTTCGCAGCTGGAACAAGGGGTGGTCCTCTAAATAATGCACATAGTCATCCGAGCTGTAATACAAAAGGATTTCGATGTCCCGCGGGAATGATTCAACCGAGAAGAGGATGTTATTGATGACTTTCATAAAGATTTGGACAGAAAATGGGTTGAAAAAGTAAAACCGGTTATCTTTCGGGTGAATATCATAGTCCTCTGCCAGGCAGTGCCGGAAGGAAATCGTGCCCGACCCCATTTTCGCTTTTTCCCGATAGGTCTCGAGGTTTCTCAGGCAATCCCCGAAGAACTCATCATTCATCTCCACTCCGGTGATCGTCACTTGAAAAAGGTGATGAAGGAAGAAGTTCAATCTTCCTTTTCCACATCCGAAATCCACCACCCGATCACTGCCTTTCAATTCATAATGCTGAAATAACTCCCGGAGTGCCGCATAGGGAGTCGGTTCATAGCGGTGGTAATGATAGGATCGGTGAAAACCTATTTGACGTTCACCTGTTTTTATATTCAATAATTGATCATACTCATGTTCTTTCATCCTGATCTCCTTATGAATCCTGCCGTTTATACTCTTCCATCGTACCACTTTTGATCGGACCTTTCAGAAACAAAAAAGCAAATCCCATCAAAACAGGATTTGCTTTATCATTTTTATACCCAGCCCAGGGCCCTGACAACGGTAGCCACCAGGAATGTAACCCCGATTGCAATCGCAGTCGGGATCGCAAAGGACAGGAACGTCCATTTCTTGCTTTTTGTTTCCTTGTAAATGTTCACAAGGGTCGTTCCACAAGGGAAATGAAGCAGTGAAAAGAGCATCATATTCAGTGCGGTCAACCACGTCCAACCATGACTGACGAAAACGGCCTTTAATTCGGTCAGGTCGTCAAGCTCCAACATCGCCCCTTGCGACAGATAAGCCATGATCAAGATGGGAACGACGATTTCGTTGGCTGGAAGCCCGATGATAAAGGCTGCCAGGATGAATCCATCCATGCCGAGTGCCTGCCCGAATGGATCCAGGAATTGAACAAAATGCATAAGGATGCTGGTGTCGCCGATTTGGATATTGGCGATGATCCAGGTAATGATCGAAGCAGGTGCGGCCACGATCACGGCTCTTTTTAATACATACCAGGATTTATCTTTACTCGAGCGCAAAATGGTACTCCATATTTTCGGGCGGCGGTATGGGGGCAGTTCAAGTGTATAATGAGTCGGGACCCCTCTCAGGGCTGTCTTCGATAACACCCATGAAACCGTAATCGTCACAACAATCCCGATCAATACCATGGTCATGACCATTCCTGCGGTCACGAGGGAAGCCATGCCTCCAGCATACCCTGCCGCCATGAATAAGGAAGCCAGTAAGATCAGCGTAGGCCAGCGCCCGTTACAAGGGACGAAGTTATTCGTCAGGATGGCAAGCATCCTTTCTCTCGGTGACTCGATGATTCGGGTCGACATGATGGCCGCTGCGTTACAACCAAATCCCATTGCCATCGTCAAGGACTGTTTTCCGTGACCTCCCGCTTTTTTAAAGAGTCGGTCCATATTGAACGCTACCCTTGGTAAATATCCGTAATTCTCAAGTAGGGCAAAAGCAGGGAAGAAAATCGCCATCGGCGGAAGCATGACGCTGATCACCCAGCCTGTGCCCCTGAAGAAACCGAGCACAAGCACACCGTGGAGCCAGGCCGGTGCATTCATGGCGTTAAAGAGCAGGGTCAGCTGTCCTTCCATCCATGCAAACCCCTGTGCAAGCATGCTTGACGGGACATTTGCCCCAGCGATTGTAAGGTAGAAAACTGCCCCCAGCATGGCAAGCATGATGGGAAATCCCCAGATTGGTGAAGTCAACACTTTATCCAGCTTTTCTGAATGGATTCTTTCTTTGTTTTTATATTGAACGACTTCCTTGCAGATCCCTCTACTCGTGGAATAGATGTTTTCTACAATTTCATCACGAAGATTGGCACTGGACATCCCTTTTGCATGATTGAATAAATGGACCAGGCCCTGATCCCCCTCATGTGGTTGCATTGATTGAGACATTTGTAACCCCTCCTCCCTTTCGTTCTCTCCTGAAGTAATCATTTAATGAGCTCAGTATACTTTCATCCCCATCTAATAAACGTAAGGAAATCCATCGAATCGGAAACTCATCCCCGATCATTTGCCGTACCTTGGGAGCGAGCTCTCCAATCTTCGCTTCGATATCCTGTGAATACGTCATGCGATATGGAGTTGTCGGTATATTTCCTTGCGCCATTTCATGGACGACATCCAGAAGCTCCTTGATCCCCGTTTTATTCCTTGCCGATATTTTTACAACAGGAACCCCAAGTTTTTCACGCAGTGCTTCACTGTCCACTTCAATCCCTTTTTTCTTCGCTTCATCCATTAAATTAAGGGCCACGATCACCCGATCCGTCATTTCCATGACTTGAAGGGCAAGGTTCATATTCCTTTCAAGGGACGTGGCATCGAGTACCACCAGCGTCACATCCGGTTTATCAAAAATGATATAATCCCGGGCCACTTCTTCATCCGCTGAATTGGAATAGAGGGAGTACGTCCCCGGTAAATCGACGATGGTGAAATCCGTATCCTTGTGATGGAACTCTCCTTCTGCATGAATGACCGTTTTTCCCGGCCAGTTACCTGTGTGCTGACGCAGACCCGTCAATAGATTGAACAACGTACTTTTCCCCGTATTCGGATTTCCTGCAAGGGCTATTCTGTAAGAACCCATCGTTACGCACCTCCCACTTTTTTAACATGAATCTTCGAGCTTTCTTCTTTACGCAGGGCTATCGTGGTGTCACTCACCCGAAAGGCCATGGGATCCCCCAGTGGGCTCCTTTGGATGACGGCAACCTCTGATCCCTTCACAAACCCTAAATCTAACAGTCTTCTTCTCATCGTTCCTTCCAATGATAATGATGTGATAAGGACGCGGTCCCCTGGCTTACATTCTGAAAGAAGCATCGTTTTGACTTCGGACATGTTTCATTCCTCCGGTAAATTATATTGTCTTTGTATTAAAAAGTTTCCCTAATGCAAATTATATGTTCATCTTATTCCCTTCACCCCAAAAATGTCAATCAAAGTTTTATATTTTTGTAGATTTTTAAATGAACCTCGTCCATTTACGACATAAAAAAAGAAGCCTCTGGCAGCCAGCCACCCCTTTTAGAATCAAATATATGGAACTCAAGTTTTAACCAAGATATCCCAATAGATCAAGTTCTCCCTCTTCCCAACATTTCTCACCAACCGCTTTAACCATGAGTTCATTGATGACTTCATTTCCGATCCCATATGTCGTTTGATTCTTATCGTTGATCTTTAACCACTTGCATCGATTCTGTACCCTTTGGAACCCGTTTCGTTCATATAAATCAGGTTCATCAGCGAATAACAGAATATAGTCAATGTCCCGATCATGACAAAATCCATCTGCTTTTTTCAATAATTGAGATCCGATCCCCTGGGAACGCATATTGAATGAAACACACACATCAATGAGGCTTAACACATTTATACGCTCTCCATTCAGATTCATCACACGATAATCACATGCAATATGTCCAACCAAATGATCCTCTTTGTATGCCAGAAATCTTACATGAGGCATCTGTTTGAAGTAAATCCTGTCCACAGGATAACCCCCTCCGAAGCACTCGCATAATAACACCTGCAAATGTTGGTGAATCTCTTCGTTTATATCGAACTCCGATACTGTCCTTATTTCAACCATCCCCACTATTCGTTCCTCCCGACTCATCATATGTATAATCCATAAACCTATTTCTTCACAGGCTTTAATATCGTCCGCTGCAAAGGGACGCCACACATTGACACATTCCGCTCCCCTTTAATCAGTTCCTCTTACTTATTTACGAATAGGATAGGTCTTTCGTTTCACTTCCCTCCAAAAAAAGTTCTTCAAGTCACATCACATGATTAACCTTTCACGCTTGTGGTAAGTTAATCATGAAAGAATAAATGGATAAGGAGTGAATGTTTTATGGCAAATAAAGAGCAAATCAAGCAAGACATTTTAGATGCTTACCATTTCAGACATGCAACAAAGGAATTCGATCCGAATAAGAAAGTGTCCGACGACGATTTCAGGTTCATTATGGAAACTGGCCGGCTGTCACCGAGTTCTTTCGGGTTCGAGCCCTGGAGATTCGTGGTCATCGAAAATCCTGAACTGAGAGACAAGATCAAGAACACGGCTTGGGGGGCGTATGGCAAACTCCCTGAAGCGAGTCACTTCGTCGTGATCCTCGCCAGAACCAAGAAAGATACCAAATATGATTCAGAATACTTACAAGATCATTTTAAAAATAAAAAGAACATGCCTGAGGATCATTTGGCAAAGTACTTAGAGCGAATCGAGCAATTCCAAAAGGTCGATTTCGACTTACTTGAAGGTGACCGTCCTCTATACGACTGGGCCGGAAAACAGACTTACCTGGCCCTTGGGAATATGATGACCGCGGCTGCCCAAATCGGAGTCGATTCCTGTCCGATCGAAGGCTTTGATATTGAGAAAATGAATAAGCTGCTCGAGGAGGAAGGACTGCTTGAAGACGGCAGCTTCAGTATTTCCGTCATGGTGGCATTCGGATATCGCGTCAATGAACCCGGACCGAAAACGCGCCGTCCGTACGAAGATATCGTGAAATTTGTGTAATACAGTGAAAAGGAATCCCGCATTTGCCGGGATTCCTTTTTTCATCATCCTGCTTCTGTTTGAAAAGACTTACGAAGCTCGATATTCACTGTAGTACCCTTATACAATTCACTCTCCACTTGAATCTTTCCCTTCATGGAATGAATGATAATATTGGCTGCCATCATCCCGAGACCCGTTCCTTCATCTTTAGTTGTAAAGAAGGGTTCTCCGAAGCGTTGAATTTGCTCCTTGGTCATCCCCTGCCCTGAATCCGAGATGGAAATCAAAACGTTTTCATTTTCCACCATCGTGATGGACAGGTCCCCTCCATGTGGCATGGACTCAATGGCGTTGGTGACGATATTCTCTATACATTTTCGAAAGTTATGGAGTTGGCCTTCTACATAAATATCCTCAATGAGCTGATAGTGAAAGGATATGTGCCGAGTCTTTGACTCCACCTTTTCAATCAGTTCCAAGAGGCAGTGCTTTACATTTATCCGCTCCAATTTATCTGGAGTTGAGTTGGTGAATGTCAGATACTCTTCTATAACGTGAGTAGCCTGATCAATCCCTTTTAAAGATAAGTCAATAAATTCCCTCTGGTTTTTTTCATCTTTTTCTTCCTGTACGAGCTGCAGGAAGCCCTTGGAGGAAGTCAAAGGATTCCGAATTTCATGGGAAAGACTCGCAGCCAGTTGACTCACCAGCTGAAGCTTTTCATGTTGTGAATATGTCTTTCTCATCAAGATCAATTTCCGGATCATTTCTGCAATCCAGACAGAGATCACGGTGGCGGCTAAAGGGATGATCACAAGATAAAGATACTCATCCACTGAGATTTCAGCGTTGTGGATATACCCAAACAAGAGGTTAAATATCGTCATGCTAAAACAGATGGCAACGGTGAAAAGCATCTTCACTTCTTTTTTAGCTCTCAGGAAGCCCCTTGAAAAGGCTGCCAAAATTAAAAAGGTAATAAAATAATTGAGGATCACTAAATGGATGAGTCCGCTTCCAATGACCAGAAAGCGTAAGGCGATAATGATGACCATTAAAATAAATGAAACAAGCGGCCCGAAATATAAACTGGCTAAGAAAAAGGGAATTCTTCTTAAGTCTACATAAACACCATTTGTAAGCTTCTGGCTAAATATGACACATAGAAGGATCGTCATGGTAGATACAATGATGACCATCCTTTTAGAAGGGGGCGTCTTTTTGAGATCATAAAAAAGGGCGAAGAGTAATAGTCCTACGATAATAAATAAAAAATTCAATAACAAGTTGGTTAGTATAGAGTCCTGCACTTAGCCCTCCCCCTCTATCAATTATCGAAAACGATCCTACAGGAATGAATTTCGGCGCTTCGTACATCTTCCCCTATCAACTGCGTCGAGGCAGAACTTCCGCCAATCAGCTCACCCTTATGGTTAAATAATGGATGGCAGGTCACATCGTATTCATAAGCCTGTCCTGATAGAGGGAAGGAAATTCTTTTCCTTATGGATGTACGAGTATTGATCACTTCTTGTTTAACTTTCATTAATTCCCTTGTCCCATCATTATCCTCCAACTCCACGTCATGCAGACCGATCACTGAGACCGGGTCAAAGTCAGGGTGTGGATTAAAAATCCATGTATATCTAAGATCTAAATCAAAATGGGCAATGACCATCGGGGAACCTTGCAGGGCAAAATAAAAGGGACTTTCTTCTAATTCGAAGATGGAAACATGGAAACTCAGTAAGTCTGCCAGATTTTCAGCAAGTTTCTTGCTTGGAACTCTAACGCCACTCTCAATCTTAGAATAATAGGATCTGTCGATGTGAATTAAATATGCGATATCTTCTTGGCTATACCCCTTCATCTTCCTTAACCTTTCAAGCCAAATTCTCTTCTGATGACTCACACGCATCCCTCCTATGATACCTTTCTAGTTCTATTATACTGATTCGGCCTCCAAAAACTATGTGACTATTTTGTCACTATTGCAAAATAACGTAAAACCGACTAAAAGACCCACATTAAAGGAAAAAACAGAAAATATCTTCTAGTAAAATGGAATTTCCCTTCTGGATTTTTTCCATAAAAGAACCTCAGGGTATCCCTGAAGTCCTTCATTTAGTCCTGAACCAATCCGCTCCCTCATCCATATGAACAAACGGAATATCAGTGTCCACTTCACCCGTGATCCTGTCCCTGTCCACATCCATACCATCCAGCCACTCTGCAAAATCAAAGACAATGGGCTCCCGGTCGCCGCCAAGGGCCATCCATGCTTTCATTTCTTTCGGAAAATAAGCAGAGGTATGAATCGTACCAGCCCAGCTCCCATATAAATCGGAGAATATCCCTTTATCCGTATCATTCATCAAACGAAATGCAAGGTTGGCATCAAGTTCCTTATTTTCCTGGAGGATTCCCAACCGCCTCTTCGAATCGACCAGATGATTCCGGTTCTCCTGGGTCATGCTTTCAAAGTGATTGGTGCACGCATTCGATTGCCTCACCTCTACCCCACGCGGCGACGTTTCTACGATAAACGTTTCCCCACTCCTGTCATACACCACATAACTGAATGAATGGCGATGGGGAATTTCTTTCAGCATGTCCACGGCTTCCGCGACATCCCCGCATGATTCAAGAATCAACCGTCCGATCATACAGCAAATGAAGCCATCTCCGGGATTTTTCCGGTGCATAAAATTATATCCTAGGGCGAGACCCTTTTCGTTCATTCCATCCATCCGCCCGGTCACCCTCTGACTCGGACCAATGATACTATATCCCACATCCGTCGGCTGATAGAACGTATAGCGTCCCTCATACGTCTTCGGATGATAATCATAGTTCCGGATCAAATAGTCTTTCCCTGTTACAATCGAGCAGCCGGATTTCATATACTCCACCCGATATCCGCCAAACTCCTTCAGCACCCGTTCCACCGGCCACTCGAGCGCGTCTTGTAATCCAAGAAGTTCATCCCAGATGCCGGGGGCAAACCTCCTGATTGCATCTCTGGTTTCCTCGATGCTGATGGAAAATCTGGGCTTTCGCACCTTCCACTGATTTTCCCGATTCTTCACTGTAATCGAGTTCTTTATCCTTTCTCCCTGCATATAACCAAAATCGTAATGAGAACCACGAAATTGAATCACATCGCTATGTATCGTCTTCATGCTAAAACCTCTTTTTGTCAGAATGTATTCTATTAGGATAATAGAATCGACAGGAAAAAGAAAGGAATCGGAATCCTCCTACACACGTCGATCAACGGGGAGAAAAACCACCATCACCAAGCAAATGACAAAGGCCATCCCCGTTACCAACAACCAAAGAAAAAAACCGATGAAGGCCATGAACCCGTCCTCACCTGGATACTGAGGGACATACGTCACCCATTCATACAGGATGAATAATGAAAGGAACAAATAGAAACTACTCCCCACTACACCCACTTTCAGTCGCTCTCCTTTTCCCCACGCTCTCGAATTGACAAGTGAACTCCACACCAAGACACTCACGATAACCGCACCCATCATGATCACTAAGTGAAGGTATGGAATCATCAGCAGGGTAATGACATACAAAATCAATCCAGTTGTGCCGAACAAAACCAGATTCATCCCAAATAAAAAACACCCGACCAGCCAAGGATTGTGAAACCACTCGTACTTATTTAACGAATGAATCCATTTGATCGAATAGCTTGTCTTATTCTGCATTCTCATAAAAAAGAAAAGACCGATCATACCCAAAAGGATAAACAATGTCACGTGATCATTCTCTCCCTTCCACATTGTTTTCGTGGTTTATTTTACCATATCATCATTGATGGAGGGGGACGATAGACGTATCAGCAGATCATTCAATGTTCTGCGGGCCATCCATCGGCTTTGTTCAACTGCTGAATTCCTCCTGATAATCAGCAGCTGAACGTATTCAAAATACCAGCAAACCGACAAAAAAAGACGGCCATTACGACCGCCCCCTTCACTCATCATTTCTTCTCAATAATCTCATCAATGATCCCGTATTCCTTCGCCTCATACGCACTCATGAAATAATCCCGATCCGTATCGAATGCGACCTTCTCAACGGATTGACCTGTCTTTTCAGCAATGATTTTGTTGATATGCTCTCTTAATTTCAGGATGCGTTTTGCAGAAATCTCGAGGTCTGTCGCCTGTCCGCGTGCTCCGCCTAAAGGCTGATGAATCATGATTTCACTATTGGGCAGTGCAAATCGTTTCCCTTTCGTGCCTGCCAAGAGGAGCATCGCCCCGAATGATGCCGCCATACCCGTACAGATCGTCCGCACATCGGGATTGATGTATTGCATCGTATCAAAGATGGCAAAGCCCGCGGAAGTGGAGCCTCCTGGACTATTGATATACAGGGAAATGTCTTTATCAGGATCATCCGCTGCCAGGAATAATAGTTGGGCGACGACACTATTGGCCATGTGATCATTCACTTCGTCACTCACCATGATGATGCGGTCCTTCAATAATCGTGAGTAAATATCGTAGGAACGTTCCCCTTTACCTGATTGTTCAATGACATAAGGTATTGCATTCATTGTATTCCTTCCTCCCTCATTCGTTATGCAGCCATCGAGAGGATGGTTGAAGGAGAAGCAGATTTCGGTGCCATACGCATTTGGACCGGTCCATAAGTAAGCAGCGTCGGGATATAGGCGATCAGGAGAGTCGGATCCTGGGCTTTCAGGCTACGATATAAGATAGCGTGCAACTCTTTTTGCAGATCTTCATCCCCAAGGGGTTGAAAGCCGCTTTCCTCTTCATCATCGGAGATCCTTTTCACCTTTGCCCTGGACCTGTTCAGCAAGGCTTTCACAGCGGTTTCCGTCAGGTTCAGAACTTCCGCCACTTCAGAGATCTTGTACTGAAAGGCTTCTTTTAATATATAGGTGATTAATTGCTTCGGGGTCATCTTCCTGGAAAGCATCTCGATCATATCAGGGCTGATTTCCTCTTTTGGATGGGTTTCCACCTTCAACTCAGGGACCGCACCAATCGTTTCCCTGCTTTGCTTCCGGACTTTATCGATCCAAAGATGGTAGGCCATTTTATTTAGCAAGGAAGGGCTCCAATCCTGACGGTCCGGGTATTGACTCAGTGCCTTATAAATGGACTCCTGAGCAAGATCCTCCCCGTCCCATTTGTTCTTCGTCAGAAAATAACAGTACCTGTAGAGCTTCGGAATCATCTCTTCCATTCCTTCGTCACTCAGCCTTCGCTCATTCCGGTTTTCGATCGACCTCGTTTGCATTGTCTTCACTCCTTTGCATCCTCTCATGCTTATAACGGATAAGTATGTGAAAAAGATATGGGCTTCAGGATGATTTTATTATTATTATATCCAACAGGGGGGAGATGCGTAATAAATTGGTTTCAACTCTTCCACTTGTGCTAAAGTGGAATCATCAAAATAAATGGTTATTGGAAAAGAGGAGCCGTTATGATTTCGATACTTGTCGTCGATGATGATCACCATCTCAGGAAGCTCGTCCGTGTTCATTTGGAACAGAATGGCTATCTGGTCATAGAAGCACCTGATGGAGACGCAGCATCGGTCGTTCTCGAAAAGCAAACCATCGATCTGGCGATTGTGGACCTGATGATGCCGAACAAAGATGGATTTCAATTAGCAAAGGAAATAAGGGAAGACTACGATATCCCGATTATTATGTTGACGGCCAAGGGCAGCCTCGCGGATAAAGCGAAAGGCTATGAGGCCGGTACCGATGATTATATGGTGAAGCCTTTTGAAAAAGAGGAGCTCCTATTTCGTGTTCAAGCCATCCTGAGACGGTTTGACCGGGCTGGTTCCCAGAAAATCCTCCTCAGTGACATGACCCTCGATAGAAGGTCTTACGAGGTAAAAGTCGGAAGCAGAACCATGATCCTCCCCCTCAAGGAATTTGAACTGCTTTATTATCTGGCGAGTTTCCCCAACAGAACATTTACAAGGGATGAACTCATTCAACATGTTTGGGGAATCGACTTCGAAGGGGATGATCGAACCGTGGATGTACATATTAAAAGGCTGCGTGAACGATTCCGGCGTTCTTCCCATGCCTTTACGATTACCACCATTCGTGGAGTCGGCTATAAATTGGAGGTTACCTGAATGAGAACCCTTTATATCCGGATCGTCGTCGTCACCCTGTTGATCATGATCACGAGCAGTATCATCGCCTTTATCGGTTCAAACCTTTACTATCAGATGATCCTAAAGCCCGCCAACGATGAAAAGAACACTGAAATCGCCAGGGATATTGTCGGATTATACAATGATGCTTCCATGGAAGAATCCGCTTTTTTTGAAAAAACGGCGAAACTAAGCTATCAATTTTACGTGACCGACGGAAAAGGAACAGGAACATTTTATGGCGAGGCGTTTCGGGATCAGAGCCTTTCTCAGGAAGTGGTGCGGAGTGTCCTGAATGGGTCCACTTATCACGGGATGGATGATTACCCTTCCACCACATTTGTCACCGGATTTTTTTCCAATGAATTATCCAATAGTATCGGGGTCCCCATTGAGATTGATGGAAAGCCACACGCCCTGTTTATGAGGCCGAACGTCAAGCAGCAGTTCAATGAAATCCATATTCTCCTATCCGTCCTTCTCCTATTGACGATTGTACTCAGTATGCTGATCGTATTCTTCAGTACACGGTATCTGGTAAAGCCGATCAGGGAGCTTACAGTTGCCACGAAGAAGATAGCCGGTGGAGATTATTCCATCCGACTGAAGGAAAATCGCAGGGACGAAATCGGGACCCTTGCCAGATCGTTTACCAGCATGAGCCGTCAGCTGATGCAGGTGGAAAACATGCGCCAGGAGTTCGTTTCCAATGTGTCTCATGAAATCCAGACACCTCTTTCATCCATGAAAGGCTATGCCAATCTGCTGCGCTCCCCTTCCATCTCAAAAGAAGATCGGGAATACTACACGAAGGTGATTGAATCCGAAAGCACCCGGTTATCCAAGCTGAGCAAACAGCTTTTGACCCTTGCCTCCCTTGACAAGGATAGTGGAGTGCTGGAGTCCGCCCCTGTTGACCTGACCAGGATGCTGCAGGCACTCATCGGACAAACGAGGTGGTTGTGGGAAGGGAAGGGTCTTTCCGTATCCCTGGAAGCGGATGAAGTGATTTATCCCGGGCACGAAGAACTGCTTTACCAGGCTTTCGAGAACCTTTTAACCAACAGTATTAAGTACACCCCTGGGGGAGGGGAAATCAATATGTCCCTTTACAAGGAACAAAAGGGGATGATGTTTATCATCCAGGACACAGGAATCGGCATCCCCAAAGAGCATATAGAAAAGATCTTTGACCGCTTCTACAAAGTGGATGAGTCCCGCAGTCATGAGCGGGACAGCAGCGGCCTCGGCCTATCCATCGTCAAAAAGATCATCACCCTTCACCATGGCAAAATCCACGTGAAGAGTAATCCAAATGAAGGAACCACCTTCACGGTGACGCTTCCTTAATCCGTTGTTCATCTTCCGTTCATACTTCTCATCTATCATGAAGGAGAAATATGAAAGGGAAGGTGATTTTTTTGTTTCTCGCATGGAAAGAAATTCGTTATTCAAAAATGAAATTCATGTTGATCATAGGCATCATCACACTGATCACAAGCCTGGTCTTATCCATATCGGGGCTTGCAAACGGATTATCGGTCGATAACGCCTCGGCTGTCAAGAATATGTCGGCAGACACATACATTGTGCAAAAAAGCGATACCCATCAGCTTGAACGATCAAATTTAACGGAGGAAGACCTTTCTTCTGTTCAAAGAGGCTCTCCCCTCGGGTTAAAGATGGTGGAGATGATTCATGAAGGTGAGGCAGTGAATATCAGCCTATTTGCCTTAGACACAAAAAGTCCATTCATGCCTGCTGCAAAAGACGCGGGCAGCCTTGCTCCTTATGAGGTGATCGCTGATTCCGGTTTGAAGAAAGAAGGAGCCGAAGTCGGTGACTCCTTCACCTACAAAGACAAAACGTGGCGAATCAAGGGATTCACAAAAGAGCGCTTCAGCTACGGCCATACTCCGGCTATGTTCACATCAATAGAAACGTGGAAGGACCTTCACCAAGAAGAGCTTATGTACCAGGCCATTCTTTTAGCTGATGGAGACGGAGTGAAAATACCTCCCGGACTGGATCATGCATCAAAAAAGGATATTCTTTCAAACGTACCCGGCTATTCGGCCGAACAGGGCTCTTTGAATATGATGGTGATCTTTTTACTCATCATATCAGCCATTGTCCTGGCTACCTTCTTTTATGTGATGACATTGCAAAAGCTTCATCAATACGGGGTGCTGAAAGCAATCGGGACGAAAGCAGGCATCCTGCTGCGCGCCCTTTTCGCACAAATCTCCATCCTGTCCATTGTGGGGATCGCAGCAGGGAATGCCCTGACGTATGGTCTGACACTGATCATCCCCGCCGATGTACCTTTTGAATTATCCATTCAAATGATCCTGTTCAACAGTACCTTGATCTTACTCATGGCATGGATCGGTTCACTTCTGTCCTTCAGAAGCATTGTAAAGGTGGACCCATTAGAAGCAATAGGAGGAGTGAAATAAGATGACGTCCATTTTAGAATTAAACGGGGTTACGAAAACATACAAACAGGGAAATGAAGTCCTCACCGTTCTGGACGATATTAACATGAGGGTCCAGAAGGGGGAATTCGGTGCCATACTCGGGCCATCCGGTTCAGGAAAAAGCACCCTTCTCTCCATCATAGGGGCGTTAACCAGTCCCTCAAGTGGGGAAGTCATCATAAACGGTCGAAATGTACATGACATGAACGGGAAGGAACAATCCTCCCTTCGCCTCAAGGAAATCGGCTTTATCTTTCAGCAATCAAACCTTGTTCCGTTTTTAACGGTGGAAGAACAACTCTTACTCGTCGGGAAGTTAACCAAACAGAAGGATGACCTTCAGGAACGGGCAATGGGATTGTTGTCTCACCTGGGCCTCTCAGAACGAAGCTCTCATTATCCTGAACAGCTCTCGGGTGGTGAACAACAGCGCGTGGCCATCGCACGCGCCCTTATGAGTGAACCGAAGCTGATCCTTGCCGATGAACCCACGGCAAGCCTCGACCGGGAAAGAGGAAAGTCCGTTGTGGATTTATTGGTAAAGGAAACGAAGGAGAGGAATATCGCTACTATCATGGTCACTCATGATGAGTCGATGATCGGGGATTGTGATTGGGTTTATCGAATGGGATAGGAAAGGGAAATGATTCAGTTGATTAAAATTGAAATCCCACATTTTTCATAATAAAAGACCTATCCACCTTTCAATGGATAGGTCTTTATTATGCTGCCTGCTCTTTACCCGCTTCATTATTTTTCAAGAACATATATAGTGATGCTCCGAAAATGACTACGTATCCAATGATACTGTATACATCAGGAATCTGACCGAATAAGAAGATGCTGATCAGAGCGGAATATACGACTGTCGAATAGAAAAAAATCGATATCTCCCTTGCAGGTGCAAATTTGTATGCAATCGTGATCCCGAACTGACCGACTGTCGCAAAGACACCGGCGGATAACAGGTAAACCCACTGTTTCGCGCTCATCGGTTCATAAAATCCGATGACGAAGGGAAGCAGCACGACCGTCGTAAAGAATGAAAAGTAAAAGACGACCGTATAAAACTTCTCCCTGCTCCCGAGCACCCGAAGGACCGTATAGGCACCTGCGGCAAATATGGCCGAAAACACTCCGGCAACATATGGAATCACATCAAAGGAAAATGCGGGTTTGATGATGAATAATGTTCCGATAAAAGCAATGATGATGGCCACAACCTGAAAGACCCGCGTCCGCTCTTTCAGGAATAGTGCCGAGAAGATGATGGTCAAAAACGGACTCAGCTTGTTCAACATATCGGCATCCGACAGTACGAGGTGATCAATCGCATAGAAGAACAGCACGATGCCGACTGCTCCTAATCCTGACCTGAGTAATAGAAGCTTCTGATTCTCTTTTTTGCCGAATAGGCGTTCCTTATGATACCGGACAAAACCGAATGCAATGAATGCTGAGACGATGTTCCGGAAAAAGGTTTTCTGAATCGTCGGCACGTCCCCGGACAACTTCACAAAAGCTGCCATCAAGGAGAAACCAAACGCTGATAATAGTAATAGTAAAATTCCTTTATTTCGATTTGACATGACTTCCTCCAATGAGTAAACAAATTAGCAACTTAGATAGTGTAACAAAAAATGGGACGGCAAGGAAAAAAGAATGATTTAAAAATCCAAATAACCCCAAAAGGCATCCTGTTATATTCTAAACCGAATTTTCCGTTACATTCAGGATGGAACTTGTTTTTGGGGTAAATGAGGAGAAGGTTTCCGCTTATGCATAAAAAAATCCCCCTTTTATATTTTGGCCCAAATAAAAAAAACCTCCAATTTCCACTGGAGGCAAACCCATCTTACTTTTTCATTATCGGGACCCACACCTCACAAAGATAATCCTCGTCATTCGGATTTCCAGGTGGGTACAATTCGAACTCCGGGGCATCCCCATGTTCATACCCTGTCGAAGGGAACCATTCGGAGAAAATGCGTTTCCATACACCTTGGATGGCTTCAGGCATCGGACCGACCGATTCAAAGACAGCCCACGTGGATGCGGGAATCTCCTTCACTTCAAATGTACCGTCGTCCCCACTCTTTTTTTCGGCACCGATAAAATAAGTGAACGCTTCATTCGGATGATCAAACTCCATGCAAATCCCCAGCATCACATCATTTCCAGCCGCTCTACAAATGTCTCTGTCTAAATCGGTGGTGTTCACTTCATCCCAGAAGGCCGGAATGTCATTCAGGTTCTGACCGTTGCTGGTTGAGACTCTTTTCCCTTTTCCCAACACGTAAAATGCTTCTTTTTCGACGATTCTATAATTCATTTCAACTTCTCCCTTTAATTGGATTTGGAAGGAGATACGCGGGAATGCTTTTAAGGGGGTACCCGATTTCCTCACCTGGGATGGGGAAACACCGTGGGCCTTTCGAAACGCTTTAGAGAAAGATTCGGGTGTCTCATATCCATACCTTAAAGCGACATCGATGACCTTCGCATTCGTATTGTTCAGTTCCTGAGCGGCAAGAGTCAGCCTTCTCCTCCGGATATAATCAGCTACAGTGCAGCCGGTGACCAGTGAAAACAGCCTTTGAAAATGAAATTTCGAGCTGAGTGACAGCCGGGCAAGCTCCTCCATCTCAATTTCGTCCTCCAGATTGTCTTCTATATACTGAATGCAGTCGTTCATCCTATAAAGCATTTCCATTGTTCATCTTCTCCCCACTCACCTAATGTACCATTGCCGATTGTATGGATTCCGGTCATTCTGTGTGATGATGTGACCGGTCAAATTCCTGTTCAATAATCATAAGCTTCTATGCTAATACTAACGTTTACCAAGAATGTACTTCTACACCCTTTCACCCTTTTCCTTCTTTTATTGACATGAAACCATATGGTGTTATATCATTTAAACGAAACCAATTGGTGTTATATTAACACACAGAAAGCAGGCGACATTCATGAAATCAAATCATTTAGAAGATATTAAACAAACCGCTCTATTCAAGGCCCCCATTCAAAAGGTGTGGGACACGGTTTCCACGTCAGAAGGCATTTCTTCATGGTTCATGCCAAATGATTTCCAACCGGAAGTCGGACACGAATTTCACATTCAGTCTCCTTTTGGTCCATCTCCTTGTAAGGTACTGGAGGTAGACCCTCCCCATAAACTGTCCTTCTCCTGGGATACGGATGGCTGGTTCGTTACCTTTCTTTTAAAAGAGGTCGGGGATCAAACTCAATTCACGCTGATTCATGGTGGATGGAAGCATGATGATGCGGTTGTTTCCAAACCGAACGAAAAAAGCTCTGTTATCCGCGAACGAATGGAGAGCGGCTGGGTCGGCATCGTGGACCAAAGGCTTCGGAAGGTTGTGGAAGGATAAGTGTCTGCCGTCAAGCATGATGTATTCCAGGCAATTGCAGACCCGACCCGCCGGGAAGTACTCCGCCTTCTTTCAGAAAAAGAAATGCCCATCTCTGCCCTGACCTCCCATTTCCCAATGAGCCGGACCGCCATTGCAAAACATCTTGCCATCCTGACAGAAGCCGAGTTGGTTTCAGGTGAAAAAGTCGGCAGGGAAAAGATCTATCGCCTTCAGCCTGAGCCCCTCACAGAACTAAAGGACTGGGTAGCCTATTACGAACAGTTCTGGAGCAATAAACTGACCAAGCTGAAACACGTTCTGGAAGAGAATAATGAAGAATAGCGAAGAGGGACGGACCTATAGATTCACGGTCCGTCCCTGTTTATTTTTTACAAATCAGAATTGAAACTACATCTGCCACGACTATTCTCCTTCTTTCCTATCATATATTTAAATAATGCAGCTTCGACTTAAGGGGGAGAACAATATGCGAAACAGAGCTGATGATCATCATTACGATAATCTTTCTTATCCGGATGATATGGTATCCATCGTTAATAATGGATTGGTTCCCACACAAAAACCAAGGAAAGTGATTATCATCGGTGCAGGTATGGCCGGCTTGGTGGCAGGATCCCTGTTGAAAAAAGCAGGCCATTCCATTACGATCCTTGAAGGGAATGACCGGATTGGCGGAAGGGTATATACGTTACGGCAACCTTTTTCAGAAGGCCAATACCTCGATGTAGGTGCCATGCGATTTCCGGAAACCCATGATTTAGTATTTGAATATATTCGTAAATTCAACTTACCGACCAATGAATTCATCAATAAGAGTGATCTCTATCTCGTAAATGGAGTCCAAACGACAGATTCGAACTACAACAAAAATCCAGGTATCTTCAACTATCCCTTCCCCCCTGAAGAACAGGGCAAAACAGCCATCGAATTATTATCCTCCGCCGTGAAACCCTTCTTAGACTTATACGAAAAAGCAAGCCCTGAGGAACAAGAACGGTTACGATTAAAGTTTGATCATTACTCATTCGATGTTTTCTTGCGGTTCAATCCAATCGGAACCTCCCTTTCCCCCGAAGCCATCCGTATCGTAAAGGTCATCCTTGGTATAGAAGGGTTTCCCGAGCTATCATTCGTTGATATTCTTCTTGATATTGTCCGAACCGTCTTCAATGATAAATTAAAATTCTATGAAATAGATGGTGGGAATGATAAGCTTCCCCACTCCTTCTTGCCAGAGCTTCAACAAAACATCTTCTATTCTCAAAAGGTCCATGGAATCGTTCAGAAGAATGAGGGTGTCGAGGTCGTCACAAGGGATCGCACGACAAATCGTTATCATCGGTTTATGGGTGATTACACCATTGTGACGGTCCCATATTCTGTATTTCAATTTATCGATGTCCATCCCTACGAATCCATCTCTTTTCAAAAATGGAAAGCGATACGGGAACTGAATTATGTTTCGTCAGTGAAAATAGGGTTGGAGTTTAAGTCGAAGTTTTGGGAGACCTTTAAAATTGGAAATATTATAACGGATCTTCCCATCCGGTATACGTACCGTCCCAGTCATAATATTGGGGTCGCAGGTCCCGGAGTCATGCTGGGAAGTTACAGCTGGGGACAGAATGCCAATCTGTGGAACAGTTTGCCTGAAGATGAGCGGATTCGCGAAGCACTCCAGGGACTGTATAAAATATACGGAGATCAGGTGTACAAAGAATTTTCAAAAGGTGCCTCATATAGTTGGGGGGAAAATGAATTCTCTGCCGGATGCTTTACCCTATTCGCCCCGAACCAGGCTACGGACTTCTCCGATTCCCTATACTTACCGGAACACCGCATCCACTTTGCCGGAGAACACACCTCCCCTTTCCACGGCTGGGTGGAAGGGGCAATCGAATCGGCCATCCGTGCAGCCTACGAGGTCAATAACAGAACAGACTGAATCGGGAGGGACGGACCTTGGATTCAAAGGTCCTTCCCTCCTTGCTTCTCCCATCCATCCCCGATACCTGACATATGACGAGAATGAATAGGCATGTTTAGTAATGAACAAATAGGGAACCAAGTGAAATGACAATGATAAGGAGGAGGTAAGTATAATGAAGGCTGATGCAATAGATTCAGGATTAAAGAAGCTTGAAGACGATTACATACGAGCACTAAACCTAAATGAAAGCAACACAATAGAACAGTTCATTGAAACATTTCTCTACGATTCGTGGAATTATAATGAACAAAATATGGAATTGATTAAATCTGTAATGGGCCGTTTTAGCAGAGGTGACATTCATCAGACGACATTTAGCCAGTCATTTGATCGGATGATAACTCATTTACATGAAAAGCTTTCTACAGTGGACCAGGATCGAAACTTCCCTATTGTTCATTCCAAGACAGGGGCTTCCATTCTGGTTTCATTTGTAGATGGATTGATCATTCAATACTTTGCAGGGATTTATAGTGTGGGTGACTTAAGAAAACAAACACCTCAACTTAAGGAATCCATTTTAAACGCTATCAGCATTTCAGACAGGTAGCTTATAACTATATTAATTCCTTAAAACTATGTAGGAGAGGGACGGACCTTTGTTCCAAAGGTCCGTCCCTCCTATCATTATTTCACTTTAATCACGATTTTCCCTTTTGCGTGGTGCGTTTCACTGAGTGCGTGAGCATCTTTTACTCCCTGTTCACTCAGCTGGAAGGTTTCTCCGATCACGGGTTTTAACTTCCCGGTTTCGTACAGGTCGGCAAGCTTTGCTAGCTGTTCTCCCTTTGGATCAAGCCATAGGAATTCCGCTTTTACACCGTACTTTGCTGCTTCTTCTTCCGATGGGGGCTGTGCAATGGATACGAGTTTTCCGTTTTCCTTTAGTACCTTGTAACTGTTTGATTGGACTTCCCCACCCATGGAATCCAGTACTAAGTCAAAGTCATTCAGCACTTCACTGAAATCTTCTTCTTTATAGTTGATGAATTGATCTGCTCCCAATGACTTCACGAACTCTTCATTTTTTCCGCTTGCCGTAGTCGCGACATGCGCTCCGAAGCTTTTCGCAATCTGAATGGCAAAATTCCCGACTCCACCGGATCCCGCGTGGATGAGCACCTTGTCCCCTTCTTTAATGCCACCGAAATCGACCAGGCACTGCCAAGCAGTCAAACCGGCAAGGGGAATGGCCGCAGCTTCTTCAAAGCTCATGCTGTCGGGCATTTTGGCAAGCAGTTCATCGTCCACTGCCACATACTCTGCATATGTACCTTCCCTTGTGGTAGCCGGTCTCGCAAATACTCTATCCCCCACTTCAAATCCTTGAACATTTTTCCCCTTTTCAGCAATCACTCCTGCTGCATCCCATCCCAGGATGATGGGAAATTCAAAGTCGAGCATATCTTTTAAATATCCTGCACGGACCTTCCAATCGATCGGGTTGATGGATGTCGCATGATTTTCCAGTAAAATTTGATTATCCCCGATCACCGGCTGATCGATTTCTTTCTCCTGTAATACCTCTTTGTCTCCGTATTGGTTAATGATGATGGCTTTCATATGGATTCCTCCTTGTATTTAATCATACGGTTTATCTTCCCTCTTACTTAGGGTATTTAAACAATGATAGCCCATCGGCAAATAAATAAAGTATATAACTGGATTCTTCGCTTTCACTATTGTAAATTTAAGACAAACTACATAGGAATAAGCATATGGGAATCTACCTTACAAAAGGAGGAACACTATGCAACACTACAATCTCATCATCAACGGAGAACGAATCGGATCGGATCTTGAAAAGAAAGAGGTAACCAATCCTGCCACATCGGAAGTGATCGCCACTATCCCAAATGGAGGAAAAAAAGAGGCATCAAAAGCGGTAGACGCAGCTTATTATGCCTTCAAGGAATGGTCACAGTATTCGGCATATGAACGAAGTGAACTCATCCGAAAATGGCACGGCCTGATCGACGAAAACAAAGAGGATCTTGCCCGTACCATGACCATCGAGCAGGGAAAACCGTTAAAAGAAGCACTCGGTGAAATCCAATACGCCAACGGCTTCATCTCCTGGTACGCCGAAGAAGGAAAGCGCGTCTACGGAGAACAAATCCCTGCAACGCAGCGGAATAAACGACTATTCGTCCATAAACAGCCCGTCGGCGTCGTAGCCGTCATCACACCATGGAATTTCCCTGCGGCCATGATCACCCGTAAGGTTGCACCCGCACTTGCCACCGGTTGTACCGTCGTCATCAAACCGGCAAACCAAACCCCTTTGACCGCTATAAAGATGGCGCAGCTGGCTGAAGAAGCGGGCATCCCGAGAGGAGTCATCAACGTGGTGACCGGGGATTCGAAATCCATCGGGGAGGCGTGGATGGAAGATACCCGTGTACGAAAGCTGACGTTCACCGGTTCAACAGAAGTCGGGAAGGTCCTGATGAAGGGATCAGCCGACACCGTCAAGAAAATATCCCTGGAGCTTGGAGGTCACGCTCCTGTCATCGTAATGGCTGACTCTGATTTAGACAAAGCCGTCGATGGCGTCATTGCTTCAAAATTCCGGAATGCCGGTCAAACCTGTGTATGCTCCAACCGTGTCTATGTTCATGAATCCATCGTGGATTCGTTCACGGAAAAATTGGTGGAAAAAGTGAAGGATTTAAAAGTCGGAAACGGCCTTGAAGATGGGGTCGATATCGGCCCATTGATTGATGAAAGTGCCATCGAGAAGGTCCGTAAACATGTAGAGGATGCTGTGAACAAAGGGGCACAGGTTGCCTATGGAGGGAATGGAATAGAGGGGTTATATTTTGAACCCACTGTCCTGACAAACGTCCATGATGACATGCTTTGTATGAAAGACGAAACATTCGGTCCAGTCGCTCCGATCACGACATTCAAAACCGAAGAAGAAGCGATTGAACGGGCCAATGATTCCATCTACGGTCTTGCTGCCTATGTCTTTACAGAAAATATCACAAAGGGCATCCGGATCAGTGAGCAATTGGAGTATGGAATCGTCGGGTTGAATGACGGCATGCCGTCCACCCCGCAGGCCCCTTTCGGCGGATTCAAACAAAGCGGCCTCGGCCGTGAAGGCGGGCACCATGGAATTGAAGAATATCTGGAAGTGAAGTATATTTCGTTGGGATTATAGGAGAAAGAAGGTCGTGGATCCACGACCTTCTTTTATTTGAACTTTTCTCCCTAAAAGTTCACTTTTATTTTCACGAGATCCTGAATGCTCCCATCTTTTGCACTTCGGCTGTATACCCAGAGTTCACCGGAGCTCGCAGTCGGGGCACGGTCAAAAGGAATGCCAGTACTAAAGAAACCGTATGCAGGTGCTCCTTCGTTCGTCATGGCGAATCGCTCATTCGTTACGATCACACCATTAGTGTCTCTTAGCTGGTAATTCACGACCGCTTCAAAGACCCTCGCATATCCCTCCAGTCTTTGGCCACTGCTAATCGTTGAACTTGGAAGGGGCTTTGTCACAAAGATATTCCTTGAGGTAGGAATAGGGATAATCAAGTGATAATCGGGCCAGATGACATCACGTTGGAAACCAGGTCTATTTGCATTTGCCTCTTCAATAGCTGACACGGATACTCCGAACCTTCTTGAAATAGCAAATAACGTATCCCCATTTACGATTTTATAAGCAAAGGCGGGGACCATCAACGGCTGGTCAACGTAAATAAGATTAGGGTTGTCGATATTGTTCACTCCTGCGATAAGGTCCACGAAACTATTATAGACATTTGCCATTCCAGTAAGCGTATCCCCACTCGCAACGATATACCTCATAATCGGAGAATTGGTTGAAGTCGGAATGACCAACTCATCACCTGGAAAAATCAAACCTTGATCCGTAACAGGGGGAAACAAATAGTTTGCTCTTTCAATGGCGGCAATGTTACTGCCAAACTGGTTTGCAATCGAAAAAAGAGTGTCTCCCCGCTTAATCGTATAAATAATCCCTCTTGTTGTAATAATCGGCATTCTATCACCTCCTTTCCATACAAAGTATGGTAGAGAGATGCATAAGTGAACGGCATATTTACTAGCTTTCATTTATTTACTAGCTTTAATAGACCATGACTAATACCATTCAAAAAGTTTTATGGCCCCTCGTTTAAGGGGATACCTGACACCTGTTTTCTAAATGACATACATTCTCGAAACCCCTTCTGATACTTGCATAAATTTCCATATCATACATCTATTATCTGTTGAAATGATTAAATAAATCTGGAAAAATAGAATTTACTATTATATTAGGAAAATGGATTGACGGCGTTTTTTCCCTATGCTAGATTGTGAGTAATAATAAAATTCTTTGACGAGAAAGAGTATGATTAGAAACATGTTCAGACAGAGAATCGGTGAAAGCTGGGAGCCGTTGGACAGATCTTTTCAGAAAATCATCTATGAGATGCAAAGCCGAATACAGTAGGCTTTGACGGATTTCCACCGTTATCGAAGGAACGTGTATGAATGTACATAAAGGAAGTGCCGGAATGTTTCTTTACTGGGGAGCATACGGAATATGGGTGGTAACGCGAGTGATGGCTCGTCCCTTGAGAGGGGCGGGTTTTTTTATGTGGAATTGTCAGAATAATCTATAGAGTACTACTTAGCTGGAGGGTTTAGGATGAGAAAAAAAGATGTGCTGATTTCCGGATTTATGCTTTTTTCTTTATTTTTTGGTGCAGGGAATTTAATCTTTCCGCCTTATCTTGGAATGGAATCGGGAGGCTTCTTTGTTGAAGCGATAGCCGGGTTTATTTTGACGGCCGTGTTCCTGCCTTTTTTGACGATCATTTCGGTATCCCTTTCGAATAATGGGTTACGATCGATCGGGGAACGGGTCCACCCCATTTTCGGACTTGTATTTGCCATTGTGATCTATCTCTCGATCGGAGCTCTTTACGGGATCCCGAGGGCTTCGAATGTTGCGTATGAATTGGGGTTTTTGCAGGTCGTCAGTGTTGAGGGACGACTCCCGTTATTGTTATTCTCTCTTGCGTTCTTCGGGTTGACCTATGTACTCAGCATCAATCCGAAAAAAGTCATCGATCTCGTCGGTCAGTTTTTAACTCCTGCGTTACTTATTGTTTTGGCCGTATTATGTGTACAGGCTTTTCTTACCTTTGATTATACCGATGCCGCGGCGACAGAAAAATTCCAGTCCGCCCCGTTTCTGAAAGGTTTCCTGGAAGGTTATTTTACCATGGATGCAGTGGCGGCCCTGGCATTCGGCATCGTCATCATCAATGGATTGAAAGATAAAGGGGCGACGGGTAAAAGCGAGCTGGTCCGGGGAACCATCAGTGCCGGGATGATTGCGGCACTGGGTCTCGTGATGGTGTACCTTTCCCTGGGTTGGATCGGACGGGTCATCCCCCATGAGGAACCACTGAACAATGGTGCCGAAATACTGGTGCTGGCGTCCCGGCAGTTATTTGGATACGGCGGGAATGTATTATTTGGCCTGATCGTGATCATTGCCTGCTTAACGACATGCATCGGACTCATTAATGCATGCGGGCGCTTCTTTCATGAGGCTTTTCCAAGGTTTTCATATAAAGCCTATGTCGTGATTTTCATTTTAATAGGGATGGGCGTGACCAATCTGGGACTGGATGTGATATTAACCGTTGCAACCCCGCTCCTCGTGCTCATTTATCCTGTAGCCATAGTCCTTGTTGCCCTCTCCCTCTTTCAGCACTTCTTCGGAGAAAGCAGGAAGATGTACGTGTATGGAATCAGTGTTGCCGCTTTCTTTTCCTTTTACGAAATGCTCAACACACTTCCTATTCATATGGATGGAATACAGGCAATCCTGAACTTCCTTCCCCTCAGTGAAAACGGCATGGCATGGACCACCCCCACCCTTGTAGCGGTCACAATCGGCTACTCACTGGACCGGGTGCAACGGAAGATTACCTTTTGAGGGACGGACCTCTAAAAAAGCAGCAAGAAAATGGGCACATTCCACATTTTCTTTGCTGCTTTTTTAATCGTTGATCTTCTTTTCATAGACCTTCAAGGAATCCCCGCCAAGCCCAATGGCTTCTGTGGTATGAGTCCAGCCGTATTTTTCATAATAGCCTTCCAGGTCCGTTGTGAGATAAAGGCGGTTGTACCCTTTTTCATGAACCTCCTTTAGAGCATGCTCAAGAAGGATGGAACCAAGTCCGTCCCCTCTATGACCGGGGGCGACATACAGGCATGCAAACCACGGGTACAGATCCTGACGGCTGTTGAGGTCATTTCGAAGCAGCGCGTAAGTACCGATGATCTCATCTTCTTGTAAAGCGATATAAAATCGTGGAAGGTCTTCTTCCGTACGGCAGGAATGGAACATGCAATCATGGTAGAAGGTATAATTATCCTCACTCCCCCATTGCTTCCAAAACACGTTCACGGCTTCCTCAAACCGGTTTGAATCCTTTTGTAATTCAATTATTTTCATTGTGGTTTTCCTCTCTTTGCTCATTAGACGTACCTTTAATGATTCAACAGGGAAGCAGAAAACCCTCTTCAGCCACAAAAAAAAAGACACATCCCTCTGAATGTGCCTTTCTTAGTATTGAGTCAGTAAGCCCCGTCGGAATACGTCAGCTCATAACTGTGTGAGTAGATTTCAAAAATATTCCCGAATGGATCTTCCACATACACCATACGGTAAGGTTTTTCACCGGGATAATACTCCCGGACCGGCATGCGCTGCTTACCACCGTGCTGTTTGATCTTTTCGACCATGCCTTCTACATCGGGATCCTGGATGCAGAAATGGAATAATCCCGTCTTCCAATATTCAAAGTTATTCTCTGGCTTTTCATTATGCGGAAATTCAAATAGCTCGATCCCGATCTTATCACCTGTTGCCATGTGGGCAATTCTGAACTTGTCCCAATCGTTCCCGAATACGTCTCGGCACATCTGGCCGATCGCTGTGTCGTCATTCTCGACATCGGAAGGCTCCATGATGACGTACCAGCCGAACACCTCCTGGTAAAATTTTATCGCTTCTTCAAGGCTCGGGACGGATAATCCTATATGAGAAAATGATCTTGGATATGGTAACATTGAATGATTCCTCCTTCGTTTTGATTAGTTTCATCTAACACGACTTCATTATACGAAGATGAGTGGCTCTATGTAAGAATGCACTTTTTTGTGAGAAACTAACCTTTAGGTAAGAAAGGACTGGTTAAGACATGGATGCACCAATTGATCAACACGGAAAACTGAAGTGTTCAATCGAGTATACATTGCGAAAAATCGGAGGGAAATGGAAGACCGTCATCCTCTGGCACCTCGGGACGGAAGGGACATACAGGTACAATGAATTGAGGAGGCTGCTGCCTGGCGTTGCCCATAAAGTACTGAGCCAGCAGCTGAAAGAACTCGAAGAAGACGGATTCATCAACCGTACCCAATACGACACCATACCCCCGAAAGTCGAATACTCCATGACCGACCTCGGCATGACCCTCATCCCCATCCTTCAGCAAATGCACGAGTGGGGAAATGAACATGGGGAGTTTTAAAAGCGAGAGGGACGGACCTCCAAGCGGGAATCTTATGTAAAGTAGAAATCCCTACTGGAGGTCCGTCCCTCTTTTTAAGCTAGTGATAGAAATGCCAGCAGGATGATGAGGATGCCCGCTGCTTTATTGACTAATGGAAGATGTGGGGTGATGTTCTTTTTGAATAGGTTCACTCCTATACTCAATACAAGCCACCAGGTGACCGCGCCCATAAAGACACCGAGTATGAGCGTAACTGCCATCCGGAGGGAGCTGCTTTCTTCTGAAAACCCTAGTCCTGCAAACATTGCTGCGAAGTTGAGAATGGTGACAGGATTGGTAATCATCAGGAGCAATGTTGATGCAAACATTTGAAATGGATTCTCGCCTTTGATACTGGACGATTCCTGTGGGGGCTTCTTTCTATACGTTTTCATTCCTAAATAAACTAAAAATACCATCCCGATTATTTTTAAATATACTTGCTGTTCCAACATGAATGCGGAAACGACGGTGAATCCGAAAGCAGCAATGCTGGCATAGATGATATTGGCTGTTGCGGCACCAAGTCCCGTCAAAAATCCCGCAGTGGCGCCTTGCGATAATACTCTCTGTATGCAAAGCAACCCAATCGGGCCAACCGGTGCCGAAACAGAAAATCCAAGAATGAAGCTTTTAAGTATTAACATGATGTGGTGAATGATCCTTTCTTCATAGAAATCATGGTTATAACAGATCGATCAAAAAGAGTACACTAAAAATTGTAAGGATGATACCCGCCGCTCGGTTTATCATTCTTAATGGGGAAGATCCGACCCTGCTTCCTATCCACCCAGCCACAAAAGCAAGTCCCCACCACCACAGCGCCGACCCTGAGAACACTCCTGATACAACCGTCAGGACGGTGACGTAATCTTCTGAACCTGCCACACGAAAAACTCCAAAAATGGCAATAAAAGCTAAGATTGTCATTGGGTTCGTGAGAGTTAGTAAAAAAACCGACACAAATCCTTTCATCGAAGAAATGGTATCCGCTTCTCCCATCCCCATTACAGCAGGTGGAGAGGCGAATGTCTTCCACCCTAATAACAAAAGGAACACCCCTCCCCATAATTGAATCCAGAACTGATGATCCAGAAGGAATCCGGAAACCATTGTCAGCCCCATAACGGCAATCAAGCCGAAAAGGGCATCTGCCGCGGCAGCCCCCAAACCCGAAAAGAAACCTGTCCTTCTCCCGTAAGTCAGTGTCCTTTGAATGCAAAGAATTCCAACTGGTCCAACCGGTGCCGCGATAGCCACTCCTATCATAAGACTTTTAAGAAATAATAATGCAGAAGTCATTGTTCCCTCTCCTTAATCTGAAGAAACCGTATCTGATGGCAGTGGCAAAACATTACTTTCTTTAAGTGAATCCATCACAATCGTGGTCTTCGTACGGATTATCCCATGAAGACTTTTTATTTCATGACTGATGATACGATCCAGATCCTTCGTGTTCCTGCTCCGAATTTTTAAGAGATAGTCATCTTCCCCTGCAATATGGTGGCATTCCTGGACTTCAACCAACTCATTGATCAATTGAAGAAAAGGTTCCCGATGCTCCGGACGTTCCAGAGAAACGGCTACAAAGGCTGTCAGTTCAGCTCCCAAGCTGGCAGCGTCCATGATGGCTCCAAAATGCTTGATTACACCCTTTTCTATAAGACGATTCACCCTATCCGCCGTTGCCGGGGCACTTAGTCCGATCGTAGCTGCTAAATCAGACCATTTAACCCTCGAGTCTTGCATAACCGCATCCAAAATCTTTTTATCATAAGAATCCATAACATATAACCTCATTTAATTAAGTTTTTTATATAATAACTTAATTTTCATAAGTTGTGAAGAGAGGAATTCATAAATAGGGACGGACCTCCAACAAATCCCCTAATGAATTACAAGAGAGCCGTTTGGAGGTCCGTCCCTCTCACTTTCTATTCAAGCCATCCTGTCAGGAATTCTTTTTGGCTGCCTTCGTAATATTCTTCGAAGAACTGTGCAAAGGTGCCTGAGTCAACATGTTTGTATTGAAACTCTTTGTAGTAAGCCCCCAGGAAGTTCAATGCTTCCGATCTTCCTCCATTATCCTCGAAGAACTCATTCAACATGAGCGGTCCTTTTCCATATACAGTCGAAATATAATTCTGTTGAAATTCATTCAGCGGGGTATTCAGGAACTTTTCCGGCTTCACTGTATTCAGCACTTGATTCGAAAACGCAAAGGCTTTTCCCTCGTCCTTATATGCATATGCGAGATAGTAGGAGGATAGTAACTCTGCGAGACTTTCATCGAGCCATGCATCCCGATAAGGATTGTTCGCCACTCCCTGATAGAACCATTGGTGGGCGATTTCATGGAATAATGGATGTTCATATCCGTCAGGATCATCCGATATTTCCACGATATTCGAGTATTCCATGTCCCCATTATTTGCAATGAGATCCAATTCACCTGTCGGATTCTCTCCGATGTTATCGTGGTAAAAAAGGAAAGAATCTGCTGCTTTTTTGAGCACATCATCCATAATGGAATCTTGTTCTTTTTTCATAAAAGCCCGGATGGCCACGTTTCGATACATCCCGACTTTCACTTTTTCTGTTTTTTGTTCCCATTCATCCGGGTTCAGGAATGCGAGATAGAAATCCCGGATGCTGCTTCCTTCGATTTCCCCTTTATTCACCGGTTCTTCCGACGCATCTTCCCCGGAGCTTGCCACCAAATATTCCTCTGGAGTTTCAAAGGAAACACGATAATTTCCATAGGTTGTATCATAGGATTCGCCTTTCGGATCGAAAGGCTCTATATCCCAACCATCTTGATACGTCGCGAGCATCGGATACCACTGTGCAAGAAAGAAGTCTTCCCCTTTCTGCGACAAACGCAATCCATCTTCCGGAAGTTTCATGCTGTAGTCGATACTGATTGATTTCGTTTCACCAGGCTGCAGCTTCTCGTCAAGGTCGACAAGGAGCTTATTCCCATTTAGGGAGTACTGAAGATCCTCGCCAGTGGTATTTATGGAGTGAATGCTGGTTTTCGCATGACTTTTCAGGAATTCCGGTTTATTTTTTTCCGTAAATGCATTCGGAATGAAATAAAAGCCAATATCTCGAAACGCTTCTTCTGAATGATTGGTCACCCTGATATCGGTCTCTACACTCCAGTTTTTCTCCTTATCCATTTTTATCTTCATCGTGTAATCCCCTGTTGCACCCGGGGAAACACCGGTTTTCTTCAACGTAAAAGGCTCCCTGCTTTTTCTCAGGTCTTCTCTCGTAAGTTCGGCCACTACATCTTTGGAATGATCAGGAATCCTTCCGCTTATCAGAAAGCGCTCATACTTCTCGGGCACTTCGAACGTTAATAAAGCCGTCACTCTACCTGGAAATTTCAATCTTCCCCCACGGTAATTGAGTGCATCCACAATGTCCGTTTTCAAAGGATAATACTTCTTCTCCTTTTCATCCAATAGGAAATAGGCACCTGGTTTAAATGAGAGATTGCTTGTATTGGGATCACTATATTTGATGTCCCAGCTGACAGGTATCGTGATGAGCTGATGTTTCTTTTTTGCCTTTAATTCCGGTGGCGTTTTACTAGGTGACTCAATCAGGATCGTTTGCTGATCAAGGTCCAGCTTTTCACCAAGCTCTGCCTGCTTTCCTGCAAGTTCTTTCGCTTTTAAAAATGCGAGGGGAGCATCCTCCTGTGGCTCAACCTCCTCTTTCTTATCCGGTGCAAAGACCGACGTCGTTTTCCCTTCCGTTCCTTGTTCTTTCACGGGAGATGCCACTTTGGCGGTTTCCACTTTCTGCACTTCGGGAATTCCCTTCCCCACTAAGGTCATGACACCGAGGATGAGGATGACAGCTGCCCCTGAAAGAATATATTTGAATTGCTTTTCCACTTTCTTATCGTTGCTGTATCCTCCATTCAGTCCCTGATAAGGAGGAGTATTGGCAGCTTTCTCCGCAGGCAGGACGGCTGCGATGATTCCGGTGACGACAGGGATCGAGAGGGCGGCCACATAGATCCACCAGAGGGTGAATGGGAAGCTTCCGTAAACCTTCCAGACTAACGAAAAGGCAAAAAGCAGGCCGACGACACCGGCAAGTGCCCCTGAAAACATCCCTTCCAAAATGACAAGCATCCGGACGGTACCATTTTTCCAGCCAAGGGCTTTAAACACAGATATTTCGGGCTGTCTCTCCGCTACGTTCTGCCAGATGATTTCCGCCGTAGTCAGGATGGCGATCGAGAGGGCGATCCCCATTGCTACATAATGCATCGTACTGACTTCCATGGCCACGTACTCCCCTAACCAGGTCGTATACATGACTCCTTTCAATCGAAAGGTGATGAATAAGTAAAAGACAAGAAGACCCGTCGGCAGACCCATGGAAACGACGGATAAAACGGTCCGTTTCCACCTGGACACCATTGAATTGATGGCCATTCCGACCACTGATTCAGACCTTGCCACCCTTTTGTGTTTCATGGAGATTTCCCCTGTTCGCATCGCTTCGTATGGTCTGATTTTTTTCACAAGATAGGCGGGAATGAGGGCACCCGCGATATAAATGGTCAGTCCGATCAATCCGATGAGGGCCACTCGAATATAGGATGTTTCCAGTTCGCTTGTAACTGAAAACCATGCCAGTATGAGCCAGCTGATAAAAGATACCACCATACCCAGCAATAATGCTTCAAGGAGAAGGAGCCTTGAAAGCTGACTCGGACGCCAGCCCAATGAAAGCAAAACGGCAAACTCCTTTTTCCGGGCGTACATCATGATGAGATTGGAGGAAAACACATACACGATCGCCACCAGGATGACGCTCCCCACTACTCCTGACACCCCAAGCTTTGCTTCTTTAAAAATCGTGATGGAAGAACCGATCTTAATCCACGGCTGTTCGATCCACCCAAAGCCCTTTTCCCCCAGAATGCCCGGGATATGAGTCAAAGCAGGCTGCGGGGTGGACCCTAAAGTGATATCCACGATCAATCCCGTTTTCTCTTCGATTTCTTTTGCCACTTTTTGAAGGGCTGCTTCACTATCTTCATTGAAGGCGTCAACCCCCTTCACGTTGACACGTATGGCTGAGATGGGTTTGTCCCCCAGAACATGAGCCGCCGCATCCAGTGTCGTCAACATCAAAGGAGGCTTCGTCAGGAAACCATAAGGATTGTTTGCAGGTTTCATCGTGACGGGTGGATTGATGGGATCCCCTTTTTCATCTACTACCCAGCTGGCTTTCGAAGGAAAGTACGTTTCGACGGGCAGCTCCGTCAAGGGGTCTTTCGAAATGGTCAGCTTCTGGGCATCAAAGATCCCGATGTAGTCCAGTCGAAGCCGCGGCCAGCTTGAGCTATCCTCTCCGAACGATTCAACCGGCCTGTACGCCTGATCGACTGCCAGAAGAGAATCCTCCGGTAAGCTGTATGGTTCCACTTCATAACTGAATGCCCATCTTTCCCGAAATGGGCTGGTCACCGGCTTGTATTCCACCGGCGACGGCTTGAAGGCCATCCAGCTCATCTCTCCCAAACCTGATTCGAAACTTGGATTCATGACGGAATTGACAATTTTTTTGTGCGCTTCCTCTGTCGTGAAACTTCTTTCTTCCACGACACTTCCTGTTTGCTCCTCTAAATATTTCTCCCCTCCATTCTTTTTCACTTTTTCCATCGTTGCATCCTGATTATCGGGATCGAATGGCATATCGAGCTTTTCCACTGTATAGTGTATTTCCCCATCAACGAATTCACGGTTGCTTAGAATGACCGGTATCGATATATCGTTCAGGTTGCCTTCCAATGGTATATCCATGACCTCGTCATTCTCTGAAAAATACCGGCTCCCTTTACCATCCACCATAGCATTGTCGAGTCCAACAAGCTTCGCTTCCTGTTCGGGATCGATCCCTGCAACGAGGACCTGTGTACCGTAGGATAACTCACCTATTGACTCACCAACCCCATAAGCCCGATCCATCGAATACTGTCCGCCACCCACTGTAAAATAATAGTTCCCGTCGTTAACCTCCGCTTTCGCCCCGGTCTGAACCGTTTCTTTTTGATTCAACCGGTAAATACCCGGCTCTGTTATGTTCAACTCTCCCATTTGAACATCATTGAATACATACCCCATCACAGAGATGGGTGCTGCAATCTTGACATCGTCCATTCCCTTAATGGTTTCATATTGTTCGAGAGTGATGCCTCCGTCGAGTCCACTCAAATAGTTTGGTTCTAATAGATTCATATCTTCCGTGACACTTCTGGAGTCAGGCGGCCTCACTACCATGTGATAGGAAGATTTCCACCTTTTCTGGAGTTCATTCACAATCGTTCCATTGTTGGTTTGGGTCATCCCGACGAGATAACTCAGTCCGACACTTAGAAGCAGGACTCCGATAATCAGCAGGATGAACCGCTGCTTGTTGCGCCACCACGTATTCCATATAAAGCGGATCACAGGGCTCCCACCATCCGATCAGATAGAATCCTGCCATCCTTCATTTCAATGATTCGATCCGCTTTCTCAGCAAGTTCCGAGTCATGAGTGACAAAGATGACCCCACAGCCCTTTTCCTTATTGAGTGATTTTATAATTTGAAAGATGAGCTCCCCTGTTTCCGTATCCAGGTTGCCTGTCGGTTCATCGGCCAACAGCCATTGAGGCTCGTGGACCAACGCCCGCGCTATCGCCACCCTTTGCTGTTGACCACCTGATAATTGCGAGGGAAGGGAGTGTAATTTATCACCAAGCCCTGTTGATTCAAGCAACTCTTTCGCCCGTTGTTTTTTATCATAAGGAACTTTTCTTGAGAAAAGAGGTGCCATCACGTTCTCCAATGCCGTCATGGTAGGGATCAGATGGAATTGTTGAAAGATGAAACCGATGTTCTCGAACCTGAAATCCGCCATTTGCTTCTGATTGAATTCAGTGACATCTCTTGATCCAAATGAAATGTTCCCATCCGTTGGCTGATCCAATGTTCCGATCACACTCAACAGTGTTGATTTCCCCGAACCTGATGAACCTACGACAGAGACGAATTCCCCCTTTTGAAACTCAAGCGACACCCTCAACAAAGCATGCGTCTCTACGCCTTCACCCTTATATACCTTTGAAACCCCATCAACCTTGACCCCATTAGCCATCCGAAATCCCCCTGTTATATTTGTTTGAATTTTTTAACAATTATAACAGAAACACTACAAAAACATTACAAATATTTGAAAATACTAGAGGGACGGACCTTGTGCTTCAGATGGTGAGTCTAGAGAAGAGAATCGATATTTCATAGATTTCTACTCTTTGCTTCTTTCCCCATTCCCATTTATCCTGATAATAGAAGGAGGGTTTACGATGTCTATCATTTTGAAACGAATCTATGAGGAACCTCCCCGATTAGGAGGTCACCGAATCTTAATCGACCGTGTCTGGCCTCGTGGAATATCGAAAGAAGATGCAGACCTTGAAGAGTGGATGAAAGACATTACTCCCAGTCCCTCTTTACGGAAGTGGTTTAACCACGACCCCGAAAAGTTCGAGAAGTTTAAACAAGCCTATAAAGACGAACTCCATCAAAATGAAGAAAAACAAAAAAAACTGCGGGAACTGAAAGAAATGGCAGAAAATGAACGCGTAGTCCTTCTCTACGGAGCAAAAGATGAGAAGCACAACCATGCCGTCGTGCTTAAAGAAGTTCTGGATGATATGTAAGAGGGACGGACCTCTACATCAGCAAAATTCGCTGATTGAAGGTCCGTCCCTCAAAAAATACTTTCGATCAAAAGATAGATGCCGCTAAATAAGAGGAGTAGGTAGGTAAGGATTTGAAAGAGCTTTTGATTGATTTTGCTGAATAATGCTTGTCCTGACAGGAGGCCAACAGCTACTACCGGTAATGCTTGCAGGCTTGATTTCCAAACGGTCAGAG
Source organism: Bacillus sp. AFS015802 (assembly GCF_002561455.1). Taxonomy (GTDB): domain Bacteria; phylum Bacillota; class Bacilli; order Bacillales; family Bacillaceae_B; genus Rossellomorea. The sequence goes on along the minus strand of NZ_NTUP01000066.1, from coordinate 406,275 downwards.
TCGTTCCGGCCACTTTCACCTGTATCCCTAAACTGACGAGATAGATGAATAAATAAAAGGCTAGGGTCGTGCCCCGAAGTTTCTCTTTCTTTGTCCCAGTGCCTGAAAAATACAGAAGCAGAGGCGGCCCTGGCATTCCGATACTCGTAGTCAGCACCCCTGACAGTCCTCCTGCCAGAAAGTCCCGGGGAGTCGACTGCCTGATGCGGAATTTCAAGATAAGTAAAATCGTGAGCAGTATGATGACCAGGCTGATCACTACCTTTAGGAGACTCATATCAATAAGAGTAAAAACCACTATTCCCAGGAATAAGCCGGGCATGCTTCCGATTACAAACCTTTTCACCAGTGAAAAGTCAATATCCCGCCTGATTTTCACAATCAGTGCCAAAGAAATCACAAGGGATAAGATCAAATTAATCTGAATCGCTTCTTTAGGAGGATACAAGAGCAGTAGAAAAGGTGTAGCCATGATGGAAAATCCGAACCCGGTACTGGTCTGCAAGATGGATGCACATAAAATGATCGCCATAAACAAGATGAATGTACTCAAGACACACGCTCCTTACTCTTTCTTTCAAGCAAATATCGATTTGATCCCACCCATAAACCAATCTCGGCTAGTAGAAACAGACACACAATCCACGCCCAAATATGTAAAAACTCCTCATGAAACGGATAAAAGCGATTCAAATAATAAGGATTATCATGCATGGTCATCGTAAAAGCATAGAACATCCCAAAGGTGAAGTTCCGCGACCACTGACTAATATGATAGGTGAAAACCCCCTTTTTCCAACCGAGTTTCTGAATCCGCTTGGCTGCTCTCACCATTTCCAGCCATTCCACACCAATCAGAAGGACAAATACAACCAGCCAAAACATCATCATAATCCTTCCGGACAGCAACTCAGACGAGACGATGGCAAGGCCCGTAATGGATAAAGCACCGTGAATGATACAGTTCGTACTCGGCCAATCGTCCACGAGTGTCCAACGGTTCCCTCTGCCATAACGAACGATCATCAATGTCAGCCCAATCAAATAAAAAAAGGTTCCCAGTGATATCGCCCCAATCAGCAATCCCTCTGGAAGAGAAGGATAAAGCTTCACCCAAAAAATCACCACCGACTGGGTGGCAACGGTAGACAGTAACACGACACCATGAGTGGAGTGGGCTGTCGGCCGTTTCATCAACTCTTTAAACTGGTAGACGCAGCTTGCCATAAAACCGAGCAACATCATCGTATTAAGCAGCATGACAACCTGAACCGCCACGCTCATATCCGGAAAATATTTGACGACCACATTACTCAATACCGATATACCCGCAATCCATGATCCGATGACGAAAGAAGGTACAGGTTTCGATAGTAAAAGACTTCTATATGATCTATTTAACAACTGCTTAATAAGAGATTTATATATAATGGCAGTCAGCACAACCAAGGAAATACTCAATATTTTTGCCGTGATGTGGTTCACCCATTCAAAGGCATCAATAGCAGCATAAAGAAAGATTCCAAGAGCCATAACGATGGCACCTGAAGCTGGATCAATGCTGTTTTTGTTTTCTTCAGTCTTCATGTTTCTACCTTAAAGACCTCCTCTGCCTGTTGGAAGGAGGGAGCCAAATGAAATTCCCGGGCACTCGTATTCTTATTCACAATCCTTCCTCCTACCCTCAAAATATTAACTATATAAGTTTAACATTTCTCAATCAAAAAGAGGGACGGGCCTTCAATAAGCAATAAAACCCTTGGGTTCATTGCTTATTGAAGGTCCGTCTCTCACTTGAAAAATAAATTGTTTTTTACCAAAAAAAAGGTTTTAATTACCTTTATATGGGTACTTTCTAAGAGACTTTTAAGAAAGGGGATGCCCTATGTTTGAATCAACGGTTGAATTAGTCATCGTATTGTTCTTGTTTATTTATTCAATCATCACGACCCTCATGATCATTAAAAATCGCAAAAAATAAGAGGAGGAAAAATTTTTGAGCAAAAAATTCCATAATTTAAGCATGTTGGTAATGATCGCTGTCCTTGTCACATCTTCATTCTTGAGTTTCACTGGAAATGCGGGTGCAGAAGAGCCCTTGTTTACAAAGGGAGAATCCAACGTAGATAATCAGGAATTTAATCACATCCGGAACTCCTTAAAAAAGACGGAAGAATATCAGTTGTACAAGACAACCTCTAAAATCAACTCCATCTCAACCGATCAAATTGTCATTAACACAGTGGAAGGAACAAAAGGAAAAATAGCGTATATCGAATTCATTTTCGGTAAATACACAAGTAAGAGCAATGGTTTAGCATATGTGCAGTTCACCTATGATACAAAAGCTGAAAAAGTCATTTCTCACCAAGATCTTTTTGCCCAAAAGGTTGATGATGAAAATATAAACTTAAAAATGCTTTACCATTTTAACCACAATAATAAGGAGATTTATGATGTAACAATCGACAAAGACGGGCTGCTTTTTGATAAGGATGGTCTGGAAATGAGCCAGGAGGATTTTCTTTCGAATGGACAGCTGAACATTAAGTCATTGACTGCTCCAAATGGACAAGATGAAATCGGGGCGCTCGGTTTCTGTGAGTATGCTGTAGCGGGTCTGTGTGGGACAGGAGGAGGAGTTGCGTGTTACGGTGTAGCGGCGGCACTTGGTCTTACGACTGGTGTTGGGGGACTTGGGTTAGCTGCGGTATGTTCTTTAATTGGAAGCTTAGGTTGTGCAGCGGCTTCCGATCAAATTTGTGGCTAGGCTATCAATATTATAGTTTTAACACTTCGTTAAAAACCATCATGTAGCATCTCCGAAAATAAAAAGAGTGTCAGTTTAGTTTAGCTGCTTCTAAACTAAACTGACACTTATTGCTATTTCATTCGATTATCCTTAAGAGACAACTGGGTCTGCCTTTCCTAATACGATACACCCGTCCGCGTATGAGTCTTCTTAAATTCATTCATATCAGGATCGAAGTAATCTTCATTGAATGCAGGGACGAACTTACCGTCCTTCAAGTAACCGGATCCCCATGTCGGATCCAGGGTCACCCATTCCCCATCAAGATTCGCTTCCACCCACGCATGCCTTCCCGGGAAAATACCGCCTGCCCTGCCTTCCACGAATCTCGCCTCAATATCGCTGGCACGAAGCATGGCAATCGCCAGATACGCATAATCCTGGCACACGCCGGTTTTGGATTCCAGTGTTTTCAAAGCACTGTCATCCCAGTTGAAATCATCGTTTTCATACTTTTTAACATCATACGAAACATTCTTTGCGACAAAATCATAGATGGCTTTTGCCTTGTCCCTGTCACTTGATTTTCCAGAAGTGACGGTTTCTGCCTGCTTCTGGATTTCAGGGGAGTCCGACTGAACACCGCGTGAAGGCAGTAGATCCCGCTTGTCTTCACCTGTGGATTCCACTTCGAACTTTGCAAATCCGAAAAACCTGAAGTAATCACTGTTTTCTTCCTTGATTTCAGGTACACTGAGGGTCACTTCATATGTTCCCGGCCCAAATCGCAGGTAAAACGAATCATCAAAGTTGAAATCTTCAACAGGGATGACATCCAACGCTTCATCCTCCCCTTTTTTGGTCGTGATATAAATATGCGTCGTTTCAGGGCCAAATTCTGCTTTCGGATCGATGCTGCCTTTAATCCTGTATAGGCCATCCGACTCCTCTCCACCAAATTGAGGAGATTCGAGGGTCACTCCCCGCTCCCGATACGTATCCGCATACTCAATCGGGCTCATCACCCGGTCGGACTCGTTATCAATGAGAAGAGTGGTCGCCGTCTGGTAGTAATTTTCACGGTCTCCATCCGGTACCAGCACTTCAAGCTCGTGAATTCCTTTTCCGTAAAACAAGGGAACATCATAGTTAAATTCCCCATCCTTCACGGGGATGACATGACTCCAGTTATCCGAATCCTTCTTCAGTCTGAGCATGATCGTATCTTCATCCGTGAGATTGGCAGCCTCTCCTTTTAAAGAAAAGACTTCATTTCCTTTGACATAGCTGGATTTCGTTTTTAAGGACAGTTCCGCATCCTGACCAAATGGTGTCAGGGTCACATCCCTATTGGCCTCAGGATTCACATTATGGACAGTAAATGACGCCGTATCATAGTAGTAATTTTCACGGTCCTTGCTTGGGAGCTGTACAGAGACGCTATACTCACCTTTCCCGTTGAAAAAGTGGATATCCTGCTTGAACTTGCCGTCTTCAATCGGTGTGTAATATTCGAGCTGCCTTCCTGCAGGTCCTTCTTCACTCGCTCTGACCTTTATCCAGGCAAAGTCCGATTTCAGATCTTGATACTTTTCAATTTTCCCCTTCACGCTCACCTTTCCATTTGCAGCGAATTCTTTATATGCCGGCTCATCGATTGTGACGCCGATTTCTTCACTGTAGGAAGTGAGTTTCAGAGGTTCCTCTTCCCCTATTTCATCATTCATTTTCTTTACTTCTTTTTCATACGGATCTTCTTCTCTTTTATCGGCTTTCGTTTCCCCGCTGCTGGCATTGGAGTCACTGCATGCCGTCACAAACAGGAAACTGCTCAACAAACACAGAACTAACATCAAAAACGAACGTTTCTCCCTCATGTCTTCCTCCTCAAAACTTCTTTGCTATCTACACATACGAACCAGACAGCTATTAGTTTCTGATTCTATTTTACTATTCATTTTAGGGACGGACCTCTACTGGTGAGAACTTCAGTTTAATCGGGTCTGTTTTAAGGTCCGTCCCTCTTCCATTTCTAAATGTGCTTATAATAAATGATGGTCGCCTCTAGTTCCCCGTAAGGCGAGGTGGCATAATCTGGTATCCGTCCTCCCTTTACGTACCCAAGGGAGGTGTACAAATGATTAGAAGGAGCTCCTTCTACCGTATCGAGTATGAGCAAGGTCCGTCCCTCTTCTTTCGCTCTTTTCTCTGCGGTTTGCATGAGTTTTTTGGCGATGCCTTTTTGACGGAATTGGGGGTGGACCATCATTTTGGCGATTTCGGCTCTGTGGGTACCGTTTTGTTTGGTGCAAAGATGAAGCTGCACAGTTCCTGCAATGGCTTCCTCCACCCAGGCTATGTAAAGGATCACATGGGGACGCAGTGCATGACCCCAGAACTCCACTGCAGTAGAACGTTTCATTGGGGATAAAAAACCTATGGACGCCCCGTCGTCCACTACTGTCCTTAATAGGTGAGAAAGCTCAACTATATGCTCATCTATGGTTGTCAGTTCTTTAATTTCCAGATTTTTATTCATTATGGCACCTTCCCTGCGGATTTTTTTATTTCTCACCTGTTCCTCTCCTCCATCATTTCTATAATCAAAGTATAACGGGAAATCATCCAACCCTCTAACTTTTTTTGGGATTTCTGCATTTTTGTTATACACTGAATAGAACAATTCTGTTATACTTAACATATAACAAAACTAGGAGGTGACACTTTGTTTATCCAAATTGAACCTCAATCGGATACACCGATCTATGCACAGGTAAGAAACGGGATCATGGAGGGGATTGTCAGAGGTGAATTGATTCCCGGGGACATTCTTCCTTCTGTCCGGAGCCTTGCTGGGGATCTGGGTGTGAATATGCACACGGTGAATAAAAGCTATCATGAATTGGAAAGCAAAGGGGTGATCCGGATTGTTCCGAAGTCGGGTGCCGTCATTTGTTCACCTTCCGAGGGAACGATTCCACCAGAAAGGTTGAATCAGATTTCAGAAGAATTACGGCCGATCTTAGTCGAATCACTGGTCGCCGGCATGAGTGAAGAAGAAATTGCAAAATTAGTCGCGTCGATCATTTCAAACGTTAAGGGGGAATAAAAAATGGAAATGACTCTTATTTTCGTCACGGTAGGCTTTCTGGCAGCACTTCAAATGACGGTTCCTTTCATTGTGAAACGAACGGTGGTGTTTGGTGTAACCATTCCTGTTGATGAGGTAAAGAATGTCCAGCTTCGTCATTATAAAAAACTTTATGCCATCCTGACATTGTTCGTCTCAATCATCGTGTTGGCCACCTATTTCATCTGGTCATCAATGAACACCCTCACCGAAAATCAACTCATTTTTGCTGGATTGTTTATGCCCTTTGTCATCTTATTAATCTCGATGGCCCTTTATTTTTATTTTCATATGAAAGTGACCCAAATGAAAAAGAAAGAGCAGTGGTTCAAGGATCGTAAACAGGTTCGCGTTTCTGAATTGAACCTCAGAACAAAGGATGAAATGCTCCCATGGGTCGTGTATGTCGTCCCCATGGTCATCACAGTCGGGTTAGTGGTGTTTACTTTATTAAATTATACCAGCCTCCCGGACCAGATCCCTACCCACTGGGGACCGGATGGTAAACCTGATGCTTTCACCGGTAAAACGTATCTTTCCGCTTTGACACTTCCACTCGTGTTACTTGTGATGAATGCCATGTTCCTCGGGATCAATGAACTTACAAGAAATTCCGGCATCAAGCTGAGCGCAGGGAATGTCAAGTCATCCCGCGTCCGTCAGCTGCGCCTTCGAAAGTACACGAGCTGGCTATTGTTATTCATCTCCATCCTGGTGTCCATGCTGTTTACATTCCTGCAGTTCACCACCCTGTACGAAAACAGCGTCAATGACCTGCTGATCATCACGATGCCACTTGCCTTCTCTGCACTCGTCCTGATTGGGACAGTCATACTCGCAGTCAAGGTAGGGAAAAAGGATTCAGATCTGGACGTGGAAGTCATTGATGAAGGCACCAGCGACGTGATCAATGCAGATGATGATCAATACTGGAAAGGCGGACTCTTCTACTTCAACCCTCAAGATCCTTCCATCTTCGTCGAAAAACGCTTCGGAGTGGGCTGGACCTTGAACTTCGCCAGACCACTGGGATACCTTGTCCTGATCGGACCACTCCTCGTCATACTGATCGTGACACTCCTATGATGTAGAGGGACGGACCTCAAAAATCAAGCAAAGACGTGACGCAAACGTCCTGTTGATTTGAGCTCCGTCCCTTTCTTTATGCGATTTCCACGATTTATCCTCCTATCGGACAGTTCCATTATTCACCTGAAACCGAGGTCCGTCCCTACTAAAAAAGGCTCAATCTCTGGAAATTCGGCTTTTGTTATGGACAGATTGTTCGGAATACTATATAAATAGTAGATGGAAACTCACAAAGAAAACGTTTACAACACGAGATGACAAGGAGGATTCTATGTTAGATGTGCTAGACAAGATTAATTCATTCTTATGGGGGACACCAAGTTTAGTACTATTATTCGGGACAGGGCTTTTCCTGACATTCATGTTAAAAGGGCTTCAGTTCCGGAAACTGATGTATGCTTTTAAACTTGCTTTTACGAAAGAGAAACCTTCTGCTTCCTCTGACCAGTCCGAGGGGGATATCAGTAACTTCAAAACGCTGATGACGGCTTTATCAGCAACGATCGGAAACGGAAATATCGCCGGGGTGGCAACCGCCCTGACCATCGGGGGACCCGGGGCCATCTTCTGGATGTGGATCGTCGGTCTTCTCGGTATGGCGACGAAATACGCCGAAGCCCTTCTCGCCATGAAATACCGTGTGAGAAATAAAAACGGGGAGTACTCAGGCGGTCCTATGTATTATGTAGAAAAGGGACTCGGCAGCAAGTGGAAGTGGCTTGGCATCGCGTTTGCCTTATTCGGTGCATTCGCAGCTCTCGGCATCGGAAACAGCGTTCAGTCGAATACGATTGCCGACGTCATGAGCACAAGCTTTCATATTGATAATCTAGTAACAGGAATTGTTCTCGCTGTACTTACGGGATTGATTATCTTCGGAGGAATTCAGCGGATCAGTACCGTCGCTTCCTTCTTTGTCCCGGTTATGGCATTCCTGTACATCGGAGGCTCACTCCTGATCATCGTATTAAATTACGACATGATCATTCCAGCGTTTAAAATGATTTTCTTTTACGCATTCAATCCTGTGGCAGCGGCAGGCGGATTTACCGGGATCATCATCTCTGAAGCGATCCGCAGCGGGGTTTCAAGGGGTATTTTCTCCAATGAGGCAGGTCTTGGTACCGCAGCGCTGATTGCCGGTAATGCGAAAACCGATCACCCTGTCAAACAGGCTCTTGTTGCCATGACTGGGACATTCATCGTCACGATCGTCGTTTGTACAATGACCGGTCTCGTATTGCTGATCACAGGATTCTGGGATCCGACCGGAGGAGCGATATCGGGCGTCGAACATGCACCGAGTCTTGACGGCGGGGCATTGACGAGCGCCGCGTTTGGACATGCACTTGGTGTGGTTGGAGAGTACATCGTATCCTTCTCCGTCATCTTCTTCGGATTCTCGACGATTGTCGGATGGTATATGTACGGGGAAAAATGCTTCGAATATATTACGAATTATCGATTCGCCAACTCCTACAGACTCATTTATATTTTAGCAACGGGCCTCGGTGCCGTTGCAAACCTGGAGCTCGTTTGGGCATTTGCAGATATGTCTAACGCATTGATGATGATTCCGAACCTGATCGCCCTTATTTTACTCTATAAGGTCATCGTCCGTGAAACGAATCATTACTTCAATGAGTACATGCCCATGATGGAAGCTCAACCAAGGAAGAAAGCCAGTTAAAAAGAAACCCGGTGTGATCATCACGCCGGGTTTTATATTTATAGTACGATTTCATATTTACTGTGACGGCCGTGGATATGGATGACTTCTTTTAAGGTATATCGCTCTTGGTAGTAGTGATTCAATCCTTCGTTACGTGCGATGCAATCAAAGCGTATGAATTTATTTCCTGCTTCTTTTGCCTCTTTTTCGACCCAATCCAGTAAGGCGGCGCCTAACCCTTTTCCCCCATGGCTTCTATGTACGACTAAACGATGCAAATACACAACCTCATCCTGGGCCTCTTCTCCCCAAAGGTCCACATCCCATTCACTTGGATCATTCTCAATAGTAAGAGTAGAAACGGGTTGACCCTCTTTTTTAACAAGATAGGTCGCCCCGTTTTCAATGGAACGGAGAATCTCTTCTTTGTTTCCATCTAAATCAGTCAAATAGTAACTCCACTGCTCCGTCCTTTTTGTCTTTAACCAGGCGGCCGCATTCACCAAAAGCTCCAAAACCTTGTGTAGATCCTCCGGTTTTGCCTGTGTGATTTCATAAACTTCTTCATCCAGTATAACTCGCATGGTCTTTTCTCCTTTCCCATTTTTGTATAATAACCCTTCATCCATTATTTGGACAAAAGCGTTGACCATTCCTTCATTTCAAAAAACTAAATCATGTTTAAGTAAGGAATAGAAGAGGAATTACCATTAACTAACATCCTTTTAAGCCAATCTTTTTTGATCAGGAGCGTATGGAGGATCGTTTGGTATTACCTAGGTTACTCAAATATTCGTACTTACTACTTTTTAGGAGGGACACCATGAAATTTGCAGGTATAGGTTTAGTTATTCTAGCCGCTATATGCTGGGGCATTAGCGGGGGGATTGCAGATATTTTAATGGACAAGGGTTGGGATCCTCTTGTGATTTCATTTTACCGAGGGGGAGTCGGACTCATCTGTTTCTTTGTGTGGTTCCTCCTTCGCTTTAGACAAAATAGGGGCATCTCTGTTCGTTTATTCTTATGGGCTGTATTTGCGGGTGTCGGTGTTGCTGGAAATTTCACTTTTTATTTTCTAAGTATCCAGGCTTCAAGCGTTGCTGTTGCCGCCACTTTAATGTACACCGCCCCTGTATTCGTACTTTTAATGTCCTTTTTATTTCGGATAGAACCTTCTACTTGGTTTAAATGGGGCTGTATTACCGGTGTTCTATTTGGAATAATCCTGCTTACAGGTGCCTACAACATTGAATCGATTTCGGGGAGTTTTTTCGGGGTGGCAGCTGGGCTTGCTGCTGGTCTCTCCTATGCTTTGTTTATTTTCGGATTTAAAAATGCCTCTTCTACCGGAAACCCGCAGACCACATTAACCATTGCTTTTTTTTCATTTTGTCTCATCCTTTTTCTCTTTACTGACAAGGGTGAAGCCGCTGCTGTGTTAGCATCCAGTGATATAGGATGGTTTTTACTTTTAGGGATCCTGGGGGCTGGGCTGTCATTCATATTGTATGTGACGGGAATTCGATGGACTACTCCGGCAAATGCTTCGATGGTCGCTATGGTAGAGCCGGTGACAGCTTCATTATTTGGCGTTCTGGTTCTCGGAGATCACCTGACCCCCATTCAGATTATTGGAATGGTGATCATCCTGATGACGGTTTCCGTACTAAGTGTAAAGAAGTCCGATTGAATCTATTCTTATGACTTCAAAAAAAGGAAGGCAGTGTATACTCCCTGCCTTCCTTTTTCCTTCGGTTTATGAATGGTCAAGACAACGTTCCATCGATCACGCAAACCACTTATGCCACATATGATCATTTCTGCCTCTGGCAAAGGCATCCACACGATTCGCTCCCCAGGATACTGCACCCGGCGATGAACGTACGCCTCCCCGTGGTGCGCCCAGGTCCTCCCAATTGCTCCAGCGGGAGCCGTTCCACCATTTGTGCCACATATTGTTGTTGTCTCCACGGACAAAGGTATCGATGCGGTTCGGTGCCCATGAAGATGCTGCCGGGGCGCCTTCAAACCCTCTAGGAGGTGAACCGAGATTCTCCCAATTACTCCATCGTGAACCGTCCCACCACTTATGCCACATCCGGTCGTTATTCCCACGGACGAAGCAATCGATTCGATTTGGTCCCCAGGATACCGCACCCGGTGAATCCCTTAAGCCGCCTCTTGGCGCGCCAAGGTTCTCCCACTGGCTCCAGTTCCTTCCGTCCCACCATTTATGCCAAAGATTGTTGTCATATCCCTGGACGAACACATCCAATCGGTTCGCTGACCATGAAGAAACAGCGGGATCCCCCTTGAAGCCCCGCGGCGGTCCCCCGAGGTCTTCCCATTCACTCCATCCTCTGCCGTCCCACCATTTATGCCATAGCGTGTCACGGTTTCCCCTTACAAAGGTGTCAATCCGGTTCTGACTCCACGATACGGCAGCCGGTGAGCTCCTCAGCCCTCTTCTTGGTGCTCCGAGATCCTCCCAATTACTCCATCGTGAACCGTCCCACCATTTATGATACATCCTATCATCTTCACCTCTGACGAACGTATCCAGACGGTTCGCCTGCCATGAAGCAACAGCGGGTGAACCCTTCATTCCGCGAAGCGGTGCACCAAGATCCTCCCATTCCCTCCAGTTGGCACGGGAATCAAATGGGTCATGGTAAATCGGCTGCTGTGGGTATCCATGATATGGGTCGACGTAATTCAGATTCTGTGGATAATAGGCAGGTTGTGGAAAAAACTGCTGATAAGTATGTGGTAAAAGAGCGTCTTCATGATCGCTTCTTACTTCTGCTCCATACGGATGGCATTCATACGGTATCGGATAAACCGGAAAGCGTTGCTGAAAAAACATACTGTATCCCTCCTCTCCCATTTACAGTATGCAGGTGCCCAGACGAAGGAGTATGTACATATTTTCATAGAAAATGGACCCCCTCCACGTGTGGAGAAGGTCCAGACCTGTTACATCAAATATTCTTTATATCTCTCAGCATCGCTCGTCTTGCATTCAAGCGTCAGCTTCGTACCGCTTTCTTCATACTCGGTTTCTAACACATTGGCATTCTCATTAAAATAGGCAATCAGATGTCCCTTATCAAATGGAATCAGCATTTGACAGCGTTTATAGTCCTTAAAGATATAACTCTTCACGACTTCAAGCAGCTCGTCGATCCCGATTCGATTTTTTGCGGAAAGATAAATTCGGTCCTTCTCGACTCTCGGCACCTCTTCTTCCATCCGTTCTGCTTTGTTAAAAGCATAGATCACAGGGGTATCGCCCGTTCCGAGGTCTTCAAGGGTTTGATCCGTCACCTTCATCAATTTTTCATAATGAGGATCTGAATAATCCACCACGTGGATGATAAGATCCGCTTCCAGGACCTCCTCAAGGGTGGAACGGAACGCCTTAACCAACTGATGGGGCAGTTTGTTCACAAATCCAACCGTATCTGTCAGGAGAAAGGACTTTTTATCAGGTAACGTAATGTTTCTAACCGATGTTTCAAGGGTGGCAAACAGCATATCCTTCTCGAACACCTGTTTATTCTCGTTCGGATGAAACGTTTCTACGAATGCATTCATGGTCGTCGATTTTCCGGCATTCGTGTAACCGACAAGGGATACGACCGGGATCTCACTCTTTTGACGCTGCTTTCGCTGTGTCGTTCGCAGGTCGACTAGTGAATCCAGTTCTTTATTCAAAGCCGTGATTTTCTCTTCGATCCGGCGACGATCGAGCTCAAGCTTCGTTTCACCGGCTCCGCGATTGGCAAGTCCAGCACCGCCTCCTTGACGCCCAAGTGACTCCCTGCGTCCTACAAGTCTAGGAAGCATGTATTGAAGCTGTGCCACTTCGACTTGAAGCTGTGCTTCCCTCGTTTTCGCCCTTTCTGCGAAAATGTCGAGAATCAGCATCGTCCGGTCCATGACGCGGACATCCAGCTTTTCCTCGAGGACCCTGATTTGAGAAGGGGCAAGCTCATCATTTGTGATAAGAACGTCAGCTTCCCACTCTTCGATGAGTGGGAGCAGTTCGTCGATCTTCCCTTTTCCGATATAATGCACGTGATTCGGACGGGGCAGGTTTTGAGTCAGTTCGCCCACGACATCAATGTGCCTGGCCTCTGCCAATCCCTTCAACTCAAGCATCGAATAGTCAAAGTCATTATTTTTATCCTTCGTATTTACGCCTATGGCGATGGCTTTTAATTTTTCTTCCATTCCTTCTTCACTTCCAATCATGTATTTAGGTGCATGAAAAAAACACAGGCCTCTGCCTGTGCTTTTCGTAAATGGATTTGAATACACCGATGGCACATGAAGAAGACCGCATTTTCCCCTGGCCATTTCCAATTGGAAAAGACACCAAAAAAACACCACTCGGTAAATATTCAATTCTATTTTTAGGAGGTGTGTTGTGCACACCTTCCTTCATTCCGTATCAAATGAAGATATCCTTTAAAAATAGTCAGACCGATCCCATTTACCCTGCACACAGGCAGAGCCTTTGAACTTATTCAATTAAGCGTTCAAATTGCGGATGCGTAATCTGATTAAAATCAAAAGGAAAACCTCCATTTCTCATAAGTTAAAACCATTCTACCACACCTGATGGAGGATGGGAAGATATGGTTTGAGGGACGGACCTCCAAATCTTATAATCGGTGGTTCCAAAGTGGACGTTTGGAGGTCCGTCCCTCACCACGCTACCCCACTAAAGAAAAAAATCCCCCATTCTCCACGCTTTCCTTCCGATTCACGGAGGGAAAGCTGGAAAATTGGAGGTCCGTCCCTCTCATAAAATGTTATTCAATATCCTTCTTCCACTCTTCTTCCTCGATCAGCATTTTACCAGGCCATGTGTATGCCATGATGCCTCCGTCTGCTGTGATGTCTTCACCTGTCACGTAGGAGCTGTCGTCTGATGCCAGAAATAGGGCCACTGTCGCCATTTCCTTCGGTCTTCCCAAACGCCCCATCGGCGTGATCCACTTGTTGGCTTCCCTGAATTTCTCTCCCATTTTCTCTTGTTTGCTTCCGACAAGTTCGTCGATCAGGGGAGTCTCGATTGTTCCGGGAGAGAGGGAATTTACGCGAATTCCATTTCTTGCGTAATCAATCGCCATTCCTTTCGTGAAGTTGATTATACCGCCCTTGGCTGCATTATAGCCTGATCGGTCCAGATCTGCCGCTTGCCCGGACATGGACGCAGTATTAATGATCGATCCACCTTTTTCAAGCATAAGCGGGATTAGATACTTGCTGCATAAGAAGGTACCGCGTAAGTCCACTGCCATGATTCGATCGAATAGCTCGACAGGATATTCGTGTACCTTCCCACCCTGTTCATCCACTCCTGCATTGTTAAAGAGGACATCAATCGAACCAAACTTCTTCTTCATCTCATCCGCAAACGACGTGACACTCTCCTCGCTGGAAACATCGAGTTGGAATGCCTCTGCCTTTCCTCCATTCTTTCTAATCTCATCCACGGTCTCATTCATTTCCTCTTCATTTACATCTGCACAAACCACAAATGCTCCTTCTTGGGCAAACACTTTGGCAGTCGCCGCCCCGATCCCAGTTGCTGCTCCTGTAATCACTGCAATCTTATCTTCTAATCTTCCCATAGAGTAAAACCTCCTTGAAATGTCTCATGGAGAATAATTTCCCCTTTTGTGAAATAGTAAACATAGTTTGAAGGAGAGAACTGCACAGACCGTCATTCGCCCTGTAATCGGTGATATTGAATGAGGTGAACCCATCCCGAAACAATATTCATAATCCTTCTCTTGCAAACCCATACTAATATGGACATTCATTTAACATTGGGGGTTTACTCATGTCACATCATCCGAAAGCAGATTTAACATCAGCAGAAATTGCCGCTCTCTGGTCCACGTATCAAAGTGACAGCTTGGCAATTTGCGTATTTGAATATTTCATTGCAAAGAATACAGATCCCGATGCTGAAACCATCCTCCTTTCAGCTCTAAAAACATCTGAACAGCATATTGATTTCATCTCCTCCCTTTTTAAAGAGGAGCGAATCCCTATTCCGGTAGGCTTTTCCAAAGAGAAAGATGTATATAGAGATGCACCCGCCATTTACGGTGATACCTTTTTCTTAATGTATTTAAGGCAGATGGCAAAAGTCGGGATGATTACCTATAGTGGTGCAGTATCCCTCACGGTGCGTACGGATATTCTCGATTTCTTCCAACACGCCCTTCAATTTTCAAGCGAGCTTTATTCCCGATCGACACAGGCTTCCAAAGAAAAAGGGATATTAGTCAGACCACCGTACATTGATTACCCTGAAAAAGTAGAGTTCATTAAGGAGAAATCCTATCTTAGCTCCAGCTTGAATCCCTTTGTACATAGACGGCCTCTGAATGCCATTGAAATTTCACACCTTTTCTTAAACACCGAAACGAACTTACTTGGCAGTATGATTGCTACAAGCTTCGCACAAATGGCGCAGTCTAAAGAGGTGAGAAAGTTCATGACGAGGACCCAGGAAATCGCTCAAAAGCATCTTAATATCTTCAGCGATGCACTCATCAATAACGATATGCAGGCACCGATGTCCTGGGATACAAATGTCAAAGCGTCCACTGAACCGGCATTCTCAGATAAACTGATGATGTTCCACACCACTTTGATCAGCAATGCGGGCATCGGGAACTACGGTACGGCGGCAGCGGCAAGTATGAGAGCAGACCTGGCTTCAAATTATTTCAGGCTGATTCTGGAGGTGGCGGAACTGGGAAAAAGCGGGGCTGATATCATGATAGAAAACGGATGGCTGGAAGAACCCCCACAATCTGCGGATCGAAAGAAGCTGGCAGAAGATAAGTGAAGGGGTCCGTCCCTCACCACATTACCCTACTAAAGAAAAAAACCCCCAATTCACCACGCTTTCTGTTTGGTCAACAAACGGAAAGGTGAAAAATTGGAGGTCCGTCCCTCACTTCAAGACTAGCAGTTTAATCTGGTGCAGACGGCTTCTTTTAAGGAAGTGACGAGATCACTGTTTGGAGCCAGGATTGATACCAACAACCAGGCGACAAGTAATAAAACAACGATCAGAAAGGTTAAAAGACCTAATGGCATAAAAATCCCCCCTTTCTATCAGGAAATCTAGTAAGTGAGCTCTCTTACAAGGTTATTCTATGTAATATTGATAGAGTTGGACCGGCCAATATCATAGAAAACAAAAAAAGGGCAAACCCCCTTCTTAACAAAACCTTCACAAACAATGGGTACTTCGTGTGATTGAGATAACCTCCAGATGGGTATACACTGTACTGGAATGAACATTCATTCCGCATTACCGTTATGAAAGGCTGAATTGGTATGTCTAAGGCATTAAATAAGCGGGAAAGCATCGTGGCGAGCTCCCTGGTCCTATTTGCAGAGCGCGGCTACGATGCCACGACGATTCCCATGATTGCGACATCTGCCGGTGTAGGAGCCGGTACGATCTATCGGTACTTCGAAAATAAAGAAGTGCTTGGGAACACGATTTTTCAAGAATACGTGGGAATCTTTACTGAAACGGTGGAAAAAGCTTTCCCCTATGATCAGTCGATCCGGGATCAGTTCCATCATATTTTTACGTCGATGATCCTGTTTACAAAAGAACAAAGCCAAGCCCTTTACTTTATCAAAACACATAGCAGCGCTCACTTCCTGAACGAAGAAAGTCATGCAAGTTTCCAAGGACTGCTGAATCTATTTAAAAACTTCTTCGACTCAGGTAAAGAAAAGAAGATCATCAAGGATCTGCCTTCTACTGCTTTGATCGCCATCCTTTATGGTGCCTTCCTTGAGCTGCAGCGGCTGGTCCGCATCGGGGAATTAAAGCCTGATGCCTCTATGCTGGCAGAGGTAGAAGAAAGCATGTGGGACGCGGTTCGAATACATGTATGAGAAACGGTTGGTTTCTCTTCTCACAAACGGAATGAACGTTCATTCCGGACAATAATCCAATACACGAGGTGAAAGAAACATGACACAACAATCTCAATATCCACAACCGAAAACCTATGGGCCACTCGGTAGTTTGCCCGTTATTGATAAAGAAAAACCCCTTCAATCATTTATGAAACTTGCCAGGGAACTCGGACCGATTTATCAGTTCCAATTTCCAGGCAGAATAAGCACCTTTGTTTCCAGTGCTTCCCTTGTAGAGGAAATCTGCGATGAAACGCGCTTTGATAAAAAAGTCGGCCCTGCCCTTCAGAAAGTGAGAGCGTTCGGCGGAGACGGCCTTTTCACAAGTGAAACGAAAGAGATCAACTGGAAAAAGGCCCATAATATCCTGCTCCCAAGCTTCAGCCAGCAGGCCATGAAAGGATATCACGCAAAAATGGTGGATCTCGCCACCCAGCTCATCCAAAAATGGGCGCGCCTTAACCCGGCAGATGAAATCGACGTGCCGGAAGATATGACCCGTCTCACACTTGATACCATCGGACTCTGCGGTTTCAATTACCGATTTAACAGCTTCTACCGCGAAACGTCCCATCCGTTTGTGGACAGCATGGTTCGCGCATTGGATGAAGCGATGAATCAATCACAGCGGCTCGGAGTCCAGGACAAACTGATGATCAAATCGAAAAAGCAATTTAAAGAAGACATCCAGTACATGTTCTCCCTTGTGGATGAATTGATTGCCGAACGAAAGAAGAACGGTGATCAAGGGGAAGATGATCTCCTTTCCCATATGTTGAAAGGGACCGACCCGGAAACCGGAGAAGCATTGGATGATGAAAATATCCGTTTTCAGATCATCACCTTTTTAATCGCGGGGCATGAAACGACGAGTGGACTTCTTTCCTTCGCCCTCTACTACCTAATGAACGATCCGGAAAAACTGAAAAAGGCTCAAAAGGAAGTCGATACTGTACTCGGTAATGATATACCGGAATATAAGCAAGTGAAACAACTGAAGTATGTCCGTATGGTATTGAATGAAACCCTGCGACTGTGGCCGACTGCCCCTGCCTTTTCAGTTTATGCGAAAGAGGACACTACTCTCGGAGGAAAATATGACGTCAAACAAGAGGATGTGTTCACCCTGGTCATCCCTGAACTTCACCGGGACACCTCCGTGTGGGGTGATGACGTGGAAGCCTTCATCCCTGAACGTTTCGAGGACCCGTCGTCAATCCCCTATCATGCTTATAAACCGTTTGGAAACGGTCAGCGTGCCTGTATCGGCCAGCAGTTTGCCCTTCATGAAGCAACACTGGTGCTCGGAATGGTCCTGCAGCACTTTGACCTGATCGACCATCAGAACTATCAGCTTGATGTCAAAGAAACACTGACCCTTAAGCCGAACGGATTAACCATGCGTGTCACACCGCGTAAGCCTGCCATGGCTTTCTCAATCGCTTCCAACGAAGAGGCAGCACCTGAGAAAGCGGAAGAGTCCATCGCGATGGACTCTTCCCACGGAACTCCCCTGCTTGTTCTTTATGGTTCAAACATGGGAACAGCCGAAGGGATCGCACGTGACCTCGGGGAAACGGGACGAAAGCAAGGGTTCCATACGGAAGTTGCTCCTTTAGATGAGTACAGTGATGGACTCCCGAAAGAAGGAGCGGTCGTCATTGTCTCTGCTTCCTACAACGGAAATCCACCAGACAATGCAGGTAAATTCGTTTCCATGCTGAAAGAAAGTCAGAGTGGTGAATTCGAAGGTGTCCGTTACGCCGTTTTCGGATGCGGTGACCATAATTGGGCCACCACGTATCAGCGGATCCCGAATTTCATTAATGAAGAGCTTCACGAAAAGGGAGCTCACCGCTTGTCAGAAATCGGTCACGGTGATGCAAGCGATGACTTTGAAGGAGATTATGAGAAATGGGCAGAAGCTCTTTGGCCGAACCTGGCAAAAGAATTAGACATCGAGCTTCATCAAAATGACGGGGCAACCAGCGCCATTACCATGAACTTTGTCAGTGATGTGAGCGACACACCACTTGCCCGCACTCACCATGCTTTTACAGCCATCGTGAATCAGAACGTGGAATTACAACAGTCGGAAAGCGGCAGAAGCACAAGGCATATTGCCCTGACTCTTCCGGAAGGGGTCGAGTATCAGGAAGGTGATCACGTCGGGGTCCTTCCTCAGAATCCAACAAGTCTTGTTGAGCGAGTGCTCAGTCGGTTCCACCTGAATGGCCGGGACTTTGTCAAACTGACAGGAGATGCCGGAAAAGCAACCCACCTCCCTACAGAAAAGCCTGTGAAACTTCAGGAATTACTGGCGAACTATGTAGAGTTCCAAGAGCCTGCGACCCGTTCTCAAATCAGGGCGCTGGCGGCTCATACCGTATGCCCGCCTCACGTAGTGGAGCTTGAAGCACTGCTGGAAGATGGAACGTATAAAGAATCGGTACTGAATAAACGCATCACCATGCTTGATCTGGTGGAAAAATACATGGCATGCGAAATACCTTTTGAAGGATTCCTGGCATTACTCCCTCCTTTAAAGGCACGCTACTACTCGATTTCAAGCTCACCACTATACAAAAATGGGGAAGCAACCATCACAGTCAGCGTCGTCCGTGGAGAGGCATGGAGCGGTAACGGGGAATATAAAGGTATCGCATCGAACTATCTGGCAGAACGTTCGGAAGGAGACAAAGTCGCCTGCTTCATCAACACACCGCAGTCAAACTTCCAGCTGCCTGAAGATGCAAGCACACCGATCGTCATGATCGGACCCGGAACAGGAATTGCACCTTTCAGAGGATTCATCCAGGCCCGCAGCGTACTAAAAGAAAAAGGAAACGCTCTGGGCGAAGCACATCTTTACTTTGGCTGCCGCAATCCGGAACACGACTTCCTCTATCAACATGAACTGGAGAAAGCAGCACAAGAAGGGATTGTCACATTACACACAGCATTCTCAAGATGTCCAGGTCAAGAAAAATTCTATGTCCAGCACCGCCTGGCAGAAAATGCAGAAGAAATCCTGCCATTATTGAAAGAAGGAGGGAAACTCTACATCTGTGGGGACGGAAGCAAAATGGCCCCCGATGTCGAAGAGACTTTAGTAGAAAGCTACATGCGTTTCTATCAAACATCAAAAGAAGAAGCCGATAACTGGCTGCGATCACTGGAAGAAGATGGTCGCTATGCGAAGGATGTTTGGGCTGGGGCATAATGAAAGAGAAAAGCGAATCCTTGATTGGATTCGCTTTTTTTAATGGTGATTGCTGACGGGATAAAGAGAGCTATTTACGAAGATTAAGAGCCCCCTTCCACTATTTCCCTCCTGTAAACGAAATCCCCTTAATAAAGTACCGGTTGAAGAACGCATATAACAGCAGTACTGGGAGTGTAAAGACCATGGATGCCGCCATGATATAGTTCCAGTAGCTGACGTATTGGCCTTTAAACGTATTCAATCCTAATGGCAGTGTATACATTTCTGTATCGGTCATGACAATCAACGGGGTCATGAAGTTGTTCCAGAATCCCATGAACACAAAGATTGCTTGTGCTGCCAAAGCCGGTTTTGCTAACGGCAATACCACTTTGAAGAAGATACCGAATCGGCTCAGGCCGTCAATTTGAGCAGCTTCCTCCAGTTCTTTCGGAAAATTGATAAAGAATTGTCGCATCATGAAGATGAAGGTGGCATTGATCATGGCAGGTACAATCATGCCTTGATACGAGTTTAGCCATCCGATTTCCTTTAAAATTAAATAGTTCGGGATCATTGTAACTTGAGCCGGGATCATCAGGACAGCCAGGATCAGGATGAACAATGCCTTTTTTCCTGGAAAGCTCAATCGAGCAAGGGCATATCCCGACATGGAGTTGAAGATGATATTCAAGGCCGTCCCGACAACGGCGATGAATAAACTATTGAATAACCATCTTGGAAATAACTCCTGCTCGATAAAAATCTGTTTGTAGTTATCCAATGTGAAATCCTTCGGTATGAAATTCATCGCCCGCTTATGATTTCTTCCAATGTTTTAAAAGAAGAGGAGAGTGCCCATAAGAATGGAATCAGAGTGGTGATGGCATAGCCGATCAGGACAATGTATAGAAGACGTTTACTGAACGTCTTTTTCTTTGAATTCATGCTTCCATCCCCCTTAATAGAGTGATTCTTCTTTAGAGAATTTGCGTTGAATCAAGGTCGCCACCAGGATGATAAGAGCGAGCGCGAAGGCAAGTGCGGCTGCATATCCCATGGTGCCCAACGATTTAAATGCATACTGATAGATGAGGAGGACAACCGTCAACGTCGAATTATTCGGACCACCGGATCCACCTGAGAAAATATATGATTGATCAAACAACTGGAAGGTGCCGATCACTCCCATGATCACGACGAAGGAGGTAACCGGCCTGAGAAACGGTACGGTTACATAGAAGAACTTCTGGATGGCGTTCGCACCGTCAAGTTCAGCCGCTTCGTATAACGAGTCTGGAATATCCTGAAGGGCTGCTAGATAAATGACCATGAAAAAAGGAGCCGTAGCCCAAATGTTCATTAACATAATCGCATTCAGAGCAATGTCAGGATCACCCAAGAAATTATACGTAGGCAAACCAACTTTATCTAAAAGGTTATTGATTAACCCCTCTTTGTTATACATCCACATAAAGATGAGGGTAAGCACTGCCGATGATGTTAACGTAGGTAAGAAATAAACGATCCGGAAAAGCTTCTCACCCTTTAATCCTGCGTTCAATGTGGCCGCCAGTACTAAAGCTAAAAAGGTTTGTGTCGGCACCACGATCAGTACATATTTGGCCGTGTTTTTCAATGCGATCAGGGCACGGTTGTCTTCCATGATCCGTGCGAAATTATCGAAAGCAACAAATTCAAAGTTCATATCGCCAAGGAGTTGAACCTTATGAAAGGATAAAAAAATGGCATAAAGAATCGGTCCGATAATAAATACCCCTAATACAAACAGCGTGGGAGACATAAATAAGTATCCTTGTCCTGCGTCCTGTAATCTTTTCTTAGAAGATTGTTTGTTCATTTCTTATCCCTACCTTCCATCTGTCTCTCGAATCTACAGTGATTACCTGTATTCTTTCCACCGGGGTCTTTCTTGCCAAGACCTCAAAAGAAAGAATACAGTCAGTGGTAAAGCTGTACCTGACACAAATCATGAGTGTCAGGTACCTTTAATGTATTATTGAATTTCGCTATTTGCTTGTTTTTCTGCCTCTTTCAGTGCTTCATCCAATGGTCGGTCACCAAGGAAGGCAGCGATGAATTGGTTGTTAAAGTTATTCATGATGATCGGCAGGTTCTTTCCTTCTGCCCACACCGTTGCATATGGAGCTCCGGCTACAAGTGCACCGCGTAATTCATCCTTGTCATACCCTAACTTTTCAGCCACTGATTTACGTGTCGGAAGGGCGAATCCTTTGGACGTCCATGTTTCCATTCCTTCTTTACCCGTGAGGTACGAGATCAGCTCCCATGAAGCTTCCTTCTTTTCAGATGCAGCATTCATCACATATCCCACCGTGTAGGCCATTGTTCCTTTTTCACCATTGATGGTCGGTAATTCAGCCGTTCCGTATTCAACATCCGGGAATGTATCCGCCAGGAATGGGATCGCCCAGTTTCCTTCAATGACCATAGCCGCTTTCCCTTGACCGAACATTTCCCCTCCCCAGTTCGCTCCCACTTCTGAAGCCTGTGCAGAGGTCTTGTCTTTGTTATGCTGGTCGATGATCGGCTGCAGGGCATTGACCACTTTATCCGAAGCAAAATTCGCCTGATCATCCTTCACGACTTCCCCACCGGTTGATTGGGCAATATGGTAAAGACGAGCAAGTTCCGGGGCCACTCCAAATCCGTACACGCCATCCTTTGTCAGTGCTTTAGATACTTCACGAAGTTCATCCCATGTTTTCGGAACTTCTACACCCGCTTCTTCAAACATCTTTTTATTGTAAAATAAAGCTAGCGTCGAATAGTCTTTCGGAAATCCGTATGTCTTTCCATCGACTTTGAACGCTTCAAGCATCGGTTTCTCGAAATCTTCCACATCAAAGTCTTCTGTCACATAATCATCCAGCGGTTCTACTACCCCGGTATCAATCAGGGCAGGTGCTTCAAGGGCATCCAGATAGAAAACATCCGGTCCTTCCCCACCGATTAAGCGGGTTTTCAACACATCCATGTACTGTTCTGAAATGACTTCATGCTTTACATCGATATTCGGATGCTTCTCTTCAAAGTCAGCGATTGTCTGAGTTAAAAGCTTCTGTTCAGAAGGGTTTCCTCCCCAGCCGGCAAGTGTGATTTCGACCTTTTCATCTCCTCCATTTGAACTTGTCTTCTCATCAGATCCACTGCACCCTGCCAAAACCGTTCCCACTAACATCGTCGTAATACCTAGACTCGCCATCCACTTCGTTTTCGCCATTTTCTTACAACCCCTTTTTTTGATTTATGAAAAATAGGAAGCTTGTTCCCAGATGTACCTAAACCGTTTGCTTTTCTCTCACAATGTCGTAACCCGTTGAGTTTTCTAAAATAGTTGTCTCTACTTTGTCACCGTTTCGTATCAAGGAGAGCGAAAGTACTCCCTCACCAATCGCTATATTATGAACCTTTAGGGTATTCATATCAGGGAGTAAACCAGGATTTAATTGAATTTCTTTTTGAAGGCTATTCGGGAACAGCCCCAAAAGAGATTGGATAAACACAAGAGGTGTCCCTGCTGCCCACGCCTGTGGTGAACATGCAACAGGATACTTTACTGCCTTCCCGAATTTAGATTCATATCCACAGAACAATTCAGGCAAGCGGTCGTATTCGAAATGGTATGATGCGTCGATCAATCCACTCATCACTTTATTGGATTCTTCCTTGAAGCCTAATTTGCTTAAGCCGAGTAACGTCATGCTATTATCATGTGGCCAAACGCTTCCATCGTGGTAGCTCATCGGATTGTAGCCTGCTTCGCCTTCCCCCATCGTGCGGATACCGTAGCCGGAAAACATTTTGTCACCCGTGAGAGTTCGACTTACTTTTGCAGCTCGATCACCCGAGATCATTTCTGAATACAAAACATGTCCTGGATTCGATGTGATCGTACCGACCCTTTCTTTCTTTTGATCGAGGGCGATGGCGTAGAATTCCCGGTCGTCCATCCAAAATTCCTGTTCAAATCGTTCTTGCAGGTTCTTCGCTTCCGCCTCTAATCGGGCAGCCTCTTCTTTCTTTTCAAGTGCTTCATAAACGGCAGCCAATCCACGTTTCGCCTGGTACACATATCCCTGGACCTCAACTAAGGCGATCGGCGTGTCAGCATAATCCCCATTGCGATGAACGATGGAGTCCCCGGAATCCTTCCAACCTTGATTAGCAATCCCTTTGGACGATTCCTGGTGGTATTCCACGAATAAATCCCCATCACGATCACCGTATTGGTCGATCCATTGAAGGGCTCTCTTCACATTGTCTTCAAGCTTTCGGAAAGTATCGAAGTCTCCCGTCCATTTCACATACTCTGTCAAAAGAACAAGAAATAACGGTGTGGCATCGATCGTTCCATAATAAGGTGTGAACGGTATTTGATCCGTATTCGCAAGCTCTCCGTAGCGAATTTCATGCATGATCTTCCCGGGCTGCTCGTCCCTCCAAGGATCTACCTTTGTCCCCTGCTCACTCGCCATGGTGAACAGTGTGCCTTTTGCAACCTGAGGCTGGAAGGCGATCATTTGCAGGGCTGCAATCAGACTGTCCCTTCCAAATGGAACCCCGAACCAAGGGAGACCAGCTACAGGAAACTTTCCGTAGCCGGTGTCAGTCAATAACACTCTGAGGTCTGATAAACCCCTATCCACGAGGCGTTGAAGCGGCGTGTAATCCGTTTCCACTTTTGTTAACTGAGCCGACCATTCTTTATAAGAAACCTTTAATTTTTGAAGAGCCTCTTCGACAGGTAAAATGTCATCTCTTGTTTCTACATTTTCCAATGGGATGATCATAAATGTAATCGACTTTTCTTCCTCATGCTGAAGCTCAACCTGGAATGCAATCTCTCCATTTTCTTCCACCGTTTTCGCTTCTGCATCCCACTGAATTCTTGTTGAACGATTGATCTCGTCCGCTCCTTCATAGTGGAAGGTGAGCGAATGATCCCCGACTGTTTGCCCGGTCCTCTTCCCGACATTTCCTGTTTGGAATCCGCGAACAATGAACATATCGTTAAAGTCCACATCGACTTCTATATTCAACTCAAATGATATCGGCTTAGGAAAATAGTTTTTCGTGGTAATTGTTTCATACAACACATCATCATTAATAAAGCGCTTACGCTCGATTTCTACAGATTCCCTCCATAGAATGAGGTTCCCATCCTCTTCCTGGTGTGGATTCGTTGATAGAATCGTAGACATATAGTTTTCCGATCCATCCGAATGTAATAGAATAGGGTTTTCATGATTGATTTTGACATTCAGCTTGCTTAGGTATCTCGTGTCATTCTTGTATAAACCAAGCCCATAACTATGGTCTGAAATGATGTTGCCCTGCTCATCTGTAAGAAGAAATAAGTTGTTTTCTTTAATCACTCTGTAGTTCATATTGGTTCCTCCTACTCTCACATTCAATTTTTCCGAAACGTTTTGGAGATTCGGCAAAAAAAAATCATTTCATTACCAAAACGTTTCGGAACCAGCCTTTAAATAAACGTTGGCTGTTGAACATCTCTACCAACGTTTATTCGTTTATATGATTCGTACTTTCCCTTTTAATCAACGTTGTCTCCAATATCATCCGATGTGATCCGGACTGGTTCATCAATAGATTCAGCAATAACTTCGCTGCTTCATAGCCTAATTGAAATTTATTCTGTTGAACGGTTGTTAGCTTCGGACTTACGTAAGATGCAAGCAGGATATCATCATATCCGACAATCGAAAGGTCTTCCGGCACTCTTTTGTTCAACTCTTTTGCTGCACTCATTGCTCCGATGGCCATTAGATCACTTGCGCAGAATAATGCTGTCATTTCAGGATGTGAGGTCAGCAATGCGGCAGCTGCTTTTTTGCCACTTTCTTCTGTAAACTTCCCATTTACGATATAGTCCTTGTTGAGTTCGACCTTTGCTCCCTGCAAAGCGCTTATGTACCCTTCCAAACGCTGCTGACTAACAAACGCATATTCATGTCCATTAATCATCCCGATGTTTGTATGCCCATATTGGATTAAATGCTGGACTGCTTTTTCAGCTCCCAACACATTATCAGTCGTCACATGACTCACATTTTCCGACTCAAGTGGGATATCGATCAATACGCAGGGAATATCACTTTCCACCACTTCCTGCAAATAAGGATCATCAGTCCTGATCCCCTGGATGATCACCCCATCCACCCTTCTTTCCCTGCAAAGCTGCGTATACGTCTTCTCACGCTGCTTCGAAGAATTGGTGTTGAATAACACAAGATCGTAGTCGGAACCGGAAACAAATTCATTAATGCCCGCAAGCACCTCCACGATGAAATTATCCTTCACACTTTCCTTCGTAAATCCGGAAACGAGTAATCCAATCGTTTTCGACTTCTTCATGACCAGACTCCTGGCAATCGAATTCGGACTGTAATTTAACTCTTTAGCCACTTGGGCAATCTTCTTCCTCGTATCTTCATTGACATCAGAATACCCATTCAACGCCCTAGAAACCGTCGTAACGGACACTCCAGCTACTCTTGCAATATCTTTAATCGTAGTCACTTACACATCTCCCAAAACGTTTCGGATTTCCTTTAACTGAATAATACAACAAGTTGAAAACGATTACAACATTATTTTTCGATAACGTTGGGTGGGACAGGGGGACAGGCACCGTGTCCCACATGTGCTGATTGATTCTTTGACCTATATAATGTTTCTGGGTAGGGACAAGGAGATGCAGGGCTGGCCTACCAAATCATAAAAAAAACAGCGAATCTCAAAAAATTCGCTGCATGTTTCAACCTCTTATAAACATTCTTTATTTCCTTGCTTCATGAACCTTCAGCATTTTACCTTTTACCGTCGTCTTTTTCATAGCCTGTAACACCAGCGGACCCTTACCGTTTAAAATTTCCACGTAGGAAAGGTTTTCCTGGATCGTGATGATACCGATGTCATCAGCCGTCACGCCCTCGATTTTCGCAATCGTCCCGACGAAATCGACTGCCCTGATCTTCTTTTTCTTTCCGCCATTGAAGTAGAGCTTCATGATATCTCTGTTCAACTGCTCGCTCTTGTCCGATTTATAATCGGGCTCCTCATCCAGCTTCCGTTCAAAATCATCTTTCGCATTCGCTACAGTATCCTGCGTAGGCGCAGCCACCTTAGGAATCACAAACCCGATATACTCCTCGATCTCTTCAAGGAATTTCTCTTCATA
Organism: Bacillus sp. AFS015802; assembly: GCF_002561455.1. Lineage (GTDB taxonomy): Bacteria > Bacillota > Bacilli > Bacillales > Bacillaceae_B > Rossellomorea. Next base: position 379,204 of record NZ_NTUP01000066.1, on the reverse strand, counting down.
TGGTGTCGAGAACGTGATTGCTTTGCCTGTCAGACCCGCTCGTCCCGTTCTGCCGGTGCGGTGAACATAACTTTCTTTCTCCATGGGAATATCATAATTGATGACGTGGGTGATATTCTCGATGTCGATTCCGCGGGCTGCCACGTCGGTAGCAACCAGGTAGCGGAATTCCCCCCTTTTAAAATCGTCCATCACTTCGAAACGTGCTTCCTGGATCATGCCGCCATGGATCTTATCCACAGGATAACCAGACCGGTCCAGCTCTTCACATAAAGTATCCACATTTTCCTTCGTCCGGCAAAAAATGATGCAGCTATCGGGATTTTCCACGGTCGTCACGTTTTTCAGAAGGGACACCTTATCCTCTTCTCTCACTTCAAGAACCGAATGATCGATTTTATCCGTTGTAATACCCGTTGCCTTGATCTCAATATGAACAGGTTTCTCCATATACTTGTGGCAGAGTGCTTCAACATCCTCTGGTAAGGTAGCAGAGAAGGTCAATGTTACTCGATCTGTTGGTAACTCCTGAATAATCGATTCCACTTGATCGATAAACCCCATGTTAAGCATTTCATCCGCTTCATCGATCACAAGGTATTGAAGCTTGTCCAGGGGAAACGTCCCTTTTTCAATATGTTCGAGAACCCGTCCTGGTGTACCGACGACAACATGATTTTTTTGCTTCAGCTCAAGCTTCTGGCGATGGAAAGGAGATTTCCCATACACGGCCGCCGCTTTGATTCGCTTATACCTCCCGATGTTGGTGATATCTTCTTTTACTTGAACCGCCAATTCGCGGGTCGGCGTCAGGACAAGTGCCTGTGGCTTGTTTTCTTCCCATTCCACCATCTCACAAAGCGGTATCCCGAAAGAAGCCGTCTTCCCGCTTCCCGTTTGGGAACGGACCACCAGATCCCTTTTCTCAAGAGCGAGTGGCAGCACCTTGGATTGCACTTCGGTTGGAGCTTCATAGCCTAAACCGGAAAGCGCCCTGACAATCTCTCCACTGAGCTTATAATCCTTAAATTGTTTCATTGTCATATCAAAACCTCATTTATTTTTTCTTATTTTCATAGAAAAGCGCTGATTCTATTCAATGAAAAATACCCCTCTTAAATTCTTTTTAAATTTATTTAGGTATTCCCCCAATAGTATGTTATGCTTTACCTAACCATTTTTAACTTGTAACATGTTGTCTCCGGGACCGACGAATCTGTCGGTCCCTTTTTATATCTAAAGCGCAGGCGGCTCGTCCAGAGGCGACAAGCATATGGCGAACAGGCCGGAAAGGCGTTCTTTGCCTTTTTGGCCTGTTTGACTTATGACCTCGAGCCTCTAGCCGCCGGAGCTGGAAGATATCTAAAGTGCAGGCGGCTCGTTCAGCCCCGACAAGCATAAGATGAATAGGCTGGGAAGGCGTTTTTTGCCTTCCTGGCCTATTTAGCTTATGACCTCGAGGGGCTAGCCGCCGGAGCTACCAGTCACCTAAAGCACAGGCGGCTCGACCAATAAAAAAAGGACCCTCCTGAGAGAGTCCCTTGATCAAAAGCTATTACGCTTTGTTAACGTTAGTCGCTTGAAGTCCACGTTGACCTTGCTCAGTGTCAAATGTAACTTTTTGACCTTCGTCTAAAGATTTAAATCCTTCGCCTTGGATAGCTGAGAAATGTACGAATACATCTTCTCCACCTTCGATTTCGATGAAACCGAAACCTTTTTCTGCGTTAAACCATTTTACTGTACCTTCTTGCATGTGTGTATCCTCCTGTGTGGACGTTGCATCCACGATTTATTACTATCGTTGCTCAAGTTAGATATCAAAGGCGAAAAGTTTAAAACTTATTCTTTCCTTACAGACCGAACAAAAATAATTCTTCCTAAGACTAACAGATAAACGGATAAAAAGCAAATCGATTCAAATTTTCGCTCCAAACTCTTTCTTTATAAAGGAGAATCCTGTCCCTTTGTCGAAAGTAAGAGATATAAAGGGGATGACCCAATGAATAAAAACACGTTATTTAAAAGCCTGAGTCAAGCGAGTCGAGGGAATTTCTTTTCGATCGAACTTCCTGTCTCTTCGCAGGAAGAAGCAGAAGCCATTGAAACGGCGGCATCTGCATTAGAAAAAGAAGGCAAGATCAAGATCAGGGAATGTACGCCGAAGGAAACGTCGGTCTACATTCAAGGAATCATGAAATACGCGTTAACGTAATGTTGAAAGGTGCCAAGCATGTGGCACCCTTTTTTTTACGACAAAAAAAAGACCCTCAAAAGAGAGTCCTTCTTTAAAAGCTATTACGCTTTGTTTACGTTAGTCGCTTGAAGTCCACGTTGACCTTGCTCAGTGTCAAATGTAACTTTTTGACCTTCGTCTAAAGATTTAAATCCTTCGCCTTGGATAGCTGAGAAATGTACGAATACATCTTCTCCACCTTCGATTTCGATGAAACCGAAACCTTTTTCTGCGTTAAACCATTTTACTGTACCTTCTTGCATGTGTGTTTCCTCCTGTGTGGAATTGAATCCACGATTTATTACTATTATTGCTCAATTAGATATCAAAGGCGAAAAGTTTAAATACTTTCATTCCTTACAGACCGAACAAAAATAATTCTTTCTTAGAATAACAGGAAATCGTAAAAAAAGCAAATGTTATTTTCATTTAGTCATTTCAATGCCATTAAAAAGCCTACTTCCCCGAAAGGAAATAGGCGCCCCGATCACTATTGATCTTCCTGCTTGCTCCCGTGCTTTACACCTTTACTCGTATAAGGTTTGTTGCTCTTCTTTTTATTCGCCCCGGCCTGCCAGCGATTCCAGCCTTTTTTGCCAGTGCCTTGGCCCGTTCCGCTCTTTTTCTTTGGTTTACTCATTTTTTCACTCCGTTATGATCAGGTTCGTTCTTTCACGTTCGTTCCCTTATCATAACACTTATCGGAGGAATAGAGTACTTCTTGTTTATTCCACTTAAGAATTTTGACCCGTGTATACATAGATCGCATCCCGCAAGAATTCCGCCATGCCTTCTTGTTCAGCATCATAATAAGCCTTGAACCGTTCATCGTCCACATACATCTGAGCAAGGCCGGCATGGGCTTCTTTGCTGTAGTGACCCCAGTAGAAGGAGATCCACTTTTTATGCAGGTCGGCTGCTTTCTGACTGATGTCGCTAGCTGGATCTCCCGTTTGGAATGCTTCCGCCAACACAGCTTTCATTTCCTTTTCAAGCCCTGTGACCTTTTCATAGTCTTCCTGAGACATGTTCATGACTTTGGCGTTGGACTCATCCACTCTTTTGTCTCCGTATTTTTCCCGTACTTCTTTCCCGTACGTTTTCTCATTGTCTTCCACCAGTTTCTCTTTGAATCCTTCGAACTTTTCTTTATCTGACATGTTGCATCTCCCTTTCTTTACACCAATGGTTTTATCGACATTCTCAATCAGCTGATCAATCTGTGCGCGTCTTGTGAGTAATTGTTCGCGGTGTTCCTCTAAAGCTTTTGTTGCGTCAAAGGCAGGATCATCCAGAATATCCTTGATTTCATCCAGTCCTACACCCAACTCTTTGTAAAAGAGGATCTGCTGCAGGCGGTCGACTTCCTTCTGCCCGTATATCCGGTATCCTGACGAATTGGTCCTGGCCGGCTTCAGAAGCTCAATTTCATCATAATAACGGATAGTCCTCGTGCTCACCCCAGCGATCTCCCCCAGTTTTTTGACGGTATATTCCATGAAGTCACCTCCTGACAATTCTTACTTTACAGGTTGACGCAGCGTGAATGTAAAGGGATTTTTTCAAAAAACCCCGAATGTGGATTTCCTTGAAAATAACGTGCCAGTCCGATATTCTTAGTATAGTCAATTTGAGTATAAGGTTGTGTTGAATATGCGAATTAATAAATATATAAGTGAAGCCGGGAAGGCATCGAGACGCGGTGCCGATAAATTGATCACTGAAGGCAGGGTCACGATCAACGGGAAGATTGCGAAGATTGGTGATCAAGTGAATCCCGGGGATGATGTTTTGGTCAGCGGAGCCCCCGTCCGTGTCGCCCGTAATAATGTGTACATCGCTCTAAATAAGCCGGTCGGAATTACTAGTACGACAGAAAAAGGCGTTAAAGGGAATATTGTGGACCTCGTCAACCATCCACTGCGCATCTTTAACATCGGACGACTGGACAAGGATTCCGACGGCTTGATTCTTCTGACGAATGACGGGGATATCGTCAATGAAATCCTCCGCGCAGAAAATCAGCATGAGAAGGAATATATCGTCACGGTGGATAGGCCGATTTCAGAGGATTTTTTGAAACAGATGTCAGAAGGTGTCAAGATTCTTGGAACGAAAACCCTTCCTTGTAAAGTGGAGCAGGTGTCGAAGTACGTGTTCCAAATCACGTTGACTCAAGGATTGAACCGTCAGATCCGCCGTATGTGTGAGGCCCTTGGGTATGAAGTATACCGCCTGCAGCGCACTCGCATCATGAATATTCATTTAGGCAATCTTCCTGTGGGACAATGGCGGGATCTTTCTAAAAAAGAGAAGACGCGATTGTTTCAGGATCTGGATTATGAGCCGAAGGAATGGTAATTGTTATAAAGGCCGGCTACTCGATCATCGAGTGGCCGGCCTTTTCGTTTATATTTATGATTCAATCTCGTACGCCTGACGTTCGAATCCCAGATAACGCGTTCCCTGAAAGGTCAACTCCCCTTCGTCCCCTTCAACGAGCATCCCGTAATCCGTTTCCTTCACCTGTAGTTCCATCCTGTCGCCGCTCTCCACTTCGAAAGTGATGAAATAACGGCTATAAGCCCTGGTCTCTCCACCACCCCTTACAGCCGTCCGTTTGCCGAGCACTTTTGCCCGCACAGTCAGGTTGGGCGATTGATTGTTCTGACTCCACTGCGTTATCCCTTTTATCGCAGAAAATAAAATGAATGAAATGATAATCACAAAGATGATTCCGATGAAAATCGGGACCGCTTGAAACATAAAGTCTCCGCCACCATACATTCTCATTTCCCCCTTTGAATCTTTTTCTACATTTTAACATTTTAATACGTATATGAGTGCTGGATTCTGATGATGACAAATAAAAAAGCCAGCCCCCACTGTGATGTTGTGAGGTGCTGACAAATAAATTTCACCCTGTCGGATGCTTCATCTTATCCATGATCATCGTAAAATAATTCTTCTTCACCGGTCCCGGTGCATGGGGGATCTCGTATGAGACAGGCTCTTTCTTCTCCATGAGTTTCGGGGAAAACACCTCGGTCCCCCCCAAGATCAAGCGGATTGAGGAGGTCAATTCTTCACTGGGACTATCCTTCAACAGGTACCCGTTTGCACCGGCTTCCCGCACCCGTTCCAAATATCCCTCTTTCGGGAATGTTGCGAACACCAGCAGCCTGCATCCCTCGACTTTCAGAGGTCCGTCCCTCAATAGATGTTCGATGTTCAGGATGAGGAGGTCGGGCTGAAGGTGGTGGATGAGCTCCAGTGCTTGCCCCCGGTCTTTTGCCCTTCCCACCACTTGCATGTCTTCTTCAAGGTTGAGTAAAGAGCTGATCGTCCCTAACAACAATTCTTCGTCCTCGGCTATCACAATGCGAATCATGCGGGTTCTCTCCTTTTAACACCGTATCAAGTAAAGACTCCCCTTATATGAATGTCATAAGGAGAGTCGGCCGTGTTTATAATTCAGGTTTTGCTTCGGTAGAAATGCGCGCGTTCGATTTTGCCGAAGATTTGATGCCTCTAAAGCTTACAAACGTCTTATTTTCTTCGTCCCATAGTTTAAAGCGAAGGGATTTCAGGCTTGTTGCCAGAGAAATCGTCGGTACATTCTGTAATGGCACCGTGTTTTCGTGAGCTTCTTCCAGCTTATAATTCGGCACCCTTGGACTTAAGTGGTGGACATGATGATATCCGATGTTCCCGGTCAGGAACTGCATGATTTTCGGAAGCTTATAGAATGAGCTCCCCTCAACAGCAGCCAGGACATACTGCCACTCTTTATCTTCTTCAAAATACGAATCTTCAAAGGTATGCTGTACATAGAACAACCAGATCCCGATTGATCCTGAGATCATGAAGATCGAACCTTGAACGAGTAAGAATTCCTGCCATCCAAGCGTGACAGAGAGCAATGCGATGAGTGCGACGATGATCACATTGACTAAATACGTGTTATTGCGCTCTTTCTTACGTGCGTTTTTACGATTAAATCGATTTTTCAAAAGGAACACATAGATCGGTCCCAACACGAACATGACGAACGGATTGCGGTAAAACCGATACGCTAAACGAGTTTTCAAAGGTGCTGCTACATATTCATCGATGGTAAGGGTCCAGATATCACCAGTTCCCCGTTTATCCAAATTTCCGCTTGTCGCATGATGCACGGCATGATCATGTCCCCACTGATCGAACGGGAACAGAGTCAGGACACCCATGGCCGTTCCGACTGCCCGGTTGGCTTTACGGCTTTTAAAGAAAGAGAAATGGGTGCAATCATGAAAGATGATGAAAATCCTGGTCAAGAATCCAGCGGCAATCACAATTGGAACGAGTGCCAGCCAGTACGATATCGAAAGACTCTGATAGGCTAGGAACCATAATAGGAAGAATGGTCCCAGCGTATTGATCATCTGCCATACACTTTCCTTCGTGGTTGACTTTTCATAAGGAGCAACTTCTTTTTTCAACGTTTTTATATTTGTCATGTCATAATTCCCTTCGTTTAAGGCGTTGGATTCATTATAGGATACGAGGAATCATCGTGTTAGTAGTAGGTGTCATATGCTGGGCATGACAAATGTCATAAGGGAGAAATTGTCATGCGTTTTCATTCACTTGAACCCTTGATAACACTGGATTCTTACATATCCCTTTCACCCTTCAATTGGTTTTATTATTTTTGAAGAAATGAAAAATATTCTTATTTTTTCAGAAGAAATCCTTTCACCAGAGAGAATATTTATATCTTTAATGAACAGGATAAATATAGAAAAGAATGGATGGAGCAGGTGATGATCATGAAAAACGAAGATGGACGAAATATTACGCTGACCTCGACCGAACTCGGTGAGCTGTGGAAAAATTATATAGGGGAGACGTTGTTGGATTGCGTTTACACCCATTATTTAACGAATGTTGACGATAGCAGAATCAAAGAATTATTGGAAAAAGCAAAGGGGTACTCGGAAAAACATATTAAAAAACTAACAGACATCTTCCAATCAGTGAACTTCCCCATCCCCCGTGGATTCGGAGAGGAAGATCTGATCAAGGGTGCGCCCGCCATCTTTACCGATAAGTTCTATTTATTTTATTTGAAAGAAACGACGAGGATCAATTTATTCCTTTTCTCGAATGCCCTCAGTGTTTCCTTCCGGGAGGACATCCGAACGTATTTCGATGAGTGCCTGAAGGATACAAGCGATCTCTATCATGACGCTATGGACTGTATGCTCGCCAAAGGGCTTCTCATACGGGCACCTTTCACACCGATACCGACAGAGGTGACCTTTGTGGATTCTAAAGATTTCCTTCATAAGATCATCGGCAAGCAGAGACCCCTGACTTCTACTGAAATAACCGGCTTATATGTGAATCTTGACTCCAATCAATTAGGGAAGTCCTTGATGATGGGCTTCAGCCAGATCGTGAAATCAAAGGACATTAAAGAGTACATGCTGCGCGGCAGGGAGATTTCCCAAAAGAACATTACGATCTTTCAGGACCTCCTGACCAAAGACCATCTTCCCTCCCCGCAACTGTGGGATCCGGAAGTGCTTGAATCGACGGAATCACCTTTTTCCGAAAGGCTCATGCTTTATCATGTGGCCCTAGCTAACGCGGGCAGTTTAGTGAACTATGGGGTGGGCATCACGTCTACCTTCAGACATGACATCACCCTTGATCTTTCAAGGCTGGTGGTAGAAATCGGGGACTTTTCGAACGACGGAGTGAAGCTGCTGATTGAAAAAGGCTGGCTTGAAAAGCCCCCTATGGCTGCGGATCGGGATGAATTGGCGAAGTGAATCTAACAAAAAAAGGCAATGCTTTCAGAACCTATCTGACAGCATTGCCTTTTCATTTTTCACCAGCAGACCAGTACCTGACGGACAAACCTTCCCTTGCTCACTTCACAGCGGTCGACAATCTCGAAGCCCGCTTTCTTCACGTTTGCGTCTACATCTTCCAGCGTCACGATGACGACCTTCTTTGCAAAACGTCTGGCACTCCTGAGCATGGTGAGCTGTTCTTCATCCGTGATGACGGAACAAAGATTATAAGGTAAGTCAATGACCGCGACATCATAGCTGCCTTCTACATCGTTGATATCCTTCAAGGTGACTTCCCCTTCCAGACCGAAATGAGCGATATTCTCCCTTACTCCGTCAAGGATCAACGGATTGCGATCACTGCCCACAATATCGATGCCCATGGACAGGGCTTCTACCAGGACCGTCCCGATTCCGCAGCATGGATCGATCATCTTGATGCCTTCCGTTTCCGGAGCCGCAATGTTCACGACGGCTCTTGCCACACGGGTACTCAGTGCAGTGGAATAGCTGTGGGGCTTTTTCACATGATGCAGCCAGATCGCATCATTTTTCATATAAGCACCGAACACCCAGCGTTCACCGGTGTTGATAACACCGTACCAAATATGGGGATCGACAAGTTCCGCTTCACCTTTAAGATGCAGGCCGATTTCCTTCTCGATCCTCCGCAGTTTCTTAAAGCCGACTCTGTCACCATCAGGGTTTTGTACAAACACGACCTTGAATCCATCCACTGCGTCTAATCGTTCTATGCTATGAAGTAAATCTTCCAATTCGGCACCTTCGCATATGATCTCAAGTCTCTCCCGGATGAAAGGGCTTCTGCTTGGATCGACCTTTACCGTACTTTCGAGAATACTAGATTCAGAAGCCTCTCCGAACAGGATGCGTCTTTCCAACGCACATAGGGACTCTTCGTTCGGCTCCCATGAAAACGTATATAAATAGTGTTTCGTTTCTATTGTAATCAACTCCGTGTGAGGTTTTGCATTTCTCCATTGTAACACAAAAAGGGAGGGACCCCTTCACAGGGTCTCCTCCCTCCTTATTGACGGAATCAGATTTCCATTTCCCAGCGCTCTGCTTGTGTCTGTTTCAACTGTTTCTCCGTTTCTTCCGGGTAGACCGTACGGAATTTATGATTTTCTGCTGGGATGATTTCAATCATCTTTTGGATCATGTCTTCAGGATCGAACTGATCTTCCAGTCCTTTCTGTTGTTCCAGAATATCTTCTTTGCGGGTGAAGTTTTTCTCGTCGTCGAACCACTTCCAAATCTCTTCCCCGCTCCGCTTATTGAATCCGGTTTCGAATGCACCCGGATTGATGGTCGCGACCTTCACACCGAATTCTTCAAGCTCTGATTTCAAGGTTTGGGCAATCCCTTCGACGGCATGCTTGGTTGCCGTATAGGGTCCGACATAAGGTGTGGCGGAAATCCCGGCCATGGAACTCATGAACACGATTTTCCCGCTGCCTTTCTTCACAAGCTTCTGTGCGGCCAACTGAACCGTTTCCAGGGTAGCGAACACATTCACTTCAAAGAGGGCACGAAAACGATCCATCGGCACTTCCCCGAGTGGCCCCCCTTCATTGATGGCCGCATTGGCCACGAAGACATCGAACTCATACTTCGATATTTGCTCGCGGTCCCTCGCATTCGTTATATCAAGCTTAAATACCTCCATATCCAAACCTTGTTCATCCGCTTCTCTCATCAGTTCGGTCTTTTGCGAGGTAAGCTCTGTCGTCGCAATGACACGGTGGCCCTTCTTTGCAAGACCAAGAGACGCTCCCTTGGCGAGACCGCTTCCCGCGCCAGTAATGAAAATTGTTTTACCCATTCTGTTTCCTCCTTGGCAATCTAGTATGGTATGTTCTTCCCTTTAACAGAATAAGTAAAACTTTTTCAATTTAAAAGGGACCGACTACGGGTCGGTCCCTACATGATGAATTACTCCATCTCTCTAATATACTCTTTCACCACTTCATACACATACCCCTGGTTCGCAGCTGCTGTTTCAGGATTGTACGCTCCACCGTTCGTTTTGTTATTTGACAACACACGGATTCCAAGGAAAGGTACATCGTATGCCCCGGCGATTTGTGCCGCAGCTGCCCCTTCCATTTCCTCTACGGATGTACCGTATTTCTCATGGAACCATTGGATGCGGTCCACTTCGTTATTCCACACGTCAGCAGAACCGATTGTGCCTTCGACGACCTTACCTTTTTTATATGTATCCTTTACTGCGTCAGCAGCCGCAAGCAGTGCCTCGTCACCATCGTAATAGCGGATTTTTTCTGCATTCGGGTCTTCCCCGGCACTTCCTTCAGATGCCATAAGGTCCATCGGCTTCCAGGCAGTGGGTTCGATTCCTTCTTCATCTGCCATGTTCCCCGTTTTTAATGAACCAAGATTGACGGTTCTTTCACCTAGTACGATATCAAACACGTTCAATGCCGGATCATGACCGCCTGATGTCCCTTGATTGATGATGGCGACGGGATCATATTTTTCAACGGCGACAGCCGTGGCTGCTGCCGTGTTTTCCATTCCCTTACCCGTCTTGGCAACGATGACCGGGTAGTCGTCCACCGTTCCTTTATAAAAAACGAATGAGCCGGATGTTTCTTCCTTCACATTCTCAAGTTTTCCAGCGAATTTTTCAGCTTCAATGGGCATCGGTCCCTGAATCAGGATCGGCTGCTCTTCCTTTTTATCTTTCGCTTCTGTTTTGTTTGTTGAGCTGCACCCCGTAAATAAGGACAAACCTAGTACAGACACAGCTGCGAGTGATGCGATTTTCTTTTTCATGTGAATCTCTCCCTTTTCTTGGTGATTGGATCCCGCTGATTTTGGTCAAAAGAAAAAGACCTGTAATGGTAGAGTGAATCTACGTTCCAGATCTCAGAAGTCAAAGTAAAGGCATAAACGGCAAAAAACCGTAAAAACCGAATACTTCAACCCGTAGTCCGGTTCTTATAATGGGAACCGGGTAGAAACGCTCAGACCATATTACTGAGGATATACGAGTAACGATATGTAATGTTGGTACGGTGTAACTATAACAAACCCTCTTCTTTTAATCAACCAAAATACGAATTTTATTTTATATATTTAAATTATTGTTCGTGTTTAAAGGAATGACTCTCTTTCAGTATGAAAGCGTTACATTTGAAATCTTATTGCAGAATACTATAATAAAAGAAAAAACAAGAGGTGATGAACGTGAGGATCGGTCTTATCGGATTAGGGGATATTGCGAAGAAAGCCTATCTGCCTGTTCTGTCTGAAAAAGAAGGCATTGAACTGGTGCTTTGCACGAGAAATGCCGAAACGCTTAAAAAACTTGGAGACAAATACCGAATTGAAGAAAGGGTTCAGACGGTAGAAGAACTGATTGATGCCCACGTTGATGCAGCTTTCGTCAGTACGGCTACAGAGGCACATTTTGAGATATCGGAAAAGCTTCTTGAAAATGGCATTCACGTATACATAGACAAACCGGTTTCCTTGCACTTAGAGGAAACGGAACGCATCGTTCAACTGGCGAAAGACAGCGGGAAGATCGCCATGATCGGATTCAACCGGCGCTTCATTCCTAAGGTAAAAGAACTGAAAGAGCATGGGAAACCAAGCTTCCTATTGATGCAGAAAAACCGATTCGCTGCTCCCGACGAGCCGAGAAGATTCGTCGTCGAAGATTTCATCCATGTCGTTGATACCCTTCGTTTCCTGATGGATACAGACGTGCTGGATGTGAAGGTTCAATCCTTTGGAAAAGGAAATCTTCTTCACCATCTCGTTATACAGCTCATCGGTGAAGAATGTACGGCAGTCGGCATCATGAATCGTGACGGCGGCGTGACAGAAGAAATCATTGAATACTCTGCAGACCATCACAAATATGTCGTCAACAGCCTTGTTGAGACGACTCATTACCATAACAAAGAAAAGAGTGTTTCCTCCTTTGGTGACTGGGAGCCGACACTGTATAAACGGGGATTCTACGATCTGGTCGATCACTTCCTCGAATGTGTGGAAAAAGGGCAGGAACCGGCCCCTTCCATTGAGGATTCTTTGATCACCCATGAGATTTGTGAACGGATTGTAGAAATGATCGACTAATTGAACGAAAGGGAGCCTCGCCATAGTGGAATTGGGCACGTAACCCTTCCCCACTGTCTTGCCAAAGAGAGGTTTTCTATTCAATAATAGTAGCCATCATCATAAAAGGCCCAAGTGCTGTAACACTTGGGCCTTTGCATGTAAGCATATGGAGACTACCTCCACTTCTTCGCCAACGCCTCAATATCCCCCGGATGCGTACGGCAGCAACCACCAATGATACGGGCTCCTGATTCGTACAAAACTACTGAATCCTCATCAAATGCACCACACGCTTCCTCCCCATTCCACGTTTTAGTCTCAGCATTGTACGTTTCACCTGAGTCCGGGTACACGATGATTGGCTTGTCAGTGTGTCTGTTTAGTACCCTCATCGCAAGCTTAGCCGCGGGAGTCGGGGTACAATTTACACCAATCGCAGCGATTTGTTCATGATCATTGAACACCCGCGCGCACTCTTCAATCCCCGTTCCATCACTTATCGTCTCTCCATCCTTTAATGAAAAAGACAGCCATGCCCAAGTATCCGGAAATCCTTTTAAAAGCGAAGCGAGTACGTTTGCTTCCTGCAAGGATGGGATGGTTTCGAATGCCAGCATATCCGCCCCCGCCTCCACTAATGCCTTGATTCTCGGAAAATGGAAATCTGCTAAAAGTTGATCACTTACTCCATAGTCCCCCACATATTCAGAACCGTCAGCAAGATATGCCCCGTAAGGTCCTACAGAACCGGCGACGATTGGTTTCAGTCGATCTGAATTCCCCTTCTCTTCCTTCCAGAAGTCATCCAGAGCCTGTTTGGCAAGATAGACTGTTTTCTTGATTAATTCCAGCGCTTCAGGTTTCTCTATTCCACGCTTCAGAAAACCTTCCACCGTTGCCTGGTAGCTGGCTGTAATCACACAATCGGCTCCCGCACGGAAATAATCAGCATGAACCTTCTCAATCGCTTCCGGTTTTTCAAGGAGTACACGGGCTGACCAAAGGGGATCATTTAAATCACAGCCATGGGATTCCAGCTCTGTGGCTAATGCCCCATCCAAAATCATTAGGGATTGCGTTTGTAAAATGGCCTCAATGGGATTCAGCTTCAGTTGATTCGACATGACCTGTACCTCTTTTCTTTACATATTGTGTTAAATAATAGCTTCCATAGCAAACGGCGATAAACGGGATCCCGCAATATAGGGCAATCCTCTGAGTGGGATCAAAGGCAATGCCGATACAGGAAGCGAAACAAAGCAGAAACGACGCAACGGGAACAAGTGGATAAAGCGGAGTGCGATAAGCAAGTTCCTTCACATCGTTCCCTTCCCTTATGTACTGTCTACGAAATAGAAATTGAGCAGCACTAATGCTCATCCATACAATCACGACGGCAAGACCTGAGACCGAAACCAATACGATGTAGACCGTCCCCGGGGCAATGATGCTTGAAAGCAAGGCGAGTCCCCCTCCAAGCATGCTGCATACAATCGCATTAAGAGGTACGCCCCTATCAGTCAATTTGGCAAAAATCGGGGAGATCGTTTGTTTATCAGCCAGAGACCATAGCATTCTGGAAGAAGCATATAGACCTGAGTTTGCCGCTGATAAGATAGCCGTGATGATGACAAAATTCATGAGATCTGCGGCAAATGGAATTCCAATCCGTCCAAGCACTGCGACAAAAGGGCTTTCCAATACTCCCGCTGACTGGCTCGGTAATAATGCAGATAATACGACAATCGTCCCTACATAAAAGAGGATCAATCTTACAAGCGTAGTGCGGATGGCTTTAGGAATCGATTTTGATGGATTCTCTGTTTCTCCCGCTGCTACCCCGATCAGTTCTGTTCCAGAAAATGCAAAATTTACGGCAAGCATGGTCATCAAGATGGCAAATGCCCCGTTCGGAAATAACCCTGAATCTGTGATATTCGTGAAAAGTGGAGCGGGCTCTGAATGACCGAGGGGGATGAACCCTACGATCGCCCCTGCCCCGATCACAATAAATGCGACAATCGCTATCACTTTCACTAAAGAAAACCAAAATTCAGATTCAGCAAAGAATCGCACCGACAATGCATTCAAGAAAAAAATCAACGCAGCAAAGACCGCGCTCCAAATCCATACACTAATGGAAGGGAACCAGCGCTGCATCATCAAGCCGGCCGCCGTAAACTCCGACCCCAATGCCACCGTCCATGTCAGCCAATATAACCAGCCCACCGTGTAACCGGTCCCCGGACCAATGAACTTTGCAGCATAACTATGAAAGGATCCGGTCTCAGGCATATGGACAGATAGCTCGCCTAAACACAGCATCACCAGATACACCACCAGCGCCCCGATCAAATAAGCAAGGATCGTCCCAAACGGTCCAGCCTGATGAATGGTATAACCCGAACTCAAGAAAAGCCCGGTTCCGATCACCCCTCCAAGAGACAGCATCACTAAATGCCGTGTCTTCATCTTTCTTTTGAAACTCTGTCCTGCGTTTTCCATACAAACACCCTTCCTTCTAAGTTGATTCAGGAATGGGTGAACAAACAAAAAACGCACCCTGAACGAGTGCGTCACCGACAAATAAAAGATTGCTCCTATCTATCAGGGTTTGAATCACCCGCTGGAATTAGCACAGTATCTTCACAGACCTGTTGCTGAGGCTTCAAAGGGCCAGTCCCTCCACCTCTCTGGATAAGAAAATATTTTGATTTTTTAAAACTCTATCAATATATCGGAATAATGTCAAGAGCCTTAAAGGGATGAGTAGCCCAACCCATCCAATGGTTACATGAAGGGATAAAAAGGGAACAACTATACTAAAAAAGGAGAAAACGCCATGCCAGAAGGTCCCGAAATCAGAAGAGCAGCCGATAACGTTGAACGTGCTCTTAAAAATAAAAAAGTGGAAGATGTTTATTTTGCCTTCCCTCATTTAGAAGACTACGAAGATCTGCTGAAGGGGTCTATCGTAAGAAGAGTCGATACGAAAGGAAAAGCCATGCTCATCCGCTTTGACAATGGATACACCATCTACTCCCACAATCAACTTTACGGAAAATGGTATATCAGAAACGCCTACAATTATCCTAAAACAAATCGTCAGCTCCGATTGGCACTACATAATGAGAAAAAATCCGCTCTTCTCTATAGTGCGTCGGATATCGAGGTTCTCAGGGACGAAGAGGTGCCATCTCACCCATTCATCTCAAAGGTCGGTCCAGACCTTTTAAGCGAAGAGGTATCCCTAGATGAGCTGATCGGTCGGATGAAGGACAAAAGATTCCGAAACCGAAAATGGTCGATTTTATTACTTGATCAAGGTTTTGTCGCCGGAATCGGTAATTATCTGCGATCTGAAATTATGTTTGTTGCCGGCATATATCCTTCCCTCAGGCCTGTCGACTGTACGGAAGATCAATTAAACAAAGCTGCCCATGTAACCATGGATTTAATAAAGCAATCGTATGAAACGGGAGGGATCACCAACGATCCCGTCCTTGCACAGAAACTGAAAGCCAAAGGGGTGAAGCGATCCCGCTATCGTCACTGGGTCTTTAACCGTGAAGGGGAATCTTGCTTCATCTGTGGTAGCGAAATCGAGAAGACGGTGGCCGCTTCAAGAAGGCTCTACCATTGTCCGGTTTGTCAGGGTATCGAACGATAAATAAAAGGGTATGTGGCAATCTTGATGTCACGTACCCTTTTATCAGTTTGACGTCAAACCTTATTCGGTACTCCGGTTAATCGCTTCTTTCATTGAGATCCCTTTTAATTTCCGATGATTTAGCCATAGTGATGCATAATACGAGATGATGATGATACTAAAACTGATGAGGACACTCATCCAATCCAGCATGACAGGAATCGTGACATTCATTTCTGAAGTGATCGAATTCATAAAGGCTGAAATCGAGAAAATCGTCACAGGAATGCCTATCGCATACCCCAGGATGATAAACCAAATATTATAGCCAATCATCATGTGCATGATCGACTTCTCCCGATAGCCGATGACTTTCATGAGTGAAATTTTGAATGAATTTTCCTCGATTAGTAATGAAATCAGTATATAGATAATGATGACCGCAATGATCGCGGCAACAAAGGCAATCGCCGCCACTCCATAGTTCAACGGCTTGATCATTTCCTTGAAACCGTCAATCGTGTCGGATGATTTTGTCGTCGAGATAATCTGATCTTCCGGCAAGTTGAGTTCTTTGTTTGAATAAACCTCCGTATAACTTCCTGAAGGGAAGTCATTTAATCGGTTGAATTCATCGAGTGGCATATAAATCATATTTCCGAGATAGGATTCAGCGATGTGATCAATGGTGAGAGTAAAGGATTTGTCCGTCAATTCATTTGTCACATGAATTGAATCCCCCTCCTGAATCCCCAATTTATCTGAAAGTGATTTATTCATGATCACTGAATCGAATGTAAGCCTTTCTCCGCTTCCGTCCTGCAAGCGAATGGCTGTATTGTCCGGCTTCAGGCCAGTGATCATGATGCTCTCCTCATCTGTCGTAAATGGTGCCACGGATCCCACCTGTCCCGATTCCGGCTCTATGGTCTGTGGAGCATTGAATAGATAGCTATACTCATAGTCATATACTTGCTGGAAATTATCGGTCACCAGGTACTCCATCGAATTCTTGGTGACGAATCCGAACAACAATAATAATGTCGCAAACATCACGCCTATGATCAAAAACAGTGCCCTTGGAAGGTTTCTCATGATTTCCCTGATCACGAATTTCCGCCGGAATGGCAGCTTATTCATTTTAAATAACCGCTCAAGCCTCTTCACTTTGACCTTCCGTTCCCCACCTTTTATCAAACTCACCGGCGGGATCTTCAAGACACGGTGAACCAAGTAATAGGTGAACGGGATGAACAGCACAAGTGGCAGAAGAATACTCACAAGTAAATAACCTGCATGCAGTGTCACATCCAGTACGGGCAGATTATAATAAGCCGCGAAAGTGGATAGCAAAGGATGCAGGAACACCCAGCCAAGGATCGTACCGACCACGCTTCCTGTGATGGCAAGAATTCCGGCATAAGAAAGATAATGACGGATAATTTCACTTTTCCTGTAGCCGAGGGCATACAATGTACCGATCTGTACATATTCCTTCTTCATTAAGCGCCACAATAATATAAGGATGATCACCATACTAATGAATAAAATACCGATCGGAAGAAATTGTCCCATCTTTTTGACACCGGCAATATCCCCTTTGATGAAGGAAATGCGGTTATTATCTTTTTTATCCGTCCATTTGATGATCTGATTCGTTTGATTGATCCTCTTCTTCAGTTCTTCCGGAGAAGCATCCGGTAGACGGATACTATAGTAAATCCGGTGATTTTTCCACTTTGATAAAACAGATGGTTTCACGACGGCGACACCGAAAGCATCCGGATTTTTCAGGAAACCCGATTCATCCTTTAATGGATAGATGTAATCCGGAATCGCCATATAGCCTGTAACATGGAACGTTTCCCCTCCCAGTTCAACCTCATTTCCAATCGCCACACCATGGGCTTTGGCGAAGCCTTTATCCACTAATATATCGCGGTCCGAAGACAGATTCTTCCCTTTCACCACAGTGGGGAGATTGAGATCATCCGTCTCATCCAACAACCTGAGAGTCGAATCTTTACTATAGGGAAGATCGATTGAAATCCTTTGCTCAATCTCTGCGCCACTCTGCTTTTCAATTTCTTCGATTTCATTCAAAGGCTGTTGTGTCATGAACTGAGCATCTTCTACTTTATTCTGGTTAAAAAATATCTGTAGATTATCAATGAGATTTGCTCCGGCTGCTGTAAATGCGTAAAATACGATGGAACTGATGACAATCAGCAACCACGCAGAAAAAAACTGAGTCTTTTTTTCCATTATGGTCCGAAAAAGCTTTTTCCGAAGAGGCATCACCACTCAACCCCTTCAGCGGAGGTTTGATGTTCATTGACAAAGTCGGATTCAACCTTCCCATCTTTCAGTGTGATGATCCGGTTCGCCATGCTTTTGATTGCTTGGTTATGGGTGATGATAAGGACTGTCGTGTTAAATTCTTTATTCACTTTCTCGATCAACTGCAGAATTTCTTTCGATGTGGCTGAATCCAATGCCCCAGTCGGTTCGTCACATAATAATAGTTTCGGAGCCTTCACGACGGCCCGGGCAATCGAAACCCGTTGCTGCTGACCTCCGCTTAATTCCCGGGGGAAGCGATCCTCCATCCCCGACAATCCAACAGCATGAATCACCTCCGGAATAGACAATGCCTTCAGACTGATATTCGCCGTCAATTCGATATTTTCATAGACCGTTAGATTCGGGATCAGATTATACATTTGAAAGACAAAGCCAACGTCTTCCCTTCTATAATCCACAAGATCTCGATCACTCAATCGGCCGATCTCTTTCTTATTGACCTCAATGCTCCCCGAATCAATTTCATCAATGCCTCCAATGGCATTCAACAACGTGGACTTCCCGGAACCCGATGGACCGAGGATGACGACAATCTCACCCTCCTCCACCTCTACATGAATATCCGTCAGTGCCTGAAAGGTGGTTTGGCCGCTTTGATAGGTTTTATGAACTCCAATGATGCTCAAAATGCTCATGTTCATTCCTTCTTTCCCGATTTCATTTTTCCTTCAAATAAAAATCGTATGTGTCTCGCCAACTGCTCCTTATAAGCTTCGATATCCATTTCTTCGTTGTACATATAGAACATCGTATCGGACATGGCTGCACTATAGATGGCATAAGCCGCTTCTTCCGGATCGACCTTTACGGCAAAGCAATCTGAATGGCTCTCTATCAAATTCAGGACCCACTTCATCATCTCTTCATCAATGCCGAATAACCCCTGTCTCAACCGGATGCTCTCTTCCACTTCTCCCGTCATCACGTGAAACAGCTCGCGCCAAAATGCTTTCGGATAATGCTGAAAAAATGCTGCAAATCCCTGCATGGCCCCAATCACACTTTCTACCAGATCTCCACTCTCTTCTGAGGAAAACGGATCTTGAAGCGCTTCTTTCATCCCCTCCGCTTCCTCAGTGAAAATCCGCAGCAGCAAAGCTCCCTTAGAAGGAAAATAATTGTAGATGGTCCCGGTCCCCACACCTGCATCCTTCGCAATTTCAGCCATGGAAGCCGTTTCAAATCCCTTTTGAGAGAAAATGTTCTTCGCTGATTCCATGATATTCAGCTGGGTTTGCCGTTTCTTATCTTCACGTAATCCTGCCATGATCAATGCTCCTTTGGTTATGAAAAATATGAACGCGTTCATTTATGAATACATTCATATTTTAGCTGGAAGAATATTGATTGTCAAATCGTGCTTGTCTCAGAAATAATAATGCCCACTTCATTTGATGAAGTGGGCTCGTACTTTTTTACATTCCATATTCCTTCCGATACTCATCATGCTTCGGCTGGAACAGTTCCTCACTGGATGGTCTCACATCCGAGAAATGATCTACATTGTAATGACCCCTCAAAGCAAGATTATGATGGGCGATGATTTGCTCGGCCTTCAAGGCTTGGGAGTCCTTGGTGGAATGGCCGTCTGCCACCAGGGTGACATCGAATCCGCTCACCGTCGCATAACGGACAGCCGTATCGATGCAGTACTCTGTCTGACAGCCCGCAATCACGAGATGCCCTACCTCTTTATCTTTTAAGAATGAGAGTAATGGCGTCCCGTAAAACGAGTTGGTGGCAAGCTTATCAAATACCTCTGCATCATCCGGAATCTCAAGGTCCCGATGCACCTGGAACCCTTCGCCGGTACCACCAGCGACGTCTTTATCCCTGATGAAGACGATGTGGGCGTCCGCTTCCTTTGCCTTGGCGACCACTTTGTTGATGGTCTCGATCAGTTTTTCTTTTTGAAAGACCGACTGTTCTTTTTCGTTGCCTTCCACTAATTCCTGCTGCACATCAATGACAAGTAATGCCTGTTTCACATATAAAACCCCTTTACGATTTTAGTCCTCTTTTAAATGCATGTCGTTCGATAATCTTTTTCATCATGAACCGCCCCAAGCCTATATGTGTATAGTTCGGCTTATCCCCCGTTCAATCCTTTAACACAGCAAAAAAAGCTCGGAATCACATTTGACTCCGAGCTTTCTCGCATGTATGTCAAGGAAGCAGGACGATCTTCCCCAGCTTTCCTGAATGTTTAAAATAGGTTTGTGCTTCACGGGCTTGCTCGAGTGGGAACGTCCGGTCAATGACCGGCTTGATTTTTCCTTCCGAGATCGCAGCAAGCATACGTTTGAACTCTTCTCTTGTCCCCAGGACCGATCCATAGAACGTAATATGCTTTAAATAAAGGGTTCTGAAGTCGAGTTGTGTTTTCTGACCACCGGCTGACCCTGATATACAGAATTTGCCGCCTTTTTTCAAGACTTCAAGAGATGTTTCGAATAGTGCATCCCCTACTACATCCAATACGGAATCGACCGGACCTCCATTTACCTCAAGTATTTCACCGGCAAGGTTTGGCGACTTATAGGACAATACGTGGTTGGCACCGAGCTCTTTCATCCTCTCTTCCAAAGCCAAGTCCCCTACTATGGCAATGACCTTTGCTCCGAAAACCTTGGAAGCAATTTGAACATTCAATGATCCCACACCGCCGTTGGCACCTGTGACGACGATCGTTTCCGATGGCTGAGCCTTGATCTGTTCCACCATATGCCATGCGGTCAAACCGCTGACGGAAAACACGGCACTTTCTTCATATGTGGAGAGAGGCATGTCATAACAGAGTTCCGATGGCCAGACGACGTATTCAGCATATCCCCCGTCATATTCAGAACCGATGAACGACATATCGTCTGATATATGTTCGCTTCCTTCCGTAGCGCTTGAAGTGAATGGGAACACGACAACATCTTTACCCAGCATGGTTTCAGAAACATCCGCTCCCACTTCTACCACTTCACCTGTAATATCCGAACCGGGAACCCTTGGAAACTGAACCCCTTCAGGCCGCCACCCAGACTTCTCTTCCGTTCCATATGCGCCTTCTCTCATCCAGATTTCAGTATTGTTAATGGCACATGCCTTTACTTTGACAAGGACTTCCCCCTTTTGAGGGGCGGGGACTGGAATCTCCGCGACTTCGAGCTTATCGACATCTCCATATCCTGTAACTTGAACGGCCTTCATGAGTGTTCCACCTTTCCATTTTCCTGGTTATAGTGTTGCCGAAATTCCTACCCTCAACTCATGATCGTTACGTTCCACAATAGGTTCGGTACGGACGGTTCGACGGACTTGGAAGTGTGCAATACTCTTCCTGACCGGGAGAGTAAGCGTATGGATCTTCCAGAACCGAAAGCAAGCCGTTCATCACACTGAAATCATTTTCTTCCACTGCAGCCTGAAGCGCTTCTTCCACCCTGTGGTTACGCGGGATGACCGACGGATTACTCGTGCGCATCCGCTGCTTGGACGCTTCCATCGTCTCGTCCTGTCTGCTCAGCCTTTCTTTCCAACGTTCCTTCCAAGACATAAATTCAGGTGTGTTGAATACTTCTGACTCTTCACGACCCAATGTCAGGCTCCGGAACGTATTTGTAAAGTCTGACTGATGCTTATTCATGAGATCCAGCAGTTCTTCTGCCAATGCACGATCCCCTTCTTCTTCATTGAATATCCCAAGTTTGGCCCTCATGCCGTCAAGCCAGTGCCCTTCATACAACTTCGGAAATTCGAGGACGGCCTCCTGGGCAAGTTTGAGGGACTCTTCCTGTACAGGATGGAGGACCGGAAGCAGGCTTTCGGCAAAGCGGGCGAGGTTCCAACCAGCGATCGGCGGCTGATTTCCGTATGCATACCTCCCTTGTGCATCGATGGAACTGAAGACCGTTTTCGGGTCATACGCATCCATGAAAGCACAGGGTCCGTAATCAATCGTTTCACCACTGATCGTCATATTATCTGTGTTCATGACACCGTGGATGAAGCCAACCATCTGCCACTTGGCGATAAGGGATGCCTGGCGTTTGATGACTTCCTTCAATAGGAAAAGGTAGCGGTTTGGAGCATCCTTGCCCTCTGGATAATGGCGCTCCAGGGCATAGTCTGCCAGGGCCCGGAGATCATCCACCTCCCCGAATCTTGAAGCAAACTGGAATGTCCCGACGCGGAGATGACTGGCCGCCACCCTTGTCAAGATCGCACCCTTTTGTTCCGTTTCCCGGTAAATGGGATCACCGGTTGTCACTACCGCCAAACTCCTGGTAGTCGGAACCCCAAGTCCATGCATGGCTTCACTGATGATGTGCTCCCGGAGCATGGGACCGAGTCCTGCCCGACCGTCCCCTCCACGGGAATAAGGGGTTCTTCCTCCCCCTTTAAGCTGAATATCGAATCGTTTTCCCTCCGGCGTGATCTGCTCGCCAATCAGGACAGCCCGTCCATCACCCAGCATATTGAAATGTCCGAACTGATGGCCCGCATAGGCTTGGGCAAGGGGCTCGGCTCCTTCAGGGATTTCATTGCCCGATAGGACATCCGCTCCAAGTTTTTCGGCATCGAGCCCAAGGGACTCAGCAACCCTCTCATTTAGAACCATCAGCTTTGGGGCACGTACAGGTTCAGGAACCTGAAGGGTGAAAAATGTTCCAGGAAGGGTTTTATAACTGTTTTCGAGATTCCAACCTGCTTTCTTTTCCATCATCGTCCTCTCCTCCTTTTCAATAAATAAAACAAAAAACCATAGACTCCTTCTATGATTTTTTGGTGAAGTTCCTTTTTATCTCTTCTACATTATACCTTTCTTTGCCCCTAATGTCCTTTATGACCCCTGCGGAAAACACCCCAATAAGACAGATAAATCACAAGGATCAACCCTAATGAAATGAACAATCCAATCCGTTGATTCGCGTGGACCATGGCACCTGAGATCGCCAGGAGAATCAAAGCGATCCCGAGGTAGGAGGTAAAGGGATAACCAAACATCTTAAACTTCCCATTCGATGCATCGTATGACGGATGAAGCTTAATATGGGAAACCAGGATAATGACCCAGTTCAGGATCAGCATAACGCCTGCCGCTGTGGTGATATATTCATACACTTCATTTGGCAGAAGGAAGGAAAAGAGAATCGATATCCCGAGCCCGACCGCTGTGATCATCAAGGATTTCACCGCCACTCCCCGATCATTTTTTTCAGCGAATCCTTTCGGCGCGTCCCCGTCCACAGCAAGAGAAATCATGACATTCGTGATTGAGAAAAGAGCCCCCACCATCGTCGAGAAGGCTGCACTGATGATGATGATGTTGAAAATCGAATCAAGGAACGGGATATGGTAAGCCGAGAGTGCCGTAACAAATGGACTTTCCGTTTCATTGATCTTGGTCCAGGACACCATGCTCATGACAAAAAACAAAGACAGGACATAGACCGTCACAAGGGAGAACAGTGTCCCCTTCCCGGCCTTCGGAACATCTTTTTTATCACGCAATTCATTAGATGCGATACCGAGAACCGCAATCCCCCCGAATGAGAAAAATACAAAGATCAGTGCCGCCCACGTCCCTTTGATCCCCTCGGGCATAAAGGGAGAAATGCCTGCGTCCTTGGCGGATGCGAGTTCACTCGGTGTGATGATATGAAATAAAAGCAGAGCACCGAATACGATGAAAATCAGCAGTGTAGATAATTTAATCACAGCAAAGACCGATTCAATTTTCCCGAAGTTGCTGGCTCCCAACAGATTGATACCAAACCCGAAGGCAGCATATAAGATGGAAAAAATCCATAAAGGGATATGAGGAAACCAAAATTGGGTGAATGTCGATAACGCCACGATTTCACTGGACATGATGAGGATGCCTGATAACCAGTACATCCATCCCGAAACAAATCCGAAAGAATGACCGAATGCTTTCTTCGCGTAAATACGGAACGTCCCTTTTTGAGGATCATTCGTGATCATTTCCGCCAGGGCACTGAATACAAAGTAGGCCGTCACACCGGCGATGACATAATCGATCAGGATGGACGGGCCTGCCGTCTTAATGGATAACCCTGTACCGAGAAAAAAACCTGCGCCGATGACGGACCCGATGCCGATCAGGGAAAGCTGCCACCAGCTTAGCTTCGTTCCTTCCCGCTTCTTACGCTTCTTGTGTTGATGGTGGGCAACCGTCTGGGTCAATAAATGCTCGTCTTTCATTCAACCACCCTTTCGTAAGGTTCACATACTCATAGGATTTTCATTGACTGTGATAACTATGCAAATAGCTACCTACCAGTCAATTAACATTATTGTAAAAATTAAAATTATTTTGAAATTTTTGTAACACAAAGTTATACTAATCCTAAAAGAGGTTGGGGGTGTCTCTACTGAGAAAATTTCATTTCATCGGTCTTCCCATGCAATTTGTTCTCACGTGTATCGGGTTATTCCTTTTCAGCGGAGCAGGTTCGTTACTCGATTACGATGATGAATTAGTGATTATGCTGGGGAAATATCTGCAGACCCTGAAGGAAATAGGCAGTGGATTATTGGATCCCGCCTCCATCATCATCATGATCGGCGATCCCATGGAATCCAAAAGCTACCCGATTTATCCAATGTTCTTCCAACTGTTTGGTTATTCGTTTTCTCTCTTATTGCTTTCCTTCTTCCTGGCTGCCATTGCTTCGTCTCTGTTAAGCTACTTGTTCATGTTACTGCCAAAGAAAATGTATCGCATATGCTTTCGCCTGCTGGATTCCCTGGATTCACTGCCGGATGTCATGATCATCGTATTCATTCAGCTGTTCATTGTCTGGTTTTTCAAGAAAACCGATATTCTGCTGTTCGACATTTATACTCTCGGTGATGAAAAGATCTATCTGCTGCCCATTGTTTGTCTTGCCATCATGCCGATTGCTTTTTTAACAAAGAATTTCTTGTTTCAGCTTCGGGAAGAGGAAGAGCAACCATATGTAGAGTATTCGTATTCCAAGGGATTTTCCAAGGCTTATACCATATGGGTTCATCTGTTCCGAAATGTGTGGGTCCATTTCTATTATCATATCAAGCCGATCTTCCTGCTGATGCTATCGAACCTGTTGATTATCGAAATCCTGTTTAACATCAACGGGTTTATGAATGTGCTTCTGGATATGTCGATCAATACTCCCACTGCGTTCTTTATTGGGATGTTGATGATTTACATACCGTTTTTCATCGTGTTTACATTAGGCGCAGTCATTCTGAAGAAATGGCTGTCCGGAGAGGAGGTCGGTTCATGAGGATGTTGAAATCATTCAGATTTTGGCTGCCCCTCGGTTTTCTGCTTGTCATGCTTTCATCAAGTTTCATCGTGCCTTCCCTCTTTCCGGATATCCTTGAGCCGGGTCCTCCATATTTAAAGGATGATTCCGGAAGGGTGATTGCAGATCCACCTTATTCCATGGAGCAGATGACCCCTCTCGGAAGTGATAAACTTGGGAGGAATTTATTTTATTTACTCCTGGCCGGAGCGAAATATACACTCCTATCGGCTATCGTCATTGCGCTTCTCCGAATGGTCGGCGGTTTCGCATTCGGGATACTGTATGCGTTTCTTCCCGACTGGATAAGACAGATGATCAATGGAATCGGGGATACCTTCAATTTCATCCCCCTTGCCATCATTGCCTACGTTCTTCTCACCCCTCTTCAGCTTGCTTTTGAAGCGGGAGAGATGTATTCGTTTCAATTTTTGATCATTGAAGTCGCGGTGATCGCCATCATTGTCATCCCATCACTGGGCATGTATCTGGGTGAGGAAATGAAGGAATATTTGAAGAATGACTTCATTTCCGTCTCAAGGCAAATAGGGGCAACCAGATTTCATATCATCAAACGGCATCTTCGCCCTCAATTCAGCCGTCATGCCCTGGTCATGTTTTCAGAACAGGTTTCCCAGACTCTTTACCTCCTCATTCAACTGGGGGTGCTTCATATCTGCCTCGGTGGATTGAAAACGGAGGAGTTCGGGATCATGGAGCATATACCGGAATACTTCTCTTTCACGAATGAGTGGGCGGCCACCATGAGCATCAATATACAAATGGTCTTTCTTCATACATGGCTCGTGATGACCCCTCTCGCTTTTTTTGCCGTTTCGATCTTTTGCATCAATGAAATCACCAGGTTCTTGAAGAAAGTTCTGTTGGAAGAAACGATACCTGTGAGTGAGGGACGGACCTCCCCTGATAAGCCGGCATCTTCTTCAACCCTTGAAGACCCATTTTCATTCAGGAGCACTTCAAAGGAGGAATTTCATTGAGAACCCGGATGATTTACATTCTCTCTGCCTGCCTCATTCTTCTGACGGGATGCCGTGTGGAAATGGCGACGGAACTCCCTCAAAAACAGGCGGCGCCGTCGGGAATAAGAATTGAAATAACCGGAACGGTCCTTCTTCAAGAAAAAGAGCTCATCGTTGAAGGTCAATCCAACCTTCCCGAAGATAGTATCCTATTTGCCGGGCTCAAGGATTACGGAGAATTCGAATCCTATGCAAGGGTCATCAACTGGCAGGGAGAAGAATCGGAGGAGTACGTCACGGAAAGCACCGGGGTCGTGGACGAAAAAGGGAATTTCCAGATCAAGGTGAACCGGGTCAATCCGGGCTCTCGCTACAAGCTCGAGGTGCTCTTTAACCCCGCCATCCAAAAATCAAAAATTCAAGAAATCTACGGGTTCTGGGGAGAAGAGATTGCACCCAACATCGGATACCTAGACTTCGAATACAACGAAAACACCGTATCCGGAATGATCCTCGTCGCCCCCATTGTGAGCATCACCGACCCGTACGGAAACGGCGCCAAATGGAACCTCACCAACATTCCGAACAAATCCAGGGCGTTGAAAGAAGAATCTTGAGGGACGGACCTCTAAACGGGACTGAATTCTTTTATCCTGTTGTGCATTAGAGGTCCGTTCCTCAAAAAAAATCCCTGCCCATATTCGTTGGGCAGGGATTTTACTATGGACAGGGAGTATGTCCTTTATTATGCATTCAATGTCAGTGTCGCCACACATTCTACGTGAACGGTATGCGGGAACAGGTCGACAGGTTGAACAGCATCAAGGGTGTATCCGAATGGTTCGAGTTCCTTGATGTCCGTCGCAAATGTATCCGGGTTACACGAAACATACACGATGCGCTCCGGTTTCGCGCGACCGATCCGTCTCATCACTTTACCACCGGCACCGGAACGCGGCGGGTCAAGCATCAACAGCTGTGGATGACCGAAGCTCTCAAGCATCTGATCGATTCCTTTACGTGCATCTTTCGCAAGGAACGTGGTATTGGAAATCCCATTATCATCGGCATTACGCTTCGCGGACTCGATGGAGCTTTCCACGATTTCAATACCGGCGAGCTCTCCCACTCTGCTTGCAAACGGGAGAGAGAACGTCCCGACTCCACAGAAAAGATCGATCATTTTCTCCGTTTCCTTCGGCTGTCCCATTTCAATCGCCAGGTCCACAAGTTTCTGTGCCTGCGTCGGATTCGTCTGGAAGAATGTATCGAACCAAAGGCGGAATTGATAACCGTCCATCTCGTCATAAATGAAATCACGGCCGGAAAGCAGGTGGATGTCCTCTGCCTGGGTACGGTCAGCCCATGCCGTGTTCTCAAGCCATAATAGACTCTTCACATGTGGGAATTTCTCTCCGACACGTTTCATTAAATCTTTAACCGCATCTGAGTGGGCATCAGGTGCTTCCGTAGCGAACACAGCAAGCATCAATTCACCCGTCGCAAACGATTGGCGAACCATCAAATGGCGCAATAACCCTTCATGCTTATCTTTGTCATACCCCTCTAAGTCATGATCCTTTGCCCAATCGGCAACTTCCATTGTCGCTTCGACCATTTCTTCACTTGCGATCAAACACGTTTCAAGAGAGATGATTTTACGGAAGTTCCCCTGTTCATGCAGACCAAGCTCTCCTTCAGGTGAAAACGTAAACTCCATTTTATTGCGGTAACGCCATGGGTTGTCCATTCCGATCGTATCTCGTACGAGTGCAGGATCAAAGCCCTGCCCTATTAAAGCTTCCTTCACATGATCGGTCTTGTGTTTCAGCTGACCTTCATAGTCCCAGTGCTGCCATACACAACCGCCGCAGCGTTCAAAATGCGGGCAGGGCGGGGCGATACGTTCTGGGTTCGCCTCCAGGATTTCATCCGCCAATGCCTTACGTCTTCTGCGGTCCGGCTGATCGACCGTCACTTTCACCTTTTCCCCAATAAGGGTCTGAGGGATCGTGAGTCTCAGCTTCTTCGGATTCCCGAGCTCATTCTCACGCCAGATCACGGCCTGTCCCGATCCTTTCTGATCTAATTCTTCTATTGTAGCAACCATTGTTTCTGGTTTGATATTCGACAATTTCTACGTCCTCCTTCAAAAAGCTCTCTAACTCTATACTTTATTAAAAACGGACGCGGAATGCAACAGGGATATGGCTACGGGGTCGCATCAAAGGAGCCATGGTTACCCCCTTCCCACCACCTTTACATATTTCGGAGATGCTGTCACATAAAACACATATCCCCTGGAGTTTTTGACCTCATACATGTCGGCCCCCTCCACCTTTAATGTCCGTACGATCGTCGGAAAACCGTATCCGTACTTCAGGATTCCTACACGGTAAGTATCATCAAAGGTCGGCCTGCTGTAAAAATCAAGACCTTCCGCCCCTCTGTATATACTCTCGACACGCTTACCGACGACATCCCCACTGCCCGGCACGTCTGATATGGGAGTGGTTCCCCCATTACCCGGGTTCCCAGCAGCCACATAAGGCACTCCGAAGAAATCACATACCCCAAGCGCCTGCTCCCTTCCCGTTTCCCGTTGAAAATCCTCGTTGATCATGAGCAGCGCTTCCCTCTCATTATCCAAAAATCCATTCTCCACAAGGACAGCCGGTCCATTGAACTCCCTCGTCATATGAAGATTCTGTTCAATGATTCCCCGGTACACTTGCTTCGTTCCTTGTTTCAAATACTTCGCGATATGTTCAGCAAGTCTCCTGTCCGCACTATCATTGTAATAAACGTGAATCGAATGCCCTTCAGGATCATTACCTGAACCATCAAACTTCCCGTCGAAGGCGTTAAAGTGATTGGAAATCAATGCATCGGCCCCCAATGAATTCGCTGCATCTGTCCGGGCCTTCAGGGGTGTGTCTGCATCAGTAGGAGCCGTCAACAGCGTCCGAAATCCGCACCTCTCCAATTCCATCTTCAAAAAGATGGTCACTCTCTCATTGAACTTATTTTCCCTGATCCTCCTCCCAATCGACGGGATATAAGGCGTCCGTTTACCAGCTGTCCCAAGACCATGACCATCATCCAACGCAATTAAATAATCTCCAGCATTCCCCATATTTTGCATCCTCCTTTCACCAGTTAGATACTCACAGCTTGGGCAAATGGTCACGGCTAGAGAAAAAGATCTGGAAAAAAGATAAAAAAAGTGCCTGCCACCCACGGCTCATGAACCGGGAGGCAGGCACACAATCTATTTATCTATTAAATCGAAAAGACTGAGCAGTTTTGCAAACCAGAACATATCTGGATTATCTCCAAACCCTTTCTAAAAAGTGGCTACTTGATGAATTCCGAGCTTTTTGATTACTTCAGTATTTTCACTCACATAAAGTCCGATATCATCCGGAAAGTGGGAATCCGATGAAGTGGTAAACCTCACACCGGCTTCAGCCAGCACTTTCAAAAAGCTCGGGCTCGGGCACATTTCTTTAATCGGATAACGGTAAAACAAACCAGCGTTCACTTCTGTGGCTGTATTGGTTTCTACCAGTGCACGCGCGATTTTTTGGTAATGGTGCAGAAGTTTATCCTCATTCGGTCTGAAGTTGAAGACTTTCAGATTATCGAGGTGGGCGACAAAGTCAAATAAGCCGCTGCGGATGGCCTCCTCCACGATTTGGAAGAAGCGTCCGTACAACTCTTCCAGATCATATCGCTCAAATTGATCGATGGCTTCAGGATTATCAAAGCCCCAGCCGTCAACGAAATGGACCGAACCGATGACATAATCCCAATTATGCCTGGATAACAGCTCTTTCAGTCTGTCATGTGAACCCGGGAAGAAGTCTGCCTCCATTCCAAGCTTCAGCTGGATGCCGTGATCCGCCCACTTGGCTTTCTGACTTTCGATGAATCCGACAAAGTCATCCATGTTTTCGGTCATCACCTGCTTCAACCACCGATGCTGCTTTCTTCCCAAGTCGGTTTCGCTGATGTCCATATGATTTTCGAAATAGTCCCTCGTCTCATTGAAACGGTATAAATGATCGACGATTCCGACTTCACTCAGGTTTCTTTCTTTGGCTTTTTGCAAATACAGATCGAGCCACTCGGGTGAATAGGGTCCTTTTTCTAACCTTTCACCCAAAGCATTGTGGCTGGACCTGATCCAGTCGCGGTGATGCACTCCTTCTTGGATCGGATAAAAATGCTGAAGTGCGCGGCTTGTACGTTCTAGCCAGCGAAATGAATAGGGGCCTTCTTCCAGATGTACGTGGTAATCGACAGTCATGAGGTCTCCTCCTTAAGGCGAAATCCATTTTTTAAGTCTACGATGTTTATTTTTTTGCCACTCCCTCGGCATCGGGGCATCACAGACCACATAGTCCAGATCCTCCACGGAACCAATCCGGCAAAAAGAAGTAGAGTTCAATTTGGAGGAATCGACTAGAAGATAAATCTCACTCCCCTGCTTCATGACGGTTTCAGAAACGAGGGATTCTTCCAGATCATAGTCGAAGATGTCTGTCATGGTGACTCCTCCGCAAGACAGGAATACTTTGTCAAATTGAAAATGCCGGAGCATTTGGATGGTCAATGCCCCTGCCACCGATTTCTGTTCAGGATTGCTCATCCCGCCAAGCATCACAAGCTTTCCGTCAAAGATCTTTGCTTCGAGGCTCTTATTGATGATTTCCGCTGCAGCGAGCGAATTGGTGACGATCGTCATACGCTGAAGCCCTGCGAGGGCATGGGCGAGTTGATAGGTGGTGGTCCCCACGTCCAACATGATCGTATCCCCGTCCTGTACATACCGGGAGGCAAGTTTTCCGATCGTCCGTTTTTCCTCCAGCCGGACATTCATCTTTTGCCGGAACAATGGTTCTTGCACGGGTGGGACGTATTTCACCGCTCCTCCATGGACACGGGTGAGACGGTTTTCTTTTTCCAGAAACGCCAGATCTTTTCGAATGGTTTCAGGCGTCACACCCATTTTTTCTGCTAATTGGGTGACGTATATCTTCTCATCCTCTTGAAGGATGTCTTCTATTAATTTGTGCCGGTCCGCTGCAAATGCACTCATGTCAGTGGAATCACGTCCTCTTTTTGGATATATAGCATGACTTCACCATCAGACGTCAGTCCCGTCTCTCTTTGCTGCAGCAAGTCCGCAGAGAATGTCACAGAGCTCGACTCTAACGTATAGCGTACGATGCTTCCTAATACAGCGATGTCTTTCACTACAGCTTTTATGGCAAAAGAATCTCCCGGTTCCGTTCTCTGAAACGCTTCTGGCCGGATGGCATATAGCCTGCTGTCAGGAATGGTTGCCGGACCCAGTAGGGCATCGAGCTCACCTGCCTCGAGGACATTGTAATGACCAATGAACCTAGCGGCAAATTCCGTCGACGGATTCATATAAATATCATGTGGGTGGCCGTTTTGAACCATTTCTCCCTTATTTAAAAGAACGATTCGATCACTCACCACCATGGCTTCTTCCTGGTCATGGGTCACGAGTATCATCGTGATGCCGAGTCGCTGCTGAATCGATCGCAACAGTTGTTGAAGGTTTTTTCGGATCTGGGCATCAAGGGCACTGAGCGGTTCATCCAACAACAGGACTTTCGGCTCGACTACGACACTTCTCGCAAGAGCCACCCTCTGCTGCTGCCCTCCTGATAATTCATGGGGATATGCCTTTTCCTTACCGGTCAGTCCTACCAGTTCAATGATATTCATCACTTTTTCATGTATTTCGCCCTTCTCCATTTTCTTCATCTTCAATCCGAAGGCGACATTTTCATACACATTCATATTGGGAAACAGGGCATACGATTGAAACACCATTCCCACTCCTCTGTCCTTCGGCGAGACGTTGGTCACATCTCTTCCGTCAATCATAATGGAGCCTTCTTCCGGAGTGACAAGACCTGCAATCATCCTGAGGAGCGTACTTTTCCCGCAGCCGCTTGGACCCAGGAACGTCACAAGCTCACCCTTTTCGATCTCCAGGTTCATATCTCGAATGACCGTCTGGCCTTCAAAGGATTTTTGGATTTGATTCAATGCGATATAGCTCATGTTAGAACGACTCCTTTTTACGCTGGGCAAATTTCACAACCAGGCTTGATAGGATGCTGATGAATACGAAATAACAGACGACGATGGCACTGGAGAAGTGACCACTTTTCTTTAATTGCTGATACAAATAGATCTGTACCGTTTCATAACTGCCACCGATCAATAAATTCGCCAGGACGAATTCCCCGAACAGTATCGAGAATGAAAGGAGGGCTGACACCAGGATTCCCGTCATGATATTGGGAACGATGATTTTCCTGAAGGCCGATACCTTAGAGGCCCCCAGCAGTTCAGCCGATTCCATCAGGGATACGGCATGAATATTCCTTAGACTATTACGGGTTCCTTGATACATATAGGGCATGATCCCGATGAAATACGCACCGATCGTCACCAGAACCATGGGAACCCCCACTTTCGAATAGGCCCTTAACAACCCTACTGCCATGATGACTCCCGGCATGGCATAGGTGAGAAGCACAATCGCCTGCAGCCCTTTTTCCAACCGCGGGGCATACACCACTATGGCAAATATCGCCGGTACCATGAAAAGGGCGGAAAGGACGGTCGCCCCTCCAGAGAGCACCAGGGAACGGAGGATGGCTGATGTAAAGGCTCCATCACTGAATAGCTCCGTGTACCATTTAAACGTGATTCCTTCAGGCAGAATCGTTTGATTCCACTTTGTCGATATCGAGTATAGAAACGTCGCTAATAGTGGAACGATTAAATAAGCAGACACAATGACCAGGGGAACGAACGATAAACGACTTTTCTTCATCCGACATCCCTCCTAACCTTTCTAGTGAGCCATTCATTGATGAGCATGGCGACAATCAGCGTGACTCCCAGTAACACGGCAAGGGCGCTCCCAAGTTCCGGCTGGGCAAAGATATCACCTGAGATCAGGGCTCCGATCCTGATTGTGGCCAGGTTATAGGTGCTTCCTGTGAGTGCATAGGCAGAGGCATATGCACCCATGGAATTGGCAAATAAAATGCTCGATGTACCCGCGACGCTCGGTAAAAGGATCGGAATCCCGATGCGCTTCCAAAACATAAGCGGGGACGCGCCGAGAAGATAAGCCGATTCCCGCCACTGCTCCTTGATGCCATGGAACGCCGGGAACAGGAGCATGACCGCCAGGGGCAGTTGAAAATAAATATAAATCAGGATGAGGCCCGTCCAGGAATACAGATTAAAGTGACTCAACAGAGCGACATCCAGTTTTTCTGCCAAAATCGTGAATACTCCGCTGTTCCCCAATAAGACGATAAATGCAAAGGATAACGGAATTCCGGCGAAGTTTGATGTCAGATTTGCCAGTACGAGAATCCGGTCCTGTGTCTTTTGGTGAAAAAATGTTATGGCGTATGCGGCAAAAAGCGCCAGGATGATCGCCACAACGGTAGATGATATCGAAATGATGATGCTATTTTTAAATGATTGATAGTAATAGGGATTCGTGAAGATTTCCAAATAGTTCGCCAGGGAAAAAGACGCTTCCCCACCTTTTGTAAAACTGGCATGAATCATCGATAGCAATGGAACGATTAAGAATAATAGAATAAAGACCACTAAAGGAACCATCGTGAGAAAAATACCGGATTTCCTCTTTTTCATGAGTATTCACTCCTTTTACACCATTGTCCAGGCCATCAGGGTGAAGGGACTATGCGTCCATCCACCCTGAGCAGGACTACAAACCCTCAGTGAGGCCTGGAATCGTTAATTCCTGCATGGCAGGTGACGGTTGAATGTTTAATAGTTTACATACGAATGGTGCGATTTGAAGCTGCGGGACTTCTTCTTCATAGATTCCCGCTTCGAGTTTCGAACTGATGACGAATAACGGAACTTCCCGGTCTTCCTTCGTCGTGCCTCCATGCTGACCATCTTTGTTCATTCCATGATCTGCAGAAATGATGATCTGGTATCCTTCCTCAATCCAGTCGGGAAGAATCGAAGCAAGCATGACGTCCACGGCGATCACACGATTTCTGTATCCGGCGGAATCCGCTGTATATTTGTGTCCATCATCATCTACATTCATGCTGTGAATATAGAGGAAATCAGGATCTTTCTTCGATTTCATATAGTTGGCATCGGCAAATAGATGCGTATCGGGATAGTGATCCTCCCAATAGAAGATCCCGTTCTGAATCGGGCCATTCCCATCAAGCTTGATGCGGTCCGTCATTGGGTTGAATGGAGCGGAATGATAGAGCTCACTCACCCAATGATAGCTTGCCGTTGCATTCTTCAATCCTTGCTTACTCGTTAAGTGAAAGATGCTCTCTTCCTTTGAGCCACGGACAATTTGATTGGACGTGATTCCATTTTGGTAAGGGGGGGTTCCTGTCAACAAGACTTCGTAAAGGGGCCTGGACATGCTCGGCACCTCTGAAATCACCTTGAATCGAGAAGCCTGTCCCTTTTCCACCAAATGATGCAGGTATCCCATATTGTCCACGGCCGTATCAAAACGAAGACCGTCGATCATGATGAAGATCAGCTTATCGTTAGTTGACATGGACCAACACTTCTTCCTGCCATTTTTGCGGAAGGGCTTTTGTTGCCTTTTCCCATGCGTCTGCATCCTCGACCGGTCGTACATTCTTATACATGCTATCCGGCAGAAGCTTTGCTTTCGCATCTTCAGGTAGTTCCACGTCTTCACGGATCGGTCTTGCATATCCACGGGCAAGGTTCGCCTGTCCTTCATCGGAAAGGATGTATTCACGTGTCAGCATCGCTGCGTGTGGATCCTTGGCATTTTTATTGATGACATTCGCATATCCCGACACCACAGATGAATCAGATGGAATCACGACTTCAAAGCGATCCTTATCGATTTGGTCACGGTAGTTCAGTGCATTGAAATCCCATACGATGGCAACATCGGTCTCCCCTTTTTCCAAAGAGGTCAGGGAAGGATCCGTCGTCTGCAGGCGATCCTGCTTCGCGAGCTTCTGGAAGAATTCGATTCCCGGTTCAAGATTCTTCTCGTCCCCACCGTTTGCAAAGGCTGCTGCGAGGACAGCGAATTGAGCCTGATTGGCTTTCATCACGTCACCTACATCCACCTTATAGTCACCCTTTTGGAGGTCACTCCATGAAGAAGGAGGATTCTTCACGTTATTCTTATCGATAATGAAAGCCATGGTTCCGGTATAGCCGACCACCCAGTCTCCATTGTCATCTTTCGCCCAATCGGGAATTTCATCCCAGTGCGTCGGTTTATATGGAAGCGTCAGTTCCTTCTCTTCAGCAAGAGGTCCGAATGCCACACCGACATCCCCTACATCGACATTTCCTGTTTCAAACTTCGCAAGCTCTTCAGCACTCGACATGTCTGTATCTGTATGCTTGATATCATACTTCTCTGTGATATCCTTCCACGTCTGTCCCCAGTTCGCCCATGAGTCCGGCATTCCGACTGAGTTCACTTCCCCTTCTTCTTTTGCCTTCTTCTCTATTTGTTTCAATGATAGATTACTAGTATCGATCTTGCTTCCTTCTGCGTTATCGTTCCCTGAACAGCCCGCCATAAGGAAAGTGGAAGTCACCCCTACAGTTAATACCTTCAACAATGCATTCTTTTTCATGGATGTCTCCTCCTAGTTTTGAATCATTTTTGTTTGCTTTTGTATTACACCCTCATCATAGGAAACCAAAGTAAATAGGAGATTAATCAAATGTAAAACTATTTTGAAATAATGTTAAGGGAAAGTTAAGAGAAGGTTTGAAGCTGTTGGAGAGGAATTCTATGTGCATTTTAAGTGGAAAATGAATAGTTTTTAGTTAAATAGAACCATTTTCACTTGTTGTAAAGGTGGTGTAAACACCAAGCTGCGCCAACGGGAAACCATTATCATTACTGTGCTTGTTCTATGAAACCTGTTTCATCTGCAGAGAGGAACGTTCGGCCAACCGGAGCAACAAATAGAAACTTTCACTACCTGCGACCTACCTATTTCCAGTAAAAGTATGAAATATTTCAATAGTAAGCAAATCATTACATCTCTAT
The DNA here is from genome assembly GCF_002561455.1 of Bacillus sp. AFS015802. GTDB lineage: Bacteria > Bacillota > Bacilli > Bacillales > Bacillaceae_B > Rossellomorea. The sequence goes on along the minus strand of NZ_NTUP01000066.1, from coordinate 342,571 downwards.
TTCACACTCCATTAATGAAACATTGGTAAAGTTTAGAAGAATCTAAAAGAATAGGAGATGTTGTTAAAATGAACCAAAGAAAAACAAAGCTTTTCTCTGTGGCAAGTCTATTGATTCTTGGAGCATCCTCAGTACTCGCTTCACCATTCATCTCTGCAGAAGCAGAAGGTCCGACCGATCCCGCTCCCATCATCATGCCGATCGGGGCCGAAACGGGAAAGAAGATCCTCTTTGATAATACGCATGGCCAGACGGCGGGGGCTGCTGACTGGGTCATTGATGGAGGTTTCTCTGATTTTGCAAATGCCATTGCCGGCGAAGGCCATTATGTGAAAGAATTACGAAAAAACACTCCCATCACGTTAGAAGATTTGAGTACATATGATGTATTTGTCATCGGCGAAGCCAATATCCCTTACAAGGCTTCTGAACAGGCAGCCATGCTTCAATATGTTCAAAATGGAGGAAGTATCTTCTTCATTGCTGATCATTATAATGCAGACCGGAACAAGAATCGCTTTGATGCTTCAGAAATTTTCAATGGATATAGAAGAGGGGCTTGGGCAGACCCTGCTAAAGGAATGAACACCGAAGAAGCTTCTTCAGCTGCCATGCAAAATGTGAATAGTTCCGACTGGCTCTCTTCCAATTTCGGAGTTCGTTTTCGCTATAATGCCATCGGAAACGTAACAGCCAATGATATTGTCTCTCCTTCACAGGCATTCGGCATTACCAATGGTGTCTCCACCGTTGCCATGCATGCAGGGTCCACCCTTGCCGTCACGGATCCGGCGAAGGCAAAAGGGATCGTCTACCTCCCTCAAACGACTGCCAAGTGGTCATATGCTGTGGATCAGGGCATTTATAATGGAGGCGGCAGAGCTGAAGGGCCATTCGTGGCCGTATCAAAAGTGGGACTTGGGAAGGCTGCCTTTATCGGGGACTCTTCGCCAGTAGAGGACTCCACTCCAAAATACGTAAGGGAAGAAACGGGACAAGCAAAGACGACTTATGACGGCTTTACGGAACAAAACGATTCCACACTGCTTGTGAACATGATCAACTGGCTTTCAACCCAGGAAAATTATACGGACCTGACTCAAGTGAGCGGACTTCAATTGGATCAACCAACATCCCTATTATCCATGGAAGATCCGGCGTCTTCTACAGAACCACAAGCAGAACCATGGTCTTCACCGGACCCTGGGTACAAATGGTATGATCCCTCTACATTCAAAGCCGGCTCTTATGGCTATATCGGCGGGTCTACAGGTGGGGGCGGTACAACATCTGAAGAACATGTTTTCCTAAGTGAATATGTTGAAGGATCCGGTTACAACAAGGCTCTTGAGATTTTCAATGGCTCATCATCAGCCATTGATTTGTCAGAGTATTCACTGGAACTTTCGAATCTATCAGGCTCCATTCCTTTATCAGGCACTCTTGCAAGCGGAGAAGTGTTCGTTATTGCAAATCCAAATGCAGACGCGTCTATTCTGACTGTTGCGGATATGCAGAATTCCTCCATTTCGTTCAATGGAGATGACACTGTCACGTTAAAACATCATACAGCTTCGATCGATCAAATCGGAACTGCCGGTGTGACTTACGGACAGGACGTCACACTCGTCCGGGACTCTGCTGTCACAAAAGGTTCAGCTGCGTATTCATCAAATCAATGGACCTCCTATCCGACTGATACCTTTACGAATTTAGGAAGCCATGCCGGAACTGTTTCTTCTGCCCCTCTCGTAAGTGAAGACTTCGAGTCAGGGTCAAAAGGAAGCTATGCGACCGGTGATGTTACGACTTCAAGCGGTACATGGACGTTCACTAATGCCCTATTAGGCAATTTATCGAATGATAAAAAGTCTGGGACGCAATCCGCAAGAATCAAGTCCGCAGGTTCCATTACTATGGACTTTGATGCCACTTCTGCCAAATCGGTCAGCTTCTCCCACGCTAATTTCGGCAGTGACACAGGCGCTCTTTGGAAGCTGCAAATATCCACAGATCAAGGTGCATCCTGGTCAGATATAACGGCTTCTTCTACCAGTGGCAGTACTCTTACTGAAGAAATCATCACGGTCAATTCAAACTCACCAGTCCGCTTCCGTATAAGCGTAACAGGAACCAGCGGTGCAAGATTGAATATTGATGACTTTAAGATTAATCAGTAAAGATCATCGGCTCAACTCCCGAATAGCAGGATCCGTTCTGGAGTTGAGCTTTTTTTAGACAAAAAAAGAGCCTGCCCCTTTCAAAAAGGGCAGGCTCTTTGACTATTATTTCGCTTGCAAACGGCTGATCCGCTCATCCAAGTCAGGGTGAGTCGAGAACATCGCCGATTTACGTCTTCCATTGATTTTCAATGTGGAGATGGCTGTGTCATCTTCCCCCTTCATACGGCTTGAGTAAACTTTCAGCATTTGAAGGGCATGAACCATTTTGTCCTTACCGGCAAGGTCCGCCCCACCCCTGTCAGCGTGGTACTCACGGTGACGGGAATAAGCGAAGACAACCAGACTTCCCAAGATCGAGAAGACGATTTGGAAAACAATCACGGCAATGAAATGCACGATCGGTGCCATTTCTTCCCTTGCAAAACGCGATGCAATCCACGCTGCGATACGCGCCAGGAAGACAACGAATGTATTGACCACACCTTGCAGCAACGTCATCGTGACCATATCCCCGTTTGCAACGTGGGCAACCTCATGGGCAATGACGCCTTCCACTGCATCATCATCCATTTCACGAAGGAGTCCGGTCGAAACAGCCACTAGTGAACGTTTCTTCGAAGGGCCAGTTGCGAATGCATTCACCTCAGGAGAATGATAGATTCCCACTTCCGGCATATGCACAAGACCGGCCGCTCTTGATAGACGGTGAACTTTCTCGACAACTGCACGTTCTTCAGTTGATAAAGCCCCATCCGGATTCAGCACCTGGACACCCATCATCCGCTTGGCCATCCAGCGTGACATCGCTAAAGAGATGAATGACCCGGAAAAACCGATGATCGCACTGAATACGAGTAACGCACCTAAATCCAGCCCGCCTGAAGCAGTGATATAATTCCCTGCCCCTGTGACGGAAAAAATGATACTAATCGTCAGTAGTACTAAAACGTTCGTTAACAGGAAGTAAAATATACGTTTCCCCATCTTGTTTCCTCACTCCTATTTCAAGTTCATATGAACCTGTATCTGAATATATTATAATTCCTTTGGGAGTGAAATACAAGTAAAAGGTGAAATTGACGAGACCCCGGCCAACCAGTAGTATAGAAGAAGATAGTTGCAAAAGAGACGGGGTTATCTCAATGAAAACGTTTAAACTGACACGCAAGAATATGGCAGACCTGCTGCTCTCACTGAACGGCACCACCAGCAGGACCCCCTTCCATGTACTTCAGGATACATGGACGGATTTACATAAAAAGGACGAGTTGCCTCCCATCCTTCAAAAAATACTCAAACCGGCCAAGAGTGAGATCGGCTTTTCCCTTAATGAGATCGTCTCTCTTGGAAACCTGATCGAATTCACCAACTTCCCCCAAAGCACTGTCCAGAACTGGGTGAAGCGTGACGTGAGAGGATTGATCGGCTCCCCCCAGCTTGGCAAAAAATACACCACTGAACAAGCTGCCATGCTGTTTATCGTCGAAGACCTGAAGGCGACGCTCGATTTTGAATCAATCCGTAAGATCCTGACGCTTGTCTTCAATAATATTGAAGACCGCACTGATGACATCGTCAATCCGACAGATCTTTATTTTGCCTATGCCTCAGTCTTTGATCAGATCCATCATCAATCCCTGCCGTCCATCAAAACGGCGGATGGTTCTGTCAACGAGCATATTGACGGGTTTATCAAGGAAGAATGCCGGGCCATGCTTTCGACCTTCGACGGAATCACGGAAGAGAATGCAAGCAAAGTACTGAATGTCTTGATTGTCTCCGTGCTGACGGTTCAGGCAGGGTTTTACCAGGCTGTAACGAAGAAGTATGTGGCGGATGCACTATCTTGACAAAAAAAGCCTGTCCTCCTTCAAAAGGGGACAGGCTTTTCTATGATTATTTTGCTGCTTCGACCGTTTTTGAGTGCTGTATATGAGAGGTAAACCACGCGATTCCACCAGCCACAGCCAAATAGGCAAACAGAATCCACAGCTGGTGCGCAAGCTGAGTGAAGTCACCTAATGTAATGACCTCCTGGAAGCTGCTTAACGAGTGAGCCATCGGCAAGTTCTCACCGATCACGCGCAATATCGGTGTATTCAAGTCTCTAGGGAACGTCCCTCCACAAGTCGCAAGCTGCAGGACGAGGAAGGTGACAGCCAGAAACTTCCCGACGAATCCGAATACGGTGATCAGCATGAAGATAAAGGTCATGAACGTAAAGGAAACGATGACACTCGATAGAATAAACAACGGTATATTCACGACTTCTAAATGGAATCCAAAGAGAAGGACCGCGTCGACGATGAGTGCCTGAATGGATCCGATGGCAAACACCAATCCCCATTTATTAATGAAATGAGTCGTGCCATTCACGCGAAGATCATTGCGTTTGCCGAGTGGCAGGATGTTCGCCGCCATGATTCCCCCTACGTATAACGCCAATGACAAGAAATAAGGTGCGATTCCGGTTCCATAGTTCGGTACCTCAGACATATTGGATTTCACAAGATGCACGGGATCCGAGAACATGGACGATAACTCTTCCGTTGAATGAACAGCGGAGGTTTTTTCTGCTGCATCGGCGAGCTTCGTCGCTAATTCCCCTGAACCTGCTTCAAGATCTGTCAGTCCATCATTTAAAGCACCAACACCTGATGAAAGCCTGTCACTTCCGTTTGATAAGCGGTTGAGTCCGGCAGTCAGGGTTGTGAGGCCCTTGTTCCATTCGGCAAAACCAGAAGAAAGGGTGGACGTACCGGACGCCAGTTCAGATGTTCCGTTGGATGCCTGGTTCAGCTTGTCCGTCAATCGGGAGAACCCTGCATGTAGCTGACTCTGTCCACCTGCAAGCTGTTCAGTTTGCTGATGAAGTTTTGTTTGTTCACTTTCAAGCTCCGATGTGGAAACTGATAGCTTTCGGGAAAGTTCTTGAAGACGAGCGAATTCAGGATCCTCTTTTGCCTCAGGATGTGTCTCCTGATACGTTTGAAGCTGACTCGCAAGCTTCCCAGCAGTTACATTTGCTTCCGTTTGTTGTTGTAGGAGCTGATTCTCTGCGCCAGCCAGCTTCTTCGTTTGTTCCGCCAGTTGTTCAGTGCCCGTATCCATTTTCTCGCCTGCTTGGGACAGGCTCTTCATTCCACCGGCTAATTGGACGGTACTTGAATGGAGATGCTTTAGGCCGCTCTCAAGTGAACCTGCTCCGGTTGACAGTTTTTCACTTCCGGCTTGAAGTTTTTCGGATCCTTCTCCCAGTCCAGTGATACCGGCTGCAAGAGAATTCATTCCTGCCTTTTCATCTGCAATTCCATTGTGGAGTCTGCTTGCTCCGTCACCCGCTTTCGTTAATCCCTTCCCTAGTTCCTCAAACTTGGAAAAGACACCGTCTGCATAGGATTTGGAGATCGTATCAGACAGCTTGCTTTTCATTTTCTCTGTAGCACTCGAACTGATTTGAGAGGCTACGAAGTTCTTACCAGGGTTGTCCGTATACAGAAGTTCGGCAGGCTTGGGATGATCATCCATTAAGGTGCTTACCCTTTCCGAGAAGTCTTTGGGGATCGTAACGACCATATAGTACGACCCTTCTTTAAGACCCTCTTTCGCTTTAGCAGCGGTAACGAATTTAAAATTCAGATCTTCCGACTTTTTCAGTTCCTTTACAAAATCTTGACCCGCCTCGATCGGTTCATCCTCCATCACGGCTCCCTCGTCCTCGTTGACGATGGCAACAGGTAATTGCTCAAGCTTGCCGTATGGATTCCAGTATCCTGACAGGAATAATCCCGAATAGATCAATGGAACTAAAAGAAGAAAGCCGAGGGCGATTCTTCTGTGCTTATGGCTTAACATTGCCTTTAAATCTTGAAATATTAATGCGAATCCTTTCATAACAAACTCCTTCTTATACTCATTTACATCCATTTATCATACGTGGATAAAATGATAATGTATAATACATAATTAGTTATACATATATAGCTTTCAGTCTATGAAAGGATGTGTCCTTATGGAACTACAGCAGCTGCACTACTTTCAGACCGTTGCCCGCCTGGAACATATGACCAAGGCTGCAGAAGAGCTACGGATCGCCCAGCCTTCCCTCAGCAAGACAATTGCCCGTCTGGAAGAAGATCTAGGAGTGCCTTTATTCGAACGGCAGCACCGTCAAATCAAACTGAACCGTTTTGGAGAACTGTTCCTTAACCGGGTGGAACGTGTCTTCATGGAGATTAACGAAGGAAAGAGAGAGATTATGGAGGCCATGAATTTTGAGGAACATACCATACGGATGGCCGTCACGATTCCAAGGGTACTTCCCGATTTGGTCGGCTCATTTTTAAAGGAGAACCCACACGTCCGATTTCAGCAATTCGTCCACTCCATGAGTCGGATGAAGGAGCAGTTAAAGAATGGGGAAGTGGATTACTGCATCTCTTCCATCCCTCTGGAGATGATGAAGATATTGTATGGGAACCGCTTATGACAGAGGAAATCTTCCTGATCGTACCTCCTGGTCATCGGTTGGAGAACAAAAGTGAAATCGATCTGATTGAAGTGAAGGATGAACCGTTCATCAGTATGAATACAGGCTATGGACTGCGTAACCTGACAGACGAACTGTGTTTACAGGCAGGATTCTCACCCGTGATCTCCTTTGAAGGAGATGAGCCCGGCGTCATCGGAGACTTGGTCAGGCAGGGACTCGGTATCGCCTTCATCCCCGCCATCTCCTGGATGAATCGCAGAACACCCTTCCCCCACAAAATCCGGATCAAAACGCCAACCTGTGAGCGCACCATCGGACTCGGCTGGTCCAAACGGAGGCACCTCACCAAAACCGCCAAACAATTCCACCCATTCATGATCGACTACTTCAACCATATAGAAAAAAAGCTGCATCAACTATAAAGGGACGGACCTTCATTTTGGCAAATGAAGGTCCGTCCTTATTGGGTTTATCCTTAAAATTAGAGGTCCGTCCCTCTCTTAACCTATCTCAATCCATAAGCCTTCGTAATTTCCTGGCTGATCTTATTCCCTTCATCGTCCCAGGCACTGGCTTTCAATGACACACTCTTGGCATTTTGGGGGTTCTGAATGATCGCTTTGAACGTATCTCCATCACGTTCAAGCTTCACTTTCTTCCATGATTCCCCTTCGTTAAAGGACACTTCCAATGATGCATCTTCTACATTCCCATAACCCATGGCACCTTCTACCTTATCGACAGTAAGTTCGAGTTCGGTTGGACGATTCAAAAGGGCATCTCCGTTCACATCTGTATCTACCTTGTAATCCAGGATAAGGAATGGAAGGTCTTCCATCCAATTCTCAGTTTCTTCTGTCCAGAACGTCCACTCCGTATGGGTCCGTGTGGAAGTGTTCCAGCGGTTCTCATCCCGTTTGGCATCTGTGACGAATCGGTATTGAGTGCGTTCTTTCGGTAGGATGTCCCAGACATTCAATGCCTGACCTTTCCCTTCTTTCAGCAACGCATCTCCTTTGTATAACTTAGTGGTCTGGTTTTGGAATGAAACATCCCAATCCGTCCCACCGGTGTTCCCTTTCCCGCCGTCAGCCCATGCAGGAACATTGATTTGTAGTGAGTCACCCTGTCTTCTCGGAGGCCAGTATCCATCTCCGAGACTTGGACGAACGACCGGTGAGAACCAGTTCTCAGTGATGTTCTCTCCACCGTCATATGTCTTCAGCGGTTGTCGCACCTGCCAGGTCTCATCGAGTACGTTTGCCTGATGATACCAACCTGTTCCTTCAATTGCCGATACATATTCAGTACGGGCGCTTGGCAACGAGACTTTTTGTAAGAAGCCGATAGCCCTCATCGTATGTGGACGGAGATCAAAACGGAATTCCCCTCCATCCGTTTCAACATGTGACGTGTAGTTTGTTTCGATCTTCGCCAGTTCCTTTCCTTTTGGCGCATACGTCAAATCTTTCGGAATTGAGCCCTCATGAACATCCATCAAATCATAAAGGTACGGAGAATCGACCGTTCCCTCCACCTTTAACTTTACGTTTCCTGAGCGGACTGCTTTCACAAGCTTATCCCCTTCACTCTTACTGATACCGGCAACGGCCACAGGATTATCCTTATAATCAGAGGTCCCCGCATACACACTGAATTCCTTATCCTCATTGTTTACAACGATCAACAGTTTCGCTCCTGCTGCTACGGCATTCGTTGCTTGTTGGGACACGTTCACTTCCGCATTCCGATCGACCACCACAGCTTTCCCTTTCGCTTTCAGGCGTTCAAAGTCAGCTGAGGTACCCTTACCCGCATATACGGTGGACAGATTATACTTTCCATCCAATCGGGTACTTCCCACTTGTGGGATATCATCCAATTCTTTCCCATTAAAATCAATCGTCAAGGCCGGTTTCGTCAAACGCCAGCGGGTCAATTGCTCAAAATACCCACTTTCCGTTTTTTTCGTCGGAACAGCATACAGCTTATCAATCCAGACAGGCATCAAGTATGAACTTGTCATTGGCATATCTCCGATGGTTTGGTGATATTCCAGACGCTTATAGTTCGCTTCTGCTTTCTTCGGAACGACGGCTTTGATTTCTTTCGCTTTCCGTGCATCAAGTTCCACCGTTTTCGGTCCATCCAGTTTCACTTCCGGATCGCCTACAAGCGCTACCCCCATATCATCAGTCTCGGTATCCACATCCATCAGTGACATGGCCGAATACGTACCAGGCGGCAGTCGAAGCTCGAGTGTTCCATTGACAGCCACGACTTCAGGCTCCATTTTCTCACTGAACAACACGACGTACGCAAGGCCTTCCGTCCCATCACGATCGGTTGCATTCAGGGTCAACGGGTAACGCTCTTCCTCCTTGACCATGGCCATCGTCGTCCGGACGAGCTCTGTTCCGTTTGCTTTCGCTGTCAGGAACCCCTGGTAGCGGGACCCGGTTTCACCCAATGTGGAATCGAGGGTCACTGTAACATCCACTTTTCCACCTGCAGGTACCGTCACGGTTTCTTGAGAGAGGGCCAGCATGCCGGATGGAGCTTCTTTCCCTTCTGCATTTATAAAATCAGAATCTAATTCCAGCGTCACATCCTGCTCTCCATCATTGTAATAGGTGACCACCTTCTCAACAGGTTGAGCCTCATCATGCGGCCATTTGAAGAAACCGAATGAAACGGATTCAGTCGCTCTTACATCTGCGTCGAGTGCTGCCGGGATGTCCACTCGCCCGGTCCCCACATGATAAGGCTGATACCCATTAAGCTTTTTGGTCGTATTCATGAGGGCCTGTTTCAATGTTTCTCCGTCCCACTCTGGATGCTTCTCTGCTAAAATAGCTGCTGCTCCTACTACATGAGGCGTGGCCATCGAAGTTCCACTCATGCTTTTATACAATCCCTCTCCACTTGAGTAGTGGGAACGGGCCGCCACGATGTTTACACCGGGTGCTGATAGATCGGGTTTCAGACCCATATCTCCATATCTCGGACCCTTGGAAGAGAAGTAGGCAAGTTTGTCCGACTTATCCACGGCTCCAACCGTCAATGCAGAATCGGCCGCCCCAGGAGAACCAATGGTCCCTTCCCCGCCTCTATTCCCTGCAGCGATGACAAATAGTGTCCCTTTTTCGTCGGTCAATCGATTGACCGCTTCTGACATTGGATCTGTTCCGTCACTCGGCATGTCACTGCTAAGACTCATATTGACGATTTTGGCATGCTCAGAAGCCCATTCCATTCCATCAATAATCCAGGAATCCTGTCCATATCCTTGATCACTCAGAACCTTTCCTACTAAAAGACGGGCATCAGGCGCAACCCCTTTATGCTTCCCGTCACCCGCTCCAGTCCCGAGCACCGTCGAGGCCACATGGGTACCATGACCATGGACGTCCTTTACTTCTTCTCCCGGAACAAAACTGACAGCTTCATCTAACTGACCTGTAATGTCGGGATGTTCCGAGTCAATCCCTGTATCCAGGACCGCCACCTTGACTCCTTCACCCGTATACCCTTGTTCCCAGGCTTCGTCGGCTCCTATTTGCGGCACACTTTGATCAAGGGCGGCTTCTACACGTCCGTCGAGCCAGATTTTATCGACACCATTTTTGAATTTTGATGTCACTTGCTTCTCATCATTGTGGACCGTTACGTCACTCCAGAAAACTTCCGCCTGCTTTTTCTCTGCAGAAAGAGCCGCTCCATTGATACTTTCCAGATCACGTACTTTCTTTGAACCCTTTAGAGCGGACGAGACGGATTTCGCCTTCGTTTCCTGATACTCGACGATGACCGGTACGGAATCCGTGTTCTTGTCATCATAGCCATACTCTATCAATTTCGTGATGTTAAACAAATCCTCATCCAGCTTACCAGCTGACATATAAGGCATTGCCGAGTTCGGGAAAACGAATGTATCATCTTGGATGATCATCACCCTTACTCCCTGCCCGTTCTTATCTGCCGGCTCTACATTGATGATCTGTTTGCCATTGTCCAGTGTAGAGACTTTTACCACATCACCTGTGATGAGGGTGATGGTATGTTCCCCTTTAACGGCGGCATTCACATCGACCGTTGACTGTTGGGGATCGGCCCCATTCGATGGGACACCTTTGGCATTGACTTGGAACATCGAGCCTGAAATCATCGTTGCAGCGATGGATCCCACGAGAAGTGGTTTCACGTTCAGCTTTTTCATAATCATTCTCCTATTCTATTAAGATCTTGATTTGTTCATAGAGTAGTTTCTTGGTGAGGAAAAATGAAGAAGGTATGTAGTCCAAAAAACGATTACATAAATGATAGACTACTGGAATGTGAGTCAGTTACCTGGATTGATTGTGTGCAGTCTGGGTATGTGACGCTTCTGGGAGTCGTGAAAAGCTCATGTCGTTAATCAAATTGTAAGGTGTCCGACACGCATTTCTCAATTGGGGTTTTTTTGCGGTACGAGAGTACTAGAGAGCAATCGCACGGATGGAAGAAGGAAATAAATCTATGTAATTGGGTTGATATAAGAAAGACGAATAATAGATTAAAACATCTTTTTCCCATTTCAACAAGTTCTACAGGTGGCTAAAGTCCCTTTAAATGATCCTTTAGTTAATCGGGAGAAAGTATCTGGATTTCGCCATTTATGTCAGCCGTTACGTCATTGTTCCGGGCAACCAGCTGCCTCGTTGGATTGTAAGCCTTCATTTACTTGAGAAACACAAACGAAAGAAGGCAGGATCCTGAGGAACGCTGCCTTCTTTCGTTTGTATTGCCGAGACTATATGAACGGGTCATTGGGTTCATTCCGTCACCTTACATCTTTCACAAGCTCAAACGTTCCTTTGTCTTTTAGGTACAGCTGTTCAGCTCCCTCAGCCGAAACATTATTTAGTGAGGGTTTATGAAGATCCGTCATCACACGTGTCGCCCCGATCAGCATCAGCTTCGCCGACAGGATCGTCAACGTAAAGAACACCACCGGAATGAAGGAGATCCATGGATAGGTGGTCCATAGATATTGCCACCAGCCTCCAAGGAGACCAGACCATTCGTAAGAAAGTGACACAAGCACCGTGTTTTGAAAAAAGTCTTCATCAATCACAGCCCCACCGATAAAAATCTTCAATACCCCAAGATGCGCAATCAACAGCATGATAATCATGAATTCACGGATTGATATGAGAAGGATCTGCGGGAGGATAAAGGGCCGGATATGGTTCATGATGTAATGGCGTTTCGTTGCCCCCAATACTTTGGCGCTGTCGATGAATTCCTCTTTCATGATCCTGTCATATTCATTTGTAAATAAAAGGGTCAGACTCGGAATCGAGATGATGATGAGAATGACCAGGTAAAACATCGTTTTATCTGAAAAGTCATAGGGGAAATGATCGGGATTGTATAAAGGCCCCTCAAGGAGCATCCAGTTCAATAATAAGAACGATAGTAAAGTGGGAGGAAAATAATTGGCAGCATCCACTATGTTATCGATGATTTTCCTGAACGGCTTGAAATAAAAATGAACCACCAGTCCAAGGACAACCGAAGGCAGCACCCTGAAGATCATGATGACAAGGGCCGCGCCTATCGTATATTTCGCACCAACGATGATGAGAAGAAGGACATTCCGGTTAAAATTATCCGTACCAAGCGGTGGATACTCTAACGGGGAGTATGGAGGGCTAAGAAAATCCCCCTCTTCATTTTTCACAAGGTCCAGCTTCGGCACCTCATTCCCCCAGACCGCGTAATAAACAAGACTTGCAGCACACATCCCAAACAGAAAAAGAAAGCCTGTTAAAAATGCCGGATTCTTCATCAATTTCATGAACATCAAATCACCACCTTCTGCCCGGTCTTTTTATCAATGATCACCCGGATGATGAGGAGGAGCAGGAATACCGGGAGATAGAACAGGATCAAACTGAAACAAATCACATCCATTTGAGAGAACGACAGGATGAAATGGGTGATCCCATAGATATTGAACAATCGTTCAAATACGATAAGAGAGGACAAGAGAAACAGAATGATGGACTTGGAGTGATTGAGCAAGCTGAATGTGATGTTCCTCAGAATATGGATAAAGAAAATGAAATGTTTTGACATCCCCCTGCTTTTGATCAGATCCACATAGGGCTTGCCATATTCATCATTTACCAACAGGTATGTAATCCTGAACAACATGATTGTCGGTAAGATGGACAATGTCAGGATCGGAATGAGATACACCTTTTCCTGTGCTCCGACGATGGGAAACAACAATACCCCCGTCTCTTTCAGGATAAAAATGACGCTATATTGAATCACGATCAAAATGAAGATATCCGGTGTGGATTCCAGAAGATTGGTGGTCCTGATGATGAATTTCGACCAACCGGCGGGCAGCAAATGGGTGAGGTATGCAAGGAGTATGCCCATTATAACGGATAAAAGAAAAGCAGCTATGAAAATCGAAACGGAGTAAAAATACGGTTCCCAGAAGGCAGGGAACATCGGATACGAGTTCTTCACTTCATTCGTAATGGTCATCGCCTCTGCATGAAGCAGCGAGCTTGAAATATCCTTCAGGTTGATGAGATATTGTTTCAAGCTGAGGTCCACTCCCTCATTGAACAACCCAATGAGCCCTGATAAAAGAATGATACCGAACCCAACGAAGATAAATTTCAACACCAAGGAACCGATAGATTTAAGATACATAGATTGATCCTCCAAAAAGATAGGTACATGTTTTTATAGATTACCATAATAAACCAAAAAATCCCATACAAAAAAGGTGGAACCCCTCGGATTCCACCCACCTTTCCTTTTCCTATCGATCTTTTCGTACAAGATCCGCATATGTCTCCCGCTCAATGACAACCCGGGATTCCCCATCCTTGACAAATACAACAGCCGGCCTCGGTATCCGGTTATAGTTACTCGCCATGGAATACCCGTAAGCACCGGTGCTGAACACGGCCAGGATATCCCCATAATTCGTAGGCGGAAGCATCAAATCCCAGATCAGCATGTCACCTGACTCACAGCACTTCCCGGCAATACTCACAAGCTCCGTGCATTCCTCATTCGGACGGTTGGCCAGGACCGCATGATACTTCGCCTGATACAGTGCCGGACGGATGTTGTCCGTCATCCCTCCGTCAATCGCCACATACGTGCGCACATCCGGGATGATTTTCTTCGATCCCACTTTGTATAATGTCGTTCCCGCTTCGGCCACCATGCTTCGGCCGGGCTCCACCCATACTTCCGGGAGTGGGTATTCATGTTGGGCAAAATAGTTTTTCACACTATCCGTAATGCCCTTTACATATGTCGGGATCGGCAGTGGCTGGTCTTCTTCCGTATAACGGACACCAAAGCCTCCACCGATATTCAGTACAGGCATCGTTACGTCCAAATCAATCCGGATGTGCTGCATGAAATCAGACAGTACCCTGATCGCCTGGTCAAAGCCTTCCTGTTCAAAAATCTGGGATCCGATATGGGAATGGAGGCCTAGCAATGTGAAGTATGGCTTACGAGTAGCCAGTTGAATCGCCGTCGCTGCCTGCCCGTTCGCAATACTGAATCCGAATTTCGAATCTTCCTGCCCTGTCGTGATGTACTCATGGGTATGGGCCTCCACACCCGGAGTGACCCTGATCAGAATCTGAACCTGCTGCTCACGCTCCTTTGCAAGGTCATGCAATAGTTCAAGCTCGAGGAAACTGTCGACGACAAAACAGCCGATCTCCGCTTCAAGAGCCATAAGAAGCTCTTCTTCCGACTTGTTGTTTCCATGGAAATGGATGCGTTCCGCAGGAAATCCTGCTTCCAATGCCGTATACAATTCCCCGCCGGACACAACGTCCAGGGAGAGGTTTTCCTGCTCTGCAAGCCTCACCATCTCTTTGCAAAGAAACGCTTTACTCGCGTAAGCCACCTGATAGTTCAATCCACTTTCATTGAACGCATCCCGAAACAATTTGGCGTTCCCGCGGATCATCCCTTCATCGTATACCATCAACGGCGTGCCATATCTTTCGACCAGCTCACCTGTACCCATCCCACCGATTGTTAAATCTCCTTGAACATTCACATCAACTGTACTCATATCCCTAACTCCTTTAGACTCTCTAAAAAAACACAAAAAAACCGTATGAAGCAGATGCTCATACGGTTACTCATCAACGTTTTCGGACACTTGATGAAGACAATGTATTAACATCTCTTCAATAGTGCTCCACAACCTTTGCATTGTGACAGTCCAGCATTTCTTCAATGCTGGCCCAACAAAAAATAGAATTGGCTATTTTCTGCTTCGGCGATCTGCCTTTCCCAACTTATCCCGGAATCCATTATTCTCAAAGAAGGTACTCTTCATACTCGCGCCTCTATTATCAGAGAGTGACTGTTTATTTGATTGGCATTACTATATCATTCTCTTGAAATGGTTGTCAATTGGTTTTAGTAGAAAAGAGGCTGGGACGTAACTAAATTCCCTCACTCTAAAGACGAACAATTTCTAAAAAATTATTATTTGTTACACCGCTGTTGATTTCCGTGCAAGACTTCGCTTTCCTCGGGCGGAAGGCGAGCCTCCTCGTCGCTCTCGCTCCTGCGGGGTCTCACCTATTCCGCTTTTCCCGCAGGAGTCTTCGTCTTGCACTCCAATCAACAGCTAGAACTTGCTAAATACATAGAATAAGCTTTAGCACTAAAATTAAAAATCCGAACGAGTTATAATCACTCATCCGGATTTTTCTTTGGCTGAAACCCTATTGTCACAGCCTATTCAGTTTACTTCAATTTAATTTCGAAGGGCTTCATTTCAATCGGTTTATCGTTTCGGCTTAAGCTTTCGAATGGAACGACTAATGAATAGTCATCCAGATTGGCACCCTCGGGTAAGGCAAAAGTCGATTGATAACGGAGGGCAGCCTTATCAACTGTCTTCGTATCAGTACTTCTGATCATATGATTCAACATCTTATTATAGTCCAGTTCATCTTTGTCATCCCTTTTAATATCTTTAGATGGGATCATCTGAACAAATTGAGCAAAATTCTCAAGAATGTCATATCGGAATTGTTTTTCTTTGATATGGTCAATGGTGAAATCTACCGTTACCTTCCCTTTAGTGCTTTGAATATCCTCTACTGTGATTTGATAACCGAAACGTGGACTCTTTAGTTGAAATGGAATCGATGTTTTCAATGAGTGGAGGGCATCGTCGTCCACTTGCTCCATGTCTGCCTGTACTTTCAGCGAATGGGCCTTATCATCGAGTTTACTTGTAAAGAGCTCCCTTACCGTCTTTTCTGCCTTCCCAGCGACTTCTTTGGTATGGAGTACCTCAGCACTCGATTTCGACAACCTGTTCCCAAGGTCATCAAAGACGATCAGGTCTAACGTATCCTTCTCGGACTCCACTGTATACGTATACTCCAGTATCGTCGTCGCTTTCCCTTTCGTAACGGAAGATATTTGCAGCTCATATTCCCCATCCGGTGATTCCGTCCTTGCATCTGTTTGAATGGTTTCAGATGGGATCCTCTTCACAGGTACATCAAATGACCAGGTGCCGTTTACATCGGCCATATGGGTGAACGTTAATGGGAGGGTGAAGTCTTCCGGCATCTCCTTTCCATCCCGGTAAAAGTCAATCGATCCTATGAACTCATCTCCGTCTTTTTGGAGGCCTGAACTACCCGATCCCCATTGATTCTGATCCTTGCCGTCAAAAAGATGATAGCTGTAGCCGCTCACGGGACGGTTTCCTTCGTCCATATGCTCGATGGAAAGGTCGTCACCCTTCGCTTTAAACGTGACCCCGATGACATTCCCATCGTAATATGTGCTGGTGATTGTAATATCAACACCATTGGATGTGGCTGCCTGGTTGACCTCGGTCACTTTATCACTCGAATAAAGTTCTTTCCCTACTCCTGATCCGACTTTTTCATAAATCCCACCCAGTACGGGAAGCTTTGCCAGCGCATTATTCACAGGGGCGAAGAGAAATCCCGAGACAAGAACCATGGAGGCCGCAGCAGTGGTGAAGGCGGCACTTACTTTGAACGTTCTTCTTCGACCCTTTATCTTCCTGCCTTTTTGAATACCTGTCGAAATGGACTTGTACACGTCGTCTTTCGGTACTTCGATCTTTTTCATTTCATCCTCAAACCATTTTCTGTCCAACCTGATTCACTCCTTCCAGCAGCTTCCTCAATTCCAACTTCGCCCGGTGAAGATACGTTTTGACCGTTCCTTCAGGCGTATCCATCGTATCGGCAATCATCTTGATCGACTGCCCTTGAAAATAGAATAAGATAATGACGGTTTGATAGTGCTGATTCAAGGAAGACACAGCCGTAATCAAATCAATCCTTCCTTCTATGTCCGATTGTTCTGAGATGAGGGAATGATCAAGAAAATCATCCCCAGTCAGGACAAGTCTATTTTGTTTTTTCAGGATGCTGTAAGCCGTATGAATCAGGATCTTAATCAGCCATGTGCTGAAATACTCCGGCTTCTTTAATCGGGAAATCGAGGTGAATGCCTTACAAACCGTCTCCTGAACCACATCGAGTGCGTCTTCTTTATTTCTTACATACAGGAATGCCGTCCGGTAAAGCTTTTCGCTTTCTAAGTGAATCAGCTTTTCGAATGCCTGTTCATTTCCTTTGATTGCTTTTTTTACGAGTTTTACATCCATTAAGTAACCTCCTGTCATTCATTAGAGCCAGGCGGGGTTGGAAAAGTTTCAAGGAATTTAGTATAGGGGAGGAAAATTCGCAGATGAGTTTTACCATTTATTTCAAAAAGACGCAAATAGGATGAAGAATGACGCAATTATCCTGAAAATGACGCGATCACATACGATTTTGACGCAATGAACTAGATTGGAAGGGCTCAGACGACACTAAGGATGAATAATAATGGTTCCACAGCCATAGAAAGAGTGAAAAAGGCCTTTTATAACCTCCAGTAAGGCTTTTCCCTTTAAAAAGAAGCTTATCCTCATCGATAAGCTTCAATCTGCCCGTCCTGTATAGATCATCACAAAGTGAAGGACCGCTTCCGTTGGCTCTGTATTGATGTAGCTGTGATCTTTGTCTGCATGAAATTTCATTGAATCATATTGGCCGAGTTCAAAAATCTCTTCCTCAAGCTTCACCTGAACCTTCCCTTCCATGACAGTGACAAATTCGATCACCCCGGGCTGGTGTGCGTCGGCACGGTACTCACTGTCAGGTTTCAGAAAAGCACGGTGGGTTTCTAGCGAGCCATAGCCGGAGGAGGTGAACATCGGTTCAAGTGTCAGGGATTCGTTGGCACTGATCACTTTACTACCCTTATTTTTCCGGGAAATCTGGACTTCCTGCTTTTCCACAAGGAGGGCGGATATCGGAATCGAGAGTCCATTGGCAATCTTCCAGATGATCGTAAGGGATGGATTCGCCTCTCCCCTCTCGATTTTCCCGAGGGTCAGGGTGCTGACATTTGTGATGGACGCGAGCTCCTGCAAGTTCAGGCCGCGCTCGTTTCGTATCGTTCTCAGTGTCATCCCGACGTGCCGGGCAAGCTTTTCAGGGTCCTCCCACGTCAAACTGTCATTGCTCATATGTTTACCTCTTTCTTTAGTCATTGTTTTTAAGTATATTATAATATATATAAAATAAACTATAGTATATGTACCAGAAAGGAGTGCTTCTCATCAAAGAACTGGCTCTCGGTGTCATTTCTTCTATGTTCTTTGCCGTCACCTTTATCCTGAATCGTTCCATGGAGCTTGCCGGTGGAAGCTGGATGTGGAGTTCATCCCTTCGATTCCTGTTCATGCTCCCCTTCCTTTTCCTTATTGTAGGTTTAAGGAAGAATGTAAATCAAGTCTTGATTGAAATGAAGAAGAAACCCTTCGAATGGTTGACGTGGAGCTTTGTCGGATTTGTCCTCTTTTATGGTCCTTTAACCTATGCGGCAGCGTATGGACCGGGCTGGCTCGTTGCGGGTACGTGGCAATTCACCATCGTTGCGGGGATTCTCCTCGCTCCTTTGTTTTATACTTCCGGACCAGTCAGACGGAGGCATACGATTCAAAAAAGGGCCCTTGGCGTCTCCTCGATTATTTTGGTTGGGGTGCTGTTCATTCAACAGGAAAATGCCAGTGGATTGTCACCCTCAGAAATGGTCGCAGGTGTCTTACCTGTGATCATCGCAGCCTTCTCATACCCTCTTGGAAACCGGAAGATGATGGAGGTGTGCGGCGGGAAGCTTGATACGTTCCAACGTGTGCTTGGGATGACAATCGCAAGCACACCCTTCTGGCTGATCTTAGGGAGCTATGCGTTTTTCAAGGTAGGGGCACCCTCCCCTGATCAAGTGACTCAATCCTTTATCGTGGCCATCTGCTCCGGAGTGATTGCGACCTCCCTCTTTTTCCTTGCAACGAACCTTTCGAGGCATCATCCCGGCAAGCTTGCAGCGGTGGAAGCGACCCAGTCCACACAGATTCTGTTCGTGATCCTGGGAGAAGCGGCAATCCTGTCTGTTCCCCTCCCCTCAGGATTCGCTCTGATCGGCATCTTCCTGATCATTACAGGAATGATCATTCATACCCTGAACGTGAAACGTTTGAATGCCGGAATGGGTAAACAAATTAAATCCGTGAGCTAAAAAAGAGGAGCGCCCCCGGGACGCTCCTCCTTTTCTATTATTTAAAAACTTTCCTTCTCATCCACTGTGTCGCAGCCCATTTATCCCCGATGACGACCGGTGCTCCGCCATGCAGCGTCAAGTCGTTCAATTCCTGATTATCATAGAAATACTCGAAGTAGACCGCCATCCCCTTCTGAGGAGATACAGAGAGATTCAGCTTCGGGAAGTACGTTTCCCCGCCTTCCTCGACGTCATTCAGGTACATGACGAGGGTGCTGATCCTCGGGTTTTTCACCGGTCTTGCCGATGCCGAGAAGAAATCGAAGTGGGCCTTGTATTCCTGACCCGGTTTATAGTTCAGGATTTGAAGACCTTCCCCGTGCTCCACGGGTATATTCATAATTTGAGAGACGCGCTTTTCAACACGAGTCACGACGTCATGACTTTCTTCCAGAAACACAGAACTGCTCGTTCTCAATCCATCGACTGTCCGGGTGTTCCCGATTTTCGAGCGCTCTACCCGGTCCTTGGACAGCTGAATGAGTTCGTCACACTCTTCATGGCTCAGGACATTGCCAAGCACGACGATCAGCGGCTCCTCCATCTTTGCGATGATGTGAATGTCCCGGTCATCCGTCTTGATCTTATTCCCCGTATGGTGAAAAATCGTTTGTTCCTTTACAGCTATTTCAGTCGTATTCATTGCCAACGTTCATCAACCTCTTATCGTATTTTTAACATTCAGAATTCTCTTGCCGGTGGAAGCGTTCACGTACTCTTCCAATCTATCAAAACGATTGCAACAATAGGCATAACTGTATTTTCTGTTTTGGGCGTTTCCTCCTGCGTGTGTATTTTCATATATTTTACACCCGGGATGATGTGAATTCTATCTTTTTTTTCATGAAAAAGAAGGGATTTTTCCGGGACTGGGAACCACTGTAGGATTGGCGTAGGGGAAGGACCGTCACAGATTGGACACGGATGGGAGGATACACCTTTTTTTTAAAAAAAGACTGCCGAATTAGATTCGGCAGTCTCCTAAAAAAGTAAAGGGTACTTCTGGCTTTTTCTTTTAATCGAGCCCCACCTTCACCCTGTCGTCGACATATTTGGTGGTGCTGTAGCCTTCGATGATGAGCTCGGTAGGTGTGAAGTCTTCTGTGGAGCCGTCATTGTAAAATTCGAGCTTCTGCTCGGTTTCAAAGTAGCGGGGTTGATCTAATTTCTCATATACATACTCTTGAGGCTTGTGGACGTTTCCATCCTTGTCCAGTAAGACGCCCTCACCGCCATTTACCCCGATTGAAACATTTTGATCCTTTTCGGGGCTACGGTAGAATTGATAGTTCACATTCTCATATACCCGATCCTTCCCTAGATCATGAGTCAGAACCACAAAAGCTGGATTTCCGACATTGATCTCGTCTATGGATATGGTATTACCAAGATATTCAGTCACTTGAGGCAGGTCCTTGTTGGCATCCAGCTTAATGATTTTCTTTTCGTCTACAGAAAGATGGACGGAACCGAACCGGATGTTCACTTCTTCTGGGTCTTCAAAATAGAGGGTATCGAAGCTTGCAGTAAATGTACTCCATCCTTCCTGAATACCAGATTCCACGTACATGTTTCCCCCAAAGGGATTTGCCTCTACCTTCTTCCCGTCGGTTTCAAGAGAATCGAAGTTGATCACGTCAATCCGTCTCCCCTCACGATCATTCTCGAAACGATATTGCAGGACCGTAGTAGTGGGAGCGATCGTCAGTTTATCTAATCGAACCGGAATCCCTTCCACTTCCACCTCCTTATCCAGGTCGTGTACGCGGGAGGGCTGCTTTTCAAAGGGAATCTCGAAGCTCCAGTCCCCTTCAGCAAATGTCATACCCCTTGCGCCGCCAAACCCCTTTTTCGGATCCTGCGGCAGTTGCATAAGTCTTGCCACACTCAGCTTAATGGTTCCCTCGTCAACTGAAACAGGAAACAGGCTCATTGTCCCCTTGTACACGTTTTTTTCCTCATTATGTATGTCGTCTTGATCGATTGGAGGAGAATAATATCGGGTATTCGGATCCGTACTCATGATGTCTCGCTCATTTTCAATGTATAAGCCTTCATACGGATTCATCATATACCGATTATCTTTCTTCTTATCCTCAATCTCATAAAAAACGAGCGTCTGCACGTCATCAGCCACAACACTCTTGATCGTGATCTTCACTCCGTCACTTTCCGCCTCAAGGTTCAACCGTTCCCCCAGATTGTGCTGGAGAATCGTGCGCAGCTGCTCGTCCTCTTCCGTATAAGAATAGTAGAGACTTGCAAATCCACCGGTCACGAACCCTGTCATGATAAGGAGGGTGAATACACCTGCAATGGAAAGCAGGACCGATTTCCGTTTCTTTTTCCTCTTCTGCCTGCGTGCTTCCCTTTCATCCAGACGGGCTCTCACTCTCTCCATCAACTCTGGTGGAAGCTGTACGTCTTCTCTCAAACCGGCAAGAGTGAGCGTCACTTCCTGGAACGAGGCAAGGTCTTCCTGGCACTCACGGCAATGATAAATATGTATTTCAAAATCCACCTTTTCAGGGCGATCCATCCTTCTTCCCAGGTAATCGAGATAATGCTTCTGGTAGTTGTGACAGCCATTATAGTCGCTATGGAATCCCATCGTTTCCCGAAGCTTCCGGACGCCCCTGAATAAACGGGATTTCACCTCATCCACCGAAATGTCGAGAGTACGGGCAGCTTCTTCCTGAGTGCAGCCTTTCACATACACCAAAGCCACGGCTTCTTTATCTGCAGCTTCCAACCGGTTAAAAGCGTGAAAGGAATCCTCCCCATCCTGACTCTCTGAACGTTCAGGCATCTCCAGACAGTTCTTTAGAAAAACCGATATGGCAGACTGCCCTTTCTTCCGTCTATGACTTTCATCATATACCTGGATGATTGAACGGTAAAATACGTCCTCTATGTCCTGTTGTCGAGTAAGATACACTCTGGCCAGTGCATAAAAGGAATGCTTCTCACCCTCAAATCCGTTGATGATTGAATCAAGTCCCCTTGCCATGGGGGTACTGACCGTTACGGGACCGGTTTCCACTTTTGCCATTGCTGTCATCCCTCCTCCCATTTTCCTACTATTAATTATTTCAAAATTCCCAATACTTCTCAATCCTTTTCTTGAAAAATGATCAAATCAGATTGACGGATCTCTTCCGTCTCCTCTATAATTTTTTTACCGAAGTGTCATTTATTAGGGTATGAAAGAGGCGTGAAGATGAAAACAAAAGAAAAGTTGATGGATTACTTTCGCTTGCAGTCGGATGAGATCATAAAGGAATGGTTAGGTATGCGTGAGGTAGATCCATTTTCGATCTTTCACGCAGATGGATCCAAAGAGATGGAGGATCAGCTGAAGCATGAATCAGGAAGTTTCATTGAACAAATCACAAAAGCATTAGTAGATAAGGAACGGGTGATTCCACCGAAGCTGTTGGAATGGTCGAACACCATTGCCAAAGAGCGGGTGAATGACGGGACAAGCATCGATAAGGTGCTCGATCAATTTCACCGCTTCAGATCCCTTTATTTTCAGTTCATGAAAAAATGGCTCCTTGAGCATGGAGACCTGACTCCGGAAGAACACTATGAGATGATTGAAAACTATCATTCTATTTTTGATGAAGTAATCAAAACCTTTGTCATGTCCTACAAAGCCTACTATGAGAACAGGCTGAAGGATCAAATGGGATTGATCAATGAGTTAAGCTCTCCTATCATCCCCCTGTCAGAGACGATTGCAATTCTGCCTCTCGTGGGTGATATCGATACGACGAGGGCCAAGTATATTATGGAGCATGCTTTGGAGGAGTGCGTAGCAAAGGAAATTCATCATCTGGTGGTGGACCTGTCCGCCGTCCCCGTCATCGACACCATGGTTGCCCAGAAAATCTTTGAGCTGATGAACACCCTCAAATTGGTAGGTGTCCATCCGGTGATCACGGGGATACGGCCGGCCATCGCCCAGACAGCCGTTCAGCTCGGAATCCCTCTTGGCGCATTGAATATCCATTCCTCCCTCATCCAGGCATTGAGGAATCTTGGATACAGCCTCAACCCCAGTCAATAACCATAAAAGAGGTCTGGATCAACTAAAGATCCAGACCTCTTTCTGATTTATAAATGATCGATTTCACCAAGCTGCGACTGCATATCCAGTTCCACCATCTCTTGTGCCTTGGAAAAAGTAAAGACTTCATTCGATACCCAGTGATTATACAATTTAGCCAGAGCGTTCCGGTGATAGACCGTGCCTTTCACCTCTGTGAAGAAATAGATGATCAAAAGATTGGTCACGTCGGTCGGAAGGTTCTTCTTACGTTCGATCCCTTTTAACGAAAGGATGTCTAGTCCTCTTAGCGGACCGCCGATCACGGTTTCCGCCATGTGAAAATGGTCAGCTGTCTGACATAGTGTCACGAGTTCCGGATTTAATTCTTCAAATTTCAAGTGAATTCCCCATTTACATAGATAGTGAACAATAGTGTTACACTTCAACTTCAACGATTACTAAGATCCATTACTATGTAGTATAACAAAAAAATGGTACAGGAAGACACTTCAATGTGTTAATTTTTACTCAACCAAAATTCCATGATCTTTTCGTTTGCAGAAGGATAAATCAGACTTTTCACCTGAGGCTCGACTAAGTAACATTCGGTGAGCCAATCCGGGAGGGTAACATTCTTTTCCTTCCATAGACGGGTTCGCTCCAACGCGTCCACCACGCTCATCTTCACCCATGTATCGGTGACAATATTCCTTCCGTCACCTGTCCCTTCCTCCACCAACGGATGAATGGACCGATCGAAATAGGGAGTGTCCTTCCCCATGTGGCTGATGTTCCTCACCCATATGACACTCTCCCTGGGGAGGAACCCTATATTCCTGATCCCTGTCGCAGATAGAGTATACTCTTCCAAATAACAGAAACATCCATCCCACTTCTTTTCTCCATCAGGGGGGAGGATCATTTCCGTTGTATAGACCGATTGACACGTATGAAAAAGATTATGGATTTCCCGGTTGATAAACACCGGTTTCCGTTCTTTATTGACATTGGGTGATCCGCATGTGAATCCATCGTGATGGAAACGAATCATTTTTACATATTGCATGGCGCCCCTCCTTCTCTCGTGAATTTCATTAAGGGTACACCTTATCGCATTCACTCTATAATGGTGGTATTTCCCTATATATATTTATTTCAAACAAAAAAAAAACGAGAGATGACAACATCGCTCGTTTGTATGAATCCCTTTACTGCTGCTCGTTCAGCGCACGCTCCAAAGTCGAAGTGACCGAAATATTTTCAAATGATATACCCAGCTGAATCGCCGTTTGGGCAATTTCGGGACGGATTCCGGAAATGGTGCTCCTCACCCCGATTAAGTTCAAACTTTCAATGATTTGAAATAACTGATGAGCGACCATTGTATCCACCATGATCACACCTGATAAATCAATGAATAAGTGTTCGACATTTTTATCCACACATTCGTTCAAGGTATTCTCAAGGATATATCTCGCTCTTCCCGTATCGATATCCCCGACAAGAGGCAGGACGCCTGTCTTTTTATTCAATAGAATGACCGGGGAACTCAATTCTCTGATCATTTCCTGCTGTGCCTTCAATCTCCTTTGGGAATACTCATAGTTTTCTTCTGCAAACTTGGAGATGACGATACTGAATGTGTTAATGATCAATTCTCTTAAGAACTCGGTTTCATCTAAAGTAAATTCACTTCCATGCAAACGGATAAATTCCTTCAAAATCGCTAAATACTGATCCTGGGTCCTGAAGAATTCCCTCAATATAAAATGAGTAGGGGTTTGTAAGTGCTCTTCATCCTTGGCAATTTCCTCAATCCACAATTCGAAGTTGCACAGTCTATCCTGCCCCACATCTTTAAAAAGGTGGCAGAATCGTTCATGGAAAGCATGATTTTGTTCCTTCAACGTTTGGATCACCTTTGTATCTTTTGAGGCATACACGCCAGACGGGTCACTCTTATCCAAAGATTCATACCATTTCTCTGTCAGCTGCCACGTTCGTTCCTTCATAAATTCATAAAATTTTTCAGATACCTTCATAATCGACCTGCTTTCTACAAGAAAAGATATATGCGTTCTTCTATCAAACCGATACTATATTTGTAAATACTTATAAATGTAATGTACTATGCCAAGGGAATAAAAGAAAGAAAAAAGTTCAGCTGAACTTTTTTTCTATTTCCGCCTCCATTTTATTAAGGCAAAGGACATGTCTTTTTAGGAGTTCACTGGAAAGAAAGAACGGCCCTTTTACATTTTTCTCAGAAGCCCGCCGCAATCTTTTGAGGCTCCCCAGCAAAGAGATTTACCATGGAGGAACCATGGGGACAGGTCCCCTGGCTCCTTTTCCTGTTTATGGGTGCTGGTGCTGCGTCGAATTGTATAATTTTTTATCAATTTCCGGGGAAATAGTTGTAGAAGTATGTAAGATTATTGCGCGGGACTGGAATGATCGAACGGTTCATCCTGTCCTGGTGTGACAATTATTTCATATTGCCTCTCCTCCAATAAAATGGAATAATATACCTATAACGACATTTACCCCAAGGAGGAATGACCTATCCGTACCTTAACGGAAGTAGAACAATATTTCCACACCATTGAGATCAACACCTTCAGCGTCAATGAAACAGGTGATAAGCTTGTGTTCAGCACCAATCTGAACGGGAATTATAACCTTTGGGCCATGGACCTTCCCCACTCGTTCCACTATCCATTGACGACCATCAATCAGAAAAGCAGCCTCATCCATATCGACCAGGATCAGATCATCGCAACATTCGAGAAGGATGGCGATGAAAACCACCAACTGCATTATCTGCCCACATCGGGAGGAACGCCTATTCCCTTCCTTGAGAAAGAAGCCGGTTCGACCTGTTATCACGCCTGCTTTACAGGCAATCAGGAAATGTATTACTCTACCAATCATGAAAACCCATTATTGAACATCTACAAAACAGATTTACCAATGGGAAAAACCAGCCTGATCCACAAAGGGGAAAAAGCTCCAATCGTAGTCGCCGCCGCTTCTCGGGATGGATCCTATGTGTTTACGGAAACCTACTCCAATACCCATGCCGCTGCTTTCTATCAATCTGGCGATAAGAAAATCCCGCTTGTGCCGGACCCTGCCAGCCCTCATATGATCAATGATGTATTCATGACAAGGGATTTTGTTTATTTCACGACCAACTATGGAGAAGAGTTTTCCTATCTTGCTTCTTTTAATCTTTCAACTTATGAATTTCACCCAGTCTTCTCTTTAGAAAAAGAAGAAATCACTTCCATACAGTTCAATGAGACCTCGAACAGTATTTTCATCACTTCGGAAAAAGGGGTGAGAGATCACCTATATGGCTATGACCTGTCCATGGGTAAAGGAGAGAGAATCGAGATTCCCTGCGACATCGTCAAAAAAATAAAGATGACTAAGAAAGGGACCCTCTTTCTCCTTGGGATTTCAGCTGACAAAACCGATACCATTTTCAAGAGGGAAACGGATGGCAAGTGGACACAACTGACAAACACAAAGGTACTTGGTGTTCCAGAAGGAAGCATGATCAAACCGGAAATCGTTCATTATGAAAGCAAAGATGGACTCGAAATCGAAGCCCTGCTATTCCAACCGGGGAAACCAAATGGATATACGATTCTCTGGCCACATGGCGGCCCCCAACAGACGGAGCGCATGAAATACAGACCCCTATTTCAGTACCTTGTCCACAGTGGATATACCCTCTTCGCTCCCAACTTTAGGGGCAGCAAGCGCTACGGTGCCTCGTTTGAGAAGATGGTGGAGCGAAACTGGGGGGACGGACCCCGACATGACTGTGTAGCAGGAATGGAATGGCTTATACGTAAAGGACTTGCTGAAAAAGGCAAGATCGTGGCGATGGGTGGCAGCTATGGCGGTTACATGAGTCTGCTTCTTGCCGGACGGCATCCCGAATACTTCAGTGGGATCATCGATATCTTCGGCATTTCCAATCTCCTGACTTTTCTTGAGAAATCCCCGGCAACCTGGAAGCCACTGATGGATCAGATGGTCGGTAATCCAGAAAGGGACTATGACAAGCTTGTGAGGGACTCACCCATCACCTATGTGGATAATATGAAGTCCCCGATGTTCATCGTTCATGGAAAGAATGACCCGAGAGTGAAGATAGAGGAGTCTGAAAGTATGGTGGAGCAGTTAACAAGGAGAGGAATCGCTGTTGAGTTTCTAGTGTTCGATGATGAAGGACATGAATTCTCGAAGAAGCGAAATGAAATGCAGGCCTATAAAGGGATTCTCAGATTTTTGGATAAGTTGACAGCCGGAGAGGTATTAACAGGTATGTAAAAACGATGAGGAATACTGCCCTCACTTATTAAATTCATAATGGAGTGGGGGCAGTGCCATTCTTATATATAATTCTATCCCTTCGATAATCGTGATTTTCTGACAACTCTGTAAAAAAACCAATGCAATGTAAAAAATGCCATAAAGTACACAGGAATGGAATACCATAATTTCCATTCTAAATGTTTCATGTACCCATTCAAACTGAATGCAGATTCTATGAGGAATGATAAGATGGTCCAAATGATAACATAACGCAAAAACTTCCCATTCTTAACAAGATTTAAAAATAATAGTCCAATAAGTGAAGGAGTAAGCATTACCAAAAACAAATCAGTCACTTCCACCTTCTTGTAATACCCAAAATCCACATAATCCAGCATTAGTCCAACTACGACATGGGAAACCGCCGCAAAGTACCCAATAAAAGGGAACATAATGAGATTTTCCTTTAAGGATAACTTCTTTGGAACAAAAAACAAAACAATGAACAGAATAACGATGAGTGCCCATACCAACCCCAAACAGTAACCCCTCCTACCTGACCATCCGGTTCTTAAGCCAATCTATCATCGTATGTATTCTTTCCATTTCGAAAAAATATATGTAAAAAACAGCTCTTAAAAGTGAGAGTTAATCAATGTCTTAACCAATATTCCCTCCAATAAAAGAAATGTTTTGTATGATACCCCTTGCTATGAAACCCGTTTCATACTTTATATTGATGTAGAAGGTGAGAGATCACATTCATATGATTGGCGTAACGCCTCTATGGCGGCGTGACAATCTCTTCCTGAAGTGTTCATATTATATGGACGCTTTTTTTCATGTCCCCCACTGGGTAAACCCTGCCGATATGGAATAGTGTTTACAATTCAAATGAAATATTCATCCAGGACGGGAGTTGGAGGATAAAACGTGATGGTCCCTGTTACAAAAGCACATTTTGTTGTGCCTCTTCCCAATTCATTGTTTTTCTAATGTTCAATAGAAAGAATACACTCTGAATTAAGGTTAAGGAAAAAAATATTTTTTTAATAAAATGTTTGAATATTCTATAAATGGTTAGTATAATAGAAAAAAGGTCAAGGAGCTGATGATCATGAAGAAGTATTTGCTTAACTCACCACAGTCTGATGTAAATCACATGGATTCCCTATTTGCAGAAATGATATTGGACGAGGCACTGCTGACATTTCGGAAAGAGCAAATCGCGCAAGGTATTGACCAGGCATTACGCAAACGGAACAGAGAAGAATTCCTGCGTTTGACGGAGGAATTGAAGCAGATTCAGAATGTAGGATAAGAAATGTATCTATATAAACCAGGACAATTCTTTTGCTGAAAGGCAATGGAATTGTTCTTTTTATATTTTTAAAAAAAAACGCATTGGTTATCCTCTATCCAATGCGTTTGATCTCCATAAGTCGAGCCATATAAATTGTGATAATCTTAAAGAACCCCCTCTTCGATTAAGATTTCTTCAAATATCCTGACAATCTCTTGATCGTAATGTGTCCCTGAAAGTCTCTTTAGCTCTTCTATGGCATGCTTCTTACTAAATGCCTTACGATAGGCCCTATCCTCGGTCATAGCATCGAATGTGTCACTGACAGCAATGATCCGAGCCTCGAGAAGAATGTCCCCAGCTTTCAGGCCACGGGGATAACCGCTTCCGTCGAGTCGTTCATGATGCTGTTCGATGATGGGGACTAGTTCTTTATAGTACGTTTCTTTGATCATATCGGCTCCATCTTGGGGGTGCTTTTTAATAATCGAAAACTCCTCATCTGTCAGGCGATCCGGCTTATTAAGTATTTCTTCCGGCACATGAATTTTCCCTACATCGTGAAGTAGTGAAGCCATGGTGAGATTCTCCAGCTGATCTTTATTTAATTTGAGCTTTTTAGCGATTTTCACGCAGTACTTGGCCACTCTGTCACTGTGCATGGAAGTATACCGGTCTTTTTGTTCCACTTCTTTTACTTTGCCCATTAAGGTGGACATATCCTTGCTTAGATGAAAGAAGGTTGGGTCTGTCACTGCCCATAATAAGGTCACTTGGGTAAATGCTGTAAAATGGATTGGTTCTGTAAGGCCCTTGGCCGAGAAGTAGTCCCCTGGTCCAAGCATCATCTTTTCACCCTCTACTTCACATTCCATATCACCTGATAGAACATAATAAAACTCCAGCCCATTCGGGTTATCACTCGGATAGACGTAAAATAAGCTTCCTTCATTAATCGTCTGAAGTAAAACCTCCACACCGTCCCCACGGGATAACAGGCTTAATTCAAAATTGTGAAAGGTTACTTTCTCTAGTGGTTTCCTGCTACTCCCTAATGTAAATCCTTTCATTTGTTCCTCCCCCTTCTATGTAATTGACTTCTACGATGAATAAAACGAGCCCCGGTTTGAACTCGTTTTATCCTTTTCTCATTCAGTTCAACTGCTTAGTAGTATCCAACCACCCGAATCGGATCGATCCACACCCACCGGTCAGCAAAGCGGACATATTTCCAGCTGCACTCAGCCATGACGCCTTTTTCAGCTGCCTTTCGGATCATATCCTGTGACATCTTGAAGGTTTCGTCATACACCTTATTGACGATTCCATCTAAATCTTCTTTATATTTGTGAGAGATTCCATTCATCTTATCAGATCGTTTACTTAGTTTTTCTTCTAATTTAGCCAATTTCTTGTTCACTTTTTCCTTCTCTTTATCATTGCCGGAATTCATTTTCTCAAAGGCTAGTGCCTCTATTTCCTCCTGGATCAACCTGATCTCGTTATCTATTTCTGCCTGTTTTTCAGCGATCCTATCTTCTATATCCGATAGATTCTTTTTGAGTTTTTCATGTTTCTTTTCATCATGTTCTGCGCGTTTCCATTCTTCTAACTTCTTTTCCCTTTCTTCCTTCAGCTTAACGATTTCTTTTCCTTCTTCCACTTCACGAACTTCATTCAGAAAAGAATCATTTAACTTATCTGCCTCTTCCACCGCTTTTCTCACTTTTTCATCGATGTCTTGATTGGTTTTCTCGATGGATTCAAGAACCTTATCATATTCTTCCTGGTTGGAAGCCGCCATTACACTGTTTCCAAAACCAAAATATACCATTGCCATCAACATTAACATGAATGCCTTTTTCATATGTAATCCCTCCGATTCGTTTTTCAAGGTTTTGCACACTTCATTTTTGACATCATATACCAATCTATAAGAATAGTATAAAAGTCCCTACCGCAAATAACAACAATTTTTTTCTGAATAATCTGTCTTATTTCGTCGTAATAAAGTATACCCGCCTCCTCCAAAGTCCATATACGATGGATTGATATACACCTTTGTCGTAATATGTACTACAACTATTTCACAATACCCCAAAAGACCTACTGTCTAACCCTTCTTTTTGACTATTCGTCAATATAAAAAATGCCTACTCCAATGAGCAGGCATCTATTCATTTCTTAAGACACATAATCAATCGTTGCTCCGCCGATCTCAGCTTCCCTGCCAAATAGTCGGGAATATACACCGGATTGATTTTGTAACAGATCACCATGCTTCCCTTGCTCGACAATCCGTCCATCCTCAAGCACGACAATTTGATCTGCAGATAAGACTGTTGATAAGCGATGAGAAACGATGATGATCGTTTGGTTCTTCCCTGCACGAAGCACGGCTTCATTGATCTTCGTTTCCGTAATGGGATCAAGGGCCGAGCTCGCTTCATCCAGGATCAAAATCGGGGCATCCTTTAAGAGCGCCCTAGCCAGGGACAGACGCTGCTTCTGTCCTCCCGAAAGCAGGCTTCCCCTTTCACCTACGGAAGTATTGAGTCCTTCTGGTAACGTGTCGATGAGTTCACCGAGTCCACTGTCCGCTAATGCTTTCAGAAGTTCTTCATCCGTGGCATCCCGCTTTCCGATCCTCAGGTTATCTGCCAATGTTCCGCTTCGGAGCATGACGTCCTGGGTCACAATCGCCATTTGGGAACGAAGCCACGCCGTATCCCACTCACGGATATCCCGGCCATCCACTTCAATCCGTCCGACTCCTGTATCGTAAAGCTTGAATAACAGATCGACAATCGTGGATTTCCCGGATCCACTCGGTCCGACCAGTGCCCACTTCTCACCGGCACCAACTGTAAAGGACACGCCTTTTAACACATTTTCATCCTTCCCCGGATAAGCGAACGCTACATCCTGGAGTCGAATGCTTCCACTTGCCCGTGCACCCTGCATGCCTTCCGACACCTCTGCCTCAGACACTTCTTCGGAAAGCAAAACTTCAGAGCGATCCAGGGCAGGTCCTGTTCTTCTCACGGACAGCCAGTTCCTGAGAAGGCGCTGCATTTCATTCGCTGCAATCGTCACAAGCCCTCCTGCCGTCAACATCTGTCCACTGGTCAAACCTTGATTCCAGATTAATAATGTACTGATTAAATAGACTAGTCCTAGGGCAAATCCGTTATAACTTGCAATGACGACGACCGATTGCATCCTCGCTTTCAGTTCTTTGACCGAATGCTTCACGAAGCTGTCCCGGATGGAGATGACACTGTCCACCTCACTGTCCGACACCCCCATGACCCGTGACAGATGAATGCCTGTCACCGATTCTCTCAACCTTTCAAGATATCTCGATGCTTCTTGACGGGCATCCGCTGAAGCCAACCGGGTCCTTGCCCCTACCATATTAGAGGTCCAATAGAAGATTACACCGAGGACGACGCTAGTAATCATCAGATAAGGATGAATCCATAACAGCACCAAACTGTAGATGAATACGCCCTGCACGCTTGCCATGAAGGTCGACCCTTCCCAGGCAAGGAAATTATGAAGGGTATCCGGATCATCCGACACCCTCGCAAGCATTTCCCCTGTGGAATTGTGGTGATAAAACGAATATGGAACAACCTGCAAATGACGGAACAGACGCAGCTTCTGCCAGTTCGTCACGGTCTTCGCGGTCTGATGACAGAAGTATTCGTCGATGACCATCATCACCAGATCAAGCACCGCTGATAAAATCAGGAGCCACATCAATCCCCATAGCCAATTGTAGTTTTCGTTAGGAATGATCGTATCCACGAGCCAGCTGAGGGCGAGTGTCGGGATCAGCGCTGAGAACACCTGACTGATCGCAATGACGATGGAGTCTGCGATGACCCATTTTTTATACGGACGAAGAAAGCTCAGGACCCTTCTTCCGTCACGATTCTTACTTGTCGGGGCCGTCATCCGATCATCTCCTTTTCAAGCTCGCTGTATTGAGCTCTGTATAATTCATAATACTTGCCATGCAAGAGAAGCAGCTCTTCATGGGTCCCTTTTTCAGCCACAACCCCTCCATCAAGGAGAATGATCACATCGGCATTTCTCACCGTTACGAGACGGTGGGCGATGGTGATGGTTGTTCGGCCGGGGATCAGCTTTTCTAAAGAAGCCTGCACCCGTTCTTCTGTTTCCCCGTCCAGGGAGGAAGTCGCTTCATCGAAGATCAATACAGGCGGCTGTCTCAGGATCGCACGGGCAAGGGCGACGCGTTGCCGCTGACCGCCCGAGAGCTTCAAGCCCCGCTCCCCGACGATCGTTTCGTATCCCTCGTCCAGGGAATCGATCAGCTCTTTCAATCCTGCTGCCTCAACAGCTTGATTTAGTTCCTCTGTTGTCGCATCAGGTTTTCCGTACAGCAGATTCTGACGCAGCGTGCTATTTAACAGGAACGTTTCCTGGGAGACGACCCCCACCTGCTGACGGAAGCTGTTCCGGTTGTATTCAAATAGATTCTTATCATCAATCAAAACAGAGCCTTGCTGTGGTTCATACAACCCGAGTAAAAGCTGGACAAGGGTACTCTTCCCTCCTCCGCTCGTCCCGACGATCCCGATGTGATTACCCTGATCCAGGGATAAGGAAACTCCTTTCAGAACCTGCTTATCACTTCCGGGATAGGAAAACCATAGATTCTCTAAGTCTATTTTCCCTTTTACCCCACCAAATGAAGGAAGCTCCTCCTCATGTTCTTCAGGCAGATCGAAGTATTCATAGATCCGCTGAAGGGCTGGAATCGCCTGCTGAATCGTCAGGGCATGTTCTGCCATGGACCTCACCGGCAAAAACATGATGGGAATGAAGCTCAGGCAGGCAACAAGGGTACCAACTGTGATGGTTCCGTCCCAGATTGCCCATCCACCGACTAGCATCACCACACCCGGTGCTGCGATATTAAAGAGATTCCCGAGGCGCCAGTTCACCTTTCCGATCAGCGCTGCCCGGATCGAGAATTGCTTCCAATCACTCAGCTTCTTCTCCTGAGTGCCAACTTCTATATCCTGTGTCTGATAAGTCCTCACCAATCGGACACTTTCAATGCTTTCCTGCAGGTGCTGATACATATCCGCACTCATCTCCCGCTGGACTGCGCTCATTTTCCTCATTTTTTTACCCAAGGTGAAGGAAGGGATGATATAAATGGCAAACACCGCGAACATCACGATGGCAGCCGGCCAGAATAGAACAAACACCGTCGAAAAAGCCGCAATCGCTCCCACGACCTGCTGCAGGATACGGGGCACGACCGTATTATTCAAGTTCTGGATCGACTCCACATCATGGGTCAGACGGAAGAGCATATCCCCCCTCGGTGTCTTCGAGAAGAACGACATCGGTGTCCGGTGAAGCTTCCGGAACGCCCGGATTTGCATATCTGTAATGACATCAAGACCGATCTTCACCTGTACATATTCCTGCATCGTTTCAAACAGGGATTTTCCGAGGTATGCACCGAGAATCCCGGCTACGACCCACACTAAGAAATTCAAATCCCTTCCGACAATGACGTCATCGACCAACCGCTTTACGAGAATGGAAGGGACGATGGTAAATAGACCGCCTATCACCGAAAACACAAGTGCCACCAAGAGCTTTTTCCAATAGGGTTTAAAATGGTTTAAAGTTGTTTTTAATAAGTTCATGTTGAACCCCCTCACAAAATTCTATTTTATACCAACAGATGAAAATTTTCACTATAATTTGAATTGATGAAATAGTCGTTATAATGACAGTATATCCACCCTCTCCGTTCACAGCTTCCGCCATTTGGATAGAAGGATTCTACGACTTTTGAATGAAAAAAAAGATGATCCCGTTTGATTTGGGATCATCTTTTCTGATTCATTTTATAAAACCACTGAGTGTCTCCTCGTGGATGTCCTTTCCATTCACCCAGTCCTTAAAGTTCACATCAAGAACGTCCCCGCCACCTGCAATGGCTGTAAGGATTCTGGAATCCTGATAGGAATAAGAGAAGGTGTGAAGCGTTCCGAAAAAGTGTTCATAATCAGTAAAGAACATAGGCGATTCCTCACTCTTAAAATGGTGGAACATTTGATCATGGGACCAATTCTTCTCCTTCAAGCTCAACAGATGCTTATTCCTCTGGAGAGAGCCTTCGATGGATGGACGATTCTTGCTCCCCATTTGATCTTCCTGAAAGTGATTTACACAAGGGAGGAAGTATTCACCGTACCGGACCGTCACCAGATCTGGACTCGCCTCCACTACGGCCATCTGTCCATCACGATCTCCCAGGGAAAAATTATAACAGGCACAGTGAGGGATTTCCTTCAGCATGGAAGCTGCTTCTTGAGCGGTAGCGCACGTATCCAGAACCATCCGGATGGCCGCCCAAGGTGAGACTCCTATTCTGTACCCCTCGTGGCTGACGAAGTGTAATCCTATCGCCAGACCCTTCTCATTTACTCCATCATGCCTCCCCAGGACTTGAAGATTGTAACCGGCGGACGCAAATGCGGTATCCGATTGAACGCAGCTAAAGATCCCATCATAAAAATCAGGGGAAAAATCATAATTTCTTACATAGTAGTCGCTTGTTAGAAGCGTTGAGCATCCCATTGCCTCTGTCTTAGGCACATCATAACCACTTAACAAAGCAGCAGCTCTTCTGGATGAAATCCCTAATTCTTCAGCAAGGCCCTCCAGCTCTTCAATCAAGTGCGGAGCAAAGGAGGTATAGATCGATTTCATGCCTGGATAGTCGATGTCATGCTTCGTGATGGTATTCAGGACGTTTAGAATAGCGGTGTCTTTAAGCAGTTCCCCAGTTTGTAACCCGATTTGAAAGGAACTCCCCCTTATTTGAAGGATCCTTACATTAAATTCAGACATATGAAAACCTCCCAGGATTCCATCATAGCCTTCCTAATAGTAAAGTACCTGTCATTTTATGCTTGGTTTAAACAGATCCATGGGTTGTTAGTCAGGGCATCTATGCTAAAATGGTCCAAAAGAAAAAATTGATAAAAATATTCTTTTTGTGTAAAATTACACTAAAAGGTTGGTGACTCTCTTTGGATATTGTGTTCATGATTTTAATTGGATTTCCGGTCCTTTCGCTGCTCGTTGGCATCTTAGGTTATTACCTTCTTAAAAACATCTTCGTGCCACCATTAATCGTCTTTCTAGCGACGCTTTTTGCCACGTTTACTGTATTCAATGATTCGTTTCTGATATGGGTTTTTGTATACACCTTTTTGGTATTTCTTTCGTCCTCAGCCGTGAAAATCTTTCAAGAAAGAAAGGGAACATGATGAAGAATCTGCTTCGAGGATTGTTGTTCAGTTTATTCTCATTATCTGCTTTTATGGCCGCTCGGATGGTGGCTGGATTATGGCCATCGTTTGCCTGCTCACTCTTTATCACCACTGCTGTTTTTCTGTTCAGTGGATTCAAGGGGAAATGGAGCGGAGTAGAGATTATGTTGGTGTCCTTCAGTACAGGAGTGTTCTATTTAGCATTTGCCTGTTTTGGGATTTATTCATTCCCGCCCGAACCAATTCGAGATCTGGGTGATCTCATTATGCCTTACCTGCATGCAGGTGTATTTGCAGTCTGTACCGTGGTTGTGATGGGGGCAGCGGGGATGGTTTTCTTCAGGCTGAGATAGCCAGTCCCGGCACGGATCATGCCACCTTGTATTTTTTCATAAAAAAAAGCTGAAGAAAACCACTTCTTCAGCTTTCATGCAAGATATTCACTTAACACCCTCGGCAAGTTCCCGCATAGCATTCAATTTAGCTGTCAGCTCCAGGAACCACTCTTGATCCCCTGTTTCAAGGGCCAGGTCGATCAGGAATTGAATTTGTTCTTTATTTTTCACGTGTGTATCCGGGATTTTATTGACCTGTCTATTTAATAGGGGAAGACTTCTTCCTTCAATAGTCTTGTTATCACTGGTTACGATTTTCGCTTTCACGGCGCTACCCTGGTTGTCAAGGTTCTCGACATAGCCGATGATCAGTTCACCTGTAAGCAATGTTCCTTTGATCCAGTCTCCTACTTTCAGGATTGCTTGTTCGTTTGACATATCTTTTCACCCTTTCAACTGTAATATAATTTGTTACATTTATATGTCCAGAAAGCTTTTACGCTTTCTCCTGATTGATCATCTCGATGATATCTTTGATGGTGTAGTCCTTAAGGTAATCCCCAAGCTTTTCTTCAGCCCCAAGGAAAATCTGAAATAAGACATTTTTCATGTTTGCACCAACGAGGCATTTTTCATTGGAAGCCGTGCATTTTGGCTGCAGAGCACCTTCTGACGTGATTTTATAAATATCCCACAGATTGATGTCACTGAGTTCCCTGGCAAAGATGAATCCGCCTCCTGTGCCTTCTTTGGATGCGATGAATCCCTGCTTTTTCAAGAGACTGAGGACTTTGCGAATCCGAACGGGATGGACTCCTGCACTTTCCGAAATCGCGTCGCTTGTCGACATGCGGTCCGTCTGCAAGGCCAGGTACGTCAAACTGTGGATGGCTAATGTAAAGTCGCTATTCATGGCCTGCCTCCTTCACGGATATTACTGTAATGGTAACTTTTACAGTTTAGACTGTCAAGAATCCGGTTTATGATCAGTTGGCCAATTTTTGCAGCTCATTGTATTCGAAATTACGGATTTTTCTTGGTAGAAAACTGCGAATTTCTTCATCATTATAGCCAATCTGCAGTCTTTTCTCATCCAGCATGATCGGTCTTTTTAAAATCAGAGGATTTTCTTTAATCAATGTATATAAATCTTGGAGCGGCAACGAATCAATGTCGACCTTTAACTCCTGGTACGCCTTTGATTGTTTGGAAATGATGTCCTCTGTCCCATTTTCCGTCAGGCGAAGGATCGATTTGATTTCATCAGGTGTCAACGGTTCTGTCAGCATGTTACGCTCCACATATTGAATTGAATGTTCCTCAAGCCACGCTCTCGCTTTGCGGCAGGACGTACAGCTTGGTGTCAGAAATAGATTGACCATGTGTTTACACACTCCTTGTTAAATGTAATAAAAAAAGTAACAGTTGCAATAAAAATATTTACCCTTTTTTCGGGTTCACTGTAATAATAATATTTACAGTTAGAGATGTCAACCCTTTTTTGAATACTCTTTTGATCGCTCTGTTATTATCACTTACCCGCTAAGCTGACTTTATAAACTTGAAAACGTACTTGTAGTTTTTTCTACAACAAGCGATAACCATCAACTAGCGCTCATAAACTCAGAAGCTGGCTTACACCTTTCCTTAATCGCTTCATATGGTGGAAAACCCGTATCAATATTTGTAGATTCATATATATTCTTAATGACGCCACTCACATACATTTCCGAGGGAAAAATACTTCCTCCATGTTTACTAGCGTGCAAAAAGAGGTTGGATAGAAAGAAGAATTCTTCCCCAATTAGAGAAGAATCCTTCTTACCAATCTATTTCCGTGAAACCGCACCCTTGGCAGAAACGGCAGCGAACGTAATGGTGATGGCACAGACAATCACAATCGCAATCACGCCCTGCATCAGATCCCAGAACACCCACCCGTCGATAAGGGCAGTACGCATACTTTCAAATACATAGGTGGTCGGATTGATCGTGGCGGCGATTTTCAACCACTGGGCTTCGATCAATTCATAGGGAACAAATGTCGTACTCAAAAAAATCAGCGGGAAGAAGATAAATGTACCCGCCTGGGCGGCCTGGGCGTTTCTCGTCCTGAGGGCGATCCCGACGGAATAACCGGCAAACGCAAGTCCCCAGCCGATGGCAATCAACAGGACAAATAATACGCCGGCAAAACCTGTCTTAACGTCAAGGCCAAGTAAAAACGCCATTCCGATGATGAGGAGCGTCTGGACCAAAAGCTGCAGCATGCCTGCGATGATCGGGCCAAGGACGATGGCCATGCGCGATGCCGGAGTGAGAAGAAGTCTCGAGAAAAACCCGGTCTCAATATCTTTCACAATACTTTGCCCTGCTCCCCCTGCTCCACCGATGGCAGCAGAGACGATGGACACGGGCAGGATAAACGCCAGATAATCGGCCCCTTCAAAGGTCGGCAATTGAGATATACCACTCAATCCTCCTTCGTATACGAGAAGGAAGAAAGCAGAAATGATCAAGTTAGGTATGAATGAAAACGGGTTTCGGAGAGTGGTCTTGATATTTCGGACCGTCATGAGCCACGTATCCTTAAATACATTATTCCCCACGGCTCTTCACCCCTTCCTTCGTCTCCGTCGTCAATTTCAGGAAGATATCATCCAGGGTAGGGGATGACAATTGAATATCCGTGATGCCGATATCTTCTGTATCGAGGATCCGGACCACCTCGAGAAGCTGTCTGGTCCCTTCTTCTACATATACCAGGATCTTATCCTGCTGAGCGAGGACGTCGACACCCTCCAATTGCGTGCGGATCAGTTCCACACTGTGATCGATCTCGGCACGATTTTTCAATGTGAGGGTGATGAGATCCTGACCAATCTCTGCCTTCAATTCCTTCGGGGACCCCATGGCCACGATCTCGCCCTTATTGATGATGCCGATCCGGTCTGCCAGGGAGTCCGCTTCCTCCAGATATTGGGTCGTGAGAAAGATCGTCGTCCCCTTTTCTTTATTCAGCCTCCTGAGCTCTTTCCAGATCGCTGCCCGGCTGGATGGATCCAGTCCCGTCGTCGGTTCATCCAGAAAGAGAATATTCGGTTCGTTGACGAGGGTCAGGGCGAGATCCAGCCTTCTTCTCATCCCGCCGGAATACCCGCCGATCCTCCGTTCGGATGCTTCCGACAGATCCACGATCTCAAGGAGCTCCTCCGCGCGCCGCTTCCCTTCTTCCTTCCCGAAGCCGAATATATACGCCTGGAGCTCCACCATCTCACGTCCTGTCAGGTCAGGGTCAACCCCCGTTTCCTGAAGGGCGACGCCAATATGACGGCGGACATGTTCAGGCTCACTGATGACATCATACCCTGCGACTTCCACTTTCCCGGAAGAAGCATTAATCAGCGTTGTTAGTATCTGGACCGTCGTCGATTTCCCTGCTCCATTCGGTCCTAAAAAGGCGAAAAATTCGCCCTCTTCCACTTGGAACGATACACCTTTCACCGCCTGCACGTTTCCTTTTTTAAATGTTTTGGTGAGATTTTCCACCTGAATCTTTCCATTCATGAGCTTCCCTCCATTCTACCTATTTCTATTCGGGGAGGGGGTTGGTTTATCCTTTAATAAGATATGGTCGATGTGCTGAAAAAACTCAAAGAGACAGGTCCCCCCGGTTCTATACGTGAACCGGGGTGCCTGTCCCTTTGGCAGTCATGAACGCCCTGGTCAATGAAACCATCTTCCCGGGTTGTTCGAGAATGGTCCAGTGGCCGCTTTCTTCTACTTCAAGAAGAATTGCGTTTGGCAGATGGACCATGACATTTTCTTTTATGTAGGCAGGGGTTAAAACATCATGTGATCCCTGTGCAATTGCAATGGGGAGGGAACGAAGCTCTTTGAGAGACGGAAGCAGGTTATACTCTTGATCAAGTTCTCTTCCGATGTGCTTAAGGGCATCTTTGTTGTATAGAATCTCTTTTTTCCTCCTCAATGTATCGACGGAATACACATAAAAAGGATCCAGCAATTGTTCGAGCTTCTTTGAAGCATTGACACTGAAGAGAGATGAGAAAGAATACCATCCGAGAAGCATTTTTTTCTTAAATCCAAGCTTTCGAAAAAGATTTTCTTTGAAGGCACGGTAGTCTCGATAAGTTAAACCGATGGCGGCGGTTAGGATCAATTTATGGATACGGTCAGGATACGTTGCCGCATACGACAGGGCAAGGATACTCCCCCAAGACTCGCCGAACAGCGTCACCTTATCCAGGTTGAGTGCTTTCCTGATTTCTTCAAGATTACTGATTTCATCGTCAATTGAGTACGAGTGACCTGCAACCGTTTCAGACCTCCCACACCCCGTCTGGTCATAAAAAATGAGTTGAAAATCCTTCGACAGGGACTCCATATGCGGAAGAAAATAGTCAAGACTCCCACCCGGTCCGCCATGAAGGAAGATCATTGGCTCCCCATCCCCTTTTTGTTTGACGAAAAGATTCTTCCCATTGATCTTGAGCTCCTTCTCTTCCATCAATCCAACAGCCTCCTGTTTATGAATAGATACACGGCTGTAAGCAGGACCAGCATAGCAACTACAAGTACGGTCCCCTCATATGCATAATCGATGATGCTGTTGATGATGACCATCAGGCCCAGGGGAAGGAAGAAGAGCAGCCCGGTGATGGTTCCAAGCAGCGATTTATTCTTGATCATTTTTTCATTGAAGCCTGCCAGCAGCCATGTCTGTTTTTTCACACCGACTAAGTATGAAACCAGTAAAAGGGAGATACCGATGATCAATAAGCCGTAGTCCATTTAGATTCCTCCATTGTATTTAGGAATGTATTAAATACATGTACGTATCAACTTCACAAAGGTTCCATATATTCCTAAAAAATAAAAAAGACAGGTCAACTGGCTCTTTTGAATGGAGCACCTAGGGACCTGTCCCTGGAATACATCACTATGGCATGGAGCTGACAGCAAAATAAATTAACACGGTTGCCCCCATCAAAAACACCATCCACCCATTCGATATGGACAACAACCTTCTAACCATCATGACTTTATCGAGCTTTAGTTGAATGATGAATCCTAGCCCCACCAAGGCAATCCAAGCGGTGATTCCATAAAATGAAAACAAGTGTCCTGAGTTCATGATCCAGAGAATGAAGATAATAAAGTGAGTCAACATCATTGTGACAGCCAACTTCATCATACCGATTCCTCCTGACTTGAGTGGTGAGGTCCGGATGTAAGAAAATTTGCACCGTCTGAAATCGCTCCCTGCCCTTTCACCCGCTTCAATGTTGCTACGATCAGGAAGCTGACGATCACGAGTAGAAGCCAAGAACTGACCTTTCCAAGATGAACAAGGCTCCAGGCGTCCGTCTGATTCGGATATTCCCAGGCA
The DNA here is from genome assembly GCF_002561455.1 of Bacillus sp. AFS015802. GTDB lineage: Bacteria > Bacillota > Bacilli > Bacillales > Bacillaceae_B > Rossellomorea. The sequence goes on along the minus strand of NZ_NTUP01000066.1, from coordinate 300,402 downwards.
CCGAAGAACGTGGCAATGTTCTCGGCGACCCAGATGAAAAATCCGATAAGGACAAATGAAAGGGCGAGGGGCATGTGGTATCGGGTGCCGCCGATTACATAGACGACCCATGTTTTCCAAAAAATGATGAGGACAAGTCCCGACAGCCACCAGCGGATATCGATCCAGTAATGGTGAGTGAAAAAGTTCAAATAGATCGCTGCGGCGAGGAGAACGACAATCCAAAACGGCGGCCACTCTATCAGTTCCACCTCAAGCCTCCTCCACGCCTGGCACAGGTAGCTTGCTACACTTGCATACATGAATCCGCTGTATAATGGGACACCGAACAGTTTGGAATAACCTTCCCCAGGGTAGGACCACGAGCCCATATGCACCTTGAACAGTTCAAGTGCGAGTCCGATCAGGTGGAATAGGGTGATCACCTTCAGTTCATCACGGGTTTCGAGACCCGATTTCACCATCCCCCACTGCATCAGGAGGCAGATGAGAAGCAGCCAGTCGTATCTCGGCAGGTAAAGAAGCGGGATGATTTGTGTCAGTGCCAAAGAGGCAAAAATGACCACTGGAAATAAGCATGACAGTGCCTGCTCCCAGCCGAAACGAAGGAGCTGTTTGAGCGCTCTCATCTTCATTCCCCTGTATCTTCATCACGCTGATATTCCAACAGATCTCCGGGCTGACAATCGAGTGCATTACAAATCGCCTCTAATGTGGATAATCGGACGGCCTTTGCTTTCCCATTTTTCAGGATTGAAAGGTTCGCCATCGTGATTCCCACTTTTTCTGACAGCTCCGTCACACTCATTTTCCTTTTAGCTAACATTACGTCAATATTGATAATAATGGTCATATTCTCACCTCAGACCGTTAAATCATGTTCAGATTTGATTTCGATGGCATTGTTCAATAGCTTCTGCAGAACGGCGGCAAAAACGGCAATCACGGCTGAACCGAAGATGAAGATCATCCCGATCACAATCACACCGGGTGCGTCGTCAAACTCCGCCAGGGCATAAAAGAGCGGCATGCCCGCCACGTAGAAGGAACAGATCACAATGGCACATGTTTTGATCGTCTTCAAAGCTTTGACGGATGATTCTGAGAACGCGTTATGTTGATCAATGAACGTTAACAGTTTGTAAGCCTGAAACAATGCAGTGAAGAAAGGAATCGCCGACGCGTACATGACGGCCAGTATCCCGTAGACTACATAGGCTAAGCTCCAACCTGCTGCATTCATGGCCAGCATGGGCATACCGATGAAGCATAAAGCTGCAATCGGGGCCCCGATGAGAAAAAGGGCGATCTTCAAAAAGAGAGTTTCCCGTTTCATTCATAGCACCTCACTTGATAATATAGTTAGAATTTATCATGAAATTTATTGTTTTACAATAAATTTTTATTATTTTTAAAGATATGTTTATTGATTAATAAAAAACACCCCCTCACAAAAGGGGATGCTCTCCAACCGGAATCCAGATGTCCATTTCATATTCATTGCTATCTTCTTTTCCAAATAAATGCGCGTCCACCACTTCAATCTCGGGCATTCCTTTTTCAATGAGATATCCTCCCTGGTCAAAGACCTTCCACAACTTGTGGTAGGTTTCGGGGATGTTTCCGGAAGGCCCCGTATGCTTAAATACGACATATTTCTGTTTCGGGAAGGTGTGGACCGTCAACTCACTTCTCATTTTCCTGAAAGCTGCAGAATCCATCTCTATCCCACAGGTGTAATAGTAATCATCACTTCTTGGGGGAAGGCAGACCCCTATGATCTGATCGGCCTGATCTCTTGTGATGAATTCCTTCGCTTTCTCCCATAGCCCCGGTATGGGGTAGGAAACATCTCCGCCCCAGCTTCCCGGAGCACTATATCCGACCATAACAAAAGCTTCCTTCACCACTTCTTTAAACTCCATCCCTCTACCGCCTTTCATCTCCACTGCACTCTACTAATATAGTAAAAACTCCAGAAACCTTCCTGTTCGTTCTTGCTCATGAAAGACAGGTGAGGGACGGACCTTCATGAGGCAGGAACTATTCGAAGAAATCTTCCCTTAGAAGGTCCGTCCCTCCAAAAAAGGAGTCCGGCCATTGTGGCCGGACTCCTTGAAGGGAAATCTATTCATGGGCGAGTACGGTGCGGGATTGTTTTCGTTCCTGGAAATAATAGAGTACGAGTGTTGCCGCAACCAGGATGCCCATGATCATGTATAGGGAACGGTAGCCTGTCAAGGGAATTAAGAAGCCAAGAGCATACGGTCCGAATCCGAGGCCGGCATCCAGGGAAATATAGTAGGTGGATGTGGCGAGACCTACTCGCTCCGGCGGCACGGCCTTCACGGCGATTGCCTGTGTGACCGATTGCATGTTCCCGAACCCGAGACCGATCAGGACACCTGAAAGAAGCAGGATCATTGTGTTACTTGCTGCACTTAAAAGAAATAAACCAGCAGCGAACAAGACGAAAGCAGGCAGCATAACAGCCTTGGCACCTTTCGCATCCATTAGTCTCCCTGTAAACGGACGCGATACAAGGATCGCTACAGCATACACCACAAAAAATACACTCGCAGCTTCGACAAGGTCGATGTCGACGGCATAGAAGTTAATGAACGACAGGACGCTTGAATACGCAAGGGACACGAACAGAACGACGAGCGCAATCGGAAGCGCCTTCGGTTCTATGAAGCTCGCAATGGAGAGACGCTGTTTCTCGGTTTTCTCCCCTGCCGTTTTCTTAACGACCGGTATTCTCACAAACAAGGTGAAGACATAGCTGATGACCCCAAGGGCAAGACAGAAAGCAAAGATCGTCCGAAAGCTTGCATGCTGACTCAAGAAAAGACCGAAGAACGGACCAACCGCTGTTGCGAGGGTGATGCTCATGCTGTAATACCCGATCCCTTCTCCTTTTCGGCTCGCCGGGATAATCTCTGCTACGATCGTACCGGTAGCGGTACTGACCATGCCGAGTGCCACCCCGTGAAGAAAACGCGTGAGCAGCAAGAAGCTGATGCCGCCCTCCACGAAATAAAGGCATGATGTAGCGATAAACGCGATCATGCCGACAAACAGCATTTTCTTATTTCCGATGGCTGTGATCATCCTTCCGAGAAATAATCGTCCAATCAAGGTTCCGATAATGAAGATCCCCGTCACGAGACCCGCCTGACTCTCGGACGCCCCAAATTCATCCACGGCATAAACCGCCATGGTAACGAGCAATAAGTAAAAAATTAAATAGATAAAAAAATTGGCGATGGACATGAGGGTAAAGTCCTTGGTCCATAGCCTTGATTGTGTCTGACTCATCTGTAAAACTCCTTATCTGTTCATATTCTCCTTGATCCTATTCATCAGTTCGATCATCTCAAGCTGCTTCTCTTCACTGATTCCTTCCATAATGGACTGTTCAAAGCGATCGATGGTTTTACGGGCTTCCTCATAAACGTCAATGCCAGCCTGCGTAAGCTGCATTCGCTTTTCTCTTCGATCCTTACCTGGTATCCGCTCGATATAGCCCGCTTCCTCCAATTGATGAACCGTCCTCGTAATGGTCGGCTTCTCCACGCTTTGATACTGTGAGATCTCCACATTGGATGAAGGCCCATTATGGTAGAGGTTATAAAGAATCGTCCACTGGGCCCTGTGCAGACCGTGTTCATTCAGCTGGACGTTCAACTGATTTTCAAATGGCCTGTAAAGTCGGATCAACTCCTGAAAAAACTGCTGTGCCGGTTTCAATCGCTGCTTCCTCCTTTTTATATAGTTATTTCGGGTAATAGTTATCATTGGTAACTATAATAGTGTAGCAGATTTTTTATGGGATGTCGATATGTGGGATTGGGAGATAGATTGATGATATATTGGAGGTATTTTCCGAATCAAAAAACAATTTGGCATTTTGTAAAGAGTCAGCTTCATCTCAATGTGTCGTATTATCAAAAAGACTAATGTAAAGGATAAAAAAAGAAGCAGCATCAGCTACTCCTTTTCTATCAAACTATTCGTTTCTAGGGTCGATATAATCCGGATAATCCGTAATGATCGCGTCCACGTCCATGTCGAACAGGAAATTTGCCGCTTCGTGACTGCGCACTGTCCACGATCCGATCTGCATGTCCAGGGAGTGAACGTCCTTCACTACCTGTTCTGTCACGATCCCGTAGCTTGGATTGAACCATTCTGCATACGTGGAAATTTCTTTTAATGCTTCCGGTGTCGATTGCGACTGGCTCCAGGCTAAAACGCCGACTGGAACTTTAGGAAGCAGTTGATCCATTTTTTTCATCGAGTCAAAATTAAAGGATTGAAGGATGATTTTTTCATTTTGCGGTTTATCGAGTTGACGTTCCTTTAATGCCTCAGCCACTTGTTCTTCGATTCCTGGATAAAGTTCGGGAGATTTCAATTCGATCAGGATCCCCACTTTTCCATGATAGCGATCCAGGACTTGATCGAATGTCGGGATCTTTTCTCCTGCAAATTCTTCGCCTTTCCAGCTCCCTGCGTCAAGACTCTTCATTTGCTCCAGTGTCAGATCCCCCACTTTTCCAGATCCATCGGTTGTGCGGTCCACTGATGTATCATGGATGACGACCAATTCACCATCTTTGCTTCGCTGGACATCAATTTCAATATAATCCGCCTTCATATCGACCGCTAGATCATAGCTTGCGATCGTGTTTTCAGGTGCATAGGCTGCCGCCCCGCGGTGTGCAATATTCTCCACCTGCTTTTCCTCACCTGTTGTCGGCTCTTCAGCAAACGCCTGACTGAATGGGCTCAATAACAACGAAAACGCAATTCCTGTACCCACTAAAAATTTTTTATTCATGTCCTTCATCTCCTATCCCTAATATGTATTCGACTACATTTTAGGAGAGGGATGTTGAGTGGGTATGTAGTGAGCTGTTGGTTTTGGTGAAGGTTGTGTGAAGGAAAATCGATCTTTTTCCTTACTTATTTTTACAAATTAGAAAAGAGACAACCCCTATGTAGTCTATTGTGCTTACGGGGCAACGGATAGATTGATGAGCAAATCATCGAAGGGATATCGGTGATCAGGCTCTCTGCATCATACCGATATCCTTTCAATTCATTCCGGATTAGGATAATCGTGCGGGATGTAGATTTTTCATGCAGAAGACGAAATAATCATGCGGGAATGGCGATAATCGAGCATCACTGTCGAATATTCTTTATAAAGTAAAGACCGCTCACCATGTATAAGGGATCAGCCCTTCTTAATCGTTTCCCACTCCTCCTCCAACATACTCATCTCCCACAAGCTCCAATATTCATCCCCGTGTTTCCTGGCATCCCGCAGTAAGCCCTCCTTGGTGAATCCTGCCTTCTCGTAGCATCGTATGGCCGGAGCATTGAAGTCGAATACGCCGAGGCTTACACGGTGCAATCCTAGTTGTTCAAAGGCGATTTGCAGGATACTTCGAATCATTTGTTGACCCACTCCTTTGCCGCGTGTGTTTTGGTTTCCGACCAGCACCTTTCCAATTCGGGCCGACCGGTTATTCCGGTCGATTTTCCCCAGGGAGATATGGCCGATGACTGTATCAGAATCGAGTACTTTATAGATCAGGGTTTCTGCTCCCTCCTGATTGGCCTTCTCCGTGTACTTATCCAGCTGTGCCCCATCCAATGGGTAGTGAAACCCGGGCCCTCCCCATTGCAGGAGAAATTCGGGCGATTCAATCCAGGCGATCAGCTGCTTGTAATCTTTTTTTTCGAAGTATTTCAGTTGAATCATTTGTTTGTGCCCCCTTTCTCCGATTGCAGGTTCTCCATATCCCACAAGGTCTCCTCACCCGTCTCCATATTCTTTACCCTAATCTGTTTCTTCTTGATTTCTTCCTCCCCGATGATGATGACGTTGCGGACCTTTTCTTTGTTTGCTTTATCAAGGAGTTTACCCAGTTTCCGGTTGCTCATCTCCAGTTCCACAGTGTAGCCTTTTCGCCTTAAATCATTGGCTACTCGTAATGCCTCCTTCCTTGTCCCGAGGGGAATGACGTAATAGTCAACGGCAGACGTCAGGTTCACTTGCTCCTTTGAAGCGCTGATCGCTGCATAGATGACGTCCAGCCCGAATGAAATGCCGACCGTTGATACTGGTTCATTGGTTCCTAATAGACCACCGATGGCATGATCATACCGTCCACCGCTTCCGATGCTTGAGGTGATCGACCGGTCCGTTAAAAAAATTTCGTAGATGCTCCCTGTATAGATTTCCAGGCCTCTCGCTAAAAAGGGATTGAACACGCATTGCTCGCTGATATCCAGGTAATCCAGATAAGAAGTCAGTTCTTTTAATTCCTCCAGCCCCTGTCTGATTTGCCCGTTCTGATCGGCGTATGATTCGAAATAGCTTAATCGGCTATTGTCCTGGTCAGACAAGAATTGTTGAATCAACTGTTTGGTTGCGTCTGAAAGGTGGAGGTCCCCGAGTTCTGATAACACCGCTCCGGCACCGATTTTCTCGAGTTTGTCGAGGATGAGTACCGCTTGATTGACCTGATCCGTTTCCACACCGAAAATTTCAAGCATCCCCGCCAGGAGTTTCCGATTGTTAAACTGGATGGTGATGTTCAATCCGAGCTTTCCGAATGCATCCACGGCCATCATCATCAGCTCGGCCTCTGCCACCTGTGAATCGACCCCCACTATATCCACATCACATTGAGTGAATTCGCGGAACCGTCCTGCCTTGATAGGTCCGTCCCTGAACACTTTTCCGATTTCATAGCGCTTGAACGGCATGGGGATGGTCGGGTTCATGGCTGCCACTTTGGCGAAGGGAATCGTCAGGTCATATCTCAGGGCTAAATCCCTTTCTCCCCTGTCCGTTAAGGTGTACATCTCTTCCAGGATTTCATCCCCTCCCGCATATTTCGAGGCAAGCAGATCAGTGTAATTCAAGATCGGTGTTTCGAGGGGCTTGCAGCCGTATTGGATGAACACATCCTCCAAGGTCCTTCTGACTTCCCGTCTGATTCCTTCCGCTTCCGGTAAATAATCCTGTGTGCCTTTGACATTTTGGTAATCCATTTTCTTCATTTTCATCTTTCTTCTCCTCCTTTTTTCTTTTGGAAAACAAAAAGAACCGCACTTGATATAAGTGAAAAACTTAATCAAATGCGGTTCTATGGGAAATAACCTTCCTATGTGCGATTTTTAAAAATCGGATAGCAAGGTTACTTGATATGATGATGGAATTGTGTGAATGAGCGTTGCTTGTTGATGAAAGTCATGTGTATCCACCCCTTATTTCTAATTAAATTATCATATTGTTGTAAACTTTTCAATATTTTACTTTTCAAGAGAAGATAAAAAGAGAATGAATGCCACCAGGCTCTTCCGTTTCTGTTTCCTTTTCCTGATCAGAAAATCTATCCTGATTTTTTCAGGTAGTGGCTCAGAATGGAGACCATTCCGGTTTTTCATCACGCTTGACGGGAGTATACTCATACCCAATCCGTCTTCTACCGCCTGCAGGATCGATTCCAGGGAGTCAAGCTCCATGATCAACGGGTCTTTCCCCTCAAACAGGTGTAATGTTTTGTTCCGATAGATGCATGAAGGATCACTATTGACAAGTAATAGCGGTTCCTTACCAGGTGGCCGATTTCTTGATGAAAGAAGGACGATCTCCTCGAAATAGGAATGCACCGCTTCGAATTGATCATCGCGATATGGACCATGGAGGAATAAGCCATCAAGTTCACCGTAGTAAAGCATGTCCTGCAGCTTTTGCTTATCCTGTGTTTTCAATTTCAGGTCTATGGTGTGATGTGCTTGTAGAAATGCGGTGAACAGCTGTGGTATTTTAACGGCAGAAATAGTCTGAGATGCCCCGATCGTCAGGGATTCCCTCCATTTCGACGGGTTAATGAAAGTCTTCGCTTCCTCCATCAAGTGCAGGATTTGCTCAGTGTATTCTAATAATGAGGTACCTTCAGTGGTGAGGGTCACTCCCCGGTTGGTTCGCTTCAATAGCCGGACACCAAGCTCTTCTTCCAGCCCCTTGATCCGCTGACTGACATTTGGCTGTACGTATCCTAACTTTTCAGCAGCGGCCGATATGGACCCGAGATCCGCCACAGCTTTGAAGATCCTCAGATCATGACTTTCCAATACCCTCACTCCCGTCCTGGATATCATTTAAAATGATATCACCTTCATTATTCTGTATTATACTCTTCTCCGCTTTATAAGCATAATAGATTTATAAGAAATGGAGAGGATGAGAAAAAATGGAACTGAAGGATAAAGTCATGATCATTACGGGCGGCGGTACGGGAATCGGAAGGGCAACCGCACTGAAATTAGCCGCGGCCGGTGCGAAAGTGGTGGTCAATTACAGCCGGTCGGAAACTGAAGCAACAGATGTCGTTCGCTCCATCCAACAGCTGGGAGGGACAGCCGCTGCGATTCAGGCAAATGTAGGGATCGAAGCAGAAGTGGAAAATCTGGTGACAGAAACACTTGGCACCTTCGGAAAGGTGGATGGTTTGGTCAACAACGCGAGCATCACGGCCCACATTTCCATGGATGACCTGGACTCAGTATCAAGTGATGTGTGGGATACCCTTTTCAACGTCAATGTCAAAGGGATGTTTCACTGTATTAAAGCGGTTGCCCCCCATATGAAGAAACAATCATCAGGAGTGATCGTCAATATGGGAAGTGTGGCGGGTGTAACCGGCATCGGCTCATCCATCCCCTATGCCGCAACAAAATCGGCCATCCACACGATGACCCGTTCACTGGCCATTGCCCTCGCCCCACACATACGTGTCAATTGCATCTCCCCTGGTGCCGTTGATACAAGATGGTGGGAAGGAAATCATGACATGATGCATCAACTCGCCGGGACATTACCGCTTATGAGAATCTCCACACCCGACGACATTGCCGATGCCATCCTTTTCCAGCTCACACAAGATTCGCTCACTGGACAAGTGATGATTGTCGATAATGGGCAGACATTATAAAAAAAACATGGGGTCAGTTTTTACAGGCATCAAGGATGAGTGAAGGAGCAGCTAGCTTTTCACCCTGATTTCGCGGGTCATACTTCTTAGAACGAAAAATGACCCCGTCAGTGCCTTCCCATCCATTTTCATGAAACTGTCCCTTCTCATCAAAATACTCAAGCAATTTCACTTCAAACCCGGCCGCTTCAAATACTTCTGATAACAAGCTGTAGTTGTAGACGATTTTATGACTGGCAGCAGGATGATCTTCCGGCCCGGGTCCTCCTACTTGGACCACCTTTTGATAAGTTTCATCAGGAAAATACCCATCCGGCACAGCACAGCGGATGTACCCGGACGGCTTAAGGTACTTCATACATATCTTTGCTGCCTGCAGTCCTTCTTCATATGTAAGGTGTTCCCATACATGCTCAGCTAAAATAGCGGAAATCGAGCTTCCTTTGAACATGCTTTCCCACGTCGTTTCATCCAGTAAGTCCAGCTCATCTTCCTGTGTATGCAGCCAACCGGGATTATTATGATATTCTCCTGCTCCGATTACTACCTTAAGTTCCGTTTGATTCATTATTAATACCTCACTTTTTTTGGCTATGCCTCTTATCCAAAAACATTTTGATTTCCTTCACAAACCTCTCTGTTTCTTCCAGGTCAGGAAAATGGGCACTCTCCTCAAAAAGGACCAGCCTGCTATATGGCAGGTTTGTATGAATCAATTTCGAGATGGGAACGCCCGTATTTCGATCGAAGACTCCTGTCAGAATGAGTGTCTTGTGCTGGATCTCCTTGAGACGGTCCAGAAGGGGGACCTTTACTGGACTGTTCATTAGGGCACGGCTCATCAGCCCTGAGTTAACGAGATGGCTTTCCTCCCACAACCCGCGATTTTTCCTGGCAATCTCCTGATCTTCAAATAATAAAAGGTCCACCAGTTCGGGGCTCACCATTTCCCAAACCCCGTTATAAATTGCTTCGAGAGTTGCTCCTGTTTGAATATCCTCTGTTAATCGATTGAATAGATCGGATTCGCCGATAGACATAAATCCGGTTACTTGGACCATTTTTTGAATAACGGTTTGTAGAAGACTTGGGGCTGACAGGATGAGTTGATGAATCTCTTCAGGAAAGTAATTGGTGATTTCAAGAGCCAGTTCTCCTCCAAATGAGTATCCGAGAAGGTCGACCTTTTCAGCACTTAACCATTTCTTCAATTCCTTGAAGTCCTTTATCAATAAGTCAATCGAATAATCATCATCTGATTCCGGCCTATCTGAACGGCCACACCCTCGCTGCTCATAGTAAATAATCGTCCTGCTTTTCGCCAATAATGGACCTGCCGTTCTTTCAAACACATAATGATTTCCACCTGGTCCCCCGTGGATAAGGATAAGGGGAATGGTTTGGTTTTCAGCTCCTTCAATTTTCACCCAGTGATTGATTCCATTAAGATGTACTGTGAATTCTCCGTCCTTGAGATTGGCCATAGTGGTGTCTCCTTATTTTCTTAAATTGAAGTGGATGTATATTCGTCTTTCAAACATAGCTTAGCGATGTACAATATTTGTCCCATATGTTCAGAAAAGTGGGCAGCACATTGATGTAGAACTTCCAGATTGGTACGTTCTCTTCCTCTGACTAATTGAGTTTCGAGGAGAGATTCCTCAGACATTTCATTTATGGTTTCGATTACGAATTGAAATTGATCAATAACCATTTTTTCTAAATCTACTTTAGGAATATACAGAGGCTTGAACTCATCTTCACGATTCCTGATAAATGTTCCTTTACATATTCCCTTGTAAATTCTTTCTTTGATATTTCCATCAATGTGTCGAATAAGTGTCGCTACACTATGCCCGGTGTTTCCAGGTCTCCAATTCACTTGTTCATCCGTCAATTGAGCGATTGCTTTTAACATTCTATTTTCTAATTCATCAAATTTGTTGATTAACCAATCAATCTGAATAAGACTCTCCCCCTCTCTTGCACTATATTGCTTAAAACAGCCAAACATCTGTCGTGAAAGTAGCAATTAACAAAACAGTATAAAATCCCGCCTCCATTAGTGTATAGGTGTGCTCCCTTTTATCGTGCGTCCATTTCCTCTCCATATAAGACTTCCATAATAGCCTCCCAATGAAAAAGAAACCGATGATCAAATACGGTCGCAAATACCTGCTTTCGTAGTCAGTGCTTACCACCACAATGAACCCGGATATCATTGCCAGCACAGTCAAATATCCTAATCGTTTATCTCCTTTTTCGTGCTGATCATTAATCATCTCGTGAGAAAAATACTTCCTCTTCTGTATACCCAGCCACCTGCTGGTTACATGATGAAACAAGGAGACGAAAACGGCATAAATGCCTATAATGAATAGGATTTTCAGAAAAAAGGTTGTCATAAACCCCAACATTCTCATCTCCTTTCTTTATAATAGAGGTCAGATGTGTCCCTTGTCTTTTATGTCGTTGTACTCCCTATCCAAAATACTCATAAACACATCCGTCTCAAACTTCCCTTCTATCAACGCCCCTTCCCGTTCAACCCCTTCTATTACAAACCCGCACTTTTTATAGCAGGAGATTGCCCTGTGATTGTACTCCAACACCCTCAGATCAACCCTATGTAACCTTAATTCTTCAAATGCGAATGACACAAGCAGTTTAGTGACTTCTGTCCCCAACCCTTTTCCTAAAACGGAAGGATTGAATATTCCAATGGCGAACCGTGCGCGTTGATCTTCCTCATTGACGGTGAGTCTCGCCTGCCCAACACAATGCCCCATGTATTCAATACACCAGTTGTATTGACTAGTTAAAATCTTATCAACGAACATTTTGGCCTCTTCCATCGTAAATGGTTTGAGGTTTCTTGTATCGCCACCATACATCCTGACGATTTCTTTCGTTCTGCCACACCTGAAGCGGTCCATGATGTCACCATCTTTTGGCTTCCTGAGGAGAACTTGTTTTCCTTCTATAAGAGGAGATTGATTCATCGCTTCACCACCGTTCAATAGTTCGAATCCCTCAAAGCAAATCCTTCCTTTATGGTCGGCCACTCCTCATCAATGATCGAGTAAACAACGGCATTCCGGACATATCCCCCTGACAGGATCCTTTCTTTCCTCAAAACTCCCTCTTTCACAGCCCCTATTCTTTCAATCGCTTTCTGGGAACGGAGATTCCTTTCATCTGTTTTGATCTGAACCCGCATCATCCCAAGTGTTTCAAAACAATAGCGGAGGATCAGATTTTTACAATTGGAATTCACGAAGGACCTTTGATGGTCTTTGCTGTACCAGGTGGAACCGAGCTCACACGATTTTTGTGTGAAGTTGATTTCGAATAATCTGGTAGACCCGATGATCTTATTCTGTTCTTTTAACACTACGGCAAAAGGAATGGCAGTCTGTTGGTCCCGCAACCGGATGGCGGCAGTTACCCATTGTTCCATTTGTTCGAAGGTAGTGATTTCCGTCAGCATAAAACGCCAGATCTCCGGATCGTTCACTTCAAGAAGCGCAGCTGAATGGTGAGCCTCCAGGGGAATCAATTTTATTCTCTCGTTTTCTAATGTTGGTGGGGATTGAAAGATATTGGTTTTCATAGGTCCTCCTAATCTTCCTGTTTAGCACATTGTGGTTCTTCAGTTGGCGTTAAATGTTCTTAGTTGAAGGGCACATTTTATTATTCACAGCTGAAATCTATTAATAATGATTTCAGCAACCTCTTCGGGCCTCATATCCGTATTATTGATCTTGATATAATTCTCTCTTTCTATTTCCCCTTCAATTGAATTCAGACGAAGTGTGTCCAGGGAAGCGAGCAAACGTTTCTCGGAGTCTTCAATATTACGCTTCGACGGTTTATGCTGCAGACGGTTCGGAGTAATGTTCCTTTGCAGCCTCACCTCGAGGTCGGATTCAAGCTCCACGAAATATACTTCTGCCCCGTTGGACTCGAAAATGTTTGAGACCTTCTCGACCCATTTCCAGTCCTCTTCTTCGTTGAATGCCCACATGAAGGTATAAATCATCCCGTACTGATCCGTTTTCGCGAAAGCTTCAAAGACTTCTTCTCTCAACAAGTTGCATATCCTCCACATTTCTTCAGTGAACCCAAAGAAGGGTTGGAGTAATTCGATGGTCATATGGTTATGAAATAGTTTCAGTTCTGTTCTTTTTTCCAATTCTTGTCCTACCGTCATTTTCCCAACGGCTTGGGGTCCGAATAGTAGTATGAGTTTCAATGATATCCCCCCTCTTTTGTTGCTTTCCTATGAATTTGTTCTGATATCAGGGCTCTAATCGGACCTTTCCGTCTCTTTCTTTGCCATCTCGATGTTCTCAGAATGAATATTCTTCATTCCTTCAAAAAAAGCATACCGTTCCCGGTAAAAGGCTTCGACGTTGTCACTATCCTGTAAAAGGTTGTCTATATAATAGGTCGATTCCTCCATTCTACGTTCCACTTCTGCAGGGTCCTCCGTCACCGAACCGTGACCTGGTACATGAATGTGGACCGTATGATCCCGCAGGATTGATTCTGCTTTTTTCAACGTATTCTTATAATCTATGTAACTGCTGAATATAAACGGAAACTCGACATCAGATAAATAGTCCCCTGATAAAAAGATACCCAAGGGCTCTACAACCGTGAAAAGACCATCGTGTGTGTGGCCCGGTGCTTTGTAAAATGTAAGTGAAAGATCACTCAGATCAAGCTTTTCACCATCATAGGATATTGCGTGGTCCACATGAGGAAAGTGGGGCACGTAGTCTCTTTTTATATAATACCGTTGATCGAACTGATGGATCTTTTGGACAATTTCGTTTTTATATTCATGATTTTTGAGTTCTTCCGTTGCGATTACCTTCGCTTCCGGGAAAGCACCGCATCCGATGATATGATCAAAATCACTGTGCGTGTAAATAATATATAGCTGCCTGTTCCCAAGTTCCCTATCCACATAGTCCCGAATGGCTTGGACTTCATTTGGAAGCCAATTGGGATCAGTCAGAATCATCACGTCGTCGGTTTTAACGACAGCGGATGTGGTCTGATATAATGAGCTTCTGAAAACGATTAAATGATCATTTTTGAAGTGGATCATGGTATGTTTCCCTCTCTCCATTTGAATCTAGACTTTTAGCAAATCCTGTACTCTTGGCCACATATCCTCTCTTGCGATAAAAAGCATGTGCCTGTAATCTCTCCTCCCTGTTCCCGCTATTCAGCCCAATGCCTGTAGCACCAATATGTCCGGCCCATCTCTCGGCTTCTGATACTAATTCATGGCCAACACCCAATTTACGAAATGCAGAATCGACAACCAGGGCGACAATTCGCACATAGCAGCCATCCATTTCGTAGTAATATCCTTTCGTCAGCCCAATCATTCCGGCCACTTTCCCCTTCACTTCAGCTACTAAGGTAAGATAATCAGGGTTGGAATCGATTTGGGCCATTCTTGACTTCATCTGCTCCAAACTGGTCGGATAGCCAAGTTGATTCATAAATATGGCCAACTCTTTCACATCACTTTGAGTTACTTTCCTAATCTCCATTTCTCTCCTCCTGCAATGACTCCGTTGGTCCAACCCTTCTTATTACTCCATCTCATTCCCATATTTCTCAGGCAGCAATTCCAACACACTACACTTCACCAGTTCACCACGATAAGAAAGGATGACATCAATTTGTGTCCCGTAGTCACTGATTAATTCCCGACACATCCCACAAGGTGCCACGACCCAGCATTTCTCGATGTCTTCGTGAGGATGGGGGTGTGCTACGGCGACAATCGTTTCAAATTCGTGGTCTCCTTCAGAGATGGATTTCCCGAGAGCCATCGCTTCACCGCATACGGTGATCCGGCCGACGTTTGCTTCGACGTGGACGGCTGCATAGACCTTGCCGGATGTTGCTCTCACGGCTGAACCGATGTGATGCCGACCGTAACTATAATTCGTTTCTATGACTCTTTCTGCTTCTTTGATTAATTCATAGTCCCTATCTTCTAATGGTTTAACGTTTAACATGATGCACTCCCTTTTTTCATATTTGTTGTAAAATCATTTTCACTATCTCATCCTGCGTCATTTCATCTGTCAATTGAACTTCTCCATCCACACGGAGATAGTCCTCCGGATTCCACCAGGAACGGAGAGATTCTTCCCCGAATTCTGTTTTTTTCGCACGGCCATTATGGCGAAGGACGGTTTCTTGAAACGATAAATCAAAGTAATAGGTATGAGCATTCCCTTTATAGAAGTTGATCAGCTGCTTCAGCATGTCACCGTATCGCTGTTGGGAAAGGATCCCCTCTACAATGACCACTTCACATTTCCCTTTACCATATTCAGCAATCTGTCGGATCAAATCCAAAGACAGATTGCCGTCACGGTCCTGGACCTTCAGCATGTCGCGTCTGACGACATCCTGTGATACCAGCAAAGTGCCCCGGCCAAAATGCTGTTGAAGACGTTTAGCCGTCGTTGTTTTTCCACTACCCGAGTTTCCACGGATGATAATTAACGTTGATTCCATATTTCCTCCATAGCGTTTATAGATTAATATTGTGTATTTCCAATAAATCCTTTAATGCAGGCCTTTCGTTCCCATCCCGGCCGACTACATGCCCCGCTGTGATCAAGGAGTTCAAGACCGCTTCTTCCGTCGCTTCCCCGATCGCCCGGAAAGCAAGGTCAATCTCTTCTTCGTGAATCATCGGGATGGACATACATTGAGACGTCTGGTCATGTGGGATCCTGGTCGCCGTCGAGAAGCCTAGGGCCACTTCACCGCTCCCGGTTGTGATGATGGAACCAGTACGGGATAACCCCGTGATCGACCTCTTGATGATCCGGTTGAGCTGTCTTTCGGATACGGGGAGGTCCGTCCCTGCAATGATGATGACGGAACCTTTGTCCCGTTCTTCCCGTGATTCCAGAATAGCTTCTTTCAGTTCTTCACCGACCGCTCTTCCATTCACGGTCAGGTCGCTCAGGATACCGAAGTTTGTTAAGACGAGCACTCCCATCGTGTAGGTACCGTGACTCATCTTCATGATCCTTGAAGCCGTCCCGATACCGCCTTTCAAGGAATAACAAAGCATGCCGGTTCCGGCGCCGACCGCCCCTTCCTCCACCTGTTCTGAGGTGTGTTCAAGTGCCTGCCGGACATGATCCTTCTTCACAAAACGCGCTCTGATATCGTTCAGAAACATGTCATTGCACTCACAGACAACGGGATTTACGGTTCCTGTCGTCCTGCCGATTTCGGGATTCTGCTCCAGCATATAATCGATCAGGGCATCGGCAGCTGTTCCGATGCTCAATGTGTTCGTTAATAGAATGGGAGTTTCCAATGTTCCCAGTTCGTTGATTTGGATCGTGCCCATGGTTTTGCCAAACCCGTTGATGACATGTGTGGAAGCGATGAGTTTTTCCTTGAACAGATTGCCCTGATGAGGCAGGATGGCCGTGACTCCCGTCTGCATGTCGTGATCACTGAGTGTGACATGACCAACCGTCACGCCTTTAACATCCGTGATCGAGTTTTGGGACCCTGTTTCTAATTTTCCTATTTTTACACCATAATCCCTTATTCTTTTTGGTGTTTGATTGAGCATGATGGTCCCTCCAGTTAGGTGAATATTCCGAAAAATTCAGTCGTGTAGAATAAGAGTAGAGTGACGGTCAGGAAAGCTAATTGGGAAAGGGTGAATTTATAATCGTTTGGATTGTCTGACAGTCTTTTTTCAAAAGCAGCCCTGACTGATTCGGATACCGATACAAAAGCAAACAGCAAAACGTATGATTCCAGGTACCATACTTTTCTCTCTGGACCTAGTGTGAACGTATTATAGAAACCGCCAACTATGATGAAGATGGCAGCAATGATTCGAATCGTCCAGTCTATCTTTTTATGCTTTTCACTGAGGTGATGATAGGAAAAAACCTTTTTCCGCTTGACATTCAGTACTTTTCTCATCCCTGCGTTAAACAGGAAGATGAGCAGTCCATAGATTGCTAAAAATAGAAAAGCTTTTATCCAAAAAGCGTCCATAGATTGATTTTCTCCTTTGGAAGGCTTGAAATTCCGCCCAATATTAATTATTCCAAAATATTCAAGGGAACTCAATGCTTTCTTCATCGAAAAGGTATAGGGATGGAGAATTCGAGAGCAGCGACTCCTGTCTTGTGTGCTAATCATGCACGTTTTAGATTTATCATGCGGGATTAGAAAGGCATCGAGGGAGATTTGATTTTTTCAAGCGGGAATGAGAACATTTCAGCCGGATACAATCAAATCGGGCAGCCATGTTGATGATAAGTGATTCTCCAAAATGATTAAAAAAAAGAAAACGGCGTTGACCAATAATAGGTCTTCACTGTTCTCTCTTACGTTTTAGCCTCAGGGAACTCGATGATAAATTCCGTCCCGACTCCTTCTTCGCTTTCCACTTTGATCTGTCCCTTGAAGGAACGAATGATTTGATAGCTGACCATCATGCCGAGTCCCGTCCCCTTTTCCTTCAGGGAGTAATATGGGGAGCCCAGACGCTCTACTTGTTTCTGGCTCATCCCGATCCCCTGGTCTTTAATGGTGAGCCTGATATGCCCATCATCCGTTTGTCGACAGCTCGTCCAGACAATTCCACCCTGCGGCATGGATTCTACTGCATTTTTCAGTATATTGATCAATGCCTGATTCAATTTTTGAGGGTTCGCCTCCAGCCAGCAGCCTTCCTCAATATCAGATTTAAATTCAATCTGCTGATTCAAGCTGAAGCTTTGGATGAGCGTGGCAGCACGATTCAATTGTTCACCGGCATTGATCTTGCCGTAGGTATTCAGGGAAGGCTTGCCGAACGAGAGGAAGTCGCTGATGATTTCATTGGCACGGTCTAATTCTTCAATCGATACGTTGATATATTCCTTTTTATGAGGGGGCAGTCCGGGTTCATCCAGAATCTGAAGGAATCCCCTGGCTACCTGCATCGGGTTCCGGATTTCATGAGCGAACACTCCGGTCAGTTCGCTGATCACCCGGAATTTCTCGGCATCTTGAACCTCAAGCCTCAGCTGGTGGATTTCCCTGATCTTTTCGATGAGAAGCGTACAAAATAAGGTAACCGCAACGGTGAAAAGAAGGTGGATGCTTTGCACTTTCAATTCAGCGCTTGAAAATCCATTCACCGCACCGGACACGGTCATCCCGCAAAGACAATAAAAAAGGGATAAACCTCCTGCCAGTACCACTTTTCGATCCCTATTCACTTTGCCGAACAAGCGCTCTACGAACAGAATGAAAGGAAGGACAATGGCTAACACCAGGACCGTCGTATAGAAACCTGTACTAATACCAAAGGAAGGGCGATAAAGGATGATGAGGACGGACAGAAACACTCCCGGCCACACGCCCAGATACAACATTCCCAGCAGAAGGGGGATAAATCGGATATCGAGGCGCAACCCTTCCCCATATTCCACCGGAAAGGACATGCAGAGCAGGATGGACACTCCCCATAACAGGGTCATAACCATCTTGATGGTCCGGTCCTCCTTTACCTTCTCCAGAATAAAGGTGAAATAACTGAATATCGGTATGACCATCAGTGTCAATTGCAGCAGGAAATCTTTTACTATACTCATCTGGGCACCATTCGCCTTCTGTTCTATATACCTCTTATTTTAGCAAAAATCAGAGGAAGGAATGAGATTTATTTCCTTATTTGAAAACTTAAAGGGAACAAGATAAAAAACAAGATCGTGACCCCACCCAAAGGGATAAAAAAGCAGATGATGCTTACAACCCGTAATGCGAAATATTGCCGATAAGTTTTCATGAAGCGGGATCTTCTATTTAGCAGATGAAAACCAGTGTGTATGACAAAACATATAAGCAAAAAGAAGAGGAACACCATGATCGACTCCATCAGAAAAAACGGTAGAGTAGAGTCCCCGCTATCACTATACATGCCGGTGAAGGACATGAAAAGGAGTGCCAGCAGGAAGAACGGGACGGTTAATCGTATGAGCATCTTCATCGTGTAAAACGTTTCTTGCATGTACCGGCGCCCCCCTTATCCCTCGCTGAATATGTAATCCGCCCTCCCGACTGGATCTTCATGAAGGAGGTAATGCTCTTCAGCCTTCCAATATCTCCGTTCGTACTTGGCGATTCTTTCCTGCTCATCCCCAAGATAGGCATCCCGTCTGATGACTCTTTCTGCCCGTGTTTCCGGGGGACAGTCCAGGAAGATCACATAGTCAAAGAAATCACGCCATTCTTTCCTCTGCAGGAAGACACCTTCGATCAGGATGATGGTGTCTTGAGCGTAGTGGAAGTCCTTTTGTACAATGGTGCCGGTGGAAGAATCATAGAAAGGTAATATGATCTCGAGGTTATGATGCAGCTTTTGAAACAGGTTTGTTGAGAGGGATGCGACGTCCCATTGAAGGGCGTAGTATTCATACCATTCCTCGTTCCCCGTCCCGTACCGGCGGCCCTTTTCCACAATGAAATCGTCCAGGTGGAGGATGGATGGGCTATACTTGATTTCTCTTTTTAACGCTTCCGCGAGGGTTGTTTTACCGGACCCTCCCAGTCCGTCAACTCCGACGATGAATGGGCGGTGTGGCGAAGGTCTCTTATGATAATGGATGAGCACTGTCTCGGTTACTTGATTAAACGCATTAATCATTGGATTCCAACACCTGCCCGCTATACGTGCCATGCTTCTCTACTATCTCTTTCTCGAATTCCTCACACCATTGCTTTATTTCTTCCATATCAGTCGTTTCAAATACTTTTTGATCCCAGGGCATCTTCGTGTGCCGCTCCTTGTCTGCGCGGTATTCATCGAATAAAATATAATAAGGTTCTTTCCCTTTTGTGAAGTTAGAGTACTTTCTGATTTCATCCCATTCTTCATCAAACACATCTTTGTTGCGATCTACCCTGCAAAGGATTTGTCCGGGATGGAGGAAAGGGTAACGTTCTGAGACCCCCCACAAAGGATGATCTGCTTTCATGAACTCTTCTTCATTTTCCTCTTCCATTACCACGTAGCTGTAAATGTCATACCGGTTTTCCTTCAATGGTTCCGGCTTTGATGCTCTGATCATCATGAAAACCACAAATATGAGTATGACTCCAATGATTAAATAGCCCATGTCATCCCCCCATTTCGTATGTATTTCGTAAATTTACTACATGATTCGGATTCGACTCCCACTGCCTCATGAGCTCGAGTTGCTTCATCTTTAAATCAGCATACGGTTCTTCCCGTACGTCGACCTCTTGGAATTTCCGTTCAAAGATGCCTGCTCCGTTGATTTTTTTATAACCTCCAAACCCTTCCCCGTCATTCAGTGCCCACACCACTCGTTTCATATTGGCAAAGAGAATACCGCCTGTACACATGAGACACGGTTCCAGAGTCGTGTAGATCGTGAATGCCTTACGCTCTATTTTCGCTTTAAATATGGCCGATCCTGCATTCCGAATGGCGTCCATTTCCGCGTGTGCCGTCACATCCTGATCGGGATGGACGCGATTACGTCCTTTTGCGATGATGTGTTGATTCTCATCCACAATGACCGCCCCGACTGGGTAGGTGTTTTCCTGTAATGCCTTCTCCGCTTCTGTTAAAGCCAGCTCTAAATAATATCGATCATAATCCATCCTTTTCCCCCTTGCACAATTCTTACCTTCCAATTATTTCAAACAACAAAAAAGAACTCAATTCTTTTTTTTAGAAGAGAATTGAGTTCCTTTCTTTCATGCATGGAGAATCACGTTACATATTCTCGGCCTTTTTACCCGGCCACTGAATCACTTTTTCCAAGATGCATTGATAGAAATAGATGAGGACTGCCAAGGACAGGATGATCAAGTAAAAGAACAGATTGCTCATTTTCCGTAATTTAAATGCGCCCATTTTATCATAGAATTTCACAATCGGGAAAGCCAGCAGGAAATCAATCAGGGCATTTAAGGCAAAATACTTTCTAAAGTCACCAAAGGTCCATTTAAAAACCCAGAGTGTCGTGATGAAAAACATCCCCCCAACAAACGGAAGATCGATTTTGGTCTTTTTCCAAAAGAAAGGGTCCGCTTTCCACCATCTTTTATTACTGGCGATGATACTGAGGAAACTCCATACCACATTCGTAAATACGGCGACGGATGTAAATCGGACAAAGGTATTTTTCCCGAGGAGTGGTGCGGTAAACCAGGGAAGAACCAGAGTACAGGTAGATAATATGGTTGATTTCTTACTAGACACGATACGGCCTCCAATATTGTATTAGATAGTTGTAACGTTTCCTAAATAAGGAATTTTATGTATCAGCGCCGTCTTTTCCATTTAAAAAAGGTCTGTCCTTCTCCACGCATAACGTGTCGTTGGACAGACCGCTTTTACCTGATCTTATTCTTCTGAGTCATGACCATGCTGACCTTTATGATCGTCATGCCCGCCATCATCCTCTTTGTATTCGTGGTGGTTCCTACCATGGTCTCCTCTCGAGTCCACACCAGGAATTCCGGAGATATAACCGACTCCGCCTGTTTCCATGATACCAAGCGTCTCTTTCATGGCTTGTTCAAGTTCTGTTTTATCAACGGCCGTGATTTCTTTCTCATCAAGATCCGCGCCTGGATGTTGATAATTGCTTAGGACATAGTGAGAATCCTTCATTGAATCCACTGCGCTTAATCCTGTGGCTTCTGCCCCGACGGGAACGGAGAGGATTCTTGAGAGCTTCTTGGTTTGCACATCGTACGCCCAAACGAAGTTGTTCGTATGCATACCGCTGTCTTCTCCGATGAAGAGAGTATTCAGATCTTCAGAGTAGCTCAAGTTGTCAGGGTTTGCTACTAAATCAGGGTTTGCCGTGTTTCCTAGTGCATCTGGAGAAGCAAGGTCCTCTCCTACTACAAATCCGTTCATGCTGGCAGGAACATACCCACTGTCAATCTTCACATTGTCACGATCCTTTTGATCTTTTTGAAGATTCAATTCATACGTGACACCTGATTCAATCTTCGGAAGTTGAATGTCATCCTGAACGGCCCCATCCTGCTTTTCCATGCTTCCTTCTTGATAAGAGATGGCCATATACGCTTTATGATCTTCAGCGTTGACGGCAAGACCTTCCATTTTGTTGAATTCTGAAGTCGCACCAAGGATGGCACCGTAACGGCGAGGTTCTAAGAATGCTGCCGCTTTTTCTTTCCCTGGTTTCACTTTTAGATATTCAACGGAATCATGGGAGTTCGTCTTAACAGCCGTAAATCCTTCTGTTGGTTCTTCCGTTGTCTCAAAAATGTCGCTGAATGTCACTCCGCTGTTGATGATGTCTGCAATTTCCTGGTCCGTACCGTGTCCGAGCTTGATCCACTGTAAGTCACCGGATCCACCTTTTTCTGTACCAGTTTGATCGAATTTCGCAGCATATAGGGTTCCTGCTGAGAAATCCTTTGCTTCGTCGGCAACATACATGAACATCATCGTATTGCCACCATCGTCACCGAAAATGGCCGTCTTGTTATCAGGTAGGACTTTCATCATTTCGTGTGAGAAGCGTCCAGTGCTGTAATGTTTGACGACAGATGGCTCTCCATCATGGGATACCGAGATCTCAGGAATCCATCCATAGTTATAAGGATTTGCTTTGGACTCATCGTTAAAATAATACTTTGCAAAGTTGGTTACTTCTTTATAGGCATCAGAATCTTTATTGGCAAATTCCCGCGCATCCGGCTCATATTCCTCTGAACCAAGATGAGTGCCCCAATCCGTTGTGGATCCGTTACATGGGTTCCAGAGGCCGTTCACACTTGAAAAGTCAATTTTATGGGCTTCTTTTACTGAAAGCTTGCCCGTTTTCTTATCCTGGTTCAGTTCGGATAGGGTCATGGAGGCAGGCAGACCGGAAATCTCCTCTCCGGCATTATTCTCGGAATCGTATTCGAAATGGGAAATCATGAATGATTTGTTCCCTTTTGTCAGAAGGCTATTCGAATCTGGAGCATCCGAAATGAAGTAAGAAGGGTTTGCCGGAACGCTGGTGTCCATGATCGGATCACCGTTCACATCGATTGGTGTTCCTGCAGGGATCATTTCCCCTTTGTTGGAGACGATTTTATCCTTTGATAGGTAGAGTTGATCATAGTTAAGGGGTAATTCTTTTACTGTTCCATCTTTATACGTCACTTTAACAGTTGCTGTTGTGTAGGTTCTCACCATATTCTTAATCGTATCAGGAGCTTTCATGGACGAGAATTCAACACTCTCAATTTTCTTATGAGACTCTTTGTTTTTACCGTGATCTTCTTTGTCATGAGCCATCGCTGTTAAGGAAGATGAAGCGAGTAACGCCATTGATAAACCGATTGATAGTCTTTTTTTCATCTGTAAAACCTCCCGTGGTATTTGCTACTACTCTAGTAAAACATGAGAGTTTTAAGCCTGTATGAATACAATGGGAGGAAGTTTAAATCTATGTAAATATTCATTTACGTTATGATATCAATTCATAAGGATAAGGTCATGGGTCAACTAGAAGGTTTATGAAACCGGGGTACGATGACTGGAGGCAACCTCCAGAATATTCCCTTCAGGGTCGATGATATGAAAGACTGCCCCCCCTTCCGATCTCCTGGTCTTGAAATGGCGCGTTTCCAGCAGGCGATAATATAAAAAGATCCGGGAAGGGTCCGACTGCTTGATTGCGGTTGAGAGCCTCTGGATCAATTGGGGATTGGAGGATGCAGTAACAGGCAGTTCTTCCGGAACGGCAGTCAATTTTTTTCTAGCACGATGAAGAGCTGTCTTGACAGACTCATCACTGATCCTGAGCATGGCTGCGATTTCCTTTGTCCTATATTGAAATACATCCTTCAGGGTGACAAGCATTGCCTGTTGCAA
Organism: Bacillus sp. AFS015802; assembly: GCF_002561455.1. Taxonomy (GTDB): domain Bacteria; phylum Bacillota; class Bacilli; order Bacillales; family Bacillaceae_B; genus Rossellomorea. Next base: position 276,432 of record NZ_NTUP01000066.1, on the reverse strand, counting down.
GGGCAGGACAGCAAGCAGGATCTCAATCAAAGCGTCGAATTCATAAGGGTCGCTTACTTCTCGCATTTTCTCATGATGAGAAAGGAACTCCTTCTTCTTTCTTTTTTCATCGATGAAAAGGTTTTTGGCCACTTTGTATAGAAAAGAGAAAGTGTACTCCCGATCGGGAGCGGACTTTTTCAACCGGTAGATTTTCAGCATCGTTTCCTGTACAAGATCTTCTGCCTGCCAGGGTGAGCCTGTTATTTTTAAGCAATAGCGGTACAGTTTGGTGATTGTCTGTTCCAACTCATCAAAGATCATTTCAACAACCTCACATTTTTTTGTAACTTTTTCTTCATTATATTCGTTATACATAGGAATTTCATTTATAAGGAGAGGATACTATGTTTAAAATTGGAAGTGTATTTGTCCCTGTCACAAATCTTGAGAAATCATCCGCCTGGTATGAGAAGCATTTAGGCGTGAAGAAAATCGGTTCATGGGACGGGGGTGCAGGTTTTTACCTCCCCAATGGTTCGACCCAATTTGGATTGATTGAAGTGGAAACCCCTCAGCCGACCGAGTTTGTCATTAAAGGAAAACAAAAGAATAGCTATTTCAACTTTGTGGTCCATGATGTGGATGCGATTCATGAGGAATTGAACGGCAAAGGTGTGGTCACGACGGATATCGATGACTTCGGAGGAATGCGCTTTTTTGATTTCTTCGATCCGGACGGAAATCCATTCAGCGTGGTGAGCGAGGTAAAAGGTTCTCCTTTTCACTCGGATCATGTGAAAAAGCTTCAGGAAATGAATAACTGAAGAAAGGTGACCGGGATCCCGGTCACCTTTTCATTCTGATTCAACGGCCGTTTCCAGTGCATCGAATGGCTCTTTTTCTTTGGATATGATCGTATAGACGGTTTTCCCTTCCTGCCACTTCACGACCGTTTCGGGATGTTCCTTGAATCCGTTGATCGTGATTACGCCCTTGTCAGGCGCAGGTAAATAATTTTTTTCTAAATAGTCTACGACTTTCTTCGCCATGTCCCCAGCCCCGTCATATCCATCAATGCGATATTGCGGATCTGTCGGGAAGTTGACTTTGATCAGCCAGCGGCCTTCATTCCAGGAAAGATACTCATGACCGGCTGCCCCTTCCTGGAGTCCTTTGATGCCGTGACCAAGATCGATGTTCGTCTGATCGACCTTCTCATATCCCTCGATTTCAGCCGCTGCTTCTTTAGGTGAATCAAATTCCAGCTTCTGAATATCCTCGTTCTCATTGCTGGTATCACGATCTGTTTCGCCACTCGTGTCTCCTGCATCTTCCTTGCTGCCATCATCGGCGTTCACATCATCACTGGTATTGTCCTCTGAACTGTTTTCTTCATTCATGTCCGTTTGGTTTTCATCCACGGACTGATTGGTTTCGTCCTTTTCATTTGCGTTCCCGCTGCAGGCAGTTAAGAATACAGCACTGCCCAGGAAGAGAGCCGCAGTAGTTGTTTTAAAAGACATGGCTGCACCACCTTTTAACGTATGTATACCACTTGGAATAGAATTTATTCAATAAATCCTGGAAAAAGGGTTAATCCTTGGATAAAGAAGGGTATGGACATATGAATATAAAATGGGGTGTTTTTTCATGAGGATGACAAAGCTAGACCTGATGTCCTGTTTACTGGCAAGGGATCATCATTCTTATAAGAAATTTTATCAGGATTATGAATTGTTTTTGTTCCGGACAGGCTATCGGGTAACGGGGTGCAGGACGGCAACGGAAAGGTTGATCCTGATGATCGTGAGTGAGATTTGGGATCAACCCTCAGTCATTTCCCGCTCTTCGGACCGCTACTTATCGGTTATTCTGCAGAAGTTGATGGTGAACATAAATGAAACCGTGCTATTAATGGAAGAACAATAAGCCTTGAATGGAAGAGTATAGGCAAAGCAAGGAGATAACAAGAAATAACCTTCCCCTATGACCCTTTAGCATTTCTTCTATTCCCGTAACTCCAATGGATAGACTAAGCATGACCATCATGAGTTCAATCCATCTAAAGTCACTCATCGCCAGTTTATAGATGGCTAGGATGAAACCCTCAAATGAGAAGACAGCACTTCTCCTCTTCCGTGGTCAAATCATCAATACCCTTCATCTGAAGAAAGTCTTCTTCCTCTATTTCACTGATCGTTTCAAGTATTATCGGTATATGAAAACTCCTTTGCCCTCTTATATTCCTGCACTGACTGAAGCAACATTAAGGTCATCATGCCAATTAAATAGAGGGGCTGCCAATCAAACGAATCTTCAATGACAACATCCCTGATCAGAATAAAGCAGCCATACAAGATCCAGAAGCTTGTAAAGCAGGTGGCAAACAACCAGAACTTCGGATACACTTTTTCTTTTGTCACTTTTTTGCCTCCTCGCGTTCTATTTTATCAATATGGATATCTTCATCCTTCAAAGCACCCTGACCCACATATCGGATCAGTTTAGCTGATTCATCCCTGACACGTTTGATCCCTATCTCACTTTGAAACCAATTATCGACTCTTGTATTGTCATCTTCTGCCGGGCACAATGTGAACGATATCCATTCAGGCATATACGTTTGAAGCGTGAGGTGAAGCCTTCTCATATGGTAAGAAGACGTTACAACAAGCAGCCGTCTGATATTGTGCAAATGAAATTCCCGGTCAAGGACAAGAAGGGACGCAAGCACATTCTCGAGGGTATGCATGGAAAGGTTTTCTGTTAGAATATCCTCTTTTGGAACCCCTAATGAGATCGCACCCCTCTTTAATTCCTCCGCTTCTGTAAACTCACTCCCCCTCCACTTCACACCACCGGAAAACAGGATTTTACCCGCCCTTCCCTGTTTGTAAAGCTCCACCGCTTTCGGCAATCGGTATTGTAAAGCCTTGCTGCTACCCACCACGAAGATACAATCCCCACGTTCGTGAGTGTCTTCAATATCTGAGAATAATAGATGCCCCATCTGTTCAGGGGTAAGTTTTTCAATATCCATTGTCGATATGTACATACTCAAATACTCACCATGACAGAATAAAAGAACAGTAGAACCGATATCACTCCAATTGCTAACAGGGACAACTTCTTAAGTCGATCGTTTTCAAACGTTTTATTTAATAAGTAAAAAAAACCTACTACCCAAATTCCATCCAGAAAAAAAGTGGAAATGATATTTCTGAACACGTTAAAAATAAAGAATAAGTTCATCTTTTGTTACGCCCCTTTTTTCTCTTTCTTCATCGTCTGAAGTGTAAAAATAACCCCTGTAAATCCCGCCAAAAAAGAAGGTGGCAGACTCCACATCAGGTATCTCCACTCCCACGTATATAAGGAGACAAAAAGAAACAGAATGGGAAAACCGACTAGAACGATGAGTGATGCAATCAGTGCCGACCTATTTCCATTTTTCATATTGAACCTCCATTTACATCTAGTTTACTCCCTTTCATTTTAACATAATTTTCCTGCATGTAGACACCTTGTGTCTCCATAAAAAAGGGGTACTTTTCTTCAAGAAAGAAAAGTACCCCTCCTTTACCTTTTAAATAAAAGGAATAAAATAAGAAAAATGAGCAGAAAGAGAAACAGGAGATATCCCATCCCCATGCTGTATACGAAATACACCCTCACATGGAGGATGATCCGGATGATGTGAAAGACCAGGATGCAAAAGAGCAACAGGATGACGATATTGACCTGCCTGTCTCGATTTCGATACATAGCCATCAGCTCCCATCAAAGAGCCCCTGGTACAAGGAGGAACTCGTACCATATGTCTTTCTATATACCTATTTCCCTTGGATGCCCATTATTCATGAAACAAATGATTAGAGTTGCAGGGTAGCATCCAGTTCTTTATTCAGATGAGAAAGCTCCTGTTCCAGTTCGTCTAATTTCTTTTGTTGTATATCCGTGTTTCTTCCGAAGGATTCAAGCTTCTCAAGGTCACCCTGGATGCGGATATAATCCAGTTTCACTTCGTTTATTTTGTACTCCAGTTCTGATTTTGTCATGGTGATTCCTGCCTTTCGGTATGTGGTGGGACCTCTATCATTTTCTTTTACAAATATGAATTCAACGCTACAATCATTAATAGCATAAAAAATCCAATTCGATAAAACGCCTTTTCTTTCCTCGTGGCACCGATCTTATCATCCGCAAATTTGAAATACGACACAAGGAAAAAATATCCGAACATGGTTAACCCGTATCCAACGGTATCCTGTACCACAGACAAATTTCTTAAGATCGCCAAGCCTATGAGCAGGAGTCCTGAATAACCCAGTATGAGATGAATATGCTTTCTGGCTTGTTCTCCCTTCATGTTGCAGCCCCCTATTCAATACCTATTACCTTTCTCTGTCTTTCCCTCACTTCCTCTGTTCGTTCGCCTTTTCATTATTACCCACAATCCAGGCCAGTGCTCACACGGCCCCCGTTACGAAGATTGGTGTGAGTAGATTCATAATCTCTCCTCCTATCATTTCTTTATAGAGTATGATTTACTGAATGTCATTCCTCGAAAGGTTGAATCCAGGATATCCACCAACTTCTCCGTTGTCTCGTCAACAAATTGGCTCACTTCACCCGGGGTTAAATAATCAAAAGGGTACTCTGGTTCTAAGGCAAAGCCATAGGCATCGCTATGATAAAACTCCGTGATCCTTTTGATTTGTTTCGTAATCTGATTTTCCGGAAAGATGTCCAGGTAATCCGGGAAACTCCCGATATGTTGAAAAACCCGATGAAAGATCGTATCCCCGTTTTCTTGTAGATACACAAAATCCGAACCATACCAGTCCCCTTTCACCTTTCTAGTGTATTCGGGCGTTCCGAGTATCGCTTGATATACCGGTTCTTTCTTCTTTTCACGATGCATCCTGCTCCATTCCACATCGGTCACGAGGTGAAGGTAGTAACCTAAATAAAAGGAGGAGCGGGGATCGGTGAAATCATCTCCCTCCTTTATGTACTTTTTCAAAAACAGATCCGGGTTTATGCTCCCCTCATCCTTAAAATGGGTGGCGATTTTGTCAGGATAAAAGATTCCCGTCTCTGGATCGGGCAGCCCGCAATCCGGCCCGATGTTTCCGACAACAAACTCTTCCTCTGCTACCTGTAAGCCTCTATTTAACAGATTCTCTGCGATTCTGAAATGTACCATCCATGTGGCCATTGGACTCATCTCCTTATTTTTCTACTAATCAAATACACGATAAATCCAACCAAATATAAGCCGCTCAGAAGCCAAATATAGGTGAACGGGTTGGTCTTGAGGGCGATGATCAGCACATCAACCGGGTAAATATCACTGCAGTACTGAACATCCTGAGGGGTGAAAATGAACAGGGGTTTACACTCGGACTGCGGCAAATATGCGATCTTGCTCGTGATAAAGATGGAATAAACATATGAGATCAAAAAAACAGGTATATTTAATATCCAGAGAATCCACCACTTTTTCACATTGATCCCCGCCTTCTTATTGAATCATTCTTCCCTTCTTTTTTATTAGACGTTTGCTAAGCGGTTAATGTTTCTAACAAACCCTTATTACTCCTTTTCATAAAAAAAGCTCATCCAATAGTGGACAAGCCGTTAATCATTCATGCCCTTACCGTCCAATATGTGCTGCACATATTTTTCCACCCTCGACTCCCGGGTTTTTGCTTGTTTTGCTTTTGAAATATAAAGGATATATGCCCTCTGTCGGCCAGGCGTCAGGTTTTCAAACGCCGATTTCAGCTCCGGCATTTCAGCGAATTTCTGCTGAAGTTCATCTGGAACGGGATATTCTTCCGTCTTTTTCAGTTCCACTTGCAGACCTGCCTTTTCTACTTGGATCGCTTCCTGTATATAGGCTTCCAGGATCGGCTTCATTTCAATGATTTCTTCTGCACTGGTGAACCGGATTTGACGCGCTGACTGTACATTCTCTGTCTGTTGGATGAGAATGCCTTGGGGGTCTTTCAGCAGTGCCCCTTTGTGGAACAGAAGGGCACAGTAATCTTTGAATCCATGCATCAACACGATGTTTTTTCCCTCTAACGTGTAACAAGGATGCATCCATTTGATTTCTTCCTCCAGCTCCTCAAAGGAAAGGAGGATACTTCTGAGCCGCTCATATTCTTCTTTCCACTGCTTGGCTTTTTTAATGAATCCATCCACCTTGCGATTTGGCTTGATCAACGTGTAACACTCCTTTCTTCTATTTTCGCCAAAAGCCCGTGAATTCAGCTTTTTCCTGAATATTATAGGTGATCATATCCTCAAGCAGTTTGTAATCGACAGGATCTTTCCATGGAATGCGGAATAACCCTTTCGTGGCACTGTACCCTGCTTCCTTGATCCGGTCGGCAAAATGCACCATCGTGACTTCTTCAGGCGCCACGCTCACATGATGCTTGGCTGTCGAGATCCCGATGATGAAGGTGCCGTGATCCGTAAACATCGGGGTGTTCCACTTGATGGCGGGTTTCAATTGGGGGAATGTCTCCTGCACCCACGCCAGGATTTCCTCCATCCGCTGGCGGTGATCAGGTTGGTCGATTTCGGCTAAATAATTAGAAAATGCATCCATTTTATCCTCTCCTTCTCTATGCTTTTCTTCGCAAAACCGTAATGAACCCATCCAGGATATCATGGGAGATCGTGAATCCTTTTCTCTGATAGAATGCCAACGCCTCCTGATTCCCATTCGAGGTGAAGACGAAATAATCCTCGACATCGTCAAACGTGGCGAGCCACTCCATCGACATCCTGAACAGTTTCGATCCAATGCCAAACTGTCGGTACCCTTCTTTTATGTAAAACTGAGATAAACAACCTACATTTTCGTTTTGGACAGAGGAAAGGTCAAAGAATGTGGCGAATTCATTCGAATAGGTTTCTTTGGGTGATATGTTGGTATACACATAGGCGATGATCTCGTTATTCATTTCGGGATTTTTCACGACCACAAGATAATTATGTACGGCACGTTTAATCGATGGAAGCAACCTTGTTTCGAAATTCATGCTGTCAAACCGTTCGGGTGCAATGGTTGCCTTCGACTTTTGGAAAGCCATCAGTTCATTGCACAGTTCCCGGCAGGACTCGGCGTTTTCTTCCGGTATTACTTCGTATAGTAGATTCACCTTCCAGTCGCTCCTTCATGCTTTTTCTTGTATTTAATTCTTTGTTGGGTTACGTTTTTCCTTTTTCTGAATCCTTCCCCTCAAAACATTCCTCACATATGAACGTTCCCTCATTGTTCAGGTACGCCTTGATCTCTGTCATCCCTTTCCTTTCCGGATATCTCATCTTGACGTAAACCATATCATTTCCACTTATTTCTTTCCCGCATGTTGAACATGTTGGTTTGTTTCCGAACATTTCCTCGCCCCTGACTTTTTAGAATGACGGTCCAGTTCCAGTACGTTGTGAACCACCGTTTGGGCAGTATCTTCAACCGGGGGCATCCAGAGATTTGTGACCGGACCGTAGACCACTGGATTCAATTCCACTTCGTAACCCCCGTGAGGATAGGCTTCCTTTGTGGGTAAATAACCTAGATACCCATTCGTGTAGCCTCCAAAAAAAGCAAGTTTGTCATTTAATTCCCCTGTGATTTCAAGAGCTGTTTCTGAAAAGGGCTCCATGGGGATACCGGAAAAGGAACCTTCGTTAACCCGGAATGACTGGACCTCTAAATCGATTGAGATCTGCCTGTCATGGTGCTCGTATTTTTCCAATACGTGTGAAAGCCATTTACTTGTGTTTACCCCCCATTGCTCCTGGGCGGCAGATGCCATTTTTTCAAGTGCTTCCGGTTCTGGAATTTTGATCAATGTCATAGGCATGATCACAGAATTGGTTTCCAGCCTTGTCATCTCATGGTACGTGATGTGAGGGATCATCGTTAAGACACTTCCGCTTAAAGCATAAGCCATCTGCTTTAAGGCCTCCTCTGATCCACGGTATTTTGCATTCACATTTCCCGCCGCTCCTTGTACGATGATGACGGGGCAGCCAAGGATCTGTTCAAGGATTCTTCTGGTCATTCCCGGGTAATCTCCTGACAGACGGTCACTATCCGACTTCAAGACATTGGGATGGGCCGTACAGAATACGATGGCTCCTGAGTGGCGGTGATCTTGTTGATTTCGAATCGACAGGATCCCGATTCGTTTATCCACCACTCCCTTCTCATTGGTCCCCATCATCACTTTTCCATCAGCACTCTCTTCTCTCCGGTTGACCCCGATATCCCCAAGCGTCACGTTCCAGCCAACTTCAGAAGGCTGCAGACGTTCATGTGCCTTTACAGCGGCCATGACCGTATTTTCAATGAGGGTGGTTTTGTAGGCCCTCACGATTTCACTGCTGCTAACGGTTGCTGGACCCGAATGCGTATGAGTATAGACGACGGTTATCTTGTCAAAAGGTACATCGAGTTCAGCGGCAATCCGTTTACGTATCACTGCCGTGTCGTTTATCAGCATCCCTATGTTATCAACACTAATAAACACTGATTTATCATGCTGGTGTTCAAACACGAAGGCGGTGGAATAGATGCGTTCATCGACCTCCATGATCCCCCCGGGTCTGTGGTACCCAATAAACTCAGTTCCTAACGGCGGCGTAATATCACTCTTATAAACTCCTACTCTGCTCATGTGCCTTCTCCTTACGAAAATTGTTTTCTAAATCCCTGAATTCTTATACCCATGGATTTCAGAAACTCCTTCACCACTCAATAAGGTCCGTATCGGGAGGGATATACCCGAGCTGCCTGCCTATTTTCACGATTTGTCCCTTATGATGAAATTCATGTGTGACCGTATGCGTATACAGCCATAATGCAGAAATCTCTGCACTCTCCCCGTCCCCAAAGGATACTTGAAGCGTGTGATCCCAGTTCCCTTTAAACTCTTCTAGAAATTCATGAATCAGGTCATCTGTCTTCCTGAAGATTTCACGCATTTCCTTTACGTCGTGTACAGATTCTGGAGTGATCACTGGGAGGGATTGGCCAAGTGCCCGGGCTCCCAGCCATACGCGATAGCAATCCGCTACGTGAACGTGCAGATTGCGGATCGAGTCCCCTCCGAACCCTTCAAGTTCTTTTACATAATCTGCTGGTGATATCGTTTCACAATAATCGAATAACAACTCTCTTGTGCGGCGGATCCACTCATATTGGCTGACGAAAGCATCCATTTTATCTGGTCTCCTTTAAAGGTTATAGTTTGATATGTCTATTAATCTTTCTGTACTGAACCTTGTAATTCCTGTTTGACTAATGGATGGTTTACTTCCACATTCGCTCAACCCCCATAAAACCCAACCCTTTAAATTCCATTCTATATATATCCGGTTTGGACGTACTATGTAAAAAAGGTAAATCGAATCGACTGTCATAATACCCCATCATCAGCGTCATGATGGCTCCGTGTGTTCCGATTACGATGTTCTTTCCTTCATATGTATTCAAAATCGTATTCAAGACGGAGATGGCTCTCTTTTGGCATTCGGCATTGGATTCCCCGCCTTTTACAGCGAAATTCGGATCATCGAAGGATTTCTTAAGGATCGGACCGAGTTCCCCATCGGATATCCGTTTGTTTCCAGAGGAAAAGATTCTTTCCTTCAGGTCTTCTTCGATTACGACGGGCTGTCCGATGTACTGACTTATGCCTTCGACGGTCTGAACTGAACGAAGGTAAGGACTTGATACCACTGAGTCAATGTTTTCCTTTTTTAATAAGTCCGTTACTATTTTGGCATCAGACATCCCTTTCTGCGTCAATTCCCTGGTCCGTTCAATGCCTTGCTTCGGGGAATCTCCGTGTCTCACCATGTAAATGTATGTATTCATTGGTTGGATTCCTCCATATGTTGCAGGACTGTTCTTTTCAATTCTGTGTATTGATTCAGGTTAGTATCCTGAAACGCTTCATCCCGATTAGAAAGGACATCTCCATACTGGATGGTTTCATTGAATTGTGAAGCGGTAAAATCTTGACGGATACGATCAATCCTATTGTAAAAATGCCAGCCCTCAGGTAGAAGGGTTTTATAGATCTCTCCACCCAACAGGTCGTTCACTACCAGGGATGTCACACCGCACTGTCCTTTCGCAGGATTGTCAGCCGTCCATTTGGAACTCGTTTTCAGGGACCAGGATCTTTCCAACGCTTCACCTAATTGATTGATATTCATATGTTCAGCTCCTATAAATCGATCGATTGAATAACTTCATCCCCCTCTTTCTCGACCAGCTGGACCTGGTTATATGTACTCTCTGGATCCTTCTCAAAATACCAAAGCGATACCCCTTCCAAGTCATATTCCTTCACCACTTCAGGGGATAATGAGGAAAGGTACAAGATGGTTGCATTCTCGTCATCCACTTTGACGATCCGCTCTTCGCCCTTGTTGATTAAACCATAGATCAAGTTCTCTCCGTGACCTTTAATTCCCTCCAACCGATCAAACTTCCTATCAGGAGTAATTGGTCCCCAGGTAAGCATCCCGCTCTTCCAACCGAAAAACCCTTCATGAGCGTAAACCGCTCCAAGATTATGTTTATTTTTCATAAAAAAGTATAATGACTTTTCCTCCGTTTTATAGGCAGGGATCAGCAAGAGTCCGTTGTCCTCTGCAAGGATCGCTTCATAGGGTTCTGAATAAGCATTTTGATCTTCTGCGTAAGCCCAAAGACTGGTGAGTGTGATCCCCATCATCAATAAAGAGACGATGGCGAATATAGAGAGGTTTTTCATGTTGATTCCTTTCATTTTTCAAAAAGAATATTTTATTAAAAATGGAGTGACACTCGATCCATTTCCTAACCCCACACCTGATAATCGTGCGGGTTTTCACTACATTCGTGCCCCATATAAAATATTCATGCCGAATTCAGATTTATCGTGCGTGAATAGAATGAATCATGCCAGGTTGTCGAATTTTCTTTATCTCTCACTCTCCTAAGCTCTCCCCTGTCAAAATCTCAAACAATCGAGCAGATTCTGCCTTTGGCAGCTGCGTATAGTCCTGAGGTCCCTGCATGACTTCCAGCTCATCTTTCTTTGGGCTGATCCACACGCTGTGAAGCACTGGCTTCGCATCGGTTTCGGAGTTTTTATATTCATAAATAAATTGATAATCAGCAGGACGGATAAAATCTACTTGAGCTTCATTCCAATGGGTATCAGCCAGGATCTTCCGTACCTCTTCCACCTGTTTTGTGTCGGTGATTTTGTTAAACTCTTCATAGTTATTTCCATCTCCGACCTGCTTACTGACGATAATGTTTTGCTCTTCATGACCCGTATCATTTGAACAGGCTGAGATCATTAAGACGACGAGAATAAGCACCAATGGCTTAAGATACTTCCTCAACATATAGCGGTCTCCTCATTTTCGACTTCCCCTTTTTCATTCACGCTGTCTGTCCCCCACTCACAGTTTTCTTCGTTCTCCCATGCGACAATATATTTATTCCATTCCTTCGTTACGGAGACGATTTCCACTTTGCCGGAATGGTGTTCCATCACGATGGCTATCGCCTGATCTTCCGTCAGGTCCGATTCGATGCCCTGACAGCCGACCAATAAGAGGGATGAGAATGTGAAAATCGTTCTTTTCATTCCGGTACCTCCCTAGACAAACTCCCACCCGAACACCGTATCATTTTCAGGATGGGTGATTGACTCTATTCAAAGCCACCCGTTTAGCTACCAGTCCTCTTCTTTTTGATGAAAGGGCTTATTGCCGTTCCAATCGAAAGACCCAGAAACGCAGCAATGGCATAAAAACCAATCGCCATCCCTTCCCAGCCCCCGACCAAGAATATACTGTAAAGAATAATTCCTAGACTGATACAACCCAGCATAGCAGACAAACTAAATACGATGTAATTGCCGGTATACCTGGCCATCACTACAATCAGACATGCTGTACTGAGAAAAAGCAATATGATTGGCATCCATCCTTCTAAATAGAGCATTTTGCCACCCCCAATCCTACCTTTTAGAACCTACTGTCGGTAAACCACCAAAAGAAAAAAACGATAACTGCCAAGATAAAAACAAATAGAGCTACCGTATATTTTCTTTCTGTTTGTTTCTGATTGGAATTTGCGGCAAGGATGCCGCCTGCCAAGGCCATGAAAATGGCGATCCACATCCAAAAACCCATCTAGCTGGCTTCCATGAGCAAGAGGATTTTTTCTCGCGTCCCGCCATTGCTTGTATATAGGATATACGTCCCCGATTTAGCCTTGATCACGACTCTGTCTGTGTGCCCATATGGATACCCGATTCTGATTGCCTTCTTCTCTTCACCACTATATGTATCATCATTTGTTACTTCTTTGATTTCAGAAAAAGGTATATCGATTTGACTGAGCTGCCATTGTATGCGTAAGTTCTCGCCATTCCTTGAAACTTTCACTTCCATTTTCATCACTCCTGTCTTTATATGAATATATACGTTAGACACTATATAAAGTTTCAATTATTTCCAATCCACTGAACTTGAATGAACATGTCACATTCCAATTATATTTGGTAAAATCGAAATGTTATGGTATGATGAAGTTCATCTTGAGATTGACTCCAATTGAAACCCACTTCATTCGAGGTGGGTTTTCTTTTTGTTCCTTTTATTCTCCGGCTGCTTCAACCAGTAACGAACCCCTTTTCCAGCCAGGGGCTCGTCATTGTACCTCGGGATGACGTGGAGGTGGCAATGGAAAATAAATTGATTGGACACCTCTCCGACATTCCATCCAAGCGTATAACCGTCCGGAGAATATTCTTTATCCAGGTATGTCTTTGCTTTTTGCAATAGTTGGTATGTATCGTTCCATTCTTTCTCGGTCAACTCGAATGCGTTTGCGTGATGATTCTTTGGGACGATCACGCCTGAGCCTTCCAGGACGTCCTGGTGCTTGTTATGCTGCAGGAAATAGCAGGATTCATTTTCAAATACGATGTTTTGGTCTTTGTCCTTTTCCGGGTGGCAGAATGGACAGGTTTCTTCATTAGTCATGTGCTTTCTCCTTTCATCTTTTACCGAAGTGCCTTGCCAGAAATAATATGCCAATGCAGATGCTTTGAATCTTGATAGTCTCCTATATTCGTAATGACCTTACACGCCCCATGTTCATCGGTGACCATGTGCGCCACCTTTTTGATGACCCCCATTAGATCAAGCAATAATTCGTCATCACCTTCTTCCAGCGTAAGAAGGGATGGAATATGCTTTTTCGGGATCGCCACGATATGGACGGGATAGAAGGGTCTGGTGTGATGGTAGGCGAGGACATTGTCTGTTTCCAGCACCTTTTGTATTTCTGTTTTTCCACTTAATACTTCATCGCAATAAAAATCATTCGTCATGGTTTAACCTCCCCTATCCGTTTTATCTTACCAATTATTTCAAAATTCTATCACTTTGACAATCCAAAATCCCCATACTGATGCCTACCTTCCCCAACTGTTCAACTTTGCAAAAATAACCCTTACGAACTCTACACAGTGAAACCCCTTTCATTCCCGACAAATAGCCTATATAATAGATTTATAAGATGATCATCTACTAAACAAGAATATAAATATGCAAAATTAACTAGAGGAGGACCCTCATGGTATTGGATAAAAGACGTGCACACTTATTATCCATCATTCAGCATTCACCCGACCCGGTTCCCACAAAGGAACTGGTCGCCAGGATGAACCTGTCCCAAAGGACCATCTATTACGACCTCGATCAGATCAACAGCTGGTTGAGGACGGAAGGGTTGGAACCGATCGAGAGTCAGCATGGGAAAGGATTATTCTTACCCCCTGAATCGAAATCGCAGTTGATGGTTTCGAAGGATCAGAGTTTCGAAGACTGGCAGTATCAGTTATCGAAAGAAGAGCGCGAAGTTCTGATTAAAGCCTCCATCCTTTTGGAGGAACAGGATGCTTCGATGCAGCGGTTCATGGATTTGACGAGCATGAGCCGGGGGACGATCGCAAAGGTGATTAAAGACATTAAGAAGGAATTTCGTGAAGCGGGTCTGGACCTTTATTATAAGAAAGGTTCAGGCTACCGGTTGAGCGGACCTGAGGAAGCAAAGCGGACGATGCTTTCCACGATCCTTGCGACCATCTTCTCCCATCAGGATTGGCAGAATGTCCGGAATGAGGTTCACAGGATGATTCAGCCGGAAGCAGACACGTGGTCACAGGAAACCGAGCAGAGGCGTCTGGTGAGGGAAGTTCTTTATGAAGCCGAAAAGGAATTGGGGTTGACCCTGACGGATGAAATGGTCGAGATCCTGTCGCTTCAGATCCTCATGATCATGAAGCGGATCGAATTGCACAAGTACATTTCAGTCCCGGAAGCGGAAAAAGAAGTCTTGAAGCAGACTGAAGCTTACAGGGCAGCTCTTCATATCACCAATAAGCTTGACGTCACATTTCCAGATGATGAGGTTTGCTTCATCACGATGAACCTGCTTGGATCCAAAGTTCAGCAGGATAATTTCAACCGCTATACGGAACAGGAACTATCAGGGCTGAAGGAAGTCGTTCAACGGATGATCCATGATTTCCAGCTTTACTCCTGTGTCGTGTTCGATGACAAAAAGGGACTCGAGGAAAACCTGATCTCTCATATTAAACCGACGTTTTACCGGCTGAAATACGGGCTCTCGATCGCGAATGATCTGTCCGACAGCATTCAAACGACGTACCCGGACATCTTCCACCTGACAAAGCGGGTGATGAGACATCTGGAACTGTATGTCGGAAAAGCTGTACCCGATGAAGAAGTGGCCTATATCACCCTGCACTTCGGAGGATGGTTGACGAAAGAGAAGAAGAAGGTCGAGACGAAGTTCAAGGCCCTCATCGTCTGTGAAAACGGGATCGGGACATCGAATATGCTCCGTACCCAGCTCGAGAATCTGATTGCCGGGCTCAATGTCATCACGACTCTTTCCATGAGGGAGTATCGAACGAACACGTACGAGGCGGATATTATTTTTTCCACCAATTATATAAAAGAAAAAGACATTCCCGTCATCCACGTTCCCGCGATCTTGACGAATCTTGAAAAGGAACGGGTCATGCAGAGGATGAACGAGCTTTTCGACTCGAAGCCGACGGAAAAGAACCGGACCGACCTTCTGATGGACGTGATCAAGCGTCACGCGACCGTCCATGAAGAGGACGCACTGAAGAGAGAACTGGTCCAGCTTTTAGAACAAACTACTCCCACGATAAAGGAGCTCAGAAAGCCTATGCTTAATGAATTACTGACAGAACAGACGATACAGCTGAAAGAACGTGTCACAAGTTGGGAGGAAGCCATCCGGATCGCGAGTGAGCCCCTCGTCGATCAACAATCGATCCGTCCGGACTACGTGGACGCGATGATCACAAACGTGAAGGAATTGGGTCCTTACATCGTCATTGCACCGAACATCGCCATCCCCCATGCCCGTCCGGAGACAGGCGTCGAACAGCTTGGGATGAGCTTCCTGCGACTTGAGGAACCCGTTTATTTTTCCGAAAAAGAAAAGCACCGCGCCCAGCTCATCATCGTGCTCGCGGCGATTGATAATCAAACCCACTTGAAGGCCCTGGCACAGCTTACGGAATTATTATCGAATGAAAGCAACGTCGAACGGTTGATCGCAGCAAGTGATCAAGAAACCGTCATCGAATTAATCAACCAAGCCGTAGAAGTATAAATCTGAGGAGGAAATCAAAATGAAAAAAGTATTAGTCGTATGTGGAAATGGATTAGGAAGCAGCATGATCGTAGAGATGAACGTGAAAGCAGCACTCAAGGATATGGGGAAGGAAGCAGAAGTTTCCCACACGGATCTGACAACAGCGAAGACAGAACAGGCGGATCTTTTCCTGGGATCTGAGGATATCGTCGAAAGCCTGGAAGACGGCCGCAAAAATGTGGTGAAGTTGAAGAACCTGATGGATAAGAACGAACTCCGCACAGCGTTGGAACAAAATATCTAGACCACTTTGAACAAGAAAGGAGCGATACAAATGGTTGATATCATTATGAAGGATATACTCGGTACACCTGCAATCCTTGTCGGTCTATTCGCCTTAATCGGTCTCCTCTTTCAACGAAAGAATTCAGGGGATGTCGTGTCCGGGACATTGAAAACAGTCATGGGCTTCGTCATCCTCGGGGCGGGTGCGAATGTACTCGTCCAGTCCCTGGGGCAATTCAGCAGCATGTTCAATCATGCGTTCGAGGTCGACGGGGTGATCCCGAACAACGAAGCGATCGTGGCCCTTGCACAGGAAAGCTTCGGTACGGAGACCGCGATGATCATGCTGTTCGGTATGGTAGTCAATATTGTCATTGCACGATTCAGTCCTTTTAAATACATCTTCTTAACCGGACATCATACCATGTTCATGGCCTGCTTGATCGCGGTCATCTTAACCACAGGAGGATTCACCGGAGTACCATTGATCATTCTCGGTTCGATCATCCTTGGAGCACTCATGGTCCTGTCACCTGCTATGCTTCAGCCTTTCACCCGCAAAGTCACCGGGTCGGATGACTTTGCCGTTGGTCACTTCGGATCAATCGGGTATCTCGTTTCGGCTGCAGTCGGTAAAGCGGTTGGGAAAGGGTCGAAATCGACAGAGGAGATCAAGGTGCCAAAGTCACTCGGATTTCTCCGTGACACATCCGTCTCAGTATCCCTGACGATGGTCATCCTGTTCTTCGTCGTAGCAGGCGCAGCTGGTCCTGCCTTCGTTGAAGGAGAATTAAGCGGCGGACAGAACTTCCTGGTATTCGCCTTTATGCAGGGGATCACCTTTGCCGTTGGTGTGTATATCATTTTAGCCGGGGTACGCATGCTCCTTGGTGAAATCGTCCCGGCATTCAAAGGGATTGCGGACAAAATCGTCCCGAATGCCAAACCGGCACTCGATTGCCCGGCCATCTTCCCATTCGCAGGGAACGCCGTCATCATCGGATTTCTATTCAGCTTCATCGCCGGTCTTGTCAGCATGCTTTTCTTGCCTTTACTAGGTTTGAAAGTAATCGTTCCGGGCCTTGTCCCTCACTTCTTCACAGGTGCAGCTGCCGGAGTGTTTGGTAATGCAACCGGCGGACGCAGGGGTGCTGTCATGGGTTCAATGGCGAACGGTGTCATGATCAGCTTCCTGCCGGCCCTCTTGCTCCCTGTTTTAGGGAATTTAGGATTCCAGGGGACAACATTCGGAGATGCAGATTTCGGATTGATCGGAATCGTACTCGGTAATCTCGTCACCTTGATTGAATCCAATATGATGGTTTTCGTTTCCATCATCGTCCTTCTCGCCGTCCTATTCTACATCAGCTTTAAGTCTAAAGGGACTGGGGAAAAGGAAGAAACGGAAGTAGCATAAAATGAAAGAAGCCACCCTCTATGTTCGTGGAGGGTGGCTTCTTTTTGGGTTAATCTTCTATTACGATCTGAATAAGCATCAATAACCTTGCTACATGATGCACTTAATACATATCCTTCTGAGTAAAATTCCAAAGCGCAACGGCAAGGCAAGCGACAGTCCATACTGCAAGTACGGTTAATGAAAACGGAAGTGACATCCCTTCGATCGGGGGAGCTTGACCTTCCAAGTAATTGATCAGATCAAAATTCAAGTTCACCAAATACTTTGAGCTCGTCCAGCTAGAACCGATGGAAGATAAGAGGGTGCCTGCAATCAACACAGCCATCATCGCTCCGATACCAGTTGCTGTATTTTTCACAAGTACTGAAATCATCAGGCTTATGGTTGCAACAGTCGCTGTAACGACCCATGCAAGACCCGCTGACATCAGTAAGCATTCCCACATCGGGAGGGTATGGATATAGGTCGTCGAAAATTCACCCGATGGAGAAGCTTGAAAGCCCGTCAGAATAGGTGCCGTCCAGCCATCATATCCGAGGACAATCCCTGAAATCCCATAGCAGACAACGACAGTAGCTGCTATCAGCATCGATGTATACAGCAAAACGGTCAGCCATTTGGCCATCAGGATCTTCCATCGTTTGATCGGTCGGGATAATAATGTCTTGATGGTCCCATCATTGTATTCCCCACTCACAACATCAGCCATAATGATAATGATGAGTAAAGGCAGGACCAGTGTGAGTCCCTGTGAGAAAAAAATACGGATGAAGGTAGGTGCTCCAGGATAGTTCGGATTAATATTGTTGTCCAAGTAGTACTGCTTTTGCTTCAAATCCAATTCGAGGAATTGCCTTGCCTCATCCTGGATCCCACTGGATGCCAGCCGGTTTTGCCGATCGACGATCTCCTGCTGCAGCTCCACCCTCCAGTCCAGCGTACCCTGCTTTTCAATCTTCTCTTGTATCTCCCGGTATTGTGCATAGGTAAACATGGAGACTAGAATGATTAAGATCGCGATGACAACCGCAAAGCGTTTTTTGGAAGCAATTTTCATGACTTCATTATGAATCAGACCAATCATATTTGGATTAGACAATATGATCGCCCCCTGTCAAACGAATAAATAAGTCCTCCAATGTCTGGACCTTCCTTTCAATTGTCCATACCTCGATTCCCGCCTGTAGTAAAGATTCATTCAGGAGCGACGTCTTGTTTTCATCCATAAGAGTATGGATCGTATGATCATCGTACAGTTCTGCAGATTGGACATAGGGAGATGCTTTAAAGAGATCAAGTGCACGAAAAGCATCATTGACTCTCCAGTCCACACCTGATGACAATGCATCCACTAAATCTCTTACCGTGCCTACCTTCACGATTCTCCCACGGCTCATGATCGCCACTCGATCGGCAAGCATTTCGATTTCACTTAATATATGACTGGATACAAGAACGGAAAGACCCGTTTCGTCGACCAGTTTCCTGATAAATGTACGAAGGTCCTTTATGCCCATTGGATCCAACCCATTCGTAGGTTCATCCAAGATAAGCACATCCGGCCGGCCCAACAATGCTTGTGCAATCCCGAGCCTCTGACGCATCCCAAGTGAATAGGTCTGTACCTGGTCATCAATTCGTGCAGTCAGATCAACCAGATCAATGACCTCCTGTATTCGTTCACTGTCCACATCAGGCAGCATCCGTGCAAATAGCTGCAGATTTTCCCGACCGCTCAAATACTTATATAATTCTGGATTTTCTACGATCGAACCGAGGCGCTGCATCGCCTGTACAAATTGCTTTCTCACATCAAAGTCACAGATTTTGATGACTCCCGATGTTGGCTTGATCAGACCGACGATCATCCGGATCGTAGTCGTTTTCCCGGCACCATTGGGCCCAAGGAATCCAAATACTTCTCCTGGATAGATGTCAAATGATATATTATCAATAATCGTCTTTTTCCCTATTACTTTCGTTACGTTTTTCAATTGAACAGTTGGCTTTATGCTCATATCATCACCCTACATCTATTCTAACGAACTTTTTTCTCAATTGCTCTTTTCAATACTCAGCATGAGTAAAAGTTGGTACAATCATAATAGAAGGAGAGATTTTAGAGATGAAAAAATGGATGTGGCAACTATTTATCACCCTTTCCCTTGCGCTGACCGTCCTATTTGGTTATGGATTTGCAAGAGCCTATTCGGATATCGCCAACCCTCCCCAAGAGAAGATAGCAGCAGAATCAGAAGAAGCTCCCGCTACTCCTGGAGAAACGTATATTGCACTTGGCGACTCATTGACAAGAGGGGTGGGATCTTCAAAAGGAGAAGGCTTTGTCCCGCTGGTTGGAGATTCACTTAAAGAAACCAATACGGTGGAGCGGTACCAAAACTTAGGTATACGGGGTGCCAGGATTGAAGATTTACTGGCCCAGTTAGAACAAAAGGAGGTCAAGCGATCTCTTAAGGACGCCAAAATCATTTCCATCACGATCGGTGGAAATAACCTCTTTAATTCCGGTGAGATTTTAAACAATTATTCAGAAGCTGCCGCCCTTGACATTCTGGAAACCGAAATTCCTAACCTGGAAAAAACGTTTAAAACCATTCGTGACATAAATAAGGATGCCGTCATCCTCTATATGGGACTATATAATCCCTTTAAGGAATTACCGGACGGGGATTCCTTTGATTCTGTCATCCAAAAATGGAATGAATCCGCCCGCACATTAGGCTTGAAATACGACGTTCAAGTGGTGGATACCTTCAATTTGATTACGGATGCCAAACGCGATCTTTCAAGTGACAACTTCCATCCAAATGATGCTACTTATCAGCAAATAGCTGATAGTCTGTCACTTGTGATTGAAAAAAACGTTATACAATAATCCCCAAAAAGGTGAATCCCTTGTCCACTTGAAGTAGGATGTAGGAGTCACCTTTTCTTTTTCATATGTTTATTTTTCAAACGATAACCTACTTTAATTGTTTCTCCCGGGAAAAGCGCCTGAAGATGGAGTGCCAATGATATAGATACAAGACCAACTCAGCACTCGAACCCCATTTTCAAAAATTCAAAAGTGCTTCCATTCGTATCTTGCATAAAAGTTTCAATATCCTTAAACCCTATTCTTCTGTACGTTTTTATGGCCCTTTGATTAAAAGTTGCTACTGATAACGTAATCTTTACGGGATTGAATCTTGACTGGACGAAATCAATACCAGAATTCAAAAACTCCAACCCCATTCCTTTACCAGTCAAATCCGGTCTCAACCCTAATCCTATATCACATATGTCCGGACCCACTTTATTAATACTGAAAAACCCAATAAGTTCATCCTCTTTCAGAACGGCAAACACAGAGTCACCTCTAGTGCCTGAGTCTAAAAATTCAGCTAAATCATCTTCATCGGCTTCCATATCATAAAAAGAATATTCTCCATCATAGTGCCAATTATAGGCAATGTCTTCGGCTTGTTCCTGATTCATCATTTCAAATGTAAAAGTCATAACAATCTCCTACCTACTCAACTTTCCCTCAATGTTAAGGATTATTGGGGAATCACATATTTCTCCCTGAAAACCGGACTGAGCTCACTCCACACATCGAATTTATTCCCGTCTGGATCGTAGAAAACAAAATTCCTTCCGGAGTGACCCCTGTTTTCGATTTCCCCGACTACAATCCCACTACTGATAAAGTCCCCATGGAGGGTTTGTAAAGCATCCAACCCGTTCACTTCAAATGTTAAGGAAAAACGTTCCTCACCATGAACATCTATGAAATTAGCCGTTTGATTTTCCTTTGATTTAACAAGGAACATACTTTGGTTTGCAAGATTCAAAATCGCTTTATCTTCATCTTTGTAGCTTACTTCTGCATCCAATTTCGTTACGTACCACTCGGTTGAACGCTCCACATTTGTAACTGGAATATACGTTGTTCCGATTCTTAATAATGTTTCTTTCATGTAAAATCCCCTCCAAATATGATTGTGCTAAATTAATGAACCATTACTTCCCGAAACGCACCCTTATACAGTCAAAACCATTCTATACATCCTCGTTATATGACCTTCAAGATCGTCATCAAACTCTGAGACGATGTCAAATCCTTTGGCCCGGTAAAAATGTGTTCCTGTCTTATTTTCTTTTTCTACACTGATATACACTGACCTGGCACCATGTAAGTCCTTTATGCCTTCTTGAAGCAGGGCTGTTCCAATCCCATTGCCCTGATATTCCTGATACAAGTAAATGGCCCCTAATTCCACCTCCCCCTTTTCTTTTACAGGAGAGAAATTAGCGAATCCGACAATCTTTCCGTCTATTTCAGCAACATACAGGGAAGAAACGTCCAGACGCTTTCGCATCATGTCATCGCTGTATGCAGAGTCCAGGAAACGTTCCTGGATCTTGTGGGGAATGATGTCTTCGTATGTAGTATTCCAGCTTGTTCTTGCCACGTCCTGCACCTGGTCGATATCCCCGTTTTCCATTTTGCGTATGATGTACTTCATCCTGTCACCCCTTTCACTGAGAGAGCCTGCTTCATGCTTTTGATGATTCCCATATGAAGGCTTTCATGGTTCATATGAAAAATAACCATGTCCCCGACTGTTTTCATCCCCAAAAAGGATTCCTTCAGCGGTTCGTCAAGCCGGCCCCTGCATGCTTCTTCAATAAAAAGGGCCTGTTCAGCCAACTCTTTAATCAGCTTATCCATTGAGGGAGGCTTTTCCGTCCAGTCCAGCGGCTTACTTTCTCTCGGAAACATCCTGTGATACGAATCCGGCAATCGCCTCTTTTGATTAATAGCCGGAAACATCGTATGATCCCACCCCACTAAAATATGACCTGCATTCCACCGGATATTGTTGTTGTATCCAGATGGAATGTGATCGGCCATTTCCTCTGGGATCGTACCAAGGTAGTCAACCGTCCAGCCCCTCCACATATTCATCTGGTTGAATAATTGATCCTCTTTCACTCCATTCATCTCCTTTTACGGTCATGATTCTTTTCACCATCAAAGCTGTTGGACAATATCCAACAGACGCTTGGGATCCTCCGAAGACACACCTTCAGACAATCTTGCTGCGGCTATCATGGGGGCCCATTGATCGATTTCCGCTCTTGGCAATCCGCTCTTTTCACAATAGAGACGCATATACATCTCTGCCAATTCGGGTGAAACCTGGGAATATAAAAGATATGTCCGATAAACGTCCGCCCGGATGTCCCCTCTGCTGGAATCGACCCAGTCGATAATGGCGACTTCATGATCCGACATGATCAAGTTGAATAAATGAAAATCCCCATGACAGAGCCTTTCCTCGAAGGTCATTGAATCTAGTTTTTTGATTAAGGCAGACTTACGTTCTACATCCAAGTGGGGGGCAGATGCTATTTGACGGTTTAATTTCTCAGACATGGGTTCGATGGTATCCGCTTTGATCTTATGTATGTTCATTTGTATATCGACGGAAATGTTCATATAATATTCCGCTTTATCCATGTTCTCCGTTAGAATGTCTCCTACCGTCCGCCCTTTTATATGTTCCATGATGATGACCTGTTTGCCATCTATTCTGGTTACATCCACTATTTCCGGTACAGAAAGGCCACACGAAAAAGCATACTTTTGCTTATAAGCCTCATGAGCGGATTCTGTATCCGATAAGGAATCATGAAACACTTTGAAGACCTTGTTTTCAACCACATATACGTTTGCCGTATTTCCTATGGCCATAGGAGTGCCTAAATCCATCAAATTCACCCACTTTTTCCGTTGTAGTATCCGTACACTTTTGAAAGATTCCCCTTCATTCCAGAAACACCTTTCCATTCCGCATACTCATCTGGTACTTCCAAATTTGAAACAAAGTCTTCAAGGGACACATGATTCGTCACGGCTTCTTTTGATTTTCGAATCAAGAAGTCTACATACTTTTGCATTGTACTTACCAATTCATTTCCCCCTGGATCCCCATGACCAGGCACGACAGCCTCCATCCCCAGTTGTTTCACCTCTTTTAAAATGGAACTAAATGCTTCAGGGTCATCAATCGGTACATGCAAATCGACCGTGACCAGGTCACCCATAAACCCGATCTTCTCCTGTGGTAAGTACAGAAAGGTGTCGCTAGGGGTATGGCCTCCTCCCAAGCAGTGCAGCTCTACCGTTCGATCGGCACCTTGTATCACCAATTTATCTTCAAAAAGAACGGTCGGGAGCACGAGCCTCATAGTCGGTACGTCTCGCAGGATGGCGGACATTTCATTGTATTGATTAGTGAGACTCGCCTTCATGACTTTATTTGAAGTGATTTCGATCTGACCTTTCAGCTTCTTCAAATATTCTTCCGTTTCTTCTATTTCTTTCTTCACATCCACGATTTTATTTTTATCTTCACACCATTCCCTTGTGAGGGATGTGGAGATAATCGTTGTATCCGCAAATGCTTGATTTCCGAACACGTGATCTCCGTGGTAATGACTGTTGATCAGGAGCTTTACTTTTTTCCCAGTGATTTCTTCAGCCACCCTCCGTAACTCATACCCGGCGGAAGGAGTGGCCAATGAATCGTAAATCAGCAACTCATCGCCCATGTCTACGATCCCCGCATTACTCCAGGCGCCCCGGCCCGGCTTCGCGATAACGGCATAGACTCCGTCGCATAAGCTGTACACACTAAAAAATTCTGTGTCTTTGATCATTTCCCTCAACCTTCTCACCCTCAGTACCGGAACTTTGCTGGCTACCGCAACACTTTATACCAATTATTTCAAAATTAAGAAAAATACTCAAGATGAATCTACAGAAAAAGCTTACCCTTTTGGATAAGCTCTTTTTATTGAAAGGATCAGGACATTGCTTTCTTATATAAGAAAAGGTCCGTCCCCACTCATCTCCCAGGAGTGGACCAAGGTACCTGTCCCCGTGGTTCACTCAAGGTTTATTCCAAAAAAACGTCGTCACAATAAAGGGAATCAGCAGCCCAACCACCAATATGAGGCCATTTCCAAACAAGCCGAGCTTTCTATAGATTACTTTTTCACCAAACAAGGCTGCCACAAAACCAATGGCTGCGATGATGACAGATGGTAGTAAGAATGTGTCCTTTCCTAAAAGAGAGAAACTATATAATCCAAGACCAATTAGAAAGAAAATGAATGAACCAACACTCAGGATTTTTTTCAACTAAACCCCTCCCCTTCTCATACCTACATATGTTGAAGCAAAAATCATTCGTCACTCAGTGGAGCAAACGGTTCTTTTTTTTATTTCCCCAACACCATATTCAAAAGAAATGAACTAACCAGCCCTGAAACAGCCACCACCAGACCATTCAGTCCTACAGAGGTGAGGCTCATGCCACCCCATCCCCCTATGGCCAAACCAATGATCCAGCATGCTGCAGACAGAAGGGTAAGAGCGAAAAAGAGCTTCACATTAAAAAAAGAACCGATTTTTTCGTATTTTTGCAAAGCCTGTAAAGCACATGCCGCAACCGTTCCGATCAGTAACAGCGAAACTATGTTAAATGACATCATTGAATGCCTCCCTGTCAGTTCCTGTTCATATCTATATGCCCATAGAAGTATGCATATCCACTGACCGTCTTGTTTAACCATCCAATTATTTTAAAATAAGACAATTTGCACATTCATTTTTTTGGCTGACTCACACATTCGCCTTCAAAGCTTTCAATTTC
Source organism: Bacillus sp. AFS015802 (assembly GCF_002561455.1). Lineage (GTDB taxonomy): Bacteria > Bacillota > Bacilli > Bacillales > Bacillaceae_B > Rossellomorea. The sequence goes on along the minus strand of NZ_NTUP01000066.1, from coordinate 251,258 downwards.
TCCGTATCAATCCCAGCTTCCCTCAACTTCAAATCTGCCTCATCTTCAATGAGATTTTTTAACATCTGAAGTGTATGATCAAACCCGACATGCTTATCCATCATAAAACTCATTCTGTGTTCAACTTCAAGCCACGTAGAAATATCCGCTTCATTATGCTGGATCTGGGCTTCCAATTTATCCAATGCATTGGCGACCTTGGCTTCATATGTTTCTTTCTCTTCAAATTCATGCCAAAGTTCGTAAAATTCTTCGCCTAAGGCATTTCCCAGCATATCTCTAATCCTCTCAATGGACTTCCTCTCACTGAGTAACTTTTGCTTTTTTGTTTCTGAGTCATCCATCGTATCAAACGCCGGAATGTCACCGGCTTCTGCTTCGACGAGATCGTGGATGATGATCATCTTTAATAATTTCGCCGTATCCACTTTCCCTGTTAAATATGGTTCTATTAACATGGCCATCAGGGAAACCCTCCATGTATGCTCGGCGACGCTTTCCTGTCTGCCGTTCGAGAGCCAGCTGTGTCTCATTTCGGATTTAAGCTTTTCTCCCAGTTTGATCAGTTCTAATATATGTACAAGATCTGTCCCCATGTTGGTTTCTCCTTTTTTTATGGTTGAAGCGGCAAGTACACCACTACTTCTTCCCCATCATCTTCTGTTGGGCGATACGTCTCAACGATATACGCATCCGCTTTTCGCTGATATCCTTTTTCATCTATCCACTTCACTAAATGGCTGTGTAGATCGCCTACGTGATGGACATCTCCTTTTGTTGTCGCATAATCTTCCTTCAGTTCGAGATACGTCATCTCTTCAGGAAGGTCGGTGAGGGGTTCTTCCACTGTGATCCCGACATAATAAATCCCTTTCAAATGATTCTCATCCCTCTTGGGTTCATAAAGAGCGATTTCTGGACCCGTCACCGCGTTTACTTCATGTAACTTTTCCAGAAGCTGCCCGGCCAATTTCGGCACCTCCGTACCGAAGTCGGCAAAGGTTCCTTCCCCTTTCAACCCTACCATACGGAACGTTTTTTCCACTTTTTCATATGACATGAGTACCCCTCCCTTTCTATATTCACTTTAACATATTTTCCCTTTTTAATGATTGAAAAGTTTAGAATATTCCCAAGTTTTCATTCCTGTTTGATAAAAGCTCCTGGCTGCTTCATGAGGATAAACAGACTTCTACTGAAGTGAGAAGGGTGATATGCTGATTGTAATGAATGAAATGGAATAGGAAGGATGTTCAAACGTGACAGCAGAAACCAAAAGCATTTATCTTCTTTCAGGTCCAGTCGGGTTGGAAAATCAACCACTTCCAAATTACTTTCTCAACAGGTTAAGAAATGTGTGCTTCTTGAGGGTGACTCTATCCTCGACATGTTTGATTTCGCATCAGAAGCGTCTTGGGAGGAGCGTTTGCGTTTAACGTGGGAGAGTATCCTATCATTAACCAGGAACTTTATTCAAAATGACTTCAATGTCGTCATTGACTTCGTGGTAGAAGAAGAACTGGACTGGTTTTGTCATCATATTGCCGATTTACAGGTAACCCTGAAATATATCGTACTAAGAGCAAATAAAGAAACACTGATAGAACGCATAGGGAAAAGGGGAGATGATGATTCAGTCGAACGCTCTTTGTTCTTGCTGGACAAACTTGAATCAACCCCGTCGAACCAACCTTATCTGTTGGATACTACCCTTAGGCATCCAGCCGGGATTATAGAGGGAATCATTCAAGAACCTAGGTATACGGTTAAAATTTAATGAATGTGATTGATTGTGAAGCTCGTTCGTTAGATTGGTAAAAGTGGAGATAGAAAAAGGCAGCAATGGCTACCCTTTTTGTTTCAGTAATCAAGCTCTTATTTCCTGCCTCTTCACCAATCTGCCAAATACAAATCGAATGAGGGGTCCCATGATGACGAGCTGTAATGGGAGAGCAAAAATGAAATTTTTAGAAGCGATCGATAAATAGCTTTCCAGAATGGGTTCGTTTCCAATTCCGTTAAAAAAATAGGCCGTCCCCAAACCAAACAGAGACATGAGGCTGACCATCCCGACCACCATGAACAGGGAGGTAAAGAGAATCACATACAAACCGTTGGATTTGTCGAATGGCAAAGAAAACACCATTTTATGCGCAACCGGACCGACAATGAATACCTCGAGGAGGAACGCAACCACAAACCCCGAGATAAGCTGAGCCAATATTCCTTCCAGGCTCACGGTCCCTATCAATCCATTGATAAGCAGGTTATATAATGTCATTACCACCACCATTCCGGCGCACATCATCATTCCAAAATATAGATTCTCCTTCTTTGTTGTTGGCATTTTTATCATCCCTTCTTTTGAACACTGTGTCATTATAGCGAGTCAGGGGTGGGCTGCATAAGTGAACATTTTGTGAACAATTGAATGATAAGAAAAGAGTAAGTTACTCGTGATAAATTTATTTTCAACAAAAAAGCTTCCCACCAAAAGTGAGAAGCCCCTTCTTTACCGCTTGTTCATCATCATCCTTTGTCCAACCAGATACCCGCCTGCCAGTACAAAGAAAATCACCAGCAGCCAGGCAAATCCGTCTGTAAACCCCGTCTGTTCAATGGCATAGCCGAAGACCGGGAAACTGATCATGATGACGAAGCTCTCCATCAACCCAATCAGGGAAAGGAATGTGGATCTGACATTGCTCTTCAGGAAGCTTTGCACGAACGAGCTGAAGATCGGTTCGAACAGGCTCAAGAGTTGTGCAAGAATCAAAAACGACAGCAGGATCGCCCAGTCCGTCGCAAAGATGAACAGGATGAAAAAGACAAGAAAAAGACCTAAGCCGTAATAAAGGATGTTAAAGAATTTGAATCGTTCCTCGACCTTGTACGCGAGCTTTGCCATCACGACGCCAAGGAGACCTTCAACGGTGAACACCGCTCCAACGACGATGGATGAATAGCCCAGCTCCACGAAGTATTCCTGTCCGTAGAATACCATGATCACCATGACCGCACTCGCAAGAATGAAGAGGACAACCGGTGCATGAATGACCCCGTTATTCCTCCACACATTGACCCCCAGCCGGAATTGATGGACCCACTGATGATACCAGCGGCCGCCGATGTCCTCGGTCTTCTCCCTTTCCGGTTCTTTCATGAACAGAAGGGGAATCACGGCCAGGACATGGGTGAAAATCGTGGACCCATACACCCACTCCCAGCTGACTTCGGCCATGAAACCACCGAGGAATTTCGCCAGGCTCAAGGATAACAGGGAAATTGCCGTCATGCTCCCGATCACCCGGGTATAATCCTTCTCCCGTTTGTCATTTTTCAGCGTGTCATAGGCAAATGCCTGCTCGGCCCCTGAATGAAGGGTCACCATGAGCCCCATGGACAGAAACGCCAAGGTGAACATGGAAAATGAGCCGCTGAGCAGCATAAACAATCCATACAGAAGACTGAACAGGTTTCCAATCACGAGACTGACCTTCCGTCCATACAAATCAGCGATCATCCCCGTCGGCACTTCGAATAACACGATGGCCAAATGAAGCAGGGCCTCCAGTACACCGATTTCGCCTAAGGTCATCCCCTTGTCGCCAAGATAGATGACCCATAATGCCCGGTCGAAAAACAGTTGGGCAAAAAAGAGATAAAAGTATAATAAATAGATATTATTTTTGGTTTTCAGTATTTTCATCATTTCATTTCGTCCTCTCATAACAAAAAAATAAATGAGCTCGAACGGCTTGGGTTTCAGCTGCTGATAATCTGCTTAGATTCAGCAGCTGAATAATCGGTCACTCCCTAGCCGCCATCGCTACATAAAATCAAAAAAAAGCCACAGGGAATCATTCCCCGTGGCTCTCGCTATACTAGGAAATCATACACTCGTTCACATTATGGAAAATCAGCTAAAAAAGGACAGACGTGTCCCGAGGACGGCTGAAATTCCAATAATAGACATCATTAATACACGGTATTTTTTGATGTCTAAAGTGAACGTATGCATGATATTCCCTCCTTTATTTTGTAAGATTCCTTTCTATTATAGCTCCCTTCCTTTTTCTGGACAAGGGAAAATTTTTCATATCGTCTGGTCGTACCGCTCATACTACCAACGTAAGGAGGTGAATGTAGATGAAGAAACCTGATCAAACGAAGATGACATCCACGACATCCGGGACGGACCCACAGCAGGTAAAAAAACAAATTCAAAAAGATGTAGCGGCAGGACAGGGTGCGATGACTTCCCGGGAAGCGGGAGCCATGCGGGATTAAGGATGCCAATGGGCGGTTCACACCGTCCCTATTCCTCTTTCAAAAAAGGAAAAGGTTTAAGGTAGATTGTCCGATGTCTATATTTTATAATGAAATGAAGGAGGTGAGAAAAATGGAAAAGCAAATACTTGAAATATTATTGGATTTAAAAAGTGAAATGAAAGAGTTTCGGAGTGAGCTGCAAACGACTCAAGCTGATGTCCGTAGCATGAGTTCTGATTTGAAAGAAACTCAGGCAGATGTTCGCAAGATTAGTTCTGATTTGAAGACAACTCAAGATGATGTGAAGGAAATAAAGGAAACCGTCAACCGGATTGAAGCCTCACAAACCGAAGACATCATTGCGATGTTAAAGGTGACGAGGCAGAGCATAGAATCTGAATTTCATTATACAAATACAAGACTGACTGACATAGATAAGCGGGTCTTCAATCTTGAAAACCGGGTGGAACGGTAATGCGGCTATATCGACATCGTCTACTACTCAACCGGCCCCGCCAAAACCCCTTTGTCTTCATCAGAATTGCTTTCCACTTAATGCTGCTTTCTACTCCACTTAAATGGCTTTTCCGCCCAATGAAATAGTAATACAAATATGAACATGAAGAAACCTATAGAACTATTTTCCATACATCTGATTTCCCCATTCTTGAGCCACTGATATATGATAGATATCACGAAATAGATCAGGGGAAGTTGAATTCTTTTCTTTAACATGCTCATGCCACCTTTCTATGCGTATGGACTAAATAGGTGTCCTTCAGCATTTCTGACGATAAAAATGGACCCTCCTATACCCATCAGGTAACAGAAGACGTTAAGGGTTCTTCGTTTGTTGACTGTCCCCATGCCTCACTTCTTTGCTGATTTCCTATCGGTCAAAATAAGCCAAATAAGAAAAAGCAAAAACCCACTTAAGATGATTTTTCCTTTCCAATTCCACACGAGAACCTGCTGTATCGAATATGCTTCAATGACAAGTGCAGGCATCTTCCCTAATGTACTCGCAACAGAATATTGGATGATCCCTACTTTACTGACGGCGGCTGCCAACGTCACGAGCCCTGATGGAATGAATGGAAAGATCCTAAGGGCGATGATGAGGAAAAAAGCTTCTCCCCCTCTCGATTGCTGCATTCGCTTCAATAATCTGCTGTTGATTTCTTTATGGCGCAGAAACTTATTCATGCCTCTGCGATATAAATAAAAGCTGACGATGGCACCGAGCGCTTCTCCTGCAATCGATACGGCCAATCCTTCTTGAAAGCCGAAGAACGCAATATTGACAGCGGTGATGGCGACACTTGGCAGGACACCAAGCACACTGATGATGATGTTTAGTAGAATGCTTACTATGATGGCATAGACGCCTAGTGTGTTGAACCATTCTAAGAGGGAAGCTTCCAAGGGGTCATTCTCCTTACGACGGTATATTTGGTGATCTTTATAAGCATACTTATGTACAAAACGTGTTCAATCCCCACTACATAACCCGTTCTTTGTCCCCATTCAAGATTTTAAAATGAACATCCATCGTGCTTGCTCCATCTACATGATTGGGAACATTGGATAAATCGAGTACTTCCTCCAGATTGACCATTTTTTCACGATTGGCTTCGATTGTAATCTCCACAGGACCATTCTCATTCATGAGTGAGGTTAATCGTGTGTCGGATAGCGGAAAGAACGTATCCAGGAATTCAACCTCGAATGTTACGGGATGACCGCTATGATTGGTCATCAGGAGATTGCATTCTCCTTTAAACAATTCGTTCTTTACCTGTTCGAAGTCACACGTCCCCTTTCCATCATAAGATATGGCGGCAATTCCAGTTGCTAACGTTTCCTGATACATCCAAACCATCCCCAAAGGGAATAGTGTATAAGCAAACAAAACGATGATCACTGTCCTTACATGGTATTTTGATATTCCCTTCACAAGTAAAACAATGGCGAAGATGAATAAAAAAGATCCTATAATAGCGAGCACATTGTATCCATCGTAATCTGAGATGGGAAAGGACATGAACGTGGTACGCGTGTAAAGCAATTGATTATTTGGAAACGGGAAATAGAGGGACATGCAAATAATCAACAGCACACCTGAAGCAATGAGAGACTTTTTATTTTTCACCATATTTACATCTTCCTTTTCTATAGGTTCAGTGATATTCATTCCTTCAAATGTTGTTTAAGGTCAAAAATACCCATCGTTCCACACACCACTACGCCTCCCCCTAAAACAACCGTAAGAATCCAATTCTCTCCCCAGCTTGTAATGCACGTTAACAAACAACTGATGGCAATAACCATACTTCCATATTTCGCACTCTATTTGCCCGGTTCAGAAGATTTATCGGTGCCCAAAGTATTCACTCCTTTTTATTTTCTACGGTGTCGGTTTCCCATTACGTTTTTTCTCAAAACCTCTTACACACTACCAATTATTTCAAATAATCACCCTTTATACAATCCCTCTTCTTCAGGCGGAATTCAATCACTTTCATGCGAGATTAAGATTTTTCGTGCCGTATAAGGAGATATTTGATATTGATGTTTACTTGTCGAATATTCTTTATTCCCCACACTTAGCCGCACTTTTATTAAAATATTTATACCTCGTCTGGATTTCCATAGCTATCCCGAATTATACCGCTGATTTCACCGTCTGATCCAAATATAACAGGAAAATACAATCAGAAGTATTGTAGTATGATAGGCATAGATTAATGGTATTCTCTAACAAAAAGTGCTGAGCTTTTCAAGGGGGTGTAAACAATGGCAGAAATAAATGACGGAACGAGAGTCATCGAAGACGGCGGAGGCCAGGGTGGCGTCACCTGGATAGAAGCCTCCCGGAGTACTTCGGGCAGTTATACAATCGTCTTATATAAAAGCGCAAATGGCGGGAGTCAGTGGAAGAAGGTCACGTATGACAAAAGCGGAAAAATCGTGAATGTAATATACGGGACCTATTAACAGAGAAAGGATGATGGAGCAGGAACCCATCATCCTTTTTCATTAACGGAAGGACTCCGCCATTTTGATCATGTCGTCTTTCGTTAGGCTGATGCCGGACCGGGCGGGCATGTATTTCAGTTCGTACAAGGACTCGCCCTCGATCCATGTCAGCAAGTTTGACTTTAACGGACCCTCTGATTCAGTATAGCTTCCTGTAGAAGTACCGACTTTCACGGGTTCCTGTAATAAGTTCAGATCAGTCCCCGGCTCTAGAAGATGAAAGGACATCGTGATCGTCTGTTTCTCTGGACCTAATAAGGTGATCATTTGCATGTTACCGTATGGGCCTTCAGCCGTTTTGGTGCTGACATTTTTCACTTCGAAAGGTACCTTGGTGATGAATTTGAACTCCTTCCCCAGGAATTCCGGACGATCGCTTACTTCATGTAACGGGGCACTCGCATTGTTTCCGAAGATGCCCAGCTGTGTCCCACCGAAGTAAACAAAGACAGAAAGACAGGCGGCAAAAAATAGCACAGACAGGATAGGGGCAAAGATCGGTTTTTTATGAACGGAAAACGGCCCAGGCTTCTTAGAATGGACTTCACTCCGGATATTCTCCCTCATTTGATCCGTAAATCCCCGTCCTTTAAATGTTTCTTCTTTCATCAATCCACGTAAAGATTTAAGTTCATCCATTTTTATACACCTCGCTACGTTTGATGGCGGACTCAAGCAATGCCTTTCCTCTCGCCAGGCGGGTCTTCACCGTATTGGTGTTGATGTCGAGGCTCGCACCGATTTCGGATAACTTCATTTCTTCAAAGTAATACAAAAAGATGACTTCTCGATATTTGACGGGAAGGGACAAGACGCTTTCAATCAGCTCTGAATTCCGTTCATTCTCGATGACGGTTTGTTCAGGTGCCCCCATTTTCCCCTTGACCATCTCATTGATTTTATTGGAGATGCTGATCATTCTCGTATCCCACCGCCTTAAATAATCCTTGCAGTGATTGACAGCCACGCTGATGATCCAGGTTTTCAGGGAAGAATCTTCCCTGAAGGTATCCACCTTTTTGTAAAATTTAATGAAGATCTCCTGGGTCAGGTCCTCTGCCAGGCTATGCTCTTTCACATAAGAATAGACAACATAATAGACATCATTTCCGTATGCCGTCATGGCTTCCTCAAGTAGTCGATCTTTCTCGGATTTCGTCCGCTGCTCCATTTTCACCATTCACCTGCTTTATGTATCTCTAATAATAAGACGGTTCTCGTTTGCTAAAGGTTTTGTTTTTACAAAATAATCCAAATAAATCCCGCTTGTCTCGGTATCATTATGACAAACCATTCCAGATCATACAATCTTTTCTTTGCTCGGGCAATGCCGTTGAGACAGGTCCATTGGCACCCTGCTTCTGTCTCGATGATTTCGTTCCCAGGTGGGACGCTTCATATGGTTGATCGAAATGGTCCGTGAAGGAATAGATTTATATCGGAGTACCTCGGATTCAGCAAGCCTCTCCATGCATTTTTCAATTCGGCCAACCAAGCCTCTCTCCTCCAGTGACTGATATAGGGGAATAGGGATATTCATCATGCGAGACTCCATTATAATAGTGCCGGATTGCAAATAAATCTTTATTTGCCATAAAAAAAGACTCGTCCATCATCGACGAGTCTTTAAAGGTTCCCATAGCTCATTTATTCCGCTTTTTCTTCCCATAACCGGACAATCTCAATGATCACCCTGGTCGCTTTTTCCATGTTATCGACAGAAGCAAACTCATATCGGCTGTGGTAGTTTTCGCCGCCGGTAAAGAGATTTGGCGTCGGCAGACCCATAAAGGAAAGGGTGGATCCATCCGTTCCTCCGCGGATCGGTTTAATATCCGGCGTGATGTCCAGATTCTCCATGGCATGCTTGGCGAGCTCCACGATTTCGAAGACAGGCTCGATTTTTTCCCGCATATTGAAGTATTGATCTTTGATTTCAAGCTGAACGTTTTGTTGACCGTGAATGTCCTGCAGGTCGCTGACGATCCCTTCCAGCATGTTCTTTCGTTCATTGAAGCTTTCCCCGTCGAAATCCCTGATCAAATAATGCATGGTGGTTTGTTCCACGTCTCCCTGGATCGAGGAAAGATGGTAGAATCCATCATACCCATCGGTAAACTCAGGCGCTTCTTCTGCGGGAAGTCTGCGATTCAACTCCATGGCGATCTTTGCAGCGTTGACCATTTTGTTTTTTGCCGTACCTGGGTGTACATTTCGACCGTAAATCTTGATGGTTGCTGCTGCGGCATTAAAGCTTTCATACTCTAATTCACCCAATGGTCCACCATCCACTGTGTAAGCGAACTTGGCATTGAAACGCTCTACGTCGAACTTATGGGCTCCCTTTCCTATTTCTTCATCCGGTGTGAAGCCTACCCGGATATCCCCGTGCTTCACTTCAGGATGATCGATCAAATAAGCCATGGCCGTCATGATCTCGGCAATCCCTGCTTTATTATCCGCACCGAGAAGGGTCGTTCCATCGGTTGTCATGAGGGTATGCCCCTTATAACCGGAGAGCTGAGGAAAATCCTTCACCGACAGCACAATTCCCTGTTCCTTATGTAACACGATATCGTTCCCATCATACTCTTCCACAAGCTGGGGATTCACATTTTCCCCCGTAAAATCCTCAGAAGTATCCACATGGCCAAGAAACCCAATGGCAGGAACTTGTTTATCCGTATTGGACGGCAATGTCGCCATTACATAGCCGTGCTTGTCGATCGAAACGTCAGTCATTCCGATTTGTTTCAATTCTTCTACAAGCATATTGGCTAAGATGAGCTGACCAGGTGTCGAAGGCGTTTCATCCACTCCGTCCCTCGACTCTGTATATACCTTCACGTATCTTGTTAAACGATCGATCAGTTCTTGTTTCATCTTGCATTCCCCCTTTTTCTTATAATATCAAATTTCCAACGTGTCCATGGGCTTTTTTGGCTCATCAAAAAAGGCTGAAGTGGGAGAATCATGCGGGTTTCAAGGACAATCGTGTGAGATAGGAAAGAATTGTGTGTGTCTTAGATTAATCATGCGACTTTACACCATCATCATGCCGGAGTGTCGAATGATCTAATAAAAAGGACCCGCCTCACTGACGGGTCCTCTAAGTCACACGCACAAAATAGTTCTCCATTTCCTTCTCAGAAATAATCATCCTTCTGGAGAAATCCTGTGTTCTCACCACATATTCCTTGATCCCGATATATTCTGATTCGACAACCAAATAGAATCGGGTCCCTTTTTTCACGCCTTTAAAATCTCGTTTCAATTGGTATCTCTTCATTTCAGCTAAAGCCACCCCGTGGGGTTACTGGCTCTCCTCCACCTGATACGACTGGGGACGGATCGTCGGGATTTTCTTGATAAAATAATAGTGCTTATACAAAGCGAGTCCGATCAGGATGATGCGGACAAGAAGAATGTCTACGTACAGGACGGAAAGCAGGATAAAGAAATCTGCTGTCAGGTTGATTCTGATTTTTTCCTTAACAGTCATTCCCTTCTTTTCGAGGAAAGTGACCACGTACTTTTTATAAATGGTGGTGTTCTGGAACCAGGCTTCCATCCGCTTCGAACTCTTGGCGAAGCAGTATGCCGACAACAGGTAAAACGGGCCTCCGGGCAGAACAGGCAGCACCGTGCCGGCGATTCCGAACACTAATGCAATGAACCCGAGCAGCATGAACAGGATGCTCTTCATCTTTTTCATCGACCCATCTCCCCTATCCTTACTGGATTTCTTCCCTTCATTGTACTATAAATATACCAGAAAGGTGGAGTTGCTTGTTTAGGAGATTATTGTTAATCCCTTCCCCTTTGCCTTCATAACCATCGGTGCCAATCATCAAAATAGTCGTTCAAGTCTTGATCAGGGGCCCTTTTCACAACTTCCGCTTTCAGGGTAGAGGCTTGAAGAAAGCTTTCCAACGTCAGGACTTGAACCGGCTTCTGCCTGTATTTTTTCATCAGGTAGAAAAATAATGATAGTATCATGGAAGCAGCCCCTTTCCTTTTTTATGAGTATGTAAGGAGGGGCATTGGCATGACAAATTTCATCGGAGACACTAAACCGTTTTTCTGACTCGCTTAAACCGTTCTTCTTCCTTCAGTGTTTCTGTTTGCTCAGATCCGTGTTTCTTTAACACTTTCTCTGCTCTTCTCTGCCCAGCCTGATAACCCTCAAGCATCATCTTGAAAGCCAATACCGTCAACGTCAGTAAAAAAATCGGGCAGATCGCGATCCACCAGTAGGTCGTAAACAGAAACTGAAAATTATTCCCGATGATCCCGGACCATTCATTGGAAAGGGAGACAAAGACCATATTCTGAAAGAGGTCTTCCTTCATCGTTCCCCCTCCGAAAAAGATGCCCAGGATCCCGAGATGAGCGAGGAGGATCAGGACCTGGATCATCTCCCTGAGAAAAATGACCACAAGCTGGGGCTTTAAAAACGGAAGGATATGTTTGACGAGAATATGTCGACGGTTGCCCCCAAGGACCTGAACACTGTCCATGAACTCTTTCTTTAAAATGAGATTTACTTCCTTTGAAATCGTCAGGGATGTGATGGGAACGGCTGCGAGAGTCAGAACGAGGATCTCGATGAATACCCTTGTTCCAAACCCATAGGTGAATTCAGCATCCGTACCGTTAAACATTCCGTCTGCAAAAAGGACCCAATACAGCATCAGATAGGCAATAAGGGTGACTGGATAATAGTAGAATGCTTCAAGAAACGGACGGATCCGTTCATTCAGCTTCGGAAGGTATAGCTCTGACAGCGTTCCCCATACAGATGAGATCACAAATCGTAAAGTTGCGACAAGAAAGGCGACCCCCAGCGTAAACTTCGCTCCGATCAAAAGGATATGAAACATGCTTTCAGCGAGATTATTCGTCCCGAATGGCGGATACTCCCATGGGGAATAGGGTGGTCCCTTCACCCCATCTTCCGTAAATCGCAGCTTGGCAATCGGGATTTCATTATCGAAGAACCACCCGTACATCAAGCTCCCCATAAGCATCACGAAGATGAATAAAAAGCCGGTCATAAAGAGCTTACTTTTCCATAATGCCATCATCCTCCCACCACCTTCGTTTTCATCTTTTTAACCAATTCTTCGAGGAAAAATAGCGGAATGAACATGAGGATGACACTCATGGTCGCAATTTCGTATGTCGGATGATGAATGACGAACCAGGTGAGACCGTATGTATTGAAGAGAATCTCCAGCATGATCAAGTTGGAGAGCATAAACGAAATGATCATCTTCGAATGATTGATCAAACTCACTACGCTGTTGCGGAACACATGCTTCAACAACACGTGCAAACCCGACAACCCCTTCCCTGTCGCAAGTTCCACATAGGGCTTCATCAATTCCTCTTCAAAAATGAGGATCAGCGTCCGATAAAGGAAGATGGTCGGCAGGATGCTGTACGTAAGGAGCGGAAGGGCATACGGCCGTTCTGCTCCCCCCACTACCTCGAAGACTAGTATTCCGGTATTTTTGAATAGAAACACAAAGAACATCTGGGCCATCACGATGACGAACACATCAGGGACGGACTCGAGGATCGTTGAACTTCGGATTAATCGTTTCCTTTTCTTCAGTGAAAGCTGAAACGTGATCAGGACCAATAGGATGGCGAGCCCCAATGAAAGGAGAAAGCCAAGGAACAGAATGGATAGCGTGTAAAGGTAAAACTCTATGAAGCCGGGAAATACATTATACTTTGCATTAGCCGAGAACGACTCAGTCCGGAAGGTCATCGAAGCCGGATGAGTGAGGGCATCGATGAGATGGGTGAAATTCTTCCAGAAGGATGCGAGGTTTACGTGGATGCCGTTTTGGAAAAGGCTGATGAAGGCTCCGAGGGTGATGATGGTTAGGATGATGGACAACATACGGATCATGTTTTTCACTGTGGTCACTCCTTATATGAAAAGGGAATCTGCTCATTACAGACCCCTATTATTAAAATTGCTCATTAAACCATGTCGAAGTGACCGCATTCAGCTCCTGCTGCTTGTTCATGAGACCATGGTCTCCATCAGGAATGAGTTCAAATGTCGTATTCTCATTCTCTTTTTTTAATCCTTCATAAAAGCTCTTTACAGGATGCCAATCAATATGACGATCCGCGTCCCCTTGTAAAATCAGGACTGGGACATCAATTTCTTCAACATTGATGGACTCTTTTTTTGTTTGCTCTGAGTCCTCATCATAGTCGCCATATGCTTCTTGAAACATCTCGAGAAAACCAATGTCTTTATCCCGATTGTCCAACAACCATGGATAAACAATATCCAGACCGACGTAAGGGCTTACCGCCACAACATCTGCAATATCATCCCGAATGGTGGCGAGTTTCAGGGCCACTCCCCCGCCAAGGGATGTACCGTATACAAACACTTTTCCTGTACTCTTTCTTTTCTCATTTTTCTCCAGATACGCCGTTAAGGCATCAATGGCATGACTCGTGTCCAGAGTTGCTCCATTCAATCCGGGAACGGTCCCGCCGCTCTCCCCGTATCCCCTGTATAAAGGCACAAGTCCGATCAATCCGGGGGAAGATGAGTAGAGAATCATATTTTCATTAAAGTTCAGCCCCAACATATCTGGTACATGGGACATGTCTTTTGGAGTTGGAAAACCTCCGTGCAACACAAGATTTAGATTATACGCTCCTGTTTTCTTCGGTAACGACACGTAGGCTGCGGCTTTTTCCCCTTCGCTCATGTAAATCATTTTATACGATTCCAAAGAGGGATCCAGCCCTTCCACCTGCATCGGATCGAATGATATGACTTGGTTTGCGTCCTTTTTCTCTTTCTCACCGGTACAAGCGGCCATTAGTAAACAAAAGATGAATAGGATAATAGGCTTTGTAAATTTCATCATATCCCCCTTTTCTATAGATCAGAGTCCCTTGTCTACGAATACAAAATCACTCTCCACCAATGTACCTTTATCTTTCTCGGAAGAAGGCTCCATTCTGCCTGCTCCCACCTTCACCTCATCCTCCTCCAACCACCCTTCAAGCCCCCTCGCGATCCCCGTCAAGGCAAGGATCGTCAAGGCGAAGAAGGTCATCGGGATGATGAAGATCCACCAGGCATTAGTCAATTCCACAAAGCTCATGGACATGATGCTGGCCCACTCCTGGACGAAAGGTTTTGGGGGATCACAGGCCGGCCCGTAGCACACATCGGTTCCTCCGAAAAACAGATCGAAGAATCCGAGATGAGCGATGATGAGGAGCACTTGAATCGTGATCTTGGGAAAAATGATGAACAGACGCAGCTTCAAGTGTGGCAGGACATGCTTCCGGAACAGGAAGAATCTGCTCCCGCCGAGGACCCGTGCGCTCGTTACGAACTCTTTGTCAAGAATCTCCCTGGTTTCGTTGGATAGTAGAATTGCCGTGGTCGGGGCCGTGATTACTGCCAACGTAATCGACTGCCAAACGACCCTCTCTATGAAACTTGTTTCAAACCCCTGTGGCGTTTCCCACAGTAACGGATAAAGAATATTGTAAGCAATGATCGATTGCGGGATGAAGTAGAAGGATGTGAAAACTGATTGAGTCCACTTCTTCGTACGAGACTTTGTAAATCCTCCCGCCACTCCGATGACAAAGGAAAGCACGAAGCTGAGAAGGGAAATGAGAATGGCGGCACCAATCGTATATTGAGCGCCCTCCAGCACTTTATAAAACAGATCGTCCCCTTCCCGGTCCGTCCCGAACGGAAAATCCGCTGAAGGCGGGAACGGCGCGTCCCCGATGATCCTGCCCTCATCATCATACTGCACGAACGTATTTGGGATCTCCCCATCGGTCAGATTGAAGAGCATACTCCACCCGACCAGCACGACGATGAATACGAAACAGAAGGCAATGGTAAAATGATGCCGATTCCAGCTTTTCATAGACTCATCTCCCTGCCTATTTTTCTCGAAATCACGAGCTGCATGAATTTTAAAAGAAGGTATAACGGGACAAACAGCATGATCGAGGTGATGGCAAAGATGGCCGGCGTATTATAGGAAAACAAGAACGAAGTGATCCCGAACACGTTGAATAAATACTCCAGAATCAATAGATTCGACAGCATCATCCAGACGATCTGCTTGCCGTGGTACGTCAAACTGACCAGCACATTCCGCATCATATGAATGAACATGACCCTGAATTTCCCGAGACCCTTCCCCTTTGCAAGTTCCACATACGGAAGCCCTTCCTCCTCCTGCAAAAAAGACACCATCGATCCGAGAAAAAAGAACGTCGGGAGGATCGAAAGGGTGATCGCCGGGAACAGGATGACCTGATTTTCACCGAGGGATGCGATGTCGATTACAAGAATGCCGGTCTGTTTAAAAAACCAGATGACGAGCATCTGCAGGATTCCAATGATAAAAATATCCGGCAGGGACGCGAGATAAAACGAGACGCCTTCGATTCCTTTCCGAATCCTCTTCCCTGCTGAGAAATAGAGGATCATCAGAAGAATTGAACACGTCAAAGCAAGCCCCAGTGCCAGGAAAAAGATTCGCGCACTGCTCAGGAAGGCTTTAAGGATAATGGGAAATAACGGACGTTCGACATCGGAGATCGGGTTGGTGTAGATCAGTTTGTGGGGTTCCACCAGCTCCTTGCATACGGTGAGTAATTCCTGACCATATGTCACGAGGGAAAACGCCTGATGTTTGAAGAGGCCGGATGTGGCACTGACGAGGATAATCCCTACTATAATAAGAACGGCTTCAAGGCCGGATTGTTTGAACTCTTTCATGTATGTACCCCTTTTATGTTTTCTAACAATTACCAGTATACTAGAATTGAAAATTCTGTCAATTTGTTCTGGTAATTCTGTTTTAAGGTTTCATATTGGGGAAAGACCTCTCCTTCATGATCTGAATCGTGCGGGTTTTGAAAAAATCGTGCGGGTTTTCACATAAACGAGCAGGAATTGGAAGAATCGTGCGGGATTTCTAAGAATCATGCCGGCATGTCGAATTTTCAATATTAAATATGTAAGTGATTACTCACTTTTTCATTGACTTTCCACTAAAACCAAGTAATATTAGATTTATGAGTGATTACTCACTTTTATATAAGGAGGTCGATATACATGAACATTTTCAAAAACAAGCTGGTCCTCGCATCCCCTCTCATTGCACTGGCCATCATCTTTATTTTTTCCCTGACGCTGTTCCCATCGGTTCAGCCGCAGCCAAAGAATCTACCGATTGCGATCGTGAACGAAGATGAGGGTGTGCAAGTACCGGATCAGCCGAAAATGAATATGGGGGAAACCCTTGTTGAAAAGATTCAGACCATGTCCAGCACCAATGCAGGTGAAGAACCTGCCGTGAAATGGGTGAACGTGAAAAACGCCGAAGCTGTACAAAAAGGCCTGGACAATCAGGAATACTATGCAGCCCTTGTCATCCCGAAGGATTTCAGTGCCAAGCAGGCTTCCCTGCGCACACCGGATCCGATTGCTTCTGAAGTACAGATTTATATTAATCAAGGGATGAACACGATGGCTTCCACTGCGGCAGGTCAGATTTTGAATGGCGTCGTGGACAATATGAACAACGCGGTACGCGAACAGCTTCTTGATGGATTTGAGAAACAGAAGGCAACCTTGACGCCGAAACAAGTCCAAAATTTGGTCACCCCTATTACCAAATCGGTGACGAACGTCAATGAAATCGGGACGAACAGCGCCAATGGGAATGCTCCAGTTTCCTTATTCCAGCCACTTTGGATGGCGAGCATGGCAAGTGCCGCGATCATTTATCTCGCGGTCAGTAAGTTACCCGTTGTCTCTAGAAAAGAAAAGCTTACGGCAAAATCCCTCCAAATCCTGATCGGTGCGGTTGTGGCACTTGTCGTTGGATTCGGGCTGACGTGGCTTGCGGACGCACTGATTGGATTCCATATCCCGGATGTTAGTGATACCGCCCTGTTCCTGAGTCTGACGTCATTCAGCTTTTATCTCATGATTTCGGCGATCCTGTCCCTGATCGGCATTAAAGGCATGCCTCTCTTTGTGCTTATGCTATTCTTCGGGGCACCGCTGCTTGCCATGGCACCGGAAATGATGTCGTCGTTTTACCGGGACTGGTTTTACTCCTGGCTTCCGATGAAATTCATGGTGCAGGGATTACGGGAACTCTTCTACTTCGGGAAGGGATTATCGTGGAACTCAGCCGTGTCGACCCTTCTTTGGATCGGTGTTGGTGGAATGCTCGTCATTTTGGCCACTGCATTCAAGCCTCATACGGTCGAAAAAACAGCAGTACAAATGGAAAATGGTCAGGGCGCATAGCCTCTGACCACTTTTTTATGAACCGCCTGAGTTTTTGTTCGCATTGTTATTCTTATACGCTTCATCGATCTTCGAGGCATGCTCCGTTACCTCTGGAGGGGTCATGCCTGATTTTTTCTCAAGATAGATGGCGATGCCTGCAACGACCATGATGGGGATGAGGATGAAAAGCCAAATCATATGTAACCTCTCCTTTTTTCATTTAAGAATCGTTCCTTCTTTAGGACCCTAACTAAAATGCAACGGGGTCAGGTACATCGACTCCTTTTGCCAGCCGAGAGGCCAAGGGACCTGTCCCCCTGGCCCATCACTTCTTTCGTATTGAATTCAAAAGAGACGTTGCTATGCTCGCCACTAGATCACCCACTGCAGTTAAAAGCGCAATCATAAGCGATTTTTCTCCCCTTTCACTTTATTCTCCAAGTCCTCTGAGTATTTCGACCAGAAACCGATGGCGCACCAGGAAATGATGGTGAAAAGGGATACGACGATGGCAACCAAGATTTTCATCAAACACTCCTCCTAGAAACTAAAACGCTTCATAACACTCCCTGCAATGCTGCCCATTCATCTGACGCTGATTTGCTGCTCCGCATTTCGGACATTTGACCGTCACGTACTGCTGGTCGATCCCTTTACGGTTATGCATGTATTGATTGAGTGCTTTATTGGTAAGAAAAACTGTGCCTACGATGGCACAACCAACGGCTGCCAATATGAGGATCAGGAAAATACCATTCACAGGAATCATTCCTTTCTGGATACTTCTTTCTTATATATACGAGTGGATTTTGTAAAAAGTTTCAAAAAAAGAACACTGACCCTATGGCCATCTGTCCTCGTCCTTAAATAACCTTCACGTTTCCTGTGCATCCTAATAAAGGATAAATCCAAACAGATGGAGGTGAACCGTTTGTCGATATCAGAGCTTTCTTTCAGACTTATTCTTTCCTTCCTCGTTTTGTTGGGTCTTACCCGCATCATGGGAAGGAAAGAAATTTCCCAGATGACGTTTTTCAACTTTGTATCTGCCATTGCCCTTGGGACATTGGGAGCATCCCTTGCCACCGATTCCTCCATAAGTGTACGGAATGGATTGATCGCATTGGTGGGTTGGACCCTTTTCACGCTGGTGATGGGCTATGTGGATCTTAAGTCGAAGGGATTCAGGAAGGCCGTTGAAGGAGTACCCCGGGTTGTCATCCGAAAAGGGGAGATCATGGACGCCGAGCTGCGTAAAGTCCGATTGGACCTTGATGCCCTGAACGCCCTGTTGAGAAAGAAAAACGTGTTTTCCGTTATGGATGTGGACTACGCAATCTTTGAAACGGATGGGACTTTGTCTGTCATGAAGAAAGAGAAGCAGCAATCTCTCACAAAAGGTGACATGAACACGTTCAGCGTGGGTTCAAGCAATAGGTTCGCTATTCCCACCGCCCTGATAGAAGATGGAAAAGTAGTGATGAAAAACCTGAATGAGTTGGATTTGGATGAAAAATGGCTGACAAACCAACTAAACTCCCTTGGCATCACTGCAATTTCTGACGTTTTCTATGCTGAAATTCAGAAAGATGGGACCCTTGCTGTGGATCCATACAATGATAAAGTGCACTAACAGGAGCCGCGGGGTCAGGTACCGCGGCTCCTTTTGCATATTAGAGGCCAAGGGACCTGTCCCCCCTGCCTACAAATCCTTCTGGTCCACATTCAATTCCACCAGATTCCCATCCGGATCCGCACAGAACAGCTGGGCAAATCCACTTTTGGAATGAGGTTTCTCAAGGACTTCTACGTTGTTTTCTTTTAACCACTGGAGAGTATGATGGTAATTCTCGACCCGTAAGGCAAAGTGGCCTTCCCTGCTGGAAAGATGCTTGTCTTTCCGGATCGTCTGGGACGACGGATCCACGATGAGATGGAGCTGCTGTCCTTCTATTTCATACCAGGCCCCGGGAAAATCAAAGGCTGGTCGCGAAATTTCGTTTAAGCACAGTGTCCCCCCGTAGAATTGTTTCGCTTTCTCGAGATCGGTCACAGTCAGGCTGACATGATGAAGACTTTTGTACTTGATCAATACACTCACTTCTTTCGGATAGTCTTTTCTTTTAGTGTACAGAAGAATGAAGGGCTATGCGAGGGGATTGTACAGCCGGGAGAGAAAAGCCAAGGAACCTGCCCCGGGTCTCCTTCCCCCATTCTTTGTCCATACTAGACATGAACGCTATGGTAAAGGAGATTCAATCATGGATGGAGTATGGATACCAATCGGAAGAACGATGATCAGTTTTCTATTGTTGATTGTGGTCACCTTGGCCATCGGAAAGCATATTAACTCTCATAAGAATCATTACAGTTTCGCCCTGTCCATTACGATTGGGTCGTTTATTGCCAATATGGGATTTAACACCAATATTGATTTTTCCGACACATTGATTTCCTTTTTTGTATTGGTGATCCTATTTTATTTCCTGCTGGTATTTTCGTCGAACAGCAGGTGGGTCAGAAGATGGCTGTCGGGACGTCCCACGGTTCTAATCGAAAAGGGGAAGATCCTCGATCAGAATATGAAAAAGGTAAAGTTCACGATGGATGACATGAATCAGCACCTCAGGGAATTGGGAGTGTTTGACATTAACGAAGTCGAGTATGCGTTATTGGAAGTGAGCGGCGTCCTGTCGATCAAAAAGAAAAATCGTTTTCTTCCCCCGACAATGGCCGATATGAACATGGATCCTTCCCCCGCTGCCTCCATGCCGATCGAATTGGTGATGGACGGCAAGGTCATTCAGAAAAATGTCACCGGGCCCTACACGGTGGAATGGCTGGAAGGGGAAGCGGTGAAGCGGGGTATCCGGTTAAGGGATATTTACTACGCGGTCATCAACAGTAACGGTTCCCTCTTTCTTGATCTGTACAAAGACGGTATCCATTCGCCGAGTGACCTGGAATAACTTCTTTTTATTTACAAAGAGTCGAACGAATGGGCTGATGAAAGCATATAGTATCCCATAGACAGAGAGGTGGGAAACTGTGCAGACTGTAGTAAACCTATACTGTATGAAGGTTAACAGCGTATCCGGAAATGGTTCGATCACCATAGGAGAAGCTGTCCATAACAGTCATACGTCGAATAATAAGTCTCAAGGGATCAACTCTTCATACGGTGATACTTCCCCGACAGAATCCATGATGGAAAACGTATATATCGATCCAGATGTGAATGATCAATCCGATTTGGGCAATGCGGATTCAGTCAACGCGGGAGCACCTGTGCCGGTTCCTGTACCGGTGGACCCAAGAGAAGCCGGGAAGGAGGATCCTCATGCCGTATCAGATCAACATATTTAATATTAAAGTCAATGGTGTGACGCAGAATGGGAACGTCGATATCGGTCCGACCGTCCACAACAGTCATACCGCCAATGCGAAACTATTCGGGGCCAACTTTTCATTCGGTGATTTATCGCCTACCGGCTCGCAAATGAATACCGGCGTACTCGATCCGGATGTCAGCGATCAAGACCAAATCGCCAACCCTGCCATCCCTTATACAGTTCAAGTTTAAGCGGCACATAAGAGGTGATGATTGATGGACATGGAAAAAATGAAGAAGTGGCTGGAACTGACCAATCAGTATAAAAGTGATACCTTCTGGAGCAGCGTCTTTGAACATAACAACCCTGCCCAGTTTTTCAATACGGATGACGAATTTCCCCGGTATGATGTCTATCAAAATGAAAGCCACATTTGCATCATCCTGGAAGCCCCCGGTGTATCTCAAGAAGACATTAAGTTTTCATTGAGTTCCAACACCAAGCTCCTGATCAAGGGGATCGTCAAGCCGGTGTATCCGAAAGAAATGGAAGTCAAGACAGAACGGTTCCACGGGGAGTTTGAACGATCAATTCCCCTGCCGGAACCAGCCGAAGCAAAATCGATCAACATCCAATTTCTGAACGGGCTCATCCAGGTCGCTTATCCACGGAAAATAGAAGATGTTTCATTACACGGAGGCTCACAGTGAAAAAATACTAAAAAGAATGTGAGAACATGCTGTATACTTTCTTTCAAAAGAAACTGACTTCGTTTATCAAAAAACGCGTTGAAGAAGAGCATCATGAGATGAATCTTAAAATCCAGACGCTCGAAAATGAAATACGCACGCTAAAAAACGGCTTGGTGTCAGAAGTGACAACCAACCTTTCCAACCGGCAGGAACCATCCAAAATTGTGATTGAGCATTTATCCATCGAAAACGTCAACATTGAACATGCCGATCTGAGCAATAACTTCGGCAACCTCGGCATCAAAGATCTAAAAGGACAATTATACATCGGAACCACCTATGACAAATTGGCGGCTAATCAAACAATCGAAAAAGACCTATCCCTTCCCCAGCAATCGAAATCCCCTTCAACAAACCATTCCCCAACCGTCAACGTCACATCCAGAAAACCGCAATAAGGACATTCCTTCCCGATTGGAATGTTTATTTTTTTTTGGGACAGACCGTGGGAAAGAGGGTTTGAATCTTCGTTACGCAGGAATGGTCGTCCGGGATAACTTCCTGCCATTTCCAATCATTGTCGGATCGGCTTATCACATCAGAAGGAAATATGAACCGTGGCGCCGAATACCATGTAGTAGCAAAACGGGTCCCCGATAAAGGGGATATAAGAGGAGAGATCATGATGGATAAGCAGGAAAATCTGCGAAGATACGATTTGGATTGGATGAAAGTGATCGCCACGTTATGTGTTTTTTTATATCACTGCTCTATGTTTTTCAATCCCTTCGACTGGCATGTGAAGAACAACGAGTTGAATTCAACGGTCATTCTGGCTTTCTCCCTTATGGTGGGGACATGGATCATGCCTGTCTTTTTTGTCGTTTCCGGAATCAGCTCGTACTATTCGTTACAAAAGAGACAAATGGGAATATATCTGAAAGAACGGTTCATCCGTCTTGGCATTCCCCTTTTATTTGGTGTGTTCATCTTGTCTCCGCCCCAGGTCTTTCTGGAACGCGTGTACAATCATCAATTCAAGGGCTCCTTCCTCGACTTCATCCCCCATGCCTTCGAGGGAGTGTATCTGGAAATCGGAGGGAGTGGGAACTTTGCTTTCTTCGGATTGCATCTATGGTATTTGCTTGCCCTCCTCCTATTTTCCCTTTTGACCTCTTATGTATTTGGGAAGACCGGGGCGTGCAGGAAGGTCACCATGATCCACTTGCTGATCCTACAGGCCGTCATCATTCTTGTTTCGGTCTATATCGAAACCGTTCATCTTGGAGGCTGGGATCTCGTGGTGTATCTTCTATTCTTCCTTGCCGGTTATTATATTTTCAGCAGTGGTTCACTGCATGAACTGCTGCATAAGAATTTCAGGCTCCATCTCACCGCGGGGGTGTTATCCTCCATCGTCTATACCACCTGGTTCATGAAGGGTCTCCCGCCACATGGGTCCCCGGGTTCCTTTCTGTTTACATGCCTGATGGTGACGGCGAGCTTCAATCTGATTCTGTCCTTTTACGCGTTGGCCAACCGGCATCTGTCCTTCTCCAACAAGATGCTGAGATATTGCAGTGAGGCTTCCCTGCCGTTTTACATCCTGCACCAGCCGGTCATTGTATGGATCGGGTTCCTGATGAAAGACCTCAGCTGGCCCATACCTTTAAAAGTGGTACTGCTTGTGAGCATGTCGTTCCTGATCATCGCCCTCACCTATCATGTGCTGATCCGCCCCACCCCTTTCCTGCGGGTCCTGTTCGGCATCAAAGCAAAGAAAAGGTCCGTCCCTCTCACTGGTAAAGCATTAACGCAGTGAGGGACGGACCTGTGATGACGGGGTCATGCTTCTGACGCTTTCTTCTCCTTCATAGATCGGGAAGGAGAGGATGACGGAGGTTCCTTTGCCCGGTTTGCTTAGGACTTTGATCGTTCCTTTCATCCCTTCTGTGAGTTGAAAGGCGGTCATCATGCCAAGGCCCGTGCCGTTTTTGCCTTTCATGGAAAAGTAGGGTTCCCCGAGACGCATGAGCTGCTCTTTGGTCATCCCGATTCCGGTATCGTTGATGACGATGAACACGTTCCTATTTTCCAAATAACTGAATATGCGCAGGGTCCCCCCCGATTCCATTGCCTCCAGCCCGTTTTTCATGATGTTGATGAGAACCTGCTGGAGCTTGTTCGGATCACCCATGATTGAATGATGGTGCAGGATGTTCGCCTTCAGGATGATGCCTTTTTTGACCGCCAGGGGCATGATGATGTCCGTTGATCGGTTGATCTCATCCCGGATTCCCACTTCCTCCTCGAGCTCAGGGTGGGGCCTCGCAAAGTTCAAGTATTGGTTGATTACCTCAGTGGCCCGGTCGATTTCACTGACAGCCACCTTCGACAGTTCACTGTTGGTGCTGACGTTTGCCGGGTCCTCCTGAATGAGCTGCAGGAACCCCTTCACCGTTGTGAGGGGATTCCGCACTTCATGACTCATGCTCGCTGCCAGGTGACTCACCACCTGCATCTTCTCATATTTGATTGCTTCCAATTGAAGTATGTATATGGTCCGGATCATTTCACACAGGTAAAAGACGAAGAATGTCGAACCGCTCAGGACCGCCGAATAAACCAGGAATGAGTTCGTATAATGGAAGTGAAAGATCAAGGAAGGAACCCACAGTGACAGGATCGAGTAAACAAACGCCAGGAGTGTATACCAATACACCTTCGTTTTCCATGCTTTATTCTCCAATCGCTGACGCATATACATGATGACAATCGCGAATAGAACCGCCATGACCACCGTGACCCATAAACCGGGACCCATCATCGGGACACGGATCGCAATCATCGTGACAGCAAGCCAGGGCAGGACCCGGTTCCCGCCGTAGATGCCTCCAAGTAAAAAGGGAATGAACCGTAAATCATATAAAAACCCATCTTCCAAACGAACGGACATACCGAGACTGAATACCAGTAGAAGGGAACACGCTAAAAAGATCGACAGGGGCTGAATATGAAGCTTATGTACTTTATTTCGGGAAAGATATTGAAAACTTATCAGTAGAATGACTATCAAAATGACAAGAAGATTAAGAAGTAAACCGGTCAACAAATCAAGATGACTCATCGGCATTGCTTCCCTACTTTCCATTATTTTTATAAAATTTACAAAAATCACTTTTCTTTCATTATAACGGAAACGGAGGGATTGAGCCAGAGGGACGGGTACCATGGCTCCTTTCTAAGGGTGGGCCATGGTGCCTGTCCCCGTGCTCCCCTACAACGGCAGGCGGATCACAAACGTCGTCCCCTCACCCTTTTCACTGAACACATCAATCGTCCCCTCGTGCATGAGCACCAACTGCTTCACGATGGAGAGGCCGATGCCGAATTCACCGTATGGATTGTTTGTCCGGGACAGGTCCGCTTTGTAGAATCGGCGCCAGATCGACTTGATTTCATCGGGATCTATGCCGATTCCCGTGTCCTGGATTTGGATGACGGTTTCTTTCTCATCGGAGGAGCCGCTTAGGGTAATCGTTCCACCTGAGGTAAATTGGATGCTATTTTTTGTGATGTTGATCAGAATCTGGATGAGCCGGTCGTAGTCAGCATGTATCATGGCTTCTGAGTCTGCCAGGATTCTGATGTCATTCCCTTTCTCTTCCGCCTGGAAATCAAGCTGCTCCTTGATGACTTCGAAGACATCAAGTAACGGCAGGGTCACTTTCGACAGGACCACCTGATTGGAACGGATTTTTTCATAATCCAGATTCTCGTTCACGAGACGGATGAGCCTCTTCGTCTCCTCGCTGACGAGACCAAAGCTCTTCTCCTTCTGTTCTTCGGGGATCATATCGTTCCGGATGCCCTCGATGACGCCGCGGATCGTCGTGAGCGGGGTTCTCAGTTCATGGGACACATCCGCCATGAACTGCCTTCTCCGATTTTCCAGGGCGTCGATTTCTTCTTTCGATGCCTGAAGTTTCGTGACCATTTCATTAAAGTCTTCGGCCAGATCCCCGATTTCATCAAAGTTGGAGCTTGGGACCGACACATCGTAATGACCTGATGACACCCGTGAAGTGGCCTCCCTTATCCGCTGAATCCGTTTGACATGAAGCTTCGACAGGAACAGGCTGACCAAGATCGAAATCGCGAGTACCAGAAGTGCAATCGACAGAAGGTAGTGATTGATCTCACTCAGCACCTCCCTCGAACCGCTGATCGGTGAAATCAGGATCAGTCCGCCCGTCAACTGATCATTGACGACCCGTGGCATGATGACAAGGGATACCGCCTGGTCAAAGCGGCCGAAATCTTTTTTTAACGGAACGGTTTCACCGCTTTCGATCTTTTGCCACTCTTCCTTGGAAAGCTCGATCCGAGGGTACACCCCACCGCTTGAAAAAGATACCTCTCCCTGGCGGTTGAATGTGATCACGTCGATGTTCCTCGCATGAAGCAGGTTGCTGTATTCGTCGAGATACAGAGGCCTTCTCGGGCTTGGCCGTTCAAGGTCGGATAAAATCTTCTCTCCGTACGTACTCAGTTCCGTGACTTTATTTTCATACACAAGATTTTCGACATAGTGGGAAAACAGGAGGCCGAGGATCGTGAACGCGATGAGGAGGACGCTCGTATGACTGAGCAGCAACTGATAGAGATACCTAAACTTCATCCCCGACCGCCGTCTCATCGAATTTATACCCTACTCCCCACACCGTATGCAGATAGGGCTTATCCTTGCTGCCGATTTTATTTCTCAAACGTTTGATATGGACATCCACTGTCCGCTCGTCCCCATAGAAATCATATCCCCATACCCGTTCAAGAAGCTGTTCCCTCGAGAACACCTGCCGCGGATGCCGGGAAAGAAAATGAAGCAGTTCAAATTCCTTTGGGGTCAGGTTCGTTAAGGGGACCCCATTCAGGAACACTTCACGTGTTTCCTTACTGATCCTGATGTCAGACGTAGCCACATCCTGCGTTCCCGTACTGTTTTTCTCCCCTTGATACCGTCGGGTGACGGCCCGGATCCTTGCCATCAGGGCAAGGGGCGAGAAAGGCTTGGTCACATAATCGTCGGCCCCGAGCTCAAGACCGAGCACCTGATCCGACTCACTATCCTTCGCCGTCAGCATGATGATCGGAACCTGTGACCCTTCCTCCCTGATTTTCCGGCAAATCGTCACGCCGTCCATCCCCGGCAGCATCCAGTCCAGGATGACGAGATCCCACTCCCCTTCCCTGTAACGACGGTACCCTTCAGCCCCGTCGTGGACAAACTCCCCCTGAATATCTTCTTTCGTAAAAAACATCTCAAGCATGCTTGTGACGCTTTGATTATCTTCCACCACCAGCACGTTCATGAACATCGCTCCCTTCTGAGCCATGGGGACAGGTACCGTGGCCCGGCCTGGGACCTGTCCCCCATGGCTCCCTCTCTACATAAAGTATAGTCGTTTTCCCCGATCCGTTCTATGTATTTACTCCCAATGGAAAAACCCCCGCTCACTTGGCGGGGATTCCCTGACTTATAACGCTACACTTTCAGATCCTGCTGTTGTTTCATCACTTCGGTCAGCATCGTACCCTTTTCCATGTCCCGGTCCGTGATGCCCCTTACCTCCCTTTCGGAAAAAGAAGCCTTCTTCCTTATTGAAAGGGAAGAAATCCAGTTTCTTTGCTTCAACCCCATGCTCGGTCATGATTTCCTTCATCAGTTCCCTGGAGGTTTTGCCTTCCGTTTCAAGACCTAATTCTTTCGCCGCTTTCAGTACGGAAGCTTCAAATACCTCCTGCTTCAACACATGACGATCTTTTCCATCTGTCTTGATGCCAAGATCCTTTGCCTGTTTCATGAGAGCGGCTTCTCTTACTTCATCGGCAAGTGCTTCGAGGTCCTTGCCGTCGGTTTCCACTCCCAGTTCTTTGGCTTTTTGTTTCACCAGGGCTTCCCTCACTTCTTGAGCCAATTCCACCTGATCTTTTCCTTCCGCGGAGATCCCCAGTTCCTTCGCTTTGTTGTTCAGCTCCACTTGCCGGATTTCATCCATGACGGCACGATGATCTTTTCCTTCGGTGTCGATTCCCAATGCTTCCGCTCTTTTTTCAAGTTCGGCATCCATGATCGCCTTGGCGAGTTCCCCGGCATCCTTACCTGTGCTGTCGATCCCAAGTTCCCCGGCTTTTTCCTTCAACTGCTCTTCATTCAGGTGGAACTTCCCGTGACCGCCTTGATGCTTGCCGAATACCTGTCCCACCTTTTCACTGACAACCGTCTGGCCCTCTTCTTCCGCGGCAAAAGCCGGAATGGCCCCCGCGATCCCAATCGCCAATACACCGGCCAACGCAAATGTTCTCTTGCTCTTCATTTGATTTCCTCCTTTTATAGGTTGCAGCTGCACTTACAGTATTTCCGGAAAATATGACGAAATCATGAACAAACCATGGCCGGTTTATGAATCTTTCAACAGATTTTCAATCTTATAATCCTCTTTCTTTTCCTGGAGCCACGTTCCATACTCCGTTTGGAGGGCTTGATCAAAGAGGATGTCTTTGATTTCATCTTTATGATCGGCAAGAACCGCTTCCTTCGCTTCTTTTTTGCCCGTTACCTTGATGATATGGTAGCCGAATTCCGTTTTGACCGGCTCACTGATTTCCCCTTTTTTCATGGAGAATGTCTTGTCATCAAACGCCTGCACCATTTCCCCTTTGCCGAAATAACCAAGCTCCCCGCCTGACTCGGCATTCGAGGTATCAGTGGAATATTTCTTGGCAAGCTCGGCAAAATCTCCTCCGTCATCAAGCTTCGCCTTCACTTCATTTGCCGTTTTTTCATCTTTCACTAAAATATGGCTCGCCTCTACCTGTTCTGCCTGAGCAAACGTATCCTTATTCGCTTCAAAGTATTCCTTTATCTGATCATCCGTAATCGTAACCCTGTCCTTCAACAATTTTTCCGTCAGCAGGAACGTCCTGATATTCTCTTTGACACTCTCAAGACTCGTCCCGCTTGAAGCCAGCGCCTCCTTGAATGCCTCATCGCTGTCATACTGTCCTTTGATGTTCTTCAGCTCTTCATCAATCTCACTATCCTTCACCGTGAGATCTTTCTTCTCACTCTCAAGCTTCACAATCTTTTCGGCGATCAATGTATCCAGGGCGCCATCCCCGTACTGATCCACAAGGGTCGTATACAAATCCTCTTTACTGATCGACTCGCTCCCTACCTTCGCCACGACTTCCTCTTTAGAAAAACCAAACACGGCAAGCAGTGAACCGAGAAGGACAATGCCTCCGATGATGCTCCATAATGTGATCGATCGTTTGTTTTTACTCACTTATTCGTACTCCTTTTTCTGTTCAATTTATTGGCAGGTGTTTTGGTACCAGGTACATTTGGGGATGGTTTGTACCTGGTACATCCTGCTCTAATTGTGCCTGGTACAACTCACCCGGTTTGTACCAGGTACACACACATCACACCTTATCCATTCATCATCGCATTACTGGTAAGTGTCAGGCTCACCGTCATTTTTTTCCCGTCACGGTAGATGGTTAAGTCGATTTTATCCCCGACTTTCAAATCACCGTACAGCTGTCTTCTTAAGTCGGCGACATTCTCGACTGATTTGCCGTTCATCGCGGTGATCGCATCGCCTTCTTTGATACCGGCATCAGCGGCTGCGGATGTCGGGTCGATATTGGCAATGACCACTCCGGACTCAACTGATTCCGGGAGATTCGGCAGGTACGAGCGTGGAATATCAGCAAGGTTCTTCATTCCGATTCCGATATACGGCCGCTCCACTTTTCCTGTTTTGATGATTTCGCTGACGATCGGCATGAAGTCCTTGCTTGGAATCGCAAATCCAAGTCCTTCCACACCGGAGTTCGAGATCTTCGCGCTGTTGATCCCGATCAATTCACCCTTGGAGTTCAGGAGAGCCCCTCCGCTGTTACCAGGGTTGATCGCTGCGTCGGTTTGGATGACGTTGAGTTCAGACTCTCCTTCTGACGTTTGAACGGGAATCGTACGGTCGACGGCACTGACGATTCCTTGTGTCACGGTTCTTGATAAGTCCAGTCCAAGGGGGTTCCCGATCGCGATCACCTGTTCACCTGCACGCAGGGCACTTGAGTCCCCGACTTCCAACAGGTTGTCTGCATATTTCCCGTCAATTTTCACGACGGCAAGGTCCGTCAGTGGATCGGCACCGATCAGTTCACCCTCGGTCTTTTCACCGTCATAGAGTGATACTTCAATTTTCGAAGCCCCCTCGATCACATGGTTATTGGTGATGATGAACGCACTGTCCCCTTCTTTTTTAAAAAGAACGCCCGAACCTGTACCGGCCGGAGCCGCCTGTGATGATCCCATGTTGCTCTGCTGCTGATAGTTGACGATTCCAACGATGGACTCTGAGGCATCCTCCACAATACTGGCTACATCCCCACTGCCCGCAGTGGATACGGACGTTGGCGTGATCCCTGAATCCGCTGCCGTGTCTGTCTGTCCTTGATTGGCTGATTGTTGGATACTGTTCTGGGCCAGGTTCTGATAGTAATCCGTTTGAGGCAATACGGTCAGCGTCAGGACCGAACCGATGATTCCGGCACCGACCGTGTTCAGGAATCCACGTCCTTTAAATGTCTTTTTCGGTTTGGGGCTTCTTTGCATACCCTCTTTCGTAACTTCATTCTGATTGACCTCTGTATCATTTATTTCTGTATGATTCAATTCTTCATTATGATTGTTATGTTCCAACATGTTATTTCCTCCTCTATTGATTTTGCCTGTTGAACTTTGCTGTTGATTTCATCTTAAGAGGTAAATATTACGAAACTATTAACAATGTGTGTATAGGTTGGGAAGATTTCTGGTTGAATGAATCGATTTCGTGAACGATGCACCATATCTCTTGGGTTTTTGTCATGGCTTTGTTTTAATTGTAATAAAGTCAAATGGATAAAATGGTGATTGTAATGAAGGAAAAAAACAGAACAGAGCGGACCATAAAGAGGGTACTTCCTAAACGGATGAAGATTCTCTTTATTACCGTGTTTTTTTTATTCAGCGCGCTGATCGTAAGGCTCGGCATGGTTCAGATTGCGAACGGACAGTCTTATGAAAAGGCGGTTGAGAAGAAGGAAAGCCTGACGGTGGATTCTCCCGTTCCGAGAGGGAGCATATATGACCGGAACGGAAAGGTGATTGTCGATAATAAACCACAGCGGGCGATCACCTTTACCCGGACGTCGGATTCGACTCAGAAGGAATTGATGCAGGTGGCCAAGAAGCTGGCTGGGATGATTGACGTCGAGACCGAATCGCTCACGACAAGGGATAAGAAGGATTTCTGGATCCTGATGAATCCATCCAAGGCAGAGAAGAAGGTCTCCCCTTCTGAAGTCGACCGCATCCAGGGTGAGAAGGGGCTTTCAGCGAAAGAAGCCGATCAGAAGATTTATCAACTGAAGCTTGACCGCATCAGTGAAAAGGAATGGTCTTCTTTTACCCAAGAAGAATGTGAAGTGCTCGCCATCTATCAAACTATTTCAAAAGGGTATGCCCTTTCCCCTCAAATCGTGAAGAACAAAGGGGTGACCATCACGGAATATGCACAGGTGAGCGCACATCTCGATCAATTGCCGGGGGTGAACGTCACCACGGATTGGACCAGGGCTTATCCCCTTGATCACACTCTACGTTCCGTGCTTGGAGACGTATCGTCTACCAGGGAAGGGATTCCGAAAGATCTCATCCAAAAATATCTGGCAGAAGGATATAACCGGAATGACCGTGTGGGAACAAGTTACCTGGAATTAAAGTATGAAGACTTATTGAACGGTCAGAAAAAGAAGGTAAAAAACATCATCAAGGATGGGCAGGTCGTCGGGACAAAGGTCATCCAGAAGGGACAGAGCGGCAAGGACCTTGTGCTCAGCATCGATGTTGAACTGCAAAAAGAGATCGAGAAAATCGTACAAGAAGAACTATCGAAACACATCGGTACAAAGGGTTCTCCTTATCTGGACCGTGCCTTTGTCGTCATGATGGACCCTCACACGGGGGAAATCGAGGCGATGGTCGGTCAGAAAGTGAAGGAAATCCATCCAAACGGAAAAATTGAATTTGAGGATTATTCTTTAGGAGCATATACCACTTCCTATGAATCAGGCTCCGTCGTCAAAGGGGCCACCCTTTTGACCGGGTACATGACCAATCACATTGAGCCTGGTGAAATGATCGTGGATGAGCCCCTCTATATTAAAGGAACACCTAAGAAAACGTCATGGTTCAATGTATGGGGACAGCAAACGGGACCGATCAGTGATCTCTATGCCCTGGAGAAATCCTCTAACGCATACATGTGGAAAGTGGCTCTCCGGATTGCCGGGAACCGATATCTCCCTCACGAACCGATTCACCTGAAAGGCGACCCATTCCGTACCTTCAGGGAACATTTCGCCCAAATGGGTCTGGGTGTGCCAACGGGAATCGATCTCCCCGGGGAGTCTCCCGGATATCAGGGAACCGCTGAACATCCGGGACTGCTCCTTGACTTTGCGATCGGGCAATATGACACCTACACACCCATGCAGCTGGCACAATACGTTTCCAGCATCGCCAATGGAGGAGAACGGGTTCAGCCCCATCTGTTAAAAGAAGTACGTGAACCTTCCAACCAGCCGCACCGGTTAGGGAGCGTCGTGTATAAGCAGGAACCAGAGGTGCTGAACCGGATCGATGCATCCCGTAAAGAAATCGAACACGTTCAAAAAGGATTCTACCGGGTCTTTCACGGGGCAGAAGGTACGGCCAATCTGTTCAAGGATGCTCCGTACAATGCAGCCGGGAAATCGGGAACAGCTGAGGCCTTTTACAAAGGACCGGATATGGAGAGTGCCGAACCAACCTACAACACGACTCTTATCGGATATGCACCATTCAACAATCCGGAAATCGCCTTCTCAACCGTCGTCCCATGGTCCCACCAGGAACATGATCCTTACATCAATAAAGTCATTTCCAAACGGGTCATGGATACGTATTTTGAATTAAAAAAGGAAGAGAGCGAATAAATCAAAAGAGAGGCCCCTAAGCAGCATGTGCTTGGGGGCCTCTCTTTTTTGATAGACAACTACTGTAAATCGCTAAGCGTTAAGGTCGTCGTCTTCTGTTCTCCATTCCGGTAGTAGGTCACTTCCACTTTGGAGCCTACTTCCTTTTCGTTATAAAGATATTTCCTCAGGTCACTGACTTTCGTCATTTTCTCACCATCCAGCATGGTAATGACATCATATTGCTGCAAACCAGCTTCTCCTGCAGGTGTACCAGGCTCCGCTTGTCTGACGACGATTCCTTCCTTCACTTCATCAGGAAGATTGAGTGGTTCATCATAGTATTGAGACGGAATCTGCGATAATGAAACCGGTACGATGCCGATGAATGGGCGCTTCACTTCCCCGTACTCCCTCAGATCCTTCAGAGCGGGAAGGGCAATATCCACAGGAATGGCGAATCCGATTCCTTCTACATTTTCCATCGCGATCTTGGAGGAATTGATGCCAATCAGCTCACCATCCATATTAATCAACGCGCCTCCTGAGTTCCCGGGATTAATGGAGGCATCCGTCTGAATCACTTCGGACTGCCAATCCACTGCCCCATCCTTATTGATATCAACAGGCATGGAACGGTCGGCGGCACTGATGACCCCTGCCGTGACAGTCCCGGCCAGGAACCCTAATGGATTCCCGATGGCAATGGCACGTTGACCCGGCTTAAGACTTGATGATTTCCCTATTTCAATCACATCCTTCACTTTCCCCGAATCCACTTCCAGAACCGCCAAATCCAACAGTGCATCGGAACCAAGCAGTTTAGCAGGGATCTTGGACCCATCATTCAACGCGACTTCGAGCTTAGAAGCCCCTTCCACAACGTGATGGTTGGTGACAATGTAAGCCTTATTTCCTTCTTTTTCATAAATGACACCCGAACCAGATCCTGCTGGTTGAGGTTCAGAGCCTTCGAACATATTTCCGCCTTTAAAATTTACCACACTGACGACGGATGGCCGGCTCTTCTCAACCGCTTCTGCAATGGAACCTCCTCCATCAACACCCTCAGCACTAGCCTTCACGGTCGTCGACTTAGAAGTCGCCTCTTCTGTCCCCTCCTTACCGGGGATATTGAAACCTTCAATCACCAGGAACATCACCAGCACGCCAAGAACAAAGGACACAATGGCCGTTCTCACTGGTTTTACCCTTGTCTTCCTTCCCCTCTTGTCATCATTCATTTCGTTCACCATGTATCAACCCTTTCTATACATTTATTCCTTCTTCCAAAATCAGAATAATAGGAATACATAGTTCTTCTTTACCCTTTATTAAGAGAAGATAAAAGTGAAATGGGCATTTTGAAAGCCACGGGGACAGATCCCGTGGCTCACAAATCCATTTTTAAACGGGGACAACGCGCCTGTCCCACTCTCTCTTAAACTCCGTAAGCGACTGCTGACGCTTTTCCCGGTCATCACTCACCGCTCTCAGCGCCACTTCATATAACTCTCCGCTCAGTCTCCATTTTCCCATGGAACGATCCTTCTCGCCGCCAAACAACGCAAAGGCCGTGGCTCCCATCACATACACGTTCGTGATTTCATCAATCGCTGCACCTTCCTGGAATTCTTCAGGCGACATGAAGCGTGATGACCCCCACATCCTGCCCATTGTGTTGATATAGGGGCGTTTAGAATACAGGTCGATATCACAGATCACGGTCTCTTTTTTCACAAAATCATATAAAATACTGCCGTCGTAGAAATCGATGGCCACATACCCTTTCTCCACTGTATGAATGTGAAAGTCGAGGATGGCATGGAAGACGTTCAACCTTGTGCTGTCTGTCATCTGCATGAACTTCTCCCGTGACCGGGGATACATCCTCCCCATGCATTCCCCGTCCGTCCATTCAAAGATGGCGGCAAACCCTTCACCGACTTCCTCGGCCCGGATCAATCTCACTAAATGGGGATGAGCCAGATCTTCATACACGTTCACGGCAGACTTCAACCCGGCGATCGCCTCTTCCGGTTTGCCTTCAAATCGCACGGTCGGGGCACCGGCGAATTTGATGAACCGTCTCTCTTCACCGTCCCTGACCCCGAAACAGATATTGCCCGAGTCCTGATCGTCATAGACTTTAAAGACTTCTCCGTACTTTTTTATAAAAGAGAAATCGAACAGTGCCTTTAATTTATACGGAATGCCATCGATGTACTGAACATAAAAGTCCTCCACATACCACGTCGGCACAGGATTTGTCATCCCGTCAAACCAGCCGATCACTTCCTTCGCCTGCTTCTTCATGACGGCAATTTCCTCTTCACCGAACCTCATCGCCCACGGGATGGAGGACAGCATATTGCTGCTGATGTAAAAGGCCATGAGCTTGAAGAAATCCTCCGGCGGTCTTCCGTTGAAATAGCCATCGAGCTGTCCCGTGGCAAAATGGGGACTCGCCGATGCACTGAAGGCGATGCGGTTGAACTCTTCCCAAGGATCACCGAAATCATGGCGGTTGAAATCGATGATGGAGAGTTCACCAGCTTCGGAAATGACCATATTCCCCACGTGGTAATCACCGTGATGGAAGGTTTGCGGACGGCCGGCGAGGAGATGCCTGTTTGCCTCTATGTATTCTAAGATAAGGTCACCGCTTTCGATCTTGAGGGGACAATCCTGGTACTGCTCTATCTTCTTATCCACTTTTCGATTGAACTTCGTTTCCCACCTTTCCTCCTCTGGAGGCGCAGGTGTGGAGTGGACTTCCCGCAGATAACGGCCCGACTTCAGACCAAGCTCATATTGCTCCGTATCCGTCAGCTTCGGGAGGATCTCCGCAGCATCTTCTCCCTCACACCAGGTAAAAAGGGTATACACTAGTTGGCCATCATCACACATTCCAAATTCCAAAGGCTTCGACATCGGAAGGCCCGATTCAGCCAAACGCTTCATCGCTTCAAATTCGCTCTTCTTACTCTCATATTCGGAGGCGTCCGCCGTCCGGAGCAGCAGCCTTTCTCCTGTTTCTGCTTCCACATAATACTTCTTATCACTCGACCAGCCTTTGGTGATCGGGTCAATCTTTTTAAAAACGAAATTCGTTTTGATCGTATGCATACAGCACCTCCAGTGAGCCACGGGGACAGGTCCCTCGGCCTGTTCAGTTTACCAGATTCATAATCCTAATTTTACCAGAAGGGAGTTCGACTTGGGAACGGTAAAGAGGGATATTAGAAGGATATATTTGGGTATGTTAAAATAATCCAAGAATTGAATTTTTTACAAGAGATGGGAGCAGTAACAATGAAGAGAAGGAACATGTTTACCACGGTGACCTTATCCGCTATGTTATTCGCGGGAATGTCCGCCTGTAGCCAATCTTCCGGAGAGGATGCTGCCAATCAGCCTGAATCGGAGGCAGTTCCCGCAAGCACAGAGAAGGATGACTCATCCGTATCGGATATCAATGAAAAGGACCAAACAGAAGAACCATCCGCAGAAAAGAATGACACAGACAGCTCAGAACAGGATACTCCAGTCAAAAAAGCAGAAGGTAAACAAACCTACATAGAAAAACTGGACAACATCCAAAAAGAACTCGATGCCATGCCGGAAAAGAAGGATTCAGATAAAGGCGTCACCAACGCCATGAAAAGCTACTACGGAGTATCTTACGAAAAATATGATGATGCCTTGAATGAGATGTATGCCCTGTTGAAAAAAGAGCTTTCGCCAGAGGTCATGGCGGAACTACAAACGGAACAAGTGAAATGGATTAACCTGAAAGAAGAAAAGGCAGAGAAGGAAAGACTGAAGTATGAGGGTGGCACGTTTGAATATGTCGCTTGGTACATCTCGTTGTATGAGTCGACGAAGGCTCGGTGCTATGAATTGGTGGAGGAGTATATGACGGATTAAATGAAGTAAGTTTATGGAGGGAAGTTTCGGGACTTCCCTCTTTCTATTGGACATTCAGATTTTCTTTGTTGATCCGTTCACTGTGCATACTTAGAACCGCCCCCTTGTTCAACTGTCCTAAAGGGACGGCTTCCTCTTTTCCGCCAGGTTTAATAATGCATCAAGCTTTTGGCTGATGTGGATGGTTTGTTGACTATTTATACCGCTCTGCTTAACGGACTGTCTTAACTGTTCTTTCATTTCTTCTATCTGCTCATAAATGGCAGGGCGTTCACTAATCATGTGGATCCTCCAGCTTCTACTTATAAGACTGCTTCATGCAACCCTCTCCTCTGAATGTATGGGATATCCCCCGGTCATCCATCCTGTTAATGAGAAGCGGCTTCAAGCAACCTATCACTAGTATAATTCCCTGAACTTATTTAAGTAAATTTAATCAAATTTAACATATAATAAAGAAAAACTTAATGGAGTGTTTAACTGATATGAATATGGACCAAATCAAGTACATCTTAGAGGTCACGAAAGAACGTTCCATAACAAGGGCTGCCAAGAAGCTGCATTTATCCCCTTCTGCTGTCAGCCAGTCGATCACTCAGCTGGAACGGGAACTCGGCGTCACAATTTTCAACCGCTCTAGGCAAGGAACGGTGCCCACTCGAGATGGCAAAAAGATCATCCATACGGGAATCGATATTCTGGAGAAGCTCGAGGAACTGCAAACTGAACTTTCGGAAACCCCTCCCTCGACTTCTTTGAAAATAGGGTGCGGGCCCTCCATGACATATGTTTTGTACGATGCTTTCGTGCTCTTCAATCAGGAACATCCTTATGTAGAGATTGAAATCATTGAGATGGATCAGGATGAAGTATGGGAAGCGTTTTCCTGCAGGGACGTTGATCTCGCTTTCTCCCCGTTTACGAAGGAAGAATTACGGAAGCAGTCTTTGCGTGAATCCATTGGCTATGAACGCTTATACACAGGTGAGGCATGTGCGTGTGTCAGCAAGCACTCCCCTCTTTACCATAAGGAATTCCTCTTGGAAGAAGATATCCGCAACGAGAAGATCGTGATCTATAACTCCAAGCGGGCCAAAGCCCTGAACGAGCAGTATATCAAGGATTCTTCCATCCTCTTCACATCAAATAATATTGAAGTATTGAAGAAAGCCGTCCTTGACGGGCAGGCGATCTGCATCATCTATGATTTCACCTTTAAGAATCACCAGGACGTCCTGAATGGAAACCTGGCGATTATCCCTTTGAGAAAGGAACACGTCACCGGGTACGATTTCTGGGCTATGTATCCCAAGAAGCCTTCCCTTTCCAAAGAAGGCCGACAGTTTACCAAGATCGTCAGAGAGTTGATCCAACGGTAAAAAAACAGCCGCACATCACCCATGAGTGACTGCGGCCGTTTTCACGTTCACGCTTCCTTTTTCGGAAGCACAAGAACCGTCTCCGTGCTCCTAATACTCTTTCTTGATGTCTTTCGTGCTTCTGGTCGTATCGATCGGGCGGACTCTACTCTCAATTTCTGCTCTCTTGGATTCGAGGAAAGGAGGCAGTGACAACTTTTCTCCCAGCGTCTCGTACGGTTCATCCCCCATGAAACCAGGGCCATCGGTGGCAAATTCAAACAGGATATGAGGAGAAACTCTGACATAAAGGGATTCAAAGAAGAATCGATTCACGTAGCCTGATGTGTGGAATCCCATCCCCTCGATCCGGTCAATCCATTGGTTCAGCTCCTCGCGGTCAGCGACGCGGAAGGCAACGTGATGGACTGTCCCATATCCTTGTTGGGACTGTGGCATAGAAGTATCATGCTCAACTATAACCTGCGCCCCATTACCTCCTTCACCTGCCTCGAATAGGTGGGATTTGCCCTCACTTCCAATTTCCCTGAATAGAAGGACTTCCTCCAGCATCCCTTTAAAGAAATCGAATTCCCTGATCCGGATGAAGACCGGGCCCAGACCCGTGATGGCGTACTCCAGTGGAATCGGTCCATCCTGCCACGGAGTACCGGATGGGACTCCGTTGTTTCCTTCATCTGATATCAATTGATACTGCTGATCATCAAAGTCTGTGAACGACAGTGTTTTCTTATTGAATTGAACGCGGATACCGGAATGATCGATATTCAGCCGATCGAATCTCTTTACCCAGTAATCCAGTGCTTCATCACTTGGAACACGGAAGGAAGTCTTTGAGATTTCATTCGTTCCATGAGTTCCTTTCGGGATGTTCGGGAAATCGAAAAATGTCATATCAGTTCCCGCACTTCCCTTATCGTCGGCAAAGAACAGATGGTACGTCTGGATGTCATCTTGATTCACCGTTTTTTTCACAAGGCGCATCCCGAGCACATAAGTGAAGAACTCATATATTTTCTCGGCACTGCTTGCGATGGCCGTAACATGATGGATCCCTTTTAATTCATTCATCTAACATTCTCCTTTTTCAATTATTTGACCGTGACGAACGCATACACAATAAAGAAGCAGGCAAGTTCAATGAAGACCACGGTTTCTTCAACGGGCAGAAAGAAGCTTCCTGACCATAGCAGCGCAATCAAACTCAACAATGTGATAAAATGCTTCATGCCAAGGCGTGTCTGTGGATGCCTGTATTTATGAAAGACAGACGTCGTCCCGATAAAGTATAGAAACGTGGCGCCAAACGTCAGTGAAACAAATAGCTCTTTATTCAGGGAATAGAGGAAACCTACCTGGATCATGGCAGCGATGACGCTCATTGACATGAAGATGACCAAATGACCGTAGATGATCAACTGCCCGGACGTTTTACTTTCTTTATCGATCTTCTTCTCCATATTCTCAAAGTACTGCCACCACATGGCCATCACCAGGGTGAAAGAAATGAAAAGCACAAACAGCCCTTTTCCAAGATCCCCCGCTCCATTCACGATGGCAACGATACTGACAATGAACTCCCCAAACAAGATGATGGTGAGAAGACCGAATCTCTCCAATAAATGAGGCGTATGGATCGGGACCCTCTTCAGATGCTTCCGCCCAATTATAGGAATGAGAATATCGATCGCGATTCCCATATACAGCACAAAATATCTGAACCAACCATCAAACAGGATCGATCCGAGGGAAATCATCCCCCCTATCAGGAACCCGAATCCCAAATACCTTGCCAGGGCTTTCCGATTTCCTGCTTCCATTCTCGCTGTCATCAAGTATTGAATGGCGGTCACAAACCGGATTCCTAAATACCCTATCAAAAAAGGAAGGAAATAGGCATCGAAATCAACGGAAAGACTGGCAGTCATGAGTATGACGAACATCATCTGGACCGTCATCCAAATCCGGTCTTTCACCGAATCCTCTCCATACCGGTTAATGTAAAGAGTCTGCCCGACCCACGCCCACCAAATCGGGATGAAGATCAGGATAAATTTCATGAAGTATTCCGGGTGGATATGCCCATCTTCAACATGCACCAATGTATGCGTCACGGTGGCAATGGCCGCGACGAAAATCAAGTCATTAAATAATTCAATCCAATTGACTTTTTTATGGGGCACTTAGGATCCCTTCCCTTTATACAATTCCACAAATTCCGTGAATCCATGAATGAAGCCTTGAAGGTGGGTAAGGGTGCGCTCATCCTCGAGCTTCATGGTCTCATGATTGATCTTCTTATGCACCTCTCCCACCAACACTTTCGGGGCACTCATCACGTTGACATTCATCGCAACAAGGGTCTGACGCAGCTGCATTTGGGATAACCCTGTCCCCCCGCTTCCCGGTGTCGCACCCGCCACGGCCGCCGGCATCCCATTCAGGACTGCTTTCCTCGGTGGACGGGACGCCCAGTCCAGTGCATTCTTCAAGCCGCCCGGGATCCCCGAGTTGTACTCGGGGGTGATGATCAATACTCCATCCGCTTCCCTCAGTTGGTCCCTGAATGCAACGACCTCTTCAGGATCGCCTTCCTTTTCAAGATCTTCGTTGAATAAAGGCAAGGTGCCGATCTCCATGAAAGTCATCTCCCATTGGTCTTTTGCTTCTTCTTCAATCGCCTGAAGGAGTTTCTTGTTAAAGGAATCCTTTCGCAGGCTCCCGCACACGGCGGCGATTTTTAGACGTTGGTTCATCATTCTCTCTCCCTGTCATTTCTATTTTTCCACCACTTGGTCGCTTCCTTGAACTCCGATTTCATCAATTCGTGGCCGTGATCGGTGATATGCATGGACACATCCGCACCCAGACGTGTAAGATGAGCCTTCAATTGAAACGCCTCTCCCGGCAGAGTGACCTGGTCCACGGCCCCTGCGGTCA
Organism: Bacillus sp. AFS015802; assembly: GCF_002561455.1. Classification (GTDB taxonomy): domain Bacteria; phylum Bacillota; class Bacilli; order Bacillales; family Bacillaceae_B; genus Rossellomorea. The sequence goes on along the minus strand of NZ_NTUP01000066.1, from coordinate 210,271 downwards.
TGAGGATTCTCATGCCCTCCAAGTGACTATCTTCAAATGCCCTCAAGGGGTGACTTGGATGAAACAGCATGGCGCTTCTGAACAGATCAGGCCGATGCAGCAGCAGGCTCGTCGCCATATTAGCTCCATTTGAATACCCGATGAGATGGAAGCTTTCCACCTCATACTCTGCCGCCGCTTTTTCCAGAAAATCAAGGATTTCCGGTGTTTTTTCAAGTAGGGAGGCTTCATCCATTTTCCCGTCTTTTGTACGGGCAAAATAGCGGAACTGTCCATTTTCGATGATCTCTCCCCTCAACCCGAGGACAGATAGGGACGGATCCACTTGACCTGCTATAGGCAGCAAGTCGGTTTCCCTTCCCCCGGTTCCGTGTAAAAGCAGAAAGGTCTGCCGGGACTCTTCACTTCTATGAAAAAAGTGCTTCATATCATTCACTCCTTCCTTTTATGGTAGAAGGTAATGGCTTTAAATGGGCTTCGATTTCTTTCCGGCGATCTTCTAGGAAAGTCGGCAGGGATAATCGTTCCCCAAGCTCATGGATCGGTTCATCCTGATCAAATCCCGGACCGTCGGTGGCAAGCTCGAACAGGATGCCATTCGGTTCCGTGACATAAAGGGACTTGAAATAATAACGATCCACGAATCCCGATGTCTTAAAGCCGTCCGCTTCAAGATGCCGGACCCACTCCAAGAGCTCCTCCTCCGTATCGACCCGGAAGGCTACATGATGAACGCTTCCCCGGCCCTGCCTTTCATCCGGGAGATCTTTCCGCTGTTGGACATGAAGTTCCGATCCATTGCCGCCTTCCCCTGTTTCGAAGACATGTACAAGGCGGGAAGGTTTCTCATCCGTCCTGTATTCCCCGGATGGCCTGTACCCCATTAGCTCCGTGAGCACCTGCACGGTCGGTTCCAGATATCGGACCGAGAGCATCACCGGACCAAGACCCGTAATCCCATATTCTTCAGGGATACCGGCTCCCGTCCACGCTTTGCCGGGGGCTGTCCCTTTGTTATTCTGATCAGAGACCAGGACCATTTCATGATCCTCTGAATCCCGGAAAGGCAGGACGGCATGTCCGAAACGCTCGGTGATCGGATTATACCGGACACCCAATTCCTCAAAGCGATTCTTCCAATACTCGAGGGCATCGTCGGTCTTCACCCGAAACGACATGCCGGAAATGCTGTTTGTACCAGGATGCTTCCTTGCCATATTCGGGATTTCAAAGAAGCTCAGCCCCGTTCCGGGATTCCCCTTTTCATCCCCGTAGAACAGATGATAATAAGAGGGGTTATCCTGATTGACGGTTTTCTTCACTAACCTGAGTCCCAGGATCCTCGTGTAGAAATCGAGGTTCTGCCTGGCATTTGCCGTCAAGGATGAAACGTGATGGATTCCTTTCAATTTCATGGTAACAACCTCCCTTAGGTTCTTCTATGATTTGACAATCCGCGTCCTTTGTTTCTAAACTGAATATACAAACCGTTTAGGAGAATCTAACGATGGACAACGAACGCGATCACAATACTTCGAAAAAAAATAAGCGACTGGGACTCATGATCTGGTTTCGCCTTTCCCGGGTCTACAATCACAGTATTCGCCGGAATAACGAGCATCTGAAAGAATGGGGCCTCACAAGCGCTCAGTTTGATATCCTGATCCAAGTGGGCATCCATGAGGAAATCACCCAGAAAGAGCTCGGCGAGAAACTGTTTGTCACGAAAGGGAACATCACCCAGCTCCTTGGAAAAATGGAGAAACTCGGTTGGATCAAGCGCCACCAGGATTGGAAAACGAAAACGATCTCACTCACCGATAAAGGACAACACCTCTATGATGAGGTAGTACCTGATCAAGAAGAATTTCAGGCCTCCCAATTTTATGGCCTCGACCCAGAAGAACAGCTGCAATTAATTGATTTGTTAAAAAAAGTACAAAAACATATGGAAACTCATACTGATAAAAACTAGAACGGCATGGACACTTGTCATCGTGCGGTTCTTTTTTTTGACCAGATGTAGATGATTCGTCTGGATGTTTGTTCTTACACCATCAGTTTATAACTAAACTGATAGACTGTCAATAAGAAGGTATCCGCTTCATATGGGTACATCACTTCGGATCTATTCCCGTTCTGCTACCATTATATAGTGAATCTTTATTCATGTATATTTAAGTATTTTTAATGTTTGTTAAGGAATCTTTAATACGTACAAACAGAGGAGATATCAGATATCACGACAATCTCCTGAATGTGAGGAATCTGGGGTCTCTGTCCATAGAAGATATGATTAAACTTTGTATAGCCACTGTGTTCTTTCAGTGTTCGGCATCAATGACATTTCCTGTCATTGCATTAGGTCGGTTTTTGTACAGCAAAAACGAGGTCCGTCCCTCTCATCAGGAGAACCCCGTAATGTCTTTTATTTTTAAAAAGATCTTTCTGTTATATAAAAAACAAACATCTCATCTCATTTTCATCATGTAAATTGAAAAAAATCCCCAAATCAAGTAAGCTCAGGGATTTTCTGAAGTCTTGCCAGACTCACGGATAGTATGGACAGTCTGTACTTGTAATATTCTTCACTTCTAAAGGTAAATCTAAAGAATTCCCACATATTCTCTATGCGGGATGGAGATATTAATCCATGTGCTTATTCAAGTTTCATGAAAGGCGGCACAAGATGAATATCAGGAGGATGATTATGGGAATTTTAAGTGGAAACCCTCAAGAAGAGCCGATGCACTATGGTGAAGTATTTGGAAGTTGGAGCTATGTACTGACTGCGAAAGCAGCAGTGGCAGGATACCAGATGCAATTGAATCACGCTGGTGATGACGATTTAAAGAAATTACTGAAAGATGCCATAGAAGCAGGACAAGAACAAATCAAACAAGTGGAAAAGCTTCTAAAGGAAAACGGGATTGGACTGCCTCCTACCCCACCTGAGCCTCCACACGCATGCCTTGATGATATCCCGACAGGAGCCCGCATGCCGGATCCTGCCATTGCAGCAGCCCTTTCAGCCGATGTCGCTTCTGGCCTAGTTGCATGCAGCACCGTCATGGGACAAAGCATCCGGGAAGATGTCGCGATGATGTTCGGGCAGTTTCATATGCAGAAAGCCCAAATGGGTGCAAAAGTATTAAAGATGAATAAAGAAAAGGGATGGTTAATCCCTCCGCCCCTTCACAAAAACAAGAGTGAACATTGTGAATAAATCGTGAGACACAAAAAAGATCCCCAGGTTGTCAGGACACCTGTGGATCTTTTTTACGTACAGGTCATTTCATCATCGGGGGCATCCGTACAGTGTCATGCACATATGTCGGGGCAGGGGAGTTTCTTTATATAATACTAAACCTTATTAAAATAAGATGTCTTCACCCAAAAGTAAAATAAGCGGAGAATTTCCCGTTATATACAGAATGGAGGATGTTTGGGGATAAAATAAGCGGAGGATTTCCGCTTACGCCAAGAAAAATGACCCATTTTGGTCGTTTTGAAGTTAATAGCCGGAATTTTTCCGTCTATTTCAGCTTTTTTTCATTGTAATGACTAGTTAAGCGGAATTTTTCCGTCTATTTATCAGCTCTGTTATTTAACTTGATTTCCCAACCGAAGAGTGCGGCCCCTCTTGAACTTAGCTCCTGCAATCAGCAGCTTTTTATTCACTAGATTTTAACAATTAATAGAAAATGACCAAAGTCTTGCCCTCTTTTTCCCTTTCTGGTCCGTCATAAGAATTATGTCAATTGTAGAACCCTGATACATAAAGAAAAAGACGTATACCCGTTCATACGTCTTTTTCCTGTATCTTTTAAAACCCTTTCCTCTATGGTTTCAAAATCACTTTGATACAGTCATCTTCTTTTTCGTTAAACATATGGTATCCTTTCGCCGCTTCATCGAGTTTCAGGGTGTGGGTGATGATGGACGTGGAATCGATTTCCCCTTTGACGATTTGGTCATAAAGAGGCTCCATGTAAGCCCGGGCATGGGACTGACCCATTTTTAGTGTAATATTCCGGGCAAAGAAGGCACCCAGTGGGAACATGTTGTACAGACCTCCGTACACCCCGGTCAATTGAACGGTTCCACATTTACGGACGGCCTTGGTGGCAATCTGGATCGGGCCGAGTGTCCCTCCCTGCAGTTTTAATTTCTGCTCCATGTATTCAAGGGGCGATTTCTTTCCGTCCATACCCACACAATCAATGACGACATCGGCGCCGCCTTTGGTCAGCTCTTTGAGGGTCTCCCCCATATCATCATATTGGGTAAAATCAAAGGTTTCGGTTTGATTCATTTTCTTGGAGTGACGCAGGCGGTAATCAAAGTAATCCACGGCAATGACTCGCTCCGCCCCTTTTTTCCAGGCAAACTGCTGGGCCATCAAGCCGACGGGACCGCAGCCAAGGACGATGACCGTATCCCCTTTTTTCACCCCGGCGTTCTCTACGCTCCAATAAGCCGTCGGGAGAACATCGGATAACAGGAGAATGTCTTCATCTGGCAGTTCACAGTTTTCCGGTACAAGGAACGGAGTATAGTTTCCATACGGAACCCGAAGGTACTCAGCCTGTCCGCCTGGATAATTTCCGAATTTCTCCGAATAACCGAGCAGTCCGCCTGAGTCGTAATGAGGATTGGAGTTGTCACATTGACTCTCTTGGTGATTGTGACAATACGGACACGTCCCACATGCTACCGTAAACGGGATAATGACCCGATCCCCCTTCTTCACCTTCGTGACGTCATTCCCGACTTCCTCCACGATGCCCATCGGTTCATGGCCGATGACATATCCGATGGGAAGGGGAAAGTTCCCTTTGTATAAGTGTAAATCCGAACCGCAAATGGCGGTGGATGTGATCTTAACGATGACATCTTCTGCATCTTGAATTCGGGGGTCTTCTACTTTTTTGACGGCAATGGCGTTCTTCCCTTGATACGTGACAGCTTTCATACTATTCCTCCTTTTTTTAATTACTGAAGATGCTTAGGCGGGGGATTGACGGAGCCCTGATCCTGAATTTCCTTGAAGATGTCTTCCCCTCCCACTTCTTGAGTGACGGGTCTTTTAGTGGATGGCTCGACATGAAGCATGTTGATCAATCGGTCGACCTGTGCCTGAAGCTGACTAAAATCCTTCATCGTCACCGGCTTTGCCTGTGGCATCAATTCCACGCCCACCTGTCCATTTGGTTCAAGTGTCGCCCACTTCACATCCGTGATTTTACTGACTCCCTGCTGCCTTAACTTCATCTCAAGCTGATCTACGGTCATACGAAGCTTTTTAAAATTCTTTTCCTGGACGACCCCATTTTCAATCAGGATCTTCGATTTCCCTGTAATAAATTGTTCCACGCGATCTGACTTCACCTGAAGATATTCCATGATCATTAAGGTGAAGACAAGAATCAGACCCACACCGATCGTGGTCCAGATGTTCTTCCCTGCAACCGGTTGAATGAGCAATGAACCAATCCCGATCATGATCACGGTCTGTGCCAGGGTCATTTGGGAGATGGACTTCCTCCCTGCTATCCTTAATAATAAAGTGCCTGCCAATACAATGAGTACGGCTTTCCACATCCAATCAAAATCCATACACTTTTTACTCCTTTCTTTTCACTATTTTTCTAACGTCTACGATTAAGTCATTAATGCGGTCGTCGATCAGGCGGCAGCGCCATTTCATCAAAATGGTCGACCAGCTCTTTTAAAGCGACTTTCAGTTCTGTTCCTGCCATAGCGGGCCCGTGACCCGTAATGGCCATGCTCGGTTGCAAATCGGATAAGGCCGTCACCGAACCTTTAGCAGCTTCCCAATCCGACGTAAAATACCGCGGGGGACCACTGATCTCCTTCTTTTGAAGCATCACCTTGTAAAGTGACTCCTGCTTCACCGTGACAAAGGCGTCCCCGGCGATCAACAGACCGTCAGTGTCCCTATAGAAGGATATATGCCCCGGCGTATGCCCGGGTGTATGGATCCATTTCCACCCTTTCATAAAGGGGACCTCTCCCTCTGCCGGCAGCACCTGCAGCCATGTTGAGACATCGATTCCGTGATGGGGGTAAAGGGGAGACAACTCACTGACCAATCCTCCGTCCGCCGAAGGATTTCCCTTTGGGTAGTCCTCTTTACCGTTAAGATAGGGGATTTCCAGTTGGTGTGCATAGACGGGAACATCCCATTCCTCGAGTAACGGCTCAAGGGATCCGACATGATCGAAATGGCCGTGAGTCAACAGGATCGCCTGAGGTTTTCCGGAATGACCCAAACGTTCTTCAGCCGCTTCCATGATTTGTTCCTTGGAGTGAGGCATACCGCAGTCAATCAGCACCCATTCTTCACTCCCGGGTTCTCCATAGAAACAGACATTCACAATTTGATCGGTCCAGTAATAGAGGTCCTTGCTTATTTCCTTGCCTACGCCATTGTTTACACTGACGAACGGCAGGTGAGTGTCTGAGAAATCGTTGTCTAAAGGTTTCATGCCTTTCCTTCCTTTGCAGTAGATTTGTCGGGCTTAATGAAGAACAGTACGAGCAGAAACATAATGATCCCAAGTAGACCTGCCCCTATAAAACTTGCATTCAGGAGTGATTTCATGACCACAGCCATCAAAGGTGGTCCTGCCGCTACCCCGATAAACCTTGAGGAACTGTAGAAAGAAGAGATGGTTCCCCGCTCCTCTTTCTCAATATTTTCAGTGATCAGTGCATCCATCGCAGGAAGCAGGGCACCAATGGATAGACCGAGAACGCTCGAAACGACCAGGAGAAGGACCAATCGCTGATCCACCCACCCGATACAGGCAACACTGCTGCTCATGAGTATGAGGCTTACGGTCATGATCCTTTTCATCACCTTCAGATCCCCTTTGATCTTTCTTCCGGAGATAAACGACGCGATACAAAGGGCCAATAATGGGATGGCCAGCACAAAGCCTTTTTTCACCCCATATAAGTCATGCACCTTCTCAAGTGAATCCGAAAGAAAAAACAAGACGCCGAATAAAACGAGCATGATATAGATTCCTACAAGGAACACGGTAAAGATCCATTTCCCTTCCTGCTTGAAAATCTTCTTCGTCTTCTGGATGAATTCAGATAATGCGACGGGCTCCTCTTTCTTCTTTGGTACCTTCACAAAAAACAACACGAGGAGGATCGATACAAAACTGAATACTGAAATTGAGAAAAAAGGAAGATACCATAAATACGCAGCAAATAAAGCCCCCAATATGGGACTTAACACTTTACCGAATGTATTGGACGTTTCAATCAGCCCGAGACAGGAGCTCGTTTTTTCATCATCATCTTTATACAGGTCCCCGACAAGAGGTAAAATGATCGGCGCTGCGCCGGCTGCTCCGATCCCTTGAAGAACCCGTCCAATGATGATCCACGTAAACGGATCATCCATTTTCCACGAAGCAAACCCTGAAACCACCCCCCCAAGCAAGGCAATCAAAAGGCTCGGTAGAATAATGATTTTCCTCCCAAATCGATCAGACAGATAGCCTGCGACCGGTATGAGGAAAATAGAAGCAATCGAGTAACTCGTGATGATCATACTCGTTTGAAAAGAGCTGATGCCTACTTTTTTTTCGAATACAGGCAGTACAGGGATCAACATGGAATTCCCAAGGGTCATCACCAAAGGGATCGAAGCCATACTGACCACACACCAATTGCTAACTTTCGCACATTGCTGTTTCACCTAATCATCCTTTTAACTGATGTATTATTTAGTCAGTATGTGATGACAAGCCCATCATCATCCTCTTGAAAATATTGAATTATATCCAATTAGTGGAATCATCCGCTTTTCAACAGGCACTCTGTTCGGACGGAAAGAATAATCATCCCCCTTATTCCTAAAACTAAGGCCAATCGCATTCATTCCCAAAGAGGTGAAACCCCGTATGGATCCAACGGAACTGACATCAAACGAATTACTTACCATCATAAGCGCCATCGTCCTCGGAACATTGGCCAGGGTCATCACGATTAAAGAAGATTTCAGGCAGTACCCAAGCTATCCGAATGGCTACCTGATTCAGATCATCACGGGATTTGTCGCGGCGGCCCTCGGAGCAGTGGCGATACCGGCATTACTGAGTAAAAATTTCGTTGCCGTGACATTCCTCACCCTTGCCCTCCAGCAATTCAGGGATGTCCGCAAAATGGAGAAGGAAAGTTTAAGCGACTTGGAAGAAACGGAATTCACCTACCGGGGGAAGGCATACATAGACGGCATTGCGAAAACCTTCGAAGCAAGAAACTATCTTGCCTTTATCGTGGCACTCATCACATCTCTCACCATCTCTGTTCTTCATAATGCTCTCCATGTAGACAGCGTTCTCTTATGTATCGCAGGTGGTGCACTAGTGGGATTTGCCCTTTTGTACTATTTACAGCGGTTCACAAAAGGCAAGACGATCGGGGACATTGCAGAGGTCAAGGAAGGAAAGGTGACCGTTAAACAGTCTTCCCTCTATGTTGATGATATGTATGTCAGCAATCTCCTTGGCACAGATAACGCCGAAAAGCTGTTCACCGAAGAAGGGATGGCGGTCGTCATCTATCCGAAAGAAAATCACTTCCGGATCAGCCTCGACAACTTCGGTCAGCGTCAGGCTGCACTCTTTGAAGCGTGCCGGGCATTGGGCGTTAAACGTTATCAATTTACGAGGAAGGATTATGAGGATGGGAAAGTCATGATCACCCTTGTTCCCATTAAGCGGGACATCGATGCCTTCATTGAAGCCGTGAAGAAATGTCCACTGCTTGAAAGCACAAAAAAATCCCATGCCGTGATGAAAACCAACTTGAAAGGGTGATGACATATGGGCAGGGAAGGTTCAATGAAACCGCCTTATCAGATCTTGGCATACTTAACTTCGGAGCGTGAAAGAGTCATCAGCGGGGGTCCGCTACTCTTATACAGCAATGATGGTGATGAATTAAAGCAGATGACGGTTGATATTGCCAAAGGATTGAAGGCTGACGTCGTCCAGTTAACAAATGGGGATTTCATGGTGATCAGGGTATAGGAGGACAGGAGACAAAGAAAGATCCGGGGACCGCGTTCCCCGGATCTTTCTTTACTCCACCACCCCAGTCCGGATGATCACAAAATCGATGTTGACGTTCACTTTGATGTCCTTGAACAGATCATGCCACTCTTCATCAGTCAGATTGGAATGGATCGCTTTCGTTCGATATTCTTCACCAAAACCAAAGACATCCGAGGATTTGGACTGCGAGTAGCCGATGAGATCCTCAATTTCGTTGGTAATTTTTTTGCTCAGCTTCTTTTCGATTATTGCCAGGTTTTCGTTTTTCTTTAAATCAACATTTCGGTTGATCTCCTGCAAGCGCGCATTGATTTGGATATTCAGGTCGAATTCCAGGGATTTCGGATCGACAAGTTTGATCTCGCTTTTACTTTTGATCGTATCCAAGGCGACGGCGATATCAGATGAGGGCGGCTCGGAAGGCAGAAGGGCTTGATTCTCCCCGTTTTTGAAGGTGATTTCAAAATTTCCCGCCTTAAACCGGTCACTCACCAACTTGACATAAAAACTGTCCCTCGGGGGTATCCTGCCCACCATCCTATCCCCCTTAAATAAGGCCATGCCCGTAATATTGATCATATCATCCTCTACTTTTAATAAGGGCAATACGGGATCGACCCCAACGGAATAATAATCATGCAGGGTTTCGTGGAGAGTCGGGGAAGGGATCACCTCTCCCTTTATATTTTGTTCGATTTCTTTATACACGTATTGCCCGGCATCAGAGAATTGGGCATACTTATGCTTTAAGAGCTCACCTGCACTCCCTTCCACCACAGCCAGGAAAGTGAGATCACTGATTGAATGATCACGGGAGAGCGTATCGGCCAGGTTGATCAAGCCGTCTTCTGCCAGGTCCTCCCCATACAGAGCCACACGAAGCTGCCCTGATTCCAGCTTTTTGGGGGATTTTAAATTAATTTCTATCCTCGCCCCTTTACTAGTTAACGAGTCACTTGAAAGGACATTGGTACTATCCATGGATTGGGGATCTGTCTCCAGAATCAGGGTAGTCGTATGAATCTCCCCGTCTTCCTTTTTGTCATAACCCACAGTCGTAACCATGCCGATCTTCTCAAGGGTGCTGGATTCTGCACAAGAAGAAAGAAAGAGAAGCAGGACTAGGGATGGAACCATGATGAAAAGTTTCTTCATGACTTCACCTCTTTTCTAAAGACTTTTTTCTTCAGCCATACGAGAAGATACAAGAAGACAGGGTAACAAAAGACAACGATGAAGGAGACTTGGGCAGAATAATTATTCAGTTTGTTTATTTGTTCTCTTGTCACAAACAGCTGTACACAGCCGAAAAGGGTAACAGCGACAATCCAAATAATCATCTTCTTTCCTTCCTTTCCCAGTATACGGGCAATTCCCCTTGAGGCCGACCACAAATACAACATGAGATTCGGAAGGATGATAAGCATCCAGAAGGTGATCGCCACGTATTCAAACCTCTCGATAAAAGGCAGCCGCACAATTTTGAACAGAGATAAAGTCCCCCAGATGGTCCTTTCCAGCTGCCCGCCGCTGAAATAGCTAAGGGAAATAACCATGACGGCCAGATACAGGAGAGTTGTGTACAATAAGCCGATCTGCATATACTTTTGAGCTTTCCTTTTTTCTTTAATAAAAGGATAAAAAGAGTAAATGAGTTCAAACCCTACAACGGTGAAGGTCATGGAATAGGCACCTCTTAGGATCTCGGTCGCATTAGACTCCAAGATCGGAAGAAGATTGGACCAATGACTGAATTGAATCGGATATCCCAGCAGGCTAAGAAGCCAAAAAGACAGAAACACACTGAAGAACGAAGCGCCTGCAATGATTCGAAAGCCCCCAAGTACCCCATATAACACCAGCATCATGAGAGTCATGCTGACGAACCAGGTAGGCACTTCCGGAAACACCCAAGCCTGCAACACTTCAATATAATTTCGAATGACCACCAGAAAGGCACCCAAACAATAAAATACGTAAAGGACGTTCATACAAGTCCCTAGCCATCTCCCATACACATCCCGTTGGATTCCATATATATCTGAGCTCTCATAGTAATTAAGGGTCTTGATCATCACAAAGCCAATGAAACTGGTCACAAGACCCGATAGAATGATGGATATCCAGGCATCATGCCCTGCCTCCACATAAATGATCCGTTGAAACCCTTGTACCCCGACACCCAACTGAATCGAGTGAATGATGAACATGACCATGAACGCATTGATGAGTGATTGTGGTTGTGGGTGAACATGAATATTCATAGCGCCCTCCCTTCTCCTTCGCGGGACTATTCTTCTCCTTCGTATTTCTCTGAATCCAAAGGTCTTGCCTGATATGGACGTTTCGACGTAAATGTAAGAGGCAGCCTGATAACACTATCCGCCCAATCTCTAATCCGGACAGGATAGAACGGTGCGAGAAAAGGGCTTCCAAGGCTTGTCTGCCTCAAGAGATGGATCAGTAAAAAGCAAAAAGAGAACATGATGCCATAAAACCCCCAAAACCCCGCCAATACAATGATCGGGAACCGGACGATCCGGATGACATTCCCCATCATAAAGCTTGGTGTGGTAAAGGAAGCAAGTGCCCCAAGTGCGACGATGATAATCAGGATGTTACTGGTGAACCCCGCTTGAACAGCAGCCGTCCCGATGACAATACCTCCTACGATACCCATCGTCTGCCCCACCTTCGTCGGCAGCCGTGCTCCCGCTTCCCTTAGTAATTCGATGATGAATTCCAATAACAATGCTTCAATGATCGGTGGAAAAGGGACCCTTGAACGGGATTCACTTAAGGGAATCAGAAGGGGCTGGGGAATGATCTCATAGTGGAATGTCAACGAAGCGACATAAACGGCCGTAAAAAAGACCGACAGCATCATCGCCATAAACCGGAGAATTCTAAAGAAAGAAGCAACCTGCCACTTGACATTCTGATCCTCCATGCTTTGAAAGAATTCAACAAATGATTGGGGGCATCCGATCACGAGGGAACTCCCATCCACCAGGATGACGACCTTTCCGTTCAAGAGCCAGGAACAGGCACGATCCGGCCGCTCCGTTAAAATCATTTGAGGGAAAATGCTCAAGCCGTTATCCTCGATCAATTGCATTAAAAGGGAACTATCCAATACCCCATCTATCTTTATGTTGGAAATTCGCTGGGTCACGGTTTGAACCATTTGTTCCGAGGCAATGCCCTCTATGTATAAAAGGGAAATCGTCGTTTGGGTCTGCTTCCCTAATTTCAAGGACTTATTACATAAATGAGGATTCACGAGATACCTGCGGATGAGAGAAACATTCGTGGATAAGCTCTCATTGAATCCCAGCTGCGGTCCGATTACGATGGATTCATTTTCAGGCTTGGACAAGGAACGGCTGTCCCCGGAACGGATATTCACGGCCAATACACTTGGATACCCCTCTATGTGAACCAAGACCGCCCCATTCAAAAGAGACATGACAGACGGATTCACCGATAGATGCCTCTCTATATTCCCTACATTAATGTTCTCTTCCATTTCCTCTGGGGTACACGCTTCCCCCTTCAGCTGGCTGATGATGTCCCGGTTCAGCATCGTTTTATCAATGAGCATATCGAAATAAATGAAGGTCACACCTGACCTTGGACTCATCATGACGAGATCGGAACTTTCATGGAGGACGTCTTTTATTTCTCTGGTAAATGTATCACCGGAGCTTGAGATAGGAATGTCTGTTTTTTCCTTACTGGTTTCACCGGGACCTCTTTGTTTCTTGTTAAAAAACATACTTAGCCCCCTCCCATTATGTAGTAGTACCATCCTTGTCTGTTCGGGATGAAATTATACCCTTGGGGTGTGAATGTTCTGTCCATAAGAAAAAACCCGGCATGTTTGCCGGGTTTACCTAGAGGAGATTCTGCTTTAACCTCCTTTTATTATTGACGGGCACCTGTCATTCTTTTCTCATTACCGCCAATACTCTTGATGATCCTGAATATATTGTTAAATCTCAATTGGTTTCTTCTTCATGATCTGTTCATACTCATGAGTGATTCCTTTTGCCAGTCCTAATTTAGTCGGAATATGGATCCCGAAGATAACATTCACAAAGTCTTTTATTCAAATCCCGGATAAGAATAGTCACAGATTTCCCAGAATAGTTCCAGTCGTTTTCAGATACTAACAAAAAATGGATTGGAGTGATACCACATATGAAGTCCAATAGTCCCATCGTCCTCTGGATGCTGCTTGTCAGCACGGTATGATCATCTTTATTCAGTACGGTAATGGTCAGCAAACTGAATCAAATCAATGGAAGGTTAAAATAATGACGGAGGGGATTAGTTGAAGTATCACTGTGATTTTCTCCGGGTAAGCTTCATGTCCCCTCAGGGAAGTATATTCTAAAAGTGGTCCCGATTCCTTTCTCACTCTCCACCTTTATTTCTCCTTTCATCCGTTTCACAATCTGATAGCACACTGTCAGCCCAAGTCCCGTCCCCTTTACCTTCGTGGAATAATAGGGTCTCCCCAGAACCTTGAGCTGTTCCGGAGACATGCCGGTGCCATTATCTTGAATCAGGATCATCATCCGGCCGTCTCGATGACGACTCGCGGCTGCTGTTATTTCCCCATTTTCTTTTACCGCCTCGATGGCATTCTTCAGTAGATTGAGGAGGACTTGCTTTACCTCCAGCTTCATCCCCTGGATCATCAGGTCTTTCTCTATCTGTTTAGTGATCCTGATGCTGTTCATCACCGCGTATGTAGACATGACGTCAACGGATTCATCCATGGTATCGGACAGACTGAACATCTCGTATTCCTCTGTCTGGGGCTTCGCGAGGGATAGGTATTGATTGATGACGTCTTGTGCGTGATCCAGTTCCTGAATCGATATATCGATAAAACTCTTTTGTTGATCGGTCAACGTTTCTCTCTGCAGGAGCTGCATGAACCCCCTGACCGTTGTCATCGGATTCCGGATTTCGTGTGCGACAGAAGCTGCTAGCTCGCTGACGACATTAAACTTTTCGGCTTTGATGAGCTCTTTTTTAATCCTGACTTGCTCCAGTCGATTTTCAATCAGGTAAATGGAGAGGATGAGCGTAATCCATATGATCAACGTCGAGCTTGCCATAAATAGGAGCTGCTCTTTTTCGTCATTCTGGAGTAAATAAATGGATCTTGTCACAGGGATGAACAAATAAAAACCTGAAATCAGGATCATTTTTTTCAACGGGGTTAACCGTCTATACCATGCAGAAATGGGGAGCAGCAACATGCTATAGATCGCATAATTCATAAGCAAAAACAACCAAACATGATCGGTAAACAAACCGATCAAAAGCATTGCGAAAAACGTGCTAAACCCCACTCTCTTTCCCCCATAGAGAAAAGCGAGAATGATTGGGATCACTTTAAAATCGTATACGTATCCACTAGAGTAAACCAAAGGGAAAGTCATGGTAAATACTAATACAGCACTATTCATCACGATAAACGTAAAGGTGAACCCTCTTGTGCCCCTGTCCGATTCGCTCATGAACATTTGAGAGACAAGAATCGCAAATAGTATAAATACCACATGTAAAATTAAATGATGGACAGTCTCTAACATACGGGATCTCCTTTAGGAAAAGCGTTTATTCCTAACCCTTCGACATTTTCCCGGGAAATACCTCCCATTTCTTGTGAATGTTCGACAAAAGTGGAGAATGGCAGAAGCAGAGGGACGGACCTCTGCTTTTACAAATGTTCTTTCAGCGTTTGCTGTAATGTTCCCTTTATCTCTACCAGATTGTCAAATTCGATACCTGAATCCACTATATTTCTGACAAGTCCTACCCGCAGCCCTGTGAGGATCGCTTTGCACCCCATCATACTGATTCCGTATAGAATCTTTTTAAATTGAAAAATGACATCCACTTCCATTTCGGCAGTACCCGATAAATCGATAATAAGAGTTTGAATCTTCTTCGAACTGATTTCCATCAACACTTTTTCTTCCAATGCATTGACGCGATAAGAATCGATCATTCCTATTAAAGGCAGCACCGCAATGGAGTCATCAATTGGGATGATCGGTGCTGATAGATTTTCCACCAGTATTTTCTGCGACAATAGCTGTTCATCTTTGTAATCCGAGTAACGAATAAAGAAATTATTCAGGAATTGGTCCACGTTGTCATTAATTCTTTTTTCCAAGTCAAAGAATGTCTTTCGTTGAGATTCAGTCTCTTCATTCTGTTTATCATATTGATAAAGGAAATACCATAATGTTCTCCTGATGGCATGGACCCATTCCAGCTTAAATGCAAGTGTAAGAGAATGCTGTGCCCAGGCAACTCCCTCCACTTTCGCAAATTCAATCAGCTCTTCTTCTCTGTTTTCAACGATATAATGAGACACCATTTCCGCATTCTTTAACAAATCTATGTTTCCTTTTTCAAGAATATCATTGATTTTGCTGCTGACATTTACAGCTTCAGATAAGAGTTTCTGTTGAAAATCCTCTCTATTCGCCTTAAGGAAATCCGTTACACGTTCCTTATTCAGGTAGTGGTTACTCATCATGACTCGCTCCTTTTTTATCTGAATATATCCCTTATTCGATTATAGAAAAAAAAATCCTTCTATAAAGAGGGGGAATTTTAAAAAGAAGCAGAGGGACAGTTCTGGTGCTTCCCCTTTGGAAGCAGGATAACCGTCCCCTTGCTCCCTCCTAATTCAATGAAAGCTGTCCCCCCTTCTCACCTAAAAGCATTCCTGCCGTTACGATGGCGCATAGTGCTAAGACAACCAGTATCATAAAGACGGTGTGTAAGCTTTCCTCCAACACATGGCCGCTTAATTGATCGCTCAGCCACAAGCCGGAAACCGCGATCCCGATGGACTGGCCAAGGTTTCGCATCAGATTGAACGTCCCCATTGCGGCACCCCGGACCTTCCATTCAACAGAAGACTGGACAGCGACCGTGAAGGCTGTAAGGGACAACCCGAATCCAAAGCCGATCATGGCTGTGACGATCATCATCAACGGAACGATCGTATTCTCATTAAATAAAACCAATCCCAGACATCCCGCCGCAATGACGGAAATCCCCATGACGGTGATTCTTCCGATGGACGTTTTGGCCATCAGCTTTCCAGACAGCACCGCAGCGAGGGGCCAGGTAATCGACATCGGCAGCATCGTCACTCCGGACAGGGTCGCATTCAAGCCGGTGACCCCCTGGACCCATAAAGGGATATAGAAGGTAATCGCAACGAGAATGAAGCCCAGCAGAAAGCCCGCAATCGTCGAAATCGTGATAAAGCGAATTTTAAATAGCGAAAGGGGGAGCATCGGCTCTTCCACCCTGGATTCGATCCAAAGAAACAAACTAATTCCAACAGCAGCCACAATGAGTAAAGTGAGTATTCCACCCGTCACATGATTTTGTTCCTTCAGGAGTGTCAAAGCATATAGAAAAGCGGTGATACTGACGGCAAAAGTGAAAATTCCACTGTAGTCTATTTTTCGTTTCTTCTTTTCTATGTTTTCCTTTAACGACGTCCACAATAGGAAAAGCGATACGATACCAAACGGTAGATTCATATAAAAAATCCAATGCCATGAAACCGTATCGACAATAAACCCGCCTGCAAGGGGACCCGCTATGCCGGCTATTCCCCAGACGCTGCTCATCCATCCTTGCATCTTGGCCCGCATCTCAAATGTAAATACATCGCCTATGATCGTAAACGGCAAGGTCGTGAGTGCCCCTGCTCCAATTCCCTGAATCAATCGGAACAGAACGAGCTGTTCCATGGATTGTGATAATCCCGAGAGCATGGAGCCGGCCAGAAAAATACTGACCCCGATGGTAAACATGATCTTTCTTCCGAATAAATCAGCCAGTTTCCCGAAGACGGGCGTACTGATGACAATGGCTAATAGATAGACAGAGATGACCCACGTATACAGCTCACTTCCACCCAGATCCTCCACAATCTTCGGCATCGCCGTGCTGACGATCGTTCCTTCGATAGCCGTGAGGAACGTGGCAATTAATAGTGCAAAAACAACAGACTTTTGTTTGGTTTCTTGATTCATTTTGTCTGACCCTTTCTTGTATGTATATTCCGGACTACTGAAAATCTCACTTTCTATCTTACCACTTAAATGACGGAGAGACAGATGATAGAATTCGAGGGAAGTTGAACTCTCTTTTTTGGAAGCAGGAGAACCGGCCCCACGCTTCCCTTAAAAGAAACGGTGCCTGACCACATGGTATCGTTAGTCAGGCACCGTTTTGTCTTGGAGAAGCCTTTCCTATCCAGCCACATCCCCAAATTGACTATTATACAGTTCCGCATAAAAACCTTTCTGTCTGAGCAGTTCAGCATGCGATCCCTGTTCAATCACAGACCCTTGATCCATGACGAGAATCAGGTCCGCATCTTTAATAGTAGAAAGTCGATGCGCGATGACAAAGCTTGTTCGGCCTTCCATCAACCGGTTCATGGCCTGTTGGATCAGAAGCTCGGTCCGGGTATCAACACTTGAGGTCGCTTCATCCAGGATCATGATCGGGGGATCGGCGAGGATCGCCCGTGCAATGGTGATGAGCTGTTTCTGCCCTTGCGAGATATTCGATGCTTCCTCATTCAGGACCGTCTCATAGCCTTCCGGAAGCGCACGGATGAAGTGATCGGCATGAGCCATCTCGGACGCCCGCATGATTTCCTCTTCCGTCGCCCCCGTCTTACCATAGGCGATATTCTCCCTGATCGTTCCCTTAAAGAGCCACGTATCCTGCAGCACCATTCCGAAGCTTCTTCTCAGTTCACTTCGAGGGACGGACCTTGTATCCACGCCATCGATCTTGATTTTACCATTATTCAATTCGTAAAAACGCATTAACAGATTGATCAGAGTCGTTTTACCTGCTCCTGTCGGTCCCACGATGGCAACCGTCTGGCCAGGGTTCACATGAATGTTCATGTCGTTGATCAATAGATTTTCACCGTAACCGAAGTCCACGTGTTCAAACTCAACCTCCCCTTTCGGACGGGAAAGATGAGCGACGGTTTCTTCTTTCACTTCCTCATCCTCATCCAACAGCTCAAATACCCGTTCCGCCGCTGCCACCGTTGACTGGATGATGTTGGCGATGTTCGCCGTCTGGGTGATCGGCTGGGTGAACTGGCGTGTATAGGTGATGAACGCCTGGATGTCCCCGATGGAAATCGCGCGGTTCGTGACGAGGATCCCCCCAACCACACTGATCAGCACATAGCTGATGTTTCCGATGAACATCATGATGGGCATGATGATACCGGAGATGAACTGGGCTTTGCTGCCTGCTTCATACAGTTCATCGTTCACCGAATCGAACTGGACACCTGCCTTCTTTTCATGACCGAATGCTTTCACGACCTGATGTCCGGTGAACATTTCTTCAATATGGCCGTTCAGTTGACCGAGGGTACGCTGCTGATCGGCAAAGTGCTTCTGTGACCGTTTCAAGATCGGGCGAATCGCAAAAATGGATACCGGTAAGCTGACCACAGAAATCAGCGTCAACAAGGGACTGATCGACAGCATCATGATAATGATCCCGACAATCGTCACGATCGATGTGATGAACTGGGTCAGACTTTGCTGAAGCGTACTGCTGATCGTATCGATATCATTCGTCATCCGGCTCAGGGTCTCCCCGTTCGCACGTCCGTCGTAATACTTCAGGGGAAGCTTCTCGATCTTTTGATTCACGTCTTCCCTTAAGTCATAGGCCGTCAGCTGGGCGACGCTTGACATGATATATTGCTGAATAAAATTAAACACACTGCTGAATACATAAAGTCCGGCAAGCAGCAGCAGGATCTCCCCGATTTTTTCAAAGTCGATTCCTGCACCCGGCACTCCTTTGAACTTCGCATAGGCGCCTTCGAATAATTCCGTGATGGCGTTCCCCATGATCTTCGGACCGACGATGGCAAAAACAGTGCTTAAAACGGCGGCGAAGAGAACAGCGATCAAGCGGCCACTGCGCGGCTTTAAATAACCGATGAGACGCCTGAGCGTAGCCTTGAAATTCTTTGGCTTCTGCCCCATCATCATCATATTTCCGCCGCCTGGTCCGAAGCCTCCGTGACCTCCGCCTCTTTGAGGTTTACGTTCCTTACTCATGCCGATTCCTCCTCTGAAAGCTGTGATGCGACGATTTCCTGATACACCTCATTGCTGGCAAGCAGTTCCTGGTGGGTACCGATCCCGGCTACTCTTCCTTTCTCGAGCACGATGATCCGGTCGGCATCGACGACTGTGCTGACCCGTTGAGCGACGATGAGCACCGTGGCGTCTCCGGTTTCTTTTTTCAAAGTGCTACGGAGCACTGCATCCGTCTTATAATCAAGGGCTGAGAAGCTGTCGTCAAAGAGATAGATATCCGGTTTCCGGACCAGGGCTCTTGCAATCGACAGGCGCTGTTTCTGACCTCCGGAAAGATTGGATCCGCCCTGCTCGATTTCTGCCTCGAATCCCCCATCCATCCGGCTGACGAATTCTTCCGCCTGAGCGATCCGGGCGGCCTCCGCCACTTCTTCATCCGTGGCATCTTCTTTCCCGAAGCGGATATTTTCCGCGATCGTTCCCGTAAAGAGCGTCGCTTTCTGAGGGACAAGTCCAAGCTTCGAACGGATTTCCTCTTGTGAAGCATCCCTGATATCCACGCCATTGACCCGGATGGTCCCACTTGCCACTTCATAAAAGCGGGGAATCAGGTTGATGAGTGTCGTTTTCCCCGAACCGGTCCCGCCAATGATGGCCGTCGTTTCACTTGGATGTGCGGTAAAACTGACATCCGACAGGGCAGGCTCTTCGGCACCGGGATAATGGAACGTAACCGAATCGAATTCCAGCGTCCCTTCCTGAACGTCCGCTCTCTTTGTTCCTTTATCTTCAAAAGAAGGCTTCATTTCGAGTACCTTGTTGATCCGTTTGGCTGATACGTCGGCACGTGGGACCATGACGAACATCATCGACGCCATGACCAGGGCAAACATGATCTGCATGACATATTGAATGAAGGCCATCAAATCCCCGATCTGCATCCCGCCGTTATCGATGCGGATTCCGCCGAACCAGATGACGGCAACGACGGTCATGTTCATGACGAGCATCATGACAGGCATCATAAACGCCATGATTTTATTTACTTTAATGGACACATCGGTCAGTTCTTTGTTCGTATGCTTCAAGCGCTCCTTCTCTTCCGGTTCACGGTTGAAGGCGCGGATGACCCGGATGCCGGTCAGGTTCTCACGAAGCACGAGATTCAATTGATCCAGCTTCTTCTGGACCGTTTTAAATAGCGGAATTCCTTTATACAAAATCAACAGGATCGATCCGACCAATACCGGCATCGTCAAGATAATGACCAGAGATAGCTTTGCATCCATCAACACGGCCATAATGATCCCGCCGACCAACATGATCGGTGCACTGATGATCATTCGTAGCATCATGATGACAACCTGTTGCACCTGGGTGATATCGTTCGTCGTTCTCGTAATCAAAGAAGCCGTTCCCACTTCATCGAATTCCTGGAGCGAGAATTTTTCAATATGATAGAAAAGCTTCCGGCGCACATCGCGTCCCAAGCCGATGGCCGCTTTCGAAGAGTAGTAACTCGCTACGATGGAAGCGACCGCACCAAGAGCGGAAACGACGAGCATGAATCCGCCAATCTTCCATATATACGGGATATCCCCGACGACGACTCCTTTGTCAATGATGTCAGACATGAGCGTCGGTAAATAAAGGGTCGACATGGATTGGATGAAGATCAATGCAAAAATCCCCACGACCATCCATTTATACGCCGATAAGTGTTTCAAGAGCTTGATCATGTGGCATCCTCCTCTTTTGCTTTCTCATCAAAAAAGTCGGCAATCCGCTCATGTGCCAGCAACAGTCCGGCAAACTCTTCTTCCGACAGGGTCTCGACCGCCCCGGCCGTCAACTGATGAATGCTGCCTTCCTGTTTGTGAATGCCTTTTAACATCGTCTCCCCTTGACTGCTCAGGGAGAGGAGCATTTCCCTTCGATTATCCTCCACCTGCTGCCGGTGAAGATACCCTGCCTGAACAAGCCCATCGACGGCTTGACTGAGCGTACTTTTCGGCAGGAACGTTTTCTCTCCAACCGTCTTTTGAGTCATCTCCTTCTCAGTGGCAATGGTGACTAAAATCGTATATTGCGGGACGGATAATCCATTGTCTGAAGCCGTCTTCTGGACGAACCGCATCATGATCTTATTCACCCTTGAAAAGGAACGCAATAATTGCAGCGCTGGAGTGATCTCTTGATTTCCCATGGATATACCCTCACTTCTAATTGTTTATATGGTTAATAGTTCATAATGGAACTATATTAGTTTATTCCTTTTGCTTGAGATAGTCAAAGGGAGGGAATCGACAAAATGTGGAAGAGCGCGGAGGTCCGTCCCTCACCTTTTACCATGGTCGAATCATATACTTTTCTATAGAAGGAGGCGAAACGAATGAATCCTGGTAACGAGGGAGAACGGAAAGGCTTGAATGGAAAAGCGGTGGCATCTTTCTTATTGGGTATCGTATCCATTGTAATCGTGATTTTTCCTTTAGCAGGAGCGGTCCTCGGTGTGGTGGGTATCCTATTGGGGCTGATGGCCAGACATGAGTTGAAGCGGACTGGTCAGGAGGGACGGAAGATGGCCATTGCGGGGATTGTGTTTAGTGGAATCGGCATCTTGTTTTCAATCTGTTGGGTGGTTATGGCGTATATGACGTTTTCGAGTGTGATTTCTTCTTAAAATGGCCTCTGAGTCGAGTAATCTTTTTTTAAAATAAAAAACAGTGCCTGACCAACGATAGTTTCACAAGTATCGTTAGTCAGGCACTTATGATTTTCATTCAAGAGCATAACCCGGCCTTAAGGAATAGAAATCAGCCGGGACAAGGGACCTGTCCCCGTGGCTCAGTTGAGTATGATAAAGTTATTATTGTTCGATTTTCATTTGAAGTTCGTGATCTTTCACTTTTGCTTGAGGGAGTAGGATTTTTTCAAAATTAAATGCATCTAAATCCTTACCTTTCTTCACCTTGTTAGGTAGGTCCGGATTAGCTAACGCACTTGTCCCAAGCGTTACCAGGTCAGCTTGATGTGCTTCCAGTAATGCATCCGCCTTACCAGGATCGCCCAATTGGCCGTTAGCAAGAACAGGTAGCTTTCCAAAATCCTTGGCTGCCTGAGCCAGCGTTTTGGTGTTCTCCCCGAATGCAGGAGCGGTGGCGTCTTGGTCCGTAACATGTATATAGTCTAAAGAGCTGCTGCCTAATTGAGAAAAAATATAGTTTGCCTCGGCCTCTCCTTCAGCCCATTTATGATCGGGATCAGATACCTTGATTTGGGATATACGAATGCCGACCATGTAATCAGGACCGACTGCTTGTCGAATCCCTTTAATGACTTCCAGTACAATACGCAATCGGTTTTCTTTAGAGCCACCATATTGATCTTCACGATGGTTTAGATAATCCGTTAAGAATTGATCCAATAAATACCCATTTGCCCCATGGATTTCTACCCCGTCAAAACCTGCTTCTTTCGCCCGGATGGCACTTTGGACGAAAGCTCCTTTCACTTCTTCAATATCTTCTTCCGTCATGGCTTTAGGTGTCTGAAATGGACCAGAGCCACCGTAGAAGCCCAATTGTTCACCCTTTGGAGGAATAGCTGAAGGAGCAATGGTCTCATCTGTATAGGAATTCCCTTGACTTTGACCACCTGCATGCATAAGTTGTGCAATCATGATCGAATCGTGGTTATGAACGGCATCTACCACTTGTTTCCACGCCTGCACATGCTCATCTTTGGCGAGACCGGGTTGATCATGATAGCCCTGACTATAGCTCTCATCGAGATAGATCCCCTCAGAAATGATGGCACTAAACCCACCTTTAGCGAAGCGCTCATAATATTCCTTCATGGTTTCATTGGCACGGCCATCTTTCTCCGCGCTGATTCGTGTCATGGGTGCAACCACATACCTGTTACGAAAGGTATGTTCTTTCACTTCGGTTTTTGAAAATAAGTGCTTATAGTCCATTGAAAACATCCTTTCTTTTATACTTACAATATCATGTTAAAAATCTTTAATTCAAGATATTTGCTTTGAGTAGTGGAAGGACAAGTCCCTTGGCCCATATTGGGTTGATGGGGACGATCCTTGAGCGGAATCCATAGTCATCCTTCCGCCTTCTCATACCTTTGAAATGGTGCATGTCCAACATTCATGCGGGATTTTGGGTAAGCGTGCTGCCCTGGCAAAAGTCATGCTTGATTTACGTGAAATCGGGCGAGGAAATTTTCTTTATTAGTGAGTAAAAAAGCCTGCCCCAGTTTCAAGTTCAGGCACAAAACAAAACGACGGGGGCAGGGCTCTAAAGTTGGGCCAGGGAACCCGTCCCCATGGCTTACCTTCTTCTCACTTCAGTTTCACTGGTGAATGTAAATCAGGAACGTCCCGGTAGGATCGATAGGAGACAATCGTCTTTCCATGCAGTGATCCATCCAGTTGTAAGATACGACCTGCCCTGGTTTCCAGGTAGAAATGATACTCGTTTAGGTCAAGGGTGAAAAAGGTATAGGTGTTGCCGAGAAGATGCTTCGTGATCTCTTGTGTATCGGGGTGCTCCTGAATGAAATCCGCCAGCTCCTGAACGGAAGATGAAGGGATATCTGCTATCGAATAGTACGTCTCTTTCATATTATCCCGCAGCTTACTCATGGCGGCCCGGGCCTTATCCTTTAACTTTCTGCCGTCTAATTCCATACGTCCACTCCTCTTGAGGTTCTCTTTAGAAGAATCCCCAATATGTCATAGAATTAACCGATAGGGCCACGGGGACAGGTCCCCCGGCCCATTTTCAAAACGGGTCAAGGAACCTGTCCCCGTACCTCCTAGCCCTGCGCTTTCATATACGCTCTATAACGCCACTTAGAAATAAAATAGGTTGTCAAAAATAAAAAGATCCCGACTTTATTAAAAAGGAAATACACGCCTACTACATCTCCGACAGAATCACGCGGATACATACCGCTCAGGAGTAATGTTGGGAAAACAGTGAACAGCATGACCAGATAATGAACGATTATTTTTCTTAAAAAACTCCATTGTCTTATTTCATAAATCACGCTTGCAAGCCCTAAGAAAAAGACAATCACACCATAAAAAAAGAAATGGCTCGACATAGCTGCTGAGCCTTGAAACATAAACCATAGCGAAATGATATGGAAAAAACCAAATGGGATGACTCCTCTAATCAAACCTTTTTTCAATAATTTCATTGGACGTTCCTTTCTTTTGAGAACCATGGGGTGAGAACCATGGGGTCAGGTCCCCCGGTTCATTTTAAAATTGAGCCAAGGGACCTGTCCCCCTGGCCCACTCACCTATCCATTAATCTTTTCAATCAACTCCGCAACCTCTTCATCCTTACCCACATCAATCGAAACCTTCTCCGCACCGTCCACAATCTTCTGCGTATACTCCTCCATGGATTCCTCTATCTGTCCACTAGTCGGCCAGTGTGACGGAACATCGTACACATTGATCGTGCCGTCCCCATTGCCGCTGTATGTGACCATGCCATCAGCACTCGCTTTGCCGCTCAATACGATGACGTCTTCCGGATAAGCGACGCTGGTATCATCATACGGATTCAGCTGCTCACCAGCTGAAAGATGCTGAACGTTCAGTTCGCCCACTTCATGATTCCCGATGACTTGCAGCCAGACGCGGGCGTATTCGACTTTATCTGAAGGATAGGACGCGAGTGGATCCTCCGTGACTTCCAGCTCTTCATCCTGCCCCTCGTCTTGTCCCTGAGAAGTTATCTCTCCCAAATCCACCGAATCGATTTCCTCACCGGCCGCTTCTTCGCTTTTCTTTTCCGGCTGGGCCTGCTCCACCACCTGAACATTCCCTCCACTGCAGGCCATTAACAGAAGGGTCAGAGCTGCGATCATACTGAGTAACAATCGCGTCTTCATTTACCGTTCCTCCCTTTCCGGATGATTCAACACTCGTTCAATAAAGGCAGCTTTCCCGGCAGAATACGCTTCACGGTCATTTGGAAATTGCCTCGCCAGACGTTTTTTCAAGTCGGCGTATTCATCTCTTAAACGAGAATTTTCATTTAATCGATCACGGAACATCCGCTGCTTGTCCCATCGCGGTTCTCCTTCGAGCATGAGGTGCAGATGGGCAACACGCTTATCATCCTTCACCTTGATGAAGAACCTCCTCCACGGCCGATTATCCAGCTCAATCGGGACATAATGCCATCCATCCCCCGCAAGCTTTCCGGCGATGTTTTCCACTTCGTTAAAGGACGGAATCTTCGCCATCACGTCGATGATCGGTTTCGCAGGAAGATCGCGGACCGAGGTGCTTCCGACATGCTCGACTTCTTTTACACCGAATGGGCCCAATGAGTGTAAAAGCTCCCTCACTTCCGCTCTTCCCCCATGGATCCAGTCCGGGTTCGGTTGTTCAATTTCAATCGATTCCACAGCCCATTTTGGCCAATTGTTCTCTCCCATCATTCAGACACACCCTTCTCAAGTTCAATCTCATCCCGAATC
Source organism: Bacillus sp. AFS015802 (assembly GCF_002561455.1). Taxonomy (GTDB): domain Bacteria; phylum Bacillota; class Bacilli; order Bacillales; family Bacillaceae_B; genus Rossellomorea. The sequence goes on along the minus strand of NZ_NTUP01000066.1, from coordinate 184,500 downwards.
GGAATCCCGTCATTCCCGATCAACGGGATTTCAGGCTTGATTTGTCTTGCTTTCTCCACAGCGAACCTGTGGATATGTGAAATCATGAAACCCCTCTTTTGGTAAAATTTCAGGGCCTGTAAATTGTCATTCGTCGTAATCAGGGTGATCCGCTTGCAGCGATTTCCGGCAGCCACCTGTTCCACCTTTTTCATAAGGGCTGTGCCGATGCCCTGTCGTTCTTCCAAACTATCAAGTGAAATAATCTCGCATTCTTCACCCTTGACCACATATGTAATCAAACCGATGATCACGTTATCTTCGGTCAAAACGGCAAACCCGTCTAATGCAGCACAATCATAAATTCCGCTCGAAATCACCATCTCCCGGCTTCCCCAATGCACATGAAAAAAGTCGTCAATCTGTTCTTTCGGTAACTCACTCAGCGATACGATATTCATCCTTTTCTCCCCTTTGTCCCAAGGCACTCTACTGGAAGATACCACAGATTTAATTGTAAAAAAAGGAAAATAAAAGAAAACGATATGGTAAAATGAATAGAATAGGTGCCGTTTTACTTGATCAATCTTAATAGAAGGAGCCATGGGCATTTTGAAAAAATTACGAATCTTAACGGTAATCATCGCGGCGTTGTTCATCGCTGGCTGTAACGGGGATCTGACGGACGGGGATAAACGGATCACCCAGCAGATCGATGACGCCATTTCTCAATACATCGTTCAGCACTCTGCCAACGCCTATGCCCCTGCGGAAAAGCAATTTGAAGTCCATAAAGTCTATGGAACCAGTGAAGCAGACGGAGTTCTGAACGTCTATATGTGGTCGTACTACGCTGGATTTAATAGAGCCACCGGATCCGATCCCCAGTCGGGACATTCGTTACCGGCCGTGATCCGCTTAAGCCAGACAGATGAATCGTATTCTGTGATCGAGTACATAGAACCGAAAGATGGCAGTATGTACGAGCCCTCCCTGAAAAAAATGTTTCCCGGCGAATACGTCAAATCCGCTCTGCGGGACAGCGGGAATATAGGAGATTTGCAACAAAAAATGGACAAGAAAGTACAAAAATGGATCGAACAACAAGACAAAGAATCTTAAGGGGGATCACAAGCATGGAACTCACGCTTAGAAGAAGAACCGGGGAAGATATCAATGAATTCATTACGTGGACGTATGAAGGGATCTATTCATTTTATGATAACAACAGCCAACAGGAAAAAATCGAAGGATTAAGGGAAAGCGTTCATTTGGAGAGAGCCTTTTCCGTCGTCGATGAAGACGGGAACCTCATCGGAAATTGTGAATTTTATGATGTAGAAGAAGACGGGAAAGAATTGCTGGTCCTCGGGGTGCAAATGAAGCCCTCTTTGACAGGGAATGGATACGGTTCGTCCTTTGTCAAAGCCATCATCGATCAAGGAAGAGATCGGCTCAAGTTCACCCACTTGGAGCTGGCCGTCGCCGATTTTAATAAACGGGCCATCAGGACGTATGAAAAAGAAGGATTCAGGGAGAGAGGCGAATTTTCGAATGAAATAAGGGGTCAGGAGTATCGGTTTGTGATTATGGCTAGGGATTTTTAAGTCATGGGACCCTGGCACAAATCAAGGAGGTGAATCCTTTGAAACACATCTCGATCATCTGGTTATGCCTGATGTGTGTAGGATTGGCTGGTTGCAGGATCATCCTTTCTGAAGAACCTGCAACAATTTCTTCTTCATTTTCCCTGGATGCACACGTCTATCTTAAACGCACCAAGGTCCTCATTCGAACAGAAACCACCCTTCCACCAGAGACACCGCTACTCATCTCGATTCAACCATACTCGGAGGATCAACCACTTAGGAAGATACAAACCTATAAAGTAGAACCTCAACCTGAGGAGGTCACAGCTAAAGCCGCCTACGTGGATCAAGAAGGAAAAGTTGAACCTGTTGTGATGGACAGACCTGACCCCTCAAAGCGATACAGAATTAAAATCGTTGCCGGGAAAATGGTGAAGTATATGAATCTCATGAAAATCGAAGATCCCGATGGTATCGGTGCCAACCTCACCTTCTTATCGGTTGAAGAAATCAAGGAGCGTTATCAGACGCCTGTTAAGGTAAAAAAGTAAACAGGGAGTGATGTCGTTGAAATATATAAAATATATCATGGTGTGTGTAATGGTCTTCCTCCTAGCAGGATGCCAATCCAATGAACACAATCAGGTGGAAGTAAAGATGAAGAGTGAGGAAGAACTGAAGAAAATCGCGAATACCTACACCTATGACGATTATAAAAGGGTTTTCGATGACGTCATATCCGAAGCAGAAGGACTGGAGAAAAACGAAAAACTAAACAAATGGATCATCCGGATTTTAGCCGCTGAAAAACTATCCTATCAAACCGATCTAACGGAAGATCAAGTTGTACAACTAGCTGAAAAAGCGATGAAGGAAGATAACGTCTGGAAATCCATTGCACAAGAGGAATACGGCATTTCTGCGACGGAAAAAGAAGTGGACACCTATATTCAGACAGGACCAGATACGAGTGATCTCCCCCAGCACAGGGCTTTTGCCGATGCTTTGGCGTTATCCCTGAAAGAGCTGAATCATGAGTTTGATTACGATATTTACGAAAAGGAAGTCATGTGGTTGAAGCTCGTCCCCCAATTGAAAAAGAAATACGATAGTACGGATAACAATACACTAGTCGAGGAATATGAAGAAGAAGTCAAAAAACAGGTTCATTGAACAAGAAAGGAGTTCCCGAAATGATGAAACGACTAACGTTAAGTCTCGTCATCCTGCTGTATTCATTAGCCGGTTGCTCCAATAGTGAACACGTGATGGAAATTGAGCATAAAGAAAAAGCCGGGTCATTATTTATTCAAAAAGTCGAAAACAATACATCCACTGAAGAGTTGACCAAGGTGGTACAGGATCAAGATCAAATCAAGGAGGTATTGACGAAGATAGAAGGTCTTAAAGTTGAAAAGATCAGTTCGGACAAGATGATGGATAAGATGAAGTCAACGGACACGTATATGTTCGTCTTTTCTGAAGGCAAAGAAATGGAAGCGGGTAAAGCTGCTCCGTTCGCCTTTCATGTTTTGGAAGATGGGACCTTTCTTTTTCCCTATAGTGGATTTGATGCCCCGCAAGAGCCACTTATAACGGTGGACAAACATGAGGAACGACTAGATGAATTGAAACAGTTGTTGGGGATTAAATTCTAGAAGGGGATCATGCAAGATTAATTTCTTGTTGTCACAATGATGAAGATGAGAACACCGATGGGTAGTAATGCCGATAGGGATGCCAATATAAAGAGAAATTGAGTCAGATCTTTGTATTTCCCCTGATTTGGGGCATTGAACACGCCATATACGCAAAGAGCAAACAAGCCGATCGTCATCATGAAAGTCATCCATAAAGAAGGACTCGTGTTCATGTCCACACCCTCTTCCCACTCATTTACCTTTCCATTCCCTTTGTTGAACGGAATAAACTCTTTTTCCATGGTATTTAAACCATGGGGTCTGGCCCATGGCTTTTTGTAAAAACGGGTCAAGGGACCTGTCCCTCCGGCTTAAATCTTATTTTCATAAAAGACCACCCCAAAAAACGTCCCACGGCAAGCCAAAGAGGACGTTTTTCACTGTATTCTCCATCTAAATAGCCTCTCTCAAAAAAATTGCCATTCCACCTCATGCCTGAAAAGGGTATAGAGTCGAGATTCATGCGGGATTTGAAATAATCGTGCGGAACATCAAATAATCATGCGGCTTTCAAAATAATCGTGCGAGATTCAAATAAAATCATGCGAGAAATTCACTAATCATGCCTCCGTGTCAATGAATACGAGGGACGGACCTTCAGAAACCCTTTATCCAATGGATTATTCCCGAATACAGAGGTCCGTCCCTCAAGCTGCCCCGGATCACTTCACATCCAGCACCTTCGCTTTCACCCAAGTCCGGCCGAATAATCCCGTATATACGAGGACGGTACCGAGAATGACGATGAATCCGATGTACACACTCATCATCGTCGGCATCAAAAACGCACCGATGATGATGGTGGATCGTGCGACAAGGTCCGCTCCGCTGAAGGACAGGTTGGAAAATGCGGAGTAGGATCCCCGTTTGTCGCTCGGGATCATGTTCGCCTGTTCTGCGTTGCGGATCGGAGAATAGATCAGTTCCCCCATCGTCGCAATCAGGTTGAAGGCAATTAGGATGTACCACGTATTGGCGGATGTTACCGTAACATAGCCGATGCCATACAGGATCAACCCGATCAATAGGGCATGCTTTTTATTCAGCGTGTCTGTGTAGCGGTTGATGATGAACGTCAGGCAAACAACGAGCATCATGTTCTCGATGTTCAGGATACTGAGCATTCGGACCCCGACGATGTCGAAACTCCCGATACTCACGGCCTCAAAGGTTTCCGCCAGGCGGATCCCGATATAGCTGTTCAACGAGAATTCCGCTGCGAAGATGAACGTGGATCCTGCCACCACTTTCACGAATGCTGAATCCCGGAAGGCAATCCGGTAATTGTTGACGAGATCGACGAACACATTCTCGTGCTTTTTCTGAAGCTGATCCTTGAAGTTGTCCTGAAGCCAGATTCCATAGGCAATGGGAATTGTCGTCGACGTGAAAGTCAGCATCATGAAAAGCTCGGTCTGATGGTTCAAGTACAGCAGTCCCCCGAGGGCAGCCCCGATCGCCATACTCAAATTGACGAGCCAGTAATCCAAGGCGTAGACCGCTTTCCGGTTCTCCGGCGTCGTCGAATCGATGATGATCGCATGCATCGCCGGCCGTCCCAGGCTGCTCGTGATGATGAACCCGATATACGCACCTGCGAACAGCAGGATTAGATTATTTTCTGGAAAAAGACTGACGGTCATAACCAAAAAGAACAGTGCATTCAGCCACGATGTCGTCAGCAGGACTTTTTTTCGGGGAAAACGGTCGGATATATATCCCCCGACGAGATTCACGAAAAATCCGATCACTACGGTCCCGATCAGGAAAACCCCAGCCCAGATTTTATTCAGTTCCTGCGCAAAGAACAGCGCCATGAACGGCATGACGGCGGATGAGACGGCACGATTGAAGAATGATGTGATCATCCGCACTTTTATGTTTTGAGGTAATTCCTTCCACTTCATGTTGTTCCCCCTCCTCTATTTACTGTATAGTAAACTAGACGGAACATTATAAAAATAGACACTTTTTAAATTGATGTCCCCTTTTAGGAGGAAAGCATATGGAGAACAAATTACTCACCCTGTGGAGGTACTACCCCTCAGGCAGCATCCGGGTGGAAGAAATCTCTGAAACCCTGCAGTTAAGCCATAAACAGACTTCCCGCTATTTGAAAAAATGGGACCAGGAAGGCTGGATTGCCTTCACTCCCGGCCGCGGACGTGGGAATGTATCGACCCTCCAATGGAAGAAAGATGTGGAGGAAGTGTTTGAAGAAGAAGTCGTGAGGCTGATGGATGAAGAACCGATTGACGAAAGCAGCAAGTATCTCATGTACAACTGGTCCACTGACAGCAAGATGAGATTGATGACGCACTTTCACAGTAAGCTCGGGTTTGTGAAGGAATCGAAGGATAAACTGATCGTGCCGAAGCGCTATCCCTTTTTCTCCATCCACCCGCTGGAGGCGGCCGACGTGATGAGCGCCCATCTCGTAGCAAACGTCTTCAACCGCCTTGTCTCGATCACGGAAGAAGGAAACATCCTTCCGGAACTCGCTCATAGCTGGGATGTTTCCCCTCGTAAACTGCGACTCTATTTAAAAAAGGATGTCCGCTTTCACGACGGATCGATTTTGACGGCAAAGGATGTCATCCACTGTCTCGAGCAGCTCAGGACCTGCCACCATTATCGGGAACTATGGAAACCCGTTGAAAGAATCGAGGTCAAAGCCCCTCTCATCATCAACATCCACTACCCCGGGGGCTGCAGCTACATCCTCCCCATGCTCAGTATGATGTACGCCAGTATCTACAAAGAAACCAAGGGACGGACCTTGGGGACGGGATGCTTCTTCCTCGAGGAGAATACCGATTCGAAGACGACTCTCGCTGCCTTTAAAGAGCACTTCCAGGAGAGGCCGCTGCTTGATGCCGTTGAATTCGTCCAGGTGCCGATAGACTTCAAGGGGATCTATCATTCTCATATCGGGGAGAATCAAACTACCTCCATTGAAGTCGAGAGTGACTCAGGATTCGGGATTGTCGTCATGAATGCCGTACCGGGACGGAATTCACAGATTCAAAGGAAAGACGTCCGGGATTATCTGCACTGGGTGATTACGAAGAACCGCCACACCCTCCGTGACCTCGATCCCCGCCTGACACCGAACGGGAAAAGCATTCTCGTCGGGCAGGATCAAGGCATGACGATTACGGAAGTGGACCGTCCCCTGTTCACGGAACCCCTCGTGATCCGCTCTGCCAATCACACAGCGAAGACAACCGAGTGGCTTGTGGAGATGTTTGAAAAAGAAGGGGTTCCCGTTGACGTGCAGTGGTTTTCCTTCGCCGACACCTTGACGAGGCAGCCGGAGACCTTGAATGTGGACCTTTTCGTACACGGTGAGATCTTTGAATCGAACCAGGATTTTTCGTTTTATCATTTTCTGAAGAACGGTTATTCTCCTCTTCATGGACTTTTTGAAAAAGAAAGCCATTGGAATCAGCTTCTGGACGAATATCGGCATACGCCGTTTGAGGACTGGACATCGTTGAATATGAACTTGGAGAACATGTTAATGAAAGAATCAATCATGATTCCACTCTATTATGAGAAACGCTATATTCCTTTTTCGACTGATATTATGAATATCGAAATCAAGCATTTCGGGTATGTGGACTTTTCGAAGCTGTGGGTGCGGCCGGAGGTGTGAGCCGGGGGGAGAGCCGGGGGGGACAGGTCCCTTGGCCCGTTTCATTTATTCGGCCCTCTCCCCCATGAAACTCTTCTCAACCTATCGCTCCATCTGTTATGCTATCAAAAAAGTAAAAATATCAAAGGAGTCACCATGATTTCATTCTTCCTCACATTAAAACGGCTGGTCCAAGCTTTATGGCAGGCCTTTAAATTAAAAAACTTCCAGGTCCTCTTTACAATGGTCCTGGTAATGTTAATCTCAGGCACCATTTTCTATGTGAAGCAGGAGGGCCTGTCGGTGATTGACGCCCTTTATTTTTGCGTAGTGACATTAAGCACCATCGGGCATCCCACCTTCGAACCTCAAACGACTTTCGGTAAGATATTCACGATGATTTACATTTTTGGTGGCAACGGGGTGTTCATTGGCATGATCGGATATGTGGCGTATGCCATGATTCAAAAACCGGAAAAGTTGAAAAGGAATGCTGAAAGGGATTAGCATTCCTGGGGAGGTCTTTTATGAATACCTTATCGAAATTAAAGAACTTTGCCAAAATCATAAAGCAGGATCTGATTGTGCTTTATCTATCCTATAAAGATCCAAGAACCCCTCTCCATGCGAAGATCCTGGCCATGTGCGTAGTCGCCTATGCGTTCAGTCCCATTGATCTGATCCCGGATTTCATTCCGGTCCTCGGGTATCTGGATGATTTGATTCTGGTTCCCCTCGGCATCTTCTTCACCTTGAAATTAATCCCGTCCGACGTGCTCGAGGAGAAACGGGAACAGGCAAGACATATGGTGAAGAGCGACAAACCTAAGAACTGGTTTGCCGGAGCTGTTTTTATCCTCATTTGGATTCTATTGGCTGTGTGGATAGGGAAACGGCTGGTTGGATAGTGTTTTGCAGATAAAAAGGCAATGGCGAATCATCCAGCCATTGCCTTTCCCTTTATAAGATCTTCCCCCGAACTTACTCAAGCTCAAGTGTCACCCCATCCCCATTCTTCTCATCGGCTTTCATGATATCGACGGTTTGGACATACCCTTTCACCGCTTCATCCCCGTGGGTCATGGAATTCTCGGAATCGGCTTCCTTTAACACCTGAAGTCCGGCCAGTTCATCCAGGTCGCCGGCTTGTTCAATTAATTGCTGCTTGATTTCTTCTCCCTGTCCTTCTGGTTCAAAGGTCAATTCAAATCGGTAGCGGGTCGATAAATCCGGTCGATTGAATGTCTTGGTTTCAATAACACCGCCTTCTTCAACCGATGCCCCGATTCCTACAGAATTGGCTGACACTTCATTCAAGGTTCCGGCATTATCATCCTCTATCTCTTTAACCGTAGCATTTCCTTTATAAGGGATAAGCTTAACCTCCAGAAAGGACTCAGCGGGAAGATCCGTCTCCCCTGATATCACCATATTCTCCCCATCCAACGTAAGAGTGGCATCAATCTTGAACGCAGGTTCCTCAGGCTCTTCCTGTACGACTTCCTCCTGCTCCTGTACCTCCGCTTTCTGCCGGTGTTCTTTTTGAGCTTCCTTTTGCTCCGCATTTTGGGCGAAAGGATCAAAGACGACCCGGCAGGCGGAGAGGAACAGACAGGATAAAACGAGCAAAACAAAAACAAATCTATTTCGACACATTCCGTTATCACCTTCGACAATATTTTCTGAATAGTGTTTACTATTGCATGTCATTATTGTAGCATGTATATTGTAAAAATTGTAATTTTTCCTAAAGTTAGGAAGTGAAGTTTCTATGAATAAAGCATTACGTACGCCCTTTCATTTTGTGATTGTGTTCATCGGTTTGTTTCTACTCAGCGGCATCAGCGCTTTATTGGATTATGATACAGAGCTTGTCATCAATGTGGGGGCATATGGTCTGAGGTTATGGCAGACGATTCTTGAACTCGCCTCTCCCTCTTCCATCATCGTCCTGTGGGGCGCAGAGGATAAACAATACGGCATGTTCGACATATTTCTCATTACTTACCCTTATTCGTTCATCATTTTATTCATCTCCTTTTTGGTCGCCATCCTGATTTCAGTTATCGTAAGTTACGTCATGATGCTTATGCCGAGGAAGCTATTCCGCGCTTCGGAAAAAGTGGTCAACATCCTCGACGGAATACCGGATGTTTTCCTTGTTGTGTTGTTCCAGCTGTTCATCATTTGGCTGTTCAAAAAAACGGACTTCCTGTTATTCGATATCTATACGACCGGGGAAGAACAGATTTATATGCTGCCCGTCATTTGCCTCTCGTTTCTGCCTGTGGTGTTTTTAGTCAAACAATTCTTATTCCAATTGAAGGAAGAGGAAAGTAAGCCTTATGTAGAGTTTTCCTTTTCGAAAGGGTTCAAAAAGAGCTATACGATCTGGTTTCATGTGTTCCGGAATGTGTGGATCCACTTCTTCCTCCATTTGAAGCCGATTTTTCTGCTCATGCTCTCGAATCTGCTTGTCATCGAGATTTTATTCAATATAAAAGGCTTCATGACGGTCCTGCTCAGAACGGCGACCTCATCATCGCCTGCCTTTTTCATTGGGATGCTTCTCATTTTCGTCCCCTTCTACATTGTATTTACCGTCGGTTCCCTACTGTTGAAGAAATGGCTGAAAGGAGGCGAATATCATGTCTAGGTCGCTCTTTAAACGATTGGCTTTTCCGGTGTTGATCATCGTCAGTCTCCTTGCGGCAAGCTTTCTGATTCCCGTTCTGAACCCTGACTATGATAAAATCACCCAATACTTAATGGATGAAAATAATAAAGTGACGGCTGCACCACCATTCACGCCTGAAGAAATGCCGCTGCTCGGAAGTGACCGGCTGGGCCGGAATTTTCTGCTGCTCCTGATCGCCGGGGCAAAATTCACGATCTTTGCGGCCCTTTTCATCGCGGCCCTCCGGATGATCTTTGGCTTCGGGTTCGCCCTTCTTTATACCTTCCTGCCGGGATCCTTCACCCGGGTATTAAAAGGATTGGGAGAGGCATTTCAATATCTCCCTCTTGCCATTGTTGTGTTCGGACTGCTGGCCCCACTGGAGGGGGCTTTCCAGGGAGACGCCCTCCCATCCGGCCGATACTTCTTCATCCAGCTGGTGGGGATCGCGGCCATCACCATTCCTTCTCTTGGAATCTATCTGGGAGAGGAAATGAAGCTCTTTATGAAGCAGGAATTTGTCGACGTATCGAAAACCATGGGGGCGAATCGTTTTCATCTCATTCGGAAACATCTCCTCCCACAGTTTCTGCGTCATTCAATCGTCTTATTTTCCGAGCAGGTGTCACAGGCCCTTTCCCTGCTCATTCAGCTCGGCATCATCTTAATGGCCCTCGGCGGCATGAAAGTAGCCGAATTCGCCATCGGTCCCTTTGAACCCAGTAATCCGGTCTATTTTTCAGAAACGAATGAATGGGCAGCCACCATCAGTATGAACATCCAACAAGTCTTCTCGACACCGTTGCTTGTGGTCGTTCCATTAATCCTGTTCTCCATCCTCATCCTCTGCATCAATTCCATCAGCTCTACGTTAAAGAGGGCGTTGATTGATAGTGATGTGCCTGTGAAGGAAAAGCTGAAAGAAGAGAAGACATCAGGAAAACAGGTTGTGCGCTCGGAGGAGTTGTTTACGTTTAAGGGGTGAAGCACGGGGACGGTTCCCGTGCTTCTTTTTTAGGGGAAGCAGAACCGTTCCCATGCTATCTCAAATGAAACGGCAATATCTCAACGATCGATACTCCCCCTCCTCATCCCCATAAACAGACTGTTCACTCTCATACAAAAACCCTCTCGCCTCGTAAAAAGGAATCCCCTTTTGATTTCCTTTTTGCACAGACACCCACTGCTTTTCCGCTTGGAATTCTTCCTTCTGCTGCCGGGTGATGGCCTCTAACAAGAGTGTCCCGATCCCTTCATTGCGCCTCGCTGGATCCAGGTATAAAACAAACAGCTCTCCATCAGTCTCACTAATCATCCCTCCTCCCCCGGCGCCAAGGACTTCACCGTTTTCAACCGCGACAAAATAACCGCCCCAATACCGGTCCGATGCGGTCACTTCTTTCAGGATCCGCTCTTCGTTATAAAACTCTTCTATCACTCTCTGAATATATTCCTTCTCATAGATGTCCCTGTACGTTGCCCAATACCCCTCTGAACAGACTTTCTGAATGCCTTTTACATTGCTCTGGTTTGCTTTCTGAATTTGTATCATGACCCATCCTCCATTATCACTTTGATAAAAGCTGAACGATTGTATCGGTTTGCTTCTGATCGATTTTGTAATCATGATTACGGCTATCACTCGATATCAACGTTTCATTGACGTCGAAACCTTCGTGAACATATAATATTTCTTCCGTATCTTGATAGACAAGCTTCAGTTTGTATGTAGGCTCTTCGGCAAGCTTATATTGCGTATGGGTGATTTTGTTCGACCGATTAAGGATTCCCGTGACAGTGGAGATGATCTCCGGATCGGTAACCGGCTTCACGTCATCAAACGATTCATCATATGGTTGGATCGTCATGCTTTTCACTCCAGAAAAGCCGTTGTACAACATGGAATAGCTTATCCATCCAACTAAAATGACAAAAAGGACAATCAGTATGATTTTTTTCATGGCTCACCCACTCCTTATATCCAATTATTTCAAATCCCCTCTGTCAAATCCACTTATTTCTTCATCTAGTCATTACGTCTTACCATCCTCTTGAATCTGAAGGAGGAAAAACGGAAGTTGGCAAAAGATAGGAAGAATAGACTAAAGAATTGGTTTATGGGGATTGTCTTTATTTTGATTTGGATCTTACTTGCAGTATGGGTTTGGAAGATGGCAACGGGGCTCATAAATAACTAAATCTTATTAGTAATCATAATATAATCATATTTTACTTATGAACTATCGAGGGATAATATGGAATTACCACAAAGCAGGGGGAGATACGATGATCCTAGGTCTACACCACGTTCAAATCACTATTCCAAAAGGCTCTGAAAAAGAAGGGAAAGACTTCTATTGCGGCATTCTCCGTTTACCTGAAGTCGAAAAACCCGACTCACTAAAAGGTCGGGGTGGATTTTGGCTGAAAGTTGGGGACAGAGAGGTTCACGTCGGCACAGAAGACGGGTTTGACCGTTCCCAAACAAAAGCCCATTTGGCTTATCAGGTCGATGACATTTCAGCATGGAGAAGCGTGTTGGAGAAGAATAACATTCAAATCCTTGAAGGGATACCGATCCCCGGATTTGAGCGTTTTGAGTTCAGGGATCCTTTCGGAAATCGGGTGGAAATGATTCAGGCGCTATAAGAATTGCGGGGACGGTTCTCCTGATTCCATTCACATCAAAATTGAAGGCCGAACCGTCCCTCATCTACCCCATTTACAAATTCCCACTATTTCCCGACTGCCTTTTTGTTTATTTCTATTCCATTTGGATATTGAATAATAAGATATCAAATGAGAGAAATGAGGTAGTGAGAAATGAGAGAAAATCATGATCAATCTAGTGGAAAGCAAAAGCAGGTAAAAGGAGATTTGAAGAAAGGCTTAGGCAAACTGACAAACGACGATTCTAAAATTGCAGAAGGCGAACGCGACAAGGATAAAGGGAAGGTTCAAGAAAAGGTTGGAGATGTGAAAGAATCCCTTAAGAAAAGTTGGTAACTGCAAACAGGAAGCACGGGGACGATCCCCGTGCTTCCTTTCAGCTCGAATACGAAACAACAGAACCGCCCACCTACAAATACTTCTTCAGCTCTTCCTTCACCCCATCACTCGCAAAAGCAGCCTCTACACTATTCATATAAATCTCCCGATAATCCCCCTCACTCATCGCGAATTCACCCCAGACTAGCTCACATTCCTTCGTCATCGTGGTATCGGATACTGTCCGGTTATCGGTATTAATGGTAATCTTGATTCCATCTTTATGAAAATCGTATAGCGGGTGATCACGGAACTGTTTGACGGCTTTCGTCTGAACATTACTCGTCGGACAGATTTCAAGCACAATCCCCTTATCCTTTACAACCTGATATGCTTCCGGACAGTTTGTAATATAGACACCGTGCCCGATGCGTTCTGCCCCCAGCCATTCAACCGCTTCAAGGACATTTCTTCCGACTCCCGTTTCACCGGCGTGAATGGTGACTCGGTATCCATACTCCCTCGCGAGGGCGATAGGTTCAACGAACTTCCTGCAGAATCCTTCTTCTTCAGACGCACATAAATCAATGGCAACGACTCCGTGTCCCAGGAAGCTTTTCCCCTTTTCAACAACCTCAAATGCGCTTTCAGGAGACATCGTTCTCATACAGCACAAAATGATGTTTCCTTTAATATCAAATTGCTCTTCTGCTTCTTTCATTCCTTCGATGACACTTCCGATGATCTCTTCCACCGCTAATCCTTTCTGAGTGTGAAGTAGCGGGGCGAACCGGACCTCTATATATTTCACATTTTCTGCCGCTGCATCTTCATACAGCTCAAAGGTGATTCTCTTTAAGTTTTCTTTCGACTGCATCACGGCATTGGGAATAGAGAATTTCTCCAAGTATTCATCCAATGATTCACAGTCTAACGGGGCAATGAGTTCCCCTCTCATCTCTTCCCTATCATATGAAGGAATATCGATGCCGTCCTTCTTGGCTAAATCAATAATCGTTTCGGGTCTGACACTCCCATCCAGATGGCAGTGCAGTTCAATTTTGGGCATTGTTGAATAGTTCATGTTGGACCTCCTCAATTTTTCATAAAAAAAATCCTGATTACGAAGNNCTTCGTAATCAGGATTTTTTGGTTCCTGGTAGAGACCTCCAAACCATATTATTGGAGTTATACGAATGTGAAAATGGTATTTGGTTTTTTATAACGATAATAAAATTTTCATGGAAAGTCAAGGGGAGCACGGCGAGGCCCTTGGGCTTCATAGCAAACCCGTCCCCTACTACCACGAGCCAAGGGACCTGTCCCTATGGCACATATCACTCCACTTCCACCACCACACAACCATAAAAATCTCCATCTTCTATCTTCTGATTCGCCTCCGCAATGTCATCCAGCCCATACGTCTCCGCAATCCGGTGCTGCAGCCGATTATTCCGAAGTGCCTCCGTAATATCCTCAATCGCATCCTGCTTCGCACGTTCCGGCATGGCATACACGATGATCATGCGCAGCGTCAAGTCCATAAACATCATGTCTCTGAAAGGCAATGTCGGTTCAGGAACAACCGTTGAGGAGTACGTCGCGATCACTCCACCGATGCGGATCAGCTCCAGTACCCTGGGTAAATTCGCCCCAAATTCAACATCGATCACCCGATCCATCTTGACTCCGCCTGTAAACTTGAGCACCTCATCGACCATTCCATCGCTTCGATGGTCCACGACATAATCAGCTCCTGCTTCCAAACAGTGCCGACGGGCTGTCTCGTTGCTCGCGGTCGAAATCACTTTTGCCCCTGCCTGCTTAGCCCATTGAATCGCATAGTGACCGACCCGGCCGGCACCCCCTGTGATCAACAGCCACTGCCCCTCTACAGGACCATCCGAGAACACACTGCGATGCGCGGTCATGGCCGGAATCCCCAGGCAAGCCCCTTCCACAAAGCTTGTGTTTTCAGGAAGAGGAACGGCCCGTTTACTTTCAATGGATACATACTCTGCGGCCGTACCGTGAAGACGTCCATACTGGGCCTGATACACCCAGACCCGTTCCCCGATACGGGAATGAGGGACACCCTCCCCTACCGCTTCAATGATTCCTGCCCCGTCACTATTCGGGATGACGGGACCGTTATCCAGTAAATCCTGGAAAGACCCAAGACGTTTCTTCGTGTCAGATGGATTGACACCCGACGTATGCATCCGGATCAGAACTTCCCCATGAGAAGGGACAGGCGTATCAAACTCCCCTACCTCAAGAACCTCTGATGCTTGACCAAATTGACTAAACCACGCTGCTTTCATACATAGAATCCTCCTTCTATTATCCTGCTTACCATTCTTCTATCTTCACCACTACATGCGTCTATATATACGTCCTCCAAAAGAGGGACGGACCTCGTTCTACCTCTTTAGCCGACGAGGAAAAGTGGCAAAATCGCCACTTTACTTCCCCATTCCCTTCCCCTCTCCCCCACAAACACCGCAATCTCTCGCATTTCACCGTTTACCCCCGAGCCAAGGGACCTGTCCCCCTGGATTCCCTCAATCGTCCCTGCTTTCTTGTTTATGTTAAAATATAGTTGGAAATGACGGTAAAAGGAGCGACTCTGAGCATGATTGATCAAGATAAACGAACATATATGAAAGCAATCTGTGATAAAGTATTGAGTCAAAAGCAAGAGCTGATCGAGCAAAAAGACAATTTAAGATCAAATTCATATAGCAACATAGAATCGAAGCTTCATAGTTGGCGAGAGGATATCATCGACATTTATGCCAAATCGATTGAAAGTGACCTGGATACGGCCTTCCAGAAGTTACAGGAGTGGGGGTCGGAAGCCTTGGATACACTCGTCAATTACAATCTTCCATTGGAAGTTGCGCTCGACGAAGTGAGAGATTACCGGAATTTAATCGGAACCATCATTAAAGACGAAGCGGCCGCTTACAACCTGACATTTGATCAATTCTATGACTTGATCTCTAACTTTGATGCAGTGGTCGATAGGGCCGTCCATTGGCTGAGCATGTCGTATACAAGAAGATTTACGACACGGATCAATGCGGCAGAAGCCACAGCCTTGGAATTATCCATCCCGGTGATCAAAATAACCAACCAGGTCGGTGTTCTCCCTCTAATAGGTGACATTGACACCGAACGAGCCCAAGAACTGATGGATAAAGCACTCTCAAAAGGGAATGAATTATCCCTGGAACACTTGGTGATCGATCTATCCGGTGTCCCCATCATTGATACGATGGTGGCAGACCGCATCTTCAAGGTAGTGGATGCCTTATCCCTGATTGGAATCGAAACCATTTTATCTGGAATAAGACCCGAAATAGCCCAGACGATGACGCATCTTGGAATCGATTCTTCCCATATCAGCGTGACATCGAATCTTCATGTGGCGTTGAAGGAATTTATGTAAGCCAGGGTCCCCTGGCTCTTTCCCGTTTCCCTGCTGAAAAGAGGCCCGATACAGATCCGGGTCATATAAAATAACTACAAAAAACACAGCGATTCTTTACTGAATGCTGTGTTTCTTTTTTTGAAGGAATCCCCTCTTCTAATTCACTTGTCTTTAGCCAAAATCATATCAATATGAGGAATCCCATCATCCAGATAGGTCTCCGTTATCGCCCTGAATCCGAATGACCCGTAGAACTCCCTCAAGTATTCCTGGGCCTGTATCTTCACAGGTTGATCCCCCCACTCATCATGGATGAAATCAAGCCCTCTTTTCATTAACTCACTTGCGAACCCTTTCCCTCGATAGGCTTCCTTCACGAGGACTCTCCCCATGGACGGTTCGTTATAGGATACACCGGCAGGTAAGAGCCTGGCATAGGCCACCACCTCACCGTTTTCTTCTTTATAAAGATGATAAGAATGCAGATCCTTCCCATCCACTTCCAGGTAGGGACATTCCTGTTCCACTACGAAGACCTGGGTCCTTACTTGTAGTATTTCGTATAGCTCGCGGGTTGATAGTTCATTAAAGCTCTTTATTTTCCAGCTCATGATATAGGACACCTCTTTTACTATTTAAAGAGCCACAGGGACTGGTACCACGACCGTTTTTCAAAATCGGGCCAAGGTACCCTTCACTGCGGCTTACTGACATAGATGATACACTTCAATGGGATTATTATAGCAGGTTTTTTGAAGATTATGGGGGAAGCGTACCATGGTTCTTTTTATGGGGGAGATTGGGATCCGTCCCCAATCTACTTCTCCTCTCCACTTACCTCCAGCAGGTCCTTACCTATCCAATCCGCCGCATCCCTCAAATCCTGTGCAATGAAATCCGGTTCTATTCCTGCCCAGCTCTCCCTGTATGTAGTAAGTGAGCTCTCGCCCCACCCTGTTTTCACAAGCACTTTTTTGGTCCCGGCAAGGTGTGCTGCTGCCATATCCGAACTCCCTGTATCGCCTACAACATAGCATTCTTCAAGTCTAAGATTATACTTTTCTTTAGCCCTGAGTAATAATCCGATTTTAGGCTTCTGACATTCACAGCCATCAGCAGGGTGATGAGGACAATAAAAGACATCATCGATGAAAGCCGACTGCTCCTTCAATTCGTCTTTCATCGACTGGAATCCCTTTACTAATTCCTCCTCTGTAAAATAACCTCTGCCCACCCTCGTTTGATTGGTGAACAGAAAGACCTTTATCCCCAATTCGTTGAGTGACCTAATAGCACCCGGAGCAAAATCATACATCGAAAACTCGAATGGATGCATCCCGCCCCCGGTCCCTCCTATGGTTCCATCACGGTCTAGAAATACAGCTTTCATTTTGGCACCCCCAGAGTTTTTTTCGCTGAAACTGTAAACAACCCGGGAATCCGGTTCTCGATCCCTTCAGGAGAATCCTTAGGAAATGCCCACCTGATCCCCGCTTCTTCTTCCAGACTCTCCAGGTGTAACCCTGATCGAATAACGGCTGAGACAACCTCACCTAATGTCCATCTGCGAATCATATTCTTCTTCAGCTTCACACGTTCCTCCTCAGGAAGCAGGAAGCTGTACGCCACTTCCACTTCTTTCAAGCCGTCATCAAAATAGTTCCCGCTGGCAGCCATTTGCTCGCCTTTCACACTGAACAGTTTGGATACCATAGGATGATAGTCTCTTAAAATAAACCTGCCTCCAGGCTTCAATAGTGCATGCACCAATTCGAATAGGGGGTTCAGGTCTGTGAAATAATGCAATACACCCACTTCCAAAAGGACTATATCATAATCCGTCAGCTGTTCCTCAGCCGGGATCTTTAATACATCCGAAACCAAATAATGAATATGTACACCTGCTGCTTCAGCCAGTTCGGTGGCGTATTGTTTATTTCCGTCAGAGAGATCGACTACCGTGACATCCGCCCCCAACAACGCAAGTGACACAGCTTTATTCCCCTTCGAACCCAGCAGGTTGATTATCTTCTTCCCCTTTACATCCCTCATATAATGTAGATAATGAGAGACTGGCTTTTCCGGGGCAGCCTTTAAAACCTGAGCGTATTCCCCAGGGGTCCCATGCCGGTTGACCCAGGCTTGATAGGCAGCCTGATTCCAGCCTATCTGATTTATGTTGCTGATGCTTTCTTGGTTCATTGTCTTCCCGCTTTCTGCTGACAATATAACTCTCACATCCTCTATATCACTTGATTAAATGTTCATAACCTCGTCTAGGTTAACCGTCTCCGTCTACTTTACCCCATTCAACCGTTTCCCCATATCCTCTACAATTCCCCCCATAAGTTCCCTAACACGGATAACCTGATTGAGACGGGTTCCCTGACCTGCCCACAACGACATAAATTGAGCTTCCCCTCTTTTAGCGGCTTCTTTTCGGATCAATTTGGTTAACCGATTCTGAATCGGATACGGTGCGATGTGATGTTGCTTGTCTTTCATCCTGTGGGTGAACGTGTTGCGGATTCCCCTGGCATGTTTTCCAGAGAATGCGTTGGTGATGACCGTGTCCACTTCCGTCGCTTCGAGTATCGCTTTTTTGTGGGGATCCGGAGCACCGCTTTCATGAGTGGTCAGAAAGACGGTACCCAATTGAGAGGCTTCGGCCCCGAGCATATAAGCTGCGGCACAACCGCGTCCGTCCATGATCCCTCCTGATGCGATGACAGGGATGGTCACATGATCCACCACTTGTGGAACGAGAGCCATCGTTCCCACCATCCCCTCTCCCTCTGATGATAAAAAGGTGCCTCGGTGTCCGCCAGCTTCACTTCCTTGAACCACTACCGCATCCATTCCTGCTTCTTCTACAGCGATGGCTTCCCTGACAGAAGTGGCGGTCCCGATGACCACGATTCCCCTCTCTTTCAAATAAGATATGAGCGGCTTCGGAGGGATTCCAAACGTAAAGGAACAAACCGGTACCTCTTCCTCGGCGATGATGTGTATGTACTCTTCCAATGGCGAAGAATCCTCCATGGGTGGAAGATCATCAGACATGTCCAGCTTGTCACGGAAATACCGAAGCTCCTCGAAGCTCTCCTCTATAGCCTGTTCCGTTACCACGGGAGGTTCCACCACAAATAAGTTAACCCCGAAAGGAGAACGGGTACGCTCCTTGATCAGGCGGATTTGACTCTTCAACTGTTCCACACTCAGATAACCCGCACCAACCATACCAAGACCTCCACAATTAGAAACCGCCGATACCAATTCCGGCGTCGTAGGTCCTCCAGCCATCGGAGCTTGGATAATGGGATACTTGATCGTAAGCAGTGTCGTTAAACGATTTTGATTCCACATCTATTTTCCCTCCATCTTAAAAGATACCTTTATCATAAGCTTACTCATGGTCTCACCCATTTGTAAAATGTTTACTATATAATCAGGTTTCATTCTAGTAATCTCCATTTGTTACATAGATTGCTTATGGGGAATAGGAATGACATTCCAATCTACCAATATATGAAAAAACAATCCCATCTCACTATGTATCATGAAGCATAGGGAGGGTTCTCCTGCTTCTTTTTGAGCGAGATGAAGCAGGAGAATCCCCTCCTCAAGCATACTTCAAATTAATAACTACAAAAAAGCCCACTCCCAAACTTGGAGTGAAGCTCAATTCTACCTTATTAGCTAATCATTCAAATTGGGCGAAAACATAATCAAAGGTATCTGGACTCAGGCACCTGTCCCCCACCATCCCCGTTCACACTACAGAGTGGTATCAACGATCCATTCCCACTATAATAGTAGGAAGGAGGTGAGAAAAATGGAGAAACAAATCGTGAACTTGTTATCCGATATTCAACAGAACATTAAGGAATTAGACAGTAATATGAAGGCGTTCGACGGTAAACTGAAGGGGTTCGAAGGTAAACTGAAGGAATTAGACAGTAATATGAAAGAGTTCGATGGTAAACTAAAGGAATTCGGAAATGATTTGAAAGAGGTAAAAGAAACGGTCAATAGAATAGAAACATCACAAACAAAAGATGTCATTGCTTTGTTAAAAGCAGGCAGCCAACGTTCTGAAACAGACTTTCATTACCTGAACACGAGAATCACTGATATTGATAAACGGGTGTTCACTCTTGAGAATCGAGCTGAAAGGTAATCGGCATTATTCTATACAAAGTGATGACGATTATCTTATACCCACTCCTCGTTTCCTCTCACCATGATCCACACTTCATTCTTCGATTTTTCTTTTCGTAGACCATTCCATCATAAACCCAAAAAAGGTGTCTGACCTACTGAGGTCAGGCACCTTTTTTCCACGACTCTTTACCTTTAAAACTCTCAAAAAGTACCCCTTCACACCTTTATCTTCCGCCCCTTCCATTTCACAGAATGAAAAACATTCACTCGGATGAACGAATATAGGAAAATCCCTGCGAAGAATAAAAAGAAAAGCGGGTAAAAAGGGAAATACACCCATCTGAAATTCCCGACCCTGCGGGCAAACCATGCTGTTTGAATGGAATAGAGGATATACAATACCCCATTGAGGATCATGGCGGTAGTTCTTTCATCCATAATCGAGAAGATCAATTGAAACGCAGTGGTTAAACTGCCCGTAATCCAGAGGATGACCATCAACATGACCACGGGATGAGTGGACTTGGAACCAACGGCAAAGCTTTTGCACCAGCCTTCGATCAGGCTTCCGAACCCTTCCGGATACATGCGGAACGAAATGATCCCTCTGCCGCCAAGACAGCGAACGGGAAGGTTCTGATCAAGAAAGGCCTCTCCCAGTGCCAGGTCATCCATGATGGCCCCCTCGATTTTCTCATGCCCTCCGGATAAGAAGTAATCGTCTCGATTACATAGAATACATGGACCGAACGAACCGGCGGCTTTGAAGCGTGATCCCCAGAGGGTGAATAGATTCATGCCCACCACGACGATGATGTTAAAGACAATGGAGAGATGCTCATACACACGCTCGACTGTATGATAGGGCTGCAAGGCGAGGATTCCCCTTGCTCCTTTTCCCTGATAGTAATGGAGAAGATTACGTAATCCATCCACACTGGTGAATCGGGTATCGGCATCGAGGAACAGCAGCCAGGCTCCTTTGGCCTCATTGGCACCGCGCCAGCAGGCAGATGATTTTCCCGCCCCGTTATTCTGAAGGACCTTCGCACCGTAGCTTTCTGCAATGGCCGCGGTCCGATCCGATGAATCGTCATCCACCAACAGAACCTCAAACCCCTTGTATCGCTGCTCCTGCAGCGACTGCAATAACGGGGTGATCCTGGCTTCTTCATTTCTCGCAGGGATAATGATGGACAGGAACGGCAAGCCCTCCGTATTCTTGGATTTGAAACGAGGGACCGGCAAGGACCAAAACAGGAGGATGGCAATAATAATCCCCACGAAACCGAGGACGAGATTGATCACTTCTGAAGCTGTCATTTAACTGCCTCCTTCCTCTGCGGGTGACGTCACTATTGTGACAATCCCCTTCCAGCCTTGATGTTAGTTGAATAATCGTACAGATGGCCTGTATCATCCTGGATCAGTTCCTGTGCGGTGATCCTGGCTGATAACA
The DNA here is from genome assembly GCF_002561455.1 of Bacillus sp. AFS015802. GTDB lineage: Bacteria > Bacillota > Bacilli > Bacillales > Bacillaceae_B > Rossellomorea. The sequence goes on along the minus strand of NZ_NTUP01000066.1, from coordinate 162,871 downwards.
GCACGATCGGGACACCTGCACCGGGATGTGTACTGCTTCCGGTGAAATACAGATTCTCACAATGGCTGGCCTTGCTTTGCGGACGTTTGTGGTTGCTTTGATCCAATGTTGGCTGCAAGCCGAATGTGGCCCCGCGATAGGCATTGAATTTCGACTCGAAATCCATTGGTGTCGTATACGTTTCCGTGACAATCTCCTCTTCAATGTTTTCAAAGCCTGGGATATTCTTTAATTCATTTAAAATATAGTTTCGGTAATAGGAAATGGTTTCCTCGTCCCATTTATAATCGGCTGTTGCGATATTTGAGACAGGCATCAGAATGTACAGACCGTCCTTCCCCTCAGGTGCAAGGGATGGATCCTTCTTTGAAGCGATGTACACATAAAAGGAAGCATTCGTCAGTTTCTTCCCGTCAAAAATATCCTCCAGGTTCTGATTGAGCTTTTCGTTAAAAATGAACGTATGTACATGATCGACTTCTTCATACTTCCTGTTCATCCCCAGATACATCAGAAAACACGAACAGGAGTAGTTCATGCTGTCGATCTTTTTATCCGTAAATCTCCCTTTAGAAGCCTTGTCCTTCACCAGGTGCTTCATGGCATAAGGGAAATCTGCGTTACAAACCACGTAGTCCGCAGATATTTTCTTTCCGTCCACGATAATCCCGTCCGCCTTGCGGTTTTGAATAGATATTTCCTCTACAGCCTTTCCATAGTGAACGGTTCCTCCAAGTTCCTTGAAGAGCCTCTCCATCCCTAAAGCCATCGTATACATACCGCCTTTGATGAACCATACGCCATATAAAAATTGAATCATCGGGATCATCGTATAGAAAGATGGACTTTTCAGAGGGGAAATGCCTATGTACAACGTTTGAAAGCTGATTAACTGCTTCAGCCGCTCATTCTTGATGAATCTCCCCATAAATGTGTCTGCCGTGTCATACGGTTTCATTTGCAGCACTTTCTTTAACAGGGGGAAATTATAGAAATCAGTTCGTTTGCGGAAAGGTCTTTGAAGAATGTGATGCTTCGCGATGACATACCGTTTATAAATTTCATGCAGGTATTGAAAAAATCCTTCCGTATCCTCTTCGCTGAGGGATTCGATGGTCTTGGTCATTTGGATCAGGTCTGTCGAGATATCAAACGGCTGGTCGGGAATATCTGTGAAGTAAGCCCGGTAAATCGGATCCAGTTTTTCCATCGGAATATAATCATCCGGATCACGGCCGCATAATTCGAACACTTCCCGATACAGTTCCGGCATCATGACGATGCTGGGACCCAGATCAAATGTGTAGCCATCCAGTTCAATTCGATTCATTTTGCCCCCGGGGGTGGTTTCTTTTTCAAACAACTCCACCTGGTACCCCGCGTGCTGAAGTCTTATGGCACTGGCAAGTCCTGCAACACCTGCCCCAATGACAATAACCTTCTTACTCATTACATTCCCTCATTTCCTTACAATTGTCTGCTTGATTTCCTGCCAAGTCCTGACGTGATGGCCGATATGCGCCCCCGATTGTACCGTTGAACCACGATAATCGGAAGGTTGAAGACAAGGGCATACAGGATCATCACCCATCCTGCCCAAGCTGGATTCCATATGAAGAACAGCGGAGCAGGGAGAATGGAGAGCAAGTGGGTGAACTCCGCGCGTTTCGTTTCTGCCGCAAAGACCATCAAGTCCCTCTCCTTCGTGCCATGCAACCCTTTTTTGCTGTATCCCTTTTTCAAAAAAATCGTGCCATCCAGAATGAGCCCCTTCCACGCTTTCACCCGGAATAGACGCTGCCATAATTCTCCGGATCGTTCAAAAGGGAAAGTCCGAAACCAGAAATGGTCTTTCAGAAACCAGCTCAAAGGCAGTTTCAAGCAAACGGCCGAAATGGCGAGATGAAAGAACGTCCAGGCAAGCACATCAATGATAATGATCCAATGGACAGGCAGTGATACGATCATGACATAACTCCTTATTTTAAAAGGTACAATGGTTTAAAATAGCCACTTTCTTAACGTTTTCAATGCTTTTGAACATGAACGTAGTAATACGTTCTTTAATCGAAGAAAACCAGCCTTTCCGGTCATGTCTCCAGAAAGGCTCGATCATCTTCAGGCAGGGGATGAATCCCTCTCCACAATTTGTTCGCCTACAAGCTGGCCGCTCAAGGTCACCATCGGCATTCCGCCGCCGGGGTTCACTGTTCCCCCGACAAAATAAAGGTTGTCGTACCGTTCACTCTGCTTCGGATGCTTGAACCCTTTATTCTTCTTTTTGTCTGAGACGGTCCCATAAATCGCACCGCGGTCGGAGCCATACGTGCGCCTGATATCTTCCGGCGTCCACATATCACGGGTGACAATGTTGTCACGCAAGCCATCAAGACCCATCTTCTCCAATTTGATCAGGACCCGCTCAGCGAATTGTTCATAGTCGGCTTGAGTATACGGATTTTCATCCCGGATGAAGGGGATATGAGGCAGGACTTTGATGTTTTCGTGTCCTTCAGGGGCCTGTGTCGGATCGGTCTTATTGACGTTAACGAGATAAATGACCGGATCCTCAGGCAATTCACGACGGTGGAAAATCGATTCCATTTGCTGCTTCATATTTTCGGCGAAAAAGAAATTATGATGGCGCAGCTGCGGATAGCTCTTCTTCACGCCCAGATGCATGACGAGACCGGAACTCGCCGGTTCGAATTTCTTTTTTAATTTTTTAATATAATGGCTGTCTTCCTCCAGTAAGCGCTCGTAAACCGGTATGACTTCCATATTGGAAACAAAATAATCTGCCGTAAGTCTAGTCCCGTCTGCCAAAACGGCTCCTGTGATTTCGCCATCCTTCTTTTCAAGCTTGACGATCGGCTTTCCAAGGTGGAAGGTAACCCCCACTTCTTCCGCCAGTTTCACGAGACCGTCCGCAAGCTTGTGTAAACCGCCGGGAACATACCATACGCCCTGGTCATGCTGCATGTAGATCATCATATTCATCACGGCCGGCGCATCGTAAGGGGACGAACCGACGTACTTGATAAAATAGGAGAGCATATCGCGAAACTGCTCATTGCTGATCCGCTTATCGAGGGATCTATGTACGGTCGATAACAGGTCAAAGTTCTTCAAGGCCGAGAACAGGCCCGTATGCTTCATCATCCCTCTCGTCGAATCCACACCATGCTTAAATAACGTTTTATCCGTCATATCATAGAGGGTTTTCGAATAATCGAGCAGCTTCTGATATTCACGAATGTCCTTTTCAGTGAGAGACCTGTTCTTCTCCCGCATGTCGTTCACATCTTCATATAAGTCTATGATATTTCCATCGGGGAAAAAGGAACGCCATTGATGATCCAGCTTCTCAATCGGGACATAATCCTTCATGGACTTTCCGCTGGCCGCAAACAATTTCTCAAAAATCTGCGGCATCGTCAAAATGGACGGACCAAGATCAAAGCCAAAGCCGTCTTGATCCAGCCGGTTCAACTTTCCTCCAATGTGATCGTTTTTTTCATATAAGGATACATCGTACCCCGCCTGTGCAAGTGAAATGGCAGCCGACACCCCGCCGAGTCCGCCTCCAATGATAAGTACCGTTTTATTTTTCAATGGTCACCGTTCCTCCTGTTCGGAAATCTTGTTTAGAGCATATATGTTTTCTACACAATACATGAAATTCGCCTGTCCTTGTGCCAGTTCCATATCCATCTCCTCCAGACCCATCTCTGGATCATCGACTATATTCTGTTTGTTCAGACTTTTCTCAGCATCAAGTCTGCACATTCTGCCCTTATCTTATACCCTCTCTACCTTTAAAGGAAAACGTTGGATGTGTTTTGCCATGATTCAATAGAGAGGGGCTTCAGCCACAGTCTTGATTTTCCCTGCGATCATTTGCCAGGCCTCTTCTGCTCTTTCCTGTGGTCCCAGATGGGTAAACGCATGGGAACAGCCCTTGAATAACGCCTCTTGAACGTTCACCCCGGCTGCTTTTAATTTCTCCACGTAACATTCCGCTTCCGGCCTGAATGCATCGGACTCAGCTATGAGGATCAGGGCTGAGGCTAAGCGGCTGTTAACCTCGGCACGGACAGGGGAAGCGAGAAGATGCCCCGCCTGCCCCTGCACTGGGAGATAGCAGAGATGGATGAAATGGGCTACTCCGGGAAAGAGCGAACGCCACTTGCCCGGTTCCGGCTTCTCCGCGTGAGGGGTGACGAAATCCAGCATTGGGCACGATAGCACTTGGAGCAAGGGCTGCTCGTCCCCTTTCTCTTCAAGGTAGAGACAAAGGGCTGCGGCAATATTGGCACCTGAGCTCTGTCCGCCTACCATGACCTTTTCTGCATCAATGCCCAGTTCCTCCCCTCTTCCCTTCATCCATTGAATGATCTCATAGCCCTGCTCAATGGCCTTCGGAAAAGGATACTCGGGTGCTTTGCCGTATTCGACATTCAGAACAACGCATTCGGCCTGATTCGCAAGATAGCGGCAATAGGGATCATCTAGCTCCTTATCATTCATGATGAACGCCCCGCCATGGAAATTGATATAGACAGGGAGCTTTTTCTGATTTGCTGCTAAAGGATAGTAGAAGGAAATGGAAGTGGGCCCGACAGATGTTTCAACGAACACATCTTTTTTCATTTTTACTTTCTGCTGAGGGATCATAGGTGTGTGTTTGGATTGATTAGAATAGAGGCGCAGTAATTTTGCGATAATCATAGGGAACATACACGGAACCTCCTTTTATGAATAGAGTATCTAGCATTCTACGAAAATGGAGCAAGTCCATCTTTCTCCTGTCTCTCACACTCTTTTCACTATTCCCCGTTTGTTTCACGGATAAAACTAGGAAGGTTCGATATGACAGTCCGTTTGTAAAGATACGGATTTGAATAGATAAGGATCGTTAGGCTTTCTATTATCTAGTATTCCACAAAAAGTGGCATAACCCTTTTTTGTGAACGAGTTGGGGACAGTTCTTATCTTATTTACAGATTATTTAGAGAAAACCTCTGGAGTTAGTATGAAGAAAAATGAAAAAGACCATCATAACTGTTTCTAAGAGGTTTCGTTAAGGAAGGGAAAAACCTTATCTCCCCCAATTAGCAGTAGAAATGTCGTTGTGAATAGCACTACATTTAACAGTAAAAACCCCAGAGTCAGAATTGCCTCTGGGGTTTCATGAAATAACTATCTAACACTAGGCTTTTTTCCAATTCATTAAACCTGTTTAATCATATTAACTCCTGCTACTTCAAAACCAATTCTTTCATTGTAATTCCCAAAGAATTTTCTTTATTGTAATCGTACCGTATCCCATATTTCTATATTCTATTAGCACTCTTCTTTTCAATGTCTTTTTAAGTTAGTGAATAGTGTTGATTTTTAAAACATTAAAGAAAACTTCATATTGATTTGAAGTTCCCATGTTGCATTAAATCTCCATGGTTAAAAAAAGATACAGGGGTTAGTAATAATCCTTTAAAAACTCTACAATATCATTGTTAATTTTTATCAGATGTTCTTCAGATGGGAAATGTCCCATATCGTAAGTCTTAAATGCAATTAAATTTGGAATGATTTCTCTAGCTGCTTTATTTAATCTACTTTCAGGAAAAAAGACATCTTTTTTCCCTGCTATGATGAAAGTGGGCGAGCTATAATTTGATAATTCTTCCTTCGTAGTTAATTTGGGCATTTCTTGTTCAAGTCTAATATATTTAAATACATCTCCAATAATTTTTTTATCAATTTCTCTCATACTGTTATCTGACATAATATCAGTTATTTTATTGAGATATTTTTGTGATGATGTCCCCTGAAATAAGACTAATGGAAGTAAAATATCTTTAATCATTCTAATCTTAGGACCTAATCTTATTCCTGCTGGTGATACCAATACAGAACAGTCAATTTTGTCTGGCATAAATGTGGCCAATCTCAAAATAATCCCTGCACCGTAGGACGGACCAACAAATGCACTACTATTTATATTAAAGTAATCCATTAGTTCCTTTATCCACTGGGCAAAACTATTGTCCTTTGCCGAAATTCTACTTTCACCACTGTATCCTGGATGACCAATTGTATCTGGTGCATAAACTCTGTATTTATCTACCAGTGGTAAAAACCAAGAGAAAGTCATTGGATTTATACAATTACCACCCTGAAATATAAAAATAGGTTTTCCTTCTGGTGGTCCTGCTACAAGAATATGTGTTTTACCATAACTTGTATCTACATATATCTGCTCAACATCAAAATCAAACGACTTTAGATAGTTATCGTAATGTTGAGAAATAAGTCTTTTCCCTTCACTTTTATAAATGGTTTCTTTCCCCAAAAAACATCCCTCCCCTATGCTTATAGAAACCGACTCAAATAATGGTCAAGGTATTTTGTCACCAATCCATTGAAACGATTCATCCAGCTCTTCAAGCGACTGTGATAACCATTCACATTTCAACTAACCTGCATAAGGCCAACAGTCCGTGATCAATTAGCTGATCTTTAATTAGCTGGTTTAATGAAAGAAGCAAATTATAAAGCCTTCATTATTTTTCCATGGAGATGAGCGAAGCGCTTCAATGCACGACTTCCTTGAGATTTTTCACCTAACTCTTCAAATAAAAGAGTGAGCATAAGACTGGTGTCCAGTTGATACAGCCACCTCACCAAATCTGGTACTCGGTTAATTTCTTTCTCAAAACCATCATAATGATCAATAAATTCGTCACTCAAGCAACCGTACTCATTGATTCTCATCAATTCCAATACAGGGTCACCCACCAAGGCGTTTGTCCAATCAAAGAGACCGACTATTTGCCGATTCTTGAAAAGAATATTTTCAGGTCTTATATCCATATGTAATAATTTATTTTCAGCAGGATACGATTGGAATACTTTCATCAATTCGTGCTTGCTTGGTAAAGAATGGAATGATTGAAAATAGTATGGAAATTCTTTATGTTTTTGGAGATTCGCTCTGGTAAAACATCGTGTGCATTACGTAAAAAGGTTGAAGGAACGTTGATTTGATGAATTGCTTTCACAAGCTTCCCCACCTCATCTAAAGGGGGATCAATAGCCGTGTCACTAGGTACATACTCTTGAATGATGAAATTCAATTCTTCCCCTTTATGGAAAAGGTGAATTTTAGGGACAGGTAGCCGATGTTGGTAACAAAACATCGTTAATTGATATTCCTTCTCCAGTCCTTCTCTAGAAGAGATTCTTTTTGTCTGATCCTTGCTCATGGTGTGCCAAGGTACTCTAATTACGACTTTCCCCCATTCAAGAGTCTGTCCAAGAAACACACAATTTTCCACACCAGAAGCAAACGGGAGAATACTGACTAACCTACATAAATGTTTACATTCTCTCTCAACTTCTCTGATGAAATTATCTACTATTGTACTCATTTTATAAACAAACCTGCTAAAAGATCGGATGAACCAAACGTCTTCCCATCCCAACTCTCGACCATTCTTCGCATTTCTAACGGCTCAAATTCGCTGAAAATATCTGTTAACGATTCTAGTGTGTACCCTAAACCTCCCATCAAAGTTCCTTTTTGATACACTTCTATATCAGATAATTCAGCACCTCCTAAACTTCCCCCAACAGCAAAACAAGTAATTCCAAAATGACCGTTTTCTTTTAGTCCTCTTTTCAATAACTCAATATAGGTAATTCTCCTGTGGGGGGCTAGATGGTGAAAACAGCCGGAGTCATAAATGAAATCATATTCTCCCTTTTGTACATTCAATTCAAATATATTTTCATGAAAATACGTAATAGCGAGACCTCTTTCGTCCGATCGCTCTTTGGCCCAATCTAATGAAACCTTCGATATGTCTACAGCATCTACTTCAAACCCATTTTCAGCTAAATAGATGGCGTTTCTTCCTGCTCCGCATCCGAGATCTAGTACTTTTCCTGCTTTGACTATTCCTTTTTGTATATAGGAAACTAGATTCTCATCAGGTGTATTCTTAAAAATTGGAATCTTCTTATCTCGATCGGAATAGAATTCATCCCAAAAAATTGATGAATCTCTTACTAGAGAATCTAACATTGCTAATAAATCAGCGTAAATTTTAATGGTTTCAGGCAAAATAAACACTCCTAACAATTAGTGGTAATTTAATTATACTAAAGGAAATGAAATCCATTGTTTCTACCATTTTACATTAGTGTTATTTCAATGATGGAACGATGTCTTCATTTCACCTCAGAAATCTTTTATAACCACCGTAAGAGCCCTATGATTCATCACAAATTCATTTTTAATGCTGTTATACTCTCGTTTAATAGAATGCCTATGGTAGTGAGTGTTGCACCTTTTAGAAGAAATTAAAAATGATGATTTCCTACTAAATATTACATTTGTTACATTTATGTAACAAATGGGGATTATTTCTAATTATTTTCTAATATCTTGCCTCGACTTGCCGGAATAATAACAAATTAGAACACACTTTATACATAAATCACTGGCAATTAATATAGGGGGCAATCGGGGATTTATATTATGATCAGATGCTGGGATAAGTGAAGGATTAAATTTCTTCTCAATAAAAAATGAGGAAATGCCAAAATGGCATTCCCTCACTTGCTCTTGTCTTGAATTAAAATAGAATATAATTAAGCATGAAAATGGTTCGTAACCCTAGAAAAATCAGCATCAGTTTTTTGATCCATCTTCTTGTTTAGTGCTGTGCCCCCATCTTCTTCAGTAGAGGACAAGGCCACTTCTTCACCTTCTTCCAAGAGACGCTCAAGCCCCTGGGCAATGCCTGTTAACGATAAAATCGTCAAGGCAAAAAAGGCCATAGGGACCATAAAGATCCACCACCCATTATACAATTCAATAAAGTTCATCGACATCATCCCTGACCATTCCTGCACGATTGGCAAAGGAGGATCACAAAATGGTCCGTAACAAACCTCAGTGCCTCCAAAGTACAGTTGAAAGAATCCTAAGTGAGCGATGATTAAAAGGACTTGTATCGTAATTTTAGGAAAAATGATAAAGAGTCGCAGTTTTAAATGGGGAAGAATATGTTTCCGAAAGAGAAAAAACTGACTTCCTCCCAATACTCTCGCGCTTGTCACAAACTCTTTTTGAAGAATCTCTTTTGTTTCATTCGAAATTAAGATTGCCGTGGTAGGGGCTGTCAATACGGCTAAAGTAATCACTTGTAATATGACTCTCTCTTGAAAACTTGTTTCAAATCCTTTAGGGGGCTCCCATAACAATGGATATAAAACATTATATGCGATAATGGATTGGGGGATAAAATAGAACGATGTGAACATTGTTTGAGTCCATTTCTTCGCTCTTGATTGAAGAAACCCACCGACGACACCAACATAAAATGAAAGTACAAAACTGAGAATAGAAATGACAATGGCTGCGCCAAGTGTATACTGCGCCCCTTCCAATACTTTATAGAAAAGGTGATCTCCTTTCCGGTCCGTTCCAAATGGAAAATCAGCTGATGGAGGAAACGGCGCATCTCCAATGATTTTTCCAGCATCGTCATAAAGAATAAATGTATTAGGGATCTTCCCATCCGTAACATTAAAGAAAATGCTCCATCCAACTAACACAACGATGAACATCAAACAAAAGGTAATGATAACATGATGTCGGTTAAATGTTCTCAAAGACTCATCTCCTTCCCTATTTTCTTTGAAATCATAAGCTGGAGCAATTTCAATAGAAGATATAATGGAATGAAAAGCATAATCGCGGTGATAGCAAAAATAGATGGAGTGTTATAGGAAAATAGAAAAGATGTGACCCCAAAGACATTAAATAAATATTCTAAGATTAATAAATTGGAGAGCATCATCCAAATAATCTGCTTTCCATGATAGGTTAAACTGACCAATACATTCCTCATCATATGAATGAACATAATCCGGTATTTACTGAGACCTTTCCCTTTAGCAAGTTCAACATAAGGAAGCCCCTCTTCTTCTTTCAGAAAAGACACCATAGAACCCAAGAAGAAAAAAGTCGGCAGGATACTGAGGGTAATAGCGGGGAACAGAACCACCTGGTTCTCACCCACTGAAGCCACATCAATTAATAGAATACCTGATTTCTTAAAATACCAAACAACAAAGATTTGAAGGATTCCTATGACAAAAATATCAGGTAACGCACCAAGGTAAAAAGAAACACCTTGCATGATCTTCCTAATCCTTTTGCCGACCGAATAATAAATCACTAAAAGAATAATAGAACTTGTGAGGGCCATACCCAGGGAAAGAAAGAATATTTTCGCGCTGCTCAGAAAGGCAATGAATATGATAGGAAATAATGGGCGTTCCACGTCTGCAACAGGATTAGTGTACACTAACTTATGAGGCGCCAGTAATTCCTTACATAAACTGACTAATTCCTCAGCGTATGTAATAAGGGAGAATGTTTGGTCTTTGTATATCCCGGATGCAGCGCTGACGAGAATAATCCCGATTATGATCAATAACGCTTCTCCCCATGATTGTTTGAATTTAATCATGCTACTCCCCCTTATAATAAAAATTAAATAGAAAATAAAAAAATATTTAATATTTGAATCCCACTACTTCCTCCTCTTTATTTAGTTCTTGATGAAATAAATCCATTGAATTTTTTCTTATAAGTTGGCCATTTACCAATTCATAAGTGACATCTGTTCTTCTAGCTAACTCTAGATTGTGAGTTATCATAATGATGATTTTATTTTTTGATTTTAACTCAATTAAATACTCTATAAGTTCATTTGCCGAGCGTTGATCAAGACTAGAGGTACCTTCATCTAATATCAACACATCATAATTCTTTGCTAAGGCTCTTATAAGGGCTATTCTTTGCCTCTGACCACCAGATAAATTCATTCCATTTGTACCTAAACTATATAAGTATTTAGAATTCAACGTATTAATAAAATTGTGAGCACCAATTTGCTTACTTATTTCAATCATAGAATCGTCAGTTAAACTATTATTGGCAAACAGAATATTTTCCTTAATGCTTTTATTAAAGAGATAATAGTCTTGACTAAGATAAGAAATTTTCTTGTAAAGATTTTCAACTTCCCAATCTTTTATTGGGATATTATTTATTACAATCTCCCCATCTGTGTGTGAAATCGATTTCAATAAGAGTTTTATTAAGGTCGATTTACCTACTCCGCTAGAACCGACAATTGATACCAATTCCCCTTTATTAAAACAAATATTAACATTTTCTAAAATAGGTTTGCTGTTTTCATATTTAAACGATACGTTTGCAAACTTTATTTTATCAATAGAATGATAATGATTTTCTACACCAATTTTATTATTAGATGAATTGATTATTTCAGAGAGTCTTTTTTTCGCACCGAAAGTTGATTGATAAGAATTATATATTTCAATCAGAAAATTAATCGGGCCAAATAAACTCATGAAATAAGAAAGCATTGCAATTAAAGATCCCAACGTTATTTCACCTATTGACGTTAAATATCCACCGATTAATAAGACAATGATAAAAGAAAACCAATAGATAAAAAAGTTGCTACCATTTGACTTACCCAAAACTCGTGATAAGTTCTTCGTTGGTTGTAACATTTGGTTAAATGATATATTCATTTCATTTATACTTTCTTTTGTTTTTGTATGATAAATAATTTCTTTAGCTCCCATAAGGTTATCATGGAGATTAGCATTTATTATCCCTACAGTATCTTGGTACGCCAGCGAATTATGACGAATTTCACCCTTGAATCTGTTAGATATGAATATAGAAATTGGCAAAAAAAATAAAACTAATAAAAGAACAATCTTGCTGACAAAAAATAATACCGTGATTGAAAAAATAACCTGAACGGTTATTTGAAGAAGCGTGGGAATAAAATCCCTGTAAATCCTGATTATTTGAGGAATATCAGATTGAAACAACGACATTATTTCTCCCGTCTGTTGCTTCTCAAAGAACAATAATTTTTTTTGTATCAACTTTCTATAAGTTTTGCTCGATAGATCAATCTTTATCTTTTCACTCACAATTTGTATTTTTTTATGGCGATAATAATTGGCAAATGAGGTAATAACCAACAATATAAAAAAAATGAGAGAAATGATCCAGAATAGATTAAAACGATTATCTATAAAAACCTCATCAATTAATAGTTTATTGATTAAGGGTATAAAAGATGGAAATAATGAAGTTAAGAGGATACATAATGCTATTCCAATCCACTCTTTTTTATATAGACGAATATAATGACTCGATATTGTATTCATAATCCTCACTCCTATTATTTACACAGTAGTGGGCACCTAGGATTACTATGAAATCATATTGTTATACAGCGCTTATTGTTTATTTAAAAAATTAACCTCTTGCGTAGAATTCGCAGTAGCTTTCCGGGCATTCTGCATATTGTGATACGAAACCACCTTTAGTTAGTTGAACTGCACTTCCTAATAATACAAATGTTGGAGCTGTGTAAGTTTTTTTCATCGTTAATCATCCCTTCGAAATTTTATGTAGGTGCCCACTACTTTATAAATAAATAATTATTTATTTTTATACAATTTAACCTAATCTTTCCCTTAACCATACTTCTGCAGAGAGGGTTCTTGTAATTGGAACAATATCAGAGTAATTATTAATCTTGCCCATATAGAACTCTTTAATCGTCTTTTGGAATTGTTCACTATCTACAAAATTTAAACTTTCTAACGCCTCTAAATTCAAGTGATTCTGAAATCCACCCCACTCTTTTTTAATGCCCTTGGTTATCAAATTGCTATGACCAGCTTTTTGTCTTCTATTTCGTATTTTATCTGGAAGGATTCCTTTAGATGCTTCTTTTAGAATGTATTTATCATATTTGGGATTTTGCTTTAAATGGACGGGAATATTTAATAAGAATTCCATTAAATCAATATCCATAAAAGGATACCTTGTTTCAACACCAAACTGTTTTGAAATGTACTGAGTCACCCATTCGTGACCAGATTGATAAACGATACCATCAAAATATTTTTTTCTTGATTGGTCATCCCAGCATACTTCCTCTTGATTTACATCATTAAATGAACTATTTTTTTTCAGCCACAATGGGGCTTTAACATTAATACTTTTCGGTCTCCTAGAATACTTTAATAGTAATGATCTTAAAGTATATTGTTCTCTCCAAATTCCAAGGTGCTTAATATATGAATTTAATTGGAAGGTAGAAAGTAAGTTATATAAGTAGTTTAAATTACCCATTAGCACGTGATCTCCACAATGGCCACTAACTAAAACCTTTATATTACTTTTTCTAACCGCTCTTGGAATAATTGATGAAAGGCTATATCCGTACAAAGGATAAGGCTCATCTTGTTCTCCAAAAGTATTCAACCCACCTTTAAAGCACCATTCATCACTACAATCGAAGAAGTGTTGTTTAGTGGATGGATAGTATCGCAAAACTTCCTTTATATATTCAGTTTCATCTGCATCAGCATTATTCTTGAAAGTATAAGAAAAAGTAGCTGCATTAGATGGAGATACAAACTTATGATAATTAGCATATGAGTAGATGCTTGAGGAGTCCAAGCCACCACTTAAAGAAAAACCTATCTGTTGAGGTTTACTTGGTATACTTCTTTTTACAGCAATTTTGAATAGTTCTCTAAATCTTTCTATATAGTCCACTTCATCTTTATACATTAAAGGATTATTAGGAAATGAATAATATTTATTTTTAGTGATCTTTTTGGAGTTTTTTATTAATATTATTTCTCCAGCTTCTACTCTAAAGAGGTTATTATATGCAGTATCTGCATATGCCCCTGGCTGAGAACCAAGGTATTTTTCAATATAAGACAAATTAACTTCAAGTGGCATAGAGTTCTTTAGTTGCTTTATTTCTGTAAACCAGAAAACTTTGGTGTCACTTACATAATAAAACAACTGTTTCAACCCTATAGGGTCTTTCACTAAGCAGACTTGATCATTCTTTTCATCATATAAAGAAATAGCGAATTGGCCTTTTAAATAACCTGGAAAATCATTTTTGAATTTGTAATAGAGGAGACAAATTAACAAATGGTCTGTTATATCATAAGAATTTTCCACATTAAGTAATTTACATAATTCATCTTTATTATCCACTTTACCATCCATGCAAATATACAATGTCCAATCATTTAGGTTATATCTAATTGCTTTTTTTTCATCTTGATACTCAATAAAGTCGTTAACAAATCCTAAACCGACCTTTTCAGTTGTTTCCCAAGATACTTCACCTTCTTCATAGGTCGTGCTAAACATATTCAACATAAGTTTTGTAATAGCTTCTTTATGAAGTTTTTCTGATTTTACACCTGCAATTGTCCCCAAAGTTAAAACTCCCTTTGTTATATGCCCATAATTATTTTGTATTTTTGTTTTACGTAATCATGATTATCATTTAATACTCTTCCCTTAAATTCAATCCAAGAATGAGCCTCAAACTCCCCTTTGGCTATCCCTACTAAAAGATCCACCTTTATACCTCTCTCCACAAGCATTGAGTAGGCTACAACTGATTTATGTAGACACAATGCTTTATCTTTCAAAGGATGCTTTATTCTCACACTCTCTAATTTGTTACAAAAACTAACAACCTCTTCAACCGTTATATCTACTTTATGCCGTTTGCATTTCATTTTTTTCATCTTGAGTTTTTCCATAACTGGCTTAATGCCATGTTTATCGAGTGCATTATAGTAATAATATAAAAGAATGAATATTCTAATATTTCTAATCATACTCAACCTGCAATAAAGCCTCTTTTTTTAACTGATTTACAAGTCTTTGTGCATCTGCAATCAATCTAACCTCATCTACATCATATTCAGTAACAAGTTGTTCTACTGCCTTCTCTATATTTGGTTGTTCCAATATTTTTTCAAGAATATTTCCCGCAACATCATCTAAGCTATAATACAAACTATTATTGTAGTCAAATAGAGTTGTAAATCCTTCATTCTTTTGAAGATACACTCCTTCTGCCAACGCTATAGATTTCATTAAAATAATCACCTCAACTGATCTTAATATTTTCTATTATTACCGTTCTTTAAGTACTCCTACAATAACTAAACAATAGTATTTATGTACATTAAGTACTATTTAATAAATTTGTTTAGAATTATAAACTATTAATATTAAAAACCTTTGAACAAACATGATCCAAAAAAGTTAAATAAAATAGCTAATTAGCTTTCTTGGCCAATTGGAGGGCTCGTTCTTGGCCATTCTTCATCAGCCTTGGTGTTAAACTCGTTATATTTCCATGTTCCTAAAAAAATTAGTAGAAAGGAAAGTAATGCGATAAGTAGTATTTTATTTCGTTCCATATTTACCTCCATAATTGTTATTATTATTAACATTTCTAAAATTGAATAAATATGTTATAATTTACTAACAATTTAAATATAACCATATTAGAATTTTCTGTCAATACTTTTTTGTAAAAGGTGGCTCGTTTTATCATGAATTCTGTCGGAATAAAGATTAAAGAAATACGTACCAAAAAGAAGCTTACCCAAAGTGACTTGGCGGATGGCATCGTCAATCGCAGCTATATTAGTCAAATTGAGAAAGGGCAGGTACAGCCCTCCATTAAGTTGTTAAAAAAATTTAGTGAGCGGTTAAAGTGTGATATTAATGAATTTTTAGAAGATCAGGAGACTCCCGCTTTAGTGCTGGATGTAAAAAAAGCTCTCTCTTCGTTAGAATACGCTGTGATCAACGGGGACTTCTCCACGGTAAATGAACAGGTGATTGAAGTTGAAAAATTCCAAGAAAACTTGCTTAACAATGAAAAAGCACTACTCTTCTTCTGTAAGGGAAAAATCCAGGAAATGCTGTTTAAGAATACGAAGAATGCCATCCAACTATATGAAAAGAGTTGTGACCTTTACTCAGGAGCAAATAAAGAAGAACGACTCCGAAGCACAAATCATTTAGTGAATCTTTATATTGAACATAATGAAATACACAAAGCATTTGAATACCTTGATGAGTCCTATAACGAATCCATTTATCATAAACTCAGTGGCACTGAAAAAATCGCACTACTCATTAACGTAGGAAGTGCTCATGCAAGATTAGGAGAATATTACTCTGCCATCCGCTTCCTGAAACAAGCGATAGAAAGCAGTAAGAGGACGTCAATCTTCTACCAAACCGGAAGAGCATACATGGTACTGGGGCTATGTCAAAGGCGGATACTAAACTATGAGGAGGCTCGGAAATCATATGAACATGCGGTATTTTTCTTCAAAGAATCTGAAGATCTTTTAAACCTGGCAGGTACGTATACAAACCTTGGCATTCTAAATAGATATGATACACAAATTGAACGCTCTATTGAATATCTGCAAAAAGCTCACAAACTCTATCAACACTTAAATGATGACATTGGCTATTTAAACACACTTTATGAAATGTCGGTTTGCTATTCAGGTGATGAACAATATGGAAAAGTAAAAGAGTACTTTACTCTATTTATGAAGAAAAGCAAAGAACGTAATCATTCTCCACAAATGTTTAAAATGCATGTACTGATGGCGGATGTGTATATTTCAGATGGGAACACTGAGGAAGCAATCAGCCTCCTGGAACATACACTTGAAATGACTGAAAAGGTTGAACTTAAACAAGAACTTTATGAACGAATGGGCAAGATCTATCTACAGCGAGACGAAAAAACTAAAGCCCTTGCCTGTTGGGAAAAATATTTAACAGTTGATGATGAGAGGAATTAAATAAGTGGAAAGTGCCTTTAATTGTTCCAGTAGGCAAGGGGGATAGGTAGAGTGGCTCTCTGGAGAAAAAGAGTAGTAAGAGAATTAGCCAGGAAGAAAGCACTCTTTATGTCTGAAAAAAGCGCCAACATAAGTCCACTCCCTTTAGATAAAAATAAAGGATGAACGAGAAAACCTCTCATTCATCCCTTTTCTAATTTGTTATGGATTTTTTAATAACTTTATATCCATGCTCCGCCACTTTTACAGTTGATGGTATCTCTTCACTTTATCTACTAAAATAAAATCATCCTCACGAGTATTCGGGTTTTTTTCTACTTTAGATACCTGGCTAACTATTCGGTTTCCCTCTACGACCTTTCTATACGAACTCTCATATACGCTCTCCAAACCGTTCAAGATTAAATTGATAGAGATAATCGTTAAGGCGAAAAACGTAATAGGAACAAGGACGATAAAGGGATGAATATAGAGGGTTTCAAAATAATCACCAATCAAACCGGACCACTCAAATGACAATGTTTTAGGGGGATCCTGTACCGGTGAGAAATCTATAACCGTTCCTCCGAAAAACATCTTCAACAATCCCAAATGCGCCAGAATGATTAATATTTGATTGAGCTGCTGGATGAACAGGATGATGAGTTTCTGCACGAGATGCTTCCATACATGAAAGACAATAATCCGTAAAGTACCTGCGCCTAGAGTCCTGGAAGCTAGTACAAATTCTTTATTCAGGATCTTTTGAGTTTCTTTGCTTATGTACAATATAACGCTGGGTAAAGGCAGCAATACCAATATCATTGCTTCAAAAGAAGCCCTTAAGTAAAAAGGTTCACCAAACCCATCAATGGGCATCGTCAGGACGTTTATCAAGATGAAATAGGCCATCAGGGTGATCGGTATGACTGAAAACGTACTGAGAAAATGCTCTGTGACTTTAAAGGTTTTGTTGAGATATCCACTGAAGAGTGTTCCGATTACAGCTCCCAGGATGATTTGAACTAGAGCAATGCAAATGGAAATACCCATTGTATACTTAGCTCCCTCTATAATGACATGGAGCAAATCATTCCCACTGCCGTCGGTTCCCAAAGGAAACGCTAAAGATGGTTTAAACGGTGCGGTTTCAACGAGTTGACCATTTTCGTATTTCGCCGTCATTTGTCTGATATCCCCATCATTAAGAACTGTGTTCAAGAGACTTGCCACTAGCATCACACTAATAAAAAGAAATCCAACCAGAAATCGTTTATCTTTGAATACAAATCGAATCAATCAGGCTCCCCCCTTTTTTATCACATTTGGCACAAATAGTTCATAGCACTGGAAGAGAAGAAAGATAGGATAATAGATGAAAGAGATACCAATGAAAAAGACCTCTGGATAAGGGTATTGCAGAATGAATGACATAATGCCCGGGATATTGAACAAATATTCCACTATTAATAAATTCGTCAAGAAAAACAGGATGATGGTTTTTGAATAATGAAAGAGCGAATAAACCGTATTCCGGAACACATGAACCAATATCATTCTTTGGAACGATAGACCTTTTGCCAAAGCGAGATTGGTATAACTTTTTGTGAGTTCTTCAAGGATTTGGGTAATCAATAATTTTGTGATGATCATCGTTGGGGTGATACTCAATGAAAGGATCGGGAGAAAGATCGCCTGCTCCTCTCCATAAGAGGCAAAATTCAGAAACTGTATATTGGTTTTCTGGTAAGCCCATACAATAAGAATCTGCAGTAAAATAATATTAAAAATATCAGGGACGGCTTGGATATAAGTAAAAATCTCTTGAAAAACATTAATCACTTTTCGTTTAAGGTTCACAATGGTGAACGCAATAATGAGCGCTATGAAAATGGACACAATCAATGATCCCCCAACAAGAATCAATGATTGTACTAATGGTGGGAAGATGGTTGGAAAAATGGGTCTGAATACACTTCTGCCTGTACTGAATTCCAAATCTTGCAGTGAGGACAGACTCGTCAGCAGATCCAGCATTTTTTGTCCATAGGCTGAAAAATCAGGTTTAAAGTCATCGAATAAATATGGGACACAGCTTATACAAATGATTGCGCTTAATGAGGATACAATCTTCCAGATAAAGGACAAAACAGAATGAACGATTGGCAAATCTCCACCTCTTTTGATTGTTTATGAATATACCTACTCTTTCACCCTTCATTTTACGTTTTTCTTCCCTGTAATCAATATCGATTGAAGCGGATTCAAATAATTGAACAAGAAATGTCTTCTCTTAGACGAATTTCTTTGTGCCGAGAGGTTTCACCTCATAAACTTGAAGTGTAGCAGTCCTTTCATATAGAAAACCGACGGCAACGAGTGAGCCTCCGGTTTAAATAGTCTAAGCTGCTTTTCCTTTTTTCGGACCTAAATCTTAACCCCAGTATTCTTCTGTATCGACTTCACCAGTAATTCTTTCCCTAACTGAAAGTAATAGGATGACTTCTTATATCTTGATTGCTCCACATGGTATTCCCCTAAATAATCACAAAATCCCGATAAGGTGAGATACTTATTCTGCTTCATGAGTTCAGGTATGATGGTCTTCTCCATTTCCCTATCCAATTTTTCAAATTGGTCCCCAAGCATCAAATCGAAAAATATGTATTCAGAACCTAGTGATTTCAAAGATGGATCCTGTTGAATCGCAAGATAAATTTTGCTCAGACATTGTGCCGCCTCACTCTTCCTGCCCTCCTTACAATATTCTTTCACCAGAGAGAGTACGATGCGGGCACTAGTATAAGAATGAAAATTGGATAATTCACTATAAAGCTCCTGCAATAACCCAAGAGCCTCGTCATGCTGCCCCAATATACTGTATAAGCTACTAAGGTTATGTATAATGGGGTGCAGCATTTCTTGATAATCAATTTCTTTCGCCAGGGTGTGGGCTGCCTCATAATGTTCAAAGGCCAAATCATAATGAAAATTTCTTTTATGGCAAATGCCTAATAGGATGTGGCAATCTACACATTTGGTTAACATATAGATGGTTTGATAACTGGATAATGCCATTTCTGCGTATTTGACAGCCGTTTTCGTATCATTGTTCTTACTATTCACAAAGGAAAAGGCATAGTAGAAATCCGCAAGTTCTAGTGTAGAAAGCTCCAAAAAGGAAATGAATTTTTGAGCTTCAATGATATTGGTTACGGCTTCTCCCATTTTCCCTACATGGTAATAATAATAGGCGCTATGTTTAAAGAAATAAAATCTTGTCTTTAAAGGCATATCGATTATCTTCTCTGTTAAATTCATTAGCTCTTTCCTTACTTGAGCAAGCATATTTTGTTGAAGGGAATACTGAATACGGAGGACTCTATACTCAAGGTGTATCCCTTCATTAATAAAGTCTTTTTCTTGAAAAAAATGATAAAGATTTTTAGATTCCTTCTCATCTCTTTTCATAAGAGTGATATTCCATTTGGTAAGAAGCTCCTGTATACGGGTTAAAGCATTCGTCTCTTCAATATAACCAAGCCGATTTAACAATAATTGCATGGTTTCATCACTAGGCTGCAGAATCTCATTCTCAATTTTAGATAAATAAGAAACGGAACAGATCCCTTTGGACAACTCCTCCTGCTTCATCTGTTTTTTCTTTCGCAGGTATCTCACTTTATGACCAATCGACATATGTTGAATTCGGGAGCACCCCCTTCATACGACTTTCATACTATTTTACCCTAGCAAAATATTATTTTCTAATGAGAATTACTTATAATATGTCATTTTCCTACAATTTTTACGAACTTTCTACTTCAAAAAATTGAACTAAAAGATTAACAACACCAACTTTAGACCAATATTTTATACGTTACTTTTTTATTTATTGAATAATATATGGTTGAACGAATAGAGAAGCTAGATAGTAGGCTAGGGGGAAATAGGCTGATCAAAAGATATACCTGTATAGGGAAGCATGGGAGTTCTTGTGCTTCCTTTTCATCCATACAAAACCTCAAACCCACCCTAACTCCTCACCCAACTCCCCCCACTCACCCTCTCCCTCCCAATCAATCCCCCAGCCTCCACCACACCCACCATATCCATCATCACCGCAAACCCCTCATCCACTCCATTCACCACACCAGCCGCCTTACACCCCTCCCACAACTCCCGATAACTCACCAACACATACCCATCCCCACGCCTCTCCCGCTCCTCACCCAACAATTCCACCAACACCCCATACACCTTCAAACTCTCAACCCGAAAATTCAACTCATTCCCCTTCGCATACTCCGTCACCAACATCCCAATCCCTCCCTATTTATCATCGCCTATCAGTGAGCCAACGGACCAGTCCCCCGCCCCACTCAAACCGAAGCAACAGAACCGTCCCCCTGCTTCATCCATCCCCCACGGAACCTCCCAAACTCCTTCACAAACTCCAACTTCACCGTCCCCACCGGCCCATTCCGGTTCTTCGCAATCTTCACTTCCACTTCCTGACCGTTCTTCGAATCCGGATAGTAATAGTCATCCCGGTACAGAAACAACACCACATCCGCATCCTGCTCAATATTCCCCGAGTCACGCAGATCCGACAGCCTCGGCCGCTTGTCATCCCTGGACTCCACTCCCCGCGACAACTGAGACAACAGAATGATCGGGATCCCAAACTCCTTCGCCATCCCCTTCAGCTGCTTCGTAATATGCCCAATCGCCAGATCATGCCGATCAAACCGCTCCTTCACCGTGATCAGCTGCAGGTAATCAATCACCACAAGAAACGGCTCCGTCGGATACTCTCGCTTCAGATTCATGATCCGCTGTCTAATCTCCGGCAGGGTAATCATCCCATTCTGCGAGAGTTCAAGCTTCGCCTTGTACACCGCATTCATCGCCCCGTGCATCCTCGGCATCTCATCCTTCGTCAAATACTTATAGGGATTCTGCCATTTCATCATGTTAATATCCGTGATACTTGAGAGAAGTCGCTGCATGATCTGCCTCGAACTCATCTCTAGGGAAAACACCATGCTCACCCCTTTCTCCCTCGTGCATTCCCACGCAAGCTGGATGGCAAAAGCCGTCTTCCCCATGGAGGGTCTCGCCGCCAGGATGATGAGCTCCCCTTCCTTCCACCCTCCCGTCAGCGCATTCAGGCTCTCGAATCCCGTCGAGACACCGGGAAGTCCGTCCCTCTCCATGTAAAGAGATTCATAGAGATCCATGATGATATCGTCCTTCGTTTCTTCGTCGATCGTCGCATTCGTATGCATGTCGATGAGTGCTTTGTAGAGGCCCTGAGCGGATTCCGGGGTGTAGGCGTTCAGGAAATGATTGGCTGAATTCTTGATGAGGCTCAGTTCGTAATACATCAGGACAATCAGTTCATACTGCTCGATGTTCACCGTCGTCGGGCAGTAGTTGGCAAGCGCGAGGAGAAACTGGACCCCACCCACATTCTCAATGTCATCCCCAAGCTCTTCCAACAGCATTACCAGATTAATTTCCAGCCGCTTCTTCTGCAGCCCCCTCATCGCTTTAAAAATAAGGCGGTTCCTCACCAGGCTAAAATGCTTCTCCTCCAAGGTCAGTGTATCCAACACATCCGCATCCAGGAGAACTGCTCCAATGATCATGCTCTCCGCTTCATGCAACTCCCGAAGCAGCTGTTCATCGTGCCCAGGGTGGTGCAGGTCGTGTCCACTCGTTTCGTCGTTCATTCTCAATTCGTCTCGCTCCTTCTTTTTCCCATGCATCCATGGTTTCTAGTATCGTCGTTTCCTCCACCGGCGGTTCATACAGCTCAGAAATCGTCGGCATGTGAGGACTCACCTTGATATGGGCTTCAACCCGCTTCTTCACCTCGTGATAATCACAGTTCTCCAGGTGCTGAAACCACAGCTTCGCCCGATCATGAGTGAGCAGCCGCTGAGGATAAGCTCCCTGGATCACCTTCATAAGCTCCTTAAACTCATGGAACGTCATCCCTCCGTCACAATCTCCTCAAGCCCTTCCAAGAGGTCATCGATGTGCTCCATGGATTCCCGAGGAGAAATGTACCCCTCAAGGGCCTTCTCCAAATACTTCGGACTGTTGATCGTCAGCTTTGGATTGATGCTCTGCTGTCTGTCAAACTCCTCATCCATGAACACAATCAGCTCCTCCGTCGACAACTCGCTCAAGCTAATCCGCTCCATCGCCACATAATCCATCGGCGTCAAGATCAGTCCTCTCTCCCTCCTGCCAATGAAATGCCCGATCAGCGCCTGCAGCCTCTCTTCTTCCTTAGTGCCGTTAAGGTTGGTGGTGGTCTCCTTCTCTTCTTTCTCTAAGTTCTTAAGTCTGTTTGCAGGTTCTCTCCGCACCTGTTTCACGTCCTTTTCGCCGCACGAAGACATCCCGGAACCAGCCCCATCATCAGGCTGGTCACCACCGGATTCCTCACGTCCCTCTTCCTTCTTAGACATCCCCATCCAACTCAAATACTCCCCACACGCGAAATCCTTCGTCGGTCTCAGCGTAAACACATACCCATGCTCATACTTCTCCGCCTTCAACCAGCCATCTCTCTCCAACCGCTTAATCGAACGCTGAATCCGCGAATGCGAATACTCATCAATCTTCTTCCCATTATAGAACCACAGATCCTCCCGCAGCTTCCGGAGCGAACGCACATACTGCCTCTCCCCAAGCACCACACCCCCAACCTGAACCCCGCCTTGATACGTCGCATTCAACAGAATCAACACCAACAACCGAAGATCTTCCGGGTGATGAAACGTCTCCTTATCCAACACGTCCTGCTCCAACTTTCTCCATCCACTCATCACAATCACTCCTATTTCGTTTTGGTTTCACCCTTTATATAGGGAGATGGGAGTGAAAGGGACACCCTATGGATAAATTTTTTATAAAAAAAACATTCGGGTGGGGTCCGAATGTTGGAAGGAGGACATATGAACTTAATGAATACGCCATTTAATGGCATGAAAACCCTTGAACTTTCATCTATATAAATTAGACTTAATGTAAGAACCATTTCGAGAGGAGGACCTTATGTGCAAAAGAAAACATTCACATTCAAGCTGTCTGATGACGGATATTATGAGCTCCTTAGATACATGCCCTACTTTAGAAAAGTTTACTTGTTTGGAAACATAGGAGTGTACGTGATTTCCATAGTATTCTTTTTGTATTGGAATCACGAATTTCAAGAATCAGCAAGTACATCTTCCCCAGTGATGTTCGCATTTATATCGCAAGTGATGGTCCCAGCTCTATGGGCGTTTGGTTTATCCCTTGTCGTACACCTCGTGTTGTATTTCTACTTCCGCTTCAGAATCCATGTTTTCCTAAAACAATCAGCCCGACGTTTAAAAGAGAAGTATCAGCCAGCAAATAATGAGGTATACATGATTGTGTTTGATCAGGATCAAAGTGCCTTCTTCCTTGGAAATCGACAACATAGGATTGGGATTGGCCAGAATTTAAAAGTTGTATCTACTTTTAAATATCTTCTTTTTTATGATGGGGATGGGAAGTCTCAGGATAAGTTTTATATTCCTAAGGATGGGGATCAAGGACATCAGGAAAATGTAGCTTATATTACGGATTACTTAGAGAAAACCTCCGGGGTACAGTATGAAGAAAAAGGAAAAAGACCGTCGTGAATCTTTAGCGACGGTCTTCTTCCTTTTTCTATTTCTCCTATACATGAAACTGATTAACTACAGATATCAATATCATAAAAAATAACCGTCTTCATGTAAAAACTCATTTTTCCTCAAAAATAAAATCGCCTTCCAGCTCTCCTTGTACTTCCTTAAAAAGCTGTAAAATCTTTTCTGCGTCTTCACCAATATGAGCTTTACTCATATCAAAGTTCTCCCACACCAGTAATAAAGGAAACTGGGTAAAACCAGTCAGACAATCCCATAACGCATTTAGGTTTTCACCATAGTAATCAGGTAAATCCAGTTTCCGTTTAATATACTTATGAAACTCCTGCATTGTATGAAAATCTTCACCATTTATTATTACTTTGTTCATTGTTACACCACCAAATAATAGTGAGGTTTTTATTCTTCTTGAATGCGGATCATAATCTTACAAAATTGTAATGAAAAAATGCTTTATTAAACGGAAATGTCTTTTTTATCTTTCTCTTCATCCTCAACTTCTTCAAAATCAATAACAATAATCTCTGGAAACTCTTTTCGCATTTCATAATACTCTTTTTTAACTTCTTCTTCTGTCATCACCAAGGTTTCTGATAACGTTTCTGCAAGCCTTTTACCCATAGGTCTCATGGTAGTATACGTTAGAGATCCTGAAATAACTCCCCCAACAACGGGAATGACTTTAGAAACACCTTTTGCAAACGAATCTTTAGTAAGCTTTATCCCTATAGAGGCTAAAACCTTCTTAATAATTGGATAATATAGTGTTTTAGTTAATGCTTTTTGAGGCAATTTTTTCAATACATGTTTAGATAGGTTTGAAGACAAGAACTTTATGGCTGATTGGGATCCCCCCCCCCCGAACATGACACCTAAGAAAACAAGGATATTATCACGTGCTTTCTCAGTATCTAGGTGTTCCTCCAACCATAAGTCGTGATGACCATATAAATAGGCCAATTCTTGTGCTAGCCTCATAGCAATTCCATAGAATTGAATGACATCCCCAGGGATAGTCCCTGCCATAGCAATGCCCCCTGGCAGCCCTGCTCCGAATGATAGTGAGGTACTAGTCAATGTCCTTTTGTGGATGATTGACTTGGCAATGTTATCGATTTCCTTCCTCGTCACCCCTGCCCCATATGGACCCTTCTCCATGATCTCCCTTAGCTCAGAAGCACCCTTTCGCTTGGAGAAAACTTTTGTCAAAAACTCTTCTCTGGAAACCTTCACCCCTGGCAGACTTAAAGATTTCTCAAGAATTAATTCGAGTTTGGTATTTTCAGTCATTTAGTACACTCCCATATTAAAAGTATTGTCTTTTTAAAAAAAGTTCACTCTGTTCCAGTGTAGTAGCTATCATTCTATTATTTGAAGAACAAGTCCAATAGTTCCAGAAACTCTTTAAGCTAGCTTAAAGAGTTTCTAGTTCCTTACCTGAATTAACATCTATGATATGATTATACCAAATAAATCCAGAAAGAAGTGTCCACCACCATGCTCAAACAAGGGATCTACGAACAAATCATTACCCAAAAGCTCCAACAAGAACTATCCAACACAGACCTAGACATCGAAATCGGCCGTACCCCTATAGACGTAGAAGAAGCCCGTAAAATGCTGTCTTCCTACATAAGTTCAGTAACAAGAAACGCTCTTAAACATGTGCGCGATCAAGAAAAAGATGATCACGATGCTCTCCTGAAACAAATCGAAACCTGCAACGAGGTTATCGACACGCTGAGCCGTAACCTGGATCAACAAGAGTTCAACTCTCTTAAAATATCAGAAGAAGCTGAAGTATTAACGCACATCTATTCTCGAGTAAATTCCGTAAGAAGTATCCAGCAGCAAGAAGTCGTCCGTCCCGTCACCCCCATCTCAGAAAGTTCGTTATTCACAGGATCGAGCTATGAACCCAATATGCTAGGTGAACTAAAAAAAGAAATCCTCTCTTCGGATTCCATCGAAATGCTCGTGTCATTTATTAAGTGGAGTGGCTTGAGAATTATTTTAGAAGAATTAAAGACGTTTACCGAAGGAGGAGGCAAGCTTCGCATCATTACCACCTCTTACATGGAAGCGACGGATTATAAGGCGATTCAGGAACTCAGTAAGTTATCCAATACGGAGATCCGAATTTCCTATGATGTAAAACGAACTCGTCTTCATGCCAAAGCTTACCTGTTCAAACGAGATACCGGCTTCAGCACAGCTTACATAGGATCGTCTAACCTATCCAACCCTGCTCTCACTTCCGGTTTAGAGTGGAATGTGAAAGTCACCGAAAAGGATTCCTTTGATGTACTAAAAAAATGTGAAGCAACGTTTGAAAGCTACTGGAATGACAAGGAGTTTAAAGCGTTTAATGGAGAGAACAAAGAGGATACGCACACTCTACGAATGGCTCTTGAACGAAGTAAATTTGAAGTGGCCGAAAGCTCTGTTCAGTACATCTTTGATATTCAACCCTATTATTATCAGAAAGAAATTCTCGAGAAATTACAAGCCGAACGAGACATTCATGGAAGACATAAGAACCTATTAGTCGCAGCAACGGGTGTGGGTAAAACCGTCATTTCTGCCTTCGACTATAAACGGTTCAGAAAAGCGAATGGAGGAAAAGCAAAACTCTTGTTTGTGGCACATCGAGAAGAGATCTTAAAGCAAAGCATGGATACCTTTCGTGCCATACTCAGAGACCCGAACTTCGGAGAAATGCTAGTAGGAACCCACCAGCCTTCCTTACTAGATCATCTTTTCGTCAGTATTCAAAGCTTTAATAGCAAACAGCTTCACACCCACATAGAGAGCGACTATTATGACTTCATCATTGTCGATGAATTTCATCACGCAGCAGCAGACTCGTATCAAAAGCTGCTGGATCATTTTCATCCTCGCATTTTATTAGGGTTAACAGCCACACCAGAACGAATGGATGGCAAAAGCGTTCTTACCTACTTCGAAGATCACATCGCCGCAGAAATGAGATTAACCGAAGCCATCAACCAGAAGTTATTAAGTCCATTTCAATACTTCTGCGTCACCGACACCGTCGACCTCTCTCATCTGAAATGGTCACGGGGTGGCTACGATACGAAACAATTAGAAAATGTCTATACGTCAAACGATTTAAGAAGCAGTCAAATCATTCAAAGCGTCGAGAAATATGTAACCGATTTGAGTGACGTCAAAGGACTCGGATTCTGCGTTTCCATCTCTCATGCCCAATACATGGCCGACTTCTTTAACCAGTCAGGCATTCCTTCTATTGCTCTACATGGAGGATCAGACAAGTCCACTCGGATGGAAGCACAACGATTACTTGTCACAGGTGATATCAAATTCATATTCGTCGTCGATCTATACAATGAAGGAATCGACATTCCAGAAATCAACACGGTACTATTCCTCCGACCGACGGAGAGTTTAACCGTCTTCCTGCAACAACTAGGTCGCGGACTTCGCCTAGCAGAGGACAAAGAATGCCTAACTGTACTCGACTTCGTAGGAAAAGCTCATCAGAACTACTCCTACGAAGAAAAACTCCGGGCACTCATCGGCAAATCCAAGCACTCTGTTCAACACTATGTAGAAAATGGATTCTTCAACCTACCAAAAGGCTGCTTCGTCCAACTGGAAAAACAAGCGAAGGAATACATTCTGCGAAACATCAAATCAAGTGCCAATACGAAGGCAAACATCATCTCAAAACTAAAAACCTTCGAACAAGATACCGATCTACCATTGTCATTATTCAATGTATTAACACACTATCATCTAGACCTGTACGATTTTTATGGTGGAAACAAAAACAGAAGCTATCACCGATTACTCGTTGAAGCTGGGATCCAAGAAAACTTCACATATGAAAAGGAAAAATGGACCACCAGTCGTCTACCGAACCTGTTCCATCTCAACTCAAGAAAACTTCTCTCATTCCTCCTCACTTATATAGATACGAGAGAAGTGAACGGGAAAGCAGAAGAACTCATGCTTAATCTTTTCTACTACTCCTTCTATCAAGCACCCCCTGCAAAAGAAGGACTTTTATCGATTAAAGAAGGAATCGATAACATACTCGAGCACCCCGTCTTTCAAGACGAAATCAAAAAAATTCTAGAAGTTCTATATGAATCCCTAGAAACCATTGAAATGAAACCAAACTTTGACTTCACCTGCCCGCTGCAAGTACATAGCCAGTACTCCACAGCCCAAATCATGGCAGGATTCAACTATTACAACGAAGACCAAAGTCCAGCCTTTAGAGAAGGCGTCAAATACTTTAAAGACAAAAACCTAGACATCTTCTTTATCACTCTGAACAAATCAGAAAAGGACTTCTCACCTTCTACTCTATATGAAGACTACGCGATCAACGAAACCCTCTTTCATTGGGAGACCCAAAGTAGAGTGAGCGAAGAAAGCCCCACTGGTCAGCGATATATTCATCACCGTCAGAACGGTGGGAAAATCGCTTTGTTTGTAAGGGAATATAAAAAGGAAAAGGGGAGCATTCCTTCCCCATTTGTTTTCTTGGGGACAGCGAATTATATTAAGCATTCTGGAAATAAACCGATGAGTTTTGTTTGGGAGCTTGAAGTGGAGATGCCTTCTTATTTGGTGCCGCGGGCTAATAAAAATATTTTGTAACTATGCATAAAATCCATACTCTAAGTTTAAGAGTATGGATTTTATTATTAGCTATCAACCTTATTAATGCATAAAAATATACTCATAATGCCAATCCAGATATCTCGCTTCAGGCATCTCATCTTTAAAAGGAAAAATCTCTTTCCCATTAAATGATTCAATAATTTCAATGCTTTGATGGTCTCTCCCTACAAATAGTGGAGAAACTTCTATTGTTAAGTTTTTAGGCTCAATCGTAATAGCCCCTTTATCAAATGCCCAATGATGAATTTTACAAAGTGATAGTCCATTGTGGACAATGTCTGGTCCTTTTTGAGAGAACCATTTAATATGTGCACCATCTAATCCAAAGTGGCTTTTATTAAACGTGGCATTAAAGCCGCAAATTGCACACCTGTACCGAAAGTTAGAAAGGACTTTCTCTGCAAATTCTTTATTTCGAGGTGGTCTAGTTGAGATAGGGAAATAAACCGGTAAGGATAAACTTGAAAGAATATCTTCCTGAATTGTTTCTGGCCACCACTTCTTTAGAATAAATTCCGTAGCAATCGCTCTAAATTCCCTAGATTTATTTAACATTTCAAATATATCCCCATCTAATGTAACATAGGTCTCACTATCTCTTAAAATCTTAAGAGACAGATCCCTTTTATGACTCATCTCTAATCCATCAGGTAAGTGAATGTCCCAAAAAGTAGAACTGTTCATGTATTGAAAGGGTTTGGTTGGTTTGGTTTGGGGCCACTTTTATTGGGCCGAGCTCCAAACGAAATGATCAATTCTCCAAGTTCTTTTTCTAATTCAACAAAACGTATTTTATTTTCGGCAATTGTCTTATTCTCAAATTTGGAAATCAACAGAAGTAAACATAGCGGCTTCTTAAGTGCTGGCTTCCCACCACTGATGTTTAAATTCATCATTTCTATCTGAATTAGAAATCGGTCTATTGTTTCCTTCATAAACTCCCCTACCTCTTTAGAAATGACTTTATCCTCTGGGCTGAATTATATATTCTCCGTACTCATCATGGCTCATTTTTTCATCTTGATTAGGACAGCTAAAAAAGACTATTCCTTCATCAAAGATATCCTCATTAATTAGTGGACTTAATGTTGTATTGCACTGAATGCATGTTTCAGGTTTAAAATTTCCATCTCTTTCATTAACCTTTTCAATGAAACAACTCTCACAGTAATATACGCTTTCCTTTAATTTTCCAAACTCATCTGTCTCTATTAAACTATTTTCATTCTTACACTTACTACACTTCTTCATATCACTAACTCCTTTATATAGTTGTAATATTTTCATTTTAAGTTCATACCTTCACAAAAATTCAACAAGGCAACAGGTTACAATAATAAGGAATAATTTGTTATATTACAAACATGTAACTACGAGTAATGTTATAGTAATATTATTAGAGGGACCTATTTCCCTTTTCAATCCTATTATAGTATTGGGTGGTAATTCATGAAAGATATGAAAAGACGAGAAACAGAATTAATGTCTAAGGTTTGCACACGAAACAATGTCCCTCCTAAACTAGGAAGGTTACTAGTAAAGCTTTCAGAAAGAGAAGCTTACGAAAATAACAGTCAACAGACCAGGATTAAAGAATACCAATCTTTAATAGATTTTCACTTTAAAGAAAATCAATAATGACTTAACCACTGGAGGTGAACGAAGATGCTATTGAAAAAACTAGAATTTGTTAATTATAAGACCTATTACGGTCATCAAGAAGTGGATCTTTATATCCCTGAAGATGAAAGAAAAGAGAACGGCAAAAATATTATTCTACTCGGTGGGTTAAATGGTGCGGGAAAAACAACTATTTTGAAAGCGATTCTATACATATTGTTCGGTAAACGTGGAATGACAGAAACCGAGTATAAGAGATTGTTCTCCAACGTTATTAATAACACGTTTTTTGATGAAGGAGGACGTGAGTGTCAGGTCTCATTGTCTCTGGAAACGGATAAAGGTGAAGAGTGGAATCTAAAAATAAAATGGTATTTTAATCGTGATAAAACCCTATCTCATGAACAAAGATCTCTTGATGTTAAAAGTGCCGGTTCGAAGTTTAAACGTACAGTTCAAATAGACAATATTGATGTTTTTAATAAATTCATCGATAAAATTATTCCTTACCATGCAGCTCCATTTTTCATATTTGATGGAGAAGAGATTAAAGATATTATTCTTCGCCAAAATAGTCAAGAAATGAAGGATGCTATTCACAAAATTACAGGGATGGAATCTTACAAGCAGCTATTAGAGGATTTAAATACTCTTAAGCAATCAATTGAAAGACAGCTAGCACGTTCTGTTAGTCATTCTTCAATAAAAAATGCAGAAACTGAACTAATTGCATTGGATGATTCTATCGCAAAGTATGAAGCTAAGAAAGAAAAAATCCGGATTAAATTAAGAAGTCAGCAAGCTGCAGTAGATGATGCTAAAAATGCTCGAAATGAAAAAATGAGTAAGAACTCAAAGTCTCGTGAAACGATCATAAAAAAGCAAACCAAAGTAGCAACACAGTTAGAAATGGCTAAAAAAGATTTGAACACGTATTACTCAGATAATGTACTATATATCATTTTAGGGAATAAAATCAGCAAATTAAAAAATAGAATTAAAAAAGAAAAAGAAATAAGTCAAAATAGAATTTTGCAAAACGCATCCCTTAATCCTTATCGGAACTTTATGGACAAATTATTGAATCAATCTATAAACCCTCCACTTTCTCCAGTTCAGCTTGAACAAATAAAAGAATTAGGGAAAGAAATTTGGATAAAAGAAAATGATATCAGAATTGATGTGTCTGATGATTTTGAGGAAATACATGATATATCTAATAAAGACTTCAGTTACTTAAGTTCATTACCGATGAAAGATAAAAACCAGGTTACCAATTATATTAATAATATTGAAAGATTAACCCAGGAATACAATGGGCTTGAGCTAGAAATAAGAAATGCTCCAGAAGCAGTAAACCTAGAAGTAGAAAATGATACAATTGATCGGTTAACTAAAATTGTAGGAGAATTAGATTCAAAACATAGACTAATCAACAAAAAGCTTCGAGATCTATTAGATCAAAGAACAGCACTAAAGAATAAATTCACTCGTCTAAATAACCAAGACTCTAACACTGAAGAACTTCAAGAACGACTTCAAAATGTTACGAATACCATTGCCGCTATGAAAGAATATGTAACTGAAGTAACAAAATTGAAGGCAGAACATATCAGAGATGAATTTTCAAGTATGTTAAAAGTTCTTTTTAGAAAACAAGACGAATTTGGCAAGATCGAGTTCGATATCAACACATACTCTGTCCGACTATTTAGCGATCGGATGCAAGAGATTAGTATACAAGAACGCTCCGCAGGTGAAATGCAAATGATATCCTCTGCACTCATTTGGGCGTTAACTAAAGTCTCAGATTTATCTTTACCAATGGTCATAGACACTCCACTTGGACGACTGGATAGTTATCACAGGAACCATTTAATTAATCATTACTATAAAAACTTAAGTGAACAAGTGATCATCTTATCTACTGATACAGAGATCACAAGTGAGTATGTAAACTTAATGGAGCAATCTTCGTACAAACAATACATGTTAGATTACGACGAGCGCAAAAAATATACAGTCATTAGAGATGGCTATTTCGATTTTGTTAGGGTGTGAAAAATAGATGTCTAATAAAAGAATGTCCTTATCTGAAGAAGGAAAGCAAATACTAGATGATGTGGTAAATCTTTTAGAGGTCGACCGTCCTCATGCTATAAAGATTGCTTTAGCTAAAGGTATTGCAGTGTGTACGAATCCTTCACTAGAAGCAATAACTGGTGGGAATAAATGGACGATCCCTGATAATATCATTAAAGAAAAAGAGTTCATTTTGTTTAAACACCTTATCATTAATGAAGCTGAAAGATCACTGAATGATGAAGAGTTACATCAATATATGATTGCATATATTGAGTATGGACTTAGAACAATCAAAGACCTAAAAAATCAAAAAGCATCAATGGAAGACGTAAGATTAATGGTACTCTAAGATAAATCCATATTTTTTGTTATTTATTATTAAAGGAATACCCTACTTTTTTGTAAAAGTGAGGTATTCCTAATTAATATATACTTTATGAAAAATTATAACTAAGCTCTAAATATTTACAGTTACCATTATTCTTTCAGTTCCCCAGTTTCTATATATTTTGCTATTTTACTAAAACCCGATGCTGAGTTGTATCCACTTAATTTTCCGCCAGATATCCAATCTTGATATGTTGCGGGACTTTCATCTATAATCCCTATGAAATTCTCTAAAGTCTTATTCAGACTGTAATTAGCATTAATATAACAATTATTTAAGACTAAATGCAAAGAATGAACACCTATACCTTTTTGCAAATTATATTCTTTCTTGAAACCCTGAGTATCCGTGAAACAGTTTGACCATTTCTTATAAATGACATTCCATGATTCTACTAGTAAATTAAAAATCATTGTCGAAAGTTCCTTTATATCATCTATTGATTTAATTTCTTTATCTTTTAATATGGACTTAATTAAAGGAAAAAGAGATGTATTAAAAGCGTTAATACTAATAATATTGTTGTATTCATTAGGGCTAGTTTTTATTGAATGCAACCATTGAGGAGACTTTAATGAGTTGTTTAATTCTAATGTAACATTAGTTGCAATTGACTCTATTACTTGTGAATGCTCATTTAAAAATTCCGCATTTTCATTTCGGTTTTTATCTCGCAGTCTTATTGCTAGGTCTGTACTTACTTTTTTCCCCTTACTATTAATGTCAATGAACGTATTGATTTCATGAAGACGCTGATTTTCATTTATTTTCAAAATTATTACTGGAAATTGAAAGTTTCTCATTTCCATAAATCTATTCTCATCTATTTTATTTAAATACTTAAACCCTTCAATTCTATGTTGACCATCTACTATTCTTATCTTACCATTTATTTCTAATAAATTTTCACTTAATTCTTTAATTTGATCCTCACTAACCGCTGCTAAAATCGCAGAAGGAAGTATTGGGTTTTCTTTCTTTAAATATTTTCCGATATTTCTAAAATGAGGTGGTATGGGTGGACGCTGATAACCGTCATCTGTCTTGGGATCATACAAATCTATCTTGTAGTGCTCTATTAAATCTTCTATTGTTAGACTAACCATGTACATTTCAAGGCCAAACTGCTCTAGTTTAATATAATTTCTATTCAATTACTTCTTCCTCCTTGTCCTCACCTGTGTAGTGAAGGAGTTTATACAGTTCTTCTTGATTATTAATTTTTTTCTTTCTTTCAAGTATTTCTCCCAATTCTTCATAATTCACCCACGCATTCCATGAATTGTCATCATCGAGCGCTCCCTTTAATTCTTCAATTTCGCTAATTAATATTTCTTTTTGTGGGAATAAATAGAACCTTACCTGTATTTTTATCAACAAACTTATTATCTGTTTAGTAACACTTTTATGTTGTGGCTGTTCTTCTATTTCAGAAATCACATCTTGTAAAGCAAATTGATGATACTTAATAGATTCAATAATAATTTGACTGATGTTTTTTTGATGGACCTCTTCAATAAAATAGTCTAGCTTTGAATATTCAATAAATACATCAATTAACGCTTCTAAAATTGTGTCTTGCATTAGTTCTCTTATTGGAATTTCCAATTCTGAACTTAACTCGTTTGAATAGTGAGAAATAAGTATTACTCCAATTTCTTCAATCGATTCAACGTACTCTTTTTCAATTAATGTTTTATATATGCCAACGAAACAGTGCCAGAACAAGTCTTCCTGCTTAGATAGCTCATCAATTTGCTTAATTAATTTTTGGTATATTTCTTTGGACTGAAGGTCAACGGTATTAAGCTGAGCTCCAGAGAATTCAAAACTATCACTATTAAGTTCAATAGATGATATTTTATGAAAAGCCTCATTAGTCTTCTTTAATGTTTCTTCAAAGGTCTTACATTTAAAGAATAGTAACTGGGATATGATTGTGTATACCTCTCTCAGATCAATTTCAGTTTCTAATATTTCTGTAACTTTCGGATGAATTTTTTCATACATTAATTTTGCAAGTATTTCTCTCATTTCTTTAACTTGGCTAATTTGGTCTTTCGGAGAAAGCTGCTCCTTCATTCCTGTAAGTTGGGTATCAATATTACTTAGTAAATCATTTATAGATGCCATCATTGTTGAATAAAAATTCGAGTTAATGGTGTAAGCATAATTTTTATAGAATAATAAATGTTCAAGTTCTCCCCAAAACATGTGTGTTAATGATTTTATCTGCAATTCAACATTTATAGATTCGTTTGAGTCGCATACATATTTTAGTGGTATTCTATAGATGTCATTTCCATTTTTTTGCTCTTCAGGTTGTTTGTTTTTAATAAATGATATATAGGGATATTCTTCTAGTTTTTGCTCATTAGTAACTAGATACTCTTTATCTTCTACCTGTTTACTAAATTTTAGAACAAGATTATTATAGATTTCTTTTTCTTCCTTATTTAAGAAGCAGGTAACCCTAATTCCAATAATATCAGGAAGTTCCTCTATAAAAAGGCGTGAGTCATTAGGGTATCTATTATAGTAATTTTTCCTAACAATTTTCTCCCTTAAGCTTTCATTCCCTTTTACACGTCCACTAATGGTAAAGTTATACAAAGAAGGTGTAGAATTTAATATTGATTCTAAACTTGAACAAATTTCATCAGTTAAAAGGTTTAGACTCTCTCTTTTAGAACTTAGTATGCCTATACTTTCCTCTGTAAAACCCTTAATCTTTTCATGCAAAATAATTATCTCCTCTACTTCTTAAGATTAGAATTAACATAATAGTAGCCAATCTTACTAGTAAACTCCATTTAATCTTACATTTATATCCAAATTATTGCAAAGTGTTTTTCTCATCTCAAATTATTCCTTATTCGTAACTTCTGGTTTTAGATAATAACTAAACCCCAATCTACTAATTCTTGATAAATACACAAAAACTTGCAGACATTTCCTTTAATAATAATATCTGCAAGTTAATCCTTTATTTTAAAATTTATAATTACAAAATTCAACAATTAAATTCGTTCGTTTAAAGACATGATGTTTACTACATTAATGGTAGGATTTGAGAGTTCACCGTTCTCTTTCTCCACTGGACCATGGACAATGCACTGCCCCTTTTTCAAGGATGAAAGAGCATTCTCCCACTGTTTTTTCTCATGCGGATCTTTAGACAAGCTACTAGCAATGTTAGATAGCTCTTGCTCAGGTGGTGAGAAATATACCTTCTGCGTTGCATTTTGAAGTCTTGCTAACTCACCTGCATCAAGCTGGGACTTCAGGAATTGGGTAGCGTACCATGCAGACCATCCGAACTTCCTTCCCTCCGTAAGTATCCGTGCTGAAGGTGATTTTTCAGTATGATCTAAGTTTTGGGCTTCATCCATAATGACAGGCATAGGTTGATTTTTATTACCATAGCGAACAGAGTAATTCCACAGATCCCAAAGTATAAACTCTGTAATCATTAATTGCACATCTCTTGGGAATCCAGTCAACTGGATAATATGAACTTCTCCATCACTCTTGATAATGTCATTCCATTTTAATGAATTATCATTATTAAATGGATTACGATCAATCAATGGCCTAATCTGAGATAGTGCTGTTTTGGCATAACTACTACCGTCTTCTTCGAGTAATTCTTTAAGTTTGATGAGGCTCATTCCTTCATCATATCGTTCTAACCCATTTAAAATAGCTTCATAGATGGCATTTTGTTGCTGAATACCTAACGTTTTATATACAGAAGAATAAACACTTTTTATACGTTCTGCTACATCTGTATTCGACTCAGGCAACTGAATTCCACCAATGTCTCGAACATTTTTCTCGAACGGATTGATAGGAAGCTTCTCACTATACACAATTTTGTGTTTAAGTTTATCTCCTAAGAAATCCACAAATTCTGGCTCAAGTTGGTTAGGCAAGAAGCCTTCAGTGTAGTCTATAACGATACTTGGAATTCCAAGCTTTGATTTTTCAAGTAACAAACACTGCATGAAGTACGTTTTACCCTGACCAGACTTACCGGAAATCAGTAAGTGTCTATTGGCTAAGCCTTTATTTCCATATTCCCAGTAGATTTTTCGGTTAGAATTCTCTGGTTTACCTATTAGTATTCTCGCATCTTCTAAATCTACGGACGAACGAGGCTTATCTTCATCAAGAGATTCCTTTGTGGATTCTCCATTTGAAGCGTTCTCTTGATCTTCAGACTCAACTTCGTATCCAGGAACAGTTGATTCACCTTGATCTAACTCAGCTGTTGAATCTTCTGGACTTTTTTCTACTAAATCGTTTGAAGAGTCTTCCTGTACTTCCTCAGACTGTTCTTTGCGTTCAACGCTAGCTCCATCGATTTCTTTGGTGACAGCCTCCGGTACTACTTCATACTCACCTTTACCATCAACCAATGCTACGGGTTCACTCGTACTTTCAGGTGGAGATGAAGTTGAAATAGAAGATGTATATCTAGTGGATAGCATGTCTTCCTTAACAAAATCATTTTCCTTTTCTTGAATCCAATCTCGTAAATCTTTAATCGGACGAACCAGACCTTCATATCCATCTTTTTCAGTTAGATTTAAAAGTAGAACATTAGAATCTACTACAGCACTGCGGTGATAAACATTCTTCTGGAACGAGAGGATAGCGCCTTCACCTATAAATTCATCAAGCTTTGTAGATACAGTATATTGATCTTTTAATAATTTTTCTTTTATTTCACTGGATAAGAAATAGCCTTTATCATTCCAAAATTCACTTTGTTCTAATTTCTTAGAGTTAGAGATGAGTAATTGCGCAAAGAAGTTTCGGTAAAACTTCCCTGTAAATGTATCACCTACTTCACCAGTAAGTGTCTCTAATAAAAGTTTCTTTGTTTTCTCAACTTGGATTTTTGCTTTTTCTAAAACAGTCCCACTATTAATTCCAATCTTGACTTCTACAGGATAGAAATGAAGGGCCAAATCATTATTGTTATTTTCTAAACCAATTAAGAGAAGGTCATCACTGTGGCTACCTTTTACTCCTAGATTCTTAGCAGTAAACACTCCTTCAGACTTATTAAGACTCACTGCTCCCGCAACCCTTAATACTTCTTCTAGAGAAATAGGCACCCAAAGTATATTAGGATGGTCTAGGTAAGAAACGGAGAATTTAATAGCTGATATAATACTTAACTTCTCCCGATCATAATGGCCCTTACTACCAATAATTCGAAGTAACCATTCACCGTTAAAGGTATTAAATGCTTTAATCGTACTTAACACATTTTGATCTGTTCCTTCCACTTCTTTTTGTTTAAGGAACTCCTTGATGACTGCATAGTACTGGTTAGACTTATCTGTTACTGTAATGGCATCATATCTACTCGATGATGAGTACTGGTCACTGTAGTGAATAACTACTAGGTTTCCATCATATTGATTAAAATACTCCAGATCAATGGTAGGATCTACAAACGTTACCCAATAAGAAGATTTGAAGATTTTTTCTAAATCTTCCTCATCCGTTGTCGTAGTCCTCGAGAAGATCGCTTCGCCTTTTCGATAGCTGTCGTTTCCACTATTCCTTAAATTTGCAGCAAGCTCATTCACAAAATAGGAAGTTAAGGTTAGATAGTTATCTTCCTCAATCGTATAAGACTTCACGCCAAATCCACTCTTATAGTTTTCTTCATCTTTCATGGAAGGTACACTTGAGTATAAGCCTTCAATTGCCACACCTGAATCCATGTCACGCATAGGTTGAACAGCGAATTTCTCCTGAGCCTTCATCTTGTAAAAGGAAATGTGAGCGTATTTATATTCAGTGGTGTCACTTTTCTTATAAAAGAACAGCTTTTCTCTGATTTTTCTTAGTACATCCTCTTGATCATAGTCATTATGCTTTAACTTAATGTCAAATAATTCTACAAGTGCAGCTACTGAATCTGTCCGGGCAAAAAGATCAAATGCTGAATCTGCTTCATCTTTTCTATACAGAGTAACTTCAATAGGTTTTAGATAATCGATTCCTTCTTTTTCGATTACATTTACCATCCATTGAAGAATACCCTTCAATACTTCATGATCATTCACGATGTTAATAATATTCAGCTGTAACGGAGCAAGTGATTGTTCAATAAATAAATATGAGAAATGCTCTTTAAATTGAGACATCTTGTCACTAACTACTTTAGCTAAAAATTGATTCGCATCTGAAACAGAAACATTTTGAACTAATTTAAAGGTTAACCATTCTAAAGCAGCCTGTTGATGTTCTGATTTATATAAATTTTCATTTTCATCATATATATATGGGAGCAGCGCATCAGGATGAAGACGGTTAAGTATACTGTTATCTACTTCTTCCGAATCCAATAAGTCATAGAACTTTAGTTTAAAAGCAACCATTAGTGGGTGAAATGGTGTTAAGTAAACCATTTCATTTGATTGAACCATACCTAGTTTAAATAGATCCATTCCCCTTTTTCCAGCTGGAGTGCCATTTCTGAAACCTTTAATCTCATTCACATAGGCTGAAAGATACTCTTTCGCCCTTGTCTCATAATCAGGAGTAACATAAGACAAGCTAGGGATTGAATTCCAGGTTTTAAAATACGTAATAAACCTACTATAGGCTTCTCTAAGGTCGTCACTTAGTTTAAGATCTTCTTGTAAAAGCTGATCCGAATCAAATTTAGCAAATTTCATACCTTCTTCAACCCAAGTATCTTCCCAATGAAAATACTGTTTATATTCTGAGTGCATATAAAATTCACTGTTCTCAAGAACTAGTCGATTATTTTCTTTTATCCACTGTATATCCTGACCTTTTTCCCTAATAAGCCTCCAAAGTCTCTGACCATTTATAGGCATAGATTCCTGTAATTCGTTTTTAAGTAAGACTGGTACATGGACCTCGCCAAATGATAAGTTTATTTTCAGCTCATCTTCATCATTAAATGCTTCTGGAAGTGGCTTAATTGTCACTTGATTGTCTTCTGAAATGTCCACCTTTTGATCGTCTTTTTCTACTTCTATAGTCTGTTTATCAAATCCTTGTCCTAGGACGACTTGATCTCCCTCATACTGGAGACCAATTACTTTTTGAATAGGGTCTATCGTATAATTAGATTTAAACTTATCTAAGCATATAGGCTCTACAGGTACTACAGCTACTAAGAAATCAGCACCTAAAGACGCCTTTTTATCATGCTTGTAAGTGAACCTGGTAAAGGTCACATTATTTTTTTCAGTGTTTATACTCACTTCGATATTGGTCTTTTTCACTTCAGTAGAACAAGAAGATTTGAATTGATTCTGAACGGTAAGATACTCGCTCGATAGACTCTTTATATCACCCATAAACTGAAAATTTGCCTGTAATTTAATTTCAGGTAATTGGTCGGGATTAAATATGATTAAGTGTCTTTTTCGCTTTCCTGCCGATGATTCTTTATGAGGTTTATTCCATAATGTCAACTTGTCGCTTATTTTAATTGTTTGTAAATCGACTTTTTTCTTTTTATTGAGTTTTTTATGCTCTTCATGGAATTTATGAACCTGTGAATAAGGTTGAGTCATCCATTCCGACCCTTTTAATTCTTTCACTCCATTAGGTGAAAACATCTTATCTAACTCTTCATCCCCTAAACCAAAGTCGTGAACCCTTCTGACAAAATCAAAAAGTTCCCGGTTCTCATTTAACCTGTTCCTCTGATCTTTTCCCTTAAAGGTTGCTAAATCGTCATCTTTGAATATGCCAAACTTATGATATTCTTGGTCTTCGATTGAGCCTCTCTCCAATGTTTTAAAGATGTCTTCAAAATCAAACAAAGTGATTTGCTGATATGATTGTTCTTTAATGAGGTTATCTAAATTATCCTGTAAGATAATTTGGTCAACCTTTTCAAGTCCGCTATTCTCTATTTTAATTTTTAGATTAGAGAAGATAGAATTAATATGAAGAGGCATCCCCTCTTTTTGAAGATCACTACTTCCTCCCTGGATAGAGTCCAGTTGCTCAGTTACTACACTAAGAAGCGCGGTTTGGTTCCACCCTTCCTTTTGCTCACCAACTAGATTTCTTAATGTAACTAAGAAATCCGGGGTAACGTTTTCAGAGGTATGGGCAATAACCAATTTCACACCATTAAATGGAATAGAGAAAGTTTCATATTTTTCGCCTTGAGCATGCTGGTACGTGAAAGTTTGTATATTAGTAATTTCTCTCAAAGAACTGATTAATTGACTTAGTTCCTTTTGATTATCTAATTGTAGGTAATATCTATTTCCGGGTTTAACAACAGTTGTTTTAAAGTAATCAATTAACGTAGAAACGATGTAATTATAAAATTGGTTTGACATACTGAGCATCACCACTATCACTTTTTTTATCGATAATATTCAAGTTATCGAATAGGTTCATCACTTCTTTTTTCGAATAACGATCCAGTGCTATTCCTCTCTTTTCAAATTCATGGAATAGTTCATTTAAAGGAATACGTTTGTCTTTTACAGAAACAGCTGTAATCAATAGCAAGAATTCATGTTTGATATTTAAAACATTTCCTATACTTCCTCTACTCTTAACGAATTGGTCGGAAGCAAGGTCTTCTATATTCTTACCGAATTTATCAGCTACACTACTACTCGTTCCCTTTT
Source organism: Bacillus sp. AFS015802 (assembly GCF_002561455.1). GTDB lineage: Bacteria > Bacillota > Bacilli > Bacillales > Bacillaceae_B > Rossellomorea. Next base: position 120,965 of record NZ_NTUP01000066.1, on the reverse strand, counting down.
GGAGACAAGCAAATAACACCTTAAATGCTTCTGGCAGGGTTTCTGAGTTATCTTCAATGGTTATGTTTGTAAACGGTAGATTTTTATATAAATTGATCCATTCTTTTAGTTCGAGTAGAAATTCCTGTTCAAAACTTTCACCTTTATTTTTTATTCTATCGTATAAAGTACTATAAGGAATAAAATTCAAACGATCTTCCTTGTCTTCCTGAAAAACATTGTGACTCAAATGAGAAATCGTATGTATATGCGGGAACAATTTCTTGGCATTTTCTTTAATAAACTTATATCCTAACATTTCGTCTGCTGCACTTCTCCGTTTACTAATTGCTTCCCACTCTAATGCAAAGTATAAAGGAGTTACTTCATCAAAATTTGCATTAGTGAATTGCTCAAACTTAAACACTAGCTGCATTGCATACATTAATGTATAGAAATGAGTCAACAAAGGAAACGTTGCTAAGAAATAATCCTTATGCTTACTGAGAAAGATTAAATCTTCTTGGTAACACTCCACTAGAGGGGCAAGTAGCTGTTGATATTGTCTTCTCTTCCCTTTTGCTTCTTTAAGACCATCTAATTGACTTAGTACTAATTCAGTCAAAATGTCTTCGGATTTTTTATTCATAAAGATTTCTTTAATCTCATTATTTTCTAATGCGAGCGTCTCACTTAAGAATTGTGCATATTTCTTAAATTCCCCTTCAAACCGTTCATTAGGGATATAATTAAATAAATATGGATGAATAGGCTTGATCTCATCTTCATTAGACAGATATTGATTTAAAAAGCGGACGAAATCATATGAGGCATCGCTATCATCTAGAAACTCCACTTTACTTGCGATATGCTCACTATATTTGTTTTGTTCCTCGGTCGTAAACGTTTCAATCTCAGAATACGCATGGGAGTCTAGTTCCAATGAAGAGTTAAAGCGAACAAACTCACCAAGGACCTGATTGAAATTCCCCTTAATGGCACCCGTTCTCTTAGTTAAGAAGGGCAAGACATCAAGGACTTCTCCTACATCATGCTTGTTTTTTTTGATTAAATGTTCATTTAAATGTTCAATGTAAAGATGACTCATCTCTTATTTCTCCCTTTCAAAGACGAAACGCTCAAAATCATCTTTCTTAATTTTGTAGAATTTCTTGTCATTTGGGTAATGAATTAGTAGTTCACTTCTCTTCTCTCCAAAGGCCATTAGCTTCTCTATAAACTCTACAAACTTGATTGCGTCTTCTATATCTTTTTTATTTGGGCGATACCCATCTTCCACTTTCATCAATAATTCGTATAAGGGAAAGTCTATATCTAAAAATTCTTTTGTCTCATGATCACCCTTATGGTAACCCATTAAAATAGAAGATTTAAAAGAGTATAGAACATCCTCTGTATTTTGCTTTATATGCGAAACATAAGGTCTTAGTACAAGCTTTTGAGCAAGTCTGAACTTCTCATCTGGTTTATTAAGGTAGATATACTCTCTCTTGGGCGAGCCTTTCCAATTGAAAATAGCCGATTTAATTTCTCCATAAAAATTGATAATATGCGCTTTTTCTCCTACATTAAAATAATAAAGATATTTAATAAAAGAAGTGTACAGTGGATCCGTCAATTTAGACGCAAATTGCTTATTTGTTAGTGATGCGATTCGAATAAATGTCTTGAAAAACAAATCAAAGGAATAGTTAGTTAGGTTTGTTTCCTGAGCCAGTGGTTTTAACCATTTTGCTGCTGTTTCAGAAACTATATTGTCTTCAATTAAATTCCCCCAATCGCTTAGGGTGTTAAGATCAATGACAATTTGATCTATATAAATAGACCTTTTATGAATCGGGTCTCCATAACTTAATGCATTCAGAATGACAGATCTCTCTTTCCTATTAAAAACTAGAGTTGGAACAGCATTTTTAAGCACCTCAAATTCAGACATAATGGCTGTGGTGCGAACATCATCTGGAATAATGATATCTGCAATGAAATTTAAAAATGCCCGTGCTGAGATAACTAATTTGTATTTTATAATGGCTTCAATTAAGAGATTTACAATTTGTTTTTGTACAAACTCATTCTGCAACATTCTGTAATTCTCATGGGCCATAGTATTAAATTCTCTCTTCTCATCTTCCACAAGAGCTCTGTAAAAGGGGTTTTCTTCATGATTAGAGAAGATTTTCTCCATTAAAGTAGTATAAAAGCTAGAAGTTGGACCATCTTTCTTTAATTCATATGGATGGTAGTCACCAAAGCTAAGTAAATCGAAATTACCACTGGAGTAATGTGTAGTAATATTTGGTGAGAACAATTCACTTTCCTCTACCAAGTCACTTAGCTTTTGATAAGAGTATTCCTTATGCTTAGCATGGATGAAGTTATGAAGGACCCCCATGTTAATAGCCAATATTACTTTCTCACTAGTTTCCTCTATATGTTGATCAGAGAAGCTTTTCAACACATCTTCCAGAGTTTCCATCGCATTCTTCCCTGGAGAAAAGCTTTCAGTTGCATCATTATAAATGGTATATTCATCAATCAGATGAGGTTTATTTTCTTTAAGATATGCTAGTAAGTGAGACTTACCATCTCCCACACTTCCACATAACAAAATTAAATTCCCATTTGACTTGCCATTTCTTCCTTCTAAAATATGTTCAAAATCTAACTGAATCTTCCGATCCACATGCATATAATTCTTAAAATGACTGAATTGATTTGCATTCTCGATCGCTTCCTGGGAAGAGTCCTGTAGACGTTTTAGCTCTCTTAATAGATAGCTCTCTCCTTCTCCGATCTTCTCATCAAACAAACTATTCTCCTTTACACTAAAAGGGGTAGTAGGCTGCTTTTCTTCTTGTTCTTCTTCTGGCACTAATTTTGAAAATCCATTAGAACCTAATAATTGCATGATTTTTTTCTGAACAAGGTCTTCAATATTTGCTTCCTTTTTTGGAGGCTTAGGAGTTTCATATAATGGTATTTTGATTTGTTTTACTGAATATACCTCAACAAACCAAACCGCAATATTGTACATTTCTTTATGTAATTTGAAAGCTACTGTTATATCGTTAAATCCACCATCATGAGCGGCTTTATTACCTGATAACCGAATCGTATCAAACGATTGTTGTACTTCCCTCTCGATGTATCCTCCACGAGTTAAATATGAAATTTTATCATAAAGCGAATTTACATAAGGAGCTTCAATCTCTTCAATCTTAAAAACCTCGTTTAATATCGCTTCTGCAAATAATCTACCTTTTACAATGGAGCTACTGGCATCTTCAAAAAGAAGTTCTTCCATTTTCTTTGCATTTTGAGCTGCAACAGGATTGATCTCATCTATAAAACTCAGGAAAAATTGTTCATCTGTACTCATTTCTCATCATCTCCGAAGTGTCTCTTTTGTAACAATTTTAACATACAACTGACAAAAAATTGATATCTCACCTTACTTTCCAGAAAATGTTTTATTAAATATACGAATAAAGGTTCGTATTTAATTGAAGATCACTTAATAAAGGTATATAATAATATCATAAAATTACGTACGTAAAATGGAGGTTGTACACATGGATGCGGCATTTAGTTATACTTTCCCTGCAATTAAGGGGGTTCAGGCAGATAAGGAATATTATGTAGCAATGTGTCCATTAAGAATTATCCCTAAGATTTTCTTATTTGATGAGGACGAGATCCCACCAGAACATAGGGCTCAACGAATTCTTAACAAAACAAGAATCCCTGAGATTACAAATTATATTGTAGAAAATAATCGTGATTATGTATTTTCTTCTTTAACAGCCTCTATTGATGGAGAGTTGGAATTTGTTCCTTTTGGACAGGACCCTTCTTCAAAAGATCTTGGCCAATTACGAGTTGCTTTAGATGCGCGCTTTTTAATCAATGATGGACAGCATCGGCGTGCCGCTATAGAAGAAGCATTAAAAATATCACCAGAAATAGGGTCTGAGACTATTTCTGTTGTATTCTTTCATGACGAAGGGTTAACAAAATCACAACAGATATTCTCCGACCTAAATCGTCATGCTGTAAATACGACTTCTTCTATTGGTATTTTATATGATCATCGTGATAAACTGGCACTCGTGACAAAAGAAATTGTAAAAGAAATTCCATTGTTGAAACGATATACAGACCGGGAAAGAGTATCTCTTTCTAAGAATTCACCTAAGATTTTAGCTCTGAATCATGTTTTTAATACAAATCTTAAGCTTCTAGGAAAAACGAAAGGCGATTCTATTTCTGATGATGATAAACAATTCTTGTTCGAATTCTGGCAAACTCTCACAGAAAGTATTGTTGAATGGAACGATGTTTTAAACAAAAAGCTTTCTCCTAGAGATCTAAGAGCAAACTTTATCGTTGGTCACGGAGTTTTCATTGAAGCTATTGGAGTGTTAGGTAAATATCTAAGGGAGTTCCATACCGAAGATTGGAAAAAACATTTACAAAAGTTGTCTACAATAGACTGGAATCGTGCAAACACAGAGTTTTGGTTAGGAAGAGCGTTTAACCAGAATGGCAGAATCCAAAAGAACAACCATACCATCCAACTAACTACAAATAAAATTAAGACCTTACTAGGATTGCCACTTCTTGAACACGAGATGAACATAGAGAATAAATTTAAGCAAGGGGATCATTAAAATGAGCGAGGGAATTATTTCAAGTCTCTTAACTGAAGAAAAAACAGTCATAGATAAAGCAAAAGAACAAATTATTGACGTATACCTATCCGATGACAGACCATGGGTAGTTGGATATAGCGGAGGAAAAGACTCAACAGTAGTCGTACAACTTGTATTTGAAGCATTAAAAGAATTACCACCAGAGAAGCTTCACAAAAAAATATATGTGATCTCGTCAGATACTCTTGTAGAGACACCTCTGATTATTCAATCGATTAATCAGACATTACGGAAAGTGCAGGAAAAAGCATTAGACTTAGGTTTACCAATTGAAACACACAAAGTAAAACCAGTTGTGGAGCAATCTTTCTGGTATAACATTATTGGAAAAGGTTATCCATCTCCTAACCAGCAATTTCGTTGGTGTACGGATCGATTAAAAATTGATCCGGCCAATCAATTTATTACTGATAAAGTAAACTCTTTTGGTGAAGTCATCATGGTGCTAGGCGTACGAGAAGACGAAAGTGCTACAAGAGCCAATGTCATTCGTTCCCATACTGTTGAGGGAAAAGTTTTGATGCGTCACTCAACTTTATCGAATGCATATGTATACGCACCAATTAAAGCATTTGATTTAGATGATGTGTGGGATTACCTATTGAATAACCCTTCTCCATGGGGAGACGACAACTATGAGCTACATAGACTTTATCAAGACTCCAGCAGTGGAGAATGTCCTTTAGTCGTAGATAAGACGGTTAAAGATACAGCAGGTTCTTGTGGTAATAGTCGCTTTGGTTGCTGGGTATGTACAGTGGTAAATGAAGATAAAGCACTTTCTGGATTTATTCAAACAGGCCATGATTGGATGAAACCGTTGTTGAATTTCAGAAACTGGCTATCTTCTATTAGAGATGATCGTACGATGAGAATGAAATATCGAAAACATGGTCAAATCTATTTTCGTGATATTCATGTGGAAGTGATTGATGGGAAAGAATATCATCACATTCCTAAAAAAGGTAGTAGACCGAAAGAATTCGTTGAGATCAATGATGAAAATTATATCATTGTGGAAAGAGATAACTTAAAAACGTATCTATTAGAACATGATATCGACCTAAGTACAGAGCAGGGACATAATATTCTGGTCACCTATATGGATGAGGACTCTAATGAAGAAAAGTATGCGCAACTTGGCCTCGGACCTTTTACAATGAAAGCTAGACGAGAAATACTAGAAAGACTTCTAAAAACACAAAAGCAATTACAACATCCAGATGATTCTAACTATGAACTGATTAAAGAAGAAGAATTAAAAGCCATTCGTAAGATCTGGTATAAAAATGGTGATTGGGAAGATCATGTTCCTCAAATCTTTAAATCTGCCATTGGTCATGACCTAGAGTGGGAAATTGATGATCGTCCTTTATTTAACAGTGATCAAATATCTGACCTTGAATTACTTTGCGATGAATATAAAGTGGACATTAAAGTCATTAAAAAGCTGTTATTTGTTGAAAAAGATTTTTCTGGATTAAAAGTTAGACGAGGCTTAATGGAAGAAATGTCAAAAGTACTCAAACAAGATTATTTACACTTATAAGATTTCAAGGAGATAAACTATGTATCTTAAAAAAATTCATCTTACAAACATTGGTCCTTACCGAGGGATGCACACCATTGACTTATCAACTTCTTCCAGCAAAAACACGGTACTGATTGGTGGGGAAAATGGAGCTGGAAAGACGACATTATTGAATTCCATTAAGATGGGACTATTCGGTTCATTTGCATTTGGTTATAAAACAGAAAACAAAGAGTACTTAAAAAAAGTAGATTCACTACTTAACTATTCAGCAAAAATGAATAACGAAAATAATTTCCGCTTAAGAATAGATTTTGAAGTCATTGACGATTTTACAAAAAAAGAATATTCCCTTTACAGATCCTGGCGCTACCAAAACGAAAATGTTAAAGAATCGCTTGATGTACTGCAAGATGGGAAATTTTTAAATGACTACGAAAGAGAAGTCTTTCAATCAAAATTAAAAGAAATTATGCCCCCTCATTTATTGGATCTATGCCTATTTGACGGAGAAGAAATCTCTAGAATTATTAATAACAACCTACTATCAAGTTATATTGAGAAACTGACCAATGTTCTCTTTAACCTAGACTTATTTGAAGTAATGGAAAAAGATTTAGATCTGTACAGTCAACAAAGTGCACGTACAGCTTCATTAAATGATCAAGAAAAAGAACTAATTAACCTAAAAGAAACAAAGAGTAGTCATCAAAATAAAATAATGGAATATCAAAAAAAGATACACGACCTCTCTCTACAGCGACAAACGGTCGAAGAGGAATATGAAAGAATTAAAAGTGATTTTGAAATCCATGGCGGATTAGTTAGAGATCAAAGAGAAAGCATTAATCAAAGCATAGTAGGATTAGAAAATGACAGGAAGCAAAACCAGGAGCTTCTAAAGAATTTTGTAGCTAGTACTCTACCATTCTACTTGGCTAAAGATCTTGTAAAAGAAACAAGGGAACAATTAACTAATGAAGAAAAATTCCAACTGTTCTCTTCTTTAGACGAGAAATTAACAAGTGACAAAATTAAGAGTATTCTTAAGCAGCTGGAACTTACACCAAATGAGAATTCAGAAAATGTTCTAAGACAAGAAATACTCTCAACCGTGAAACCTTCTGATTCCACTGGTCTAATTCACGGGGCATCATTCTCTGAAGGAAACCAGGTTGAAAACATTTATCAAGAAGTTCAAACCAATAAATTGGATTCTTACATTAGCGTGATTGATGAAAATAAAGCTAAACTTAAAGAAATTCAAGAATTAAGAGGAAAACTTAAAATTAATGATTCTTCATCTGAGTTTAGTGGAATGGTTTCTGACATGGAAAAATACAATAGACAACTCCACTCAATTACTCAGGAGATTGAAGCAGCGCAAAGTGCATTAGTAGAATTACAGACTCAACTAGATAAAGTGAATTCTTCTATAGAAACAATTGAATTTAAGTTTAGAGATCAAGAAAAGAGTAGAAACTCATTCGTGGAATCTCAAAAGATTATCTCGTTAAGTCAAAAATTCAGGAAGATTCAACTCCAAAAGAAATTGCAAGAAGTTCAAATGGAAGCATTACGTATGCTGAATAAATTAATGAGAAAACGGAATTATATTGCTTCTATTAAAATTGATTCATCCACTTTTGAAGTAAGTCTCTATGATCAAAATAATGAAGCAATGGAGAAATCCACCCTCTCTGCGGGTGAAAAAGAAATACTGTTATTATCGATCATTTGGGCAATATTTAAATGTTCCGGCAGAAATGTACCTTTCATATTTGATACATTACTAGGTAGACTGGACCGCTCACATAAACAAAGTATACTAACTCACTATATTCCGAATTGTGGCCGACAAGCGATTGTACTCTCAACTGATTCAGAGATCGATGAATCAACCTATAATCTACTGCACAACTACACGGCTAAGGAATACACACTCGACTTCGATGTAAACAACAAAGAGACAACTATACTAAATGATTACTTTTCTTTTAAAGGAATGGAGGTTAACCAATGAATTTTAGAATAAAAACGTCCAAGAACACTGGAGAGATCTTAAAAACCCTTCAATCCTCTACAGGGCTAACTTGGAATATATTATCTAGAATTGCGGTAGGTTTATCTCTACGTATTCCTGAAGTTCCTGAAATGGTCCAAGATAAAAATGGTGTAGATATTCATCGTAATGCTATGACTGGAGAACATGATTATGTCTTCAAAGCAATCATTCGTCAGCATACACAGCGCAACCTGACAGATGAAGAATATTTTCCTGACTATTTCAATGCACATTTAGAGCGCGGAATTAAACTACTTGAAAACGAATATCGCCATGCAGGTAACTACGATAAATTACTAAATAATTTATTTAAAATAGATGCATAAAGGGGTTAATCTATATGTTATATCTAGATAACAGTGCAACTACTCCCCTCTTACCAGAAGTTAAAGAGGCTATGCTTCCGTACTTACTTGAGGAATTTGGGAATCCCTCAAGTAAGTACTATTCTTTTGCCGTGAATGCAAAAGAGGCTGTTGAAAATGCCAGAAATAATGTTGCGCTACTATTAGGAAGTAAGCCTGAAGAATTAACTTTTACTAGTGGATCGACTGAGACTAACAACATGGTGTTAAAAGGCGTTGCAGATTATTATCAGTCAAAGGGCAAACATATTATTACTTCAAAAACCGAACACCCTTCTGTTCTAGATACATGTGAGTATTTAGAACGGAAAGGATATGAAATAACTTATCTTGATGTTGATGGTTATGGACGGGTCTCTTGTGAAGATTTAGAAGAAGCTCTGAGAGAGGATACTATACTTGTATCTATTATGTGGGGGAATAATGAACTTGGGTCATTAAACCCGATTAAAACAATCTCAGAATTTTGCGTTGATAAAGGGGTATTATTTCATACAGATGCTACTCAAGTTATAGGTAAAGTTGATCTTAATCTTGAGAACTACCCTGGTATATCTTTCTTGTCTTGCTCAGCTCATAAGTTTCACGGACCTAAAGGAACTGGAGTTGCCTACATCAGACGAGATGAGTATGGTATTTCTACTCCTTTAACCCCTCTTATTCATGGCGGTGGACAGGAACAAGGCATCAGAAGTGGTACACTTGCTGTCCATAATATTGTTGGGATGGGAAAAGCAGCAAAATTAGCTTATCAATCTCTACAAGAGAATATCAATAAATTGAATCGATTAGAAGAAACACTAAGAGATATACTTTTAGAAAAATTTAAGACTGTTATTTCTTTTAATAACGATCAAAAAGATAAAATCCCTGGAATCTTGAGTGTGCAATTTAAGGGATTGAACAATGAGATCCTTGTTAAGAAACTTTCACCGGTTATGGCTGTATCTACAGGATCTGCTTGTAGTTCGAGTAAACCTAGTCATGTACTTGCTGCGATTGGTTTGACGATTGATGAGGTTAGGAATACTATTCGGTTTTCTTTATCACACCTAATTATTGAAGATGACTTATTAGTCTTTAAATCTCTTTAGGAAGTCCAAAATATTAAGAGCCTTTCAAATATTAATTGAATTGGCTCTTAATATTTTGCCTATTACTTCATTAGTTCTTTCTTCACTATCCTCTTCGCTTTTATATATGCAATCACTTCAAGAAGTTCATCTTGACTCACTTCTATTTCGTCCACAGTCATAAAGAATTGGTCCTTTATTAATTCTTCATTCAGATTTATGTCAATTTTCTTATCGACTCCATAAATTAGAAATTCCAAAGAAATGTTAAAAAATTCTGCTATTCTCTTTAAGTGATTAATGCTAGGTTCTTTTTTTCCAAACTCATAACTCCAGATAATTCCTTTAGTCAGATTTATCTTATTTGCAAACTCATCTAGAGTTAGGTCACTTTTTTCTCTTATTTCTTTCAATCTAGCTCCAATAGTCTCCATTTCTCTCCCCCTCAAACTTGCTGACAACCCTTTACTCTCAGTGAACTTCTTTTACTTCATGTTCTATTCACGAATGAATTCTTTTCTCTATCTCTCTGAAAATAGGTCTATTAATGGGTCACTACACAATTTGAACTCAAAAATGAATTAATCCTTTACCTCAATCAGGAACACCTTCTCCTGAAACCCCCCACGCTTCTCATACTTATTTTTCCGCACTGCTTCTACTTCTTCAATAGTAGATCCATGCTGCTTAGCCAAAGCCCTAATAATCTCCAGCAAATCAGCAAGCTCTTCCACAGCTTCTCCATCCGTTTCAGTCGCACAGTATTCATCAAGTTCCTCATAAGCTTTTTCTTTTAAGTACTTTATGTAGTCTTTATCGTTAAGGATCTTTGTTGAAAACTCCTTACCTTTACTTTCAATGATCTGTGGGATTTTATCCCGTACTAACTTGTTGTAGGTCGGCATATTGGTGACCTCCTATAGATTATATTATCTATATTTTAACATTTATATGGAGTCCATAGAGCAAAGATGGGCACATCAGTTACTTTCTTACCAATTCTCAATCCCTATAAGGCACCTGAATATAGAAATCCCTTTTAAATAACCAGTGACAAAAATAAATTCGATAAATTTTACATAATTTGTAATAATCCTACTTACTGTTCGTGGTACATGATTTTCCCCAATTTGATAATGGTTCTAAAAAGGGGAGAATCCTTTGGTAAAAGAAGAAAATAAGCCTTTTGCGGAATTACTGGGAAAGATACTGAAAAGAAGAAGAATTGAAATGGATATGACCCAGGCTGAGTTTGCCTGGATCACTAAAATGTCTGAAGAAGGCTACGGAAGGATCGAGAGAGGAGAAAGTATTCCAACCTCACTAACACTAAGCAGAATACATAATAATACAGGAATTAGCATTGACCGGATTTTTCAGGAAATTGATAGAATAAAAAAAACAAATAAGCCAAAAGAATGACTTGGTAGTTAATTGGGGGGATTACCATTAAGAAACAAGAATTGATTCTATTAAAAGGGAAGCACACATATAATTTTATGATTGTTGGGTTTTCCCGTGAGCATGATTATGGGGAGATATATTTTACAGATCATAATAGGAGGACTTCTGTTTATAGGGGTTCGGATGTGAAGGAAGTTATTAGGTTGGCTAAGAGAGAAAGCCGCATCTTACGTCGGGAGTAAGCTGCGGCTTTGTTATTTTCTATTTATAAGGTGCTTACTTTCATTCCAAGACGCTCTTTCAATTCCTCTACCGTTAAATACACTCCATCCTCTTTCCTATGAAGCATCGCATGACAATTCGGACACACAGGAATCAAATCCTCTCTCGGATTCACCTGATAGCCCTTCTGAATTTCATGTAGGGGTTTAATATGGTGTACGTGAATGAACTCTTTCCCCACTTCCCCATATGTATCTTCAAAGTTCATCTTACATACCTGGCATTCGGCACCATAATGATTGATGCATTGCTTACGAGCAAGTGGATTGCGTTCATATGAATTAACCGTAATCGTTCTCTGCTCCCCTTCCCACATTTCCGGCACTTCATCAGGGTAGATTTCAGCAGACAAATCCTCATGAAAGAACGACATGATGTAGTCACGGAGCTCACCGGTAAGTTTCATTGAGCCCTGGATATTCCCTTTCAACCCATGCTCCCTTAATCGATATAGTGATAATCCATCCGTATCAACCACATCCACCAAGCGGACACGCGTCTTATCCCCACCAATGGATTGAACATACTTTTCTTGGTCTACCCAAAGCGACCGATCATAGACCGTATCATCCATTTGAACCAATCCCTCTATTACTTCCACCTTATACCTGACCTTTCTAACACTTCCGGAAACATACAAAAATAAGATATCACCATTTTCATAGTTGAAGGAACGTTTCCAGTCAAGGTATTCAAATTGGACGAATGCCCTTTCCAAGTCGTATTCGTTTGGATTCGCAGGTACCAGCCAGATGCGGCGTGCATTCTTATGGTCACTATCTTCTAATTCCTGGCGACGATTAGCAGCGATCTCTGGTGGTGCTATAAAACGATATTCGTCCCCTTCGAAATGGTAGGGAATACTGTAGACATATCCTCTCTCGATAGGATCATAGCATTTTGACTTCTTTATATTGAGATAATCAGCAAGGCAGCCTGCAGCTTCTTGAATATTGGTAGCTTCGTATAATAGTTGATTATTTTTGCTGATGGTGATGGGAGTGGGCATTAGTTGCCTCCTTAATTATTCGGAACTTAATAGCGGTTAAAATTTCCATATATATGTACGATACTAAGTATATCAAACCACCAAGGAGAAATTCATGCTATTATTCCTAAACTTTTTAAAGAAGAAGAATGAGTCCAAACCCAAACAAGCTACTAGTACTGCACCATCAAAACCAAAAAGAACCAATGAACAGATTGCCATCAGAAAAGGAGAACTAGGAGAATACAAAATTGATATCCAACTAGATCAACTGCCCAAGCCTTACCGCCACCTAAGTGATCTCCTTATACCCAACCCGAAAGCAAAGTCCGGCTATTCACAAATCGACCATGTGGTCATCACCCCATACACCATCTTTACTATTGAAACGAAAAACTATCAGGGGACCATCTATGGTGGGAAAGATCGGAACACGTGGCTGGTCAATGGGAAGTACAAAATGATGAACCCTTTTGTACAAAACTATGGTCACATTAAAGCACTTTCTTCATTAATTGATGAGAAGTACCATGATAGTTTTGTATCGATGGTTTCTTTTACAAAGCGATCTACTTTTAAAGTGGATTCGGATTATCGTAAGATCGCTTCTAATGAATTGATTGTGTATGACATTGAGTTTTCCGAGTTTATTCACCGGAAGTTGTCGGTGTTAAAAATCCAGCATAAAGAACCTCTTTTAAATGAAAGTGAGATCTCAACCATCTACCATGCATTTTTTGAGGCAAATATTCCTGACCTCCACATTAGAGAAAAACATAAGCATGCATTAGATGGAAAGGCTAGCTCAGGTGGTACTTGTACGATTTGCAACAAGCCTGTGTCTGAGAAAGTTAGGGGGTATTGTTTATCGAATCGTGCTTTTAAAGGGAAAATTTATTGTTATGAGCATCAGAAGAATGTTGGAAAGGAGACAAAGCCAAAGGACATCCCCCACTCCTCCATAAGTCTTAAGACCTACACCAAAGTCCACCTCAGGCTCATTATCAACCATGGTTTTACTCTATAAACTTAGTACATAGGCATATAAAAGTGAGGAGAGTGGAGAAAATGGCAATGAATGTTTATATGATTCATGGTTTAATGGGGACAGGAGAAATGCATTTCAAGGAGCAATTAGGTACTTTACGAGAGGAATACACTGTTATTCCAATTGATTTGCCGGGACACGGCCAGAATAGCAGGGATGCTGATGATCCTTTTTTCGAGCAAACACTTGAATGGTTTATAAGTGAACTCAGGAAAAGAGAGCCTGGTATCTTGATTGGACTTTCCATGGGAGCTAGTTTTGCCCTGCATGCAGCAATCAGATATCCTGAATTGACAAAAGGCATTGTCTTGACAGGCTACGTTCCAAGCATCCCGGAAGAAATGCACGAGATCATGGAAAAACAATATCATTTTTTACATAACCTCAAAGCAGAAGCACCTGAAGTAGCGAAAGACTATCTTCTTCTCCATGGTCCACGTTGGGAAACCACGTTACACAGGGGGGTGAAGTGCTTCACTTATCATTATCCGGCTGTAACCGATGACCAAATAAAGAAGTTAACAGTCCCTACACTACTCATAAATGGCGGAAACGAAAAACATGAAGTGGATTCGGTCCACCATCTATCATCGTTGAATAGCCTCATTACACCAGGAATCATTCCAGACTGCGGGCACTTAGCAAACACGGAAAACCCTTCTATGTTTAATCGAATAACTCTGGAGTTTATTAGTAGTATTGCGTAGGCGAACAGAGAGACAGGTCACTTGACCCGATATGTCAAACTGGAACAAGGAACCTGTCCCCATAGACCTCCCTAGTCGAAGAAAAAATTACCTTTTTATGGTTTATCCAATACTTAATGAGGAATTAGTTAAGTAGTTCTGGATTAAGGATCAAATGTGTGTCAGATAAGGGAGAGTAATCATGTGGAATAATATTTGGAAGAGGGAAAATAAGAATGTTAACTTACTATTATCCTCTCAAGCCGTATCAACAATTGGGGATACGTTCTTTAATATAGCGATTATGTGGGCCGTTTTTTCTCAGAGCTCTTCTACCTTCCAAACTGCCATGATAGGAGCTATGTGGCAAATCTCTGATATGATCATTTCCCCTATAGCTGGAGCCCTTGCTGACCGCTGGGAAAGAAAGAAATTATTATTAGTTACCAATATCTTAGCTGGGTCCATTGTCTTTTTATTGGTCATTTATATGTTCATCTACAATCATATTCCTTTTCTATTAGCTCTAATCTTAGTTTTCATATTAAATGGATTTACTGCATTTATAAATCCCGTAAGGTCTTCTATCATTCCAGATCTTGTACATAGGGACAAATTAGCTTCTGTTAATGGCTCATTCTCTGTCGTAAACAATGCTGCCTCATTAGTTGGAAATGCTTCTGCAGGTTTGATCATCGGGATCATTGGTATAGCATGGGCATTCTTCATAAATTCTTTATCGTTTTTTATCGTATCCATATTTATTTTATTTTTAACACTCCCTCGATCTGAAAGTATAAATGGGCAAGAACTCCTTCAAAACAAAGTTCATTTATTCAAAGACATTAAAGAAAGCTGGGAAAAAATAAAAGGAAATAAAAAGATTACATCCATTTTATATATTAGCATCTTTATTAATTTTGCCTCTTTCTTAGGTCCTTTTTATCCAGCTTTGGTTACTGAAAAACTAAATGGAGATGCTTCCTTATATGGTTATATTCAAGCAGCAGGAGTCATAGGATCAATTTTAGCTGGATTATCTATTGGTTTTTTAGATAGAAAAGTTGGAGCCGGTAAACTCATTTCCATAGGATGGGGATTATCTTCCATTTGTATTATCGGAGTAGGAATTTCGGAATCCGTTTTTTTAACCATTTTTTTATCCACTATCCAATTGTTCGGGATCACTCTTGGAGCTGTAAGTATCTCAACCATTGTTATGTCAGGTGCACCACCTAATCTTAGAGGGCGATTTATCGGGCTCATGACCAGTCTGTCTGTTATGATCATTCCGATAGCCAATATATCCGCGGGAATAGTAGGTGAGTTTATCAATGTATCCTATATGTTTGTTATAGCTGGATCAATTGTTTTTATATCTGCGGGAATTGCCTTTTTCAATAAAAGGATTAGATATATTAAGGTAGATTGAGCCAGAGGGACAGGTCCCTCCTTAAGTGTTAGTAATATTAAAAGAGCCAAGGATCCCCTTGACTCACTCCTCAATATAAGGCTGCTCCCTCAAATGCCCCGTCTGCTCCACCATCGCATAATAAAACTCACCATACTCCACCCAGCGCAATGGAACCTTCATCGCAAGCACATTCTCTTTATTGTAAACACTGATCTGCTTCTTATCATACGTCACCTTCTTAATCTCCTGAAGAGGAATGCTCTCCTTCTTCTCACCCGTGACCTTCCTCAATTCCCTGCCCACAATGACGACGGCACTTCGCTTTTTCTTCCATAGTTCATAGAGGGTAAGGATCCCTCCAAGGAGAGTGAAGCCGATGGAGATGTAAACCTCCTCATCGATTCCGTTCATGAAGACCCTGATCCAGTGGGAAATTAGGATGGCATAGAAGAACCAGAGGCCTTTGGATAGGCTTGGTGAGCTCTCGTAGTAGAGGGTCTGCTCATTTTCGCGGGCGTATTCATCCCGTTTTTTCAGGAAAAGCTGTTTGTGCTCTTCAACGGTTCTCTTCTGTATCGGCTCGAGGTCGGTGTGGGTGCCTTCCCACATGTCCGCACTGTCATCCTCTTCCTCAAGGCTATATCCTCCCACCCAGGCAGCGAGCACGTCGTCCCCATGGGAAAAGCTCATCAGATAATAGCGCAGGGGCTGACCGTATGAGTTCACGGTATCCACGGAATCGACGACCTGAATGTTTTCCGGGAAGATATTGAGATCCTCTCCTTCTTCATCCTGCAAGTGGACCAGATGGTTGAAGAGATGCGCCTTGGCAAGCACCGGCTGCTTCGGACTGACCGGGAAGAGATGCTCTTTATTGTGTTCTGCGAGCCCCCAGTACATCATCTCAGCACTTTCGACATGTGCAGAAAGCGATTGGAGGATCTTCGGTTGAACCGGGATGTTCTTGTTCATCGCAACCACTACCGCATTCGTGCTGATGCGTGGATCCTTGAACGACACCGCCTCCTTCAGGAAACCTTCTGCCTCTTCAGAGTAATAGAAGTTCATCAGCCCGATCAGCACATTGAGGCGGTACCTCAGCTGAAAGTAGGACTCCTTCCACGATTGATACGCATAGTCGGACCGGTATTCCCCGTCGTACTTGAGGTACTCATCCCGAAGCTTCTCATAATCAGCCAGCAGCACCGGAAGGATCCTCGCTCTCTTATACCCTGCCTCCACTCCCGACTCATTGATCGCCGTGATGAAGTCATAGTACAAATATTTATAAAAAGGAGAATCCAACTGATCGATCGTCTTATCCACAATCCCCCTCAACAGCACCGGAAACTCACACAGCTCCTCCACCGGCAGCACGACTTCCTCATGGGTAATCAACTGCACCGTCTTATCATGAATCTCCTGAAAGATCCCCTCATCCTTCGTCAACAGCAGACACTCAAGCGCCCGCACCTTCGCATCCGGATCCAACCCGTCAAAACGCAGCAGCATCTCATCAATGATCTCAGGCATCGGATAATCACACACAAACTCCACCAGCCCAAGGGAAGGATTATCCCACACATCCACCCGCTCAGGAAACGATGTCGCCGCCTCCTTCACCATATCCTTCAACATCTCCACCCGGATCTTCAGATCATCCTGCCCCTTCAACTCATACAGCGTCCCAAGCGCTTCATACCGGTCCCCCGGATCCGCACTATGCAGCTGCTTCACCAAACTTCTCATCTTTATCTCGTTCATAGGTTCCCCTTCTCAGTAAGAAAAATGATTATTTCTTTGTTATTTTATTATGGGGGTGAGGGGAATACATGTGTCTTTGGGACTAGGTAAATAAAAATATTTTACAGCTGATAGATTGAGTCGTTACAGGATGAAGGACAGTCAAATGGATTATTGTGGTACTAACCTAGCGACTTGGTTTACACTGGAAACAACGGCATACGGCGCACTTGTTGCTTGCTGCTATAAACAATCTGGAAAGGTGTGTCTGCAATGAAAAACATAGTCGGCATGTATGTAGTCATGTCAATAATGGTAGGTGTGAATTTGATCAGTGGGTATCTATTAAACGGAGAGTATTGGGCAATCGTGAGCTGGTTGATGACCGCTCTGTTTTTATTTGGCACTTTATTTTTCATTAATGCTAGATACATATTTTCTAAGAAGAAGGGCGAAAGGTAAAAGAAACACGAGAAGCGTCCCCGTGCTTCTCTTTTATAGGTCTCTATCCCACCCCATATGAATACATATGAAGGGGAGGAGGAATGACCAGTATGCTTCTTAAGATGATTGACTTAAGTTTAATGGCTGAACACCTGCCTGTTCATAAAGCTGAATTGGATAAGTTAGCCTCGTATATATGCACCATTCAAAACCCGGAGATCAAAAAGGCAGCGACAGAACAGTAGATGATCATGCAAAACCATGTGAAAGTTATGATTGCGCTTATGGATCCTGTTCAAAATGAATCAATAAGCATTGAAGACCTCCACAAATGGGACCCTGTTCAATTCAACTGTCAACAAAAATATACAAGCATGAGCCAGGAGAATATCCTAAAGGAACTCGCCACTACTGCCGAATCCATGGCGAACAAAAATTTCAACTCCGGGTTAAGGATGAAAGCTGAAAATGTCCGAAACATTCATATTCATATGGCCCTGCAGCAAAGCACGATGCTCAACCGCTACAATGCCCTAATGGATAAATTCATCAAAGATACAGCTCCTGTAAGTTCGAGAAAAGAGCAGGAAGAAACGATGGAGACATTTAAAAAGATGTTTAACCTTTAAAGGAAGCACGGGAACGGCTCCCGTGCTTCCTTCTTTAAAACGTCGCAGTATTATTCGCCTGATCGGCCTTCACACAATCTATCGCAATCACAAGCGCCAGAATCATCGTTTCCATTTCATCCTCCAGAACCTGCACCCTGTAGCTGTCGCCCCAACTGAACCATTCCTTGCCCACTTCACCTACCACTCTTCCCTGATGTAACACCTGAAAGTCCATGTCCATCCAGTTTCCCTCTACTTCAATGCCCGCTGCATCTATGGAATACTTGGCTTTCAGGAAAGAGAATTCCTTCTTGATCGTCACGACCTCTTGCCCATTCACCTCAACGAAAAACGTTGGTAGAAAGCTCAACACCTTTTTCGTGATCAGGGCCACTTCATCCCGATCCTGATTCATGATGGAGAATGTCTTCGGGACCTTCATGAAGCTTCCTTCGACATAATAGACGTCCTTCTCCTCTTGATCCTTTACGGTGAATTTTTCGCTAAGACTGAATACTTTTTGTTTGATGTATAGTTGTTTCATAATAGTGCCCCCCATTTTATTCTCTCCTTTATATACGATTGAGACGGGGGTAAGTTCCAGTCATTCTCCAATATTTTTGCAAAAAAAAGCCATTCCCTCTCAAAAGGAATGGCCCATACTCTCTCTTTATCTCTCACACGCCCAGTCATCCTTATCCCGGTCATGTTTCCGTGCATAAGCAGGATGATCAGAGGGGACTCCATCCGGATAGACTTTTCTCAGTTCGGTACAGTTTTGATAATACTCTTGCTCTTGAGCAGCTGCCGGTTCTTCCGTTGAGGCAGTGCCCGTGCTAGAACTGGATTTCGGTGTAGCGGCTGTACTTGTTTTCTTTTCTTCCTTTGGATCCAGATCCCCTTTGGTCGTGCCATTTTCACCGTATGCCCACAGGCCCGTTTCTTTCTCCCTTGCTTCCCGGGCGAATTTCACGAAGTAGTCGCTGTATTTCACATCCGGGTTGTAGGTGGACGGCTCTGCATATCCGTTTAACACCAGATCGGCATTGAACATTTTGCTCCGGATTTCACCTTCGTCCATGTCATCCTTAGGGATTTCAAGCCAAATAAGACGCAGAGAACGATTATAACGGTCCGTTTCAGACACATCTTTTTGGAGCCAGACCGTTTTCCCCTCTAGTTTTTTCGTCGTGTAGTTACTTGCCTCTTTTCCGTATTCTTCTGTTCTCGTGGTGGACTCGGGGGTGTTGACGCCGATCAATCGTACTTTTCTTCCATCCTTCAATTCGACTGTATCACCGTCTACCACGCGGGAAATCAGCACTTTTTCCAGTCCGAATGTATTGGCAAGCTCTTGCTGCTTTTCCACTTTCTCAGCTTCCGCTTTTTCCTTTGCGGCCTTTTCTTCAGCCAGTCTCTCTTGATCTTCCTTGGCTTTCTTCTCTTCTGCCGCTTGCTTTTCTTTCTCTGCCTTCGCTTGTTGATCGGCTTCTTTCTCAGCTTTCGCAGTGGCTGCTTGATCCATTTGATCTGATGGCGCTGCACAGCCCCCGATCATGAACCCCAGAATTCCGATGGTTATCAGCCCGCTTGAGAACGCCTTTCTTCCTTTTCTCTTTTGAGAAGTGTGGTATAAACCAAACACCACTATCATCATCCCAACCCATGCTACAGACGTCATCATCGCCATGAGCAAGGTGAGAATGATGGCAATCGCAGCCAAGATCATAGGTAATCCTTTCATTTAAGCACCTCATCACATTTTTTCGTTAAAACCGTTCTCGATTCCCTCCGACTGACCGCACCATTTTTATCAGATTTGTATATTTATTGTATTATAAAATGGCTTATTTATCAGATAATATCGCAATTTAGTAAAAAGGAAATAAAGCATGGGGACGGTCTCCTGCTTCCCCCTCATAAAAAAGAAGCACGAGAACCGCCCCGTGCTTTCACCACCTATTCAGCCACGGAAGCCTGGCTTGAATCCCCCTTCGGCTTCGACTTGACCCAACCCACGATTCCGATTCCAATCAGTACAGACCAGAAGATCCCTTTCCAAACGGATCCCATTGCGAATTCGTAGGAGATAACCCCCAGTGAAGGATGGGCTAATGCGTACACGGCAAGCTTGACGCCGACCCAGCCGACGACAACGAAGGCAGCCGATTCGAGTCCGGGACGCTTCTCAAGTAAAGAGACAAACGCAGATGCAGCAAATCGCATGATGACAAGGCCGATGATTCCCCCTAGTAAGATGACGAGGAAATGCCCTCCGTCAAGACCCCCGATTGCGGGAAGATTGGTCGTGGGAAGCGTCACCGCGAGAGCGACGGCAGCCAAGATGGCATCCACCGCGAAAGCGATATCCGCCAGCTCCACCTTCACGACGGTCCACCAGAAACCGGACCCCTTTGTCTCTTCCTTATCTTTCACTTTTTCCATCTGTTTCTTGATCACATGTTTCTTGAGTAAATGGTAGACAGCAATTCCAAGCAGATACACGGCACCGATGGCTTGAACCTGCCAGATGTCGACAAGATACGAGATCAGGAACAAGGAACCGAACCGGAACACAAAGGCTCCCGCCAATCCGTAAAACAATGCTTTCTTCCGCTTATCCTCCGGCAGGTGCCGGACCATCGTCGCAATGACCAGCGCATTATCTGCAGCCAGAATCCCCTCCAAAGCGATCAAAATCATCAAGACCCATCCATACTCCAGCAATAGAGACCATTCCAAGGATCATCCCTCTTTCTCCATTTTTATTAAAAAAACCTTCACATGGACGACCGACTTTTGCAGTCCGCTTTCAAATCCCTCCGACCACCCCTCTCCCATAGAAAAAAGACCTCTACCGCTTGGTAAAGGTCTTTTCATCTGCATCTATACAGAGGGGATCCTTTACCTTGAAGGCAAAGGTCTCGCAAGCAACACCGCGGTTGCCAAGCAGGCCGGAGACGGGAATCCCATCACGAAATGACGACATACTTGAAAGCTACTCCCCTTTGGAGTCTTTATTCGTTTATCCCACCAATGAAGTGGGTGTACGCTAACTATAGCAAGTGGACAAATCCATCGTCAAGTAGGCGATTGGTTTATTTTTCCCTCTACACGATTCATTTTATTATGCTGTTTTCTTTTCATCCATGTTAAGAAAAACAGGTCTGTCCTCCTACTAAAATGAATGAAATCCACCGAATCTTTCTCACTTATTAAAAAATTCAAATAAAAATGGTCTTTTGTCCCAGGAATGAGTCCCCTCCTCTTCCTCCCTCTATTTACATTCATTTACAACACGTTAAAAGTGGGCTCCTATAATATGAACTGTTCAATTCAATAGATTCATGAAGGGAGTCATCCACATGACGAATGAGAGATCAATGGAAAATTGGATTCAAAAGCTGAATGAAGAGACCTTATATAAAGGGGTCGACCGCCGCAACTTCCTTCAAGGGGCGGGGAAAGTCGCAGGCATTTCCCTAGGGATGGCGATTGCTCAATCGATGGGCGGTTTGTCTGTCTCGGCAGAAGAAGCCGGATTTCAGGATTTCCCTTTTTCACTTGGGGTAGCTTCCGGTGACCCGCTTCCGGATAGTGTCGTATTATGGACACGGTTAGCCACTGACCCTCTTAATGGAGGGGGCATGCCTGACCGCAAGATTCCAGTGAAGTGGGAAATCGCGAAAGATGAACATTTCCGACAGATTGTTCAGCGTGGTACGGAAGTGGCAAGTCCGTCCCTCGCTCACTCCGTTCATGCCGAGGTAGGGAACCTGGAAGCAGGCACGGTGTACTATTACCGGTTCAAAGTCGGAAAGGATTTCAGCCCGATCGGAAGGACGAAAACCCTTCCTGCCCTGAATGCAGATGTCTCAAGCCTGTCCTTTGCCTTTGCTTCCTGCCAGCAATATGAGCACGGTTATTATACGGCTTATAAGCATATGGCCAAAGAAGATCTTGATCTCGTTTTCCATCTTGGAGACTATATTTATGAATACGGCCCGAATGAGTATGTAGCTAAATCAGGAAATGTACGAGACCATAAAGGTCCTGAAATCCGCACGTTGGAGGACTACCGCAACCGCCATGCCCAATACCGGACGGATGCCGACCTCCAGGCTGCCCATGCGGCTTTTCCATGGGTGGTGACATGGGATGACCATGAAGTGGAAAACAACTATGCCGACATGATTCCTGAGAAAGGCCAGTCTGTGGAAGAGTTCGTGAGGAGGCGTGTCGCAGCCTACCAGGCCTACTATGAGCATATGCCGCTAAGAAGATCTTCCATGCCTCACGGAGTGGACATGCAGCTCTACCGTCAGTTCTCATACGGAAACTTGGCCAACTTCATGGTGCTCGATTCCCGACAGTATCGTTCCGATCAGGCAAATGGAGATAAAAGCTCTCCCCAGACGGAAGAATCCCTGGATCCTTCACGCACCTTGTTAGGAAGCGAACAGGAACAATGGGTGCTTGATCATCTCGGCAACTCCAACAGCTCCTGGAATGTACTGGCCCAGCAAATCTTTTTTGCCAAGAGAAATTATGGACCAAGCCCCGACCGGCCTTTATACAGTATGGATGGCTGGGATGGCTACACTCCTGCAAGGGAACGCATCACGGCATTTGCCCGTCAGAAAAACATGGATAACCTGATTGTCCTGACAGGTGATGTACACGCGAACTGGGCCTCCAATATCCTGGCAGACTTTGATGACCCGTCTTCCCGTATGCTTGGAGCCGAGTTTGTCGGCACATCCATCACATCAGGCGGAGACGGGGCAGACAAGCGCGCTGACACGGACCGCATTCTTGCCCAGAATGAACATATTAAGTTCTTCAACGATTATCGCGGATATGTCCGCTGCCATGTCACGCCGACCCAGTGGAAAGCCGATTATCGTGTCGTTCCATTCGTCTCAAGTTCAGGTGCGGATATTTCTACCAGAGCCTCCTTCGTGTACGAAAAAGATGCAGAAGGTCTGAAGGAAGTGTCTACATCAACCGTTCCGGAAGGGAAACCACTGTCTTCCGAGGTGGAAGAGGATCGTCATGAAGCGCATGCACGCGCCCATAAAAAACAAGCCCAAAAAGGCAAACACATGCAAATGAACTAGCACCAAGGAGGCTGATGCTATGAAAGATCGCAACCAACAGGTGATCGGACATTTGGAAGAGCTGAGGAGCCGCGCCATTAAAACCGTACTCGCCTTTATCGCTTTCCTGATCGTGGGGCTCTCTTTTATGAAACCGATCTACGGGTGGCTGATCAGGGATATAGACATGAAGCTCGCGATCCTCGGACCGAGTGACATTTTATGGGTGTACTTGATGATCGCATCTGTCTTCTCAGTCGCAGCCACCATTCCAGTCGCTGCCTATCAGATTTGGCGGTTTGTCTCTCCGGCTCTGAGTGCAACAGAAAGAAAAGTCACGTTACGCTTCATACCCGCCTTGTTCTTTCTGTTCATTATCGGCATCGGGTTCGGCTACTTTCTTCTTTTTCCGATCGTCCTGAACTTCTTGACCACTTTGTCAGCCGATCAATTTGAAACGTTGTTCACAGCAGAGAAATACTTCCGATTTATGTTACACCTGACCCTGCCTTTTGGATTGCTATTCGAAATGCCTTTAGTCATCGTCTTTCTGACGGTACTTGGCATTTTGGATCCTTCCAAATTGAAAAAATCAAGAAGGATCGCTTATTTCTTGCTGATTATCATTTCCGTGGTGATCACACCGCCGGATTTCCTTTCCGACGTATTGGTCATCCTGCCGCTCCTCCTTTTATATGAAATCAGCATCACCTGCTCAACCATGGCTTATAAGAAAAAGGCTTCCCCTTCTGCGGAGTCAAATGCAGGTCAAGAGAATGTTGCTCTATGAAGTAAGAGTATTGAAATGAACACGGCATGAACAGAAGAGGGGCCGGCACATCCGTGTTCCCACGCACACATCAAACTGACAGGAGGAGAAACCTATGCTTACAAATATCGGAATCCCGGGATTGATTCTCGTACTGGTCATCGCCCTGATCATCTTTGGCCCGTCAAAACTTCCGGAAATCGGACGGGCATTCGGAACGACTTTAAAGGAATTCAAAAGTGCTACGAGCGATTTAGTCAATGGAAATGAGCAAGAAAAGAGTACCTCAAAAGACGAAGGTCAACGACTCACAGCTGTGGAAAAAGACAAACAACATACAGGCAGCTGATTTGCCAGATTAAAAACCGCCCAGAGCTTCTTAGCCCGGGCGGTTTTCGATGTCAGGTATCCATTTCTCTAACTGTGACCGTTCTCCTCTTTCTCTTTCAAATAGTTTTCATATACTTCCCTTGCCTTATCCGTTCTTGGCATTTCTTTCCTTATTCTTTTATGTATGTCACTCACCAGGTAAAGCCCCCTGAACAAACAACCTGCAATGATACCGAAAGCAAGACTGCCGCCTATCCAGGGCCCGGCTATAAACAAGGTCAAACCTAGTATACCGGCTAAAAAAATCGATAATAGTAAGTACAAACGAATAGATCCCCCTTCTCTCTAATGATTTGTTTGTCTGGGATCATGCTCCAGAGGGACAGGTCCCTTGGCACGTTTACCTTTCCAACACTCTCCCAATCATCAACCCCATAAACGAAGAAACCTCACCCTCACCGGTCTCCCCACGAATCCAATCAAACTCACTCTCCAGAAGATCCGCAATCTTGCGCGCAGCCTCTCCATGTCTCGACGGCGTCATCGCCTCATAAATCTCGACCACTATATCCTGCAACTCCTGCGGCAAGTCCCTGTGGATCGTCTTCAGCCCAAGAACCGCCCGCTCCCTCGCATACCGGAAAAGCAGAATGGTCGTCACATTCCTCATGCAATGTCTGAGCATCTCCACTGCCCACGTATCATTCCCTCTCGCCGCTGCCTTCCCATGCTGAAACAAGAACCAGGCAGCATCGAGGACTTGACCCCTGAACTGTTCCTTTGAGAGCGTGAGGTTTTGAGTAGATTGATATTGTTCCATAAGACCGTCTGGATCATATAACACCTTAAAGAAATCCTTCTCCTGGAACGTCTCCTCCGTCACCGTAAACAGATCGATATGCAGCCAGTCTTCATAAATGGCGATGATCTGCGGTGCGATGATGAAGATGTCATCGTGAAAGATGAGGTCTTTATATGCCTTCAGGTGATCGAGGCGCCTGGTCAGGAATTCCTTTTCCTCCCCTTCCTTCACCAAACAGTACAGATCAATATCAGAATGTTCATCGTGTTCCTTCCGTCCCATCGATCCTTTCAGGAATACACTCCGGACACTTGAATCTTTTTTTAGACTTTCAAGTACTTTTTCAACAGCTGCTTCTTGACGCATGTCTACATCCCCCTAAGTTAAAAATGGATATTACGCCATTATACCAATTTTTTCATGTGGGATATAGGGGGAATTTCGGGACAGGGGGACAGGTCCCGTGACCCAAAAGCAAAAATGGTACCGCCCCCCCTTTTTCGGAATCAAAAAAACAGTCACCCCGTTAAAGAATAACTGTCTCTTGATCTCCTACTGTCTATCCCCACGATGCTTCACTCTATAAAGAATCGAAGCAAACAGATTGGCCAATAAGAATAAAGGGTTTCCCTGCATATTCCCATGAAGGCTCAGTTCACCGGCATTCATGGCATCATACATCTCGCCCTGCTTCTTCCCCTTCAATCGGTTCTTTTCCTCTTCCGCTTTTAACGTAATCAAAAAACGATACTGCATAGGTAAGATCAATAGGGAAATCAACACATATAACCCGAGGATCGCTAAAAATATATACAATTCCATTATGAAAGCCTCCTTCTATCTCTTATTACTATATGTATACGATTAACAGGATTGGAAAGTTTCGTTAACAAGGAGCACAGGGACGGGTCTCATGCTTTCAACTCATAAAAAAGAAGCAAGAGAACCGTCCCCTTGCTTCCTAAACGTTTACACCCCCTGCAAGATTTCAATGTTCTCCTTAATGTGTTCGATCTTTTTCATTCCCACCATTGTAGAGAACACACCTTTGCTTGAAGTGACTTCCGTTAACATAGATCTGGCGTCACTTTTCTCATCGAACGCCTTGCCTAGATGAAATGGAGCACTGGTTGTTGAATAGATTCCCAGCTCATGTGCTGCTTCGATGACAGACAGCCACTTGCCACTTGCCTTTTGATTCTGTTTTTGAATTCCATCATTCATATGCTTATTCAGCGGAAACTGGATGAATTTGAAGTGATGCCCTTCCCCTGCCACTCTTTGGGCTATATTCAGGACCTCTTCAATTGAAAGATAGCCTTTTTCCGTTGGATCCTTGAGGAATCCGAACCAGGTAGCAAAACCATAATATTTAATATTTCCGAGTCGCACTTGATTTTCAAAGAAGGAAAAGAGCTTTTCCAGTTGCGTATAAAAAAGGGCTGGTCCAAGGGTCATCATAGAGATTTCCGGGTTATGGATATAATAAATATCAATCGTTTCTAAGTGAAGATGTTTCTGACTGGTTTCAATGGCAAATCGATAATAATCGGGAGCTAACACGTGCCGATGGGTATCAACGATATTCACGTCCGATACCTGAATGATCCCACCTTCCAACAAGACTTTTTGCAAAAAATCCGTCGGGACCAAGTTTGCCTCGATGTCCCCTGGAATGATGCCTCCTTTGGTGGATACAATCACTTCTTCCCGCTTAATTGATCCCCTCTTGATTAACGACTTTAAAACATAGCCGACATCCCTTTCAGATCGCATCCCGCGGTAATTGATGGCTGTATCGATGAAATTCAAGCCATTCAGCAGCCCGTACTCCACCCCTTCACGATAAAGCACCGAGTCTTCCTCATTCATCTCCCCCAAATGAGTCCCCAGCGCAATGGGAGAAGCGGTAAACATTGGCGATTCTCGACAAGCCCATGTGAACTTACTCAAATAGTCACTCGTTCCATTAAAAGAAGCATAACCGGAAATCATTCATATTCCCCCTTTTATGTTCTTCCACATCATAATAGAAAAATAACCCAAATTACAGACTGAAAATTCCTACGATTGTTTGTTATAATAAAGATACAGGGAAGCACAGGGACGGTTCTCCCGCTTCCACCTCATGAAAAAAAGAAGCACGGGAACCGTCCCCGTGCTTCCTCTCATTTAATTACGATACACCCATTCCCACACGTCTCCGTCGTCCTCATCCACCACAACGCCTTGAAGTTCAAACCCATTCTTCTTCAAAATGGATGTGGAGGCATTGTATTCAGGTAGTGTCCGGGCTGTAATGACAACTTCCGGATCAAATTCCTGGACGATGTCGACTAAAGATCTGCACATGAATTGGCCATATCCCTTTCCTTCATTTTCCGGAAAGGTAAAATAACCGATCTCCACTCTTCCCTGCTTCGGGCTTCCTTTGAATGAACAAACACCCACGAAGTCAGACTCCGAAACAGCGAGATAGCTAATCCATGGCGGCTGAAAACCTACTTTCTCATAATACTCATCCTGGCTCTCCAGCACCATCTCACAAAATTCATTCTGTGTATCTATTTTTTCTCCAATGTTGATTGGTTTCAATTTCAACGTCCATTCCTCCATTAATTAAAATGAAAGCATCCTCCGTTGAAACTGGATTGGGAGGATACTCTTGTTACTTGATATAGTCCTCTCCATACACCATATTTCATCTCTCCTTAGTAAATATAAAGACATTTTAACAGATCTGACTGGAAAAATCACCGGGAGCAGAGGGACAGTTCTTCTGCTTCCATCTCATCAAAAGGGGAAGCACGAGAACCGTCCCCGTGCATCACTTCCTCCGGTCCATCCACTCCTCAAGCGTCATCATCTCAAACGCTTCCTCATGATCCAATCTCAATGGAGCAATGAATTCAAGGGAGTTTCCGTCAGGGTCATCAAAATACAGACAAGCATGGGCCTGTGGATTGTTGGGAAGGACGATGGGCTGCCGTTCCGGTGAAAACCCGAACGCTTCCCTCACCTCGACTCCCCTTTCTTTTAACCATGCCTTCGCCTTTATGATATCCTCCACTTCGACATGAAAGGCGATATGCCGGATGGAAGCATGATACGGGAGATTTACCTCATCCGCCTCCCACAACCCAAGCCAGCTCTTCCCTTTCTCAATCCAGACAAAGGAAACCTTCTCGCTCTCATACGCCAGCTCCAAACCGAGCTTTTGATAGAAATCGATCGACTGCTTCATATCACTTACAGGTAAATGTGCTTCGTATAATCCTTTAATCATGGTGGTTCCTCCTTTTTTCTTCATTTTAGTATCCTTCCAGAAAGAATGGCTCCGGTATTGGTTCGACCTTTTTCTAAGACTTTTGATTGAAAAAAGTTGGATAATCCTGTTAAACAAGCAGATACTACTTTTTGAGTAAACAGATGTTTACATAAAAAAAGTAGGAGGTAAAATCATGAAAAACAAAACATTTGCATTAGTGATGGCTGTATTCATGGCGTTCCTGACCCTTTCAAACGGCGTATCGGCCGCTGAAGGCGGGACACCGGCAACAAAGGATATCGTTGACACAGCTGTTGAAGCCGGTCAGTTCAAAACCCTTGCAGCTGCACTGGAAAAGGCCGGCCTTGTGGACACCTTGAAAGGTGAAGGACCGTACACGGTATTCGCGCCAACGGATGCTGCGTTTGAAAAACTTCTTAAGAAACTAGGTATCACAGCTGAAGAACTACTGGCAAGAGAAGATCTAAAGCAGATCCTTCTTTACCATGTGCTTTCAGGTAAAGTGATGTCTACAGACCTGAAAGACGGTCAAAAGGCGGAGACACTTGCCAACAAGACAGTGGATATTAAACTGAATCCTGTCCGCGTCAACAATGCCAATGTGGTGCAAGCTGACATTCAGGCATCGAACGGCGTTATCCATGTGATTGACGAAGTGTTACTTCCGGAGTAAATTCCATTCACGACGAAGCCCGGCCCAAAGTTTATTTGCGACTTTAGGGCCGGGCTTTTTTTATTGAAAGCATGGGAGCTGTTTCTTTCCACATCGAAAAAAGGAAGCAAGGGAACCGTCCCCCTGCTTCCATCCATTTAAATCGTATTCGTATCAATCACAAAACGATACTTTACATCAGAACCCAACACCCGTTCATATGCTTCATCAATATAATCTGCCGAAATCACTTCAATGGAAGGCACGATTCCATGCTCCCCGCAGAAATCGAGCATTTCCTGAGTCTCACGGATTCCTCCGATCAGGGAACCGGCAAATGAACGGCGGTGGCCGATTAATGAGAACACATTCACTTCCAATGGCTCTGCAGGCGCACCCACATTCACCATTGCCCCATCAAGAGTCAGCAAGGAAAGGTATGCACTGATGTCAATCTTGGCACTTACTGTGTTAATGATCAGATCGAACGTACCAGCAAGCTTTTCGAACGTCTCAGGATCGCTCGTCGCATGATAAGCTTCTGCCCCAAATTCCAAGCCATCCTCTTTCTTATTTAACGTACGGGATAGGACCGTCACTTCGGCTCCCATGGCATGTGCAATCTTCACCGCCATATGACCAAGTCCACCCATACCGACTACGGCTACTTTCTTTCCTGGGCCTGCATTCCAATGATTCAAAGGAGAATACGTCGTAATCCCGGCACATAACAGAGGTGCCGCAGCGTCAAGCTCAATGTTATCAGGAATGCGAAGGACGAAATCTTCCTCTACAACGATATGGGTCGAATAACCGCCTTGAGTCGGCTCGCCATATTTGTCCACGCCTGCGTATGTCGGGATGTTTCCTTCGAGGCAATACTGCTCTTCCCCTTCTCGGCAGTTCTTACATTCACCGCAGGAACCAACCATACATCCGACTCCTACCCGGTCGCCGACTTTGTATTTCGTCACCTCAGAACCTACCTCAGTGACGATTCCCGCAATCTCATGTCCGGGAACGAGGGGATACTTCACTTCTCCCCACTCTCCGTGTGCCGTATGGATATCGGAATGGCAGATCCCTGCAAACTTGATTTCAATCAAAACATCATGCTTATCAAGATCGCGCCTCTCGATTTCAGCCTCTCTGAAAGATTTGTCAGGACCGTCAATAGCTCGTGCTTTAGCAATTACCATGAATAATAACCTCCTGTAATAGTAGCTTTCAAGAGAAAATGAACTCTTGTACCCTTCATGGTAAACCCTATAGTTAACTCTAGGTCAAGAGATAACCCTCCTTGAATCTGTTTTGACAGCCAGTGCTTACCGTGCTACGATTTTCCACAAACATAGAGTTAACTCGACGTCTAGATCACAGAAAAAGGAGCACGAACATGAAGACTTATTCCATTGGAGAAGTGGCAAAAGAATTGAATCTCTCAATCTATACCCTGAGATACTATGACAAAGAAGGCCTCATGCCTTTCGTCGAACGAACAGAAAACGGCACCCGACAATTCAAAGAATCGGATATCTCGGCCTTACACATCATCGAATGCCTGAAATCCACCGGAATGCCCATCAAGGAGATCAAGCATTTCATCGATTGGTGCGCAGAAGGCGATGCCACCCTGCAACAACGATACAATATGTTCCTTGAAAGAAAAGCTACCGTGGAAGCCAAGATCAAGGAGCTCGAACAAACGATGGAGGTCATCAACCATAAATGCAGCTATTATAAGACCGCCTTGGAAGCTGGTACGGAGGATGTTCATAAGGAGAAAAAGATTGAGATTGTTAATCCATAAGGATGGAGCTTCCACTTCATTTTCAAAGAAGCAGGAAATCGTCCCCTTGCTCCTCTCATCTAGGTTCATGACATATCGGTTGGGAGGCACCAGAGCTGATAATCAGAATAGACGGAAAAATTCCGCTTAATTCATAATTATTATTAAAAAAGACTGAAATAGACGGAATGATTCCGCCTATTTCATCTAAAAACACAAAAATAGTTGGTTTTTCTATCCGTAAGCGGAAATTTTCCGCTTATGTAATCCCAAAACAAGTTCCATACTGAATGTAACCGGAAAAACTCCGCTTATTTAGGGACAGGGAAGCACAGGGACGAAGCAGGGGATCGGGTTCTGCTCATGCAAAAGAGAAGCTTCATTATTTTTTATCCAAAGGAACTTCTTCTTTTAATTGATCCCCCTCTTCATTCTCCCACTCAATCATTAACGTAATATCCTTCAAAAAGCTTTCGATACTAGTGTTCATATACCCCCTGGTCCCCCCGCCTTGTGGGATCTTAATTTCCTTTCCCCTTGCCGTTCCACTTCCCTCACCATTGGGATACGTTAAGTAGTATTTGACGGTTGAAGGGGTATAGTCTTTCTTGAATGATAGATTCCCTCCAATATAATATTTCTCATGTTTGCCTGAGTGAGTAAACGTGACCTGAATCGTGGATTTCCAAGAAGAGGATTCACCACTTAAATAATTCTGTTCATCTCTTTCACTTTGACATCCAGAAGCAATCAATACCAGAATCACAATCATGAGGGATGCTATGTATTTCATAAAATGACTCCTTCCATTCTTGGAAATATGCGTGTACTTGCTTATCGTCTAGCCCCTTTAACCAATTTTTACATATTTTCCTCATTTTTAAAACAGAACCTTCCCCTTGCCAAAAATTCATCAAGGTCACCCTTTACAATGAAATCACTAGGAAATGTTTTACATTTCTAACTTATGAGGAGGAATGATTAATGAAAAAGATGAGCTTTCTATTAATTGGTGCACTGGTCTTGATGCTTGCAGGTTGTGGCGGGGATGCGGCTGTGGAAGAGTTGGATCAGAATGACACTCAAAAGGCTGAGGCGAAGACGACGGGTGCGTCCGAAGAGAAGGCAGAAAAAAAGGCAGAGGAAAAAGATATTTGGACATACTACAATGACGCACCATGGTCAGACGATTACAACGGCTTACAGATGGAAATCCAGAAGGTGGTCGTGAGCGATAAAGCGCCTACCATGGAAGATGAAAATGCCAAGGCGTCTGCCGTCGGCGTGAAGTTCAAAATGGAGAATACCACCGAAGGCAAGTTCACCTTCTATCCGGACCAGGCCGTCCTTGTCACAAGCACCGGGGAACAAATCGACATGCCCGATATGTGGGTGTCTGACAACATCGGGGGCGAGATTGATAAAGGTGTCATCAAAGAAGGGAATATCATCTGGTACCTTAAACGAGGCCACGCGGAAGATATCGAGTGGATCAAGATGGAGTTTTCAGGGCATCAGGGAGCGGAGGATGATTTTGAGAGTGAGATGAAGGAGTATGAGATTGAACTGAAGTTGAAGTAAGGTGCACGGGTACCTATTCCTTATTTTCATTTCCCATGAAAAAAGGAGCAAGGGAACCGTCCCCTTACTTCTTTTCACTTTACCTCTTTAAGATAATCCTCCTGAAGAAGCCCATAGACCGCACAGTCCTTATACTGATTCTTGGCATTGCGGATCATATGTTTAATCGTCCCTTCTTGTTCCATCCCCACTTTACGCATAATCTTCCCCGAGGCTGGATTATCCGTATTATGGGCAGCTGATATTTTGTGAATGTTCATCGTTCTAAAGCCAAATTCTATTACGGCACTCAATGCCTCGGTTCCAAACCCCTTGTTCCACCAATCATAACCGATTGTATAACCCACTTCACAATTCTCCGTCATTGGATCAAAGTGAAAAAAATCAATCGCTCCTATCAGATCACCACTTGATTTCAGTTCGATTCCCCAATAACAGAACTCTTTCGTATCATACTGACTAACGATTTCCGATACCCTCTTAATGGTTTCCTCTACAGACTTGTGTGCTCCCTTAATGAGATTATCCATTACGCGATCATCGGAAAGCCAATGGTCAAAGACACTTGGAGCATCTGAAAGTTCCAGCTTCCTCAGTACTAATCGATCCGTTTCTAACGTTGGTGTACCAGAATAATGTATCATTTCCTCACCTGCTTAACCCTTTCTTATCCATCACTTACCCTA
Source organism: Bacillus sp. AFS015802 (assembly GCF_002561455.1). GTDB lineage: Bacteria > Bacillota > Bacilli > Bacillales > Bacillaceae_B > Rossellomorea. The sequence continues at coordinate 87,602 of NZ_NTUP01000066.1, read as the reverse complement.
TTCTTCACCCCAGTTGGAAATTCCTTCTTTTAACTGGGGGGGTTCACAGTACCACACAAAAAAAGAAGCAAGAGAACCGTCCCCCTGCTTCTACTTCAATACCCCCAAATACTCCTTCCATGGCCCAACATCTTCTCCATATCGTTTCGAGAACACCCGCACAATTTGGGACAAATGGGTCATATCATGAACAACCCAAGTAGAAATGAGCTCCCTGGCCGTCACTTTTCCGAAAGCAGGGTGCATTCCCGTTCGACCAAGGGCGTTTTCATGATGCACCAACAACTCTTTTAATTCATCAATATTCCCAGATCGAAGCGCAGCAAATTCCTTTAGCTTTTCTTCCAAACCTCCTGAATCGTTTCCTTCCAGGTGTGAATGCCGATCAAATACAGGAAATACCCTACTTTCCCCCTCTTGAAGAATCATCTTTAATCGTGGGATCCAATTATGCTTTTCCCCTTCGATGAGATGATCGACGACTTGGATCGCATTCCAGGTCCCATTGCCTTCAGTGCATTCCAGCCAACCTTTGGACAAGCCGGTTAGAAAATGTGTAAGCGTGACCGGGGTTCGTTCCAGCAACTCAATTCCTTCATCTAGTTCAAAGTTCATGCTCTCTCCCCCTATTCTCTTACCAATCATGACTACCATTCCATCATACTTTATCCAGCGCATGATTTGATAGGTTTCCAGTCCCTAATCTCACAGCATTTCAAACTACTAAATGAGTCCAACATGATACAATAACAAGGAACGTTCATTTTTTAAAATTCAAGGAGGAATGACCATGTTCACATCCAAAAACGATTTCTTACAAGAATGGAAACAGGAAGCGGCCGTCACTCAAAAGGTAATGGACGCACTGACGGACGCGTCACTGAAACAAGAAGTCGCACCAGACCTTTACAGCATCGGTAGCGTTGCCTGGCACATCACGGGAGCTACATACTACTTCCCCGCTCAGGTTGGCATCACATTCGAAGTGCCGGACCTCCGCAAAGAAGCACCTACTTCCGCTGCAGAAATCAGTGAAACGTATAAGCTTGTCAGCGACCGCCTCGTAGAAGCCGTTTCCGAGCAGGTGTCCGATGAGAAAATGAATGAAATGGTGAATCTCTTTGGAATGGAAATGCCGGTTCAAGCCGTATTCCGCCTATTGATTCAGCATCAGGCCCATCACCGTGGACAGCTGACGGTCCTGATGAGACAAGCTGATTTGAAGGTTCCTGGCGTTTATGGACCAAGCAAGGAAGAAATGGAAGCGATGAATGCACAAAAGAGTTAATATGTAGGGGGATCAGCATTGTTTTTAATCCCGTTTCACCTATAGAAGATGAGGGTTGTGTCTGTCTTCATTCAATTAGGCAGCCACTCTCTCACCAAAAAAAGAACCACGGGTCCTAGTTCCGTGGTTCTTCTATGATGTCTCTTACATGGAAAAACCGTCGATGTAACAGGAGGATATGAACGTTGGCGGTGTCCCTTCTCCTGGCCGTTCAAACAGAATCAATCCTTCAAACACATCCTCTACCGTGGCATTGGTAAAGCTCTGTAATTGATTACCCACGGTTCTGACAGTGAAATCCGTGTCCGTTCCCTCAAAATCCAAAAAGAACGACGTGACCGGGTCTTCACAGCAGGCACAGCTGCCTGTACTCTCCTCCGGTTCCGGCAGACTGCTCAGATCCGGCAGTTCGGTTCTGACTTGAATCGCCACGATTTGGCAGATTGGTACATAGTTCGTTTCGTCATACCGGACAATGTAATCCTTTACGATCATATCGAGATTCACATTGGAAATATTGTCATCCTGCGTCAGGATATCCACTGCATTCTCTTCGTCCATGATGAGTAAGGCAATCAGTTCTTTCATGGTCTCGGTACAACAATCACAGTCCGTATCCGCCGATGGCCCCGGAGGACCCTGCGGACCTTGTGGACCCTGTGGACCCTGTGGACCCTGCGGGCCTTCTGGACCCCGTGGACCCGGTGGACCTTTTCTCCCCCTCGGACCGCGCTTACAACATTCTGATTTCTTCTCTTTACACTCCTTGTCCTCACGATCCTTCTTTCTAATCTTCCTGCACTTTCCCATCTCATTCTCAAAAGACATTCGACTCACCGACTTTCCTTATTCATAATGCATCCTTTGTAGAGATGATGCTTATTTTTACCTATAACAGTATATGTAAATAGCCGTCACGTGTGAGGACAACAACCCAGGAGGGCGTTAGCCGGGGAAAATAATGTAGATATTCATCTCCTGCAATTGATGGGGACAGGCACCTTGCCACGGAAATCTCAAAAAGAGCCGTGGGGCCTGTCCCCATGGCTCCATTATGTAACGATTACAGCATCATCTAACGTCTCATCCTCCCCCAAAACCTTTTCCCGAAGATCCTGGATGAACGGTTCCGCATCCTCCATGTAAATCAACGCTTTCTCCACCACTTTCTTCTGCCCGAAATACCCCCTCGCCTCAATCGGTTCCTTGAAGATGATTTCATACCGCAACTCATCGATCATCCCGAAGACGCGGGTGAACACCCTCGGAAGCATGGCCACATGAAATACCTGTTTCTCATGGATGATACCGCCGCTTTTGGCATACTGCGTCCTTGCCGGCTGGATGGCTGCCACATCCTCAGTGCGGAAAAGTAGTGACCTTCTCACGCCGACTTTCATCAGGACTTGGTCTCCTTTAAATTGAATGGGTGAGTTGCGGACAAGATTATAGTCCCCGAGCATATAAAGGATGCTGTAAACATGCAGGACGACAAGGATGTCCGCCCGGAGCGGGTCCACGTCCTTTAAATAGTAATGAAAGGCGAACGCTTCGATGACCTGTTCATGAAGAAGCGCGATGAAGAGCCAGAAGTAGTTGGAGCCTTTATGATAGGCATAGGTTCCTTCCTTGGGATTCACCTTCCATCTGAACAAGGCATAATAAAAGATGGTCGCTTCTTTCTGAAGGAGGATGAGAAACGGATTCTTGTCCATATGCCCCCTTCTATATTTTATAAACAGGATAATGGCGCCGATATCGGCCAGAACAATCAGGATGACGAGTGAGATGATCAATTGAGTGTCCAGGGTAACCCTCCTTAATGTGCATGGCTTAATATCCGATGGTCTTCCTTTGAAATATACCAATTTTATCCTTTTAAGTTGATTACTTAAAATGTAAGGGATTCTTCGGGTAATGTATAGGATTATTTCCTTTATTTTGAAATGAATTTAGGTATTGTGACAGAATTGTTAAAAAAAAGAAAGAAGCCAGGTGGACTCATTCGGTCCACCTGACTTCTTTCAATCCATTTCCTATTTACATCCTTTTTTCCACTGCCGCGACCGCTTCAATCTCAACCAATTGATTTGTATATCCAAGGACCGTCACTCCAGACAATGTACTCGGCACATCATGATCGCCGAACTCTTCTCTGATCGCTTCCCACGCGGTCACCAGGTCCGCCTGATGATGCGACGCCACAAGCACCCGTGTGTATGCGACGTCCTCCAGGGAAGCGCCGCTTTCGTTCAGCACGGCCTTCATGTTCTCTACACACAGCTTTGCCTGTCGTGCATAGTCATTGACGTAGGGCACTTTTCCCTCTTCATTAAGTGGACAAGCCCCCGCCAAGAACAGGAGATCCCAATCTGAAGGGATTCGTGAAGCGTAGGCGTAATCGACTTCGGCTAATTGGTTGGAGCGGATGAATGTGATGTTTTGATTCATAAGGTTTCCTCCCATTTCTGAAGCATTTTATTCTCCTTTAGAAATTCTATCTCTGCGGGAATCATTCCTTCTATTAAAATCCAAAACTCTCTTTAGCTTCGTCACTCGCATCCGGCAGTTCCATCCCTTTTTTCCAGATCAACGTTCTATTCTTCGCGGTTCCGAGCCAGAGGGACAGGTCCCTTGGCCCACTACTTCACATTCCGTTTCATCCAAGAGGCGATCTGCTGCTCATCGGTGGTTGGTCGTTGTTCAAGGGACCGGATCACCCGCTCTTGTCTCTCAATTGAATGGTTTTGACTTAGCTTCGCTTTTCCTTCGATCTGATTGATCTTGATTTTGAATCCTTGTACTCCCTTGCTCATACCGGCAAGCAGCCCAGGTTCAAGATCCCCGAGACTGTAGGAACTGTCAGGAGCTTCGAATGTTGATACCAATTCGTGCAGAGAATCAATGAGCTCATCATCGTCCCTTATCAGCTCGACTTCCCCGTACACATGGACGGATACGTAGTTCCAGGTCGGGACGGTTTGGTTCGTCTCATACCAGGACGGGGAGATATAACAATGAGGACCGTGGAAAACAGCCAGGACGGTTTGCTGTTCGATCTCTTTCCACTGAGGATTGGGACGTGCAAAGTGTCCGTATAAATACGTATTTTCTTTGTTTAACAGTAGCGGTAAGTGCGTGGCAACCGGCTTTCCAGCGTGTTGAGAAAATAGAGTCGCAAAGCTGTGATCTTTGATGACCCCGTACGCAACCGATTCATCGGTGATAGTAAAGTCTTTGGGAATATACATTGTGATCCACCTTTCAAAGAATTGGTTTGGTCATGATCAAGTCCGTCTGTTTCTCATCCCCCATATAAAACGAGTGCGCTCCCGTCTCGACAAATCCCATCTTCTTATAAAAGGCAATGGCGTTTTCATTCTTTTCCCATACCCCCAGCCAGACGTTCTTCAGGTGTTGTTCCCTGGCCATTTCCACCGCTTTATTCAGCAGATATTTGCCGAGACCATGTTTCTGAAACATGCTCTTGATATAGATCCTCTCGATTTCCAGCGATTCATGCCCCATCTCTTCCGACTGGGCATCACCGGTATTGACCTTTAAATATCCGGCGACAGCATCATGAACGTACACTAAGTAAAAGTGTGAAGAACGATGGGTTAATTCCGTTTCTACTTGTTCCAGATTAAATGCCTTATCCAAATAAGCCTTCATATTTTCAGGTGAATTTTGCTCCTTAAAGGTTTCATTGAATGTGTCATAACTGATTTCTTGAAGTGCAGGCGCATCTTCAAGAGTACATTTTTTCAAAATGGTTGTCATATGTGGCTCCCCTCCATCAATACTGTCTCTTGTTCCCCTTTTTCACATATTCCCAGTCTTTTTCAATATTCTTTCTCGCTCTTTGAAGAAGATCGACCAGGATGTCGGCTTCGCTTTCGGAAAATCCCTCCAGTGCCACGCGATTTGAATGATCATGTTCCCTTTTGATCAAAGGATAGACCGTCTTCCCTTTCTCTGTTGGAAACAGTTTTTTTATTTTCTTATTGTCCTTGTCTTCTCTCTTTTCAATGAAGCCATTGATTTCAAGTTTTTTTATCGCACGTGCCGCTGTTGTCCGGTCGACTTTTATCATCTCGGCTACCTTTTCCTGAATGATACCCGGATTTTCACATATGCGCACAAGATACAAATACTGCCCCTTTGTCAGGTCATATTCCTTAAATTCAATATTACTGATTGAATCCAATGCCCGCGCAATCATCCCAATTTCACGAAGAATCCCTTTCATTCCTAACCTCCAATACGTCCTATAACGTAGATGCAATCATATAAGTATAGATTCAATATACTTCATTTTTGTTGCATTTACAACAAAAAAACGAAACTGGGGAACAGGTCTCTTGACCCGTTTTTAAAAAATACGCCAAAGGAATTGATCCCTTGGCGTACACTCATTTATTGAAACATTCTTTGGCCTATTGCCACATTCCCTTACTCAAAAAGAGGCTTGGAATTTCCGACTTTTTCTTTTACCTTAAATCGACTCAGATCCGTGCGAAGATCCTGGGACATATCATTGAGCATGGTGACGTTGGATGCAATTTCCTGCATGGAAGCGGATTGTTCTTCTGCAGAAGCACTGACTGTCTGGATGCTTCCCGACGTTTGATCAGCGATGACAGCGATATGCTCAATCATCTTCAGCATGCTGGTTGTACTTGCGTTCACCTGTTCGATGATGGCTGAAACTTCATGGGTCTGCCGTGAGACATTCTCGATGTCGCCGGTGATTTCTTTGAAACTTTCACCTGAGCGGTCTACCATCTGGATGCCATTTTCAATAATGGTTCTGCCATTATTCATCGATTCAACGGCTTTATTCGTTTCTGATTGAATTTCATGGATGATACTGCGGATCGTGACACCGGCATTTCCGGATTGCTCGGCAAGCTTGCGGACTTCTTCTGCCACTACTGCAAACCCTCTCCCATGTTCCCCCGCCCTCGCCGCTTCAATCGTGGCATTCAATGCAAGAAGATTGGTCTGATCGGCTATGCTTGTAATCAATTTGACGATTTCACCGATTTGATCCGATTTACTGTCAAGGGCCTGGAGTAATTCAGAGGTTTCTCCAACTGACTTTCGGATATCCTGCATTTGTTTGATGGTCTTCTCTGCCGTTTCATTCCCCTCTGCTGCTTTATCACTTGCCGATATGGAGGTTTTGGCGACCGATTGGATGGCTGCAGCCGATTGCTCCATACCCTCGGCTATTTCTTTGGAGGCAGTCACAAGTTGGGCAGAGCTTTTTGCCTGGCCTTCAGAGCCCGCCGCTACATCCTGGATGGAAGTAGAAATCGCATCAATCGCTCTTGTATTTTCTTCGGCAATGGAGTTTAAATGGGTTGAATAATCACTTACCTTCATCACCGTTTGATTGGATTTATCAAGTAGGTCGCTGAGATTAGCCACCATCACATCGAAGGAATGCGAAAGCCTGCCGATTTCATCTTTGGATCCACTATTTACGGATACCGACAGATCACCAAGGGAAGCCTGTTTGATCGCCCCTTCCACTTTGTTCAAGGGATTGATGATGAGAAAACGTACAAATAATGAAATAATCGTTGTGGTAACAAGTAATGAAATGAACGTGTTGACATAAACACCGTAACTGCCATCGATGTAGTCCTTGATGAGGCCGTTTATGTATGCGGATATGGGGGTGCTGATCAGTAAGCTGATGACGATTGAGGCAATCATCTTGACATCGATCCGCTGCAATCGCCCTAAAGAAACTACAGATAAATCAGTCAATTCGGGAGATTTCTTTACTTTAATTGTATTCATTAACACTCCATCCTTTCGACAGTCCAGCCGCCATATTGTATTGGTTTTACATTAAATTCAAAACCACACAGACCTCCCTTCCCCTCAATATTCCAATTATTTTTGGTATTATAATCTAACCTTAGCACTTCTGACACGTTTCGACAATTACTTTATTACGTTAAAACGAAAAATTAGTGAATCTAAAGAACTAATTTTAGAATTTCCCAACAATCCATCATCCACCATTTCAAAAAAGAACCAAGGGACCTGTCCCCCCGGCCCGCCGTGTGCTATAGTATCCTAGTATTCAATTGGAACGGAGTGATGATATGAATTCAACAACAAAAGAAATTACACTGATTATTATCGGCTCCCTCTTCTTCGCCCTCGGGGTCAATTTGTTCGCGATCCCGAATGAGCTTGGGGAAGGCGGAGTAACGGGGATTTCCATGATTCTTTACTATGTCTTCGACTGGTCGCCGGGGATCACGAACTTTGCCATGAATGGGGTTCTCTTGGCAATCGGTTATAAAGTATTAAATAAACGGGTGACATGGTACACCATGCTTGCCATCTTCTTTACCTCCCTCTTCATTCAATTGACGGAAGGGATGGGGAATTCCGTCGACATCATGCTCGGCACCGTATTCGCCGGTGTGTTCATCGGGATCGGGCTCGGCCTTGTCCTGCGTTCGGGCGGTACGACGGGTGGGTCCACGATTGTGGCACGCATGCTCAATCAGCGTTTCGGCTGGGCGGTCAGTACGTCCATGTTTGTGTTCGATATCCTGGTCGTGCTCAGTTCCGTATTCGTCATCGGAATCGAAAATACGATGTATACCGGGATTTCCATCTACATTAGTACAAAGATCCTTGATTACCTGATCGACGGGTTCGATACACGAAAAGCCGTTACCATCATTTCCGAGGATACCGATGCCATCGCCGTGAAAGTCAGCGCCGAAATGGACCGTGGTGTCACGATCATCAACGCCAGGGGACACTATTCAAAAGCATCGAAGGATATTTTGTATGTCGTCATCAATAAGCAGGAGCTCTTCTTATTGAAAAAAATGATCCAGCAGATCGATGAGAAAGCATTCGTGGTCGTGCATGATGTGCGGGATGTGTTCGGGGAAGGGTTTACGTTTCCAAAGACGTAAGCATGGGGACGGTTCTCGTGCTTCCTTTTATACCAGCGGGACAGATCCCTTGGCTCATTTAGGCCGGGGGACCTGTCCCTTTGTTTTTTACCCAAATCTCATAGAGTGTGCCTATGACTCTGCGTTCTCACTTATCCATCTCCTCAAACGTCCTGCCCGCAACCTCCACTTCATACCCGGATTCAAATTGTCCCATCAGCAACCGCAATCCATTCTTCCGGTCTTCAAAATTTCCTTCTTCGTCTAATAACTGCATGCCGTATGAAGCAATATCCGCTACAACCCGCTCATTCCGGTAATAAGCGAGAAGGATCGGATCCACTTTAACTTCCCCATATCCCTTGTAGAAGAGGTCGATATGTTCGGGGCGTTCATCCTTGAAACACAAGCCCAATCCCACACCTGGGAACATTAAATCCCTTTCTATAGGCGCCATGACCGGATCGTCCCAATCGACAATGTAGAGCCTTGCTATCTCATCGATCATCACATTTCCCGGATGAATATCCCCGTGGCACAGCACAAATTTGCTTGAATCCGTCCCCTGCAGTCTCTGTCCAAGTTCCTCCGTCCGCTCCACTAGTGTCCGGATATCCGTGCGTTTTCTTTTCCAGAAATCGATGAGCTCCTTGGCCACTCTGTCACGGGGGACATCATGATCTATTTCCTGATCCAGTTCCCTGACTTTCCCGCACCACGGACCTGAGAAGTCTTCTTGACGAAGTTGTTCTTTGAGGTCAGGAGGGATTGTGGCAGAGTGAATGGATTTCAGAATGTGACCAAAACGGAGGGACCGGTCAGCGGACAAACCAGTCTCGAACCCTGTTTTCCCTTCTACAAATGGTGAAAGGATCCAGTGAAACCCTTCATGCTGAGCCACCAGTTTCCGGGTTGTTGTGGGGATGGGCGGGATAACCTCATCTATTCCTTCAGAGGCAAGATGATGAGTAATTCTGACCCCTGTTTCATTGAATGGTCCTCCAATCAATTTAAGGAAAAAGACGTCTCCACTATCATCTTCCACCCGATAGACGGCTGCTTGGGGATCGTGTCCAATGGGGAGGAAGTTCACCATTTTTATCTCTAAAGCATAATGTTTCTTTAGTCCATGGATGATTTTCTCATCCTCGAGCTCTGGTCGTTTTAACATTCGTCCATTTTCCCCTTATAAGAATGAATGGGATGAACCTCAAGCCTCCACCCGAACTCCTCCCCCTCTTCCACTTGAACCGATGGGTGCAGGGACGCGATCCGTATCGCATCTTCCAAGTCCTCTGCCCCGATGATGAACACACTGCCGATCTGCTCTGCCCTTTCATGAGTGTCATCCACAACCACCTGCCCTCCGCTTCTCCGCATTTGTTTCACACCTTGTTCGACGCCCACGTCCAGCATCACTTGACCAGTACTGTAAAAATCACTGAGATGTGGTCCGCATTTAGACATGACCGCATCGATTTCTTCCTTAGATTTCCTATCCATTTTCACTGCATTGTAGTAGCCGACACATAAGAATTTCATGGAATGTCCTCCTTTTCTTTATATCATTCGACATTCAGTGCCCATGCCCCTTCATCAAAAAACGGACCTGCTTTACCAAATAAGCAGGTCCGTCCCTCCTAACACCTCACATACTTCCGCTTAAACCCGATCCGTCCCTTCTCCACCTGCTTCTCGATATCATCCGCAGCCTTCAGGACGCTGTTCTTCTTCCCCTCCCGCACCATTTCAACCGGCCCGATCTTCTTCGCCGTCTCGAGGGCTTGTTCATGAAGTGGTACATAAGAAACCCCTACCGTCGTGACGAAATTATTCATCGACGATTTCGTCCGTTCAGGCGCCTCATGAATGGTGTCTTTCACCTTCTGGAGCATCCCGGCAAGCTTCTCTTCGGAAAACTCCTCATCCTTCCGGTTCCCGAGCAGCCAGCAGTAGCAGCTCCATCCCGCCGACATTTTCAGCTCGTCTCCGCTCTCGATCCACTTATCGGCCACGTCCTGCGCAATATCAGCTTCTGCCAATGTAACCGCCACTACGTAATCCGACAGCATGTAAAAGTAAGCCCCCTCGATCCACCGGTCAAAGTCCGCCTCGGTCATCGCTTTCGGGTCGGCAATGATGCCGGCAAAATACATGGCATCGTAATTCCCGGTGGCATATAATTCTTCTGCCAGCGCCTGATCCTTCTTGATTTCCTTCGCCATTGGCTTCATGGCACCCGTCGCGACGCCAAACACGGGCTCATGGGCACCATTTGTTATGTACATTTTCTTTGTCCGTTCCTTGCCTAGTGCTTCGAGCTCCTGCATGACGGTATGTAAATCCATCCTATCCACTTCCTTTATGTTATCCATCCTCTATGTATTCGCCCTCCATCGTGCTTTCCCTTTTATTTTCCCACGAAAGAACCGCTATTTGCCTGTGGGATTGGCCCCTTGACCTGTTTTTACATCGGGCCACGGGACCTGTCCCCATGACCCGTTCCATCCTGCTGTCCCTTTTATTTTCACACAAAAGAACCGCTACCCTTTGGTTTTCTTTCTATTTTTCAAAAACGCCACAAAAAGGAGAAGGAGCGGAATGACCACGAGGAGAGGGATGTGCAAAACATACATGACCAACTTCATACCTTCATGGATATGTTCCTGGAAATTCCTCGCGATCGACATGGACATGAATAAAACGATCAGACCTAAAGGATAGGATAGTGTTGAAGGCGATTGAATCTTAAATAAGCTCGCCGTTCCGATGACCGCTGCATAAAATAAGATGCTGATCTTTAAAAAGATCCCGATCACCAGGCCAAGCATAAAAAAGACATCCAGGCGTTCAAGGAAGTCGGCCACCTGGATCGACTGAACCGTGCTGAGGAGGGGAAATTGTGAACGGGCAGTCAGATCCACACCAAGTACACTGATATTAATGAGCATCGTCAGAATCAAATTGATCCCGCTCAACCCCGTTGCACAAATCATCGTTAGTTTTGCCTTCTTGGGATTATTCAAATACGGCAAAATCATCGTGATGACAATGGCTTCTGTAAAAGGAAAGTACAGGGTTTGGGTAAACACCACTTTCAGGACAGGGGCAAGCCCTTCCTCCAGAACCGGTTGCAGGTTGGTGAAATCGATGAGACCCGACACGACGATCAAGATAAACCCAACGACCGACAGGAGAAACATGAGCATAAAAAGCAGTTCTCCGGATCGGGCAATGACCTCGACTCCTTTTCGTACCGTATAGATAATGACCAGCATCAACAGGGCATTGGCAATGAATAAAGGTGTTTCGGGATATGCAAAGGTCAGGAGCATTTCACCAAAATCGCGCAGAACCCTTGAAGCATCATACATAAAGTAAAAAAGGTAAATGAAAGCAAGCAGAGTTCCGGCTGCTTTCCCGAGAATCTTCTGCATGTATTCTGTTGGCAGCAGATCGGGATAGTACCAATACAGTTTGTGATACACGAGCAAAAGAACGAAGCTGACCAGCATCCCGATGAGAATCGCCAGCCACGCATCCTGTTTGGCATCTATCGCAAGAGGGACCAGTAAAGCACTCCCCAGTTCAAACAAAACCATTAAGACAAAGAGCTGAATGGCACTAATTTTGGCCTTTTCCACGTTACGGGTCCCTCCTTTTCCTCACTCGTCTTCTACACTGGAAAGAAACGATTTATTCCGGAGGCCGGCCCGGCGGATGTAGGCTTCCACTGTAATATCGACCTTTAATTCCGGAAAATACACATCGTTCCACATCGCTTGCAGCTTTTTCCAATCACCCGGGCTTGATCGGCGGATCGTTTCGTCAAAGTCAAAGACATCGGCGTGATTGGTTTGAGCTTGTTCGATCGCTTGTTTGATTTCTTCCTTAACCTCTTTCTCCACTCTTTTTTCCATCCGGGTCATGATTTCCCCATCTGTGATGTCGACCGGCACTTCCATTTCACCTATCGTCCCTTCCACCCGTGTCCGGATGGAGATATGAGGCTTTCCATCCTTCATTTTTCCGGACACCTTTGTTTTTTGGCGGTCTGTTTGATAGGCGATGGCGTCTTTTTTCCCTTTCCAATCAATACTGATGACTGTGCCTGAAATCTCATCCATGATCCACACGGTTCCTCTTGCCTTTTGATCATACGACCAGTCCACTAATTTCCCCTTTTTCAATATGGCGATTCCACTGGATTCAAGGGTCGATTCAGGCTCACTTTCCTGAATGTTCTCCAACTGACTGGCGTGCTTCGGGTCACCGATCAGGCGAAACCCGGACACAACGGTTGATCCATCAGATGTTTGCAGTCCCTTCATCACGTCCTGGATCGACGTCTTAATGCTCTTCCCCCATTTCTTCTGGGAAAATTCCAACGTTTTCAGCACCTTATTCGCTGGAATTTTATCAACGGGGGTAAGGGCCCTCAAGAGATCCTCTGCCGTTGATTGATTGGCGATCACCATGGTGGTCGTGATCCGGAACTCATGATCCCGGTCGATGGCATCAATGATAGTCTCTACCCCTTCTTCCCTGGCAAGGTCCTCGCCCACCACCACCAGGTTGGCATGAGCATAATACAATCTCCGTGAAATCTTGGATGAGGCGCGCCTGCTTGCCTCTACTAAATTATCCCCTGTAGAGGAATAGATCGTAACAGGCGGGCTTTGCGTCCCTCCACCGCCTCCACGCATCCCCCCGGCCACGTTCCCGGGATTGATGATCTGCAGGGTCATGAGATATTTTCCGTCTTCGGTTTTATCGACTCCGAGTGCCGCCACGATGGCAAGATCCGTTAATTCCTTCTTGCTCCAGCAACCCGATAGGAGAAGGGTCATCGTGATCATGATGAGGAAAAACGTCGCGTTACGATTCATTGCTGCCACCTTCTTTCCCAACCCCATTCACCATCGAACGGGAGGCAGGAGTCTTTGGACCCTGGTTCGACCCTTCCCTCACCGTATTGGCGCTGATCAAGCGCGGCCGTTGTCTGAGCGTCCACCATGGTAATCGCACAAATGTATCCTTATTATTAACCGGTATAAAAGGAGCAAACGGCGCCATATAAGGTACACCGAAAGATCGCAGGCTGCATAAATGGACCACCATCATCAGAAAAATCAGGATGATGCCGTAAAAGCCGAATGTGGCTGCCCCGATCATGAACAAAAACCGGATTAACCGTGCAGAAATGGCCATGTCAAAAGAAGGGGTGGCAAAACTCGCAATCGCGGTGATCGAGACGATAATGACCATCGCCGGGGACACAATGCTCGCTTGAACCGCTGCTTGACCGATGACAAGGGCACCGACAATCGAGACGGCGGAACCGATGGCTTTCGGCAAGCGAATCCCCGCTTCACGCAGGATTTCAAACGTAATTTCCATCAGCAGGGCTTCCACAAACGCCGGAAATGGAACCGATTCCCTCTGAGCGGCAATGGCCACGATGAGCGTGGTGGGCACCATTTCCTGATGGAAGGTGGTCACCGCCACAAAGGTGGCCGGCGCAATCAGCGAAATCGTGAACATCAAAACGCGCAGCAGGCGGATGGATGTCGCAATGTCGAAACGGGCGTAGTAGTCTTCAGCCGATTGGAAAAATTGGATGAACAACGCAGGCGCAATCAGGACAAAAGGGGTTCCATCAACGAAAATGGCCACCCGTCCCTCAAACAGATTCCCTGCCACGACATCGGGTCGTTCGGTATTAAAAATCGTTGGAAACGGCGTCAAGGTTTGATCTTCAATCAATTGCTCGATATAGCCTGATTCCAAAATGCTGTCGATGTCGATTTTGTTTATCCGCTGGCGGATCTCTTTCACCACTTCATCATTGGCAACGCCGTGTATGTACATAAGGGTGACATCGGTCTTGGTCACACGACCTACCTTCAAGGACTCCATCCATAAATCAGGCGTCTTGATGATGCGGCGGATCATCGATGTATTGGTTTCAAGCGACTCTGTAAACGCCCCTTTTGGGCCACGGACCACCATTTGCGTCGTCGATTCAGAGATGGCACGCTTTTCCCCGCCTTTCGTGCAAGCACTCAATGCCTTCCCGATCCCATCCACAAGGACAATGGTATCCCCTTCCATCAAGGATGAAAACAAGTCCTCCCATCTATCGAAAGAGGACACCTTCCCAACCGTCATCATGTCATCGGAGATCAGATCCAGTGCATCACTCTCGTTCACTTGTTTTTTATGATCATCCTTCATCATCGACTGCAGCAAGAACTCCTGAATCGATTGATTGTCCACCAAACCTTCGACATAGACAAGCGCCGTTTGAAGGTCGGAATTCTCCCCCATCTTCAATTGACGAACGATTACGTCTGAACTATTTCCTGTTTTTTTGCGGATGATATCGAGGTTGGCAGACAATGAAGCTTGTATATATTCATCTGACACATCATCAGATTGATTTTCAGGTTCCGGTTGTTGGTTCTTCTTTGGTTTTCGACCTTTAAAGAACGAAGGCATAGATTCAGGCACCCTTCTTTTATTTTTTATTACTTTAACCATAAGAGGTGTTTTTATGTAATTTTTAACAAGAGCAAGGGCCGCATGAACCGGCATGTTAGAGAAGAACCTAAGAGGAGGAGTGTGATCTGCATGAAAATCATGGGTATAACACTATTAATGATGGGATGTTTAATGGCCTTTTCTCTCGGCCTCGATATTCTCCAGGGCTTTGACCTGTCAGACGCCTGGCATAATGCCGTCAGTCCCTTTCGAGTCATGGAAGTAGCCGAATTATTCGTCCTCTTTTTCCTCCTATTCCTCTTTTTCATGGAAACGGCCTATGGTGTGATCAAAAAGAGAAAGGCAAACAAGTAAGAACCCACATAGCCTATCAGCTCATCCCTCTGCTTATCACCCACCCCATTTTTTGAAAATGGGGATTCCATCCCTCATCCCGTTTTATTAACACTATGTTAAAATTCACCATTCCGAGAAGCTTCACGCTTTCAATAACCATTCCAATCTTTTATAATGATAATTAAGAATTATTATAATTATCACACTATTAAAGTGGTAGTTGCTTCACCCTATTTTTTAAAACAGGAAGGTGAATCGTAATGGAAAAAGAGAATCGCCCTGATCAAAAGGATCACTCCGCCGCATCGGGGGAATGTCCGTTCACTCATCACAAGGATAGTGCCATCACGACTACGACAGCCCCTGGAGGAACGACGAACAAAGAGTGGTGGCCGAACATGCTCAACCTCAGCATCCTTCGCCAGCACGACCGGAAATCGAACCCCATGGGAGAAGACTTCAACTATAAAGAAGAGTTCTCAAAACTTGATTACGATGCTTTGAAGCAGGATCTTCATAACCTGATGACAGACAGCCAGGATTGGTGGCCTGCCGACTACGGTCACTACGGTCCCTTCTTCATCCGTATGTCCTGGCACGCGGCAGGTACATACCGTGAAACCGACGGACGCGGAGGCGGTTCGTCAGGTGCACAGCGCTTTGCTCCGCTGAACAGCTGGCCGGATAACGTCAACCTTGATAAAGCCCGCCGCCTTCTTTGGCCGATCAAACAAAAGTACGGCAACAAGATTTCATGGGCTGACCTTCTCGTACTGACAGGTAACGTCGCCCTTGAATCCATGGGCTTGAAAACATTCGGATTCGGTGCAGGACGCGAAGACATCTGGCATCCGGAAGAAGATGTGTATTGGGGCAACGAGAAGGAATGGCTCGCAGACAACCGCTACTCAGGCGACCGTGAGCTTGAGAATCCACTTGCTGCCGTGCAGATGGGACTCATCTACGTCAACCCGGAAGGCCCGAACGGCGAACCGGATCCACTCGGAAGTGCCCGTGATATCCGCGACACATTCGGACGCATGGGGATGAACGATTATGAAACCGTCGCCCTCATTGCCGGTGGTCACACATTCGGTAAAGCCCACGGAGCCGGTGACGCTGAGCTTGTCGGCGATGATCCCGAAGCGGCAGACATCGAAAACCAAGGACTCGGCTGGATCAGCTCATATGGCAGCGGAAAAGGCCGCGATACGATTTCAAGTGGTGTCGACGGTGCCTGGACGACGAACCCGACGAAATGGGATAACGGCTACTTCGATCTTCTATTTGGATATGAGTGGGAGAAAACGAAGAGCGCAGCCGGAGCTTTCCAATGGACACCGGTCGGCATGACTGAGGAACATATGGCACCAGATGCCGAAGATCCAAGCATCAAAGTGAAAACGATGATGACGACGGCCGACATGGCGCTCCGCATGGATCCGGATTACGAGAAGATTTCCCGTCATTTTTATGAAAATCCCGAAGAATTCGCTGACGCCTTCTCCCGTGCCTGGTTCAAGCTTCTTCACCGCGACATGGGACCGAAAGCAAGATACTGGGGTCCAGAGGTACCGGACGAAGAATTGATCTGGCAGGATCCGGTTCCGGCAGTGAATTATGACTTGTCAGATAGTGAAGTGGCTTCGCTGAAACAACAAATCCTGGACACAGGCTTAACGGTGAGCGAACTTGTCAAAACCGCCTGGGCATCCGCCAGCACCTACCGCGGTTCCGATATGCGCGGCGGGGCGAACGGTGCACGCATCCGCTTAGCTCCTCAGAAGGACTGGGAAGTGAACGAACCGGCTCAGCTTGAGAAGGTTCTCGGCGTCTACGAAGACCTTCAAAGCAAGCTGGATAAAAAAGTGAGCCTGGCTGATCTGATCGTGTTAGGCGGAAACGCAGGCGTCGAAAAAGCAGCACGTGACGCCGGCTTCGACGTAACCGTTCCATTCTCACCTGGCCGAGGCGATGCAACGGCCGAGCAAACCGATGCTGAAAACTTCGGCGTACTGGAGCCCGTGTCAGACGGATTCCGCAACTACCAGAAGCAGGAATACGCCGTCAGCCCGGAAGAGATGCTTGTGGATAAATCACAGCTTCTTGGTTTGACTGCACCTGAAATGACCGTCCTGATTGGTGGCTTGCGTTCACTAGGTGCCAACCACGGCGATTCGAAACACGGCGTCTTTACGGACCGGGTCGGTGCATTGACGAACGACTTCTTCGTCAACCTGCTGGATATGAACATCGAATGGAAACCGGCCGCCTTCAATCAGTATGAAGGCCGCGACCGTAAAACGGGTGAAGTCGTGAAAACGGCTACGCGCTTTGACCTCTTGTTCGGTTCGAACTCCGTGCTTCGCGCACTGGCTGAAGTATACGCACAGGATGATAATCAAGAAAAATTCGTCCGTGACTTTGTTGCCGCTTGGGTGAAGGTGATGGATGCAGACCGGTTTGATTTAAGATAATGTATAACAGGCCTCTTCCTTGATGGAAGGGGCTTTTTTTCATCCTGCATCCACGTCCCCAACATTCCATTGACAAATCCCCCTCCCTCCATTATTATCAATATCGATAACAATAACAAAAGGATGTAATCGAATGACCCAAATAGATACCGACCTATTCCTTCACCCGGTCCGGATGCGCATCATACAGCATCTCTCCAAGGGGGCAGCGACGGTTCATGAGCTGAAGGAATGGATGACGGATGTCCCACAGGCCACCCTTTACCGTCACTTGAATCGCTTAACGAAAAACAAGATCATTCACATTATAGACGAACGGAAAATCAGGGGAGCCGTCGAAAAGACCTATGCCTTGCAGGAAGACAGCCCCTATATGACGGTTGAAGATTTGCAGCAGCTGTCAGGCGAAGAACACCTAAAACTGTTCATGACCTTCCTATCCTCGGTGACCGGACAGGCCAGGAGCTATCTTTTGAACGATCCGGATATTGCCCGGGATTACTTCGGATATAGCCAGCTGGACCTTTACCTGACACCCGAGGAGCTCAAGGAGTTGACTGAAGGCATGAATGAGCTCCTGAGTAAATTCAAATCGAACAGACCCACGGATGAAAACGAAAAGATTTCCCTCATCCAAATGCTTATCCCAGAACCCAAAGGACGTGACCACACATGATCAGGACAAAATTTTACCGAAAAATATTCGAACTGAACGGCCACCCCATCCTCGCAAAAGGATTACGGAAGTTCGCCCAATCGAAGGTGAGCAAACCGTTCATCGCCTCTTTTGCCAAAGTCTATAAGCTGAACATGGAGGAAGCGACCCGGGAACTCAGGGAGTACGGAACCCTTCATGACATTTTCACGCGGGAACTGAAGCAGGATGCCCGTCCCATCGCCGACTCACCTGATGCATTCGTCAGCCCGTGCGACGGTTTTCTATCCGTTGTCGACGACTTGACCCCGGAAAGTACATTCATGGTCAAAGGGCAGAACTATACGGTGGAAGAACTGTTGGGATCGTCAGAGAAAGCAGCACCCTACGCCGGTGGAAAAGTGCTTATTTTCTACTTAAGCCCAACTGATTATCACCGGGTACACGTGCCAATCGATGGGACCGTTGAGGAAGTCTTCACCCTCGGTAAACACGCCGATCCCGTGAACGAACTCGGACTCACCCACGGGTTGCGTCCACTCACACGGAATTACCGGCTTGTTTCCCGGTTTGATGTGGCAGGGTCCCCTCTAGCACACGTCATGGTCGGGGCGTTGAATGTGAATTCGATTGTAAGGACGAATATGAGTGACGTTGTTCACCGGGGAGATCCTTACGGGTACTTCTCATTCGGGTCGACGGTCGTTCTTTGTGTGCCGAAAGGGAAGTTCAGCTTCACCCGGGAAAAAGGACCGGTGAAAATGGGGGAAGAAATCGGGAAGTGGCATTCTTAAAAAGGGTGCCTCACTTATGCGTGGGGAGTATTGGTTAAAGCACCAGACCTGATAGATAACCGGAATATCTCCGCTTAATTAGTAATGTATCGTTAAAAAGGCTCAAATAGACGGAAAGATTCCGCCTATTTACTCAAAAAATACAAATATAGGTGTTTTTTCGAGGTGTAAGCGGAATAACTCCGCTTATTCACCACCAAAACAACTTCCATCCTACATTTAACCGGAAAATCTCCGCTTATTTCACCTTAGTTCTCCTAACCGTCATCAAAAAAACGCCTGCTCCCCACAAGGGACAGGCGTTTTTCCTATGTGACCGGGCATCACGCCCCGATACTCTCCCGTACTTCTTCCTCTTTCACTCCCGTCCGCTTCTCCAACTTATACACAAGCACTCCACCTATCAGAAGCGCAATCCCAAGAAGCTTCTCCCAGGATAACACAGACGGTTCAAACCCAAACCATCCTCCTGTATTGACGATGAACGCAATCGTGATCTGCGAAATAAGTGCGATCGATATCGCATAAGCCGGGCCGATCAACGTGACGCCCCTCATCAGGAAGAACACAATTCCCACACCGAAAACCCCGCTGAAAAGAAAGACGGGATTGACGCCGCTAAAATCAAACAGACTCTTATCTTCCATACTATAAAAAACCGGCAGTGAACAGACAAGACCAAGTCCAAGGACGAGGCTCGTTGTCGCCCATGGTCCCGTTTTCTCACTGACCCGTGCGTTGAATACGTTTTGCAGACTGATCAAGATTCCTGCCATGATGGCGAGTCCAATTCCGATCATATGAAACCCTCCCTATTCATATATATTTCCTTTCGCAAGGATGCTGAGTTTTTCCAGATCTTTGATGGTGATGGAGCCATTGACCCGTTCGATGAGGTCATCCGTTGACATCTTCTTCAGGACGCGGTTCAGGTGACGGTAGCTCGTGCCGATCCATTCGGCGAGTTCCATGAGGCTTGACGTGTGCATTTCCTGATGGAACATGGTCCCCTCTCCCGCTTCGGATATGGACAGCAAGTAGCTTGCGAGCCTCACTTCGACGGGATACAGCATGTGCATGCTGGTGATGTGGGATTCCGTGTAAAATTTATGGGCCATCGTATCGAACAAGAATCGGATGATGGCCGGATGCTCCTTTTCAAGTCTTGCCAAATCGTTGAATGGAACCGACAGGAACACCCCAGCCGTCACGGCCTCCACCGAGTTGATGACCGCTGTCCCCTTCGCATATTCCACATCCCCGATCACGGCAAGGGGCCGCTTGAACCGGTTGATCAAGAGCTTCCCTTCAGGTGTATGGGTAAAGATCTTGATTTTCCCTTCCATGAGGAAGTACAGTTCGTCGAGCTCTTCCCCTGTGGAAAATAAGACGTCTCCCTTATCAAATGAGTACATCTTGATAGACGTTCTAAATTCGGCCGGAAATAAATCGTCCAGCTCGAATTGATTGATATAGTGGTCTGGCTTGGCACCTTGGATTTCTTTCATCGTCTTACTCCTTTTTTTACAATTGGAACAGGATGACTCCTGCAAGCATCATGGTAAGCCCGACTGCCTGCCGCAGCGTCACCGGGATCTTCTTTTCCCCGAACCAGCCCCGTGATTCTATGAGGAAGGCCGTGCCGATCTGTGCGACAAGCAGGATCGCGATCGCCGCTGCCGGTCCGATCATATGAATCGCCGTCAGTTCCGAGAACACGACGATCACACCGAAGGAACCCCCGATCAAGTATAGGAACGGCACCTGCCTGAAGCTCTTCTCTTTTCCATCTCGTACGTTCATATATATGGTCATCGAGATCGCGAAGGCTACGATATGAACCATCGAAGTCGTATGCCACCCGCCGATCGCGTCACTCATCCGTGCATTGAAGATCCCCTGCATCGTGATGCAAAGTCCTCCAAACAGAGCAAATATAGCACCTTTCATCGTTCATCCTCCTATTCTTTGTTCTATTAAATAGGAGGTTGGTTTTTTGTGAAAGGACATATGTCCTAAGGGTGTCCGGATGGGGTTGCGGGTATGCGTTTTCATGTGAAAAAACCAGGGGGACAGGTACCGTGGCCCAGATTGATCCGGGGTAACAGTCCCAAGGGCCTTTTTATGTGAAATACCTGGCTGAAGAATCGTTTCTCAGACAAATCAGGATATTTTCAGCGAAAAAACGAATGTTATCAGCGAACTCCATTTTCACCAAACTCTCTCCCTCCTACTCCCAACCCATATGGTAAAATGTAACAAGGAGGAGATACATATGAAAAAAGTGTTGGTCTTTTTAACAGACGGCTTCGCCGATTGGGAAGCAAGCTACGTCACGGCAGAGTTGAACATACCGTCCAGAGGTTTTCAGGTCCAGACCGTGGCCCTCGACAAAGAGCCCAAGGTTTCCATGGGCGGGTTGAGAGTCCTTCCCGATTACAGCATGGATGACGTGCCGGACACGTTCAGTATGTTAATCATGCCCGGCGGAACTACATGGCGTGAAGAAAAGAATCAGCAGATAAAGAGCCTTGTACAAAACTGTTTCGACCAGAACATCCCGGTTGCAGCCATTTGTGATGCCACGACATTCCTTGGCATCCACGGATTCCTTGACCACCATAAGCATACGGGAAATTCGCTTCCTTATCTAAAAGAAGGAGCACCGGATTATCGCGGTGAGGAATATTACATAGCCCAACCAGCCGTTCGTGAAAAGGGTCTCATAACCGCGAATGGGACGGCTGCGCTTGAGTTTACACGAGAGATTTTACTGGAATTGAAAGTGCGTGAAGAGAAAGAAATTCAGGGTTGGTATGAGTTTTTTAAACAAGGGTCTGTTTGAATTCACACGAAAGAGCCAGGGGGAGCCTGGCTCTTTCTCACATAGAGCTTGTCATGACGATGTCTTATGATACTTCTTGACCCCATAAGGCGTGCGATGCCAGTTCAAGGCAATCAGGGAAAGTGCCACTAGGGAAAGAATGAGACTCAAATACACATACGTTGTATTCATTTCATTTGTATAAAGACCGTGAATCAATCTGAGAAGCCAATAGAACGGATCGGCCATGGCCACATTATGCATGATACCTCCAAGGAAAAATCCTAATCCAGGTATGCTCATTAAAAAGACTAGCGTAACAGGCTTTAATATAGCGAGAGCCTGGGTTTCAGTGGAAGCATAAAACGCCATGGCCATCCCAAGCACGGTTCCCAGAAGGATTCCGATGGTGATGATCAGCAATACAGGACCCAATCGGAACGGGACATGCAATAGGTAACTGCAAATGGCAAAATCCATTACCGTGATCAAGGAGGCGATCACCACTTTGGAAAGAATCGGAATGACCGGATGGACCGGCTGGACATGTTGAAGGTCCGTTGTTTTGTTTTTCCGTTCTTCAACTAAACTGAAAAGAATAATGATTCCAAAGAAAAGGAAAGCTCCATATAAGTTGAACGCATATACTTTTTCGAACAAATCCTCGCTTAGGTTTCCGATTTGAACCGGTTCTCCTTTCAGCATCTGTTCGGCTTTTTCTATCGCTTCTTTCGGCTCCCGACCATCCGTTACCAGTCCCCCATCTGTCAAACCGATCTTCGCATCGAGATCAAACACCCAATCCTTCATTTGCTCTTTGGAATCGGCGACCAGGACTTTCACTTCTTCAGGAAGGTCGTGCTGCTCTCCTTTCAGTACCACCATCTTTGGGGTATCCGAATACGTATCGGTGATTCCTGACGCTCCAAAGGCTGTGATGATGGGAAAGAGAATGATTAACCAGATCAGGATATTGCGTCTGGCCAGGATGAAATCTTTTTTTACAAACGTGGGTAGCCCCATCTTCATAGTCTAAACCCCCTGTCAAAAGTGACCTTTTTAAATATAAAGAGACTTACCGCATAAAATGCAACCGCCAGAACCGTTAATCCCGCATAAGATTCTATCCCGGGGCCATCCGGCAGATACAGGTTATAGTACGCCTGTATGAACGGTTCAAACGGGTTGAAAGGGACAGGCTGGATATTCCACAACGGAAAGACGAGTCTGACCATCACGGCAAAGATAAATCCGGTGACAACACTTCCCGCAAGCATGACGACACTTTGTTTCTTTACGATCATCGCAAGTAATACTCCGCTTGCGATCATAAAGAGGGAAAGGATGAACGTCACATATAAAAACTGCAGGACAAATCCGATCTGGGTAGCCGCAGGAATCACAGAAAGAAAGGCAGAGATCAGAATGATGAGCATCAACAGAATATGCTTACTCAAGAAGTACTGGATGATATTCCGGCTTGTTCTCATGACCTGTATCATATTTGTCTCCATGTCCTCTGAAATCTGCATGGCTGCCATCCAGAATAAGAGGTCGATGAGAATCACAATATAGAAAATCGTTAAAATCGGCAGCCAGCGGTCTACCCAGTCAACATCCTGAAATCCATAAGACAGAACATTGATCCCGATCGACATGATCAGGATATATCCGAAGATCAGGGCTACCACATTGTTCCGGATCAGCTTCAGGTATTCCATTTTCAACATTACGCTTCCCCCTTCAGTCCCCGACCCACGACCTTGATGAAGATCTCTTCCAGGCTCGCTTCCTGGGTATGGATACTCTCGAATTCTTTCTTTCCGATCATTTCAAGTAGGTTAGAGAGATCACCGTCCTGGGTAAAGGTATGCTTCTTCCCTTTCTGTTCGATTGTGACCGTTTTTTCACCAAATCGTTTCTTATAGCTTTCAGGAGTATCTAACTCTACAATCTTCCCGTTATTGAAAAATGCGATGCGGTCACATAGCTTTTCCGCTTCATTCATATCATGTGTGGTCAGGAACATGGTCGTACCCTTTTGGTTCATCTTGCGGATGACTTCCCTGACATAGGCCGCGATTTCCGGGTCCATTCCCGACGTCGGCTCATCCATGAACAGGACCTCCGGATTGGTGACAAGGGCCCTGGCCAGAACGAGCCTGGTTTTCATCCCTTTGGAATACTCCCCCGCTTTCTTATCCTTGGACTTGTACAGGTCCATTTTCTTCAGGATGTCATTCACTTCGGTTTCTCCTGTGCCATACAATTTAGCGTGGAAAATGAGATTTTCATATCCCGTCAAGGTTGGGTATAAGACATCATTTTCAAAAGCGATCCCAATTTTTTTATAAAACGAGTGATTCGCTTTGGACATATCCTGCCCAAGAATAAAGACCTTTCCCGGTGGCGGGGCAATCAGCTTGGTCAACAGCCTGATCGTCGTTGACTTCCCTGCTCCACTCGGACCTAAAAAGCCGAACACTTCTCCTTTTTTCACCTGAAAGGTTAATTGATCCACCGCGTTTGACTTCCCATCATACGAATAGGTCAGTCCTTTTGCTTCTATCGCAATCATGATATCCACTCCTAATTTTGAAACATTTTTATATTTTTGTTTCATTTGGTACAAAATGATTATAATAATATTTTGAAACAAAATCAACATTTTGTTATAATTTTTTCAGAGGTGAAGCAATGGACGGGTTTAAAGTACGCACAGATAAAAAAAGAGAACTGATTATCCAATCAGCTCTCGTCTTATTTAAATCATTCTCCCCAAGCAAGGTTTCTATTCGGGAAATTGCCGGACAGGCACAGGTTTCGGTGGTGACCATTTACAACTACTTCGGCAGTAAAGAAGGTCTGATTGTGGAAGTGGTCCGAACTGTTTTGTCCGAACAACTACATGCAGCCGATCAAATCACTCAATCGGATGATTCCACAGAAGAGAAACTGGCAGCACTTATTTTTACGAAGAATGAATTATTGAGTCAATTTCATCCCGATTTCATTTCATTTATCATGAATGATCCACAAATGAAAGAACTGATTGAAACGGAATTCATCAATAAGACCTATGAAATGATTACTACCTTTATCAATGATGCCAAAACAGAAGGAACCATCTCACCCGATGTACCGAATGACCTCATCATGAAAATCATCGAGCTGTATCGAAAAGATATTTCCTCCGGACAAAGCATTCTCTTTAGTGATCAGGAAAGCAGGAAAAATCATGAAATCATCCTGAGGACACTGATGTATGGCATTTCTGGATATAAAAAGTAGGTGTACAGACAGTGCCATGGGGCAACCCTGGCTCTGTCTGCACGTTTTTCGCATTTTCCCCTAAACGAAAAAGATGAGGGACGGACCACCGAAGGTCCGTCCCTCATCTATCTAGTTCCCATAAATCGATCCGCTGGATGAACGCAACACCCCATTGACTGCATCTAATTGATAGGAGAAACCAGTATGATTGGCCCAATCCGTCATATCAATCGTGTCACCATTCTCCAGCTTGATGACATTCACGTTGCTGATGGATAGAGGCGAGACATTGCTCGGCTGTGAGGTAGCCTTCGCCAGGTACACCGATTGATTGGTTCCCCCCGGTTGAACGGCGACCCGTGCCGATCCATCCGCTTCGATTAAGAGAGCCGTCTGCTCATTCACGGCAATCCCCTTCGCCTCTGTGGTCCATCCGTCGAGAAGATTACGTGATAAGAAGCCTACGAGACGCCCCATCCTGTCCCGCTGCTCGAAGTGACTGTCCGTGATCGTGTTAGCCAGGTATCGGTTTTCGAGGAAGTTCCTTGAGAACGTCATATAGCGGTTGTAAGGATCTGCCAACGCTTCGTCCGAATAGACGGTTCCATTCTGAGCGTCATATACAAAGTCCCCTTGAATGGCCAGTCCCGCTGAAGTCCCGCCGATCGGGATCCCTTTTTGAATCCGTGAGTTCAAGACATCCTCAAGCGGCGTTCCTTCAATATAGTCCACATAAAGAAACTGATCTCCACCAGCGAAGAAAACCGCTTCGGCGTTCTTCACTTTATCCAGCACAACATTTTCATAGGCGGCATTCCGACTTTTTAATAGAATGGTCTCGACGGAATTCAAAGGTGACTGATTGTCAGCGGCCAGATCATACAAATACTGATTATACCCGTCACTGCCTGATGTTCTAAGTATAACGAAGTCTCCCCCGTTCGCCTTCTCCGCCATCCATCTCATCGCTTCATCCACATCCGTCGATCCACCCATCAAATTCACTCCATAGGTCGTTGCAGCCGTGACGTCCCCTTCATCTCCATAAGGATAATACGTGTAGCTGCTCCGGGCAGCACCTGCGGCAGTCAACGTAACTCCCCATAACACAGCAACCACCAAACCAACCATCCATTTCTTCACACAATCGTCCTCCTTTTGTTGGGATTCAATGAATACATTGCAAGTTCTATGCCAAGTTATAAAACCGCTACTTCACTGAATTGTATGAATAGTTTGATATTTTATGGTTTTTATTGGGTTGAACTGGATGGCTTTTAAATAACCTTTAGATAAATCTTTTCATAAAAAAGAAGCTTATCCACTTCCGGACAAACTTCCAGCTTCCTAGAAATATTGAGTTTTGATCTACTCCCTGTCAGGCGCACCGGGAGGGTTATATTTCGGCGGGATCCTGAGCCAACCCCTTGAGATCATTAAATTTTTTAACGGTGCAGCGAATTTCATCAGGTTGATTTGAATGGAAAAGAACATCAGCCCGACATCGGTCCGGACCGTCTTGGACATTGCCTGGGCACAAAAGGTGATGGATGCCGCCACTTTGGCTGATATCAGATTGGCAATCTCGTCATCCTTCAGCTTGACCCCTTCCGGTACGGCGTCTGGTTCTGACAGCGGCTTTTTGGGATTGACCAGAGGCAGAGGGACGCCTTCCTTTAACAGGAGTTTCTCTATTTTCTTCGTATCGGATATACTCCCATCCAATGCGTTCTGCAGCACATGCTGCATATCCTTGTCCGTCGTCGTGTTCAGTCCAATCTGATAGAGGGCGTGGGCTTCATGAAAAGCCGTGAATGCGGTCCAAAGGTCCATTACTTCACCGACATGAAGAGGGGGTTTGGGCGCTTCATCCACAAACGTTTTCATCATAGCTGAAATCGCTTCAAATGCATTGGTCATCATCTTACCTCCTGGTTACTTGTCGCTACTATTATTCCTTATTCATTGGAAGGCATGCAGAAAAAAAGTGGACCAGGGGGACAGGTACCATGACCCGATTGGTCCAAGGTACCTGTCCCCCTGGCCCTGGCCCTGTCCCCTTCCCCTTTTGAATGATACCCCCTCAATCAGCGCATACTATCTTATTGACATAACCAAAAGGGTGAGCGCAATGAATACGAACGAATCCGGCACGTTGAAAGAAAGAGTCTCAGAGCTTCTTGCCTCCTTTGGGGAAAGCTCGGATGTCAAGACCCGGTACTTGACGTTACCCGGTGACCATCTTTCTGCCTGCCTCCTTTACATAGAGAACATTGTGGATGCGACGTCCATTCAGGAGCATATCATCGAACCTTTATTACAGAAACAGCCTCCCGGGGAAAAGGAGCGCTTTTTCCCTTTCATGATGCATGAGGTGATGCAGGTTACGGACATAGAAATCGTCAAGGACATGGACGAAATCATCGGCAAACTGGTGGATGGAGCCACCCTTATCCTGTTTGAAGGGGAGAGGTACGCACTGGCCGCCGATACGTCCAAATGGGAGGAACGCTCCCTTTCAAGTCCCAAGGGACAGCGGACCGTACAGGGACCGGATGTGGGATTTACGGAGAGCCGGAGTGGAAATGTGGGTCTAATCCGAAAGTATATCAAGAATCCTTCGCTGAAGGTCGAAACCGAAACATATGGTACTCTCACCAATACGTCTGTTTCCCTTGTCTACTTGGATCATATGGTCGACCCAGATATATTATCGGATATCAAACAAAAGCTGCAAAACATCACAATGGATTCGGTGATTGGCTCCAACTACATTTCCGAGTATTTGACGAAGGAGTCAAAAACCCTCTTTCCCCTGGTCTTGGATACGGACAGACCCGATGTGGCGGTGGCCGAGGTACTGGAGGGACGTGTGTGCATCGTGGTGGACGGAAGTCCGTTCGCACTTATTGCCCCCGCTGTCTTCATCCAGTTCTTTCAGTCGGCAGATGATTATTATATTCAAAGCGAAGCCACGAAATATGTACGGTCCCTTCGCTTTATCTTCTTTTGGGTAGCGCTTTACATTCCCGCTTTATATGTGGCGTTCACGACCTTTCACAAAGGGCTGTTACCCGTAAAGTTATTGGTCGGATTTACGGCCCAACAGGAATCCGTCCCGTTTCCGACCGTCATTGAAGTGCTCATCGTCGTCACTTTGACGGATGCCATATTCGAAGGGACCACCCGGCTTCCACAAGCCGTGATCATCACCCTTTCGCTGTTCGGTGCCATCGTTTTCGGCCAGGCCTCGGTAGAAGCCCAGCTTGTACAGCCCATTACTTTAGTAATTGTCAGCGTATCGTTCATCTATTCCAGTCTCATTCCGATCGCCATTATGAACTATTCCGTCAGAATTCTGAAGCTCAGCCTGATTTTGATCGGCGCCATGCTTGGATTATACGGGCTCGCCCTCTTTACATTGTTGCTTTTGGTGCACCTTTGCTATTTGAGATCCTTCACCGTACCCTATCTTGCTCCGATCTCTCCGTTTACACGGCGGGACGTGGAGAAGGATGTATTCATTCGGAAGCCCATCCCTGAGATCAACAAGACCATTCCTGAGTTTCATAAAGAGGAACCGATGGAAGAAGATCCTAAAAAGGAGAATGACTCGTGAATCTATCCAAATTACGTCTCATCACCATTTTGTTTCTTTTCATGGGAACCATCATTGTGGGATATATGAACACAAATGATTTAAATGAGGTCGAACTGGTGTCAGGTCTCGGGGTTGATCAATTGGATGGGGAATATGTGGTGACCCTTCAAGTCTTCAATCCCTCTGCTAATCAAAAAAACTCTGTGGACCCGACTGGAGGGTTCACCTATACCCAAATGGGAAGATCAATACCGGAAGCCCTCGAAAAGATCCGAAAAGAAACGTTGAAAGAGCCGATTCTTGATACGTTACAAGTGGTTGTCCTGAGCGAGAAGCTTGCGAAGGAGGAAGGGTTGAGTGAAACGTTGGACTTTCTTCTTCGCAATCCGAGGATACCTGCGAATATCAACACCATTCTCATTAAAGATGAAAGTGCCGAAATATTTTTAAAATTGTTCACCCCTCAGCAAAAACTGGCCGCCTTATACACGAATACGATGCTGAAAAATTCGAAAGCCGTATGGGGAAATCTGGTGAATACCTCATCGGAACGGATCAAGAGTATTTTAACAGACAACACTTCTGACATCATCATCCCTTATGTTGAGATCCACGGAGACGTCGAAAATGGGATGACAAAGGGAAATATAGAGGATTTCACGCCTGCTGCCCATATTTCCCTTGAAGGATTTGCTGCTTTTAAAAAGGAAAAACTGGATTTTTATTTCACCAGTGAGGAGAGCAATACATTGGCCCTGATCAAAGGAATCGATCAGGTATTAAACATTTCTGCACCGTGTGGGGACTCAGATAAAGAGTTCACCATCAGCACCACCCATACCGCTTCCTCCTTGAAGGTAAACACAGAACCCGTTTCTTTTCAGGTGAAAGTGGAGGTCGAGGGAGACCTTGAACAAAACGCGTGCGGGAAGGATATGACCAAGCTTTCCTCACGAAAAACGCTCCAAAACCAATTGGAAAAAGAGATTAAGTTCAATATAGAGGCGCTTATCAAAAAATCTCAGGAAAACGGGACAGATGCGCTCGGCCTGAAAGATGCCCTTTATCGTAAAGAACCTGGGATCTGGAAAAAGAGACGGAATGAAAAAACATTTTTCGAGTCGGTGGACGTGAATACGGATGTCAAGGTTCAATTCGTACGATTCGGCCAAATCAAACATTAAGATAAGAGGAGGACGGAACCATGAATAAGATATCCATTTCCACACTTGAATTATGTTCGATGATGCTTCTCTTCCTTACCGGAAGCACCATCGTCGTCGGGTTGAACTTTACAGCAATGGAAGACAGCATCTTGGGGACAGCGATGGAAATGGGGTTTGGCATCCTTTTGTTCTACTTTTATCTTTTTGTGTTGAAGAAGAGTGGGTGGAAGGAGTTCATCCCCCTTTTGGAAATGGGGTTCGGTTCCTTTTTGTCCAAGATCATTGCTGTCGTATTCAGTTTCTACTTCCTATACATTGCAGCAAGAGTTATGAATGATTTTGCCTTCTTCACCACCCAGATCCTCTATCCCGACTCACCCACTTGGGTTGCCGCGGTTCCATTCATACTTGTCGCCGCCTATTGTATCATGCTCGGGGTAGAAGCGATTGCCCGAAGCGCTTTGATCATGAGTTTCTTTTTCCTTATCATTCTGGTTTTATTATGGTTGCTCGGTTTCTTCTCGGAAGAATTCCAGGCAAGGTATCTCCTGCCTCTTTTTTCTCAAGGGTGGAAGCCACTCAGCAAGATGATCTTCCCCACAGGATTGACTTTTCCTTACGGGGAACTCGTTGTATTTCTTGTTCTGCTCCCTTCTATTGCTCAAAAAGAGAAGCTGCAGAAAGTCGTTTGGATTCCCATCGTCCTGGCCGGAATAGTCGTAATGACCACCATGGAACTGATCATCGGCATCCTCCATGCCCCTTTCGCCAATACCTATTACTTTCCTTTCGTGAAAGCCATGGAATTGATCACGTATTTAGGCGTCATCGAGCATTTGGAAATCTTCACCTACCTGCTGTTGATCGGAGGAGGCTTCATAAAGGTATCCGTATTCATTTATGCAGCAAGGGCCATCCTCACCCAACTGTTCAAGGTGAAACAAAAAAATTGGCACGTCTTCCTGCTAGTCGCGGCCGTCTATCTCCTCTCCCTCCATCGAAGCGGTGATATCGCCGAGCATCTATATGTAGGTTTGAAACTTGTTCCCTACTACCTTCATATCCCCATTCAATTTGTTTTGCCGATTATATTGGCGATTGGCGTGTTCTGGAAATCAAGAAAAGGAAAAAAACCAGGGGGACAGGTCCCGTGACCCAAATTGGTCCACGAGAACCTGTCTCCCTGGCATTTTCGTGAAGCGTATATCAGCGAACTCTCTCTACTCATCTACACCCAATCCCCACTTCACATACGCGATCAACAACTCCGTCTGCTCTTTCAGCTGAATCGTGTCGGAATCGAGGATGGCGTGATCCACCGCAAGTCCGTCGATATGCGAAATGATGGCTTTGGCGATCACCTCTGGTTCAAAGCGTGGAGAGAACTCCCCGGCTTTCACGCCCTCTTCAATAATATTGGCGGTCATTCGATACGCCTCAGCAAATCGTTTCCTGGCATGATCCTTCCTGCTTTCGTCATTGCGTCCCGTAATGAAGTATTCCAACTTCGAAGGCGCGAGGGCATCCATTTCATTCGTCGCCTGTTTACTCTCCCCGAGAAAGCTCATAAGGAGGACATCCCAATAGCTCCCCTGCTGCTTCAACATAGCCTGGATACTTTCCTCGATGACCTCCTCCTGCTCTCCCTCGATCAATGCCTCGAAGAGATCTTCTTTGTTTTCAAAATACTGGTACAACCCGCCCCGGCTCACACCGGCCCGCTCCATGACGTGCTTCATGGTCGTATGTTCATAGCCGTGCTCGCTGAAGACTTCCCGGGCGGCTTTTAGTAAGTTAGAGCGGCGTTGCTCCTTGTGCTCCTGACTGACTTTCGGTGACATCTGGCTCCTCCTCTACTTTATTTTTTACGGCAATGGATATGAAGAATAATACGATCAATAATGACCCGGTGATGATGAAGGACGGGATGATCCCAATCACGGTGGCAAGGGCTCCCCCTGCAAGCGGCCCGATGATCGTGGCTGTCGTGGTGGTGCTGTTGACGACACCGAAGACCCTGCCCGTCATGTGAACCGGCGTCTTCTCCTGTGTCGCTGCCTGGAATGGGATGAAGACGAGGCCGGCAGATGCTCCTGCCATCATTCCGAGAACCGGGACCCACAGCTTTGACAGGCTCAGGTCATAATGTGTCAGGATCCCCATCAAAGCAAATCCCATACCTATTCCGAATACCCCGATACACATATAGACGAATGCGTTATAATCTGTCTTTTTCGACAGATAAATCCCTGTGATCAGCATTCCGACACCAGCACTTGCCACCAGATACCCAAGGAGATTCGGTGAGACATCCGTCAACTGGCGCAGCAGGACAATGAATTGAGAGTCCGATAATTGCAGGATCAACAAACTGATCCCGAGTAAAAACAATCCATATAATAAGAAACGGCTTTTTTTAATGAATGAGAACCCGACTTTGATCTCCTCTTTGAAAGAAGGTCCGTCCCTCTTCTCCTCTTCCACTTTCACTTCTTTCACGGCTTTTGGCAAAAGGAAGATAAGGATCGCCGACAGGAAGAAGGTGGCCGAGTCCAGATAGAAGACGTTGTACGTTCCGATCAGGGACACCAGGATCCCGCTCACGAGCGGTCCGATGACCTTCGTGCCTGAATCGATGGTGGACGAAAGCGACATGGCCCCCTTGATGTTCTCATCTGCCACAAGCTCCTTCAACTTTCCATTCTTTGCCGGAATGAACACTGAGGAGAAAATCCCCGTCAGGAACAAACAGCCGTACACCATCCACACATTCGTGGCCAGCGTCAGGAGCAGAATCAGCACTCCCCTTACCACATCGGAAAACACCATCAGCGTTTTCCTCTCCATCCGGTCCGCAATCGTTCCCGTGATCGGTCCGAATAAGGCCATCGGCAGCGCCAGACTCAAGATGATCAACGACATCTGCATCGGTGTTGCTTCCCATTTTAACCCAACCAGCGTAATGATCGCCACAATACTCAACCAATCCCCAAGTCCCGAAATCGCCTGCGCCGTCATCAGTGTGATGAACGGTTTATTTTTGCGTAAAGAAGATTCCATTCCCCATCGCCCCTTTGTTAAAAATGACATTAGTGTCGTTTTCTTACTTTTAGTATATCGACACGAGTGTCATTTTGCAACCGACTTTTTAAATTTTTTTGAAAATAGGTATACTTACCTTATAAGAAAAGGGGGTCTGCATATGCCTAAAACGGTTAATCTTGATAGGTTGATTGGAGAAATGGAATGATAGTTTGAGGTTCAGGAAGGAGCTGTGCGTTGAGTATGAGTGAGGGTGGAAAAAGATTTCACTCTCTCCCCATGAATGTATGAAGCTGGTTTGGATATTCACTTTTACATACAGCTCATCCCCCTTTCTCCACCTATTCACCCACCAACCTCAAATAATAATACCCCACATCCCTGATCGCATCCTGCATCTCTAAAAACGACGTAACCGAAAAGTACAATGCACCAAAAGCCAGGCAAACAATGATCATGCCGACTGATAAGGGGATATGCTTCCGTTTTATATAAAAAATCAAGGTAGTGATGCAGACAATGAAAAAGTAACCGGTCGAGGCAATGAGCGTGAATCGGTGAGTTGCCGCCTCACTCATTGACGAATAAAATTGATCGAGATCTTCTTTATTTTCTTTATTTTGATAGATCGTTGAGGTCCGTCCCTCATGAGCGATTTTCCAGATCAATGAGTGTTCCCCTCCTATCATGGTGAACCGATACCCACCCACTTCCCTTTCCTGGATCACAGATGATGCTGCTGCAAGGATATGTAGTGGAGTCAATGTGACCAATACCACGAATAAGACTAGTTTTTTCAGCATAAAATCCTCCCTTTCCTAAACCCCGATCTTTTCCCTTGACAAAAAAACGCAAATATATAATAATGAATATCGAATTAGAATTATTACAATCTGTTAATGATTCTCAATCACATACCACTACTAGGAGGAATTTACACTATGTCATTAATCGGTTCACAAGTCGTACCATTTAAAGCAGAAGCATTCAAAGACGGTGAGTTCATCACTGTGACAGACGAAAGCCTGAAAGGTCAATGGAGCATTTTCTGCTTCTACCCTGCAGACTTCACATTTGTATGCCCGACAGAACTTGAAGACCTTCAAAATAACTATGAAACTCTTAAAGAGCTTGGCGTAGAAGTATATTCTGTTTCTACGGACACTCACTTTACACATAAAGGCTGGCACGACAGCTCTGAAAAAATCGGTAAAATCAAATACGCAATGATCGGTGACCCGTCACAACGCATCACTCGCGGTTTCGATGTATTAAATGAAGAAGATGGTCTTGCTGACCGCGGAACATTCATCATCGACCCGGATGGCGTCATCCAGGCAGTTGAAATCAACGCTGGCGGAATCGGCCGTGACGCAGATATCTTAGTTAGCAAAATCAAGGCTGCACAATATGTGCGCAACAACCCAGGCGAAGTTTGCCCGGCTAAATGGCAGGAAGGTTCTGAAACACTTAAGCCAAGCCTTGACTTAGTTGGTAAATTATAAGGAGTGCTAAACATGCTCGAAGCAGATATTAAAGCACAATTAGATCAATACCTGCAGATGATGGAAGGCGACATCGTCCTGAAAGTCAGTGCAGGTGACGATGACACGTCGAAGGAAATGCTCGCTCTTGTAGAGGAGCTCTCTTCCATGTCATCCCGCATCTCAGTGGAAAAAGCAGAACTGACAAGAACACCCAGCTTCAGCGTGAATCGTCCTGGTGAGGAGACCGGTATTACGTTTGCCGGGATCCCTCTTGGACATGAATTCACTTCCCTGGTCCTTGCCCTCCTTCAAGTGAGCGGCAGAGCTCCGAAAGTGGATCAAAGCGTCATTGACCAGATCAAGAGCGTAAAAGGTGAACACCACTTCGAGACGTATGTCAGCCTAAGCTGTCACAACTGTCCTGACGTCGTGCAGGCACTGAACATCATGAGTGTGCTGAACCCGAACATCACGCATACGATGATCGACGGAGCGGCCTTCAAGGACGAAGTGGAACAGAAGAACGTCATGGCTGTTCCTGCTGTCTACCTAAATGCGGAATTCTTCAACGGCGGTCGTACGACGTTAGAAGAAATTCTATCTAAAATCGTGGAAGGTCCCGGCGCGGATGAGCTTTCGGACAAAGATCCGTATGACGTCCTT
Source organism: Bacillus sp. AFS015802 (assembly GCF_002561455.1). Classification (GTDB taxonomy): domain Bacteria; phylum Bacillota; class Bacilli; order Bacillales; family Bacillaceae_B; genus Rossellomorea. The sequence goes on along the minus strand of NZ_NTUP01000066.1, from coordinate 52,554 downwards.
GTCGTCGGTGGCGGACCTGCGGGATCCAGTGCGGCGATTTATGCGGCACGTAAAGGAATCCGTACAGGAATCGTTGCTGAACGCTTCGGCGGTCAGGTCCTTGACACGATGAGCATCGAGAACTTCATCAGCGTGAAGCAGACGGAAGGTCCGAAACTTGTGGCGAGCCTTGAAGAGCACGTGAAGGATTACGGCATCGATGTCATGAACCTTCAGCGCGCAAAACGCCTCGAGAAGAAAGATCTTGTCGAGCTTGAGCTTGAAAACGGCGCAGTCCTGAAGAGTAAGAGCCTGATCATCTCGACAGGTGCACGCTGGCGCAACATCAATGTCCCGGGTGAAGAGAAGTTCAAGAACAAAGGAGTGGCATACTGCCCTCACTGTGACGGACCACTCTTTGAAGGGAAAGATGTCGCTGTCATCGGCGGAGGAAACTCCGGTATCGAAGCAGCCATCGACCTTGCAGGAATCGTCAAGCACGTCACGGTCCTTGAGTTCAACTCTGAACTGAAAGCCGACGATGTGTTACAGAAACGTCTTTACAGCCTGCCGAACGTGACCGTGATCACGAACGCTCAAACACAGGAAATCACAGGTACAGATAAAGTGAACGGTATCACTTACAAAGACCGTGAAACTCTTGAAGAGAAGCACATCGAACTACAGGGTGTATTCGTCCAAATCGGTCTTGTGCCAAACACAGACTGGCTCGGCGACCTTGTAGAACGTACGAAATTCGGTGAAATCATCGTGGACAAACACGGTGCTACCAACGTCCCTGGCGTATTTGCTGCAGGAGATTGTACAGACAGTGCCTACAACCAGATCATCATCTCAATGGGATCAGGAGCCACCGCCGCACTTGGCGCGTTTGACTATATGATCCGGAACTAAGATGATTGATTTTACTGGAGGTCCGTCCCTCAACATGAGGGACGGACCTCTTTTCGTTTTTCGGCTTCATTATCGTGCAATCACCTTTACCCGCGTTACCAATCTACTAAATTTTAACATATACTCTATGGAATTACCTACTGACGAGGGAGGGACGGACCTCTGTTTTTCTGAAACAGAAGGTCCGTCCCTCCCTGTTGTTCCTATTCCTTGTTTTCACGCTAGAAATCGAGGTCCGTCCCTCTCCCAAAGTCCATCACGATGCCGGCTTTGTCGTCACTTTTTTTGAATCTTGGGTAGGTGATGCATTGGGGATCTGGTTCCTCGAGTGCGATCAGGTCCTCTGCATATGTCTGGATTCCTTTTTGGAGGATACTCCCCGCTATGAATTCCCAATAAGATTCTCCCTCGGGAATTGATTCTGCCGGAAGGAATAACCCATCCGTCAAGAGGATCAGATGGGTCAGCCCCACTTTGTTGATCTTCCCGTATTCGAAATAGTCAACGGCTTCGGGCTCCCCGTTCAGGACGCCGTATCCATTTGCTGCATTGCTCAGCTGCCTGTTCGCAATCAGCTGCTCCTTCACACGGGGCATGATCTCATCCCTCGTCCGGAACCCTCTTCTGATGCACTCCCTCCACATTTCAATCGCTGTCTCCTCCAGGTGCTCCACCTGAAGCCTCGTCAGGGGACGGACCTCCCCGCTTTCATATACGGCAAGGATCATGCAATCCCCCGACTGGATGAACTCGATTCCGTTATCCAGCACCCGAACCACGGCCAGCGCCGTCCCCCACAGCTGCTCCTTCCGGTGACGATCGATTCCGTAACCACTCATTTTCCTATGTAAGTCTTCATTGATTTTCTTTACTGCTTCGACTAATGGCTGGTCTTCCGCTTCACCGGATTCCAATGCATCCTTTACCGTGTGGGAAGCGATGTAACCGCCCGTCAGGTTCTCTCTTGACGTGAAAGGGACGAGTGATGACACTCCGTCGGCGACACCGAATAGGGACTGTTTCTCATTGAAAATCAGTGTGTCTTCATTAAGAGGTCCGTCCCCTTTTATGGTGATGTAATGTAAATTCATGTGAACACTTCCTTAACTAAATATCTGTACTGATGACAGTGAAGAGGTCCTTAGGGGGACTTATCAGGGAATCTACGAATATATCAGTGATCCCCACATCCATCTCACTTCGGCACAACGTCCCGAAATAAAAACCGGTCCCTGCCAGTCCGCACATCCGGCGCCACTCTCTCCTCGCCCAGCTCATACCCGATTGGAAACCCAAAGTTCGGCCCGTCAAATACAAACGTATGAAATTCCCCATTTTCTCCACACACATCGCATTTTTCTGGATAATCCTGAAGAAAATCTTTATCGTACACTCTTCCTGCAAACGATCGATCCAGCTGTTCCAAATCGATACAGGTGAGCACGGTTTTAAATCCTAGATTGATAAATTCACGGCCCAGTTCCCCTACTTCCCGGCCCCACAATGGGAAAACCGGCGTAATGCCTGTCCCTTCAAGCATCTCCTCCCGATACGCCCGCACATCTGCAAGGTGGATATCCCCGAAGACCATGTGGGTGATTCCGTCATCCAGCATACCGGAAACGGCATTTCCCATCCGCTCCTGATACACCTCATTCGGGCAGTCCTGCGGGATCCAAACCTCACGGAGCGGAATACCGAGTGACTCCGACTGCTGCTTCAACATCTTGTATCGCACACCATGGATTGACACCCGGTCGAATCCTTCCGTCAGCGTCACGAGCAGTGAATCAACCTCGAATGCTGGATCTTGCTGGATTTTATGTAATGCCAGGGTGGAATCCTTTCCACCGCTGAATGCTATAACTGTTTTCATGTTGGCCTCCCCGTTTCCACAATGAATTTTCTCACTATTCATTATTCCAAACCTGGACGGGGAACTCAAACTTCTTGGCATGAAAAAAAAGAGGCTGTTTAGCCCCTTTTAGTTAGATTAGCAAACCTCCCCCTCTATGAGGGACGGACCTCAAATCTCCAAGAAGACAAACTCTTACCTCCCCGTTTTGAGGTCCGTCCCTCATTCAAGCAATCTACCAACTCCTCAAGACCGATTTTGAGGTCCGTCCCTCTCAATCGTCTCTCTCACTTTCCCTCTTCCAATTCCTGTCTCGATGTAACTCCTAACGAGTTTCCAGTTACCCTGTACTTTTTTAAAGGTGTCGGAGAACAGGTTTCCGGTCTCCATTGGTTTACCGTCCAGTACGATAGTGGCGTAAAGGATGGCGAGGGTTTCATCTTCTTTTAAGGGAATGATTGCTACTTCATGGATTTCCCATTCTGCATCGTGCTCGTTTATGAAGGCAAATCCCTGCTTCCACCCTTCCATCGATTCCTCATATTTGAACGCCTCGATTTCTCCGTCCCTCACTTCTCTTGCCTGATAGTCGGTGGAAATAAATCTCTCCAATTCTTTTAGTGATGAATCCTTCCAACCTTGTAGAAACCCATCAAGGGCCATTCTGAATGTCTGATTATTCATGGTAACCTCCTACGTTTTGTATCTACCAATTATTTCGAATCCCCTGCATAAATTCAATCCCAGCAAAAAGAAGCCCGATTCCTTAATTCGGGCTTCCCCTGAAAACTCGCACAAACGGAAAGGTTCAGACCCCGCCCCCCTATTCTATGCATTCGCGGGAAGGAATCATCCTCCTGAAAAAGGCGTTTACGATTGCATCAAGTCGACCTCCAATAAGATTCATCCTCTGATGTGTTCGCAGGCGTTTATTCTAATTTTAAAAGGGAAACACACTACTAAACTACTAAAGGAGGAATTCATTATCGCACACGATCCTAAACAAGCAGCGGCAAATATGAATGAAGACAAAAAGGAAGACATTCTGCAGCACTTCGATTCGTTCAAGGATTATTTGGGGAATCAGGTTCATAAAGGAGAAAAGCTCGGACTGAGCGAAGAAGCTCTTTCAAAAGGTGCCAAGCGCGTGGCCGATTATTTAGCAGAGCATGAGGAACCACGTAACCGTGAGCAGAAGGTGCTGAATGAAATGTGGCATGTAGCCAATAAGGAAGAGCGTGAGCATATGGCACATGTGTTAGTGAAACTTGCAGATCAAACCAATTAAAAGAACACATCCGGGCCCCCATTAGAGAGATCTTTGGGGGCTTTTCTTATGATTGATTCTGTTCTTGCAGGATCATGCCGATTTGGGCCAGGGCCTCTTTCACGGTAGCCACTGTTGGAATTGAGGATAAGTCGATCCCCAACCCGATCGCTTCAACGGCTAATTCCGGCCTTACTCCTGATATGATGGAATGTACACCGAGGAGAGACAAAACGTTGGTAATCTTGAAGAGATAATCGATAACCATGCGATCAAGGGTATAAACACCGGAGAAATCAATGATTAAGCGATTGACGTTTTGTTCCTTTACTTTTTCAGGGATCAATTCCAGGAGGGTCATGGCTTTCTCTTGACCTATTTTCCCTCTCAGGGGAAGCACGGCCACATCATCCAATAACGGGACAATGGTGGCGGATAATTCATTGATTTCCTCATTCATGTCATGCTGATTCTTCTCTGTTTCTCTACGTTTAGAGATATCCCAGACATATGTCTGAATGGCCAAGGTATCCCCCACTTTCACAGGATGACAATACAATTCGACTTCCACTCTCGTCCCGTCCATGCGATAAACGGTTTCTTCGATGACGTCTGCCGGTTTTCCATATGCAGATTGTATTCTCTGACGGATGGCAGCCTTGGAGCTTTCCTGAAAAATATCGAGGGGACTCTCACCGATCATGCTTTCTTTGTTGCTCCTGAAGAATTCTTCCGCTGCATGATTTATGTACAGGACCGTATAGTCCGTGTGAATAATGAGAGGATCCCGTGAATATTCCATCACTTCTATATAATCTATTTCTGTAACTGAAACACTCACACTACCACTCCTTTTCCTACTACGATACAGATTGTTATACTAGATAGCAAGGAGATGGCATTCGTTCCCAATCGGTCAGCTTAGTTACCGGCCAAATTTTTTTTGATCGAATATAATCCGTTTAACATGATGATGCTGAAGATGGATGATAACATCGTACTGCCGATCAGCATCCACAGGATCACGTTTTCTGGTTTCCTGCGCAATGGTTTCCCTCCTTCTCATCCATTATTCCTTCTTTCTAAAAACATACTCCACTATCCCTCTTATCACATAAGATAAAGGAAAGTAAATGATGAAAGACCACCACACCTCCCAGTGATAGATTCTGTAAATGTCAAGCCACCTGAAGATCGGCTCTGCTATGAACGATGCTCCCCCCGCAAGAATGATGGACGAATAAAAGAAGGCCTTCCCTTTCGGAAAATACTTATATTGAAGCATGTAGGTGACCGGTATCAAGGCATAATCAAATAAGTACGCTTTCGGAAGAACCGGGACTAATTGTCCAGGGTATCCCCATAATCCGAGATCAAACCCGATCCCGTCCAGATTTGCCGACACGATGATCCACACCAGTCCGAGAAATAGAATTTTAGGCTTATTCATTTCGTTTCTCGTTAAACGGATAAACACCACCCATGTCAACAAAAACAGAATGATGATAAACCACCAGCGTGGAGACAGAAAACAATGATCCAGCCAATAGTTGATATTTTCCCTTGTGACTTCCAGAGACTTTTCCCTTATTAGATCATATCGTCCTTGCATAGACTATCTCCTTTTAAAAAAACGCCCTCATAGTTCATCTAAGAGGGCTCTGAATAAAGGTCATTTCCTTCGATAATAGTGTTTTCCAACCAAGAGAATTTATTCTCCGGCATGATACAAAATCCCTATTCTCCACTATTTTCTAAATCTTTCGTTTAGTTAACGGAGATTAGAGGTAGGGTATGTATGGAAAGGCTTACCGTCCTATGCCAAAGGACGAACCTTGCGAAATGATGAAAGGGGGATCCCATTGAAGCGTCTTGGTTTCGGCATCCTGATGACCGTTCTTTTCCTCACCGGTTGCAGCTCTTTAAAGGTTCTGGATCCCAAAGGGACCGTCGCAGAACTTCAATTGAACTTATTCCAAATTTCCATTGCGATCATGCTGCTGGTCTTTTTTGTCGTGTTTTCCATGTTCGTATACTTCACATGGAAGTATAGAGAAACACCTGAGCGCCGCCATGTCATCCCTTCCTATGTCAAAGGGAATAAACGATTGGAGGTGACATGGACCGTCATCCCCATCCTCTTATTGGTGATCCTCGCCATTCCAACGGTCAAAGGGACCTTTTCCCTTGCCCAATCGGATGAAAAAAGCGAAAATCCCTTGGAAATTGAAGTGACGGGACACCAATATTGGTGGGAGGTCCACTATCCGGATCAGGGCATCACCCTGACCAACGAAGCCTACATACCCGTGGATCGCCCTGTCGTATTCCATTTGAAATCCGCTGATGTCATTCATTCCTTCTGGATGCCGAGGCTTGGTGGAAAAAAGGATCTCATACCAGGCAAACAGAATACCTTGACCCTGAATGCCTCAGAGGAAGGCGACTACAAAGGACAATGTGCAGAGCTCTGCGGGGCTTCCCATTCCTATATGAGATTCCAGGTTCACGCAGTCGGTGATCAGGAGTTCAGTCAATGGATCGAGAAAGAGTCAACGAAAACGGCACCTGACGATCTATCCCCGACAGCTGAAAAAGGAAAAAAATTATTTATCTCCAAATGTTTAACCTGCCATGCCGTATCGCCTTCCGATAGAAGCAAGGGACCTAACCTGGCTGGATTTTCCGATAAGGAGCGGATCGGCAATGTCCTTTTGAACTCAGATGAAAATGTACAAAAATGGATCAGGGACCCGTCCTCGTTCAAACCGGATGTCAACATGCCATCGTTTCCTGATTTGACAGAAGAAGATCTTAACGCGTTGAGCTCGTATCTTTCCCAATTAGAAAAATAAATCTTGTCCCCGAGGAGGTGGAGAATATGGATATCAAGTACACCCTTTTCGGACGGGAATTCGTATTCCCCTCTGATATCGTTGCGGCAGACATCTCGATCATCCTCATGGCCGTGGCTGCCCTGTTCTTGTTGACTCGTTATAAAAAATGGAAGTGGGCCTGGGACTGGGCAACCTCCACCCACCATCATAAAGTCGGCATCTTATATCTTGCGGCAGGAGGAGCCTTCTTCCTGCGTGGTGGCCTTGACGCCCTGATCATCCGGCTTCAGCTCGCCCTGCCGGAGAATCAGTTCTGGGTCTTCCAGGGAGAAAAGTATAACCAGATGATGACGACCCACGGCACGACGATGATTTTCTTCGTGGCCATGCCATTATTGATCGGACTCATGAATGTCGCCGTCCCCCTTCAAATCGGAGCCAGGGACCTGGCGTTTCCCCATCTCAACTTGTTGAGCTTTTGGCTCTTTCTCGTCGGCGGGACATTGGTCAATATCAGCTTTGTGCTGGGTGGGTCTCCTTCAGCAGGCTGGACGGGCTTTGCCCCCTTAAGCCTCGATGTGTATACCCCCGGTCCGGGTCTTGATTATTATGCCATCGGGATTCAGATCGCCGGTGCCGGGACGATCATGTCCGCCATTAACTTCCTGGTGACGATCATTCGGAAACGGGCTCCAGGACTTACTTTTATGAGAATGCCTTTATTCACGTGGTCCGCCTTTGTTACTTCCATCCTGATCTTATTCGCTTTTCCCGCCCTGACCGTCGCCCTGTTACTCATGACGATGGACCGGGTGTATGGAACGGCTTTTCTGACGGGAGCAGAGGGGAATCCCCTCATCTGGCAGCATTTATTCTGGATCTTCGGTCACCCGGAAGTATACATTTTGATCCTGCCTGCGTTTGGCATCTTTTCCGATGTGATCACCACTTTTTCAAGGCGAAACCTTTTTGCCTATCCGGCCATGGTGTTCGCCCTCGTCCTGATTGGATTTCTCGGGTTCATGGTGTGGATCCATCACATGTTCACTGTGGGACTCGGACCGATCTCCAATGCCATCTTTGCCCTGTCCACCATGTCCATTGCGGTGCCGACGGGCATCAAGGTATTCAACTGGCTCTTCACGCTCCGGGGAGGGGTCATCCGGTTTAAGACCGCCATGTTATTTTCCCTGGCGTTCATCCCGACCTTCCTCATCGGCGGGGCCACAGGTGTCATGCTTTCATCGGCCCCTGCTGATTATCAGTACCACGACAGTTACTTTGTCGTCGGGCATTTTCACTATGTGATCGTCGGCGGGACGGTTCTCGGCATCTTTGCAGGAGTGTATTATTGGTGGCCGAAAATGTTCGGTTTTCTACTCAACGAAACATTGGGGAAATGGCACTTCTGGTTATTCACCATCGGCTTTCACATTACCTTCTTCCCGATGCACCTCATGGGATTGAACGGGATGCCCCGCCGTGTGTTTACGTATTTAAAGAGCGACGGATTAGGCACCTTGAACCTGATCAGCACGATCGGAGCCTTCCTCATGGCTCTCGCGGTGATGGTCTTTCTTTGGAACATCTTCTGGAGTTACCGGAACGGAAAGCGTGATCTGACCGGCGACCCTTGGGAGGGACGGACCCTTGAGTGGTCGATCGCGTCACCGCCGCCACTGGGCAATTTCATCAAGCGTCCCCTCGTCACCACGATCGATCAGCTTTGGTACGAGAAGCAGGAAGGGGATGGAACCATTCAGACGGCAGAGGAAGAAGACGTCATTTACGTATCGAACCCTACGGCACAGCCGCTGATGCTTGCAGGAGCCCTTTTCGTCTCTTCCTTTGGCTTTATCTTTGGTTTTCCTCCCTTACAATGGTTCGGTCTTGCCAGTGTAATCGGGATGCTGACGCTGCGCTCCTTCACTTCGGGTCGCACTTGGACACCTTATACACCAGATGAACTGCGGGAAGAAAGGAGGAAAGGGTCTCAATGAATCAACACACTTTCGAATTCGAACAAGAACAGGACAAGAAGCTCGCCATGTGGTTCTTTATCGCCGCGGAGGTTGTCATCTTCGCTTCCCTTTTCGGGGTATTTCTTACACTTAGATCCCATGTATCCGATGGTCCTTCCAGCGAACAGATGCTTGAGGTGAAAAGTGTGGTGCTCTCGACGGTCCTCCTCCTTTCCAGCAGCTTCACCATTTATGCATGCGTCCACACGTTGGAAAGGGGAAAAACGAGGCTGACACTCCTCCTATTACTCATGACATTTCTACTTGGCGGCGCCTTTTTAATGATGGAATCAAGGGAGTTCCTACACTACTATGAAAAAGGGTACACACTAGATATCAGTCCTTTCGTGTCCTCCTTTTATCTGTTGGTGGGGACCCATGGACTTCACGTCCTGGCAGGAGTCATCTGGATGGGCATCCTCATGATACACGTCGCGTTGAAAGGGGTCAGCCGGGAAAACGCATCGAGACTTTCGGTGTTCTCCCTTTATTGGCACTTCGTGGACCTCGTGTGGGTATTGATCTTCACTCTCGTCTATCTGTATGGAAAGGTGGGATAGGGATGAAAAAAGCTGCATTCTTCTTCCTTTATATTGTCGTGATCGGGTCTGCCATCGGGGGCTATTTACTCGTTGAATACAGCAAGAAACAGCTTGACCGTTCAACACTCATCCTCATACTCTTGTCCCTTGCCTTCTTATCCATCAGTCTGCAGATGATGCTATTGATGAAAACGGGAGCACCCCTGAGAAAATGGAAATGGCTCTCTTTATCGAGCGGGCTCCTTGTCGGAGGGCTGACTTTTCTATATTTATTTCTTCTAAAATAGAGCGGAACACCAACCAGGGAGCGGACACGCTCCCTTTTTCAATTCATCCCGCACTCGATTTCACGATCAACTTCTATGAAAAAACACGACTTTTCTCCCTTACACCTCTCTTTCGTTCATGTTAAAATAATCCAAAATCAGACAAAAAACCTTCCTTTTTTGAAAGGAGATGTAGATGATGTCAGAAAATAATGAGCTGTACACCATTCTTGAAACACTTGAAACCTATTCCGAATGTGACATTACCCATTCATTTTCTGAACATGATACTGACCTCTTGAAGGTTTCTTATTCCCATGAAGCCAAAGTATTTGTCATCACACAACATAACTCCGTGGAAACCTATAAGGATTTACCGTCCGCTTTAGCCAGGTTGGAATCGTTAATAGACGACTTGAAAAGCCTTGCCAGGTAAAAAAAGCATATAATTCCACAAAAAAAGACCCGTCGCCGATTGATCGACAGGTCTTATTTCGTTTCCGGAAGCATCCGGTTCTAGTTATTGTTGTTCGAGCTGTTTGAGCGGTTGGAATTGTTTGAACTGTTTGAGCTGTTTGAGCCGCCCGAATTGCTGGACTGACCGCCCTTCGCTCCGATTTCCTGATAAAATTTCTTATCGTGATTCTCTGAAGTGGCTTCTCCGCCTTTTTCACCGATCTCCTGATAGAATTCCTTGTCGTGGTTCTTCGCTGTTTGTTCCCCGCCTTTACGGCCGGCTTCTTCGTAGCTCATTTTGTTGTTATTGCTGTTATTATTACCACTATTGTTATTATTGTTGTTGTTTGCCATAAATAAAATCCTCCTTAAGATTACTATTCAATGTATACAAAATCGTCAGGGGCTTTGATTTTAGTTATTGTTTGAGTTGTTCGAGTTGTTTGAGTTGCCCGAGTTGCTGTTGCTTGAGTTGCTTGATTGACTTCCGCCTTTTGCTCCGATTTCCTGATAAAATTTCTTATCATGATTATCTGAAGTGGCTTCCCCACCTTTTTCACCAATCTCTTGGTAGAATTCCTTGTCATGGTTCTTCGCTGTTTGTTCGCCGCCTTTGCGACCAGCTTCCTCGTAACTCATTTTGTTTCCGTTGTTGCTGTTGTTGTTATTGCTGTTGTTGTTACTGTTTGCCATAATTAAAATCCTCCTTAAGTTTAGTAAAAATGATGTTGTACGCTTGTACATTGGTTATATACCTCGTGAGAAAATGAATAAACAGTTTTGGGGGTTTTTAACATTTCTGTAATTTAATTTATACCAAAGAGGAGTAACACGTCTTGATAGAAGTCCCTACTGAAGAGGTGTATGATGAAGGAAATACCCTAAGAAAAGGAAAAGGAGTCTTGCTACATGGAATACATCAAGCGGGGAACATCAGCCTTCAAACATGCTAATCTGGCTCTTTTTGCAGGGGGCTTCAGCACATTTGCGATCCTGTGGGGTACGCAGCCGTTACTCCCGGAGATCGCAAATGAATTCGACCTGTCACCTGCTGCGTCAAGCTTAAGCCAGTCCTCCACCACCATTGCCCTCGCGATCAGTCTGCTTATCGCCGGTTCCCTATCCGATGTATATGGAAGGAAGTCTGTGATGACCTTTTCATTACTTGCCTCTTCCATCCTGGCCATTTGTACGGGCTTTGCCTCGGGTTTTCATATGCTTGTCGCCGGCCGGATCCTGCAGGGGATTACCCTTGCCGGACTCCCCGCCGTCGCCATGGCGTATCTGGGTGAGGAAATTGAAGCGAAGAGTCTAGGCATGGCCATGGGGTTGTATATCAGCGGAAACTCCATCGGTGGAATGTCAGGACGGATCATCAGCGGCGTCCTCACCGACTATTTCAGCTGGCATATCGCCTTGATGGGGATAGGGGTAATCAGTTTGCTTTCAACCATCATCTTCCTGATGCTCCTCCCTCCGTCTGCTCATTTCAAACCCCAGACATTCAAGCTGAAATCATTGGCCGGATCCCTGTTCAGCCAATTCAACGTGCCGGGACTGACGTCTCTCTTCACCATCGGATTCCTATTGATGGGCGGCTTCGTCTCACTCTACAATTACATCGGATTCGAGCTGATCGCACCGCCTTACTCCCTCAGCCAGACCGTCGTCGGCTTTATCTTCATCGTCTATATCGTCGGCACTTTCAGCTCGACGTGGATGGGCATGCTCGCCGATCAATATGGAAAAAAGAAAATCCTGCCCCTGTCGCTTGTCATCATGTTGGCAGGCGTCATAACGACCCTACACCCGAATCTTTGGGTGAAAATCATCGGGATTGCCGTCTTCACATACGGATTCTTCGCCGGCCACTCGATTGCGAGCAGCTGGGTCGGACGCATCGCCGTTCACGACAAGGCTCAGGCTTCTGCCCTCTACTTATCCGCCTACTACGCCGGATCAAGCGTCGGCGGGACGGTCAGCGGGAGCTTCTATCATCAGTGGAACTGGCCGGGTGTGGTGTGGATGATCGTTATTCTATCTGTTGTGTCGATTGGGATATCGATACTGTTGGGAAAAAGGGAAGTAGTGCGGTCCACATAAAAGAGGACTTTCCACAAAGTCCTCTTTACACAACCATCGTCTTGAAAAATGAAAGATTCCTATTCGATTTCAACCGTTTCGTGATCAGTCATGCCAAAATGCCGATACTCAATCATCACAAGGCGGACGTTCGGGATTGGCAGGTCCCGATTTAATTGCTTACACCTCCTACCTTCCAAAGAACTCCGGCAACTGAAACCCCAAATCGAATAAAGCGCTCGTGACAAGTAGAATCAGCACCGGAATCACACAGAGCATCAAGACTAACGTCCAGGCTATATGAGAAGAAGCTTCCTGTTTTTTCTTCCGATAAAGCTCTTGAATCCGCTTCTGCTTTTCATTCATTTGTGGTGTCCCCCTTTATGAAAGATCATCCTAAAACCCCGATCCCATCAACCCGCTAATAATAAATATCGATAGGAGACCCAAGTATTTTCTCATGTCATTCTCCATTCATATTGAATATCCGGCAGGTTCTCCTCATTCTCGTGACCCCTGCCGATCACCACAAATCCGTTCTTTTCATAAAATCTCTGAGCATTCCGATTCACTTCAAAGGTGTAAAGGGTCAAGCGCCCACTGGAGTTCGCCTTCGCTTTATCCAGAAGCATTTGACCGATCCCGAGTCCCTGATAATCAACGTGAATGTATAGCTGACTGATTTCCGTTTCATTATATGCCGCCATTCCGGCCACTTTTCCGTCCACCAGTGCTAAATCGATTTGACATTGTTTAGGAAGGATATGGTTTAAGAAATAAAGATGGCTTTCCACGCTGTGTATTTCCCTTTGACCAATGGCCTGTTCTTTGCTTTTCCGCCACATGGTCACGGTTTCTTCGGCATACTGCGAGTCGAAGGGAATGATGTCTGCTTTCATCCATGCACCTCCTCAAGAGTCCTTCGCTTTTTTCTAATTATTTCAAACAATGGAATCTTTCTCAATCTTTTTTGGTACAAAAAAGCTTACCCGCAATAGGTAAGCCCGTATATCTATTCTTTTAGAGTGATGTTCAGCTTTTAGAACATCTCCACCGTCCCGCTCTTGGCTATCGACTAGTGATCTATTTAATCTCGGCAGCCCCCAACTTGGGCCACTTTCACGAAAACTCGTGCCACTTCCTCAAAATACGTTTCTACTAAATATAAAAGCCGGAAGACTCCCCTCTTCCGGCTCCACTCTCCATTACTTTATAATCGTGGATCCCTGCAGCAGTTCCGGCTTCGCGCCAAGGATCAATAAGAATAATTTCGAGTCGCTGATTTGTCTGTGCTTTTTCATGATGTCTTTCAGCTGTACGATATTGGGATGATCTTTCAGCTTCCTGACCTCTTCCTGATAGAGTGAGAGGATCGAATCCCGGACAAACTGCGGTTCGTAATCCGGTAGCTCCTTGTCCCGCAACAGTGACCCCATGTATCCGTACTTCAACTGCAGTTGGCGTGTCAGGCTGGTGACGTGGATGAGCTGCTCATTCAGTTCAGGGTAGTCCTGTTTCAGTGCTTCTACGTCTTTTTTTGCTTCGTGCAGTTCGTTCATTCCTGCTACCATTGTGGTCATGATGCTTCCCCTCCCATGTTCCAAGGTTTTTCGAGTCCGATGATGTCATTCAGGATCTTGCTCTGCTTGCGGCGGACCCTTCTTCTTTCCGCACGTTCTTTTCCTGATTCGAACAGGAATCTCTCTTCTTCCGTTTCCGGTACGATTTCCGCCACCTTGACGGGATTTTTATTTTCATCGAGTGCGACGAAGGTTAGGAAAGCGGTCGCTGCCATTCGTCTTTCCCCCGTGATCATATCTTCGGCAATCACTTTACAGAAGATCTCCATCGATTTATTTCCGACATATGACACGAAGGATTCGACGCAAACGGAGTCACTTTGATGGATCGGATACAGGAAGTCGATGGAATCGGTTGATGCCGTCACGCATTCCTTCACCCGTGCATGACGTCTCGCAGACAAGGTCGCATTGTTATCAAGCTTCTTCATCAACACCCCGCCGAACAGGGTATTGTAGTTATTTAAATCATTGATCATGACCTGGTCGGTGCTGACGACCAGACTTTCTTTCGGATGCTTCTTGTTTGGCATGCAGAACAAGTCCCTTCTGTTTTGTAAATGGTATTTCAAACGTTTGATACCCAAAGTGTACGCCCGTCGTGACGATAAGTGAAATGAATGTTCCTCATCATCACCATAGACACTGTCTATGCAACGGCTTACAATGTGATGGTATCAATCCCCATTTTTCCTAAATCAGGGCAAAAAAAAAGAGCATTCCTCAGTCGGAAATGCTCCCCATTAATCGTTCTTGGGTAAAGGTCAGCCATTCTTTCGTGGCATACGATAAGTATTGATTTTTACGCCAAATGATGGCAAGGTCCCATTCAATGACCGGCTTTACGACCCGGATCGCGACCAGATCCTCCTTTAATTGCTCATACACGCTGAAGGGGAGGATTGAAATTCCAAGTTCCGCTTCGATCATCTTCCCAATGAAGTCCCACTGTGAGCTTTCAGAAACCACTTTCGGAAGAAATCCCGCTTCCTTACAAGCCTCACGAATCCGATCATTCAAGGCAAAGTCTTTATTGAAGAGAATGAGCTGTTCCTCCTCAAGTTCTGCCAGTTTGATCTGCTTTCTTCCAGAGAATCGATGCGTCCTTGGTACGACAATCCGCAGTTCTTCTTTCATAAACGAAAAATGATGGAAGTCCTCTTCGGCAGCAGGCAGGACCCCCACCCCGACATCCAGCTGATCAGCAAGGATATCCTCTTCGATCCGCTTCGTCCCGTTCTCGATCAGCTGGAATGTGATACCCGGATACAGGGCATGGAATTCCCCCAGCACCTTAATGAACTGACCCGCATCCATGATCGGCGGCAAACCGATGCGGATATGCCCACGCTGCAACCCTATCAGATCATCCAGCTCATGCTGGACGTTCTCGAACGCCTTATCGATCGTCTGGGCCTGCTTTAAGATGGCCCTCCCCGCATCCGTCAGCACAAGCTGCTTCCGGGAGCGGTCGAACAGCTCCACCCCAAGCTCATCCTCCAGGTTCCTGATCATTTTACTGATCGTCGGCTGGGTGACAAATAAGTGATCCGCCGCACGGGTGAAACTCTTGAAATTCGTTACTTCTATAAAATATTTCAAGTGCCTGATGTCCACTTGCTCACCTTCTTCTGTAGAATCATATAACACCATCGTACCATACCTGCAGCCCTATCAAATAAAAAAAGGAATGACCATCCTCATGATGATCATTCCTCCATTTGTAACGTGTTCCTTATCGATTAAGGAAGCATCCAAGCGACATTATAGTCGTCTTGTCCCCCGTAGTACTGCCAGATTTCCGCCTGTTCGTCCGTCCCTGGGAATTCAAGCCATTCCGAGTTGTCCGTTGTCAGGTCTGTTGGCATGTCCATTGGGTAGTAGGCGACCCAGTATGCACCAGGCGTGTTGGGAGAGTATTCCCCCATGGACACTTCCCAGCTCCATGGAGATGAGTAAGTACCAGGTTTGATCCCTTCCCCATACTTCGTAAGATAATCAATAAATGCACTGTAAATCAATTGATTGTTGGCATAGTCATAGCTGTCCATCCCGGTGTACGCCGGCTCCACATCAATGAAAATGACCGGTCTGACTTTGCTGCCATAGACACTTTTCATAGCTTCATAGGTTTCGAGTGCAAGTGCCGCCTGCTTTTCTCCCCATTCAATCGGAGAGATTCCGTCAGGTGCGATTTGCATGCCCGATAAGAACCAGTACCCATAAAGATACGTGGCTTCCTCCGCCCTATCACTGCTGAAGTAAATGCCACCGCCAGTGGTTGTGTCGAATTGCACCTTGCTGCCATACCCTAACTTTCCAATATAAAAGTCCTGTCCTTCAGGGTTCGCGGTTGAAGCAGAGTCCGATCCGTATACATAGTCCGCTTCTGCTTCTGCTTCATTGGATTCTGTCACCACTTCGGATTCTTCACCCGGCTCTTCCGTCTGTTCAGGTGTTCCTTCTGCAGGAGCAGGGGATAAAACAGCTGAGTTCCCGTTTGCATGCTGGACAGCTGTTTCACTTGCATGCTCACTTGCCTGTGATTTCACTCTTCTGTTTTCAGGCTTTTGTTTTGTTTCGGCCTTTTTTTCTTCACTAGGCTTCGCGTCAGGCTTTACCGATTCGGCTTTTTCACCGGCATGCTCATTTCTTTTAGGCTCTTCCTTTTGCTTCTCGGCCTTTTGTTGATTCTCTGCCGCTTTCGACTGTACAGGAGTTTCGGATTTCACACGGGTTTCTTTTTCACGGTCCTCTTGGGAGTGGCCGGCTTGTTCCGCCTTCACTTCTTCCCCTTTTGCTTGGTCCATTCCAGAAGCTTGAGCGAACGTACCTCCAGACATAAGTCCAAATGACAGTGCCGTCGTGACAACCATTGATTTCATCCATTTGTTTGATTTTTTCATGTTCGTTATTCTCCTCTTCATTATCGTTATTTTTATGATGAAACGGTAAGAAAAGGAGCTTTTTCCGGTGGTGGGGAAGGCGGGGCATTCATCCATTGATACCAGTGCCTATCCTCACGTGCATGATAAATGTTGCCAAGGTACAACCCTGTTTCCCAATCAACCCCATTGGCAACGAAGCTTGTCGCACCTGACCCCGTGCCTGGAGACTCTTGGTTCTCTCCTCCAGACGGATGATGTCGATGGGGAGAGGTGTGGATGACCTCGATATCGAGACGTTGCTTCTTGGGAGTTGGCTGGTCAACTGGCTTTTCAACTGGTTTCTGATCAAGAGTGGGTACCGGATTCTTCTTGACAGGTTGAGATTCCACCTCTTCTTCCACTGCTTTTGAGACGGCATATGAAAGCTTTGGACTGGAGTGTTTCGCCTTTGGTATATCGACGGTAAGCGGTTTAGCAGATTCTTTGGGCACGGTTTGTCCATTGGAATCAGCTTCTTTCACATCCCGTGTCTCTGCGGTGCCTTTATCCGTAGCTGCCGATTTAACAGATTGATCTTTCTGAGCTTCGGCCCTTCGATGGACACCCGGGGGCTCCGCCTTTTCCGGACGCCGGACTTTAATTACTGCCTTGGCTTTTTCCGGCATGTCCTTAGGTGGACCCGGATTCTTCACTTGACTCACTTGATCTTCGTGCTTAATCGAGTCAGGAACCGGGTGTTCCGTCCTCTTCCCCTTATCCACTTCTTCTGTATGTATAGCCGATTTCTCGGAAGCGTGATCGTGGGCTTTGTTATCCTGTGCATATGTATGAATCGGCAGGATCGCCGCTGCTCCTATGAAAATACTGATTAAAAGGAATGGCCTGATGTGCATGCATTCACCTCCTTTCAACTATTCCATAGACACTATTCGACATTTTCTGTTTATTTTTGTCGGTAGTCCAGCCTTTACGTGAAAAAACCGATTTTCATATTAGAAAATCGGTTTTGAAAAGGAGAACGCTTATTCATTTATGTTGAAATCTCTTTAAACGACAACCCCTTCTCTACAAGCGCCTTCCTAAGCTTCGGTATAGAAGACGGTCCCATCCCATGAAATGCAAGAATCTCTTTCTCATTGAAAGCAGCCAATTCTTCCAATGTCGTGATCCCGTTATTCTCCAACGCTCTTCTCGCAGGGCTTGCCAGGACGGATAAGAATCCGGTGTCGGGTTTCCGTTCTTTTTCACAAACGGGACATGTCGGGCAATCACTCCTCTTCACATAGGTATGCCCGTTGTCGCATTTCTTCACATTTCCCTTTGAAGTCATGCCGCAACTCCTTTCTTATGACGAATCAGTGTCACTGCATTTAATAGAATCGTTACGCTGATAAGCACGGCAGACGCGAACGCCACTGCGCCTGTTATATCCATAATCCCCGGCCAGTCCCCTACTTTGACCAGATGGTAGTGATAGAAAATCTGGAAGGATAAAGACAAGGCACATGCGCCCATGCTCATGACGGCAAGGGCAAGATGATTATTTCTATGCGTCACAAGGTTCACCACCGGAAGTGTCCAGGCGAGCAATCCAAGCAGCAGGCTGCCGACATTGAGCCAAACCATCATACCATTTCCCCCTGACACGATTTATTCCCGATCCTCCACATCCATGAAGCTAAAAGAAGAACCATTCCAACACACGTCGTAATCAAATGGTACACAAGGAAATCTCCCGTTTTTATATAGTAGATTGCAAGCGTCCCACCAAAGATCAACATGATGGAGAACGATAAACGAATGAGATACGCATTAATCTTCATACTATCACTCCTCCCTTTCATTATTCCAAAATCTTCTATCTTCTACAATCCTTTCCCATGATAAAATAGAAAATATAACCAAAGGAGTTTGATAACGTGAAATACATCATGATTGGGTCGGCTTGTCTGATGGTCATCGGCATCATCGCAGGCACGTACTTTTTTGAAAAAGTGCCCAACGTAACCCAACCGGCGACACCAGAAGTAAACAATCCAGGTCCTCCTCCGCTTCAAGTGGTGAACGAAACGGACCCTGTCGGATATTCCCTTCAACAGGAGCAGCTGCAGATCACCTACAACAAAGGGGAAAAGTGGATTCAGGTTCCTGTAGAAAAAGAAAATCTATTCGAAGGGGAGTACTCCGGGATGGAGGACGAGCTGATTGAAGGCAGTTATATCCTGACAGAAGATCTTGTTGCCTTCTTATATGCCCATGATTATGACGCCGTCGATAAAAGCGTCCGCTTGCTTTACTCAAAAAACAAAGGAGAGACATGGGAAGATGCCAAGGTGACAGCCTCTTCTCCGCCCATTCGTTTCAGGAAGATCGACTTTATCAATGAATCCTTCGGCTATGTGATCCTTTCAGCCGACCGGACGATGTCACAGGAATTGATCACCGTTTATCTGACGAAAGATGGCGGGAAATCGTGGAAGGAGATGCCACGGCCGGATATCACGCGCCTCATCTATGACGGAGGGTTTGTCGACGAGAATACCGGTTTCCTCTCATTCGGCATCCTCACCCCGGAAGAACCGGACCTCCATGTCACAAACGACGGCGGAAATTCGTGGAGCAAAGCAACGATGGACATTCCGGATGAGTATAAAAGAATCTTTGTCATAGCGGAAGTCCCATTTAAAGAAGACGATCACCTCGCCGTCTACGTCAATCAAGGTCCGAACGGGGATTACGAAGGCGGGAACGTAAAAGGAAAATTCATCTCAGAAGACGAGGGACGGACCTGGTCATTCCAAGAGGAGGTGCAGCCTGATGACATCGACTAAGAAAATAACAGGGCGTGTACTCTTCATCCTATCCATTGCCTTGTTCATCTTCCAGATGGGATACTTGTTCCTGCATGCCGTGTATGAACTGGAATACATAGACAATCGTTTATTCTATGTCTTTAATATCCTGATTGTGGTGGGGATGGCTGCCTCTTTCTTCATCCTTTTTACCCTGCCGAAAAAGTGGAAGATCACCTCATTCGTAGTAACGGGTATTCTCATCCTCCTTCAAGGGGGATTGATCCTGAACCATCGTCAACAAACCAAGCAGATTGTATGCTTTTCACCAAACATGGAAAATCAGTTCGTCCTAAAAGAAGACAGAAAGACGGGGGAAGCCGTCTATTACAGACCCTATTTGGGTATCTTCGGCCGTCCCAAAGAAGTCCTGCCCTATCAGACAAAAGGGGAATTCAAGCTAAAATGGCTGGAGAACGACATTGCGGCGCTGACTTATCAGGCAGCTGACAACACCGTCCACCAGTACATCGGGACATACGGTGCGAGGGATCGGGGCCTATCCTATTCCTATGTCGGACCGACGATTCAGGGGCAGTGGGAAGGTGAGGATGCCAGGATCGACAGCACCCCTAAAGGAATTTCCATCGACTACAAGGGAGAATCAGAGCAGTATACTTGGGACAATGTCGTCCAATTCGGCACCATTGCCATCGTCCTCGTTCATGATGGTGAAGCCGAATGGACCATTGGATTGAATGAAAATTTCCAAAGTCACTCCAATGATCCGAAGCCTCCTTCTGGGGAGGTTACGTTATATCCTGCTAGCATGGGAAAAGTTGAACCCGTTAGCCTTACATTTGTGGAATAGAAAGAATCCGGGATCGGAACTAATCCCGGATTTTTTTGAAACTAGAATGCTGGTTCTTGGTTTTTTAAGATTATTTTTCGGGAATCCGGATCATATTCCCTCATCTTCTTGTTCCATTCTTAAAAATCATTCAACCGATTTACCTTCTTAATAGCGCATTTCTCATGGCTTTCTCACAACCGCCGCCCAATCAATCAACAAATCCGCGATAACCTTCACAAGCATCCCCACCACGAATAGAGTCAGATAGGATTTTAAATAATTCCAGTCATATAGAACATAGAAATGAAAATGAACAAAAAGCGGTACTCCTACAAAGGCAATAATGGCCATAATAATGGCATTTGCAATCAAATAAGGTTTCCATCCACTATATTTCTGGTATAGCAGCGTATGAATCACTGGGATGGTCAGGAAGTCCACTGCATTCATCACCCTGAACGCCGTGATGAATTGGTGTGGATAGCTCCACCAATGATAGTAATAGCCAAGTTCATTGATGAATCCCACAAGGCTGAAACTTATAAGGAAAGCGACAATGATGTCTAAGGGACGCTTACGATCCATCAGCTTGATCAGTACGATAAGAAAGAGAATGTTTAGGATGACAATGACCCACCAGTGGATACTGAACAGGTCCTCACTAAGCCAATACTTGGTTTCCAACTTACTCGCTTCGTGATTGAGCCGTTGAATTTCTTCAAACATTAAAAAACACCTCCTTAAAGGAAGTATTTCCATGTTTAAGTCATTCATTCGAAAGAAAGAGACCCTCCGTCATCGGAAGGGTCTCTTACTAAAGCTTATTCTACTCCCACTTTTTCAGAAGGAGCCGATTCCTTATCCTCTATATTCACAGTTGTGATGTAATAGGAGTCTCCTTTTTCAGACTCTTGATCAAAGAAGCTCTTCCGTTCGTGGGCAGAAATGCTTGCGATATGCTTAAATTCTTTCGCATCCGCCGCCTTTTTATACACTCTATATCCCATAACGGTATCACTCTGTACCGAATGCCATGAAACCGACCCTGTATCCACCTGAACGGCTGCTGGAGGTTCAGGAGCCTTCACTACGTTGACGTTCGTTTCAGAGATGAGTTCTGTATACACGACCAGCCGATCCGGGTAGAGATGCTTGTCATGATTGAAGGTTCCTGTACATGTAATCACATTCAGGTTCCGTTGATCCGACGGTCCGAAGATTTTCTCAATCGGCGCTTCATCACTCGGATAGCTTTCCTTTGACTTCACTTCATAGGTTCGTTTCATTCCCTGTTCATCTGTGACGATGACCTTTTCCCCTATTTCGATGTTCTTAAGATAAAAGAAGATGGCCGGTCCTTTTTTACTGTCGACATGACCTGCAAGGACGGCATTTCCCTTGGCTCCGACCTTTACACCGCGATCGTACCAGCCGACGACATCCGTTTCTTCGGGCACTTCCATTTCCCCGTTCTCAAGAAGTCCGACGGGAATGACATTCGTATCGATGTCCATGCTCGGGATCTGGACACGGGAAGGCGTAATTCCTTCTTCTTGAACCTTTACCTGCTCTTCAAGCTCTGTTTTCTTCTTCTTTAAAGAGTCAAGAAGAACAAATTCTTCTTCCTTATGGGCGGTACCCACCCCGCTTTTGGCTTTTTCTTTTTTCACTGTCGGTTTCTCGACGGATTGAGTGGTCCCGGTTTCTTTCTCAGGTCCATTTTTGGCGATGGCCTGAAAGCTGACTGCCCCGACCATTAGGACTGCGACCAGGATGATAAGCATTCGTTTCTTCATCGTGTTCCCTCCATTTAAGAGAAGAGCAGAATCCCGCTCTTCTCATGGCTCTATGATTATTGTTGATCCGCAAACTTCTTCTTGATGATGATTCCGCCTGCCATCATCGCTACCGCTACAAATGTGATCCAGGCAGCCATTGGCATTCCTTCTTCAGCTGCTCCGCCCATTCCTGTGTTTGGCATTTGTTCCGGCATGTCACTTGATGCAAACTTCTCAGGATTCTGCTTCACAATCGCGTCTCCAAGTGCTTTCCCTACACCGAACATGAACGCATATCCTTCACGGAATGTATCTGTGCTTGCTTTATAGTCTTCTGCTACATATGAGTCGAACGCTTTCACGACTTGATCTTCATGTGTTTTCAGAGAAGAGATGGCCGCGTCTTTCGGAAGGTTTCCTTCTGTTGCCGTTGCAAGGAATGTACCGAATTCTTCTGTGAACTTACCGAGGCTGTCTTTCGCTGCCTTCACGCCTTCTTCGTCACCAGCTAATGTCGCGCTCACAAGGTCTGCCTGCGCATTGATGTGATCACTTGTCCATAATTTCTTGAATTGTGCCGCACCTTCTTCACCATAGATGGATCCGATCGCTTTCGTCCATGCTTCTGTGTTCATGTCTTCTGCCCAAGTCGCTGTATCATAATCAGGCGCTTCGTTGACACCCTTTTGCATGCTCATTGCTGCCAGTGCAAAGTGTTCTGCAGCCAGATTATTAAGTGTAGAGCGTAATTCCGCTGCCGGTGCATCGACTTTCGTGTTGTTGAATTTATCCGGCATCTGAGTCACGATCGCTCCAGATAATGCTTTTGAAATATCGAACATCCTGTCGTACCCTTCTTTGAAGTTCGTCTGATATCCTTCGTAATCTTCTTCTACATAGCTGTCAAATGCTTCGATGACATCCATTTCATGTGCTGTTAATACTTCTTTCGCTGCTGCTTCCGGGAGATTCCCTTCTGTTGCTGTTGCCAGGAAGGCCGAGAACTCATTAACGAAATCCTTCACTTCGGCTTCAGCTGCTTTTCTCATTTCCGCATCGTCTGATTTAGCTGCTTCCACGAAATCCGGTGAGTAGTCATTATGTCCGGCAAAGATTTCTTCGAATTTCTGTGCGCCTTCTTTCCCGTAAATCGATTCGATGGCCGGGGTCATGTCCAGTGCATTTTGATCCAATGCTTCATAAGCCTCTTTCTCATCCGGTGCATCCTTGTAATCCTTCACCATGGCGTTCACCGCTAATACGTAGTGTTCAGATAGTAATTGGTCCAGTGTGGAACGAAGATCGGAAGCCGGGGTCACCGCTGTCGGAGTTTCTGCCGCAAAGCTTGCCGTTGGAGCTAGTAGAGATAATCCTAACATCGGTGCTGCGATTTTCTTAAGTAATTTTGTTTTTTTCATTATTTGTAATCTCCTTTTTCGCTTTGTTTTTGTGTTCTGGTAAGATAACGCAGCAAGTGTTGATGTGGATCACTTTTTTCAAAAAAATTTTTCACCGGGATGTATTGTGGAATATCATTCACACGCAACACCGGTCAAATCACCAAAGAAGGAACCGGAAAAATCAAGAAAATCCCAAGATCAAATGAAAAAGATCAGATCCAACGATGAAATCAATCCTACTAAAGCAATCAAAATCAGGAAATGAAAGAAATGGCAGACTCCTTAAAGAAACTTGTCCAGAACCACAAGCTGTCATAGTGAAAATAGAAAGCTCCCGGCAGATTTGTTGCTGCCGGGAGCTTTTGCGTTACTGCGCTTGCTCGATTACATCTGTGATGATTTCTTTTGCTGAATTAATCGACGACTTCTCTCTTCCTGTCCTCACATACTTAATCAGACTAACTGTGTATATTGCTATCCTCTTCCCTTCCATCACCTTTCAATCCTCCTGACCTTCACTATTTGGAGGACCACGAATGAACAAGACAAAATGGCGATGAGTGAGAATAATAACGGATTATACATAACGATTGCCTGAATTCTATTCACCATCTCAGATTAAAGCACGAGTTCTCAGCTCTTCCTACGAGCATCCTTTTTCTTAAGAGAGAGCACCAATGCCACGCCAGAAAGAAGCGAAGCTACCAATAAAGTTGTCCCTGAAGCGATCGGGGTCAAAAAACCAACAATTAATAGAATAATAGCCATTACTAACAAAGCACTAATCATGCAATCCCCCTTATCGCGAAACCAAGCCCTCACGAATATACCATTCCCCAAATTTCTTCATCCCCGAATCCTCTTTTACCCGGTTGTATTCCATAAAGTCTCCTTCATCAAATTCAGCCATGGTCTTATGGAAGTGCCTCGGGATAAACAGATACCAAAGATCGGACCAGCTATTCTCATTCTCTGACCCTCTTATCTTCTCTGCAATGACTCCTGGAGATGTACTCTCAAAAAACTTTATTTTCTCCCCATCATAAAAAGCCAGGCAGGATCTGAACTCACACGCTCTGTTCTCCTCACCCTGCATCAGCTTCAATATCCCCTCAATGCCGATTGTATCCAACATATGATTCACATATGCTCTAGGGAATCCATTCAATGCGGAAATAAAAAATCCGGAATCCAGCGCGATACAGGGCCTTTTCACGATCGAGTATGCCTGCAACACCTTTTGCTTTGCAATCTCCTTAATATCATCACTTCTAGGCTCACTCAATTCTGCTTCGATGGGTAACACCTTTATATTCGTTAACTCCTTTTGAGCAGAAGCAATTTTCCCTTTGTTGGTGGTGACGAAAATGATTTCTTTCATGATGCCGATCCCTCCTCTTTCAAAAAAATGTCCTAAACAATATTCCTTCATACCAGCCTTTTGTTTATCCTAACTACCAGCATCAGCACGCCCCCGTGAATAAGGGAAAGAACGGTTAATGTCACATACGGAGAGATGACATCCATCGCATCCATCACATAAGATTTTTCTGACGTAACGATCAAGATGATGCCAGGAATAAGGACAAAAAGAACATTATATAGACACATTGGATAAAGTACACCCTTATAAAACGTCCCACTTTGTATCACTACTCTCACAATGAGACTATTCAACACCACCGATACGGCAGCAGTTAATAAAATTTGTCCCCAAGGTAAATAATGACTTAACAAGTTCCCCACACCATACATCATCATGAAAATGAGAATAGAACCTGAGAAGGATAATAGAATCCTTTGCAAAGGGAACTCCCCCTGACGTTTTTGATATAGTGTAATTTTACACTATATCAACCCGGTATACAACACAAATTCCAAATCCATCCATATATAAAAAAAGGACAAATGCAGGCATTCATCCCTAATCTGAACTGCTATTCACTTGAAGCAGATGATACCCCCAAACGACAGCCACCATTCCCAGCAAGGCCATCAGGGCGCCCCCCACTAAAAAAGTATTCATATACCCTTTTACAACAATGTGGTAGAATCCTGTATCCGCCCCACCACGACTCGCTAGCCAGGCATCAGCACGGGACGTTCCAAAATACACATTAAAGAAAAGCATGATAAAACCAACTATCCCTGACAAAGCACCCAAGATGACGACAAGAATCGAATGATCTTTTGACAATGGTCCCCCTCCTACATGAAGTCATATCCCATACCCAAAGACGAAGAGCAGGATAATCCTTGCTTGAATATGACGTTGCTTTTCCTTTTATAAAAAAGTCTGGACTTATGATAAAAAGAACCTTCTCACTTCTTCCCAATTATCTATACGAACATAACTCGTCTCACACCCTCTGTATGAGATATTCTTCACGAAGAAGTCCATAGACCGCACAGTCCTTATACTGATTCTTCGCATTACGGATCATATGCCGGATGACCCCTTCCTGCTTCATCCCCGCTTTCTCCATGATCCTGCCTGATGCTGGATTATCCGTATTATGGGCTGCGGATATTTTGTGTACTTTCATGTGGATAAAAGCAAATTCCACAACAGCTTTCAGCGCCTCGGTTCCATACCCCATATTCCACCAATCGTATCCAATGGTATAACTGACCTCACAATTACCTGTGGAAGGGTGAAAATCATATAAATCAATCTCTCCGATGAGCTTACCACCATCTTTGAGCTCTATTCCCCAATAACAAAACTCTTTCGAATCGTAACCCCTTACAATCTTCTCCATCCTCATCGTTGTTTCGGCAACGGACTTGTTCGCCGCACTGACACGATGATCGGAAATTCGTTCGTCAGAAAGCCAGTGATCAAAGGCCCTTTGCGTATCGTCCATGCACAACCTCCGAATAGTCAGTCGATCAGTTTCTAAAAAGGGGGTACCGCTAAAGTGAAACATGCCCTCGCTCCTATCTGAAAACAGCTTTTTGTTAAAAATAAGTCACCATCATCACCACAAAACTGATACCCGTAAATAAAAGCACTCCGTAAAACACTGAGCCTACATTAGACTTCAGTTCATTATCCTTCTGAATCTTCCACCCGGCTTCACTTGCATTAAGAGTTGCATTTTTGGATAACGCACCGCCGCTACTGTTGAAAAAGAAAAGTCCTACCGTTAAACCGAGACCGATGAAAAAGCTCCATTCCCCGAAAGAAAAAGAGAACAGAAGACTCCCGATCCAAATCGCAACGGCAAGTACCGCGGCTGTCACTAATGATGTTCGTGTCATGAATTTCTTCATATACATTCCCCCCTCGTATTACACATACATACGATTCGGACCAAGTGAAAGTTTCAATTTTCAGTCATCCCCTAAACGATTACCTTCTTTTTTCATTCTTCACCTTTAAAATTCCACATAAAACGGCTGCTGCCCCTCATTCAAACAATGCTCAATCCGTTCTCTGAAATTCGAATGGGTCACCAATTCAAGTGCCTCTTCAATCGGGAAGAAGGCTACCTCCAGACTCTCAAGAGAAGTCGTCGGTTCACCTCCAACAGGCTTCGCAAGAAACAAGGTATTACAGATGGAGCGTTTCACATTCTGAAATACACCACAAAATGATACGATCTCAACCTCAATCCCCGATTCCTCCTTCGTTTCCCTGATTGCCGCGTCTTTCAACGACTCTCCTTCTTCCACCTGACCGCCTGGCATTTCCCATCCACGTCTCGGTCCTTTAATTAACAGGATTTCCTGTTGATCATTGATGACGATCGTCGCTGCCGACACGATATGCTTCGGCGGTGTGTATGTATCTTTTGTTTGCTGTGTCATAAGATTTCCCCCTTTATCTTAAAAAGGGCTCACCTTTCACGATAAACCCCAGTTTGTATTATCCGTGATTCATGGACCAGATGACTAATGGCCCTAATGCATAACCGAATACGACACTCATAACCCCTAACACCATAAAAACGATTCCGTACCTTTTCTCCTCGTAATTCCTTTTCAGGACGATCCCAACGCAAAAGGCGATAACTCCAGCAAGGAAGGATGGAGAAATGACAGCCAGTAAGATGGATAACCAGCCTACGAAGATCAGAATGTTGGCGCTCTTCTTTTCTTTCATGGAATTCCCCCTGTCCTAAATAGGCTGATTTTTCCCGGCAGTCGTAAAAAATCCCCTTCTCACATAAATCGTATATAGTAAGACAACCACTGAAAGCACAGGATTTCCTATAAATGGTTGTTGAGGCTGGGTCTTTGCTAATACCCCACTAATGAATCCAAACAGCACAGAGTACCCTACCCATCCCATCGGTTTATTTTACATCCCCATACTACCAATTATGTCAAAATAAACCATTATACACAATCACTATTTCATTTTAAAAAAGCTCATCCCTTTTTAGGATTAGCCCCATTCCTTCAAACCTTTTTCCACCCGATACCCATCATCCGAATTCCTCACCACCACATCAAAAAGTCCGCTTTTCGGGTGCATGAAGACCTCATATTGAATTCTCCGCTCGTCATGGGTTTTTCGTAAATATTCCACTTCCATCCCTCTTTCGTTCACGTCGCGGATGCCCCTTCTCATCAGCTCCGTTTCGCCATCTGTGTAGAGGTAGATTTTCAGGTCATATAAATCCGGTTTGCTGAAAGCGACGGACATTCCTTCCACAATCGTCAGGTTGTTTCGGGAAGAGACGAGCCGCCTCGGTTCATAAGGAACGTCCAACGTATAAAAATCCATCCCCTCCCTCGCCATCCTCACGTCCCGGTCCAGGGCGAATAGATGGTGGGCGGCGGGATGGCATGCGGTCATTTTGGATTGATGCTTTTCATTCTTATATTCATATTCGATGAAGGAATGCTTTCTGACAGCCGAACTCACGATATATGGGTCGGTGTTGATATAATTGATCTTCTGTCCTTCGAGCAGCATCAACAGGTTCTTTGCAAACGTCGTTTTCCCGGACGCTCCGTGACCAGAAATGCCGATGACCGCTCTTCCTTTTTGCTTGTTTAATCGGTCGGCTATGTTATGTACGATTTTGTCCATGTGGTTTCTCCTACTCTCAAATATTCTTCATCCCGCTGATTCTTCATTGTGACCCTGCCAATCTCACAAATTCCTCACTATCCCTTACACACAGCTCCATTCCCCTTTCCCAAAAGGCTTCCTCTGTGATGTCCTCTCCCAAATGCTTCATGACGAGGTCTTCTGCCGTCATGCTTCCTGAATCCCTAAGGAGCTCCATGTACTGTTCCTCGAACTCTTGACCCGTTTCCTTCGCTCTGGCGAAGAGATTGAGTGCCAGCAAATATCCAAAGGTGTACGGAAAGTTATAGAAAGGAGACTCTGTTTTATAAAAATGGGGCGTCCAAATCCACGAGTGAACCGGGACCTCATCAAGGGCACCGCGATACCCCTCTTCCATGGCAGACTCCATGAGTTCATTCAAGCGTCCTGCCGAAATGAATCCTTTTCTCCGTTCTTCGTGAACATTCTTCTCGAAAATAAATCTCGCGTGCAGATTCATGAAGTTCATGACGCTCCTCTTCAATTTCTCGTCAAGAAGGAACAACTTCTCTTCGTCCGTCTCAGCTTTGTCCATCGCTGCTTCCAGGATGATCATTTCTGCGAAAGTCGACGCCGTTTCCGCCAGGCTCATGGGATAGGACTTGTTCATTCCGTTCACTGGTTTCATGGCATGGTTATGAAACGCATGACCCAATTCATGCACAAGGGTGAGCACCCCTTTGAAGGTTCCGGGAAACGTCATGAATACCCTCGACTCCCCCGTCAACGGAAATCCTGCACAAATGGGAACCGCCGACTTACCGGGACGGTTTTCCGCTTCGACCCATCCTTCATGGAATGCCGTCTCGGCAAAATCACCCATTTCTGTTCCAAATGCACGAAACCGCTCCTCAATTAACGCGGCGGCTTCCCCGTACCCCATTCCTTGATGATCGTGATTCATCGGGGACCAGAAATGGTAGGACTTCATTTTGGCATCTCCATTCATCGTTGCTTTCACATTCAAATAGTGGGCAAACGGCTCTTTATGCTTCTCTATCACTGAAAGCATCGCGTTCAGCGTTTCCGGCTTCATCCGGTTTTGGGCGAGAGGGATACGAAGGACGTCCTCAACATCCATGTTCTTATACATATTCACCCTGAAGCCTGTCAGATGATTCAGGATCTGGGCGAACTGTCCCTCGTGTTCGGTCCACTTTGCCACCAGCGCCTCATGGGATTCTTTTCTGACCGCTTCATCTTCATGCGTTCGGAGATTGATGGCCTGTCCAACTGAAAGTTCTTCTCCCCTCACCTGTACCTTGATGCTGCTCATGAATGATTGATAAAATTGGCCCCAGGCACGGTATCCGTCTGTCATAAGCTCAGATACTTCCCTGGAAGGCTCCCGTTCCGCTTCTTCCCGCCATTCTCCCAGGATGAAACGGTACTCCTTAAGACTCTCTGAAGCAAGGAGACTTCCCCATACCCCTTCCTCTATGGAAGCTAACACTCTCTTCAGGTCGCTGCTGATAGAATCATATCTTGATTGTAGCCTCGTTGCTTCCCCTCTATAAAATTGTGCTCCCTGATCGTTCGGATCCACTGAAAGAAGACATATTGCAAAGGACCTTATCTGTGATATCGACACCTTTATTTCCCGCAGCCTTTCCAGAACAACTGCTAGATGATCCGGCTCCGGTGTCACCTTCTGAATGATTTCTTCCAGCTCCGAAACGCTCGCTTCCGTCTGTTTCATATGGTCGTGTAATTCAGATGATGAGCTTCCCCCATTGAAGATGCTATCGAGATTCCATGTCGGTTTATATGTGGTTTTCATTATGATCTCCCCCTATCCCGTTCAAGATGAAACATATGTTCTTATTTTACCTTAATAAGCACTTTTTTCCAACTTTTATTTGTCCTAAAATTCCAAATACACTATAATTTGTTCATACTACAGAATCGGAGGATCAAACACATGTCAACCATCACTCTAGCCCTGTACAATGAATCGTTTGAACGCAAGCTTAGCGACTTTCACCTGCCGGAAGATCAGCTCCAATTCACGAGCCTGCCTCTCGATAAAATTCATAATCCCACCATCTCACCAGACACCCGTCACATAGTGATCCTAAGTGATGACACACCCGTAGGCTACTTCGCTTTGGAAAAAGGAGAAAAGCTTCGCAAATATTCTACTAATCCACAAGCAAGACTGTTAACCTCGTTTTCTATCGATGCAAGACACCAGGGACGGGGCATCGCCAAAAACGGGCTCAACCAATTACCAGGCTTCATCAGGGAAAATCTCCCTGAAACGAACGAAGTCGTCCTCGGTGTGAACAAACGGAACCAGCCTGCCATCAATCTCTACCTGAAGACAGGCTTCATCGACGAAGACGAGGTTTATGTTGGACCTAAAGGACCTCAGCACATCCTTCATTTGAAGATATAAAAACAGGAGTGCCCGCTATCTTGGGCACTCCTCACTATCCCGTACAGATCATCACCCGATTGCCGTCGGGATCCTGGATGACGAAGAAGGAGAAATCATCAAATCTCGTCATCTCAGAAACGATTTCATAGTTCAACTCTTTTACATACGAATAGGCCTCCTCAATATTCTCGGTGTGAAAATTGAAGAGGGGATGCTCATTCTTCACGGAATCCTTCTTTTCCCCTTCAGGCCCTGCATCCAATGTCAGTCCCGTAAAGTGATTGATGGACAGGTTATAGACGGGATCTTCTACCTGATCCAGCTCATAGGGCTGACCCAATAACTCGGAATACCACCGTACCGATTCCTTCAGGTTGCTGACATGCACAAAGACCGTATTGATTTGATTTAAGATTGGACTTTTCATTGATTACTCTCTCCTTTTCTAATCAAAATGACATGCTTTTAGACGATTGGCTCCGGACGCCCCGATCACCCGAAAGAATGGAAGACCTTCTCCTTAAGTAATCCCCATCCAAAAAGGTTCGGACTCCGTTTGTCATGAGGGTCAGTGAAACAATCAGAAGGGTTAATAACAGGACCGGGAAGAAAATGATCCACGGGGAAATCATCAATTCATAGTATCTGCTTCCGATGAATGCCGTCCACCCGGGGACGTAATACCCAAGAATCGATACGTGCATCATCAGGGTCAACACAGCGATCATTTGACCGCTGGAAATCAACAGGAATTTTCCTCTTACGCTGGGGAGGACATGCTTTGCCAAAATGTGCAGATTTCTTCCTCCCAGCACCCTGGCACCCTGGATGAATTCCTGCTGCAACGCCAGAAAGGTTTCTTTTCCGACTAGTTGAGCTAATGAGGGGATGCCCACTCCGATTAATATGTAGGTAGTCAGACTCCACCTGAAGTCGGGATCCTCCATAAAAATAGTAAAATCCATCAATCTCATACTATATAGCAATAAGAATGCCAGAAGCGTAGTGGGGACAAAATGAAATCCTTCTATGAAAACATCCAACCACTTTAACCTTCGATAGAACATTCCGTATACGAATCCCAGTATTAAGGAAATGAGCATCCGTCCAATCGTGACAACAATGGCAAACTTCAGTGTAGGCATCGTCTGCTCCAACGTTGCGTCAAACATATCGATCCCGCCTGCTGAAGTACCAAAGGGGTGTTCCCATGAAGGAGGGAGCGGCTTATTGTTATAGTATTCCTCTTGAGAAATCTCCCCTACATCCTCTTTAAAGAAGTGACTATTCACGTAGCTTGTCCCCAATAGAAGAACGAACAGAAAGAGACCCGCTAGAAAGCTTCCTTGTTTAAACAGCCTTCTGATCATAGATTGTCACTCCTTTCGGCAGAAATGTTTGAATGAAGAAAAAGACGATGGATAATGGGAACGTTAACAAAATCAAGGCCACCGATATGATTTCATAACTGGGATGATTGGTGATGAATTGTAAAATGCCGTAAATGTTATACATGTATTCGAGGATGATCATGTTGGATAGAAGCAGTAGATACATATATTTCAAGTTATAAAAAAAGGAGTAGAGAACGTTTGGAAAGACATGTCGGATCAGGATGTACAGCTTCCCCATCCCCTTTGCCACCCCAAGCTCGACATAAGGCTTCCCCAGTTCATTCTCATACATCAGGAACGTATTTTTATAAAGATAGATCATCGGAATCAAGGACAGAGTGAGGATGGGCAGGAAATAAATCTTCTGTCCAGATAATGAATAAGGCTCTGTCACCAGCAGATTCGTATGTTTGAACACCCATATGGCCCCCAGCTGTAAGGAGAAAATCACGAATACATCCGGCAGCGCCTCTAAAACCGTCAGGATGTTTTTCACTGCTTCTTGCATTTTTCTCGGTAAATAAAACGTTCCGGTCGTAAAAAGGACGGCAAAAAACAGTGCGATGAAGAGTGAAACAAATAGGAGAAGCAGCGAATACGTATAGGATTCCAGTATGTATGGAAAAATCGCCCGCTCAACGTTGGTACCCTGGGCGACATAGCTAATATCCGAAAAATGATACAGCTCACCAATCGTTTTTTTCAATTCAATGACGTAGTTGCCTGGAAAAAATCCCAACTCTTTCGTTTCCTCTGCAAAAGGTTGGTCAGCCGGTGGCGGAATGTCTTTAAAGATAAGTGCAGGAATATGGCAGATACTGATCACACTTAATGTAATAACGGTTAATACAACTATAAATCGAGCGAATTTACGAACCATCCTATCCCTCCCTAAGTGAATGGAAAACAAATCCAATTGCTATTTTCATAGTAATATAAGGTACACATCATGACAACCTGCTTTTTCCAATTAATACAGAGGTGAAATTTCTTTGACAAGAAGGAAATCTTTCCACCTTCCTTGAAATGGTTAGAGATGAAAGGAGATGAGATGATGAGCGTCAAGGACGTCCTCGAACAATACAAAGATGCGATTCATGAAAGAGACATCGAAAGATTCCTCTCCATCTATGATCCCGTTGTCCATATCTATGACTGCTGGGGGAAGTGGGAGTGTATTGGAATTGCTTCATGGCAAGAGAGTGTGACCGAGTGGTTCATCGGTTTAAAGGCTGACGGAGAAATCCTGAAAGTCGATTTTCAAGATGTGGTGATCGAAGAAACAAAGGATCTTGCCTTTGCCCACTGCGCTGTGACATTCGCTGCCCACAAAGAATCCTCCGGGGAAAAACTGCGTCAGATGACGAACCGCTTTACGTTCTGCCTGGAAAAAGTAAAGGATACGTGGCTGATCGTACACGAACATTCATCCTTGCCGATCAATATGGAGGATGGGAAAGGGATGTTTGGGTTGAGGTAACAACGGGGGGGATGCTGTCCCCCTAATCAACTTGTAACCATTTTAATAGCTCTGGAATGCGTTCGGCGTACTCCCTGATCTCCCTTAACGTATCAAGTACTTGTACGGTCCCTAATTGTTGCTCTTGTTTATCCGTACATTCCATCCAAAGTGATCGTTTTAGATTATATTCGAGCCATCCGAGCTTTCCCGAGAAACCCAGTGCCAATACCGCTTGCCAGTCTGCCTTCAGGTTCCTGTTTTCACCCTTGTACCCACTGATAAACGCAGAAAACCGGTCTTGATCGAACCTTCCCGACCAGTATAAAGCGGTCTCAACCAAATCATGCATGGGCTGAATCAAACCGGCCGACTCCCAATCAATCAGAATCGGTTCCCCCTGAACCCACAATACATTCTTTGGATCCAAATCCCGATGGCTCACCACCATATCGGTTCCAAGCCTCTCCTCAGCTTCACGTGACCCTGCATCCCACTCATACAAATGTACGATCGTATCCTCGAACAGCTCCATCCACACCGCTTCCACGGCTTGACCTTTCATTAGATAGGAACTCCAATCAATTGAGGGACGGACCTCTGTTTCTTCTGTTACTAAGCCTATCCCTTGAACATTTATACGATGAATATCTGCCAGAATAGACCCCATTATCCTGCAATGCCCCATGGTGATCTCATCTGTTTTTACACTTTTCCCTTCTACCCAATCAAACACCAGATACCACTGATCCTTTATTTTCTGCATCGCATGTCCGTTAAACGTCTTAGCCGGAAGGGCCGGCACATTCTCTGATGCCAATCGGGCGACCTCTTCCGAACGAATATAGTTTCCAAGTGCATCCGGTCTCTTCATGATAGAGGGATTCAGTGCTTTTATTGCGAATTTCCCTTTCATTGTTTCAACTGCATACATCGTATGTAAGAGGCCGCCCGACATTTTTTTCGGTTCAGAGATCCATTCGCCGAGTTGGATTTTGTGGCATAATACTTTTAATTGATCCATAAGTGTCCTCTCCTTACAGTGCATTCATACCGAATAGTCACAATTTAACTCGTTACAGTCTCTTCATCAACTCAACATCGGCAAATGAATCTTCCCCGTGTACAGGGTCCCCATAGATGCCATTAATCGTATTAAGCCCAAGCTTCGACCAAAACCGTAAAGCTCCCCAGTTCTTCATTGCGACATTTGCCCGTACTTCTTGATAGTGGTGCGGTTTCACGATATCCAGTAATGCCTCTACTACTTCCTGTCCCAGTCCTTTTTTATGATGGTCAGGGTCGATGGAAAGATAGTTGATGTAAAAGGAGTCCGGAACAGGGTAACCATGGTAACTGACAAGCAGACCGACTAAACAATCGGGTTCCTTCATCCGGATCACCTGAATCCTAAAGTTTTCCTTCGTTCCACCCGGAGGCAGATCCCCCTCCATGAAACAGCGCTTAACGAACCCTTCATCCAATGTTCCACCGTCCCATTGGTGGATGTAGCTCCCCTTTTCATAGAGAGCCTGAACGTGGTAAATTTCCTCTTCTTCAAGGTCCACTACTATTAATCTCTTTGTTTCCCATTTACTAGGAATGAGTTTCATAATTCCTTCAACTCTTTCTTATCATTTTCAACTTAACGTAAATACAACCTCCACGCCCGTCGGCTTCTTTTGAAAAGGAGTCCCATACTCTTTGAAGGTCAACGTAAGCCCGGACAGGTCTTCAGGTAACGGAGGTGTCACAATAAAGTCAAAGCTCGTATGCTCTTGAGATCCTCCTCCACCCGTCACGCGGCAATCATAACCTTCCCCGATTTCCAAGTGCCAAAAGCTGTTTCTGTGAAACCTTTGTTTCTCAAGGCTCTCATCGTATTCCCTGTCGATGTTCAGGTGAACCACACTGGCATTGCTATACTGCTTTATAAACGGCACCGTATAGATACATTCTTCCGTTTCAACCGCTTGTAAGATACGTCTGTAATATTGAAATTCCTCAGGTTCTATTTGTGGCTTGAAAGCCTCTTCATTTTCCAGCACACCAAAGACCGATCTTAAGAGATCCTCATACACATCATATTTTTCTGCCCATTTTACAATATCTTCGAGTTTGGGGTATCCCGGATTGTTATGGGATATTTCCTTTCTTTTTTGAAGCAGTGCGCACAGCTCCTCATCGATTGGTAATAGTTTGTCATTATAATAGTCTGTTGGCCTTTCAAACGGCATGCGTCTCATTTCAACCATCTCCTTCTTTTAAAATAATGCCTCATCCTTTTCGGTTACATTCACAAACCATGGCATCCCAAGTATCCATCCAAGGGTAATCACCACGAACAAAGTCATATAGCCTAGCATGAATGCCAGAACAAAAAACACGGGGATCAGCATCGTCGTCCCCAACAAAACTCCTTTGGAACGTGATGTGAAGTACAGTGTCTGATGACAGGAAGGGCACTGAATATTGGAACTTTTTACAATCAGTAATCTCTTAAAAATAAAAAACCAAGACAAATTCCCCTCACAGTGAACACAACGCGTCACGATTGCTCCCCCTCACTCCCCTTGTTGGTTCTGCTTCTCCAAGAGCTCTATGATTCGATCCAACTTCCTGTTCATTTCATCAGAGGCATGGTGACGGCTTCTACTGTTTACCAGAATCCTTCTGATGAAGAGAGTGAAGGATAGGGCCCCCACAAACAATAGTAGTAAAACCAACATCTGAAAGAATAGATCACCTATATACATTGACGTTTCACCCACCTATCTGTACGTTTCAATCAAACACGGTTTCCTTCCGGGGATCCCGCAAAAATTCAAACAGCATCTTAATCTGCGATTCTGTATTTCTCCCAACGGACAGTTCCGGCAAATGGTCTTCTTCAAAAAATCCGATCCCCTTCGTTTCGACGCCGCTTTTCCCTTCCCCTCCGGTCACTCTGCATTGAATTAAGATCTTGTAGTAGTGGTAAGGCTGTGGGGGATGGGCATGTTTGTTCAGGTCCAATAAAGCGAGTAATTTTACAGGTGTTGCGTCATATCCTGCTTCTTCCTTGATCTCTTTGACGATGTTTTCACCCGGAGACAGGCCGATGTCACAAAACCCGCCCGGCAAGGACCATTTATCATCGATTTTTTCTTTAACCATCAGAATTCTATTGTCTTTGAATACAACACCCCTTACATCGACTTTAGGGGTTTGATAGCCTTCTTCGTTCGCGAATAGATCCTTGATCTTTTTCATTTCAAGGCCGGTATATTCCTGCATGATCTCTGTACTGATCGACCTTAGTTCTTCGTATCTCTCCCTATCGTAAACGTCCTTTGAGAAGGAAAGGCCCGATTGAGACAGAGCCTGTATCCGTTTGGCCCATTCCAGCCATTTATCACTCATTGCGTTAAACCCCCTTCAGATTTATTCAATCGAAAATGATGGAACTTCTCTTGATCAATCGTCACTTGTCCATGATAGGAAAACCCACATTTCTCAATGACTTTCACCGATGGCCCATTGTCCAAGAGAGCTACGGCATTGAGGATTTCAACATTTGTTTGTGTGAACAGATAACGGATCAATTCCAACGAAGCTTTCGTTGCATAGCCCTTTCCTTGATGTTCACTTGAAATGGCATACATAATTTCCCGATTCGGTTCAGGGAGTTCCTCTTTAATTCCTGTACAGCACCAGCCGATCAACTCATTTGTATCCTTGAGAAAGACTCCCATCTTCAAAATATGATCCTCTACATCCCCGGTTTTGGCCGCAGACTGAAGGAACGCTTCATTCGCCGGGATTTCATAATTGGCCACCCAGTCGAGCCTTTGTTCGAATGATGATTTCCAGTCTGGAAGGTAATGGGCTATTTCTGGCTGATTGGAGATTCTATGTATAGAACTGGCATCGGCTATAGAGAATTCCTTTAAATACATATCACCACAATCGATTTTGAAAAAGCCACCTATTTCTAAATAATGAGTAGCATTAGGGAAGAGATTGCTTTTTACAAACCCGAACGAGGTATAGAAACGATCTGCCTGCACCGTATCGGTATTGAGTACCAGTAAGTGAAAAAAACGCCTTGCATCATGGATGATCCGGTTTAACAGAAGCGTCCCTAACCCTTCGTTTCTGCATTCTTTTTTCACATAAAACCGTCTCACCCTGCCTGCTCCAGGCGTGTCGGGATCCATAGTAAGTCCACCCACCGTTACCAATTCATTCTTTTCATTATAAATACCGTACAACGCTTCCCCTGATTTGTTAAAACGATTCGTTCCATCCTGATATTCGTTCACAAGCCTTTTTACAAATCGGAAACCCTCCTCCTTACTTTCTTTTAGTAATGTATGTAGGTCGTGCTCAAGTAGATTATTTATGGCAGCCACTCTGTATTTTTTCATATACTCTCCATTAGATTTTATTTGCTTTCTTTAAAAAGGGATTAGCCGCTTTTTGCATCATCAATTCACTTTTCTCCCAATCTTCACCGACAACGTCGTCTCTTCTTTAAATTCTCCCGACTCACTCAGTTCGAGCATCGCCTCTTTCACTTCATCTTCAAATATGGCCACATTCGAGCCAAGGTAACGCTTCGTACCGTATGAGGTCGAGTAAAGGTTCCCGAGCAGCGACTCGATCGTCCAGATGATTTCGTATGTAGGTAAAGTGTGTGATTCAAGATTGAATTTAGACTGTGAAAGGATGTCTTCGTGGCTGGTAACGGGATGGGTATAGGTGGAATTCCCGGCTTTTCTCTCGTTTCCGTACCATTTTTCAATCACTTCATTGAATCTTACCTGCCATGGTTCCAATACTTTATTAGGTTCGTAAGTATCAATGATCGCTACCCCGCCCCCAGGAGAAACGATTTCATATAATTCATCCAACACCTCCCGCCTGTCCATCCAATGAAAGGCTTTGGCAATCGTTACGAGATGAAATGGTTCCGTAGATTGGTATTCTTCTAACGTTCCATTGAACCATTGAATCTGACCGATCCTCATTTCTTCATGCAGACGTCTCGCTTCTTCTATCATCTCCGGTTCAAAATCAATTCCGACGATCTTGTCGCACCAATCTGAAAACCGTATCGTCAGTTGTCCCGTCCCGCATCCGAGATCCAGGAGGTTCTGCTCTCCATTTAATGAGAACTCTTTCACTAGGAATCTGATTAAAGTAGATGGATAGGTGGGTCTGTATTTTGAATAATAGGTTGCTGCACCTTTAAATAAATCTTGGCCGTATGTACTCACTCTTGATAGCCTCCCGTATGATTATTTCTAATTCCAATTATTTCAAAAGCATCGAATGAACTCAATCACTTTTCTATAAAATGCACGCATCTTTTTGTCTATTCTTTGTAACAAGAGCAAAGACAGTCGCCTATTGAAGCGACTGTCTCCATCCTTACATATATCTTTCCGTCTCTTCCAAAAACGTCTCTATCGCTTCCTCGAGGGGACGGATAGCGCTCTCCCAAAAGTCCGGTCCTAACTCTTCCTTCAGGTATCCACCACTCAACTCCTCCATCGATTGGTTTCCTGAGGAGGTAAGCAGCTGATCATACCGTTCCGGAAATGTCTCCTTCTCCTCCTGATAGAGCGAATAGACGCCGTTACTGAACAAGTAACCAATCGAGTACGGAAGGTTATAGAAGGCTTTCTCCGTATTAAAGAAGTGAGGAATCGTCATCCAGTTGTGGACATTCACTTCTTCCAGGGAATCGTTGAACCAGTCTCTTTCTGTTTCTTCCATTAACTTCACGATTTCACCTGCAGAAAGCTTTCCGTTCAGGCGTTTTTTGTAAAAAGCGGCTTCGAACTCGAACTTGGCCGGGATGAATGTCGTATATTTCAATCCATTCGTGATTTTCATCTCTAAAAGAGAGAGTCGGTCTTCATCTGTTTTTGCCAGATCAATGGCCGCATCTAGGACGAGATTTTCAGCGAATGTCGACGCCGTTTCGGCAAGACCTGTGCCTACCTTGTGGGAGAAACCGGGCTGTTCATGAAGGAGGGAATTGTGATACGCATGCCCCAGTTCATGTGCGATGGTGACGACATCGTTATAGTTGCCGGTAAAGGAGAGCATCACGCGGCTTTCCTTCACATTCGGGAATGACGCACAAAATGCGCCGTGACGCTTATGATCAGCGGGATCTGCATCGATCCATCCCTCTTCGAACGCATTTCTTGCAAATTGCCCGAGCTTCTCACTAAAGAGGGTGAACTGCCCGATGACGATCTCAGCCGCTTCTTCATACGTCAGCGTCGACTTGGAAGTGAACGTCGGGGCATAGATGTCAAACCAACTCAGCTTATCCACGCCAGTCAATTTAGCTTTCCGTTTCAAAAACCGATGCAGCAAGGACGTGTGAGAGTGGAGTGTGTCCATCATGCTTGTGACAGAAGCTTCAGAAATCCGGTTTTGCTCGAACATTTCCTTCAGTGGATTCGTCCATCCTCTCAACTGGTACAGCTCATTCCGGAAACCGGCAAAATGGTTGAAAATCGATGCGAACCGGTCTTCGTTCTCACGGCAAACGTTTGCAAGAGACGCAGAGATTTCCTTTCTTGTACTCCTGTCATTAGACAACATGCCGAGAATATACGCCTTATCAAAGGAGATATCTTCCGTTCCCTCATCCTTCTTTACTGGCACAGTGAGTCGTGCATATTCCTGCTCGTACTGGTCTTCCCAACCGTTAAATCCGTGAACCGAAAGGGCATGAATCAGATTCTCCATCTCAGGGGGGAGCTGATCCTTCACCTTGCGTCTTTGTTCCGTCAGAAACCGTTCAATTCCCATCACTTCTTTTCTCCCAATGAATGATTGCCAGTTCTCCTCTGACATATGGGCAAGACACTGACTGTAAGAGAGAAGCAGCGTATCCATCTTTGCCTTAAGCCCACTGCCTCTGGCCATAAGATCCTGCCCTTCCCCGTCCAGAACATCTTCCGCTGCCAGGCAGAAGATATATTCATCCATATGAAACACCTTCGTATATAGATCCTGCACTCGTTTTGTCATGTCCACCGCATCATCCGGATTTGTCATATGGTCCAATGCTCTTTGTGTTTCTTCGATATGTAGAAGAATTTCATGGATTTGATCTTTCACGGGCTGGTCTCCAGGACTGACGTCTTTTAGATTCCATTGCTTCGTACGTATTTGGTTCACGTGTATCTCCTCCTGTTCATCTACTCTTACAGTAAAGCAAACTGGAAAATTTTACATCAGACTACAGACGGATAGTGGTCTGGATTCTCCATAAAAAAAGAACCACCCGTTAAATCAGGAAGTTCCCGTCTTGTGATGTAAGTATCCTTATCCACCCGTATACACACTTGCACATGTTCCCGCCGCCGGTTCGTAATAACAATGTTGTTTATATTGCCCCGCGAAGGGCTGGTCGTACCAAGTTGGAGGACATGGGGCATAGGGGTTGAAATACCAGAGGGCGTACTTTGCAGGATGCATGGCCCAATAGTCCAGATTCTTTTTGGCTAACCTCTTTTCAACGGATCTTGCCCGGTTATAGAAGAGATTTCCTTTTTGGACCGCTTCAAAGGAATAGTTCCCGCCCTGGACCTGGAAAATGACTTGTCGGATGCTTCTCACCTCTTTGAAGTCCAGGCATTCCGCTTTCGCACGGTTCACGATGACATTGCCCACGTACAGCATCCCTTGCTTCCCTTCGCCTTCCGCTTCCGCTCTCATCATCCTGGCCATTAAGGCCACATCTGCATCAGTGTATTTGACTCTTGGCATTTTATTCACCTCAGAATATTTTATGAGAAATGCCGAGTTTCATGTCAGGAATTATTCATTAAAGAGCAGTGGGATGTGCTTCCGATGCTTATTTTGACATGATTTGCTCTTCAAACATCATGTCTTCCTCTGACGTATGTTTCATCCTTATCATCTGATCATAACTGATAAGACCATCGCTCACTGCATGATCCACTCGTGCCATTGCCACCATGCTCCCAGCTTTCCACCTCATTTCGAGGTTAGTGGTTATATAATCGTTTGTCGTGTCTTTGCTTTTGTAATAAACATAGGTATGTCGACCTTCTTGAAAAATACGAAAACCTGTCAGGTCCGTTTCTTCGTAAATCGCTTTCCGGATTTTATCCGGTGCTTGTTGCAGTGGAATTTTTTCATAATCCACTTTAATCCCTATGGTCATATAATAGAAGACTCCTAATCCTATGAAGCAGATTAAGAGAATAGCCCCTTTTTTCATCCTTTTACCTCTCCATCTTCCCGCCCGTCATTAGTTCTAAAAACGGACCTGCATCTCCAGCAAGTAAGACTGTCCTTTCAATCTCTCCATCTCTGATTCGAAAGATTTCCACCGACTTGTCCTTATGAAGATGAACATCATACTGTTCCCCGCCCCACGTAAAGGTGTAGTCGGTTCCAGTGTAAATTCCGGTTGAATACCATTTGAACGACTCGACCAGCCCCGTAAACTCCCTTAACTTTTTCTGGTTGTTCATTTCATAGACGACTTGGGGTGCACCCTCCCCCTTCTTTTCAACGGTGATTTCATCGATGGGTCTGGAGTGGGTGTATGCGAAAAAGATCAAGCTGATGGTGACGATCATCACCCCCATTTTTTTGATCATGTCCATTCCTCCCATGTACCGAATTAAAATTCTTCAAGTTCCTTTAAGAAGATATTCATCCGCTCTTGTATCTTCTCCTTCGCCCCGTACCGGATCATCTGCTCCCGGCTTAAAAATTCCTGCTTCAGCAGCTGATCATGTTCATATGTCATGGTAACGAGTTTCAGGTACACTTCCACATTCAGGTCGTTCCATTTCTGCTTCGAACCATGAGTATATCCTTCCACGAAGCCTTCTGCACTGGCCTTCAATTGTGGGATCAGGAGGTGGTATTGATTCTTGCCGTGCCGCTTTGTATCGTGCAAGGCGTGGAACAGCGTCTGATAATTAAAGACGTAGTTGGCAGCAAGGGACGTCCCCGAATAGATAATCGGAAACGGGTCGATCATTCTGACGCCGTTACTGGTGAAAATCATATTCTCCGGAGATGTATCCTGATTCGTCAGGACACGTTTCTCACAGTCGACGGATCGGGTGGAAATCAAGTCTTCGCCGGTCCTTCTCACCTTTTCCTTATCAAAAGAATAAGAGCTTTCAAGAAGCGCCTCCCATTCTTCCCGATATTCTTCGGTTTCTTCCCGGATGAACGCACTCAGTTCCCCTTCATATTGCCCTTTGATTTCTCCATGTTCCCCTGTGCTTATGTATCCTATGCCCGGGATGGGAGAATCCAGCTTTTCAAGGGCAAGGAAAAACTCCCCTACTTCCCTTCCATACCGTTTCGATTGCTCCGGAGTCTGACCGGCAAGTCCGATCGATTTTCCCACATATGATTCGATGGTATAGGTAAACTCCTCGGAAATATGGTAGTTATAATGCTTGGGACACATCCCTTTTCCGGTCCTGTTGGCATGCTGATAAAATGCTTTCGTCCCGGCATAATCCGCCGTCAGCTCTTCACGGTTGAAGACAACTTCTTTCTCATAAGCGACCTTTTTCGGGATGCGTAAGACGAGCTCTTCACCTTCGATTAAATATGCGTAGTGCCAGGCACCTTCTCCTAATCTGGTGATCCCGGAATCACTTAAAACTTGTTTTAATCCTTCTTTTTTTAGAGCTTTGTTGATGAGTTCTCGCTCTGTTAGTGTTGAGGTTGTGAGGAATGGCATTTCGTGTGGTCTCCTTTTTTTACTCTTCTGTTGGTAATGATCATTGTCTCGTTCGTGAAATAAGCCTTAGGGGGGTAGTCAAAAATACTAAAAACCTCAATTTTTTTAAAATGAGCCTATCTGATTCCGGGTTACTCCCGTTCATGATAGACTACTCGAATTCGCTGATTGTATTTCCTTCTTGATCATAATACCTATAGTTCCGAAACGTATATTCCTGTTCATCGTTGAGTGGCAGCTCCGCCCAGGTAACCGTCTCTTTATTCGGTGTGAATTGCCTTTGGACTTTTTCTCCATTAATTTCCACTTCCATGCGAGCTATTTCATTTTCATCATTGGTGACATACACAAGTTTCTGGTCAAAGAGATCGAAGGATGCAAATGTTTCACCTTCCGCAACCTCCAGATGCTTCCATCGATAATTCCCGTTCTTATTTTTTTGAAATTCTACATATCCCGGACTATGATCGGCCAAAAACGCAGTATATCTCCATTCATCAAAATCTTTTATCTCAAGGATCTTGATGGATCGATTTTCATATCCTTCGATGGAATGGATCACCTTGACGATCGAGTCTTTATCGTTTCCATACACCGGCTTTTCCCACAGGGTATAAAACATCAGTCCCCCTAGTAATAAGAAGCCCGTTAGAAAGAATAATGTTCTTCTTTTCAAATGTTATTCCCCCAGTAGAAAATCAGCTTATAGTCCTACGCCAAATCCATTACTATTCGACTTCACCCGCTCCAGTTCCTGCAGCTGCTCCTCCTTGCTTCCCCTCAAGGTCCTTCTGCCGAGTGCACCGGCAAGACCAAGAAATACAAGAAGCCCAATGAATAGTCCCATGTTTCAACACCTCCTCAATTTATATATACTTCTTATATTTTATGTTTTCCGCTATTTTGAGATACACTTGAAGATAGTGCCGATTTACCTTAGCATTGATCTTCTTCTCAGCACCCAAGCTTCTTCCATTGCCCAATGATGATGGTCATGTACAAGGAGCCGTTTTGCGTCGGTTCGATCCAACCACACTGGAATGTGGTCATCTTCCATTGGTTCCTGTATCTTTTCCTTCAGTTCCACCAAATAAAAGGTTCCCTCACCCAGAAGGGGGTCTCCCTTCCTTGAAAGAAAGTAGCACCTAGCAGTACCAAGGTAAGAACCAATCGATACATAGAAACCTGTTTCCTCCATCAGTTCTCTTTCCAAGCATTCCTCATGGCTTTCATTTCCTTCGATGCCGCCACCTGGCAGAAAGTATTGCCCCGACTGGTTTCGGACCGTCAAAACTTTATCTTTTTCAGGATGAAAGACAATGGCATAGACACCTTTCCTACCTTGATAGGTGTGACCTTGAAT
The DNA here is from genome assembly GCF_002561455.1 of Bacillus sp. AFS015802. Classification (GTDB taxonomy): domain Bacteria; phylum Bacillota; class Bacilli; order Bacillales; family Bacillaceae_B; genus Rossellomorea. Next base: position 7,631 of record NZ_NTUP01000066.1, on the reverse strand, counting down.
TTTTTCTCCGAATACATGTTTCACTTCTGCTCCCTCATTCTTCAAGACAATTGTAATCCTACACCAATTATTCCAAATTAGCACAATTTTCTCAACCTAAAAAAGGAATGACACGCAAAGCATCATCCCTTTTTGATTTTTAGAACAACCCTCGCTCAAGCTGTTCCTCACTAAATCTTTGCATATACTCCTCCCGGATATCCCCGTTATAGTAACTGGAGCTGTCCATGCTTTCCTTCCATTCGACTTCTTTTCCGCCTGCGTCAAGTGGGATCCAGCCATACGCAGAGTGCAGTCCCGGACTGAACTCCTCCCAAAAGTATGCGCCCTGACGTTCACTTCCATCGGATAAGGTCATTGCGTAAACCCATTCCCGGGGAAGCTTCTTGACTCCAAACGTTTTCTCCTCCATGGAGACCTCCATCTTCATCAGGATGCCGGGAACATAATGCTGCTCCTCACCGCTGATCGAGTAGCCCCTCTCCCTCATAAAGTAGTACTGAAGGGTTTTAACGCGATTTTCCGGGGGGATGTTCCAGACGATATGAAAGCTTGACGGATCATCTTCATCCACCATCCACATCCCGGGCTCCCCGTCAGTACGGACGGCTTTCACCTTCCAGCCGGTCAGGTTCCGCTCCCAATAGCTTAAAGAATAACCCCCGTTATCAGAGCGGAAAGGTGCTATTCCGTGATTCTTGCCAACCTTTAAAAAGTCCTGTACCTCAGTGGCTTCTGCATTCGAAAGAGTAGCGTTGATGCCCGCCATGATTTCCTCTTCTTCCGGAAGGGAATCTTCATTCCCCACGAACAGCCAATACGCCGCAAGTAGCCCAATCACGAGCAATCCACCCGCCAAGAAAAGGATTTTTCTCTTATTCATCGTCTCCCCTCCTTAAGCACCGAATGGGGAATTCGGAAATAATACTGCGTCTTAGGAGTGGATACGAGTATACCTTCCCCGCCCTTTTCCAGATAGATGTCTGGATCTTTACCGCTTCCCCATTTGGATGTGGTGCCGACCAGCTGATAGGGAAAGCGCTCGTTCCTGTTTTTAAATCCGTCCGATTCAAAGGACATCTCTTCATACCACACCGCACTATCAAATTCAGCCAGATTACTGTCAGCAAGCTGTTTCATCAGCTTCTCCTGATCCAAGGTCCGTCCCTCACCAGATGGGTGGATGATATTGATGGAGGCTTCTTTGGCTCCTGATATGTAGGTGGATAGGTCGTTTTCCGGATAGATTAGTGCTTGGATCGGGATGGTGATCAAGGTTCCTGCCAGGAAGATGAAGTTGGCCAGGAAACCGATCCAGGCAAACCGGCGATAGGTGTCCCATCTGCCCTCTTTGCTTCTAAGAACCCCATAAAGGATCCACACGCCTAGTGGTAAGATCGGGATTTTCACCAGTGCGTGAAACCATTCCATGTTGATGGTGAAGGAAAACAACCCAACAAACATGGCGAAAATGACTTTCCACACCTTTGGCTTTGCCGAAAGCCTTTTATATACTCTATAGGCAAGAAAGCCGATGACCGCCCATTCCATGATGGACATCACGGTAGATACAATACTAAATGAATAATCGATATGGACGATGATTTCCCCCTCCTCTATTTGAATCATACACCCTACCATTTTACCATCTATACCCATATTTCGGTCTATCCAATTTTCCATAAAAAAAGAATGACCATCCAACGATGATCATTCCCTTACATCATTTATACGTTTTTAACAGCTTCTTCTATTCCGGTACTTCCAGAAATCAGATCGAAGCCCTTATTGAAGGTGCTCTCTTCCGTCAAGGACGCCACGATCGTTCTCGCCACATCTTCACGTGGGATCGAGCCCCTATCCAGATTCTCAGCAGCGGATACTTCTCCTGTGCCTGCTTCGTTCAGTAGTCCACCTGGACGGATGATTGTATACGTAAGCCCGCTATCTTCCAGTGCACGATCCGCGAAATGCTTCGCCACATAATAAGGCTTCAAGGAATCGTTCCAATTCTCACGGTGATGAGCCTGCAGGGCACTCACGATGACAAAGCGTTCGATGCCTACCTGCTTGGCGGCCTCCATCGTTTTCACTGCTCCGTCTAAATCGATGAGAAGCGTCTTGTCTGAACCTGTACTGCCGCCGGACCCGGCAGAGAATACAACCGCATCGGCACCTTTCAATCCATTGGCAATCTGCTCGACCGTTCCTTCCAAGTCAACGAGTGAAGCTTCTACGCCGTCCTGTTCGAACGACTGCACCTGCTCTTCCTTCCTCACAATCGCCCTTGGCGTATGCTCGCCGCCCTCCTTCAAGAGTCCGACCACTTGCTTCCCGATCTGTCCATTTGCTCCTACAATTGCTACATTCATACTCTCATCTCCTTATTCCGATAATTTTAGTATGGATTCATCATCACATGTCTAAACGGGTGATGACAAATCATCTGTTTGGTGTATGCTCATATAATGTATCCGAAATGGAGCGTTTCAAAACACGAAGAAGCACCTTTAAGACTGGGGCTTAAAAGATTCATTCATGGGTATGTATATATCAAAAGGGAGTGATGATATGGTCACAGCTTATTTAATAATTTTCATCCTTGCCTTCTCATTGTTAGTGATGCCTTCTTTGCCGTTTTCAGAATGGATGATCTTCACCAGTCTTTTCACCGTTTACGTATTCACAATGAGGTACCTCTACACATTAAGGAATATCCGTGTCTCAACCTCGGTCGGCTTCCTCCTTGCATTGGCCACCGCCTATCTTGTAAACAGATTTACTTCTCTTGAGGTCCCTTATTTCTTCATCCTATTCGTGGGTGCTACCAACCTGGTTTATCTGGGTATCTTTAGACATGTTAAGAAAGAGCGTTGAAAAACTCCGGCGGTTTACCCTTAGGTTCGTTCTTATTTGCTCGTAATGGACCGATAGAAAAAGAGAGAATTTTGGGTAGGGTTGAAGAAATCAAGGGATAAAATAGACTTTCCATGAGGATATAGTGATCTTGGATAGAGCAAACCCATGGGGATTGCGTCTTTTCCCAATTACTACCACCCAGAGTGATTTCACTCACAATCTGAATGGGCAATCTACTCCACTTCCCCATATAAAAAACCATCAAGGTCCGCCCCTCAATGGTTTCCATCCTTAAATGATTTTATATAAATCCTCCACACTCGTTACCACATAATCAGCATGAGGATTCTCGACAAGCACATCTGTAAAGTAACAGGAACTGATCCCGGCATTCTTTCCAGATTCCAGATCCAAATTCCGGTCCCCGATCATGATCGCTTCGGAATGATCGATATGATGAGTGCGGATTAAATGCTGAATGGCATCCGGACTTGGCTTTCTCTCAAACCCATGCTCTGAGGTGATGAAGTCGGAGAAATAGCCGGTCATCCCGAAATCCTCCAACATTTTCATGGAAGACTCTCCCCTGTGGGTGTATAGATAATTCCTTCTCCCCGTTTCGTGAATATACTTACAAAGCTCCACCATTCCTTCAAAGGGCTTGGACAAATCAAATTCCACTTCTTTTCTGCGGGAATCATAGGCTGCGATAAACTCCTGCCCGATTCCATACTTCTCACCATAATAGTTAAAAGTATGTGTCATCGATACCTTCATCTGCTTCATGATTTTCTCTAAAGGCTCCTCAATCCCATTCTTTTCAAGGGTTTCCTTGAAGGTTTCAGCCATGACGGGATATGTATCAAAAAGAGTCCCATCAAAATCCCAAATAATATGTTTGTACATTGTCCATTCCCCCTTTTTATGTAAACTATCCTAATTTTACCACAATGACCGTCATCTTCGTCCATCATACAAAAGAACTCCTACACAATAGGAAAATTATGCTAAACTGTTATCAAGAACATCCAAGGAGGCCACTAATGATCCGTTCACAGCAGACGATGATGCTTATCAGCTCCGCAGCCCTGTTTTTCACAGGAATCATCCTTCTTTCATACAGAACGTACGACTGGGGATTGCTGCCGCTGCTTGGGCTTCTCATCTTCTCTTTATCTACCAAAACCAACCGGTCCGTCGTTTCATTATATCTATTCTTCCTTCTCGGTTTCCTACTGTTTCAAATCACAACTGGTTGGGTGAACGGCTTGGACGTTTCAAAAGAGACCTATATCCTATTGAACAGGGCTTTCCTTCTTTTCATCCTGATGGCTTTGTGGGTCTCACACTTAGTATCTAAAGAAAAGATCTGTTTTCACACGAGGCTTCCAGATTGGAGAAAGCGTCTATCCATGCCTTCCCATACCATATCACAGCCCTTATTTTTATTCATCGGCCTGGTAGGATCATGCACCATCTTCATTCCCTTGATCTGGTCACAGGGAATGGGAGAGGTGAAGTCATTATTCCTATTCGCAATAGGATTCACCATCCTCAACGCAACACTTGAAGAGTTCATATGGAGAGGAGCGATGCTGTCCTCGTTAACGCGAAACTCCTCAGTCGTTTATGCCGTCTCCGTGACGAGCATCGGATTCGGCCTCCTGCACCTCTCCATCGGGATCCCGTTGTTTCTAAGTCTCCTGTTTTCTTTCGGAGGACTGTTTTACGCCATCGTGGTGTTGAAAACAGAAAGCATCTATCCTTCGATTGCTTTTCATATGGTGATGAATATGGGGATGGTGTTGAATGGGTGGATTGTGTAAAAAGAATCAGTATGGAGGGAAAAAATGAACAATCGCTGGAATAAAATCATTTATAAACTCTGGTCCCCTTTATACGACAAGATTTTCAACACAGGAAAATTCCTTGAAGCTCGTCAAAAGCTCTTTCATCACCCGCCATTTCATCCCCGTCAGCGAATCCTGTTCGTCGGCGTTGGCACCGGGGCTGACCTTGAGCTCCTGGATCACACTCAATTCCGGATTACTGCTATCGACTATTCCAGCGACATGCTAAAAAAAGCAAAAGACAAATTCAAGAATACCTCTATTGAATTCATTAAAATGGACGCACAGCATATGAGCTTTGCAGATGACAGCTTCGATGCAGTAGTCGGCAGCTTAATTTTATCCGTCGTTCCAGAGCCGGATCTATGTATGAAAGAAATGATCAGGGTGTTAAAACCTCATGGATGCATGATGATTTTTGACAAGTTCTCACCTAAAGATCAAAAGATGTCCTTCATCCAAAAAATGATCAGACCCTTTATAAAGGCAGCGGGAACTGACATCGGAGTGAACTTCGAGAAATTATATGAGCGGAACGATGAAGCGATCGCTCTTAAAAAAGATGAGCCACTCCTTTTTAATGGAATGTATAGAAAGATCATACTGACTAAACTATAGTGCCTTAAACGGAGGTGAATAAGCATGGAACTCTTTATTATTTTCATAAGCGTGATCATTCTCATCGTCTTTCTATTTATCTTTTACATTATAGTAGAACGTGCAGTCCGTGAAGGAATTAATAACTCCGTAATCGGACGATACCTTGAAGAAAAACATGGAATCAAAGAACGGCAGGGGGATGAAGATTTATTCGACGAAACGTTCAAGGGGGAATGATGGTTGTTCAGACTCTATTCGTATGGATTGATATGATCCGTGAATCTAATCAGCCGCAGACTGCATCGTCAAAAGCAGGAATTATTTCCAGTCCAAATTAAAATAAGATGATAAAGTAAAAGATATGTAAGGGGGATAGGGAGGTAGCTAGACTATAGAATGGAGACACTACTGCCACCTCAACCTTCCCCGACATATTTCACGTTTCCTTTTCAGGAAATGCCTTTCCTATTTCTTCTCAGACTATAGATGATCCCAGCAATCCATACGACAGCAACAAGAAGATAGGCTCCCATGGAAATATCCCCGCTGACGCCCCCCGCTTTCAATAACGTATTGAGATTCGTCAGGACAATGAACCCGCCCACCAGGACCCCAAGAAGATAGGCAGGCATGATTCTGACCAGCCATGCTGCAAGTGGCGCAGCAAGAACACCTCCAATGACAAACGCCAATACCCAGAACCAGTTGAATTGTTCCCAACCTAAGAACAGGACAAACCCCGCGGTTGCTGCAATCGTAACGATGAATTCACTAGTATCAACCGTCCCTACTACTTCACGTGGGGAAGTATGTTTGTTTGCCATCAGGATGGGGGTGTTGATCGGCCCCCAACCTCCTCCACCAATCGCATCAAAGAATCCAGCTATTGCTCCAAGAGGGAAAAGAAATCGTTTCTTTAACAGTTTAGCGTTACCACTGGATGCGATATCCTTCTCTCTTCTGGTCGTGAGTAGAAAACGAATGAAAATGTAGGCCCCCAACAGTAATAGGAAGCTGGAAATATAAGGTTTGATCAAGCCGCCGGGAATATTGCTTAAGAATGCTGCCCCTACAAAGGCACTGATGGCACCTGGTATCGCCAGCAAGATAGCCATCCGTTTGTTGACATTCCCAAATTTATAATGGGAGAAACCGGATGCCGCAGTCGTTGCAATTTCTGACATGTGAATAGAGGCAGAGGCAACAGCTGGAGCCACTCCATACGCTAACAACAAGGAAGAAGACGTCAATCCAAAAGCCATCCCAAGTGACCCATCCACCAACTGTGCGAAAAAACCGACTAAGGCAAAAATCAATAATTTTCTCAATTCAATCCCTCATTTCTTAAACTGTAATCTAATATTTATTATTTATATAAGATTACTCGGGATTATGTGCAAAAAATATAGTTTATCAAAAAAGGCTCTGAACCTATTTAGATTCAGAACCTTTGGATCTCCATCACAATTTCCCATCCACCTCAGACGTATCGACATCCTCTCCGAACCAGTCGGCGAGCTTCGCCTTGGCCTTCCCTTTCACTTCATCATCGATATACATTGCCACCTGCAATAACGCGAGACCCAGTGCGCCAAGGTCGTCCGTAAACCCTACCCCCACTGCCATGTCCGGAATGAAATCTGTCGGAAGGATGAAATACCCTAGTGCCCCGATGATGATCATCTTCGACTTCTTAGGGACATCCGGTTTTTGCAGGACAAAATAAAGAAGCAGCGCTGTATACACAACGGAATGTCCAGCCTTTAATCCGTACCTTTTCAACTTCTCCCAAAACTTTTCTTCTGAAAAATGCTTTTCGGTGTTGTCCATTTCTTTTCCACCTCCATCGTCTTTGAAGTTCTCTGATTCCTTTTATTGTAGAAGGTTTGGAGGAAATAGACAAATGTTTGCCGACCTCAGATTGCGTTATAATTCAATTATATATAGAAGGAGTGTTGCAGATGGTAAATGCTATTATTCTATTCATCCTTGCTGGAATCGCCGAAATCGGAGGGGGCTACCTCATCTGGTTATGGCTCAGGGAGGGAAAGCCCGGCTATTGGGGAGTGGCCGGCGGGATCGCGCTGGCCCTTTACGGCGTCATCGCCACCTTCCAGTCCTTCCCTTCTTTCGGCCGTGTCTATGCGGCTTATGGCGGGGTGTTCATCGTCCTGTCCGTTCTATGGGGATGGGGTATTGATAAAAAGACACCCGATATGTATGACTGGGTCGGTGCCGGTATATGTCTTGTCGGTGTTGGTGTGATGCTGCTTGGGCCGAGGCAGTAAAAAAGCCCCCGGACCTAGACTGACCTAGTCGTAT
>NZ_NTUP01000065.1 GCF_002561455.1 Bacillus sp. AFS015802 | reverse complement strand
AGTAGGACGTCGCCAGGCAAATAGGAAAAAGAGTAGCTCATTGGAGTTACTCTTTTTTGTGATTAAAATAAGTTTTTTATCTGGTTCGAAGAACAAAGTAGGTTTATTTGATATCTCCTCAAACGCACTGCGAGGGTAGGGAGGAGCAAGAAGGTCGAGGACGCGAGGGAGTGAAGACCGGAGTGTGGTTCCCACACGAGGATCTGAACGAGTGAAGCGGACGAAGAGATTCGCCGCTCATCACTAGCCGCAGCCTTCAGCGCCGATGGTAGTTGGGGCTCCCCCTGTGAGAGTAGGACGTCGCCAGGCAATATTTGAAGAAAGAGTAGCTCTTAGGGGTTACTCTTTTTTGTTTGGTTTTTTTTGAATGTAATTTCTACAAAAGGTTTCAGTGAGGCAGTGGCGCATCTCGTAATATAGGAAGTAAATGGAAAACGACGCATAAATTAAAATAATGACGCAATTAATCTGAAAACGACGCAATCACCTTCCAAAATGACGCAATCCCCACCGAACGGGCCAAACCTTAACGTAAATGATGACCTAAATAGCCGGTGAAGAGGGCCATTTTTTCTATATCTGTTCAAAATCCTCTTGTTTTTAACAAATTTTCCTTATACATACCATCGCACCAGCCCCTGATTCCCGATCTACATCAAAATCCTCCCTTCATATCTCTTCATCTCTCAACCTATTACATTTAAAGCACATCCCCATATATACCAACATCTTTTCACAATCTTTTTTAGAGAGACATACACAGACATGGTGACTGTAACATAAGATAGGATTACACTTGATTATTCTGTCAGTTGAAATGTTTTAAATTATGTATACAATTGGTGGTTTTGAGGCAGAATAGGTTGTATGGAGGTGGAGAGCCCTATGGTAAATCAGGAACGTAAGGCGGATGGGGAAGAGTGTATCGTTTGTCACGTTGAGAAAAAGGTTGGAATCCATCTATACACATCGTTTATCTGCACAGAATGTGAGAAAGAAATGGTTCACACAGAAACGAATGATCCTTTGTATAAGCTGTTCATACAGAGGCTGAAAAAAGTGAATACTCCTCAAATCTACTCATAACCAGAAGGTATACATGGTTATGATTTTTTTTTGTCGTGATTTACTAGGTTGATTGATTCAAGGTCCGTATGATTTTCATACTCCAGGACAGCAGGGTTATGATACGATATGAATGTAGATTTTTATTGAGGAGATAGATTGAATGAAGCGTGATCATACGAGAACCCCTCTTATTGAGGCATTGGAAAGACATCGGTCCTCAACCCCTATTTCATTTCATGTTCCCGGGCATAAGAATGGTTTATTGATGGGAGACCACCACTCACGATTTCAATGGGATCTTACGGAATTGAGCGGATTGGATGATTTACACGATCCGCATGAGGCGATTCGGGAAGCCGAGGAATTGCTGAAGGATGTATATGGGTCTTTAAAGAGTTATTTCCTGGTGAATGGAAGTACGGTAGGGAATATTGCGGCGATCCTTGCTTCCTGTGGTCCTGAGGATATGGTGTTTGTTCAACGGAATTGTCATAAGTCGGTGCTGAATGGCATTAAGCTTGCCAAGGCTGTTCCGATATTTATAGAAACAGAGTGGAATGAGGAAGGGACGGCCCTTGGGATCGGGTTGGATGCTGTGAAGGAAGCGCTGAAGGCGTTCCCTCATGTAAAAGCATGTGTCCTGACGTATCCGACTTATTACGGGTTTGTCTATAATCTTGAAGAAATCATAAAAGAATTACATAAGCATGAGGTAACGTGCATCATTGATGAGGCGCATGGTCCGCATTTTACCCTGGGTTCCCCTTTTCCGGAATCTGCACTGGGTTGCGGGGCAGACATTGTGGTTCATTCAGCTCATAAAATGCTTCCGGCCATGACGATGGGGTCTTTTTTACATATTGGAAGTAATCGGGTGAATGAGCGGAAGGTAAAAGAGTATTTATCTATGCTACAATCAAGTAGTCCATCTTATCCGATTATGGCATCCCTTGACTATGCGAGGTCTTATGTCGGGACGTTCTCTGAAGAGGACCTGGATCAAGCGCTGGAGGATATCGGGAAGTTTGTACAAGCGATCGAAGGGGGCCATCCCCAGCTTATGGTTAAACGGACCCATGATCCCTTGAAGCTTGTCCTGGCGCTTCAAGGGCGTACAGGTTATGTTCTTCAGGAACTGTTAGAGTCAGAAGGCATCTATCCGGAGCTTGCTGATCCTGCTCAGGTCCTGCTGATCCTTCCTTTAGTAAAGAAGGGCCTTTCGTTCCCATATCAAGAGGCAGCCAGAAGGATCAACAGGGCGCTGGAGGATGAGCCGGTGATGGAGGCCCCTCTAAAGAAAGGGACCGGCCATCCGGAAAGAAGGGCCCATTTTTCCACCTTGGCCTTAACCTTGGAGGAAATGGACGGGAAAGAGGAAGTCCCTGTTTCCCTGGACGCTGCGGAAGGTGAAATATCCGCCGGGATGGTGATACCTTACCCACCGGGGATCCCGCTGTTGGTACCAGGGGAAAGGATTACCGCAGATGTAATCGAGCGGTTAAAAGAATATATAGTGAATAAGGCAAACATACAGGGTCATCACCGATTGGCGGACCACTGTGTGTATGTGTATCGATAAAGCGGAGGGAACTAGATGACAAGAGGATTGTTCATTACCGTTGAAGGTCCTGAGGGAGCTGGAAAATCAACGATATTATCAGAGTTATATAATCAGCTATTGCAGGATGGATTGGATGTTGTTCAGACGAGGGAGCCGGGGGGCATTTCCATTGCTGAGCAGATCAGGGAAGTCATATTACATACAGCGAATACGGAAATGGATAAACGGACGGAAGCCCTGTTATATGCAGCTGCAAGGCGTCAGCATCTGGTAGAGAAGGTGATCCCTGCCCTTAACGAGGGAAAGATTGTGATCTGTGACCGGTTCATAGACAGCTCCCTTGCCTATCAGGGGAATGCCCGTGGGATCGGGATGGAAGAAGTCATGGAAATCAATCAATTTGCGATCGAGGATAAGATGCCGGATCTCACCCTGTATTTTGACATCGACCCTGAAGAAGGATTAAAGAGGATTGCCAAGCATAATGGCAGGGAAGTGAATCGACTGGACCTGGAATCGGTGGATTTCCATACCCTCGTCCGGGAAGGATATCAGAAAGTAATCAGACAGTACCCTGAGCGCATTCACGTCATTGATGCCAGTAAGAGCAAAGAAGCGGTGTTTGCCGATGCGTATGAAATCGTGACTCGATATGTAAATAAGTAAGGCTGGTTAATGGAATAAGGCGGACTTCTAAGCATCCATCGCTGCTAAGAAGTCCGTCTCTTTTTTAGATGAAGCATTGGAGTCGGTTCAATGATATAATAGAAGGAAGTAAATGGCTTTATAACGGAGGAATTCATTCATGAAGGTAATTATGGCAGTTGTACAGGATAAAGATAGCAATCGTTTGTCAAATGCCCTGATGGAACATAATTTTCGTTCGACAAAATTAGCGAGCACCGGGGGATTCTTGAAGTCCGGGAATACGACGTTCATTATCGGGACAGAGGATATTCGCGTGGAGAAAGCGCTACAGGTCATTAAAGAAAATTGTCAGTCCCGTGATCAGATGGTGGCGCCTGTATCCCCAATGGGCGGAAATGCAGATTCCTACGTGCCGTATCCCGTCGAAGTGGCCGTTGGCGGTGCGACTGTATTCGTTCTCCCTGTAGAACAATTCCATCAGTTTTAAAGTGAGGTTGGCCGTATGAAAATAAATCAAGATCATCGTGTGTCCCTGGATAGTGTAGCGAAAGATCAGAGATCCGTCGGTACGGGTCAAGTTAAGTTCGGGCAGCTTGTTCAGAAACACGATCAGAAAATGCAGATGGATCAGCTCAATAAGCTTCTCACGACGATAGAGGATGCCGGCAGGCGTTTAGCCCAATCAAGGACCTTCAAGGATCTTGCCAAGTATAAAACGCTGGTCAAGAAGTTCGTGAGGGAAGCCGTCGATTTCGGGATGGACCTGAAGCAATCCCATACATGGAATCAGTATGGGGAAGGGCGGAAGCTCAATATCGTCGAAACGGTTGATCAGCATCTTGTCGGGTTAACGGAAGATGTATTGGATAAAGAAAAGAAATCCATTGATATATTAGGAAAAATCGGAGAAATAAAAGGATTGCTTATCAATCTTTATATGTAAGAGAGTGATGTTAAGACATGTTGTTTGAAGAGATACAACCATTTCAGCCCGTCGTCCTTCAAATGCTCCAGAATAGCATTTTAAAGGATCGTGTCGCTCATGCTTATTTATTTGAGGGTGAAAAAGGGACACGAAAGAAAGAAATGAGCATCCTGTTCGCCAAGGCATTGCTGTGCCTGAACCGGGTAGACGGAAAGCCTTGTGAAAACTGCTCTAACTGCAAAAGGATCAACCACGGGAATCACCCGGATCTGCATGTGGTGGAGCCTGATGGTCTATCAATCAAGAAGGAACAGATCAAAAGTCTGCAAGAAGAATTCTCGAAAACGGGTGTAGAATCGAAGAAAAAGATATACATCATTGTCCATGGGGATAAAATGACGGCGAATGCGGCTAATAGCCTACTTAAGTTTCTTGAAGAGCCGTTGGCGGATACAACAGCGATCCTGATCACGGAAAATATTCATCGGATCCTGCCTACCATCCTTTCGCGGTGCCAGACGGTTTCATTTAAGCCGTTGCCGAAAGAACAGCTGACCCAACAATTGTTGGAAGAGGGGATCCCGCCCCATTTTGCCACGCTCGCAGCCAACTTGACGAACCATTATGAGGAAGCTGTAGAAATATGTCAAAATGAGTGGTTTGCACAAGCAAGAATAATAGTGTTAAAATTATATGAAGTCCTCCAGAAAAGTCCCTTCCAAGCAATGGTCAAAATACAAGAGGATTTTGTACAGCACTTCAAAGAAAAAGATCAAGTCGATCGGGCATTGGATCTTTTACTTCTAATATATAAAGACTTACTTCATATCCAGCTGGGAAAAGAAGAACAGCTCGTGTACCCGGACCAAAAGGAAAACTGGAAATCCAACGCACTTCAAGTATCAACGAATCGTCTTTCTACTAATATGACGGTGATCCTTGAAGCAAAACGCAAGTTAAACGCCAATATGAATTCGCAGCTGCTAGTAGAACAGCTTATGCTAAAACTGCAGGGGTGATGGTCCTTTGTACGATGTTGTAGGAGTTCGCTTTAAAAAAGCGGGTAAAATCTATTATTTCGATCCGGGTGATTTGGACATTCAAAAAGATTGTTATGTAATCGTTGAAACGGTCCGCGGAGTCGAATTTGGAAAAGTAGTCGTAGAGAGAAAGCAAGTAGGAGAAAACGATGTAGTGCTTCCTTTGAAAAAAGTGATTCGTATCGCTGATCAAAAAGATCGTTTGATCGTAGACGAGAATAAATCGTCTGCAACGGAAGCCTATAACGTATGTTGTGATAAAATCAATCAGCATCAATTGGATATGAAATTGGTAGATGTAGAATATACATTCGATCGTAATAAAGTCATATTCTATTTTACGGCTGATGGACGTGTTGATTTCCGGGAGCTGGTGAAAGATCTGGCCTCCATTTTCCGTACACGCATTGAACTTCGTCAGATTGGCGTTCGAGACGAAGCAAAAATGCTGGGTGGTATTGGTCCTTGTGGCCGCATGCTATGTTGTTCAACCTTTTTAGGTGATTTTGAACCTGTGTCCATCAAGATGGCGAAGGATCAGAATCTATCTCTTAATCCAACGAAGATTTCAGGTTTATGCGGACGATTGATGTGCTGTCTGAAATACGAGAATGACGAGTATGAAGCAGCGAAAGAAGAATTACCTGATATCGGAGAAGTGATTAAGACACCTCATGGAAAAGGTAAAGTGGTAGGTCTTAATATTCTGGAACGTATTCTTCAAGTGGAAATCAAAGGAGAAGAACGGGTTCTGGAATTTACATTAGATGAAATTATGAACGAGGGTGCCGTATCATTCCAAGCCACAGAGTAACGGGGTGTAGTGTCGTGGATAAGAAAGAGTTCTTTGATTCAGTCAGTAACATGGAACAACAAATTGGTCATTTATATCATCAATTAGGTGAGCTCAAACAATGCCTAGCTGAAATGTTAGAGGAGAATAACTCTCTAAAGCTAGAAAATGAACATTTGCGCCGTAGACTGGAACAAACAGCGAACTCACCAAAAAAGGTACAAACAAACAGCGATACGGGTACGACGAGTGAGTCAGACTTAGAAGATAGAACACTGGATATCGGAGAAGGCTACGACAACCTTGCCCGATTATACCAGGAAGGATTCCATATTTGTAACATACACTTTGGAAGTCCCCGGAAGGATGAAGACTGCTTGTTCTGTCTTTCTTTCTTGAACAAGAAGTGAGGAACAACCCATCCTTATAATTGAATACAGATAAAAAGGACTGATCCACTTCAAGTGGGATTGGTCCTTTTTATTCGAAAAGCGGAGGGGCTTTGCCCAGGGGCGACAAGCATAAGACGAGTCTGTCGGAAAGGCGTATTTTGCCTTTTAGACAGAATGGGCTTATGACCTCGAGCCCCTAAGCCCCGCAGCTGGACAAATTGAAAAGCAAAACAACATATAATAGAAGAAAAATGGAGGAAGCCTATGGTCGAGTTAAAAGAAGATGAACGCTTGGATTATTTATTGGCAGAAGAGATGAGGATCATTCAAAGTCCATCTGTTTTCTCTTTTTCAACAGATGCGGTCCTTTTGGCCCATTTCAGCTATTTGCCGATTCATAAAGGAAAAGTGGTTGATCTATGCTCGGGTAACGGGATCATCCCCTTGTTGCTCAGCGCAAGGACCAATGTCCATATTACAGGTGTAGAAATCCAGGAGCGGCTGTTTGATATGGCACAAAGAAGCATCGAGTATAACGACCGCCAACATCAGATAACCATGAAACAGGGGGATATAAAGGAAATCGATACACTCCTTCATCATTCCCATTACGATGTGGTGACATGTAATCCTCCCTATTTCAATACGCCGCCAGGGGATAAGCGGAATGTGAATGAGCATTATGCGATTGCCCGTCATGAAATTTTATGCACACTGGAGGATACCATCAAGGCATCAAGCTATTTATTGAAGCAGGGTGGAAAGGCTTCTTTCGTGCACCGTCCGGGCCGTTTGATGGACATCCTGTCATTGATGAGGAAGCACCGTCTCGAGCCTAAACGATTACGCTTTGTCTATCCGAAGCCGGGAAGAGAAGCCAACACCATCCTGATTGAAGGAATAAAAGATGGGAAACCGGACCTAAAGATCCTTCCTCCTTTATATGTGTATGATGAAAAGAATGAATACTCCATGGAAGTACATGATATGTTATTTGGACATAATGAAACAAACGAACAAACGTGAAACAGGAGGTGAAATGAACCATGAATCAACAAAAAAGCTTTCAAGATCGTGACAAGGGAAGCTTATATCTTGTGCCGACGCCAATCGGGAATTTAGAAGATATGACGTTTCGTGCCATCCGAATGATGAAGGAGGCGTCCGTAATCGCAGCTGAAGATACAAGAAACACTAAAAAGCTGTGTAATTACTTTGAAATTGACACGCCTATCATCAGCTATCATGAGCACAACAAAGAAACGAGCGGACAGAAGCTGATTGATCGAATGGAAAGAGGGGAACTCGTTGCCCTTGTAAGTGATGCAGGGATGCCGTCGATCTCAGACCCGGGTTACGAACTGGTGAAGGAAGCAATCGATCACGATATTGCAGTCATTCCATTGCCGGGGGCGAACGCTGCTCTTACGGCTCTGATTGCTTCAGGTTTGACTCCGCAGCCATTTTACTTCTATGGGTTTTTACATAGAGGGAAAAAAGACAAAAGGGCTGAGCTTGAAACATTAAAATCGTTGGAAGATACCTTTATCCTATATGAATCACCACACAGATTAAAAGAAACATTAAAAGAATTATATACGATCTTAGGAAATAGACAAATCGTCATTTGTCGTGAGCTTACGAAGAAGTTCGAGGAATTCATCCGCGGCTCTTTGGAAGAAGTCATGGAATGGGCAAACGATGGAGAAGTGCGTGGGGAATTCTGCTTATTGATCGAAGGAGCAGGCCCGCTGGAAAAAGAAGAGGAAGAGTCTTGGTGGAGCCGTTACTCACTGCAAGATCACGTCCAGTATTATGTGAACGAAAAAAGCATGTCCTCCAAAGAGGCCATCAAACTAGTCTCAAAAGAGAGGTCTCTCCCCAAAAGGGACGTGTATCAAGCTTATCATGTAGAATAAGGACGGCGCAGGGACATTGTCCTGAAAGCATCCACACAAAAAGGCCTGAGTCGAGTAGACTCAGGCCTGACGTATAGAAAAAACAAATTATTTTGTTTGTAGTGATTCCTGGATTTCTTTAAGTAATTGGTCTGCACCTTCACGGCTAAGAACCAATTTACCGTTCGCAAGCTTGATGTTGTCATCAGAAACTTCTCCAGTGATCTGACAAGTCATGCTCGGCTTATATTTCTTTAAGATGATTCTCTCGTCATCCACATAAATCTCCAAAGCATCTTTCTCAGCGATACCTAATGTACGGCGTAATTCGATTGGAATAACGACACGGCCTAATTCATCAACTTTTCTTACAATACCTGTAGATTTCATTTGAAAATCTCCTCCAAATAAATATTATTTATCTCTCTCTATTTCGTCAATATTCGACAAATTTCTTTTGCTGATACTATCATACCAACGATTTGGAAACTCGTCAATAATTTAATCTGTAAATTATTATTAAAAAATGGATATAAAAATACTGTTACAATAAGCTTTACGCTTTATTGTAAAAAATTGTATTACCAATTAAATATTATTGTAATAAAAACGATATGAACAGAGTATGTCGAATTTTCTTTATTATTTGCACAAAATCGACATAATTCGACAAAAACCCATATCCATTTCGACAAATTCCAATATCAGCATTGTATAGTTGCAGAAACCCTATATTTTAGGTATATTTTGATGAGATAAGAGGTTAAGATGATAGGTAAGACTATCCTGCGTAGAGACTGGATGTATATAGCAGACATACCACTATAAACCATACGGAGGCTTATTTGGCTTTATGGGGGTAGAAGAAAAAAAGAGGAGGAACAGAAAGTGGAAGAAAAGTTGAACACCTTCTATATTACAACGCCGATTTATTATCCAAGTGGAAATTTACATATAGGACATGCCTACACCACGGTTGCCGGTGATGCCATGGCCCGTTATAAAAGAATGCGTGGATTCGATGTCATGTATCTGACAGGAACGGATGAGCATGGACAGAAGATCCAGAGAAAAGCCCAGGAAGAAGGCATCACTCCTCAAGCTTATGTCGATGGCATTGTGAGCGGCATCAAAGATCTATGGGGGAAGTTGGATATTTCCTATGATGACTTCATCCGGACTACAGAGAAGCGCCACAAGGATATCGTCGAAAAGATCTTCAATCAGCTTGTAGATCAAGGGGATATTTATCTGGATCAGTATGAAGGTTGGTACTGCACACCTTGTGAATCCTTCTTTACGGAAAGACAATTGGAAAACGGGAATTGTCCCGATTGCGGGCGACCGGTTGAAAAAGTAAAGGAAGAATCGTATTTCTTCAAGATGAGTAAATACGTCGATCGACTTCTTGCCTATTATGAAGAAAACCCTGAGTTCATTCAACCAGAGTCCCGTAAGAATGAGATGGTGAACAACTTCATTAAACCTGGTTTGGAAGACCTGGCTGTTTCACGTACGACCTTTGATTGGGGAGTGAAGGTACCGGGAGATCCGAAGCATGTGATTTACGTTTGGATCGATGCTCTTTCCAACTATATTACGGCATTGGGATATGGAAGCGAAAATGATGCGAACTACTTGAAATATTGGCCTGCCGACGTCCATCTGGTAGGAAAAGAAATTGTCCGTTTCCATACGATCTATTGGCCGATCATGCTGATGGCACTGGACCTGCCCCTTCCTAAGAAGGTATTCGCCCATGGATGGCTTTTGATGAAGGACGGAAAAATGTCCAAATCCAAAGGGAACGTCGTGGATCCCGTTACCCTGATCGACCGTTACGGACTGGATTCCCTTCGCTACTATCTGTTAAGAGAAGTACCGTTTGGATCGGACGGAGTGTTCACCCCGGAAGGATTCGTCGAGCGGATCAACTTTGATCTGGCAAATGATTTGGGGAATCTGCTAAATCGTACCGTCGCCATGATCAATAAATACTTTGATGGAGTCATCCCGGCGTATGTTGATTCCAAAGGTGAATTTGATCAAGCCCTCCTGGATATGAATAATGAAACGGTGAAAAAATATGAAAACGCCATGGAAAATATGGAGTTTTCAGTGGCCCTATCAAGTCTTTGGCAGTTAATCAGCCGCACGAATAAATACATCGACGAAACCCAGCCTTGGGCCCTTGCGAAAGATGAAAGCAAGAAAGAAGAGCTTGGCAGTGTCATGAGTCATCTGGCTGAATCGTTAAGAAGAGTTGCGGTCTTATTGCAGCCTTTCTTGACAAGAACACCGAAGAAGATTTTTGAGCAACTGAATCTTCATGAGGAAAAGATGCACACATGGGAAAGCCTGGAGCGTTTCGGAGCGATTCCGGCAGGCACCGAAGTAGTCAAAAAGGGTGAACCTATTTTCCCGCGTCTTGAACTTCAAGAAGAGGTGAATTTCATTAAAGAGAAAATGCAGGGGTCTGCTCCTGCTGTGGAAGAAAAGAAGGAAGTACCCGCTGTGGAAGAAGCAGAGGAAATCGGGATCGATGATTTCATGAAAGTTGAGCTTAGAGTAGCCGAGGTTATAGGAGCGGAGCCGGTTAAAAAAGCGGATAAGCTTCTAAAGCTGCAATTGGATCTTGGCTTTGAAAAACGCCAAGTAGTATCGGGGATCGCTAAGTTTTATAAGCCCGACGAACTGGTAGGAAAAAAAGTAATCTGTGTAACGAACCTGAAGCCGGTAAAACTGCGAGGGGAGCTCTCCCAGGGAATGATCCTTGCCGGAGAAGAAAATGGAACGCTGTCTCTTGCTTCCATTGACCAGTCTTTACCAAATGGAACCAAAGTAAAATAAGTTTTTTGTGATTTTATCCTTAAAGGGATGTTCCACGTGGAACATCCCTTTATTATTTCTGCAAAATAAAAATTAACAAAAAAAAGAATATTTATAGTGGTTATTTCAGATATTCATTATATTAATATAACTATAAAATAGAAAGAAACAGATTATTTTAGTTCTGTGAGTAAAATAGATAGAATGAGGGGTAACTGCGAATAAAACAGTATAAATAAAAAATATCCATAGAAACCATAATATGTAATATGAATGTTACATGAATGTGATGCTTGTCATGCTTTTTTATATTAAACTTATCTTTATTACAAGGAGTGTCTTACATGCTATTTGATACACATGTTCATTTGAATGCTGAACAATTTGACGAAGATCTGGAGGAGGTATTGTCAAGAGCAAAAGAAGCTGGAGTCGAAAAAATGGTGGTCGTCGGTTTTGACCGGCCTACGATTAACCGGGCCATGGAGCTCATTGGCCAATACGATTTCTTATATGCCGCGATCGGTTGGCACCCAGTGGATGCAATTGATATGACGGATGAAGATCTAACCTGGATAGAAGAGCTTTCACAACACCCTAAAGTCGTTGCGATTGGGGAAATGGGGCTTGACTATCATTGGGATAAGTCACCCAGGGATGTTCAAAAAGAAGTGTTCCGGAAACAGATTCAACTAGCCAAGAAAGTAAAACTCCCGATCGTCATACACAACCGTGATGCCACACAGGATATTGTGGACATCCTTAGGGAAGAAGGGGCAGAGGAAGTAGGAGGGATCATGCACTGCTTCAGCGGAAGTCCGGAAGTCGCAAAGGAATGCGTCGACATGAATTTCTATATTTCCCTTGGAGGTCCCGTCACCTTTAAGAATGCAAGGAAACCAAAAGAAGTGGCAAAGGAAATCCCTTTGGAAAAGCTTCTGATCGAGACGGATTGTCCTTATCTTGCCCCTCATCCTTATAGAGGAAAGAGGAATGAACCGGCTTACGTGAAGCTGGTGGCGGAACAGATCGCTGAATTAAAAGAATTGACAGTGGAAGAAGTAGAAACCATTACAACCGAAAATGCAAAAAAATTATTCAACATAAAATGACACCAGATATTGTCGAGAATTGAGAGAGCTTGTCCAAATAGGAAGTAAAAACAAAAAGTTCTACATAGGAATCTGGTTTCATAGGATAAACGTGTCGATAACTCTCTCTTTTCTTTTTCTCTTCTTTTCTGCATAATATGGTTTATGTTCCCGGGTTTCAATATTTTGCTAGTTTAGGTTAGAAGAAGTAAGGGTTGACAGTCACTGGATAACTCTATATAATCACTCCGAGAAAAGGAGGCGTTTTTCATGAACTTTAAAGCCATGAAAAGCCTGTTTTCCAAGTCTTTGAGTCGAAGGAAATGGATTGTTACAATCGGAACAATAGTAACATCTGCAGCTGTATTCGGGATTCTTTTTTATGAAGGATCCAAAAACACTGTAGCATTGACCTTAGACGGCGAGCAAAAAGAGATTAGGACGCATGCAGACACAATTCAAGATATATTAAAAGAATTAGAGATTTCACCCCGCTCAGAAGACTATTTGTACCCCTCGGGGAATACGAAGGTTTCAAATAACATGAACATTGTTTGGGAACCGGCAAAACAGGTAGGGATCGTTGTAGGAGGCCAGGAGAAAAAGATCTGGACGACTGCCGATACAGTAAAAGAGTTACTCTCTGAAAATGAAATCAAAGTAGGAGAATATGATAAGATCCAACCCGGCTTATCAGAAAAAGTAACAGGGAACATGAATGTAAAGATTGATACCGCATTTTCACTCAAGCTTGTAAACGGTGGGAAAGAGCAAAAGGTATGGTCTACTTCGACTACGGTCGCTGACTTTTTAAAGCAACAAGGAATTACACTAAAAGATTCAGACCGTGTTGAACCAAGTTTAGACAAAGTTGTTAAAGCAAATGATGTCGTAAATGTCGTTCGAGTTGAAAAAGTCACCGATGTAGTGGAAGAGACAAAGAATTTCACCGTTATTTCAAAGAAGGACTCAGACCTCTCAAAAGGAAAAGAGAAAGTCGTTCAAGAAGGTAAAACCGGGAAGATTGAAAAGAAATATGAAATCGTAAAAGAGAACGGCAAAGAAGTTTCTAGGAAACTAGTGAGTGAAAAAGTCGTGGAAGAAAGCCAGGATAAAATCGTGAACGTCGGTACAAAGGTATTAGTGGCCCAGGTTTCACGGGGAAGCTCTTCATCCTCAACCAGCTCGCAAGCTTCAGCCGCTCCGAGTGGCGGACGGGAATTCTATGTCAGTTCCACCGCGTACACAGCGTCATGTAATGGTTGCTCAGGCCATACAGCTACAGGCATCAATTTAAAATCCAATCCTAACGTCAAAGTGATTGCGGTCGATCCTTCCGTTATTCCTTTAGGATCCAAGGTGTATGTGGAAGGCTATGGGTATGCCGTTGCGGCAGATACAGGCGGAGCAATCAAAGGAAATAAAATCGATGTATTCTTCGCATCCAAATCGGACGCCTATCGATGGGGAAGAAAAACCATCAAAGTGAAGATATTGAACTAAGAGCAGGGTATTTTCCTGCTTTTTTTTATTTCTTGGATAAAACCGTTATAATGATTTTAGGTCTTCATGTATTTAGACGAAATGAAAAGCAGAAATGTTTCAATTTTTTTGGAGGAATTATGAAAATAAAAGAAATCATTGTTGTGGAAGGAAAAGATGATACAGTAGCCATTCAGCGTGCCGTCGATGCAGATACCATCGAAACGAATGGTTCAGCGGTGTCTCCTGCTACTATAGAGAAAATCAAACACGCCCAGGAAAAAAGGGGCGTCATCATATTTACGGATCCCGATTATCCGGGAGAACGAATCCGGAAAATCGTGGCAGAAGCAGTGCCGGGATGTAAGCATGCCTTTGTACATAAGAAGGACGCGCTGCCGAAATCAGGCAGGGGGATAGGTGTAGAACATGCAGCACCAGAGGTCATACGTGAATGCTTGAAGGAAGCACATCTATTGGATGACGAGCAGGAAGAAGTCATTTCAAAAGAGGATTTGATCGATGCCGGTTTAATCGGGAGTCCACAATCCAAGGATCTTAGAATAGCGCTTGGAGAGAAGCTCCGAATCGGATACACTAATGGGAAACAGCTGCATAAAAGATTACGCATGTTTAATATTCAAAGAGAAGAGTTTAAAAAAGCGTTAATGGAAATCATTCAGGAGGAAGAAAATGCATAAAGATATTGCAACCCCGATACGCACGAAAGAAATCCTTGCAAAGTATGGCTTTTCGTTTAAGAAGAGCCTGGGTCAGAACTTTTTAATCGACCCCAATATCCTGCGAAACATCACGGAGTACGCAGGCTTATCAGAGAAAACGGCCGCCATTGAAATCGGGCCTGGTATCGGAGCTTTGACAGAGCACCTTGCCCGTACGTCAGGTAAAGTCGTGGCCTTTGAGATCGATCAGCGTCTGATCCCGATCCTTGATGATACCTTATCTCCTTATGATAACGTAAAAATCATTAATGAAGATATTCTTGAGGCGGACGTCGAATCAATCATTAACAGAGAATTTGAAGGGTTTGACGATATTATGGTGGTCGCCAACCTTCCATATTACGTCACAACACCCATCATCCTGAAGTTGTTGATGGAGCGCCTTCCAATCAGGGGGATATGCGTGATGCTGCAAAAGGAAGTAGGAGACCGTATTTCGGCAAGACCGGGAACGAAAGCCTATGGATCCCTTTCGATCGCCATTCAGTATTACACAGAGGCCGAGATGGTCATGACAGTCCCGAAGACGGTCTTTATGCCGCAGCCGAATGTGGACTCTGCCGTCATCCGTTTAACGAAGCGTGAGAAGCCTCCTGTAGAGGTCATCAGTGAAGACTTCTTCTTCACCGTTACACGCTCGTCTTTTGCCCAGAGAAGAAAGACGATCTTGAATAACTTAACAAGCCAGCTCCCTGAAGGAAAAGAAAAGAAAGACATGATCCTCGAAGCTTTATCACAAGCCGGGATTGAACCTGCCCGCCGGGGAGAGACGCTGACCATTCAGGAATTCGGTCAGTTGAGCGATGCATTGTACCCTCATTTTAAATAAACCACAGACAGATGGCTGAACGTGAAAGTGCGTTCAGCCATTTTTTATTGACACCGAATTTTCGTGGATTGCATAGGTTATCACAGGGAATATTTACTTAATTGATGATAAGGAAAGGGTAGAAAAGGGTAGGGCAGGTGCTGGTCCTCCTCGGCTTGTTCTTTTCCTTTTTTGATTAATCAACGAATGTTTATCCCATGGGAGTGACTGATGTGAATATCGAAATCAATGATGTCGTAGCTCGCCTTTCATATCAATGTGATATTTTATTCAGGGTAATAGATATCCGTATGATAGATGGTCATAAAACGGCAGTGCTGTATGGTGAAGATTTTCGATTAATAGCGGATGCTCCTTTTCATGATTTGAAGAAGATGGACCCTAGAGAACAGGACCGTATTGCAGAGGAGTTTCGTTCGAAAGAGGAACAATCCCTGGACCTGTTCCGCCAGGATATAGAGCTTCTCAAGTATAAGCAGGAATACAGGGTAACGAATGCTTATCGAGACGATTATAACTATTTCCAAGTTCCGGGGAAAGTGCTTCATCTTGATGGAGATCCCAGCTATTTAAGGAAATGCCTAGATCTTTATGAGAAAATCGGTGTCCCGGTAAAAGGTGTTCACTGCAGTGAAACAGAGATGCCTCAACAGATCGGGCCACTTATCGATAAATATAGACCGAATATTATCGTATTAACCGGTCACGATGCCTATTCCAAGGGGAAAGGGTCCAAGGCGGATATCAATGCATACCGCCATTCAAAGTACTTTGTTCAGGCAGTAAGAGAGGCTCGCAGTAAATCTCCCCACCTGGATCAACTCGTGATCTTCGCAGGCGCTTGTCAATCCCACTTTGAATCTTTGATCCATGCAGGTGCCAATTTTGCGAGTTCCCCTTCCAGAGTCAATATCCATGCCCTGGATCCCGTCTATATCGTAGCGAAAATCTGTTTTACGGGATTTAAAGATTCGGTGAATGTCTGGGATGTCATCCGCAATACATTGACAGGGGACAAAGGACTTGGCGGGATCGAAACAAAAGGCGTTCTTCGTACAGGAATGCCTTACAAAATCAGTGAAGAAGAATAGAGAATGTTCGACAAAACCCTTGAAGACCTTGCAATTTACGCCAGAATTGTAAGGTCTATTTCATTTTGGGGTGTCATATACTGGTTGGGTGGTGGTTTTTTTACTTGTCAGGCATAAGCAAGCCTCCTGCGCTTTTATTGTTATCCAGCTCCAGGGCTTAGAGGCTCGAGGTCATAAGCCAAGCCTGCCAAAAAGGCAAAGAACGCCTTTCCGGCAGGCTCGTCTTATGCTTGTCGCCTCTGGGCAAAGCCCTTCCGCTTTTATTGTTTACATAATTTTTCATTCATTGGGGAATGTTAGGGATGTAGAAAAAACGTACTTTTTGTTGAATAAAATATATTGACAGGTGTTCATGATTCTTGTTAAAATAATAAATTTATTTGACTAAAATTACATAATGTGTTATATTTAATAACAGTGAGGTGGAAGCGAAATGCCAAAAACATTAGCCGACATTAAAAGATCCCTTGATTCTAATCTGGGGAAACGTTTAATGCTTAAAGCAAACGGTGGACGTCGAAAAACAATTGAGCGTTCAGGTGTTCTAGCCGAAACGTATCCTTCTGTGTTCGTGGTTCAACTGGATCAAGAAGAGAATGCGTTCGAACGAGTTTCTTACAGCTATGCAGATGTTCTCACTGAGACAGTTCAATTAACATTTTATGATGAAGCAACAGGAAATATCATCTTTAGCCAGCAGTAGACAATTGTTTGCTGCTTTTTTATTTGTTTAAAATACATGTTTTACATATTATCCTTCTCATCTTTTGACCTCCAATACACATACTATACATGTGGTGCATCAAAAAGGAGGTAAACAATGGGTAGAAGAAGAGGAATCATGTCTGATCAATTAAAAGAAGAAATCGCTCAGGAATTGGGATTCTATGACGTTGTTCAGAAGGATGGTTGGGGCGGGATCACGTCCCGGGACGCTGGGAATATGGTCAAGCGTGCGGTTGAGCGCGCAAGCCGGCAGCTTTCTGAAAATCATCCACACTAACTCTTTTTTTCACATATGATTACATCTTTTATCAGTACCATATACAGAGGGTCGCCTTAAAAGTGTAATGCTTTTCAGGCGGCCTTTGTTTAGTAAGAGACAAGACCATCTTTCCTATCAGTACTTTCCGTGATAAAATAACATACTTGTATGAGTATGTTTAGAAGTTAACACTCTCTATAATAAGTGTATGATACAATATAACAAAGAGTATTGGTAAGAAGGTGATGATATGAGGTTATTAGTGAAGGCGCCGGCAAAAATTAACCTATCACTTGATGTTTTACATAAACGTTCAGATGGTTACCATGAAGTTGAGATGGTTATGACGACAATTGATTTAGCGGATAGAATCGAGCTCACGAATCTTTCAGACGACACGATCAAAATTCTCTCCCACAATCGATTTGTACCGGACGATGGAAGAAACCTTGCCTATCAGGCTGCACAGCTGCTTAAAGAGAGATTGAACATCAAGAAGGGTGTAGCCATTTCCATCGATAAAGTGATCCCCGTAGCTGCAGGGTTAGCAGGGGGAAGCAGTGATGCGGCAGCAACGTTAAAAGGATTGAATCGCTTATGGGGTTTAGGCCTCAGTATGGACGAGCTGGCAGAGCTGGGTGCAGAAATCGGCTCGGATGTATCCTTCTGTGTTTACGGAGGTACAGCGTTAGCGTCGGGTAGAGGAGAGAAGATCAAGCATCTTCCTGCTCCACCGAACTGTTGGGTGATACTGGCAAAACCGACAATAGGAGTTTCAACAGCGGATGTTTATAAAAATTTGGATCTTAAAAACATGACACATCCGAATACAAATGCAATGATATCAGCATTAGAACATGGAAATTATCATGATATTTGCTCCAATTTAGGAAATGTACTCGAATCGGTTACATTGGATATGCATCCCGAAGTGTCCCAGATTAAAGATCAAATGGAGCGGTTTGGTGCCGATGCCGTTCTGATGAGCGGAAGCGGTCCGACAGTATATGGATTGGTGCAATATGAATCAAGACTTCATCGAATCTACAATGGTTTAAGAGGTTTTTGTGATCAAGTGTTCGCAGTGCGTATGCTTGGAGATTAAGAGCTCTTGCCGAAATCCGTATATTAATGATATATTTACATTATAATATTCGGATTCAGGAGGTATCTTTGGTGAAGTTTAAGCGCAGCGAACGATTGATTGATATGACGCACTATTTATTAGAACGGCCCCACCAGCTTGTTCCTTTGACTTTTTTCTCTGAACGGTACGGTTCTGCCAAGTCTTCCATCAGTGAGGATTTGACGATTGTAAAGGAAACATTTGAAGGACGGGGTGTCGGGACGGTTCAAACGGTTCCCGGGGCAGCAGGTGGAGTGAAATATGTTCCAAAGGTAAACAGTCAGGAAGCGAAAGAAATGATCGAGGAACTTTGTGTTCACCTGGAAAGCTCCGATCGTCTATTGCCGGGCGGGTACCTTTACATGACGGATCTGCTTGGTAACCCTCAGCTCATGAAGAGTGTCGGGAAATTGCTGGCATCTGCTTTTGCAGAGAAAGATATTGATGTCATTATGACAGTGGCGACGAAAGGGATACCGATTGCCAATGCGATTGCTTCCTATTTGAATGTTCCGGTTGTCATCGTCAGACGGGACAGCCGTGTAACCGAAGGGTCGACTGTGAGCATCAATTATGTGTCAGGTTCATCCAAGAGAATCCAATCCATGGTTCTTTCTAAAAGAAGTCTGAAGGAAGGGTCAAAAGTATTGGTCGTGGATGATTTCATGAAAGCAGGGGGAACCATCAATGGGATGAAGAACCTCCTTGAAGAGTTCTCTGCCACCCTGTCGGGAATCGGGGTATTGGTTGAATCCAATAGCATGGACGGTCGACTGGTGGATGATTATGTATCATTGTTAAAATTGTCTGATGTCAATGAAAAGGATAAGCAGATTTCCTTAACGGAAGGAAATTATTTTCAATCCAATCTAACATTTTTACCATAAGGGGAGGCATCTTAATATGCGTGTAGTTTCTACTAAGGAAGCACCAGCAGCAATTGGTCCATATTCACAGGGTATTGTCGTAAACAATTTGTTCTACAGTTCAGGGCAAATCCCTTTGACAGCGGAGGGTTCAATGATTGAGGGAGATGTAGCGGAACAGACGCATCAAGTGTTTCGCAATCTTCAAGCCGTTTTATCTGAAGCCGGGGCAACGCTTGAAACAGTGGTCAAAGCAACGGTCTTCATTAAGGATATGAATGATTTCGGCACGATCAATGAAGTATATGGGGAGTATTTCAGCAGCCACAAGCCTGCTCGTTCTTGTGTAGAAGTAGCCCGCTTACCGAAAGATGCCAAGGTTGAAATCGAAGTAATCGCACTCGTGAAGTAATCTTCACGGGTGTTTTTTTGTATCAAAAAAGAAGTGTAGTTCAAATGGAATGGATGAATGAATGGAAAAAATAAAACTTTTCAAAAAATTTTACAATTTAAGAAGGAATATCTAAATAATTCGTTGAATACATAGAGTAGATTTCATCTAGGGAAAAAGGTGGTGAACAGAATGGAAGTAACAGACGTAAGATTACGCCGAGTAAACACCGATGGTCGCATGAGAGCTATCGCATCTATTACGCTGGATAATGAATTTGTTGTTCATGACATTCGCGTGATTGATGGGAACAATGGCTTATTTGTAGCGATGCCAAGTAAGCGGACTCCGGATGGGGAATTCCGTGATATTGCTCATCCAATTAACTCGGGTACTCGCGGCAAGATTCAAGATGCCGTCTTAGCTGAGTACCATCGTTTAGGAGAGCTTGAAGAAGTTGAGTTAGAAGAAGCTGGGGCTTCCTAATAGGATCTATAGCATCAAGAGCCTACTTTTTGTAAGGCTCTTTTTTTTGTCTTTTGGAGCCCCTTTTTAAAAAAGTTGGTTCTTACGTTTTTTGTATACCCAGGCTTATAGAATGGCGAAACCTCTATATAAACTTTTTTTGTTTTTTTGTGGTAAAGAAAATTCGACATGGGTTGCATCCTCTTTTCTGCGATGTCCAGCTCCGGGGGCTTGGGGCTCGAGGTCATAAGCCAAGGAACCCAAAAAGGCAAAGAGCGCCTTTCCGGGTTCCTCGTCTTATGCTTGTCGCCCCAGTGCGAGCCCCTTCCGCTTTTCTGATGTCCAGCTCCGGCGGCTAGAGGCTCGAGGTCATAAGTCAAATCAACCAAAAAGGCAAAGGACGCCTTTCCGGGTTCCTCGTCTTATGCTTGTCGCCCCAGTGCGAGCCCCTTCCGCTTTTCGAATTGTCCAGCTCCGGCGGCTAGTCCCTCGAGGTCATAAGCTA
Organism: Bacillus sp. AFS015802; assembly: GCF_002561455.1. GTDB lineage: Bacteria > Bacillota > Bacilli > Bacillales > Bacillaceae_B > Rossellomorea. The sequence goes on along the minus strand of NZ_NTUP01000065.1, from coordinate 34,937 downwards.
AATTGACCAAAAAGGCAAAGAACGCCTTTCCGGTCAATTCATCTTATGCTTGTCGGGCCTGGGCAAGCCGCCTCCGCTTTTCGTTTGTCAAATATATGTACTTTTACATGAATCCTTGAAATGATAAAGTTTTTAGGATATATTCGTTATGGATAAAAAGGTTATTGGAGGACCAAAAATGACAAATCGATATGCCGTTATATTAGCTGCCGGACAAGGTACGAGAATGAAGTCGAAGCTTTATAAAGTTCTTCATCCTGTGTGTGGCAAGCCAATGGTGGAACATGTGGTCGACCAAATTTCAACACTACATATAGAGAAGACTGTCACGATCATCGGTCATGGTGCCGAGCTTGTGAAGTCGCATTTAGAAGGCAAGAGTGATTTCGCCCTTCAGGCTGAGCAATTAGGCACAGCTCATGCTGTCATGCAGTCTGAGGATGTCCTGGGTGACCTGGAAGGTACGACTTTAGTGGTATGTGGTGATACGCCGCTCATTAAAGGAGAGACAATGGAAGCATTGGTGAAACACCATGAGGGACAGGGTGCCAAAGCGACTATTTTGACAGGTCATACAGAATCCCCAGATGGCTACGGACGAATCATCCGTAACCAGGAGGGGTTAGTTGAACGCATTGTGGAACATAAGGACGCAACGGAAGCAGAAAGAAGCGTTAAGGAAATCAACACGGGAACATATTGTTTTGATAATAAAGCATTATTTGACGCGTTAAAGAAAGTGTCGAATGATAATGTACAAGGTGAGTACTACCTGCCGGATGTCATTGAGATCCTTCAATCGGAAGGTGAAATCGTCAGTGCGTACCAGACAAGTGACTTTGACGAGACTTTGGGTGTCAACGACCGTGTAGCGCTTTCCCAAGCTGAGATCACAATGAAAAAGCGCATCAATGAGTACCATATGCGTAACGGTGTAACAATTAAAGATCCGAACAATACGTATATCGATGCAGATGTGACAATCGGAAGAGATACCCTGATCCTGCCGGGTACAGTGCTTAAAGGGAACACTGCAATCGGTGAGGACGCCATAATCGGACCGAACTCCGAGGTGAAGGATTGTCAGATCGGGGACCGGACCGTTTTGAAACAGTCTGTTGCCCATGACAGCTCGATTGGGTCGGATGTTCAAATTGGGCCATTTGCTCATATCCGCCCCGCTTCTTCCATTGAAGATGAAGTGAAGATCGGCAACTTTGTCGAGATCAAGAAAGCTACTTTCGGTAAGGCGAGCAAGGCATCACATTTAAGCTACATCGGTGATGCTGAGGTTGGACAAGACGTCAACATCGGGTGTGGATCGATCACGGTGAACTATGATGGAAAGAACAAGCACCTGACGAAGATCGAAGACGGTGTATTCGTCGGCTGTAATTCAAATCTGGTTGCTCCTGTGAACGTAGGCAAAGGTGCGTATATCGCTGCCGGTTCTACGATTACCGAGGATGTTCCGGGTGAGTCCCTTTCCATTGCGAGGGCACGCCAGGTAAATAAAGAAAATTATGTTCAAAATCTAAATCATAAGAAATAACGGGAGGTCCACAATGCCAAACTCTTATATTAATTCCAAGTTGAAAATCTTCTCTCTTAATTCTAACTACCACCTTGCAAAGGAAATCGCTGATGAGGTAGGAGTTGAATTAGGGAAATCTTCTGTTAAACGTTTTAGTGACGGTGAAATCCAGATCAACATCGAAGAAAGTATCCGTGGTTGTGATGTGTTCGTCATCCAATCTACATGTCAGCCTGTAAATGAAAATCTGATGGAGCTTTTGATCATGGTAGATGCGCTTAAACGTGCTTCTGCTAAAACGATTAACATCGTGATGCCATATTACGGTTATGCCCGTCAAGACCGTAAAGCGAGAGCACGTGAACCAATCACCGCTAAATTAGTGGCGAACCTACTTGAAACAGCCGGTGCTACACGTGTCATCACACTGGATCTGCATGCTCCTCAGATCCAAGGTTTCTTCGATATCCTGATCGATCACCTGATGGGTGTTCCGATCTTAGCGGATTATTTCGAGGAAAGAGGATTCAATACAGAAGATCTTGTCATCGTTTCCCCTGACCATGGAGGGGTAACAAGAGCACGTAAGCTTGCAGAGCGCCTGAAAGCTCCTATCGCCATCATTGATAAGCGTCGTCCGAAACCAAACGTGGCTGAGGTTATGAACATCGTCGGTAATATCGATGGGAAAATTGCGATCCTGATCGATGACATCATCGATACGGCGGGTACGATCACACTTGCAGCCAATGCGTTAGTAGAGAACGGAGCGAAAGAAGTATATGCTTGCTGTACGCACCCGGTTCTTTCCGGTCCTGCCATCGAGCGCATCGAAAACTCTAATATTAAAGAATTGGTTGTAACGAACTCCATCCCACTAGGGGAAGAGAAAATGATCGGTAAAGTGAAGTCCCTGTCAGTGGCTCCTCTGATCAGTGAAGCGATCATCCGTGTCTACGAACAACAATCTGTCAGTACGCTATTTGATTAAGAATTAATATTTGTAGTTTGTGCATAGAAAGAAGAGCCTGTCCCTTATGTCAGGCTCTTCTTTTTTCGTTTTCTGCACGAACGGTATCAGGAGTGAAAACGCCCATCTGCCAACATTCCCCGAGCGCTTCTCCCGTTATTAATTGCTTTTTCTATGTTTATTTCAAATGGGATTAGGGTAATTACTATATATAGAACTTTAACTAACATAAAAGATTAGGGAAGGTGTTGGATTAGACATGGCAACAGAACTAAAAGCAAATACCAGAAAAGATTTTAAACGATCTTCATTAACAAAGCTGAGACACGAGGGGAATATTCCTGGAGTTGTGTACGGCTACAAAGCAGATAATACACCAATCATGGTAGATGCCATTACATTCATTAAAACGATCCGTGAAGTAGGAAGAAACGGAATTATTTCTTTAAACGTAGATGGTACTAAACAAAACGTCATTTTAAGTGACTATCAACAGGATCACTTGAAGGATGCCGTTACTCATGTTGATTTCCTTGCTGTGAATATGTCAGAGGAGATCGATGCGGATGTTCGTATCGAGCTTGTAGGAGAAGCGGCAGGCGTGAAAGACGGAGGCGTGATGCAGCAGCCGTTACATGAGGTATCAGTAACAGCCAAACCGAATGATATTCCGGAATCCATTGAAGTGGACGTAACGGAGCTTCAAGTGGGAGAAACGGTAACGATCAGCGATATCCGCGACAAGTACAGCGTCACTCTCAATGAAGAGGACGATCGTACCATCGCTTCGATCCTGGCACCAAGACAGGAAGAAGAAATCGACAGCGGTGAAGAGCAGGAAGCCGGCACACCTGATAATGAAGAAGGCAGAGAATCAGAAGCCAGTGAAGAAAGTGAATCAACGGAAGAATAAAAATCACTATTTTTTGGCGTAACCTTTTGCAGGTTGCGCTTTTTACGTTATTCTAGAGGTATAAGGTCAGAAGAGGTGTTAGAAATGAAGTTAATCGTTGGTCTTGGGAATCCGGGATCTCAATATGAGAAAACGAGACATAATATCGGATTCGTTATTATAGATGCGTTAGCCGATCGGCTGGGCGTTTCGTTGAACCAGTCAAAGTTTAAAGGGGTTTACGGCACATATCATCATAAAGGTGAGAAGGTCGTTCTTTTAAAGCCTCTTACGTATATGAATCTGTCAGGGGAAAGCATTGTACCCTTAATGGATTATTTCGGGATTGAAGATGAGGATTTACTGGTCATTTATGATGATTTGGACTTGCCGGTAGGGAAATTGAGATTAAGACAAAAGGGAAGTGCTGGTGGGCATAATGGCATTAAGTCAACCATCGCTCATTTGGGTTCCCAGCAGTTTAACCGCCTGCGGGTGGGAATAGACCGCCCAACCAACGGAATGAGCGTTCCCGATTACGTCCTTGGGAAATTTTCAAAGGAAGAGCAGCCTGAACTGGATAAAGCCATTTCCTCCAGCGTGGAAGCGTGTGAAACATGGTTGGATAAACCATTCCTTGAAGTGATGAATAAATTCAACTAACCATTTCATATACTGAATGTCCAGGGACCATTCCCCGTCAAGGTTGAATAACTGCCTTCTATCAGGTCCATACTAACAGTATAAATGTGTATGGAGGGAAGGATATGGCAATCCATTATCAGTGCAGGCATTGTGGTACGAAGGTAGGGACCCTTTCAAATGTATCCGTGGATTCTGAGCAGCTTGGCATTCATATGCTGACGGATGAAGAACGGTTACATATGGTTCAGTATCAGGACAATGGAGACATTCAAGTAAGGACGATCTGTGAAGATTGTCAGGAGAGTCTGGAGAGAAATCCGGCCTATCATGAATTAGATCATATCATTCAGTAAGACGCTTTGGTTCCGAACCAAAGCATTTTTCTGTTTACACTTATCTATAAATTATTTATAAAGAGATCCACAGGGGAGGAGCGTACACTTGAAAGGTATTTTAAAACAGGTTCACCAAAGTGAAGAGATTCAGTCAATCATCGCCGGAGTGGAGGAGCGACTGTCTGAACAGCTTGTGGCAGGATTGTCCGGCTCATCCCGGACGGCTTATATAGCGGATGTGTACTTACAAACGAATAAATCCACCGTAGTGGTGACACATAATTTGTTTCAAGCCCAGAAAGTTTATGACGATCTCGTTCAGTTTTTATCCGAGGATGAAGTATATTTATATTCTGCTAATGAGCTGATCGCGGCTGAATTAAGTGTAGCGAGCCCGGAACTGAGGGCACAACGAATCGAAGTGTTGAATAAGCTTTCAAAGCAACACCAGGGGGTCTACATCGTCCCTGTCGCTGGATTACGAAAAATCCTACCCCCTAAATCGATGTGGGAATCGAATCAGATCCGTTTCCAGACAGGTGAAGATATCGACTTGGATGAAGTGTTGAATCAATTGGTCCAGATGGGATATCAACGGACTGGGATGGTCGGAACACCTGGTGAATTCAGCCTGCGTGGAGGGATTGTCGACATTTTCCCTTTGACGTCCCAGAACCCTGTCCGAATTGAATTATTCGATACCGAAATCGATTCGATCCGTATTTTTTCAGCTGAAGACCAACGTTCGATTGATAAACTCAATGAAATGGAGATAGGGCCTGCTACAGAGGTCTTGTTGAAATACGAGAATATGGAAAGGCTCATTCGTGAAATCAATGCCGGACTGTCAGGCAGTTTAAAGAAGGTCAAATCGGCAGCTGTAAAGGAGAAGCTGACAGAGTACATAGGACATGAGGTGGATCAGCTTGAGAACGGACAGATCCCTGAGCAGATCTTCAAGTACTTGTCCCTTGCATATGAGAAGCCTAGTAGTTTACTAGACTATTTACCCGCTGATGGGGTCCTATTCTTTGATGAGTTCAGTCGCGTCCAGGAAATGAGTGAATCCCTCGAGAAAGAGGAAGCGGAATGGTATACCTCCCTGCTGCAAGATGGGCAGATCATTCATGACGTACCCGTATCCCATACTTTTTCCGCGCTCGTTAGCGGGACAATGCTGCCGAAGGTTTATTTCTCTTTGTTCCTGCGTCATATTCCCAATACCAGCCCACAGAATATCTTCAACGTTTCCACTAAGCCCATGCAGAATTTCCATGGACAGATGAACGTACTGAAGGCTGAGCTGGACAGGTGGAAAAAAGGAAAATATACCGTCGTACTGCTTGGACCCGATGAAGAACGCGTGAAGAAGCTTCAAAGGGTACTGGATGATTATGAAATTGAGATTGCCTTTGTCGAAGATGGAGATAAGCTTCTGCCGGGTACGATTCAAATGATCAACGGAAGCCTGACAAGCGGGTTTGAGTTTCCCCTTCAGAAGCTCGCGGTCATTACCGAAGAGGAACTGTTCAATAAGAAAACCCAAAAGAAGCCAAGAAGGCAGAAGCTTTCAAACGCAGAAAGAATCAAAAGCTATTCCGAGCTGAAGGTCGGGGACCATGTGGTTCATGTGAATCACGGGATCGGTAAATTCCTTGGAATTGAAACGTTGGAGATCAATGGGGTTCATAAAGATTATCTCCATGTGAAATATCAGGGAAATGACAAACTGTATGTACCGGTCGATCAAATCGAGCTTGTCCAAAAATATGTTGCCTCCGAGAACAAGGATCCAAAACTATACAAATTAGGCGGAAGCGAATGGAAAAAGGTCAAGTCCAAGGTTCAATCTTCTGTTCAGGATATAGCCGATGATCTGATCAAGCTCTATGCTGAACGGGAAGCGGCAAAAGGTTATGCCTTTTCTCCTGACGGGGATATGCAAAGAGAGTTTGAAATCGCGTTCCCTTATGAAGAAACGGAAGATCAGCTGCGTTCCGTCAGTGAAATCAAGCACGATATGGAAAGGGAACGCCCGATGGACCGGTTATTATGCGGGGACGTGGGCTATGGGAAGACCGAGGTGGCAATCCGTGCCGCCTTCAAGGCGATTGCCGATGGAAAACAGGTAGCCATCCTCGTGCCGACCACGATCCTTGCTCAACAGCACTTTGAAACGATTAAAGAGCGTTTTCAGGATTTTCCGGTTGAGATCGGTTTATTGAGCCGTTTCCGGACCAGAAAGCAGCAGCAGGAGACAACAAAGGGGCTGAAAAATGGGACGGTCGATATTGTGGTCGGAACTCATCGCCTCCTATCAAAAGACATTCAATACAGTGACTTAGGACTTTTGATCATCGATGAAGAACAAAGGTTCGGTGTCACGCATAAGGAGAAGATCAAGCAATTAAAGACGAATATTGATGTGCTGACCTTAACGGCTACACCGATTCCCCGTACCCTTCACATGTCGATGCTTGGGGTAAGGGATCTCTCGGTCATCGAGACACCACCGGAGAACCGGTTCCCGGTTCAGACCTACGTGATGGAGTACAACGGAGCGTTGATCAAAGAAGCGATTGAAAGGGAAATGGCCCGGAATGGCCAAGTATACTTCCTGTACAATCGTGTGGAGGATATCGAACGAAAAGCCGATGAGATTTCCATGCTGGTCCCGGATGCCCGTATCGCCTACGCCCATGGTCAAATGAGCGAAAACGAACTCGAAGCCGTCATTTTAAGCTTCCTTGCAGGTGAATATGATGTACTGGTCACCACCACGATTATTGAAACCGGGGTGGACATTCCGAATGTCAACACGCTGATCGTCTTTGACGCAGACCGGATGGGCTTGTCTCAACTGTATCAATTAAGAGGACGTGTCGGGCGTTCGAACAGGGTGGCCTACGCCTATTTCACCTATCGTAAAGATAAGGTCCTGACAGAAGTGGCGGAAAAACGGTTGCAGGCGATCAAGGAGTTCACAGAGCTTGGATCAGGATTCAAGATTGCCATGCGTGACCTGACGATCCGTGGAGCGGGAAATCTCCTGGGAGCACAACAGCACGGATTCATCGATTCTGTCGGATTCGACCTGTACTCCCAAATGCTGAAAGAAGCCATCGAAGAACGAAAAGGAGATCTTCCGAAGCAGCCTGAGTCAAGCTTTGAAGTGGACATTGAAATCGACGCTTATATTCCGGATGATTATATTAAAGATGGTCATCAAAAGATTGAAATGTATAAACGGTTCCGATCCCTTTCTTCCCTTCTTGAAATCGAGGAGCTCGAAGAAGAGATCCTGGACCGGTTCGGTGAATATCCGGAAGAGGTGGGCTACTTATTCCTCATCTCTGAAATGAAGATCTATGCGAAGAATACAAAGCTCGAATCCATCAAGCAGGATAAGAAAACGGTGAATATCTTTATGTCACCGGAAGGAACGGCACAGATCGACGGGTCCAAAGTATTCAATCTTTGCAACAAACACGGCCGTGCAGTCGGACTTGGAATGGAAGGCTCCAAGCTCAAAATATCGATTAACACAACACGCTTGAAACCGTCCAAATGGTTTAATATGGCCTATGACATCATCAAACATTTGGATGAAGCGATAAAAATAGAAGAAAACGTGTGATCATTTCATCAATTTGACACAAACCAGTGGTATTTCTTCCCTTCGTTATAATAATGTAACCAAAATGTAAACGCGTGGATTGTTTTACTTTACTATGATAAGGGTATTAGTATTTATGCAGCTGCCAACAATGGAAAAAGATACCTGCATTAGAATTTTAGTGAAATTACAGAAAAAATAACTGAATGTGTATAGAACTTCTAAGTTGTAAGATACTAAACTCAACAATGGTAAAGGATTCATTTACAAGTGGGTAATTTGCCAAATAAAATCATCTGATGAAAGTGAGGCAACTATAGATGAAAGCAACTGGTATTGTTCGTCGTATTGATGATTTAGGACGTGTCGTCATTCCAAAAGAAATTCGCAGGACATTAAGGATTCGCGAGGGAGATCCCCTGGAAATCTTCGTTGATCGCGACGGAGAAGTCATCTTAAAGAAATATTCCCCAATCAGTGAACTTGGTGACTTTGCTAAGGAATATGGCGAAGCATTATACGACAGTTTGGGAAGTGCTGTGTTAATTTGTGATCGAGATGCCGTCATTGCCATTTCCGGCGCCTCGAAGAAAGAGTATTTAAATAAGAACATCAGTGAACTCGTTGAGAAGGTAATGGATGACCGAACGTCTCTATTACACACTCAACAGGGACAAGCTGAGCTTGTCGAAGGACACGGTGAAGATCTTGCTTCCTATACGATTGCTCCGATTGTCGCAAATGGAGATCCGATTGGTGCCGTTGCGATTTTCTCGAAGGAACGTACAGTGGGCGAAGTGGAACAAAAGGCAGTAGAAACGGCAGCTGGCTTTTTAGCAAGACAAATGGAGTCATAATCCAAAGGAGTGGCATAATGCCGCTCTTCTTTTTTTTGCCGCCAAACGGCTAAACCATACAGCTCTTTATGGTAAAATGACCAGTACATAAACTGATTTATCAAAGAACTCTGGCATTGAAAAAAGTGGTACAGAAAGGCAGGAAAACGGGTTGAGTAAGAAGTATTCTTCCAATTCATTTTTGAAAGGGGCCATGGTATTAACGATTGCGGCATTGGTAACGAAGATATTAAGTGCTGTCTATCGGGTGCCGTTTCAAAATATTGTTGGGGATATTGGATTTTATATATATCAGCAAGTTTATCCGTTTTACGGGATTGCCATCGCATTATCCACCTATGGATTCCCTGTCATCATTTCAAAGATGGTAGCAGAGAAATTGGAAAAGGATGATGAGGAAGGCGCAAAGAGTGTGGCCGTTACCTCATTCCTGTTTCTCTGTCTCATTGGTTTGACCTGGTTTCTGCTCATCTACTTCGGTGCCGGCGCGATCGCCCGGTGGATGGGGGATCCCCTGTTGAAACCGCTGATTCAAGTGATTTCTTTATCGTTTCTCCTGCTTGCTCCCCTTTCTGTTATAAGGGGATATTATCAAGGAAAGGAAGATATGGTGCCGACGGCTGTTTCACAGGTGACGGAACAATCGATCAGAGTGGCGACCATTCTGTTGTTTTCAACGATCCTGGTATCAGAAGGGTATTCCTTGTACATGACAGGTAACGGGGCGCTATTCGGATCGATCACCGGAGGTCTTGGGGGCCTGCTGGTTCTCCTTTCCTTTATGACGGCACGCAGGGAAAAGCTGTTTTCACGGAAATATCTGTCTCTGCCTGTTGATTATGTACATATTTGGTCGCGGTTATTCAAGAATGGAACAGCCATTTGCATAAGTGCCATGCTGCTGGTCTTACTCCAGTTTGTGGATTCACTGAATGTCTATTCCCTTCTCCTGTCATCCGGGATGGAAGCGGAAAGGGCGAAAACGTGGAAGGGTATTTATGACCGGGGACAGCCCTTTGTACAGCTTGGAACGGTTGTGGCTACATCCATTTCACTGACCATCGTCCCACTGGTGACCAATGCCTATCTTAAAAAAAGAGAGGCGTTAGTGAGGGAGTACAGTCAGCTGGCTCTTAAGATCAGTATTACCATCGGGTTTGCTGCCACGCTGGGCATCATCAACATCATGGTTCCGACCAATACGATGCTGTTTGAAAATGCCCTCGGTTCAAAGGTCATCGCTGTGTTCAGTTTGTCGATTTTCTTCAGCTGCCTCATTCTGACCTTTGCAGGCATTTTCCAGGGAATCGGAAAAATATATTATCCGGCCTTTTGCATTTTACTGGGTATTTGCGTAAAGTATCTTGGCAATGCCTGGCTTGTTCCCTTGATGGGAATTATGGGGGCCTCTGTCTCGACTGTAGGCTCTTTAAGCTTTATTACCATCATGATGGTGATCTCTTTGAGAAAACTGTTTCCGATCCGGTTTTTCAAACTCTCATTTTATAAAACATTACTGATGAGCGGTGCAGCCATGACGGTTGGATTACAGGGGTTGCTTCTGATTTATGATACACTTTTAGATAATGGAATGCCTGAGCGTCTCCTTTCCGTCTTTTTTTCATTAGGGGGCGTTTGCGTCGGAGGTGTTCTTTTTCTGCTCGTGTTTTTAAGAGGGAATGTCCTCTCAAGAGAAGATATCAGTTTCTTGCCTTTTGGGAGTAAATGGGTGTGGCTGATGAATAAAATTCAGCCGAATAAAGAGTAGTGAGGAGATTAACATGAATACGATAACGATTGTAGGGTTAGGTGCAGGAGATATAGAACAGCTTCCGTTAGGCGTATATAGGCGGATTAAAAGCAGTTCCCACCTTTACTTGCGGACGGATCGGCATCCCGTCGTAAAGGATTTAACAGCAGAAGGAGTCACGTTTCAATCCTTCGATGCTGTATATGAAAAATATGATCAGTTCGATCTTGTGTATGAAGAGATTGTCTCAGAACTTGTAGAGGCCTCAACAGAGCATTCGCTTGTGTATGCAGTTCCGGGTCACCCGTTGGTCGCTGAAAAAGCTGTGCAAATGCTTCTGGATCTTCACAATGAAGGAAAGATCCGTGTTGAGATCGGTGGGGGGCAAAGCTTTATCGATGCTCTGTTTGCTTCTGTCGGAGCGGATCCGATCGATGGATTTCAGCTTCTGGACGGAACCAGCTTAAAGCTTCATGATATCCATATGAACCAGCAGCTCATCATCGGGCAGGTGTATGATGCCTTCATTGCCTCTGAAGTAAAGCTCACCTTGATGGAGCTCTATCCATATGATTATGAGGTCATGCTTGTAACGGCTGCCGGTAGCGGCGAAGAAAAGGTGGAGCGAATCCCGTTGGTGGAGCTTGACCGTGTTGCCGATCTGAGCAATTTGACCAGTCTCTATGTCCCGGCGGTGAAAGAAATGGAATCTACCTATAAGCAATATGCAACCTTAAGGGGAATCATCTCGACGCTCAGGGGACCGGACGGCTGTCCATGGGATAAGGAACAAACCCACCACTCTCTCAAAAAATACCTCCTCGAAGAAACGTATGAGTTGTTGGAGGCCATCGAGGAAGAAGACGTTGATCATATGATCGAAGAGCTGGGTGATGTCCTTCTTCAAATCATGCTCCATGCCCAAATAGGCGAGGATGAGGGCATGTTCAACATGGAGGAAGTGATCGAAGGCCTTGCTTCCAAGATGGTCCGCAGACATCCTCATGTATTCGGGACGGTTCAAGTGGAAAACACGGAACAGGTGAAAGCAAACTGGGACGAAATCAAAAAACGTGAAAAACAGGACGATAGGGAGCCGATGCTTAAAAACGTAGCAAAAGGTATGCCGGCCCTTATGAAGGCATATGAATATCAGAAAAAAGCTGCAAAGGTGGGCTTTGATTGGGCAGACCCCCGAGGTGCCTGGGAGAAAGTTTGGGAAGAATTAAAGGAATTTGAAAACGAGGTCGAGAATAATAGTGAAAACCACATGAAGAAGGAATTTGGAGATGTCCTGTTCGCCCTCATCAATGTGGCAAGATTTTATAAGATTTTTCCTGAGGAAGCATTGGCCATGACGAACACGAAATTTTACCGTCGTTTTTCCTATGTGGAAGAGCAGGTGTTGAAATCCGGAAAGAGCTTCGAGGATTTTTCATTGGAAGAATTAGACCGCTTTTGGAACGAAGCGAAAAAGATGAATATCGAATAAGGGGAAATGTATAATGGTATCCATGAGATTAGATAAATTTTTAAAAGTATCCAGGCTTATAAAAAGGAGAACACTTGCGAAAGAGATTGCCGACCAGGGGCGCATCACTGTGAACGGCCAGCAGGCCAAAGCGAGCTCCAATGTAAAAGTAGGAGATGAACTGAGCGTAAGGTTTGGGCAGAGGATCATGAGGGTAAAGATAGAAAGGCTTCTGGAAACAACCAAAAAAGAAGAAGCGAGCGGGCTTTATTCCGTCCTTTCAGAAGAAAGGATCCAGGAAGAAACGGAGTAAAGATTACATAGCTCCTGGTCTGTTATTTGGTTCTATTTTTCCCCTGGACACATAAACATAGTTACAAAGCTTGTACTATGGGAATGTGAGGGATGGATATGAATCAATATTATGATGGAAACAAAGATAAAACGACGTTTCAGGAACATGACGTGATGATGAGGGGCCGAAAGCTTCTCGATATCACCGGCGTGAAGCAGGTGGAAAGCTTCGATAACGAAGAGTTTCTCCTCGAAACCGTGATGGGATTTCTATCTGTCAGGGGCGAGAACCTTCAAATGAAAAATCTTGACGTGGATAAAGGCATCGTCTCTATAAAAGGAAAGGTGTTCGATCTCGTTTACCTGGATGAACAAAATGGGGAGAAGGCTAAAGGCTTCTTTAGCAAGCTGTTTCGATGACCCTCACGACCCAGTTCTATACGATGCTCTCCATGATCGGCATGGGAGCATTATTTGGTGCGGCACTCGACACGTACTCCCGGTTTTTGAACCGGTCAGAGAGAAAACGTTGGCTTGTATTCATTAACGATATCCTGTTTTGGATTTTACAGGCCCTTTCGATCTTTTATATTTTATTCGTCGTTAATTTCGGCGAGATCCGCTTTTATATTTTCCTTGCGCTCTTGTGCGGATTTGCCGGATATCAGGCGTTGATCAAGCAGTATTATCTGAGATTCCTGGAACGGGTGATCCTGTTTTTTATCGCCCTCTATAATTTTGGCGTGAAAATGATAAAGAAAATGATTTATTCACCGATAAAATGGTTGATTGTGCTTCTGATCACGATTGTGTTGTCTGTAGGCAAAGGGCTCTTATCCGTCATATTATTCCTTTTAAAGGTCATTTTGAGGGTGGTGCAATGGGCGATTAAGCTCATAATCACACCAATATGGTGGATATTAAAGGGTATTTGGAATTTATTGCCGAAAAATATTACAAAAAGAGTCGAGAAGTTATATAATAAAGTGGCAGGGATTTTGAAAGTGTACATCAAAAAAGTATATAGAGTGGCAGAAACGTTCAAAAAGAAACCGAAAGACAACGAATAGGTTTAAGGCTTCGCCACTCCATATTGTAAGGGAGGTTTGGGAATGAGAAAGAACGTGACACCAATGGAAAATGAATATGTCCGTCATCAGGAGCATATGCATAAATCTTCTTCTAAGAGAAAAAAGCGTTTGGTCCGTCGATTAGCAGTTTTCTTTGTTTTAGTTTTGGCAATTAGTGGATTTTTAATCTCGACCCTCATTTCCAGAGCCCAGGTTTTAGAAGATAAACAAACGGAAAAAGCACAATTGGAAAAAAAGTTAGAACACCTGAAAGATAAGCAATCTGCCTTGGAAGAAGAGATTGTGAAGCTTAACGATGATGAATATATAGCCAAACTGGCACGCCGGGATTACTTTTTATCAGATGAAGGTGAGATTATTTTCAACATACCTGAACCAGATAAAGAGAAAGAAGAAGAGGTGTCTTATTGACACTCTTTTTTTTAATTGGCTATAATATATAATAAGGTTTATCTTTTATAATTTTAAGGAGGAGCATTTCTTTTATGTCAATCGAAGTAGGCAGCAAGTTACAGGGTAAGGTAACAGGTATTACAAATTTTGGAGCGTTCGTGGAATTATCGGAAGGTTCAACTGGTTTAGTTCACATTAGTGAAGTTGCAGACAACTATGTTAAGGATATTAACGAACACCTTAAAGTCGGCGACGAAGTAACAGTTAAGGTTATTAATGTTGAGAAAGATGGAAAGATCGGTTTATCCATCCGTAAAGCGAAAGATCAACCACAACGCCCGCAGCGCCCTCAGCGTCCTCAGCGCCCGCGTAGTAATAACAAACCGAACGACACTCGCACGAAAGAGAGTTTTGAACAAAAGATGGCACGTTTCTTGAAAGACAGTGAAGATCGTTTATCATCTTTAAAGAAAAACACTGAGTCTCGTCGTGGCGGAAAAGGGGCGAAAAAAGGTTAACTTGCTGTCTATTAACCCATATAGCAGGTTGTGAACGGAAAACAGGCATACTCATACTGATGAGTGTGCCTGTTTTTTTATGGTTCTGTCAGCAGGTATACACAGGATATTTGCCTTCCCGTATCGAATAATTAGTGATAAATAAATTTGTGGGGGCAGGTTGTATGCAAAAAGAGCAGATCATCGATCATCATGAATCATTTAAGGTATGGCTGAATGAGTTGAAGCTGATACATGAAAAAGAATGGCTTCAGCCGATGGAGGAGGGTAAATGGTCGATCGCGGCCAACGTCTCTCACATCATCAAGTGGGACCAATATTCCTTAAGGGAGATTCTCTCTCAACCTCTAGAAGGGGCAGAGCTGCCTCCGTTTCCTGATTTTCAACGTTTTAACGGGGAAGCTGAAGAGTATGCCCACCATGTGGTCAATCAGACAGCCTTAATCGAAGAAGGGATCAAAACGCGGAATTCGTTGATCACATATGTGAAGGGCCTGTCGGACAATGATTTTCACCAATCGTTCAAAGTCGGCGATCAAGGCTTCACACTTGAAGAATTTTTCGAAGACTTCATGGGTCACGATAAACATCATCAGGAGCAGATTGAAGAAGTGGTGTCCGCGGAAAAGGCTTGGTGAAACAGCCAAATAGGTGAAACAAAAAAAGACTATCATCGAAGATAGTCTTTTTTCTATGACCCGTACGGGATTCGAACCCGTGTTACCGCCGTGAAAGGGCGGTGTCTTAACCGCTTGACCAACGGGCCGGAATAATATGGTAGCGGCGGAGGGGATCGAACCCCCGACCTCACGGGTATGAACCGTACGCTCTAGCCAGCTGAGCTACACCGCCATATGGATATGCGCCTTTTTGGCACAAAATCTATGATACCCAGAAAGAATTATCTTGTCAATAACCTATGATAAAGAATTTGTCAGAATTCCCTTAAGCACGGTTACATAAGCATTTAAAAGAAAATATATAAATTCCACAAGGATATTAACCTGGAATATTCTGAATATTTTACCGGAATCCATAGAAAGACGTCGAAACATTCTTGGTATACATTCCCTCATTTTGACAAAGTTTTAAGCTTGTACCATTTATACTGAACAAAAAAGAAATGGGGAGTGTTTCATACATGGGGAAAGTCGATCAGTCGATCATCGAACCTGTTCAGAACGTAGACATTGAACATACGAGAGTGGAACTGTCCAAGGGAATCCGGTCCATTTACTCGAAGCTTGAGTGGTTATTCGTAGAAAAGGGGATCGCTCTATTTTTTATCGGGTTTCTACTCGGAAGAGCTTTAATCCTATCACACCTGACACCTTTTGCTCTGCCGTTCTTTGCGTCTGTTTATATTATTCGAAGAGAGAAGTCACCGATTGCACTCATCGGGTTGCTGGCAGGAGCTCTTACCTTATCGATTCCTAGTATCAGTTATACGTTTGTCAGTGCAATAATATTCCTATTAGCTTTTCGGTTATCACAGAAATATCATAAAAATAATGTGAGGGCTGTCGCTTTTTATGTATTCTTCACGGTCATCGCTGCAAAACTTGGCTTCGATTATATCCAACAGGGACAGGCCCTCACGATTTATAACGGAGTGATGGCGGTAATAGAAGCGAGCCTTGCATTTCTCTTAACCTATATCTTCATCCAGAGCGTGCCGCTTGTGACGGTTCAGCGCAGAAGAAAATCGCTGAAGACCGAAGAAGTCGTCAGTCTGATCATCCTTTTAGCCTCGATCATGACAGGGACGATCGGATGGTCTTTATACAATCTGTCTGTCGAACATGTGTTATCGAGATATCTGGTGCTGCTGTTTTCCTTTATAGCGGGGGCCACAGTCGGATCGACAGTCGGGGTTGTGACCGGACTCGTTTTCAGTTTAGCGAACGTTTCAAGCTTTTATCAAATGAGCTTGCTTGCTTTCTCGGGACTTCTGGGCGGACTCATGAAAGAAGGGAAGAAATTCGGAGCGGCAATCGGTTTGTTAATTGCTACATTATTGATGGGCATGTACGGAGATACAGATACAGTCATTACGAAAACACTTTATGAATCGGGGGCAGCGATCTTACTCCTGTTTTTAACCCCTCAAAGCTTAACATCTAAAATTGCGAGGCATATACCGGGGACGGCTGAATATCAGCAGGATCAACAGGGGTATATGCGCCGGGTGAGGGATGTGACCGCCCACCGGGTCACCCAGTTCTCTTCGGTGTTCCAGGCTTTATCAAACAGCTTTCAACAAATAGAAGACCGGTTCGAAGAGGAGGAAGATAAAGAGTTTGACTATTTCTTAAGCAATGTCACGGAGAAGACGTGTCAAACCTGCTTTAAGAAAGATCAGTGCTGGGCAAGGAATTTTGATAAGACCTATAATCTCATGAAAGATGTGATGACCGAGTACGACCAGGGCAGGGTCCCCCTTTCCCCGAAACTTGCAAGAGAGGTAGAGAAGCATTGTACGAGAGAGAAGAAGCTGAAGGATACGATCTATCAGGAGCTTACTTTCTATCAGGCCAATCTGAAATTGAAGAAACAGGTTCAGGAAAGCAGGAAGCTTGTGGCGGATCAGCTGCTTGGTGTATCAGAGGTAATGGGGAACTTCGCAAAAGAAATCCAAAGGGAAAGGGAAAATCATCATATTCAAGAAGAGCAGATTTTATCCAGTATCGGGGAGTTTGGGATCGAGATTGAAAACATTGAAATCTATAATCTGGAACAGGGAAATGTCGATATCGATATCACCATGCCTTACTGCGGGGGGCACGGTCAGGGAGAAAAACTCATTGCGCCCATGTTATCGGATATATTAGGCGAAAACATCGTCGTGCAAAAGGAGGAGTGTGCTCAATTTCCAAATGGTCAATGTCATGTAACCTTTCAATCTGCCAAGAAATTTGTAGTGGATACAGGGGCTTCTCATGCGGCAAAAGGAGGCGGGCTGGTTTCGGGAGACAGTTACTCCATGATTGAATTAGGAAGGGGGAAATATGCCGTCGCCATCAGTGACGGGATGGGGAACGGAGAACGGGCCCACTATGAAAGCAATGAAACACTGAGGCTGCTTAAAAAAATCCTGGAATCGGGAATTGAAGAACAGGTGGCGATCAAGTCCATCAACTCGATCCTGTCCCTCAGAACGAATGATGAAATATTCTCGACATTGGATTTAGCGATGATCGATCTCCAGAATGCGTCATCCAGGTTCTTAAAGATTGGCTCGACCCCTAGCTTCATCAAGCGCGGGGATAAAATCCTCAAGGTGGAAGCCAGTAACTTACCGATGGGAATGCTTCAGCAGGACTTTGATGTCGATGTCGTGTCAGAACAGCTGAAAGCGGGTGATCTCCTCATCATGATGAGCGACGGTGCCTTTGAGGGGCCGAAACATGTAGAGAATTATGATCTGTGGATGAAGAGAAAGATAAAGGAACTCCAGACCGACGATCCACAGGAAGTCGCGGACATCTTAATGGAGGAGGTCATCCGGTCGAGCTCCGGTTTAATAGAGGACGATATGACCATCGTGGTGTCGAAGATCAAACATAATATTCCGAAATGGTCATCGATCCCGATGCAAAAAGCGAAAACGAGAGATAAAATTTCCTAGGGCGCACACGTCCCTATAAAAATAGTTAACTAGAGTATAAATCCCTCCTCTTTCGGCGAAGATGATATCAACTTTAGAATGAGGAGGGGAGTCTGATGAAGCCAGGTACACTTCGTCAAATTCTTTTAATTACGGATGGTTGCTCGAATCAAGGAGAAGACCCGATTGCAATGGCGGCCCTCGCCAAGGAGCAGGGAATCTCGGTCAATGTGATCGGTGTGATGGACAATGATGTCATAGATGATAATGGGATGCAGGAAATTGAAGGGATTGCTCTATCGGGGGGTGGAGTGAGCCAGATCGTATATGCACAGCAGCTTTCGCAAACGGTACAGATGGTCACGCGTAAAGCGATGACCCAAACCTTGCAGGGGGTTGTGAATAAAGAATTGAAACAAATCCTTGGGAAATCCGCCTCCATGGAGGAACTTCCGCCCGAACAGCGTGGAGAGGTCATGGAAGTGGTCGATGAACTGGGTGAATCCGTCGATATGGAAGTGTTGATTCTTGTCGATACGTCAGCAAGTATGAAACATAAGCTTCCGACAGTCAAGGAAGCCCTATTGGACCTATCATTAAGCTTAAATGCAAGGATGGGTGATAATAAGTTTTCTGTGTTTGTATTTCCCGGGAAACGACAAGATGTCGAAAAACTGCTGGATTGGACACCAAGACTCGAAACACTGACGAGTATTTTCTCTAAATTGTCTCCAGGCGGAATCACTCCAACGGGGCCTGCAATCTCAGAAGCCATTACACACTTTAAGAAAAAACGTTCATTAAGGGGATTGCTCTCTCGTGGCGATGATGAACAATACTTCGAAGAAACCATTTAGTTTTCCACCTGGAACAGTTATAAGAGGCAAATGGTACAAGAATATTTATACAATCGTAAAAGAACTGGGGTTCGGCGCCAATGGAATGGTCTATCTGGTGCAGGGATCCTCAGGATATCAGGCGTTAAAGATGAGCGACAGCAATGTGTCGATTACATCTGAAGTCAATGTATTAAAAGCTTTCTCCAAGGTCCAAGGCTCTCCCCTTGGGCCAAAGCTTCTTGATGTGGACGATTGGGAGGTAAGGGGTCAAAAAATCCATTTCTATGTGATGGAATATATACAGGGCACCGATCTCTTGTCCTTCGTCCAGTCCAAGGGATTTTCCTGGACGGGTGTCCTCGTTGCCCAGCTCCTGACAGACCTGGAGCGGATTCATAAGGAAGGATGGGTCTTTGGGGATTTAAAACCTGAAAATTTGATTGTGACAGGTCCTCCTTACAGAATACGCTGCATCGATGTGGGTGGAACGACGATTAATGGCCGGGCCATCAAGGAGTTTACGGAGTTTTTTGATAGAGGATACTGGATAGGGGGATCGAGGCGGGCGGAACCTTCCTATGATCTATTCTCTGTGGGGATGATCCTGATCAATTTAGCCTACCCTGCGCGTTTCACTAAAGCGGGGGAAGGGAATATGAAACAACTGAGGCAGGCCGTCGATGCCAAGGACCAATTGAAGAAGTTCTCAGGGACGATCCAAGATGCCCTGGAAGGGACATTTCAATCCGCCGGTGAAATGAGAGTGAGCCTTTTAAACGGACTTTCACACGCCCAGACGGTGCCGCAGTCGAAACCGAAGCCAAAAGTCCAAAGGTCCGTCCCTAACGGTTCTTCTGTCAGAGCATCTTCTCCCCACACAAGCAGATATCAGAACCAGCGGAGTAAAAAATCCAGTCACTTCCTGGAGACGGTGCTCGTTGTGATTATTGTATCCCTGCTGTACGTTTTATATATCTATGGAGAATTGATGTAGCGTAATAGTGTGAGGATAGAGGAGAAATTGATACAATGGGGAAAATGGTTTAGGAAGAGGATCACAATGTTAGAGCAAACGACAAAACGATTTATTCAAGAGCACCGGCTCATTAAAAAGGGCGACCGTATCGTTGTAGCCGTTTCAGGCGGTCCCGACTCCTTAGCGCTTCTTCATTTTCTTGACTCGAACAAAGAGGGTCTGGGGGCAGAAGTGGCAGCGGCTCACCTTGATCATATGTTCAGGGGGGACGAATCCTTTCAGGAGTTATTGTTCGTCCAGGACTACTGCAACAATCGAAACATTCCTTTTTACGGAAAAAGAATGGATGTCGGAGGGGAAATCGAGCGGACCGGCGGAAGTCTGCAGGATAGGGCGCGTCAGATCCGTTATGACTTCATGAAGGGTGTCATGGAAGAGGTGTCCGCTTCCAAATTGGCCCTTGGGCACCACGGTGATGATCAAGTTGAAACCATCCTGATGAAGCTGACAAGAGGTGCGTCCGGTGCCGGCAGGGCAGGAATTCCCTTGAAACGACCATTTGGGGAAGGTGACATCATCCGGCCGTTCCTATCGGTGACAAAAGAAGAAATCGAGAGCTACTGTGAAAGGCATGGCCTGCACCCGAGAAGAGACCCCAGCAATGAGAAGGAAGATTATACGAGGAACCGGTTTAGAAAAAGGATGCTTCCGTTCCTGAAACAGGAAAATCCTCTGGTGCATCTTCAATTCCAACGATTTAGTGAAGAATTGACAGAAGATGAGGCATATTTAGAGGAATTAACACGGGAAAAGTTGAATAGAGTATGGAATAACACCGGGGATTACTCGACTTTACATATCGATGGTTTTCTTGCAATGGCTCAGCCTTTACAAAGAAGAGGGATTAATCTAATATTAAACTATCTTTACAAACTAAGACCATCTTCCTTATCGTCTATACATATTTACGATGTATTGGGTATTTTAAAAGGGAAAACGCCGAATGCCAGCTTAGATCTACCTCATGGGCTTAAGGTAACGCGTGCGTATCATACATGTTATTTTCACTTTGGGGAATTAGCCGTGACCGAGGTTCCATATCATTGTGAGCTCAAGGTCAATAAACGGCTTGAAATCCAAGGTGAATATCAATTCCTTCTCTCTTCTTCGCCGCCCGATGAGGCACTTACCGGCGACGTGATCCATCTGGATCCAAACGAGGTATCCCTGCCTCTATACGTACGTACAAGAAGAAGCGGAGATCGGATGAAAGTGAAGGGGCTCGAAGGCTCTAAGAAGCTTAAGACCCTCTTTATCGACCATAAACTTCCCCCTCACCTCCGTGAGGCGTGGCCGATTGTAGTGGACGCAGACGACCACATACTCTGGGTTCCGGGAATGAAGAAGTCCATTTACGATTTGGGAGAAGTGCAGGGAAATAGTTTAGTACTACAATTTACAAGCAATCATCTTCTAGGAGGCAGTTGAACATTGTTAAACCAAGATATTGAGAAAGTGTTAATTTCAGAAGAAGAACTTCAAGAAAAGATCAAAGCATTAGGTGCACAATTAACAGAGGAATATCAAGACCGCTTTCCTTTGGCCATTGGCGTTTTAAAAGGGGCAATGCCATTTATGGCTGACCTTTGTAAACGTATGGATACCCATATGGAAATGGATTTCATGGACGTTTCCAGCTACGGGAACTCTACTGTCTCTTCAGGAGAAGTAAAGATTGTGAAAGATTTAGATACAAAGGTGGAAGGCCGGGATATCCTCATCATTGAAGATATCATCGACAGCGGATTGACATTAAGCTATCTGGTGGAGCTTTTCCGCTATCGTAAGGCGAAATCCATCAGTATTGTGACCCTGCTTGACAAACCAACAGGCCGCAAAGCAGACATCAAAGCAGACTACGTAGGCTTTATCGTTCCTGACGAATTCGTGGTCGGATATGGTCTTGATTACGCTGAAAGATATCGTAATCTGCCGTATATCGGTGTTTTAAAACCAAGAGTGTATACAACGGGAGAATAAGTATATTCTAAAGAGGAATCTTGCAAGTGCAATTTGTTGTAATGCCATGATTTTCTATGATACTATTTTACTTAGTTTGTTTACCCGTGGGAGGAGGTAAGGGATGAACCGGATCTTTCGAAACACCATATTCTATTTACTGGTCTTTTTAGTGATCATAGGTGTGGTGAGTTATTTCAGCAACAACAACGAGCCAACCAAAAATATCGAGTACAGCACATTTATTAATAACCTTGAAGACGGAGACGTTTCTTCTTTTTCAATTCAACCTGGCAGAGGTGTTTATGAAGTAAAAGGACAGATGAAAGGCGCTAAAGAAGGAGAATACTTCTTGACTTATGTCCTAACCACAGATGGAAAGCTGATGGATAAGATCAATGCAGCGGCATCGGATCAAGGCATCGATGTTAAAGTATTACAGGCCAAAGAAACAAGCGGCTGGGTATCTTTCTTCACCACCATCATTCCGTTTGTCATCATCTTCATTCTGTTCTTCTTCTTACTTAACCAGGCTCAGGGCGGCGGAAGCCGTGTCATGAACTTCGGTAAGAGTAAGGCTAAGCTTTACAGTGAAGAGAAGAAGAAAGTCCGCTTTAAAGATGTAGCGGGAGCCGACGAAGAAAAGCAGGAGCTTGTAGAAGTAGTGGAATTCCTAAAGGATCCACGCAAGTTCTCTGAAGTGGGTGCCCGTATTCCAAAGGGTGTCCTTCTAGTGGGACCTCCTGGTACAGGTAAAACCCTACTTGCACGAGCCGTGGCTGGAGAAGCGGGAGTTCCTTTCTTCTCAATCAGTGGTTCCGACTTCGTTGAAATGTTTGTCGGTGTCGGTGCATCTCGTGTACGTGACTTATTTGAAAACGCGAAGAAGAATGCACCATGTATCATCTTCATTGATGAGATTGATGCAGTCGGTCGTCAACGTGGAGCAGGCTTGGGCGGAGGTCACGATGAGCGTGAACAAACCCTGAACCAGTTACTTGTTGAAATGGACGGTTTCGGAGCGAACGAAGGAATCATCATCGTCGCTGCAACGAACCGCCCTGACATTCTGGATCCAGCATTATTGCGTCCAGGACGTTTCGACCGTCAAATCACAGTAGACCGTCCAGACTTAAAAGGCCGTGAAGCTGTTCTTAAAGTACATTCTCATAATAAACCGCTTGATGATTCAGTGGATCTAAAAGCGATTGCGATGAGAACACCTGGCTTCTCCGGAGCCGATTTAGAAAACCTTCTGAACGAGGCGGCACTTGTTGCAGCCCGTGAGGATAAGAAGAAAATCGATATGCGTGATATCGACGAAGCAACCGACCGCGTCATTGCAGGTCCTGCCAAGAAGAGCCGCGTCATATCTGAAAAAGAACGTAAAATCGTGGCATTCCACGAAGCGGGTCACACCGTGATCGGTTTAGTCCTCGATGAAGCAGACATGGTACATAAGGTGACCATCGTTCCTCGTGGGCAGGCTGGCGGATATGCCGTCATGCTTCCAAAAGAAGATCGTTACTTTATGACGAAGCCTGAGCTTCTTGACAAGATAACAGGTTTACTCGGTGGTCGTGTAGCAGAGGAAATCATCTTCGGAGATGTTTCCACCGGTGCGCACAATGACTTCCAACGTGCAACTGGAATCGCCCGTAAAATGGTCACTGAATATGGTATGAGTGATAAGCTCGGACCACTTCAGTTTGGTCAATCGCAAGGTGGTCAAGTATTCCTTGGACGCGATATCAATAGTGAACAAAACTATTCAGATGCCATCGCGTATGAAATCGATCTTGAAATGCAGCGTTTGATCAAGGAAAGCTATGAGAGAGCGAAGCGAATTCTTACTGAAAATCGTGACAAGCTTGAACTCATTGCGAAAACATTATTGGATGTTGAAACATTAGATGCTGCGCAAATCAAGTCTCTAATGGATCACGGTAAACTGCCGGAACGCACCTATGCATCCGATCAGGAGAATAGTGACGTGAAGGTGAATATCCAAAAGAAAAATGAAGAAAACGTGATCGACGAAGACACGGCTTCAAAAGAAGACGATTCTAATTCAGATCGCACGTAATATAGAGGGATGCATCCATTTATGGGTGCATCCCTTTTTTGATTACTGAACCTTATGCATGTCGCCTCTAGGCAAAGCCCTTGCGCTTTTATACCATCCAGCTCCATCGGCTAGCCCCTCGAGGTCATAAGTCAACTTCACCAAAAAGGCAAAAAACGCCTTTCCGGTGAAGTCGCCTTATGCTTGTCGGGTCTGACCAAGCCGGTTCCGCTTTTGTACCTATTCTAAATAAATTATGGTATGATGTTGGCAGTGTGAAAACAATTGGTTTAGTAGGTGAGGATATTGATTTTTGTAATGGATGTAGGGAATACCAATATTGTGTTTGGTGTATATGAAAATGACCATTTAAAATATCATTGGAGAGCTGAAACGAATCGACATAAGACGGAAGATGAGTTTGGCATGCTTGTAAAGAATCTCTTTGAGCATGTGAATTTGACGTTTGAGGAAATTGACGGGATCATCATTTCTTCTGTTGTTCCTCCAATCATGTTTAGTCTGGAACGCATGTGTGAGAAATATTTTCATATTACTCCGCTTGTCGTAGGACCTGGAATCAAGACAGGTTTAAATATTAAATATGAAAATCCAAGGGAAGTCGGAGCGGACCGGATCGTCAATGCTGTCGCAGGCATTCACGAATATGGCGGGCCACTTATCATTGTGGACTTCGGAACAGCGACGACGTATTGCTATATCAATGAAGAACGACAATATATGGGTGGAGCGATCGCCCCGGGGATAGGTATATCAACGGAAGCCCTGTACTCGAAGGCGGCCAAGCTGCCAAGGATTGAAATCGCACGTCCCGAGCAGATCATTGGAAAGAATACCGTTACAGCCATGCAGGCGGGTATCCTTTATGGATATGTCGGACAAGTCGAAGGTATCGTTCAAAGAATGAAAGCACAAAGTAAGAAAGAACCAACGGTCATTGCAACGGGAGGATTAGCGACGCTGATATCGAAAGAATCCAATAGCATCGATGTAGTGGATCCATTCCTGACGTTAAAAGGGTTGAAATTAATCTACAAGAGAAATATGAGCTGAGAAGAAAGGAGCTTCAACCATGAGCGACTATTTAGTGAAAGCATTAGCCTATGACGGGCAGGTACGTGCTTATGCAGTGAAAAGTACGGATACAGTAGGAGAGGCGCAAAGAAGACATGATACATGGCCGACTGCATCAGCAGCGCTGGGCCGGAGCATCAGTGCCGGAGTCATGATGGGGGCTATGCTGAAAGGTGACAACAAATTAACGATAAAAGTAGAAGGTGGCGGCCCGATCGGTGCCATCCTGGTGGATAGTAATGCAAAAGGGCAAGTCAGAGGATACGTGACCAACCCCCATGTACATTTTGATCTGAACGAGCACGGAAAGCTTGATGTCGCCCGTGCGGTTGGCACAACCGGAACATTATCGATTGTAAAGGATATCGGCATGAGAGATCACTTCTCGGGTCAGGTTCCGATTGTTTCGGGGGAACTTGGAGAAGACTTCACGTATTATTTCGTCACATCGGAACAAGTGCCTTCTTCCGTAGGGGTGGGTGTACTGGTGAACCCTGATAATACCATCCTTGCAGCAGGTGGATTCATCCTGCAGCTTATGCCCGGGACAGACGATGAAACGATTACGAAGATTGAAGAACGACTGGCTAAAATTCCTCCAATCTCGAAGTTGATTGAAAAAGGGCTTACGCCTGAAGAGGTATTGGAAGCGGTCCTTGGAGAAGGGGAAGTCAAAGTACTGGAAACCATGCCGGTGGAATTTAAGTGCCAATGCAGCAAAGAGCGCTTTTCAAATGCCATCATCAGCTTGGGCGAGCAGGAAATCCAGGAAATGATTGATGAAGATGGAAGTGCGGAAGCAAGCTGTCACTTCTGTAATGAAGTATATGTATTTTCTAAAGAGGAACTAGAAGAACTGAAATCAAGCGCAGAGTAATAAATCACGTCCAGGGAGAATGGGAGAAATGAGAATTAAACGATCTGTACTCATGGGGATCATCGGGCTGCTCCTAGTCACCAACCTGATCACCCTTGTGTGGAACTGGTCCTCGGGTAAAATCGGCACCCCGGAAGTTGTGGCATCGGTTGGCGGGGAATCCGTGACCCGGGAGGATTGGTTATATGCACTTGAGCAGCAACATGGTAAGGAAGAGCTGAGGGCATTGGTCAATCAAAAAGTGATCGACCACTTGGCAAAGAAATACGATATCTCCGTTTCCGATAAAGAAGTGGAGCAGGAATACTATCTGATACAATCTGTTTACGATGCTTATGACGAAGAGAACCTTGAAGATGAAGAGACTCTGAAGAAGCAGATCAAATCTGAATTATTATTAGAGGAGCTCATCACAAAGGATGTACAGGTTCCTGAAAAAGAGTTGAAGAAATTCTATACAAAGAATGAGGACCAATATTCAATCTCTAAAATGTACAGGCTGAAGCAGTTGAAGGTAGCGGGTCGAACAGAAGCGGAGCAGGTTCTAGAGGAACTCGATGCCGGTTCTAACTTCGAAGCACTGGCCATGGAGCGGTCAACCGATGAGCAAAGTGCTCATTTAGGAGGGGACCTCGGGTATGTCCCCCTTGATGGTGATATTCTCTCCTCAACCGCCAAGTCTGAGATAGAGCCGTTGTCACCGGGAGAATGGACAGCGCCGATACAGCAAGATTCGGGATATGTTATCTATTATCTGGACGATATCTTGAAGGAGAGGCATTTTTCTTTTAAAGACGTAAAATCCCAAATCCGGAGGCAGATTGCTCTGGAACAAGTCGAGACACCATTGAAGCCGGAATCTTTCTGGGATGAGGTGAACGTCGAGTGGTTTTACGGTAAGCAGGAGTGATGGAGGAGCTGACCTTATTTTCGGTCAGCTCCTTTTACATAGTTCGGTCACTTTCAACGAAACATAGGATAAGTGTAATGTGCATATATATGTAGGTGAGTATGGGAGGCATCAGAGCGGTGCCTGGATAAGAAGTGCAATATCATTGACAAATTTATTGAATATTGTTACATTTTATTAAAACCAACAAATTTACTTGGAATTAGGAGTGATGAATGAATGGTGAGAGTAGCCAATTCAATTTCAGAATTAATAGGTCAGACTCCAGTGGTAAAACTGAATCGATTAGTAGATGAAAATAGTGCGGATGTTTATTTGAAACTGGAATATATGAACCCGGGAAGCTCTGTGAAAGACAGGATCGCCCTCGCGATGATCGAAGCGGGTGAAGCCGCAGGCACGATCAAGCCGGGAGATACGATTGTGGAACCGACGAGTGGTAACACGGGGATCGGCCTGGCGATGGTCGCAGCTGCTAAAGGCTACCGTTCATTGCTCGTCATGCCGGACACGATGAGTATGGAACGACGGAACCTGCTGCGTGCATACGGTGCTGAATTGGTGTTGACCCCTGGTGCTGAAGGGATGGGAGGCGCCATCCGTAAAGCCGAGGAGTTGGCGAATGAAAAAGGATATTTCATGCCGCAGCAATTTAAGAATGAGGCAAACCCTAAAGTCCATCGTGAAACAACGGGACCGGAAATCGTCGAACAGATGGGTGACCAGCTCGATGCCTTCATCGCCGGTATCGGAACGGGGGGAACGATTACAGGGGTCGGTGAAGTGCTGAAGAAGCATTATCCATCCGTTGAACTATATGCTGTAGAACCATCGGACTCCCCTGTATTATCGGGAGGGAAGCCCGGACCCCATAAGATTCAAGGGATCGGTGCCGGATTCATCCCTGATATTTTAGATACGGAACTATACGACCATATCATACAGGTCGGGAAAGATTCAGCCTTTGAATATGCAAGAAGAGCGGCGAAGGAAGAAGGGATCCTTGGCGGGATTTCCTCCGGGGCAGCCATTTATGCAGCCCTTGAAGTAGCGAAGAAGCTAGGGAAGGGCAAAAAAGTCCTCGCGATCATCCCTAGTAACGGAGAACGCTATCTCAGCACGCCTCTTTACCAATTTGATGAAGAATAAGAGCCCGATTTCGGATCCTGAAGCGCACGATGCTTCAGGATCCGTTTTTTTATGTTTACACCCCTCCCAATCTACACATAATTTCAATTTTTTAACGATGAAACCTTCCTGAAGTTCATGTATCATGAAAGGAGATAAAGATGAGGAGTGTGAGGGGTCAGTGCAGCACCTATATTTTCATAAAAACCATTCAACCAAAGAGCAATTCTTCGCAGCGTACAAACGGCTCAGTCAGCATCAGACACATCATATTTTGTTAGAAAGTGGACGTGGTGGACGATATAGTGTTGCTGGACTGGAACCTGACGTCATATTACAAAGTGTGCCGGAGGGATTGACCATACAAGACTCATCTGGAGTGGAAACGATACATGGGGATCCGCTAATTGAGCTGGAAAAATGGATGACTCCCTTTCGAACGGAAAGAAGAGACGACCTGCCTGACTTCCAGGGGGGAGTGATCGGATTTCTTAGCTACGATTATGCAAGAAAAATTGAGAAGCTTCCCTCAATGGGGCGTGACGACCTGGAGATTCCCGATCTCTATTTTTACTACCTGAGGGAGTGGGCCGTGTTTGATCATCAGGAGAATTGTTTATGGACGATGCTTCTCTCGGGTGAAGAAGCGGCATCCGCTGAGGTTCAGCTTGCCCACTGGACGTCATCGTGGTTGGATGCCTTGTCCCCAACCAAAGAGCCTGAGGGAAATCCTGTGCCACGGGAAACGGCGGGTATTGAAGTGTCGATGGATGAGGAAGAATTCTCAGAGGCAGTGAAGAAAATCCAATCCTATATTTCGCAGGGTGATGTCTTTCAGGTGAATTTATCTGTCAGGCAGTCCCAAACGTTGAAGGCCGAGCCGTACACGGTTTATCAAAAGCTTCGGGAATTAAATCCCTCCCCTTATATGAGCTATATTCATAGCCCGGACTTTCAAATTGTATCCGGATCACCGGAGCTCCTCGTGAAGAAAAAGGGCATGGAAGTAAGTACAAGGCCAATCGCAGGTACCCGTTCCCGGGGCAAGGATGCCGAAGAGGATGAGAGACTTGCCCTTGAACTGATCCACAATGAAAAAGAAAGAGCCGAGCATGTGATGCTTGTGGACCTGGAGCGGAATGATCTCGGAAGGGTATGCCGATACGGGACGGTAGAAGTGAACGAGTTCATGGTGATCGAAAAATATTCCCATGTCATGCACATTGTGTCCAATGTAAGAGGAACATTGGATGAGGCGAAAACGGGAGCGGATCTAATCCGGTCTGTTTTCCCCGGGGGAACGATTACCGGTGCGCCCAAAGTGAGGACGATGGAAATCATCGAAGAGCTTGAACCGGTCAGGCGGGGCATTTACACCGGTTCCATTGGCTGGATCGGGGTCAATGGCGATATGGAATTGAACATCGTCATACGGACGATGCTCGTGAAAGAAGGAAAAGGACATATTCAAGCGGGAGCGGGAGTCGTGATTGATTCCAACCCAACGTATGAATACAAAGAATCCCTGAAGAAAGCGAAGGCCCTCTGGGTAGCGAAGGCAAGGGCGGAAGGAGAACATCTATGATCCTCATGATTGATAACTATGATTCATTCACCTATAATCTTGTACAATTTCTGGGAGAGCTTGGGGAAGAGCTTATCGTGAAGCGCAATGACGAGATCACCCTGGATGAAATGGCAGCTTTGTCCCCTGATTATCTGATGATCTCCCCCGGCCCTTGCAGCCCGAACGAAGCCGGTGTGAGTCTCGATGCCATCCGGACCTTCGCCGGTAAGATCCCGATTTTCGGCGTTTGTCTCGGACATCAGTCGATCGCCCAGGTTTTCGGAGGAGACGTTGTACGTGCCGAACGGTTAATGCACGGAAAGGTCTCCCCGGTGATCCATGATGGAAAAACGATTTTCGAAGGGATGCCGAAACCTTTTAATGCAACGAGGTATCATTCCCTGATCGTGAAACGGGAGACCCTTCCCGAATGCTTCGACATTTCAGCCGAAACATCAGAGGGAGAAATCATGGCCATCCGACATAAACACCTTCCCCTTGAGGGAGTGCAGTTCCATCCTGAGTCCATCATGACGGAGCATGGGAAGCAGCTTCTCCTGAACTTCCTGAACACCTATAAAAAAGTCGGGATGGCCTGATCCATGTATCTCTATTTAAACGGAGACATCGTTCATCTATCAGAAGCGGCCATTTCTCCATTGGATCATGGATACTTGTATGGGATGGGAGTGTTTGAAACCTTTCGGACGTATGATGGTCATCCATTTTTGTTAAAGGATCACTTGGAGAGGCTATCCCGGGGTTTAGCGGAATTGAATATTACAGCCGACCTTGATGAAGGGAAAATCAGGTGGACGATAGCTGAACTGTTAAAGAAGAATGATCTTAAGGATGCGTATTGCCGGTTCAATGTGTCGGGTGGACCGGGGGAAATCGGGCTGAAGACGACCCCTTATGAGAACGCAACGGTGATTCTTTTTCAGAAGGAATTACCACCTTCCGTCCCGCTAAAAGAAAAAGAAGGTGTATTCCTGAAGCTTAGGAGAAATACTCCGGAAACGGGAGAGCGGCTGAAATCCCACCATTACCTGAACAATATGGCGGCCAAGCGGGAAATCGGAGCTTCATTTGATCAGGAAGGGATCTTTCTGACAAAAGACGGGCATCTGTGCGAGGGGATCACCTCGAACCTTTTCTGGGTAAAGGACGGAGAATTATTTACCCCATCGGTGGAAACCGGGCTTTTAAATGGGATTACCCGTCAGTTCATCCTGGAACTTTCCGGTCTATTGGACATGCCGGTCCGGGTGGGGTTCTTTGACCAAGAGGACATACTGGAAGCAGATGAGGTTTTTTTTACAAATTCCGTTCAAGAAATCATACCGGTAAATAAAATGGGATCTTTCTCTTTTCCGGGGCGGAACGGTAAGTATGTTGGTTTGCTCCATGAGCGGTACACCTACTATAAACGACACTTGAGTTCAATAAAGGAATTAAAGCAGGGGGAATGACGCAATGAAGTTCGGAAAATATGAGCTTGATTTTTCACAGAAGACCCTCATTATGGGGATCTTGAATATCACTCCCGATTCATTTTCGGACGGCGGGTCTTACAATGAGTTGAACAGGGCAGTGGAGCGTGCGAAAGAAATGGTGGAAATGGGAGCGGATATGATCGATATAGGTGGAGAGTCCACCCGGCCGGGGCACCAGGTTGTAGCTGCCGAAGAAGAAATTTCACGGGTCGCACCGATTATAGAGGCAATCTCCCGGGAAGTGGACGTACCCATCTCCATCGACACGTACAAGGCTGCGACGGCACGTAAAGCCCTGGAAGCAGGAGCAAGCATCATCAACGATGTCTGGGGCGCGAAGAAGGATCCTGAAATGGCGGCCGTTGCCGCGGAAACGGGTGCCCCCATCATCCTCATGCATAACCGGGATAATCAGGAATACAGTCACTTCATGCGGGATGCCATACAGGATCTCCAGGAAAGCATCACCCTGGTAAAGGCGGCCGGCGTAACAGATGAGCAAATCATCCTAGATCCTGGCATTGGTTTTGCCAAAACAGTACAATTGAACATAGATATGATGAGGCATCTGGATGTCATCGTCTCCCTTGGCTATCCGGTGCTTCTGGGAACGTCACGTAAATCGGTCATTGGACATGTCCTCGATCTTCCCGTGGAGGAGCGGATGGAAGGTACGGGGGCTACAGTATGCTACGGGATTCAAAAGGGCTGCCACATCGTACGGGTCCATGATGTAAAGGAAATGGCGCGCATGGCCAAAATGATGGACGCCCTTATTGGAAAGGAGAAATCGTATGGATAAGATTCTATTGAATGAAATGGAGTTTTACGGCTATCATGGTGTATTTAAGGAAGAAAACAAACTTGGACAACGTTTTCGTGTCAGTGTAGAGTTGAACCTGGATTTAAAGAAGTCCGGACAAAGTGATCAGCTGGAGGACTCCGTCAACTATGCAGAGGTCTATTCCATCACCAAATCGGTCGTAGAGGGAGAGCCGAGGAATCTGGTCGAAGCGGTGGCTGAAGACATTTCTTCCCGTATCCTGGACACATTCGTAGTCGTAAACAGCTGTAAAATCACACTAATCAAGCCTGATCCACCTATTCCGGGTCATTACCAATCGGTGGCAGTGGAGATCAATAGGAGTCGATAGGATGAATACTGCATATATTTCCCTTGGTTCCAATATGGGAGACAGGGCGGGTTATTTAGAAAAAGCCATAAACATTTTGGGCAGTCATGGTAAGATAGAGGTAACGAAACGATCCTCTCTGTATGAAACAGACCCGGTAGGATTTACAGAACAAGGTCAATTTTTGAATATGGTCATCGAAATTCGTACCAGTTTAAGTCCAGAAACTCTATTACATCAGTGCTTGCAGGTGGAGATCGACCTTGGAAGGGAAAGGGAGTTCAAGTGGGGTCCCCGAATAATAGACCTTGATATCTTGCTCTATAATCACGAAAAAATCGAAACCGACGATTTACTCATCCCTCATCCAAGGATGCAAGAAAGAGCATTTGTATTAATTCCATTATTAGAGGTGGCTCCAGAAGTAGAGCACCCGTCTTTTAATGCCCCGTTAGCTGAATTTCTGGACGAAATACCTGACAAAGAAGGAGTTCGGTTATGGAAACAGATCAATGGGGAAGACGCATTCGTGCATTCAGAAAGCTAAAAGGATATACTCAGGAAAGTTTGGCTAAGGAACTCTCCATCTCCGTATCGGTCCTCGGGGAAGTCGAAAGAGGAAGCCGGATACCGA
This sequence comes from Bacillus sp. AFS015802, assembly GCF_002561455.1. Classification (GTDB taxonomy): domain Bacteria; phylum Bacillota; class Bacilli; order Bacillales; family Bacillaceae_B; genus Rossellomorea. The sequence goes on along the minus strand of NZ_NTUP01000065.1, from coordinate 2,225 downwards.
AAGAAGATTTCTTAGAGAACGTGGCAGACGTGCTGAACGTCCCGTTGCATGACCTCATGCCGGATGAAGGCGATGAACGCAGTGAGTGAAGATCAACGGTACTGCATTGCACCTGAGAAGCGGGAAAACCCTTAACCGGATCAACGAATGCCGTTTCATTCACCTGTATTTCTTTTTATGTTATCCTAGAAAAGGCTGGAACCAATACGTGACCCCGTCACCAGGTTGGATCGGCCTTTTTTAGATTTTTTTCATATGTTTTTAACATGCCGAAGTACGTTTCTGAAATTACTCATACTTTAGGGGTGTTACAAACATAGATATTGTGTAAAATAGTATGGTATATAATCGTATTAGTCTAGTAAAGCAAGCAGATAGAATAGGAGTGAAATACATGAGTCACGAAGAAATCAACGACCAGCTTCGAGTCAGACGCGAAAAAATGGAGGCCATCCGTGAAAAAGGACAGGATCCATTCGGTAAACGCTATGATCGCACACACAGTTCATCGGATATTAAATCCCAATTCGATGAATTTTCTAAAGAGGAATTGGAAGAGAAGGATATCACGGTCACCATCGCAGGTCGTATCATGACCAAGCGTGGAAAAGGGAAAGCGGGATTCGCCCACCTTCAGGATCTGGCTGGACAAGTCCAAATCTATGTTCGTAAAGATGCCATCGGTGAAGAGGCTTATGAAGTATTCAATACAGCAGACCTCGGGGATATCGTAGGGATCACGGGTACAGTATTCAAGACAAAAGTAGGGGAACTTTCTGTAAAAGCGAAAGAATTCCACCTTCTGACGAAAGCACTCCGCCCGCTTCCCGAGAAGTTCCACGGCTTAAAAGACGTTGAACAACGCTACCGTCAACGTTACCTGGACCTTATCACAAGTCAGGAAAGTAAAGAAACGTTCATTGCCCGCAGCCGTATCATCCAATCCATGAGAAGATACCTGGACAACAACGGTTACCTGGAAGTAGAAACACCAATGATGCACGCCATCGCAGGAGGGGCCTCTGCCCGTCCGTTCAATACACATCATAACGCTCTTGATATGCCGCTATTTATGCGTATCGCAATCGAGCTTCACTTAAAACGTCTGATCGTCGGAGGCCTTGAAAAAGTATACGAAATCGGCCGTGTATTCCGTAACGAAGGAGTTTCAACCCGACATAACCCTGAGTTCACGATGATCGAGCTATATGAAGCGTATGCGGATTACCGTGATATCATGGCCCTTACGGAAAATCTTGTTGCACATATTGCCAAAGAGGTATTCGGTTCGACCACTGTTCAATATGCCGACTATGAAATCAACCTCGAGCCGGAGTGGACACGTCTTCATATGGTAGACGCAGTGAAAGAGCACACAGGTGTAGACTTCTGGCAGGAAATGTCCGATGAAGATGCCCGTGCCCTTGCGAAAGAACACGGCATCGAAATCAAAGACAATATGCAGTATGGTCATGTGGTCAATGAATTCTTCGAACAAAAAGTGGAAGACAAGCTGATTCAGCCTACCTTCATTTACGGTCACCCCGTGGAAATTTCTCCACTTGCGAAGAAGAATGACGAAGATCCACGCTTCACCGATCGCTTTGAGCTATTCATTGTAGGTCGTGAACATGCCAATGCCTTCACGGAGCTTAATGATCCAATCGATCAACGTGAACGCTTCGAGGCGCAATTGAAAGAAAGAGAAGAAGGAAACGACGAAGCCCACATGATGGACAATGACTTCATCGAGGCTCTTGAATACGGAATGCCACCAACAGGTGGACTTGGAATCGGGATCGACAGACTGGTTATGCTGTTAACGAATTCCCCATCCATCCGGGACGTATTATTATTCCCATTGATGCGTCATCGTGACTAATAAGATATTTCTATAACAACAGCCGGGCTTTCCCGGCTGTTATTTTTTTAGAATCTAATGGGGAAGTTTGCACATAATAGGATGGTGTCATCACCAGCTCGAAAACGGGACGAAAGGCTCCTTTTCATTACGATAAAATGAAAGGAAACAATGCCATTTGACTTGTATTGAATAATAGAAGGAAAAGAATCGAAAAAAACTCTTGCGCACCGGTTTTTATGGTGGTATAGTATTATCTGTTGCCGCAAAACGGCGACAAACGATACAAAAAACTTTTTAAAAAAGTTATTGACTTAAACGAGTTGATAATGTAATATTTAAAGGGTCGCTTCAAACAGAAGCA
>NZ_NTUP01000013.1 GCF_002561455.1 Bacillus sp. AFS015802 | reverse complement strand
TTTTCGCCATGTCCAGCTCCAGGGGCTTGAGGCTCGAGGTCATTTCTGAAAAATCCCCAAAGGCAAAAAGCGCCTTCAGGGATATTCCAGAAATGCTTGTCGCCTCAGAGCGAGCCCCCCTCCGCTTTTCTGGGTGTAAAGTATTTTTTCTTGAAAGGTTTTAATTGTAGTATTGCATTATAGAAAGTTGTGTGATAAATTATTAAAGTATCTTTATGATAATAAGCGAAATGTGGAACTGAAATTAACTTCAGCTTCTTGTTAGTGAGGAGGGAATATATTATGGCAAAACAATGCGTAGTAACAGGCCGTAAAGCAAGCTCAGGTAACGCTCGCTCTCACGCAATGAATGCGAACAAGCGTACTTGGGGTGCAAACCTGCAAAAAGTTCGAATTCTTGTAGACGGAAAGCCTAAGAAAGTATGGGTTTCTGCAAGAGCGTTGAAATCTGGTAAAGTAGAACGCGTATAATACTTAAAATGAGAAGGCGCCTAATCTTTAGGCGCCTTTTTTCATTCACGGGCGTTTGCACACGCAAATACATTCATGCAGGTTTTCTAAAAGACTTCCTTTACTCATGGAACGGAATGATTAATCTTTGCATAATAAGGAAAAAATAGAGGCTATGCCCAACAAAAGAGGCTTCAGATAATAGTTTAGCTTTCAAAAAAGGCATACTTATAGTAAAATGTTTTTAGCCAAGCATGTAATTAAAGGGGGAAAACATTCCATGTCCATCGAATTAAAAACGCAGTACGGACAAATTGATATTACGAATGATGTCATTGCAATGATTGCTGGAGGTGCAGCGGTGGATTGCTACGGAATTGTTGGAATGGCTTCAAAGAACCAAATTAAAGACGGTTTCACAGATATCTTACGTAAAGAGAATTTCACTCGTGGAGTGATTGTTCGTCAAGATGAAGAGGAAGTACATATTGATATGTATATTATTGTGAGTTATGGTACAAAAATTTCTGAGATTGCCCATAATGTACAATCCAAGGTTAAATATACTCTTGATAAGACCGTCGGCTTGGCGGTAGATTCAGTAAATATTTTTGTGCAGGGGGTTCGTGTCACGAACCCGTAGTGAGGAGGAAGATTCGTGTCGATTACATCTTTGGAAGGAAAACGTTTTGCCCAAATGGTGATACAAGGTGCCACCCAATTATCTGCCAATGCGCAGCTGGTTGACGCGCTGAACGTTTTTCCTGTTCCTGATGGTGATACTGGAACAAATATGAATTTATCAATGACTTCCGGTGCGAAGGAAGTCCAAAACCATATTCAAGATCATATCGGTAATGTGGCTACTGCCCTTTCAAAAGGGTTATTGATGGGAGCAAGAGGTAACTCAGGTGTTATCTTATCCCAATTGTTCAGAGGCTTTGGTAAAGCTATTGAAGGGAAAGAATCCTTATCAAGTGCAGAGTTTGCCAATGCACTTCAAACAGGTGTGGAAACGGCTTATAAAGCAGTTATGAAACCGGTTGAAGGAACGATTTTGACGGTTGCGAAAGATGCTGCACGAAAAGGTGTGACCGCAGCGGAAACGGAAAGTGATTTCGTCAAGGTGATGCAGGCAATCGTCGATGAGGCACAGGCTTCATTGAATCGTACACCTGATTTACTTCCTGTACTGAAGGAAGTGGGAGTAGTCGATAGTGGAGGTCAAGGGCTTCTATTTGTTTATGAAGGCTTCCTTGCAGAGCTTAAAGGGGAAAAAGTTTCGGATCAGGCATCACTCCCGTCCATGAATGATCTTGTAAGTGCTGAGCATCATAAGGCCGCACAGGATTTCATGAGTACAGAGGATATTGAATTCGGGTACTGTACAGAATTCATGGTCCGGTTTGAAAGTGACAAGCAGTCATTCGTAGAAGAAGACTTTCGTCAAGATTTAAGTAAGTTTGGTGACTCGTTACTCGTGATCAGTGACGATGAACTGGCCAAAGTACATATCCACTCCGAACAACCAGGGGATGTTTTGACGTATGGCCATCAATACGGAAGTCTCATCAATATCAAGATTGAGAACATGAGACAGCAGCACAGCAGCATTGTAGGAGAATCAAAGCCTGTCAAAGCAGAAGCTCCTGCTCCTGTGAAGGAAGTGGACTTTGCGATTGTTACCGTATCAATGGGTGAAGGCATTGCCGAGTTATTCAAGAGTATCGGCGCCACCGCAGTCATTGAAGGTGGACAAACAATGAATCCAAGTACGGAGGATATTGTGAAAGCCGTTGAAGAAGTGAATGCCAAGAAAGTAATCATCATGCCGAATAACAAGAATATCATCATGGCAGCTGAGCAAGCGGCTGAAGTTCTTGACATGGAAGTGGCAGTCGTACCGACGAAAACTGTTCCTCAAGGCATGGCGGCACTGCTTGCCTTTAATCCTTCCGCTTCTGTCAGTGATAACAAAGAGTTGATGACCGAAGCTTCTAAGCAGGTCAAAACGGGGCAAATCACGTTTGCTGTCAGAGACACAAGCATCGATGGTGTTTCGATTTCAAAAGATGATTTCATGGGGATCGAAGAAGGCAAGATTGTCATCTCTGATTCAGACCGTCAAAAGACTGCACAAGGATTATTGGATACGATGCTCGATGAAGAATCTGAAATCTTAACGATTCTTTACGGTGAAGATGTAACCGACGGGGATGTTGAGACACTCAGAGAGTATGTGGAACAGCACTATGAAGATGTTGAAGTGGAAGTTCATAATGGTAAACAGCCACTTTACTCCTATATATTCTCAGTTGAATAAGGAATAAAGAAAGGGGGCAGCTCTGTATGGAGTTTGTCCCCTTAATCTATGTTAGAATGAAAGTATAGATTGGATGTTTAGTTAGGGGGAAAAGAGATGAAATACAAAAGTGTATTTGATATTATTGGTCCTGTTATGATTGGTCCATCCAGTTCTCACACTGCCGGTGCCGCGAGAATCGGAAGAATCGCAAGAAACTTGTTCCGCCGCGAACCCAAATGGGCGACCATTTCATTCTATGGGTCGTTTGCGAAGACGTATAAAGGTCATGGAACGGATGTGGCCATTGTGGGCGGTATCCTTGATTATGATACATACGATGAGCGAATCATTGAATCGATCAATGTAGCGAAGGAAAAAGGGATAAAGATCAAATTTCAAGAAGAAGATGCCATCACGGATCATCCGAACACAGCCCGCATCCGTATGGGAGATGACCAAGGTGAAATCGAACTGGTCGGTATTTCCATTGGTGGCGGGAAAGTTGAAATCATTGAACTTAACGGCTTTGAACTTAAACTTTCAGGCCATCATCCTGCAATACTTGTAGTCCATGATGACCGGTTCGGAGCGATTGCTTCTGTATCCAATGTCATTGCCAAGCATCAACTGAACATCGGGCATATGGATGTGTCACGGAAAGAGAAAGGACAAATGGCTTTGATGACCATCGAGGTCGACCAACCGATAGATGAAGCGGTGATAAGCGAATTGACATCTCTGCCGAACATTACACAGGTAACGCGGATTTCTGATTAATCAATTACAATAATGATAGCGTTTACATAAAGAGGAGGTTATTTACATGTTTCGAAATGTTGCAGAATTGGTTGAACTTGCAGAAAGTCAGAACAAGAAAATTTCTGACATTATGATCGAACAGGAAATCGAGTTTACGGGTAAAACATTTGAACAGGTTTATAGTCAGATGGAGAAGAACCTGGAAGTGATGGAGCAGGCGGTAGCACGGGGGCTGGAAGGCGTCAAATCCCATTCCGGTTTGACCGGCGGGGATGCCGTTCTATTGCAGAAATACATTGATTCAGGCCGCTCACTGTGTGGGGAAACCATTTTGGATGCAGTCAGTAAAGCAGTGGCGACGAACGAAGTGAATGCGGCGATGGGGACGATTTGTGCCACACCGACTGCAGGGTCTGCGGGTGTTGTGCCAGGGACGTTATTCGCTGTGAAAAATAAGCTCAATCCTACAAAAGATGATATGATCCGCTTCTTATTTGCATCCGGTGCCTTTGGTTTTGTTGTGGCGAATAATGCTTCCATTTCAGGTGCTGCAGGCGGATGCCAGGCAGAAGTCGGGTCTGCAAGCGGAATGGCTGCCGCTGCCATCGTTGAAATGGCCGGTGGTACACCGAGTCAATCCGCAGAAGCCATGGCCATCACCTTGAAGAATATGCTGGGCCTTGTATGTGATCCTGTGGCGGGACTCGTTGAGGTACCATGTGTGAAACGGAATGCGATGGGTGCTGCCAATGCAATGGTAGCCGCGGATATGGCACTTGCAGGAATAACCAGCCGCATTCCATGTGATGAAGTGATTGACGCCATGTATAAAATCGGTCAAACAATGCCGGTGGCTCTTCGCGAAACGGCTCAAGGGGGACTCGCCGCTACCCCGACAGGCAGAGAGCTTGAAGCGAAAATCTTTGGGGTTTCCCTGAATAAACGTGAAGACTCGTAATGAAGAACTGACAATCCAGAACATAAAGGGGATTGGTGAAGAAACGGCTTTACAGCTGAATGCAATGGGGATATATTCCGTTCTGGATCTGTTGGAATACCTGCCTTACCGCTACGAGGATTATAGACTTAGGGACTTGGAAGAAGTGGCTCATGACGAGCGTATCACGGTGGAGGGGAAGGTTCATTCGGAGCCTGCGCTGATGTTTTACGGCAGGAAGAAATCACGATTGACCGTGCGGATCTTAGTGGGGAGGAACCTTGTGCAAGCCGTGTTTTTTAATCAGCCTTATCTGAAAAAGAAAATAAACCTCCATGATACGGTGACCGTGACAGGGAAATGGGATAAAAACAGGCAAATCATTACGGTGCAGCATTTTCAGTCCGGCCCTCATGATAAGCAAGGGGATTTTGAACCTGTTTACTCGTTGAAAGGGTCCGTGAAGAACAATACACTCAGGAAATTCATTAAGAAAGCTTTCGGGGATTACAGCCACTTGATCGTTGAGAATCTCCCGGGTCAGCTGATGGAAAAGTATAAGCTTTCTAACCGGAAGGATGCCCTGTATCATCTTCATTTTCCTGATAGCACCGACGAAATGAAGCAGGCAAGAAGGCGATTCGTGTATGAAGAATTCTTGTTGTTTCAATTGAAGATGCAGGCGCTTAGAAAGTTCGAGAGAGAACATTCTTCAGGGATGCAGCAGCATTATGATCTGGATAAAGTCAAAGCGTTCATTGAATCTTTGCCGTTTCCGTTGACCGATGCCCAAAAACGGGTGGTGAATGAGATTTCGGCAGATATGAAATCGCCTTATCGCATGAATCGGCTTCTGCAAGGGGATGTTGGGTCCGGTAAAACGGTTGTGGCTGCCATTGCCCTCTATTCCAGTGTGACAGCCGGATATCAGGGTGCGTTGATGGTTCCGACGGAGATACTGGCGGAACAGCATGCGAACTCCCTCAGTGAACTGCTGGGGCCGATGGGACTCTCCGTCGCCCTGTTAACAAGCTCTGTAAAAGGCAAGAAGCGTCGGCTTTTACTGGATAAATTGAGAGAAGGGGAAATTGATATTCTCATTGGAACCCATGCGCTCATCCAGGAAGAAGTCGGGTTCAAGCAACTTGGCCTTGTCGTCACTGATGAACAGCACCGTTTTGGTGTCAATCAAAGACGAGTCTTAAGGGAAAAAGGAGAAAGCCCGGATGTGTTATTCATGACGGCGACCCCGATTCCGAGAACCCTTGCCATCACCGTGTTTGGTGAGATGGATGTCAGCATCATCGATCAGATGCCCGCGGGGAGAAAATCGATTGAAACCTACTGGGCGAAGGCGGATATGCTGTCCAGGGTCCTCTCATTCATGGACAAGGAATTAGATCAGGGGCGGCAGGCTTATGTCATTTGTCCGCTCATCGAAGAGTCTGATAAACTGGATGTTCAAAATGCAATAGATGTCTATAATCAGTTGGTCCACTACTTTGAGGGGCGATACAAAGTCGGCCTGATGCACGGAAGGCTTCATCCTGAAGATAAGGATGGAGTGATGAGGGAATTCAGTGGGAATCAACTACAAGTACTGGTCTCCACCACGGTGGTAGAGGTGGGTGTGAATGTTCCGAATGCGACATTTATGCTCATTTATGATGCTGAACGTTTCGGTTTGAGTCAGCTTCACCAGCTGAGAGGACGGGTCGGACGGGGAGAACATCAATCGTATTGCATTCTCCTCGCCGAACCGAAGACCGAAGTCGGCAAGGAACGCATGAAGATCATGACAGAAACGAATGATGGGTTCGTCCTAAGCGAAAAAGATCTTGAGCTCAGGGGGCCCGGTGATTTCTTCGGAAGGAAGCAAAGCGGCCTGCCTGAGTTTAAGGTAGCCGATATGGTGCATGATTACCGTGCGCTCGAAGTAGCCAGGGACGATGCAGCTAAGCTGATTCAGTCCGATTATTTTTGGCATGATCCCGAGTTTGAACCCCTCAGGGAGTATTTAGCGGGTTCGGGAATATTAGAGGGAGAGAAGCTGGACTAGAAAGGCAGATTGTGAGATTATTTCTTGCAATCTGCTTTTTTAGATTATATACTACTATTAGTACCTAGTACTAATACTGGACGGTGTTGATATTGAGACTTTCGAAAAAGGAAAGACAGGGAAACCTTACGGATACGATTAAGGATAATCCCTTTATCACCGATGAGGAATTGGCGGAACGATTTAGGGTGAGTGTCCAGACAATCCGGCTGGATCGTATGGAATTATCGATCCCTGAGCTTCGGGAACGAATCAAATTTGTGGCTGAGAAATCGTTTGAAGACGAAGTAAAGTCATTGCCTATCGAAGAAATCATTGGGGAAATCATTGATATAGAATTAGACCATAGTGCCATTTCCATTTTTGATGTCAAACGGGAGCATGTATTCGTCAGGAATGGAATTGCAAGGGGGCATCATTTGTTCGCTCAAGCGAACTCTCTTGCTGTTGCCGTCATAAATGACGATTTGGCTTTGACGGCAAAGTCGACCATCCGTTTCACCCGGCCTGTAAAGGAAGGGGACCGGGTTGTCGCGAAAGCGAAAGTGATACATATGGAAGATCAAAAGGACCGAACAACGGTAGAAGTTCAAAGTGCAGTCAGTGGTGAGCTCGTTTTTACAGGTGAATTTGAAATGTATCGCTCTAAAAAATCTGTAAAGGATGAAGAGTAGATGAAATTAGCCGTTGATGCAATGGGCGGGGATCATGCCCCGAAAGAAATCGTTCTTGGTGTAAAGCGTGCATTGAATGAATTTAAAGATATTGAAGTCCTTTTATACGGCGATGAAAAACAGATCAAACAGTACATCACCCAGGAAGACCGTCTGACGATCGTTCACACGGATGAAGTGATCGAGGGTACAGATGAGCCCGTGAGAGCTGTAAAACGCAAGAAGAATGCCTCGATGGTATTGATGGCCCAAGCAGTGAAAAATGGGGAAGCCGATGCCTGTATTTCAGCAGGAAATACAGGTGCCCTGATGACTGCAGGGTTGTTCATTGTAGGGAGAATCGAAGGGATCGAACGGCCTGCGTTAGCCCCGACACTCCCGACACTTGATGGATCGGGATTCCTCATGCTTGATTTAGGGGCAAATGTGGATGCGAAACCTGAGCATCTTGCTCAATACGCGGTCATGGGAAGCATTTATGCCGAGAAAGTGAGAGGCATCAAAAACCCCCGCGTAGGGTTATTGAATATCGGAACGGAAGACAAAAAGGGGAATGAATTAACGAAGAAAACGTTCCAGTTACTAAAGGACCTTCCTGTCAACTTTGTAGGGAATGTGGAGTCCAGGGATATACTGGATGGACCGGCGGATGTTGTCGTAACGGATGGTTTTACCGGGAATATGGTGTTGAAGACCATAGAAGGAACGGCACTTTCCGTCTTTTCCATGCTGAAAAAGACATTTACTGCTTCCACGAAAAACAAACTTGCTGCAGGATTGGTGAAAAATGACCTGAAGCAATTAAAGAATATGCTCGATTATACTGAGTATGGAGGAGCGGGTTTATTCGGTCTTAAAGCACCGGTCATCAAAGCCCACGGTTCTTCCAATGAAGTGGCCTTTTATAATGCCATGAGACAAGCAAGGGAAATGGTGAAGCACGACGTTTCCACTACGATAAAAGAAGCCATTAAGGGGAGTGTGAAGGAACATGAGTAAAATCGCATTTATCTTTCCGGGACAAGGATCTCAAACCGTCGGGATGGGAAAGGGATTAGCTGAGCAATACCCTGAAGTGCAATCGTATTTCACGAAAGCGGATGAACGATTGGATACAAAGCTGTCCACGATCATCTTTGAAGGCCCGGAGGAGAAGCTTACCCAGACGACGAATGCTCAGCCGGCACTTTTGACAACGAGCATGGCCATTCTTGATCGTTTAAAAGCCGAGGGTATCAAGGCGGATTTCACTGCGGGTCACAGCCTGGGTGAGTATTCTGCCCTGGTAGCGGCAGGCGCCCTTCGGTTTGAGGACGCAGTGTATGCCGTCCGTAAAAGAGGGGAATTCATGGAAGAAGCGGTACCCAACGGAGAGGGCACGATGGCTGCGGTCCTCGGTATGGCAAGGGAAACTCTGAAAGAGGTCACCGACCAGGTATCGGGTGAGGGACATCCCGTTGGACTCGCCAACTTGAATTGTCCGGGTCAGATTGTCATTTCGGGTACGGTGAAGGGAGTGGAACTTGCATCAGTGAAAGCGAAGGAAGCTGGTGCCAAGCGTGTCATCCCCCTTCAAGTAAGTGGGCCTTTCCATTCTGAATTGATGAAACCGGCTGCCGGGCAGTTTGTCTCGATCTTAGATTCGATTACAATTGAAGAAGCGAAAGTACCGGTCATCGCCAATGTGACCGCTTCACCTGTGACAGAGCGTGAAGAAATCAAGCGTCTCTTGATTGAACAATTATACTCTCCCGTTCAATGGGAAGATACGGTCGGAAAACTCATCGAGTTGGGTGTGGATACGTTCATCGAAGTGGGCCCTGGTAAAGTGCTTTCCGGTTTAGTGAAGAAAGTAAATAGACGAGTGAAAACATATGCAGTTCAAGATGAAGCATCCTTGGAACAAACCATTCAAGCGTTGAAGGAGGAAGCTTAGATGAAACTAGAAGGGAAAGTGGCCCTCGTGACGGGAGCGTCCAGGGGGATCGGGAGAGAGATCGCTCTCGGTCTCGCCCGTGAAGGGTGTAATGTGGCAGTCAATTATGCAGGAAGCGAAGCCAAGGCAAATGAAGTGGTCGATGAAATCAAGGGTCTGGGCAGGGATGCTATTGCGGTACAATGTAATGTATCGGATGCTGAAGCGGTTCAGGCGATGGTGAAAGAAACGATCGGACATTTCGGCAGCATCGATATTCTTGTGAACAACGCCGGAATCACGAAGGATAATTTATTGATGAGGATGAAGGAATCTGAATGGGATGATGTAATCAATATCAATCTTAAAGGTGTATTCCTTTGTACAAAGGCCGTAACGCGCCAGATGATGAAACAAAGAAGCGGCCGGATCATCAATATCTCTTCCATTGTCGGTGTGAGCGGCAATCCTGGTCAGGCGAATTATGTCGCCGCTAAATCGGGTGTCATCGGCTTGACGAAGACAACCGCGAAGGAGCTTGCTCCACGTGGGATCACGGTGAATGCAATTGCGCCGGGATTCATTTCAACGGATATGACGGATCAGCTTCCGGAAGATGTACGCAATGAAATGTTAAAGCAGATTCCTTTAAGCAGGTTCGGTGACCCGGAGGATATTGCAAAGGTCGTGACGTTCGTTGCATCGGATTCCGCATCATACATGACGGGTCAGACCCTCCATATCGATGGCGGAATGGTCATGTAATGGGAAGAATGTAATGATTTATGCATCGTTTTCATGTATACTCTTTTCATTAGAGGTCAAAATGCTCTATAATACTTGAGGGGAGGTGACAAAAATGGCAGAAGTATTAGATCGTGTAACAAAAATTATCGTTGATCGTCTTGGTGTAGATGAATCTCAAGTAACTCTTGAAGCTTCTTTTAAAGAAGATCTAGGAGCTGACTCCCTTGATGTAGTTGAGCTGGTTATGGAACTTGAAGATGAATTTGACATGGAAATCTCTGACGATGATGCTGAAAAAATCGGCACAGTAGGTGATGCTGTGAACTACATACAAGCAAAAGCTTAATCGTTAGATTGAATAGGCAGATGGCACAGGTCCAATTCAAGACCATTTAAAACTTGGTAGGGGTTTCACCTCTACCAAGTTTATTTGTGTTCTAACCTCATATTCAAGAAACTTTTGCGTAAATGATTTTTTTAGAATAAACTTGATTAGTATACATTGAGAACATATTAGCAAGGTGGAGTGCCTTATGCGGAAGCAAAGCAGAAATAATGGATTATCTAAACATAAGAATGATTTGAAATTCAAGACATTTCAAAATGAAATGGGAATTCAATTTAAAGATGAAAAACTCCTTAAGCAAGCTTTTACCCATTCATCCTATGTGAATGAGCATCGTCGGAAGCCATATGAAGACAACGAACGCCTGGAATTTCTCGGGGACGCCGTTTTGGAATTGACGGTATCTCAATTTCTTTTCAAGAAGTATCCCATGATGAGTGAGGGGGAACTGACGAAATTAAGGGCGGCCATCGTATGTGAGCCATCCCTGGTGAAGTTCTCGATCGAATTGAATTTCGGTGAACTCATCCTCCTGGGTAAGGGGGAAGAAATGACAGGTGGCCGGGAAAGACCGGCTCTCCTTGCCGATGTCTTTGAAGCGTTCATCGGGGCGGTATATTTGGATCAAGGATTAGAGACTGTGATTTCAATCCTTGAAAAAGTTGTCTATCCAAAAATCAATGTCGGTGCTTTTTCTCATGTGATGGATTATAAGAGTCAGCTGCAAGAGCTGGTTCAAAGGGGTAGTGCAGGGGTGATCGAATATAGCATCTTGGAAGAAAGTGGCCCGGCCCACAATCGTCAGTTTATTTCCAGAGTGAGTTTAAACGACGATGAATTAGGGATTGGAAAAGGCCGCTCAAAAAAAGAGGCTGAACAACAAGCCGCACAGAAAGCTCTGGAAAAGTTAAAACAAAAGCTGGACGCTAAATAGGGGGAAAGAAGATGTTCCTCAAACAACTAGAAGTAATGGGGTTTAAATCTTTTGCAGAAAGAATATCCGTGGAGTTTGTCCCGGGTGTCACGGCTGTCGTGGGACCAAACGGCAGTGGGAAAAGCAATATTATCGACGCGATCAGGTGGGTCCTTGGTGAACAATCAGCGAAAAGTCTGCGCGGATCCAAAATGGAAGACGTCATTTTTGCCGGGAGTGATTCAAGAAAAGCCCTCAATATAGCAGAAGTGACCCTGGTCCTGGATAACGAAGACGGAGCACTGCCCATCGACTATAGTGAGGTCAGTGTCACAAGAAGGGTCTACCGGTCGGGAGATAGTGAATACTTACTTAATAAACAGCCGTGCAGATTGAAAGACATTATCGAGCTGTTCATGGATTCCGGCTTGGGAAAAGAAGCATTCTCGATTATCAGTCAGGGAAAAGTGGAAGAAATCCTGAACAGTAAGCCTGAAGAGAGAAGGACCATCTTTGAAGAGGCTGCCGGGGTTTTGAAGTATAAATCACGTAAGAAAAAGGCTGAAAATAAATTATTTGAAACACAAGAAAACCTTAATCGTGTGAATGACATTCTTCATGAATTGGAAGGGCAGGTTGAGCCCCTGAAGATCCAGGCTTCAATGGCCCGTGATTATCTGGAGAAGAAAGAGGAGCTCGAGAAATTCGAGGTCGCATTGACTGTATATGACATTGAAGATTTACATAAGCAGTGGGAAAGGCTCAGTGGAGAGTTCGAACTTCACGGTAAAGAAGAATCCGCTCTTTCCTCGACGATTCAAAAGAAAGAAGCCATCCTGACCCAAACCCGGGATAAAATCGCCGCTCTAGACGAGTCGATTTCAAATCTGCAGGAAGTGCTTCTCTCTACAAGTGAAGAATTGGAGAAACTAGAGGGCAGGAAACAAGTATTAGTGGAGCGGAAGAGGAATTCATCCACGAACGAATCACAGCTCAAGCTATCCATCGAAGAGGCAGAAAGTCAGCTTCGACGGTTGGCTTCTGAAAAAGAGAAAGCCGAAGAGGACTTCAAGAATATCGATGCGGATGTATCGGAGTTAAAAGAGCTCCTGATCACAAAAAAGAACCAATTCAAGCACTATAACGAGAATATTGAAGATGTCATTGAATCGTTTAAAAGTGATTACATTGAAAAGCTCAATCAGCAGGCATCGGCAAAAAATGAAATTCAATACCTGAAGCAGCAGCTGGAACAGCAGTTGAATCGAAGCGGCCGGTTGGAAGCGGAAAATGAAAAGTATGTCACTCAGCGTGAAGAATTATATGGTCACCATAAGGAGCGTTCGAAAGAACTTCAAGAGCAGAAAGAAGAAATCGATGAGCACCTATTCTTGTATCGTGAGGAAAAGAAAAAACTTGAATCAGTGAAAGCAAAATATGAAAAGCAGGAGAAAACGCTTTATCAGGCGTATCAATTCCTGCAGCAGGCGAAGTCCCGGAAAGAAATGCTTGAAGAAATGGAAGAGGACTATTCAGGTTTCTTCCAAGGAGTAAAAGAAGTCCTTAAGGAGCGTTCAGGTCAGTTAAGCGGTATTCAAGGAGCGGTAGCCGAGCTCATTACTGTTCCCAAATCATATGAGACGGCTATGGAAACCGCTCTGGCTGCATCCATGCAGCATATTGTGGTGGACACAGAAGAAGATGGCCGCAAAGCCATTGCCTTTTTGAAGAAGAATCAATATGGCCGTGCCACTTTCCTGCCGATGAACGTGATCAAAGGGAAATCGATACCTGAAAGCCAAAAGAATATGTTGAAAGGGCACCCTTCCTTTGTAGGAGTGGGGGCTGACCTCTTGAATTTTGATCAACGCTTTCAGACGGTGATCTCGAGCCTTGTCGGAAATGTCATCATCACAAAGGATTTAAAAGGTGCAAACGAAATCGCCAAACTTGTCCAATATCGCTATCGATTGGTTACATTGGATGGGGATGTCGTCAATCCTGGCGGCTCCATGTCAGGCGGGACAGTGAAGCAGAAGAAAAACTCCCTTCTTTCCAGGAAAGGTGAACTTGAAGAAATGAAAGAAAAGCTTTCAAGTATGGAGAATCAGACTGAACAGCTTCAATCTCAAGTGAAATCACTGAAAGAAGAGAGCGGCTTCCGTGAGAAGAAGCTGGAGGAGATGAGAGTGAAGGGTGAGAAATTGCGTCTCAGAGAGCAGGAACTGGCCTCCCAACTCCGTGAAATCGAACTTTCCCAACAAAATCTGGACGAAAGGCTGTCCCTCTATGACTTAGAGAAAAAAGATTTTACGTCGGTTAAAGAAAAGCATGATTCGAGAACGAAGGAATTGGAAGCTTCATTGAAGGAGATTGGAGAAGAAGTGACAAGGCTCGATCAAAAAATCAACGAGCTCACTCTGCAAAAGAACAGTGAACGCACGTCCAAGGATGCTCTCTTGAATGAAATCAGTGATCTTAAGGCGAATCTGGCTGCACGGAATGAACAGCTGGTGAATAGCCGTCACCAATTGAACCGGATAGAAGATACAATGACGGAAACAAGCAAACGAAAAGCAAGTTTACAAGATGACTTGGAGTGGCTTCAGACAGAAATGAAGGATAACTTCTCGGGTGAAGAACAGCTCGGTAAAAAAGCGGAAGAGTGTGCCGTGCAAAAGGAAGAAACGTCCAAGTTGATTGCTGTGCGACGGGATGAGCGCTCCAAACTTCAACACACGGTTGAAGACGAAGAGCTGGATTTAAAAGAGCTGAAGCGCCAGCATAAAGGACTGGTCGGTGCACTGCGAGACGAGGAAGTGAAAATCAATCGTCTTGATGTAGAGCTTGAGAACCGTCTTGATCATTTACGGGATGAGTATATGCTCTCATTTGAAGCAGCAAAGGCGGACTACCCGCTCTCGATAGAGGTGGACGAAGCCAGAAAGAAAGTCAAACTGGTGAAACTGGCACTCGAAGAGCTCGGGACCGTCAATCTTGGTGCGATCGATGAATATGAACGAGTGAAAGAAAGATACGAATTTTTAGTCGATCAGAAGAATGATCTGACGGAAGCAAAGGACACCCTTTACCTGGTCATCAATGAAATGGATGCAGAGATGATCAAACGTTTTGATCAAACCTTCACGAACATCCAGAAAGAATTTGAAGGTGTATTTAAAGCGTTATTTGGTGGGGGACGAGCCGAGTTGAAGCTGACAGATCCATCTGATCTCCTGCATACCGGTGTGGATATCGTGGCCCAGCCTCCCGGTAAGAAGCTGCAGAACCTGGGGCTTATGTCGGGCGGGGAGCGGGCTTTGACGGCCATTGCCCTTTTGTTTTCAATCCTGAAGATCCGCCCTGTACCGTTTTGCATCCTGGATGAAGTGGAAGCGGCCCTCGATGAAGCGAATGTACAGAGATTCAGTCAGTATTTGAAAAAATTCAGTGATGAAACACAATTCATCGTCATCACCCACAGAAAAGGAACGATGGAAGAAGCCCATGTACTGTACGGAGTGACGATGCAGGAATTCGGTGTATCCAAATTGGTATCAGTCAGACTGCAAGAAACAAAGGAACTGCTTGAAACTTAAAAAAGGGGTGTGGAAAAGTGAGTTTTTTTAAGAAGCTTAAAGATAAATTCACACAGTCGAGTGACAATGTAACGGAGAAATTTAAAGATGGGTTAAGCAAAACGAGAAATAACTTCACTTCAAAGGTGAATGATCTTGTCGCCAGATATCGTAAAGTCGATGAAGAGTTTTTTGAAGAGCTGGAAGAAATCCTGATTGGAGCGGATGTCGGCTTTGATACCGTGATGGAGCTGATTGATGAACTGAAGCTTGAAGTGAAGAGGAAGAATATTCAAGACACGGAAGATGTCCAATCTGTCATTTCAGAGAAGCTCGTAGACATTTACCAGGGGGATCGTGAAGAAGACAGCTCCCTGAACATTCAGGAAGATCAATTGACGGTTTTACTGTTTGTCGGTGTAAACGGGGTAGGGAAGACGACGACCATTGGGAAAATGGCCCATATGTTCAAGGAACAGGGTAAGAATGTCGTTCTTGCCGCTGGCGACACATTCCGTGCCGGTGCGATCGAACAGCTTGAAGTATGGGGTGAACGTGTCGGGGTCCCGGTCATTAAACAAGCAGCGGGAAGCGATCCGGCGGCGGTTATGTTTGATGCCGTCCAATCTGCCAAAGCGAAAAAAGCAGACATTCTTATTTGCGATACAGCGGGAAGATTACAAAATAAAGTGAATCTGATGAAAGAGCTTGAAAAAGTAAAACGGGTGATTGAAAGGGAAATTCCTGGAGCTCCCCACGAAGTATTGCTCGTCCTTGACGCCACGACAGGACAAAATGCCATGATACAGGCGAAAACTTTTAAAGAAGCAACAAACGTTTCGGGAATCGTCCTGACGAAGCTGGATGGTACAGCAAAAGGCGGGATCGTCCTTGCGATCAGGAACGAGCTCGAAATCCCTGTTAAATATGTGGGTCTTGGAGAAAAGATGGATGACCTCCAGCCGTTTGACGCTGAAAAGTATGTATACGGCCTGTTCTCGAATCTCGTAGATCAAGAAGAAGAATAGACCATAAAAGGTAGGGTAGCCTGATGAGAGACTTAAGAACCAGTCTTTGAGGCTGCCCTTCTTTTGTGAAGGGGAATGAATGGTTTTCTCTATGAAAATTCTCCAAGTATCCTTGACAAGAGCCCATAAACACTGTATTCTTCATATGTAAAGGTTTTTCACTTAACAAGGAGGGATATCCGTGCTGGAGAAGACAACCAGAATGAATTATCTCTACGATTTTTATCAATCTTTGTTGACTCCCAAGCAAAGAAGCTATATGTCCCTCTATTATCTGGATGATTTCTCTTTGGGGGAAATCGCTGAGGAATATAATGTTAGCCGGCAAGCAGTGTACGACAACATTAAGCGGACTGAAGCCATGATTGAGGAGTACGAAGAAAAGCTTTTATTATTTAATAAATTTCAAGAACGCAACGAGATTCTTGATCAACTCAGACAAAAAATAGAAGAACCGACAATCGATTCTTCTCATTGTTTAAAACTCATTGATGATCTTGAAATATTGGATTAGGAGGCGGCATGAATGGCATTTGAAGGATTAGCCGACCGACTGCAAGGTACAATACAAAAAATCCGCGGAAAAGGAAAGATTTCTGAAGCGGATGTTAAAGAAATGATGCGTGAAGTTCGTCTTGCTCTTTTGGAGGCAGACGTTAATTTTAAAGTGGTGAAGCAATTCGTCAAGAAAGTAAGTGAGCGGGCTGTCGGACAGGAAGTCATGAAGAGCCTGACACCGGGACAACAGGTCATTAAGGTTGTTCAAGAAGAGCTTACAAACCTGATGGGTGGCGAACAAAGTCAGATTGCCGTCGCTAAACGTCCTCCGACCGTCATTATGATGGTTGGTTTGCAAGGTGCAGGTAAAACGACGACCACTGGAAAGCTTGCGAACCTGCTTCGGAAGAAACATAACCGCAAACCACTTTTAGTGGCTGCCGATATTTACCGTCCCGCTGCCATCAAGCAGTTAGAGACCATCGGAAAGCAATTAAGCCTTCCTGTGTTTTCAATGGGAGATCAGGTGAGTCCGGTTGAAATTGCGAAAAAAGCCATCGAAAAGGCAAAAGAAGAACATCACGACTATGTTCTGATTGATACGGCAGGTCGACTTCACATTGATGAAAACCTGATGGGAGAGTTGAAAGAAATTAAAGAACTCTCAAATCCGGATGAAATCTTCCTCGTTGTAGATGCCATGACAGGTCAAGATGCAGTGAACGTCGCGCAAAGCTTCAATGAAGCTCTTGGCATATCAGGTGTTGTGCTGACTAAACTCGATGGTGATACACGAGGCGGGGCAGCGTTATCCATCCGTTCCGTCACTGAAAAGCCGATTAAATTTGTCGGGATGGGCGAGAAGATGGACGCCTTGGAAGCATTCCATCCTGAACGTATGGCATCGAGGATTCTCGGTATGGGAGATGTGTTATCCCTCATCGAAAAGGCCCAGGCCAATGTGGATGAAGAGAAGGCTAAAGAACTCGAACAAAAAATGCGTACCATGTCTTTCACATTTGATGATTTCCTTGAACAGTTAGGTCAAGTAAGGCAGATGGGACCCCTTGATGAGTTGCTTAAGATGATGCCCGGGGCAAACAAAATGAAGGGTCTGGATAAGATTCAGGTCGATGACAAGCAGATCAGTCATGTCGAGGCGATCATCCAGTCGATGACGGGTGATGAGAAAACCCACCCTGAAACCATCAATGCGTCCCGCCGTAAACGGATCGCCAAAGGGAGCGGAACGTCCATCCAAGAGGTGAACCGGCTTCTGAAACAATTCGAGGACATGAAGAAAATGATGAAACAGATGAGCGGCATGCAGGGAAAAGGCAAGAAAAAAGGGATGAAATTCCCATTTATGTAAGCGATTTGTTCGATTTTTTACAAGAAAAATTGAACTGTTAAGAAAAAACACTTTACAAACAAAATACACATTTGATATTATACTTACTTGTGTGAAACTATTCGGAGGTGCTTTAATTATGGCAGTAAAAATCAGATTAAAACGTATGGGAGCAAAAAAATCTCCTTTCTATCGTATCGTAGTAGCAGATTCTCGTTCACCACGTGATGGACGTCAAATCGAAACAGTTGGAACTTACAACCCGGTTGCAAAACCAGCTGAAGTGAAAATCGATGAAGAGTTAGCTCTTAAATGGTTATCCAATGGTGCGAAGCCATCTGACACAGTTCGTAACCTATTCTCAAAACAAGGCATTATGGAAAAATTCCACAATGCTAAAAACAGCAAGTAATCGATTAGATCGATGAAAGATCTTATTCTAACGATTGTGAAACCCTTAGTCGACCATCCGGACGCTGTCCACATCGAAACAGATGAAGGAACGAACGCTGTAACGTATAAGTTATCGGTTCATCCCGAGGACATGGGAAAGGTCATTGGGAAACAAGGGCGAGTAGCTAAATCGATTCGAACTGTGGTATACGCTGCAGCAGGATCTTCACAACAAAAGAAAATCTTTTTAGAGATAGTGGAGTAAGGAAGCCTTCAAAGGTTCACCTTCTCATGAGGTCTTATGGCCTCGGACACCGGCTCTATGAATTCAGGGGACTGACCCACAAAGGTTACTACATAGCCTTAACCCGTCAGTCCCCTTTTTCATAGGGATTACTCATCGTAAAGTGGTATGATATAGTCAGAGGATCCAGAAGCCCCCATACAAGCCGCCACTCCCCTAAGAACACCCTTAAGATCCTTACTTCAGTGTGGGGTGAATAAAAGGAGGAGGAAGAAGTTGTGAATGTGATACATACGATTACGATTAAACAGGTTCTGACAGAAAAGAGTAAGGACTTATTGATGAAACGTTATGAAAATCAACAATTTCAATTAAAAAAGGAATGCGACCAGCTGCAGTTCGAAATGAAGAAGATTGAACGGGGCAAGAAATACCCGGCACATAAATTAAATCAGCATTTTGAAAGAGAATTGAATGAACGGGCTGAAAAAATAAAATTGCTGGATTTTCAAATGGAACAGCTGAATATCCTGCCGATCGGAAGCGAACTGAAGGAAAAGGAAGTCCAAGGTATGATGAACATTCAAGTTGGTGACAATTGGGAAGAAGAAACACTTTCAAAGACAATTGTGATAGAAGACGGCATAGTGAAAGAAATTCGATAATGCAAGAGGTGGATGCAATGGAAAAGTGGTTTAAAGTAGGTAAGATTGTCAATACACATGGGGTGAAAGGGGAAGTGAAGGTCGTTTCAACAACCGATTTCCCTGAAGAGCGTTATCAGAAGGGGAACACTCTTCACTTGTTCCGGACAGAAAGTCAAGATCCCATCAGTCTCGTGATCAAATCCCATAGAAACCATAAGAGCTTTGACCTGCTTACCTTTGAAGGATATGAAAATATCAATGAGGTCGAGAAGTTCAAGGGAGGGATCCTGAAGGTAGAGGAAGATCAGTTGCAGGACCTCGAAGAAGGGGAGTACTACTTCCACGAAATCGTTGGCTGTAAGGTGGTAACGACGGCAGGGGAGGATTTGGGTACTATCAAAGAGATCTTGAGCCCTGGGGCGAACGACGTATGGGTAGTGAAAGGTGAGCGTGGAAAAGAGTACCTCATCCCTTACATTGAAGATATCGTGATAAGTGTCGATATAGAAGATCAACTCATTACCATTGAACCGATGGAAGGTCTATTATCATGATGAGAATTGACGTCCTATCATTATTCCCGGGCATGTTCGAGGGGATCTTTGGTGATTCGATCCTGAAAAAAGCTGCAGAAAAAGAAGCCGTCTCCTACAATGTGATCAACTTTCGGGAGTATGCCGACAATAAACATCATCAGGTAGATGATTACCCTTATGGTGGGGGAGCAGGTATGGTCTTGAAGCCTCAGCCGATATTTGATGCGGTTGATGCATTGAAAAAAGAAGAGAAATCAAAACCGAGGGTCATCCTCATGTGCCCACAGGGAGAACGCTTCACCCAGCACAAGGCAGAGGAGCTTGCGAAAGAAGACCACCTCGTATTTATTTGTGGTCATTATGAAGGCTATGATGAGAGGATCAGGGAGCATGTTGTAACGGACGAGATCTCCATAGGTGACTATGTACTGACTGGTGGGGAGCTTGGGGCCATGGTGGTCATCGACAGTGTCGTCCGACTCCTGCCAGGGGTCCTTGGTAACGAAGATTCACCGATTCAGGACTCATTCTCTTCAGGACTCCTTGAGCATCCACATTACACCCGTCCTGCGGATTTCAGGGGGATGAAGGTACCCGGGGAATTGATTTCAGGAAATCATCGTCTTATAGAGGAATGGAGAGAGAAAGAGAGTCTGAGGAGGACCTTTGAAAGAAGACCCGATCTATTAAAGAGCTATTCCCTCACAGATCGGCAGAAGGCATGGATAGAGGAATGGGAAAAGTCTAAATAGGCTATTGCATACTGGATGCCTGTATGGTATTATATTCTTTGTGGCTTGAGGAGATATCTCATTGAGTCATGGATCCCGATGTTCCGCTGCAATCTATCGCTTTTGTAAGAGCATCTGTTGGAAGGAGTTGAAAAAGATGCACAAATTAATCGAAGATATTACGAAAGAACAACTTCGCTCTGATCTACCATCTTTCCGTCCTGGTGATACAGTACGTGTACACGTTAACATCGTTGAGGGTACTCGTGAACGTATTCAGGTATACGAAGGAGTAGTAATCAAACGCCGTGGTGGCGGTATCAGCGAAACATTTACTGTTCGTAAAATTTCTTACGGTGTAGGTGTTGAACGTACTTTCCCTGTACACACACCTAAAATCGCTAAATTAGAAGTTATTCGTCGCGGTAAAGTCCGTCGTGCGAAACTTTATTACCTGCGTAACCTTCGCGGTAAAGCGGCTCGTATTAAAGAAATTCGATAAGAACGTAAGAAAAGGAGCTTGGAGACAAGCTCCTTTTCCTTTTTTAAAAGCTTTTGTTACATTTAGTGATTTCAACTATTTTAGAGAAACCACCAATTTTTAATGAGAATTAAATGAAATTCTAGTAGAATAGAAAAAGATAGAAATAATCATGGGTGGTGGAGATGTGGTTAAAGAAAAAAACGAGTGGTGGGAGTGGATGAAGGCGCTGTTGATTGCAGTGGGTTTAGCTGCTATTATCAGATTCTTTTTATTTGCACCCATTGTGGTTGACGGATTATCAATGATGCCTACTTTACATAATGGTGACCGTATGATTGTAAGTAAACTGGGTGAGCCGGAGCGATTCGATATCGTCGTATTCCATGCCCCTGAGCACAAGGATTATATCAAGCGGGTCATCGGGCTTCCCGGGGATAAAGTAGAGTATAAAAATGACACATTATATATTAATGGTAAAGCATATGCTGAACCATACCTTAAAGAATACAAAGATCAATTGAATGGCGGCGTCTTAACTGAAGATTTCACATTGAAGGACCTTACCGGGAAAGAAACGGTCCCTGAAGGCGAAATCTTTGTCATGGGTGACAACCGTCGATTCAGTAAGGATAGCCGGCATATCGGAACAGTCTCGACCGATGAAGTGATCGGGGACACAAAAGTGATCTATTGGCCTGTTAAAGATTTCGGTTTGGTGAAATAATAGAAAAAAGGTGTTTGGAGGTGGTCATATGACAATTCAATGGTTTCCGGGGCATATGGCTAAAGCTCGTAGGCAAGTGACCGAGAAATTAAAACTTGTGGACATTGTGATCGAATTAGTAGATGCCAGAATCCCATTATCGTCAAGAAATCCGATGATTGAAGAAATCATCGGACAGAAGCCCCGTCTCGTATTGTTAAATAAAGCAGACATGGCCGACACTAACAGGACGAATCAGTGGATAGCCTACTTTAAAGAACAGGGCATTACGGCGCTTTCGGTAAATGCACAGGCCGGCAAGGGTCTTCAAGTCATCGTGCAGGCTGCTAAAGAGATCCTGAAAGATAAATTTGACCGTATGAAGTCGAGAGGAATGAGACCCCGTGCTATCAGGGCCATGATCGTGGGAATTCCCAATGTGGGTAAATCCACTTTGATCAACAGGCTGGCGAAGAAGAATATCGCTAAAACGGGAAATACCCCCGGTGTGACGAAGGCCCAGCAATGGATCAAAGTCGGGAAAGAGCTTGAACTGCTCGATACTCCGGGGATATTGTGGCCGAAGTTCGAAGATCCCAAGGTGGGTTATAAACTGGCTTTGACGGGAGCGATCAAAGATACCATCCTGAATTTACAGGATATTGCCGTATATGGTCTGCGGTTTCTTTCAGAGCACTATCCAGAGCGACTAGAAGAGCGCTACGGCCTCGACTCGCTATCCGAAGAGGTAGTGGACAGCTTTGACAAGATCGGTGCTAAAAGAGGCTGTCTGATGGCTGGTGGAGAAGTGAATTATGATAAGACATCTGAAATCATCGTAAGGGACATCCGTAATGTGCAATTGGGACCCATGACGTTTGATTTCATCGATGAAGCGGAAAAAGATAGTGAATAACGAAGAGGCTGTATAATGGGAGGAATCCCTTTTACACAGCCTCTTTATTTTTGCGGGTTCTATCCGATATATACAAGGAGGAATGATGGTGACGAAAGTACATAGAACAATCAAAGAAATGAAAGAATGGATCGATACCCTGTCAGATTCTGATCCGATATTGGAAGAATTGAAACAGGATGATAGAAAAGGTGTTCAGAAGCTTCTGTTACAACGGGAACGGGAACGGTTGAAAAAGGCCAAGGAGAAAGAAGAATTTCAAACCCTCACCCGATATGAAAATGAGCTGCGCCTGCAAGGCTTCACTCGTATCGCAGGGATAGACGAGGTGGGAAGGGGACCGCTTGCAGGACCGGTCGTCACGGCAGCCGTCATCCTGCCTTCTGACTTCTATTTAGCTGGCTTGAATGATAGCAAGAAGCTTTCAGAAGTGAAAAGGGAAGAATTTTATGCATATATAGAAGAGCATGCCATTGCGCTCGGCGTTGGGATGGTCCATGCAGCTGAAATTGATTCCATCAACATTTATCAGGCGACGAAAAAGGCGATGAATGAAGCGGTCGTCCATCTGGAAGTTCAGCCTGATTACCTGTTGATAGATGCGATGAACATTCAATCCCCATATCCGAGTCAGTCCATCATAAAAGGTGACGCGAAAAGTATATCGATCGCGGCAGCCTCGATTGTCGCAAAGGTGACAAGGGACAGATTGATGAAGGAGTATGCTGAAACATATCCCGGCTATGCTTTCGAGAAAAATGCTGGTTATGGTACAAAAGAACACTTAATGGGATTGGAAAAACTCGGTGTGACCCCACTTCATCGAAAGAGCTTTTCACCGGTGAAAGAACTTCACGAGTCCGATCAATAGGTGACTGTTTTTATATAAGATTTGCAGTATTTAAATGATGGAACGGGGGGTAGGGTAATGACCCACATTCATGGAACCTCAGGCAATCAACCGCTGTCCTCCGGGGGCGGAAAACCCTTTTCACTGCAAAGTGGGAAGGTGCTTTATATTAAGGTTCATAAGCTGTTGGGTGATGACATTGCAGAAGTATCTGCGAGTGGTCAGCGGTTCGTGGCAAAGCTCGAAGCTCCTTTGAAGGCAGAAGGGCGATACTGGGTGGAAGTGAAGCAATCAGAGAGTGGAGTTAGCCTCCACTTGATACCTTCTCAACATGGAGAGGCAGATGCGGCGGATATAGCATCTAAGCTTTTACACCATCTTTCCATTTCGAGTAAAGAAAAGGAAATGACTTCATTGGTTAGGGATCTTGTAAAGAATCAGATCCCCATTCATAAAGAAATGCTGATATTTGCTGAGAAGCATGTAAAGGGCAAAGAAGCTACTCTGAATGCAAAGATCATCGTTGAAATGGCAAGGAGGAACATGCCGTTTACAGACAGGATATTCTTATCGATTAAATCCGGAGAAAAAAGTGATTTTATTTCCATGTTGGACACACTCATTTCTAAGTTAAGCGATACAGGGAGGGATGCCCCCACTCTTCATATACTTCAAAAGCTTCAGGAGCCAATGAGGATGAACCTTTCCGCTAACCTTGTCAGTAAAGCGTTGACAGGGTTAGCGGATCCTTCCCAACCATTTTCCAATCGATTGGGACACTTCGATTTATTAAAGTCCCTTGGTTTCTTTTCGAAAGATGCACTCATGCACCAATGGAAAGAAGCGGTAACCGGTATGCTTATTAATGGGCAAACTTCTGAAAATCAGCGGAAGGGGAACGGTGTGATGTCACCTTCTACCCCTGCTGCCGGGGGGCTTCCGGATGAGCGGAACCAGACTACAGCTAATACAGGCATCGTACAGGGGAAAAACGCTGCCGCACTTGTTGATAAATGGCTGAGCATCCTGACGACATCAGAAAATCCCATCAATGGAAAGAAGGAAGAAACTCCTGAATACGCGGCCAAACAGCTGGTGGAATTAGCGGGTAAAGAGAAACTGCTTGAGATGAACTTCACCAGGCTTAAAGAGATGTGGGGGGAGGGGGTTCCTTCATCCAATCAGGAGAAGATCTTTCAGAAGCTTCATCATCAGGCGGTATTGGCACTCACACAACAGCTTACGGGAGATGAATTGTCCAAGGCATTAAAAAGGGTGATTGGGGATTTCGGTATCAATTACGAGGCACGGATCAACAAAGGATATGAAATCCAGGGCCAGTCACTGAAGGAGCACCTCATCGGGATAAGCATGAATCACCCGGCATCGGACATCCGCCAACTAGCTGACGAAATTGTTCTGAAAATGAACCACCAGGTGCTTCATTCACAGGATCACTCCCCTTTTCTTACGATCGTGCAACAATTTCCCCTCTATTTATTTGGTCGAAACACGGATATTACCCTGCAATGGACAGGAAAAGAGAAGGAAAACGGTGTAATAGATGGTGATTACTGCCGAGTATTATTTTATTTGAACCTGGAGGGGTTAAAGGAGACATTGATCGATATGCAAGTTCAAAACCGTGTGATCTCCCTAACTGTATGGAATGAACATCCTGCTGTCGAAGCTTTGTCCCGGTCACTGATTCCCGATTTGAAAGAAGGGCTTGAGAAGCTTGACTATCAGTTATCCGCCATAAAGGTGAAGGAGCCGGATAAACAGTCCGAGCTTTCAGGAAAGATCTTAGGGGAACAGTCCGAGCCAATATTTACCGGAGTTGATGTAAAGATATGAAAAACCCGCAAGAACGGAAAGAAGCCATTGCTTTGGGGTATAATCAGCATGAAGGATCAGCGCCAAAAGTCGTGGCGAAAGGTAAGGGGATCATAGCTGAAAATATTCTTTCAAGAGCAGAAGAACACGGGATACCTGTTCAGGAAGATAAGAGTCTGTTGTCCCTTCTTGGAAACCTGGATACCGGAGAATCCATCCCGGAGGAATTATACGGTGCCGTAGCAGAAGTCTTTGCGTTTATATACCGTCTGGACAGAGGTATCTCCAATAGGGAATAACCCCGTGCGATCTTCTGGAATGGCCAGATTAAGATACCAAATATATTTTTTAAGTATAATAATTTATGAATGTAACACTCAATAAACATAGGATGATGAAGAGGAATTCTATCAAAATATGTTCAGAATTTTTAAATTAATATAATATTTTTAGCATAATGGTAGACATATATACTGTCATTTTATACAATGAAAGCGCAGTCTATTTTTTGAAGAGTTTGATAGGAGGATGGAAAATGAATATCCATGAATATCAAGGTAAAGAAATCCTCAGAAATTACGGGGTGTCCGTACCAAATGGTAAAGTGGCTTTTACAGCTGAAGAAGCAGTAGAAGCGGCGAAGACGTTAGATTCCAGCGTGTATGTAGTGAAGGCTCAAATCCATGCAGGTGGTCGAGGTAAAGCTGGCGGAGTTAAAATCGCTAAAAGCCTGGACGAAGTGCGTACATATGCAGATGAGTTAATCGGTAAAACTTTAGTAACTCACCAGACGGGTCCTGAAGGTAAGGAAGTAAAGCGCTTACTTATCGAAGAAGGCTGTGATATCAAGAAAGAATATTATGTAGGACTGGTACTCGATCGTGCGACTTCACAGGTTGTCCTGATGGCTTCTGAAGAAGGCGGAACAGAAATCGAAGAAGTAGCAGAAAAAACACCTGAAAAAATCTTTAAAGAGTACATCGATCCAGTAGTGGGATTAACAGGATTCCAAGCAAGACGGATTGCATTCAATATCAATATCCCTCAAAAACTGGTTGGAAAAGCAGCTAAGTTCATGATGGGTCTTTATAATGTGTACATCCAAAAGGATGCATCTATCGTTGAGATCAATCCATTAGTGGTGACAGGCGATGGAGACGTCATGGCACTTGACGCGAAGTTCAACTTCGATTCAAATGCACTATACCGTCAAAAGGATGTCATTGAATTACGAGATCTTGAAGAAGAAGATGCGAAAGAGATCGAAGCTTCTAAATATGACCTGAGCTATATTTCACTTGACGGTAATATCGGATGTATGGTTAATGGTGCAGGTCTTGCCATGGCTACGATGGACATCGTGAAGCATTATGGCGGAGATCCCGCTAACTTCCTTGATGTTGGGGGCGGTGCCACGGCAGAAAAGGTAACAGAAGCATTCAAAATCATCCTTTCTGATGAAAACGTTAAAGGTATTTTCGTCAATATCTTTGGTGGAATCATGAAGTGTGACGTCATTGCGACAGGTGTAGTAGAAGCAGCTAAGCAAATCGGGCTTCAAGTACCTCTTGTCGTACGTCTTGAAGGTACGAATGTTGACTTAGGTAAAGAAATCCTGAATCAATCAGGATTGAATATCATTGCAGCTGAATCCATGGCAGACGGCGCACAAAAAATCGTTGAGCAAGTAGGCTGAGAAAGGCGGGGGACTAATGAGCGTATTTATTAATAAAGATACCAAGGTTGTTGTACAAGGAATTACAGGATCAACAGCTCTTTTCCATACGAAACAAATGCTTGAATACGGTACACAAATCGTGGCAGGTGTTACACCTGGAAAAGGCGGAACAGAGGTTGAAGGCGTACCTGTTTTCAATACTGTTGAAGAAGCAAAGAAAGCAACTGGCGTAAATGCTTCCGTCATTTATGTTCCTGCACCATTTGCAGCAGATGCCATCATGGAAGCGGTAGATGCCGAGCTTGATTTGGCTATTTGTATCACAGAGCATATCCCAGTATTGGATATGGTGAAGGTAAAGCGTTATATGGAAGGTAAGAAAACTCGCCTTGTCGGGCCAAACTGTCCTGGAGTCATCACTCCTGACGAGTGTAAGATCGGGATCATGCCTGGCTACATCCATACAAAAGGTCACGTTGGGGTTGTTTCCCGTTCCGGTACACTGACGTATGAAGCTGTACACCAACTTTCACAAGCTGGAATCGGACAGTCAACGGCAGTCGGTATCGGTGGGGACCCTGTCAACGGTACAGACTTTATCGATGTATTGAAAGCTTTCAATGAAGATGAAGATACGTATGCGGTCATCATGATTGGTGAAATCGGCGGTACGGCAGAAGAAGAGGCAGCTGAGTGGATCAAAGCCAATATGACGAAGCCTGTAGTAGGATTCATCGGTGGACGTACGGCACCTCCAGGAAAACGCATGGGTCATGCCGGTGCGATCATTTCAGGTGGTAAAGGAACGGCAGATGAGAAAATCCGCGTTATGAATGAGTGTGGAATTCAAGTTGCACCGACACCATCCGATATGGGTGAAACATTGATCAAGGTCTTGAAAGAAGAGGGAATCCTCGATAAATGTAAAACACATTAATCTTGAAGTGAGACTGATAGCCATGCTATCAGTCTCACTTTTAACTATTGTAAAAATACTATTTTAGGAGGCTGTAAATGAAAGGAAATCGTCAATTCCTCTTTCATATTCATCACTGCCGTGGAATTGGATTAAAAGGCACCAAACGGCTGGTGGAAACATGTCAGGATCTTAAGGCTGTCTTCGAGCTATCCCCATCTAAGCTTCAGCAGGTGACCACTGCAACTTCCACGAATATTGAACTCTTCTACAGAGACCTTCACTCCTTTCCTTCAGACCGTTACATTGACCTTTATGCGAAGAACGATATACAGTGGATCACCCTGTTGGATGCGGAGTATCCTGTCCTATTGAAAAACGTTTATGATCCCCCCTTTCTACTCTTCTTAAAGGGTGATAGAAAACTGCTTCAGGCTTCTAGGAAATTGGCCGTGATAGGCTCCAGAAACGCCACCTCTTACACAGATAATGTCCTTCAAACCATGATTCCAGAACTAGTCAAACGAGAGGTCCTGATCGTAAGCGGGCTTGCGAAAGGGGCGGATACGATTGCCCATAAAGAAGCGATCCGGTCAGGTGGTAAAACGATAGGTGTGCTTGGGGGAGGGTTCCAGCACATCTACCCGAAACAAAATCTCGATTTGGCCCATCATATGATGGAACATCATCTTCTCATATCCGAATATCCTCCTTATATGAAACCCGAGAAATGGCACTTCCCCTTACGAAATCGAATCATAAGCGGTCTCAGCGATGCAGTCCTCGTGACAGAAGCCAGGAAAAAGAGCGGGACCTTCATCACGGCTGACTATGCATTGAATGAAGGCAGAGAAGTCCTGTGTCTCCCCGGATCCATCCTCGATCCATTAGCAGAAGGAACCAACACCCTCATACAAGAAGGAGCCAAAATGGTCTTATCAGTAGAAGACATTGTTTCAGAACTCCAGGTATAAAGTTGAAAAATATGATATAAACTCTCTAAATAAGGCAGGTTTTCACCCCTCAAGGTTTGAATAATTACAAGTAATTTATACAAAATGGTTGCAATTATAGTAAAACTGTTATACATTTTGCAACAGGTATCAAAAACTGTATATAAGAGAAATAAATAGATAATAGCAGTACTTCTCTACACTGAAATCAATTTCACACCTATGAGAATGTTAGTGTAAACGTTTCCGTTTGTGCTTTTAAAAGGAACATTCCAAGGTGCTATAAAACAGTGATTATTTTCCTCTTTAAGGAGGCTAATTGGATGGCAGATTATTTAGTAATAGTGGAATCGCCGGCTAAGGCGAAAACAATTGAACGTTATTTAGGGAAAAAATATAAGGTCAGGGCTTCAATGGGCCACGTCCGGGACTTGCCAAAGAGTCAAATGGGCGTCGATGTTGAGAATGAATTCGAACCGAAATACATCACAATACGCGGTAAGGGCCCTGTCTTAAAAGAGTTAAAAACCGCTGCAAAAAAAGTGAAAAGAATCTTTCTTGCAGCCGACCCCGACAGGGAAGGGGAAGCGATTGCCTGGCACCTGGCTCACAGCCTGGATATGGATACCACATCGGAGTGTCGGGTGGTATTCAACGAGATCACGAAGGATGCGATCAAAGAGTCCTTCAAGCACCCGCGTGCCATTAATATGGACTTGGTCGATGCGCAGCAGGCCAGAAGGATTTTAGACCGATTAGTGGGGTACAACATCAGCCCATTATTATGGAAAAAGGTGAAAAAGGGACTAAGTGCCGGCAGGGTTCAATCGGTTGCAGTCCGGTTGATCATTGACAGGGAAAATGAAATCAAAGCCTTCACGCCGGAAGAGTATTGGTCGATCGAAGCAGAATTCACCAAAGACAACGATACATTCCAAGCATCTTTTTATGGAATCGACGGTAAAAAGGTGGAGTTGAAAACCGAAGAGGACGTAAAAGATGTCCTCGGGAAAATAAAGGGTAAATCCTTCGAAGTCAACAAAGTGACGAAAAAGGAAAGAAAGAGAAATCCCGCACCTCCGTTCACAACTTCCTCCCTCCAGCAGGAAGCAGCCCGGAAATTAAATTTCCGTGCGAAGAAAACGATGATGCTCGCTCAGCAACTATACGAAGGAATCGAGATGGGGAAACAAGGAACCGTTGGGTTTATCACCTATATGAGAACGGACTCCACCAGAATCTCTGAAGTTGCACAAAAAGAAGCGAATGAATACATCGTGAATAAGTATGGTCAGGATTTTATCAAGCAGTCAGATCGTAAAGAGAAAAAACAACAAAAAGCTCAGGATGCCCATGAAGCCGTTCGTCCTACGAGTACTCTAAGGGATCCTTCGTCGGTAAAAGAATTTCTTTCCAGGGACCAATATCGTCTGTATAAATTGATTTGGGAACGTTTTGTAGCCAGTGAAATGGCACCGGCAATTATGGACACGATGAGTGTTGATATCGTAAACGGTTCCGTCATGTTCAGAGCGACCGGTTCAAAAGTGAAATTCCCCGGCTTTATGAAGGTATATGTCGAGGGTTCTGATGATCAAAAAGAAGAAAAGGATAATTTCCTTCCTGCTTTGGAAGAAAACGATAAGGTGAAAAGCGAAGACATCGATCCGAGTCAGCATTTCACTCAGCCACCGCCAAGGTACACGGAGGCCCGACTTGTTAAAACATTGGAAGAACTGGGTATCGGCAGACCTTCCACGTACGCTCCCACCCTGGATACGATTCAGCGGAGAGGGTATGTGACACTGGATAACAAGCGTTTTGTCCCAACGGAGCTTGGCGAAATCGTGCTGGAATTGGTGAGGGAATTCTTCCCGGATATCATCGATGTCGAGTTCACAGCGAACATGGAACGAAGCCTTGATGACATCGAAGACGGCAATGAAAAATGGGAAAGAATCATAGAACGCTTTTATCAGGATTTTGAAAAACATCTTGAAAAGGCCGAAAATGAAATGGAGAAAATTGAAATCCGTGATGAACCTGCCGGTGAAGATTGTGAGGAATGCGGTCATCCGATGGTGTTCAAAATGGGAAGATACGGAAAGTTCATGGCCTGCAGTAACTTTCCCGACTGTCGCAACACGAAGCCGATCGTCAAGGAAATCGGTGTGAAATGCCCTAAATGTGAAAAAGGGAATATCATCGAACGTAAAAGCAAGAAAAAGCGTATTTTCTACGGATGCGATCAGTATCCTGAATGTGACTTCTTATCATGGGATAAGCCGATAGAACGGAAATGCCCGAAATGTTCTGAATTGCTCGTAGAGAAGAAGCTTAAAAAAGGTAATCAGATTCAATGTACGAATTGTGATTATAAAGAGGAACCGCAGAAATAATTCCTGTCTGATAGGTGTGTTGGGAAAAAGGCGTTTTCCTGATAAATCTGATCATTAAGGAATAATTGTTGTCATAGTCGATAAAAAACGATTGATTGTTCAACAATGAACTTATACAATGTAACGAGGGACTGTCCCAACAGGTGATTTCTCTATTGCCTATTGGGTCAGCCCTTTTGTGTTGTCATATACTTTTGTAACAAACTAACAAATTTTCAATATACATGTATCTTTTTTGCATTTCCCCTTTTTGTACCATACTGATTGGATAAAGAACGTGTTTAGACTGTAGGAGGTCAATCGTTATGACGGTAAATGTCATTGGAGCAGGATTAGCAGGGAGTGAAGCCGCTTGGCAGATTGCGAAAAGGGGGATACAAGTCAACCTTTTCGAAATGAGACCCGTTACCAAAACGCCTGCCCATCATACAGATAAGTTTGCAGAGCTTGTGTGCAGTAACTCACTTAGGGCAAATACTCTGACGAATGCAGTAGGAGTGTTAAAGGAAGAAATGAGACAGTTGGATTCAGTCATCATCTCGGCAGCGGATGCCAGTTCCGTCCCGGCTGGGGGAGCATTGGCGGTCGATCGTCATGAATTTGCAGCACTGGTTACGGACAGAGTGAAACATCACCCGAACGTGACGGTATTTAATGAAGAAGTCACTGATTTACCAGAGGGTATTACCATTGTAGCCACCGGACCATTGACAAGTGAGGCCCTGTCAAAACAGATCAAGCGCCTGACTGGGGAAGAACATTTATACTTCTATGACGCAGCTGCCCCGATCATTGAGAAGGACTCCATAGACATGGAAAAAGTATACCTGAAATCACGTTATGATAAAGGGGAAGCGGCTTATTTGAATTGCCCGATGACCGAAAGTGAGTTCAATCGTTTCTATGAAGCCCTTATTTCCGCTGAGACGGTTCCGTTGAAAGAATTTGAGAAAGAAGTGTTCTTTGAAGGATGTATGCCGATTGAAGTCATGGCTTCACGCGGGAAGAAGACAATGTTATTCGGACCTCTCAAGCCGGTGGGACTCGAAGACCCTAAAACAGGAAAACGGCCTTACGCTGTAGTACAATTAAGACAAGATGATGCTGCAGGGACCCTTTATAATATTGTCGGATTCCAAACTCATTTAAAGTGGGGGCCGCAGAAAGAGGTTCTTCAATTGATCCCGGGACTTGAGAACGCCGATATTGTCCGTTACGGCGTCATGCACAGGAATACGTTCATCAACTCACCCAATGTCCTAAAGGATACGTATCAGCTGAAGAGTCATGAAAACCTGTTTTTTGCAGGTCAAATGACAGGTGTGGAAGGGTACGTGGAATCTGCTGCAAGCGGATTGATTGCCGGGATCAATGCGGCAAAACTTGCCATGAAACAAGAGCCTCTTGTGTTTCCGCATGATACGGCGATTGGAAGTATGGCCAGATATATTACGACAGCGAACAAACATAACTTTCAACCGATGAATGCCAATTTCGGCCTTTTCCCCGATCTGCCAAAAAAGGTAAAAGGAAAGAAAGAGCGCAATGAGCAACATGCGAACAGGGCGTTGGAAACAATTCAGAACTTTGTGAAAAAAGTGTAAAATTCGTTGCAAGGGTTGTCCGGTTGTGTTACTATTTAGTAGCCCTTGTGAGGTGTTAAACATGAAAAATCAATTAGATGAACAATTACATTCCTTTACTGAATATTTACAAATAGAAAAGCATTATTCCGTTCATACTTTTGAACAATATCGTCATGATATCGAAGAGTTCTACGTATTTATGAAAGAACAAGGTTTAAGTTCATTAAAAGATGTCGAGTATTCTGATGCGAGACTTTTTTTAACTAAGCTGCATGATCAGGGTTTGATGAGGTCTTCCATATCAAGGAAGGTTTCCAGTATAAGAAGCTTTTACCGTTATTTGAATCGGGAAAAAAAGTTGCTCGATAACCCCTTTTCGTTTGTCAATCTTCCCAAAAAAGAAAAGCGGCTGCCTACCTTTTTTTATGAGGAGGAAATAGAGGCGCTGCTTGCTGCCTGTGTCGGTGACTCACCTTTGGAAATACGTAACCGGGCTATATTTGAACTTCTCTATGCGACAGGAATCCGCGTTAGTGAATGTACGAATATACAGATGGGTGACGTTGACCTTGGGATGTCTACGATCCTGGTCAAAGGAAAAGGGAATAAAGAGAGGTATGTCCCCTTTGGAAGCTTTGCACACGATGCCCTGGAACAATACATAACACAGTCCCGGCCGAAGCTTGCGAAGGATGTGTCCCATAATCAATTGCTGGTCAATCACCGTGGTGGAGCATTAACCCAAAGAGGCGTGCGTCTGATCTTGAATAAGATTATCGAGAAAGCATCTTTGACGGGGAAGATACACCCCCATATGCTGCGACACACGTTCGCTACCCATTTATTGAATAATGGTGCCGATTTAAGGACGGTTCAGGAACTTCTTGGACATTCTCATCTATCATCGACTCAGCTGTATACCCATGTATCGAAGGATCAATTGAGAAAAACGTATTTAGCACATCACCCACGTGCCTAGAAGAGTTGGAGGTTTAGGATATGGAACAATTCCACGCAACCACTATTTTTGCCGTTCAGCATAATGGCCGTTGTGCAATGTCCGGTGACGGGCAGGTTACATTCGGCAACTCAGTCGTCATGAAGCATACTGCAAAAAAAGTACGAAAACTATTTAATGGAAAAGTATTGGCCGGATTCGCAGGGTCGGTTGCCGATGCATTTACTTTGTCCGAAATGTTTGAAGGAACGCTTCAGGAGTTCAACGGAAACCTTCCGAGAGCGGCAGTTGAGCTTGCGAAAGAGTGGCGAAGCGATAAGGTGCTGAGAAAGCTTGAAGCGATGTTGATTGTGATGGATGAAAATCATCTTCTATTGATTTCCGGTACGGGGGAAGTGATTGAACCGGATGATGGGATCCTTGCCATTGGTTCCGGTGGAAATTACGCATTATCTGCCGGCAGGGCGCTGAAGCAATACGCCGGCGACCATTTGTCAGCAAAGGAAATCGCCCGGTCTTCCCTTCAAATTGCTGCCGACATATGTGTATACACCAATAATCAGATTATCGTAGAAGAGCTTTAACGTGAAACTTCAGGTTTGATTTGATTCTCCCACACTATAGGAAAGTAAGGAGTGTGCCACTTGATGAAGAGCACTGATCAGTTAACGCCGAGGCAAATAGTAGAACGCCTTGATCAATATATTGTAGGTCAAAAGGATGCAAAGAGAGCTGTCGCTGTTGCACTTAGAAACCGCTATAGACGGAGCCTCCTGACAGATGTGTTGAAAGATGAAGTCATCCCTAAGAATATTTTGATGATGGGACCGACCGGTGTCGGTAAAACGGAGATTGCCAGAAGGATAGCGAAATTGGTTCGTGCCCCTTTTGTTAAGGTGGAGGCGACGAAGTTTACGGAAGTAGGTTATGTCGGACGTGATGTTGAATCAATGGTCAGAGATCTGGTGGAAACCTCCGTCCGTCTGGTAAAAGAGGAAAAAATGGTCGGGGTACGAGAAAGAGCGGCTGAAAATGCCAGCCGCCGCCTAGTGGAACTCGTTGTGCCTTCCAAGAAGAAATCCTCTTCCTATAAGAACCCATTTGAAATGATCTTCGGGGGTAACGGAGCTCAAGGGTCTTCTGAAGAAGAAGAAGAAAAGCAGGAAGAGATTTCCCTTCAGGAGCAAAGAAGAAGGATGGAAAAGAGACTTGAAAACGGTGAACTCGAAGAAGAATTCATCACGATTGAAGTAGAGGAGCAGCAAGCCTCCATGTTTGATATGCTTCAAGGCTCAGGCATGGAACAAATGGGCATGAACATGCAGGACGCCCTCAGTAATTTCATGCCGAAAAAAAAGAAAAAACGTAAATTGAAGGTAAAAGAAGCAAGGACCGTTCTGACCAATGAGGAAGCCCAGAAGCTCATTGACATGGATGAAGTAACGCAAGAAGCAATTATCCGTGCAGAGCAGTCAGGGATCATCTTCATTGATGAAATCGACAAAATCGCAAGCAAGAGCTCGGGTCAATCTTCAGCGGATGTATCCAGGGAAGGGGTCCAGCGTGATATTCTCCCGGTCGTAGAGGGATCGACCATCGTCACTAAATATGGTTCGGTGAAGACAGATCATGTCCTTTTCATTGCTGCCGGTGCCTTTCACATGAGTAAACCTTCTGATCTTATCCCTGAATTACAAGGGCGTTTTCCGATCAGGGTGGAACTTCAGAAGTTGTCTACAGACGACTTCGTGAGGATTCTAGTTGAACCGGATAACGCCATCATTAAACAATATATTGCTTTAATAGAAACAGAAGGTATACAAATTGAATTTTCTGACGATGCTATTCGTAGACTCGCTGAAATTGCTTATGATGTCAATCAGAATACCGATAATATCGGGGCTAGAAGACTTCATACCATTATGGAAAAACTTCTTGAGGACCTATCCTTCGAAGCACCCGATATCACTCTGGAAATGGTGAAGATCACCCCGCAATACGTGGATGATAAGTTAGGTGCCATTTCAAAAGATAAGGATCTCAGTCAGTTTATCCTATGAGTTTTCACTTACCCTCTATTGGGTAAAGATAGATGGATTCAAGATAATATTAAATTAAATAATAGATACACTTAAGTTGTAGTAGGAGGAAAAGTAATGAATTTATTAGGTAAAACAAGAACGATTAATGCCATGCTGCAAAAAGCAGCCGGTAAACCGGTGAATTTCAAAGAAATGTCAGAAACACTGAGTAAGGTGATCGAAGCGAATGTGTTCGTTGTGAGCCGTCGTGGTAAACTATTGGGGTATGCCATCAATCAGCAAATTGAAAACGAGCGTATGAAACAAATGCTTGCTGACCGTCAATTTCCCGAGGAGTATACTCAAAACTTATTCAATGTACAAGAAACATCTCCAAATCTGGATGTGAATAGTGAATATACTGCTTTCCCTGTGGAAAATAGAGAGTTCTTCAAAAATGGTCTAACGACGATCGTACCTATCATTGGTGGTGGGGAAAGACTGGGAACGTTGATCCTTGCGCGACTTGAAGCAAGCTTTGAAGACGATGATCTGATTCTTGCCGAATATGGTGCAACCGTAGTAGGTATGGAGATTCTTCGTGAAAAAGCCGAGGAGATCGAGGTAGAAGCGAGAAGCAAGGCAGTTGTACAGATGGCCATCAGTTCATTGTCGTATAGTGAGCTCGAGGCGATTGAACATATTTTTGAAGAACTAGATGGAAATGAAGGTCTATTGGTTGCTTCTAAGA
Organism: Bacillus sp. AFS015802; assembly: GCF_002561455.1. GTDB lineage: Bacteria > Bacillota > Bacilli > Bacillales > Bacillaceae_B > Rossellomorea. Next base: position 270,343 of record NZ_NTUP01000013.1, on the reverse strand, counting down.
TTGCCGACAGAGTCGGTATTACACGTTCAGTAATCGTCAACGCCCTTCGTAAACTGGAAAGTGCCGGCGTAATCGAATCTCGTTCTCTTGGGATGAAAGGTACTTACATTAAAGTCTTAAATAACAAGTTCCTCGTTGAACTGGATAAATTGCGTACAAACTAATCAATGTGAAAAGCTGTTTCCCTTATCGGGGGAGCAGCTTTTTTTGTTTATAATGGGGCTGAATCATCTTGTTCAGGTCAGCACAGCTTTTATGTGAAGAATGAAGGGAAATGTCAGATTGTTTAGGGAAAATAAGCCGAATGGACTACTGGCAATCGTCCTTTTGGTATTGTCATCTTTTATGTGGATAGTACAATAAAGTTACAACAATGTTACGACCTATTTCGACAACTGCACGTTATAGAGTGAAAATGATAGGGGATATTAAAGTATTCACCTGATTACAGGTGAAGTTTTCTTATGCAGGGGATGAAATGATTATATAATCTTCCGCTTCATTAGCATATTTTTGTCGGGAATCGACTGCCAATGGAAGAAACGTTTTTAACATTACGCGCTTGTTGTAATATAAATGTAACATTTTTAGAAAAAACCTATTTATTTGTAAAAATAACCATGGGAATATTAGGTTAAAAAGTGAATGAAAAGTCACGAATTCAATGAATATCGCCCTCTTTCTTGAAAATTTACGGAATATTCATAGACACTAATCTTGCTAAACATTACAATAAATACTGTTGTATGCTAAATATGTCAAAAATAGTTGAAACATGTCAAAAAACGGATAGAGGTACCTAAAGTGAAACTTTTTTCCAACACGTTCACAACTCTAGAAAACGGGCTGAATTATGCCTCTTTAAATCAGAAAGTCATATCTCAAAATATCGCGAACGTCGATACACCGAATTATAAAGCAAAAAAGGTAGAATTTAAGTCGATGTTAGATCAATCCCTTCAACAACTTGAAGCGAAAAGAACCGATCAACGTCATTTTACCTTTCATTCAAACAGTGAACATCCAGCAGTAAAGACGAAGTCAAATTATCAGTATAATCATAATGGAAATGGTGTAGATCTGGATCAGGAAATGTCGGAGATGGCAACAAACCAAATTTATTTTAATGCCCTGTCAGACCGTATTAACGGGAAGTTTAACAGTCTGCAAACAGTCATAAGGGGAGGTAAGTAGGCATGGGATTGTTTACAGGTATGAATACAACCGCTTCTGCTCTGACTGCCCAGCGCTTAAGGATGGATGTCATTTCATCCAACATGGCAAATGTGGACACAACGAGAGGGAGGATGGTGAATGGTGAGTGGCAGCCTTACCAAAGGAAGTCTGTAGTGATGGCGCCGAAGGAAAATCAGTTTTCCTCTTTTCTAAATAAGGCAATGAATACGAGAGATGATCACTCTGTGGGCAATGGAGTCAAGGTATCCCGCATCGAGGAGGATAAAGATACACCGTTCAAAATGGTTTATGACCCGGAGCATCCCGATGCAAATGATGACGGGTATGTCCGGTTGCCGAATGTAGATCCACTGCGGGAAATGGTGGACCTCATTTCAGCTACAAGGTCCTATGAAGCAAATGTAACGGTATTTAACGCAAATAAGGCGATGTTAATGAAGTCACTGGAAATTGGTAAATAAAGTGAGGTTTCAGTTCTATGGCAATACATAATATTAGTTCGGTAAATCCAAGTGTTATAAGTCCGTCATTTGTAAAAAAAAATAATTCTCCTCAAGAAGCGACGGGTAATTTCAGTCAATTGCTTAAAAAGTCCATCGATGAGGTCAATCAGATGCAGGTTCAGTCGGATCAATTAACGGCAAAGCTTGTGCGTGGTGAAAATGTTGATCTCCATCAAGTGATGATTGCTTCGCAAAAGGCGAGCATCACCCTGCAAACGACAATGGAAGTGCGAAATAAAGTAGTGGAAGCCTATCAAGAGATAATGAGAATGCCAATGTAGTAGACTCATGCAGTCGAGTACCGGAGGATTGTAATGAATGAATCGTTTAAGAAGTATACAGAACAGATAAAAACGTATTGGACAAGCAGAACCAAAAAACAAAAAATAAGCATGGGAGCCATCTTCCTGATATCTGTCATTCTGATCAGTGCGGTAAGTTACTTTTCAACACGGACTACCCTCGTACCTTTATATAGTAATTTATCACCTTCAGAAACGGGTACCATCAAAGAAAATCTGGATGGCAGAGGCATTCCTTCGGAGATCACCGAAGGCGGTTCGACGATCATGGTCCCTAATGAGCAAGTGGATACATTGAAAGTTGAACTTGCGGCAGAGGGAATTCCTAACTCTGGAAGCATCGACTACAGCTTTTTTAGTCAAAATGCCGGATTTGGTATGACAGATAATGAATTCAATGTGATGAAACTGGATGCCATGCAAACGGAATTAGCTGATCTGATGAAAGGGATAGATGGGATACAGGATGCAAAAGTCATGATCAACCTACCTGAGAAACAGATTTTCTTAGATGATGATGTTCAGAATGCATCTGCTTCCATCGTATTGGATACGAAGCCCGGCTTTTCGTTTGACCAAAAGCAAATCAAGTCACTTTATCATCTTGTATCCAAAAGTGTGCCTGACCTGCCTACTGAGAATATCGTCATCATGAACCAGTATTTTGAGTATTTTGATTTAGAATCACAAAATGATTCCATGGGAAGCGGGAATTTTGCCCAGCAAATGAATGTAAAGAAAGAAGTCGAACGGGATATTCAACGGCAGGTTCAAAATATGCTCGGTACGCTGATCGGCTTTAACAAGGTAGTCGTTTCCGTTACAACTGATATTGACTTTACCCAAGAAAACCGTGAAGAAAACCTCGTGACTCCCGTTGATGAAGAAAATATTGAAGGAATTGCTGTCAGTGCTCAGCGAATAACCGAAACCTTCTCGGGTGAAGGCGCAAATCCGGGGGGGACACCGGGAGCAGGAGATGCCAATGAACCTACCAATAGCGGGGTTACATATGGCTCGAGTTCAGAATCGAATGGTGATTATGAGCGAATGGAAGAAACGATCAACAGCGAAGTGAACCGCATTAAAAAAGAAATAGTAGAAAGTCCTTATAAAATAAGAGATCTTGGTATACAGGTCATGGTGGAGCCTCCTAATCCTGAAGAGGAGTCGTCATTACCTCAAGGCAGAGTTGATGATATACGCCAAGTACTGTCTACGATCGTCCGAACGTCCATCGATAAGGAAGCAAACCCTGAGCTGACTGATGCGGCAATTGAAGATAAGGTAGTCGTTTCGATTCAACCATTCAATGGGAAAGTAGACGTCGCATCTGAACAGAAACCTGTCCTGCCTTGGTGGATATATGTTGTTGGAGGCATTCTCCTTGTAGTGATTCTTCTGTTGGTATTCTTCTTAATGCGTTCACGAAAGAAAGAGCAAATGGAAGAAATGGAATATGAAGAAACAAGAGAGCCCGTCCATATCCCTGATATTGAACCGAAAGAAGAAACAGAAGGTTCGATACGACGTAAGCAGCTGGAGAGAATGGCTAAAGATAAACCAGAAGAATTTGCGAAACTGTTACGCACCTGGTTAGCAGAGGATTAGGAGGAATGAACATGGTGAGAAGAGAGAAAGGTTTAACGGGAAAACAAAAGGCGGCCATCCTCCTGATCTCTCTTGGTCCTGATGTATCGGCATCTGTGTATAAGCATTTGTCAGAAGAGGAAATCGAGAAATTGACATTAGAGATTTCCGGGGTGAAAAAGGTGGAAACGGAAGCGAAGGAAGATATTTTAGAAGAGTTCCACAATATCGCCATTGCCCAGGACTATATTTCCCAAGGGGGGATCGGCTACGCCAAAACCGTTTTGGAAAAGGCACTGGGATCAGAGCAAGCTTCAGCCATCATCAATCGACTGACCTCATCCTTACAGGTCAAACCTTTTGACTTTGCAAGGAGAGCGGATGCTGCTCAAATTCTCAACTTCATCCAGAATGAACATCCTCAAACAATCGCGCTTATTCTATCTTACTTGGAACCGCAGCAGGCAGGGCAGATCCTCTCAGAGCTTCCGCAGGAAGTTCAAGCAGATATCGCAAGGCGGATCGCGGTGATGGATGGTACCTCTCCGGAAGTGATCAGTGAAGTGGAAGCCATTTTAGAACGAAAACTTTCTGCTACGGTTACCCAGGATTACACACAAACCGGCGGAGTGGAAGCTGTAGTGGAAGTGTTAAATGGAGTGGATCGCTCTACTGAGAAAACGATTCTTGATGCCCTCGAAATTCAAGATCCGGAATTAGCCGAAGAAATCAAAAAGAGAATGTTTGTGTTTGAGGATATTGTCACACTTGACGGCCGTTCCATCCAACGCGTCATCCGTGATTGTGATAATGAAGATCTCTTACTGTCGCTTAAAGTGTCAAGCGATGAAGTGAAAGAAGTGGTATTCAGGAATATGTCCAACAGGATGGTTGAAACCCTCAAAGAAGAAATGGAATTCATGGGGCCGGTTCGATTACGGGATGTGGAAGAAGCTCAGTCACGGATTGTAGCCGTCATTAGAAGATTAGAGGATTCAGGTGAAATCATCATCGCCCGTGGTGGAGGAGACGATATTATTGTCTAGGATCATAAAGTCTACCTTGGCTCAAACCATTGAGGAGAACCAAAAGGTCATATCTCTTAAGAGAGTGAGCCAGATGGAAGAAGTACCCGCACAGGAAGAATTACTTTTAGGCCATGCGTCCTTTCGAAGAGATCAAATCATAGAACAGGCGACCAGTGAAGCGGAACGACTCATCCAGGAAGCACAAGCAATGATTCGTCAGGAAGAAGAACGATTGAATCATGAAAAAGAAAGTTGGATAACAGAACGTGAGAAGCTCATGCAGGAGGCTTATAATACCGGATACCTTCAGGGAGAAGAAGAAGGCAGGAATAAAGGCTACCGGGAATACCTGGACAAACTGCAGGAAGCAAATGAGATAACCGCGAGTAATAGGGAACAGTATGACGGTTATATTCAGAGGGCAGAGAAAGTCATTGTCGATCTGGGGATCGCATGTGCTGAGAAAATCTTGAATCGGAAGCTCGAGGAAGAACCGGAGCAATTCCTTTCCATCGTGGAACGGGGGTTGAAGGAAGTGAGAGATCTGCCGCACATCCAGATTCATGTTCACCCTTCCAGGCATAAGCTTCTCGCAGAAAATAAATCCGAACTCGAAGTGATGTTCCCGACAGATATTCAATGTTTCATTTACGCCAACGATGATCTAGAGCCTGAAGAGTGCTATATCGAAACGAATCAGGGGCGGGTCATTGTCAGCATCGACTCCCAATTAAGAGAATTAAAGTTGAAGCTGCACCACCTCCTGGAAGGTGAAGAGGAATGAAGGCTGTAGATCTTATCTCTCATATTCCACACATCCCTACTTTTAAGAAGTTCGGGAAAGTGAAGCGGGTTGTCGGGTTGATGATCGAGTCACAAGGCCCGGAAAGCTCTGTTGGTGAGGTATGTCATATTCATATTTTCTCCCGCGGCAAGCAAAAAGTGATACAAGCGGAAGTCGTCGGGTTTAATGATGATTTAGTCATCCTTATGCCATACACGAACATGCAGGATATTTCTCCGGGCAGTTTAGTGGAAGCGACTGCAAAGCCGTTGGAAATTAAAATAGGACCATCGTTGATCGGGAAAGTGATCGATTCCTTGGGGAACCCCCTTGATGGCAGTCAATTGCCGTCAGGATTAAGTACCGCCTACACGGAACAGGAGCCACCCAATCCATTATCAAGACCTCCAATCGATGAAAAAATGGAGGTTGGTGTAAAAGCCATCGACAGCATGTTGACGGTCGGTAAAGGACAGAGGGTAGGGATTTTTGCCGGGAGCGGCGTTGGGAAAAGTACATTGCTTGGTATGATCGCCAGGAATACAAAAGCGGACCTGAATGTCATCGCACTGGTCGGAGAGCGTGGCAGGGAAGTAAGGGAATTCATTGAAAGAGATTTAGGTGAAGAGGGGTTGAAACGAACGATTGTAGTGGCTGCCACATCTGACCAGCCCGCCCTTATGAGAATCAAAGGAGCCTTCACGGCCACCGCGATTGCGGAATATTTCCGTGATAAAGGGCTGAATGTCATGCTGATGATGGATTCAGCCACAAGGGTAGCCATGGCGCAGAGGGAAATCGGTTTAGCAGTCGGAGAACCACCTACGACCAAAGGATATACCCCATCTGTATTCGCCATATTACCGAAGTTACTGGAGAGGACAGGGACCAACCTGAATGGAAGCATTACAGCGTTTTATACCGTTCTTGTAGATGGTGATGATCTGAATGAGCCTATTTCAGACACAGTGAGGGGGATCCTTGACGGTCATATCGTGTTGGACCGCCAAATCTCTAATCGGGGCCAATACCCTGCCATCAATATCTTGAAAAGTGTCAGCCGCTTAATGAATCACCTGGCCTCAAAGGAACATTTACATGCGGCAACCAGAATAAGGGAGTTATTGAGTACGTATATGAACTCTGAAGACCTGATTCAGATTGGGGCCTACAAAAAGGGAACATCCCGTGAAGTCGATGAGGCCATTCAATATTATCCAGGTATCGTTTCCTTTTTGAAACAGGGTGTTTACGAAAAGGTCTCTCTTCCCGCAAGTGTTGATGAACTTATTGAGCTATCGGAAAAAGGTGGATGAATCGGATGAGTTATCAGTACAAATTTCAGCGAATACTGTCGTTAAAAGAAAAAGAAAAAGATGAAGTCCAAGAGATGTATAGAAGCTCTATCGAAAAGTTCGAAACAGTTGCCGAGAAGCTATATGAACTCTTGAAAAAGAAAGAAACCCTTGAACTCCATCAGGAAACTAAATTACAAGGGGGCTTATCCGTTCAGGATATTCGTCATCATCAACAGTTCATCACCAACCTTGAGAAGACCATTTCGTACTACCAGGACCTGGTGATACAAGCGCGCAATCGGATGAACTGGTACGAAGAAAAGCTTGTGGATATGAATGTTGAAGTGAAAAAGTACGAAAAAATGAAAGAAAGAGATTTCGGACGTTTCCTTCAAAATATCCAATTCAATGAAAATAAACAGTTAGACGAAGTGTCCGTCGTCCAATATATGAAACGGGGAGTAAGGTGATTTCATGGCAAAGGTAATCGAAGAGGAAAAGAAAGAGTCACACAATCGTTTCCAAAGATTTATTTTTATCATCGTCATTCCTCTCTTGTTTGCAATCACCTTCGCTTTGGTCATCATGACGTTTTCAGGGATCAATGTATTTGAGAAAGCACAATCATTAAGCTCTGATATTCCTTTTTTGGCCAAGGTCATTCCTTCAGATGATGCGGTGGACCGTAAACAATTACAAGAGAGAATCATTTCATTAAAAGCTTCAATGGAAGATCAAGAGGCTAAAATGGCCAGGCTTCAAAGTGAAATGGATGAAAAAGACACTGAAAATGAACAACTCCAGGCTACCATCCAGCAGCAGAAAGAGGAACTGGCTGAATTACGGCAAATAGGGGAAGAGAACAAACGCGCATTTAAAGAAGTAGTCAGTACATTTGAATCGATGTCAGCAAAGAGTGCCGCTCCGGTTCTTATGAATATGGAAGATGAAGAGGCGATGAAGATTCTATCAAATATCAAACCTGATACCCTGGCTGATATCTTGGAAAAAATGCCTCCAGAGGATGCGGCGAAGTATACTGGTCTTCTATCTGCAGGTGAATGATCGAATCTCTTCTATGAAAGGGAGGTGAAATAATGGAAATCGGAATCGGTACTCCACAGGCAAGCACTCTGACATCGATGAGTAAGGGAACGGCCCTGCACAAAAAAGGAATGGAAGGATTTTCTAGACAACTTCTGGGCTTTGTCTCCAATCAGGTTAGTGGGAAGGAAGAAATAAAAGAACAGGATGGTGCCCTCTCACTTCTCGCTAACCTCCAAGCCATTCTTGCGGCGGATGAGATGGAAGAGCTCGGCCTGTCCCAAGCGCAGATTGACGAATTATCCAAAGTGAAAGAACTTGATATTGAGCAAATCGCTGACGTGATCGGTGTGAATACAGGGGAAATCCAAACACTTTTCTCTGATATGAAGTCCGTCCTGTTAGGGACCTTGGCCTCTCCTGCTTCCAGTAAAGACGTTTATGATAACCTTCTTGGTGCACTGCAACTCCTGCAATCTGCCCTTACCCAGGATGTCAAAGGGTTAAAGTCTGTGATTGAGAACGCACTGCAAGGGATGAACACTCAGGGACGAATTGAGGATGCCCTGAAGCTCTCAAAGGTAATGGAATTATTCGCTCGTAACCGGGACATGCATGTTACGGATGCTTCGAAAGCTTCTGAGCTAAAAGAGATGGTGAAGAATATCCAAACAGGAATAGAAGGATCGGTATCGAAAATGGGTCAACCCCCCGGTGGGTGGTCCCGGGTTCTAAGAGAAGCCTATACACGTCGATTACCTGACGAAACCCTTGAAAAGAATCCTAAGGCGGATGCTTCCACCCTGGATAAGAAACATATTCTGTCAAATCAAGGAACCAATTTTCCTTTTGTACTGTCAAAGACCGATACTTTCTCAATGAGCCTGACATCGACCAGTCGCTCCGTTCAATACGAGCAGTTTGTTAAAGAATTCCAGAATATCTTGAGTAAATCGAATATGATGGTTCAACCTAACATGAGTAAATTATTGATTAAACTTTACCCGGAACAATTGGGATCATTGAGAATAGAGCTTCTGCAGCAAAATGGGGTCATGACAGCGAAGATCCTGGCTTCTACGGCAAGTGCCAAAGACATGTTGGATTCACATATTCAAGGGTTAAAGCATGCATTTTCGTCCCAAAACCTCCATGTTGAGAAGATAGAGATCTCACAGGCACTTGCGGATACAGAGCGACCGTTTAAGGGACAATCACAACAGCAGTCTTCACAGCAGCAAAAACAGCAACATTCCGACCAACCGGACTCGAACCAGGAAGAGGGAAATCAATCCTTTAAGGATTACCTCGTAAATACCGAAATATAGGTGATGATATGACGAAAATAGATCCGAGTTTACTTTATTCCACCGTTCAGGCTAAGCGTGAGGCATCGGGGGATATCTTAGGGAAAGATGATTTCCTCAAAATCCTGATGACACAATTGCAAAATCAAGACCCTTTAAATCCCATGCAGGACAAAGACTTTATCGCACAAATGGCTACGTTTTCTTCCTTGGAGCAAATGACCAATCTAACCAAGACTATGGAAAAGTTTGTAGATAATCAAAGTCAGTCACAGCTGATTTCTTATAATCAATTTGTAGGGAAGCAAGTGACCTGGCATAAAATCACTGAATCTGATTCGGATGCAGCACCTGAAATACAAGAAGGGCAAGGACTCGTTAAAGGTGTCCGTTTCAAAGGGGACTCCGTCGAATTCATCATGGAGGATGGGACGATCTTGAGCCCAGGGAATATATCTCAAGTGAATACAACCGGAAGCGGGGATTCTTCTCTCGTAAGTGCATCCATGTTGATTGGGAAGAAAGTAACCTGGAGTGGAGAAGAAGGAGAAGTGAGCGGGGTGGTCCAGTCCGTTTCTAAGAAAGATTCACAAATCTGGGTTCATACAGAAGATGGAGAGAAAGTTTCCAGTGATCGTTTAATGAAGATTGAATCTTAGGGAGTGGTTGTATGGAAAAGACATTCTTTCATCGTTCACCGCAACCTATTACGCCCAATTATCATACTAAGGCAGCAAAACCAACTACCCGTCCATCTACCTCATTTCAAGACCAATTGGACAAAGCGGTTCAGCACTTACAGGTCAGTAAACATGCAAGGACAAGAATGGAACAACGAGGAATCTCCATTCCTCCTGAAACCTGGGAGAAGATCGGGGAGAAAGTGAATGAAGCTAAAACAAAGGGTGTACAGGATTCTCTGGTGATACTGAAGGATGCCGCATTGATTGTAAGTGCGAAAAACCGAACGGTGATCACGGCAATGGACCGTGAAGAAGCCCAAACTCAAATTTTTACTAATATAAACGGAACCATATTGATCGATTCATAGGCCGGACCTGAAGAAGGAAGCCTAAACGCTGCGGAATGACAGAAGCAGCTCATACGAAAGGGGAAAAAATTCATGCTACGTTCAATGTATTCAGGTATAAGTGGAATGAAAAACTTTCAAACGAAATTGGATGTTATCGGTAATAATATCGCCAATGTGAATACGTACGGATACAAAAAAGGCCGTGTGACGTTCCAGGATCTCATGAACCAAACCGTTTCCGGTGCCAGCAGGGCAACTGCTGACCGTGGAGGACAAAATGCCAAACAAGTTGGGCTTGGATCCTCCCTATCATCCATTGATACTATCCAGACCCAGGGAAGCCTCCAGACTACTGGACGCTCATTGGATGTCGCCATTTCTGGAGATGGATACTTCGTTGTCAGACAAGGAAATAACGAAATGTTCACCCGTGCCGGGAATTTCTACCTGGATTCAAACGGAAATCTGGTGACAGGTCAGGGGAATCTTGTGCAGGGTTATCCAGTCGATGCAAGTGGTGTTGTCAATAAGAGCGGTACTGCTGATATCAAGATCGATACCAATACTACAATGGCTCCTCAAGCCACTAGTGTCGCTGCTTATAATGGTAACTTGAAGTCCAGTGCACCTAATAATACTCAAGTAGAATTAGAGACAAAAGTGAAAGATTCGTTGGGGCAGGACATTAGTTTGAAAATCTTGATGGAGAAGACAGGTTTAAATCAATGGAATGCTACTGTATCCAGTTTGACTCCGGGAGTAACCGTCAACGAGAATACAACAATCACTTTTGACAACGCCGGGAAAGTGCAATCACCGGCTTCAGGCTATGTGCCTTTTCCAATCACATTAAATAATTCAACAGGGGCAAACCCGAGTCAAACGATAGATTTGGACTTTTCTAAAATCACTCAGTTTGACAGCTCCTCCTCCGCGAATGTCGATACGGTTGATGGAAACTCAGAAGGATATCTGGAAAGCTTCAATATCGGTTCTTCCGGTGAGGTGAACGGAGTATTTTCGAATGGAGAAGTACGAGTATTGAGTCAGTTGGCGCTTGCCACATTTTCCAATCCAGGCGGTTTGACGAAAGCCGGAAATAATCTGTTTCAGGCTTCCAATAACTCAGGTCTTCCAAATCAGGGGGTTGCCGGAGAGGGAAGGGGATCACTCCAGTCAGGTTCACTTGAAATGTCCAACGTAGATCTATCCGAAGAATTCACAGAGATGATCACAGCTCAGCGTGGATTCCAGGCAAATACACGTATCATCACAACGTCTGATGAAATCCTGCAAGAGCTTGTAAACTTGAAACGTTAATTCCTAAAAAAGGGAGGAAGGGACTGACAAAGCTGTCAAACGGTTATGTCAGTCCCGAATACCAATGATTGCATTGACCAGATTGAATGGTAAATCATTTACGTTAAATGCCCTATACATAGAAACAGTTGAAGCGTTTCCCGATACTACCATTCTATTAACAAATGGTAGAAGGTATGTTGTGAAAGAAGCGGTGCACGAGGTCAACGCCCTATCACTTTCCTTCTTTCAAAAAGTAAACCTGCTTAATCTGGCCCAGGAGGGAGGGAGTACAAGTTGAAGAGTAAAGCCATAACCATCATGATGATTTCATTGGTGACCATTACCCTTGTCGGTGTCATAGCCCTGGTCGTTGTACTGAAATTTTCCGGGGAGGAAAAAGCAAAAGATCCTACCATCGAAGAAGTGATAGAAAACTCGGTGGACATACCTGAAACGACAACGAATTTAATGAGCAATGACTTTATCCGGATTTCATTTAAAATCCAAACGGATAGTAAAAAAGCGAAGGAAGAATTAGAAAAGAGAGATTTTCAAGTGAATAATATCATCATAGAAGAGCTTTCAGAATTGAAAGCAGAACAACTGCAAGGGAAAAAAGGAAAAGAATTGGTCGAGACTAAGGTTAAAGACAAAGTGAACTCCCTTATGCAGGAAGGCGCGGTAGAAAAAGTGTATATCACCTCTATGATGATTCAATAAGGCAGCCCATAACGGAAGGTTTGGAGGTGAAGGGATGGCAAGCGAAATTCTGTCTCAAAGTGAAATAGATGCTCTATTATCTGCCCTCAATACTGGGGAGATGAGCGCGGATGATTTCAAAAAAGAAGAAGAAGAAAAAAAAGTCAAAGTATATGATTTCAAGAGGGCGTTACGGTTTTCAAAAGATCAGATCAGGAGTTTAACAAGGATACATGAGAACTTCGCAAGGATTTTAACCACGTATTTCTCTGCTCAGTTAAGGACATATGTTCAAATTAACGTAGCTTCTGCTGATCAAATCCCATATGAGGAATTCATACGTTCCGTTCCGAAAATGACGATTTTGAATGTCTATGAACTGCCTCCGTTGGATGGAAGGATCCTGATGGAAATCAACCCGAATATTGCGTATTCCATGATGGATCGCGTCATGGGTGGTAGAGGGGTCAGTGTCAATAAAGTCGAGAGTTTGACAGAAATCGAGACGAGGATCATGAGTCAATTATTTGAAAAGGCGTTTGAGAATCTAAGGGAGGCCTGGAGCACAGTGGTGGACGTTGATCCACTTTTTGCTGAATTTGAAGTGAACCCTCAGTTTCTGCAAATGGTCTCTCCAAATGAGACAGTCGTGGTGATTTCATTGAATACAACGATCGGTGAAACGAGTGGAATGATCAATATTTGCATTCCTCACGTGGTATTGGAACCCATTCTTCCGAAATTATCAGGCAGTTATTGGATGGAATCAAAACGGAAAGAAAGCAACCCGGAAGAAACTGCTCTTCTGGAAAGAAGAATCAAACAAGCACAAGTTCCGATCGTGGCTGAATTAGGACAATCGGATATCACCATTGAGGAATTCCTTATGTTAGGGATAGGTGATGTAATCGAAATGAATTCCCGAATCGATGACCCTTTAATTATTAAAGTGGGTGAGATTCCTAAATTTACCGCTCAGCCGGGTAAATCAAATAAAAAAATGGCAGTACAAATTTTAGATTCGTTGAAGGGGGGAGACGACGATGATGAGTGATGACATGTTATCTCAAGATGAAATAGATGCGTTGCTTCGCGGTTCTGCAGAGCCTGAAGAGGAAATAGAAGGCCGTAAAGAGATAAATATGAGTGATTACATCAGCTCCATGGAAGAAGATGCTTTAGGGGAAATTGGGAACATTTCTTTTGGAAGTTCTGCAACTGCACTATCCACTTTACTGAACCAGAAGGTAGAAATAACGACCCCTAAAGTAACCATAATTAACAAGAACTATTTAGAAGAGGAATTTCCTCATCCCTATGTAGCCATACAGGTTCAATATACCGAAGGGTTCTCGGGGGTGAATTTGCTGGTGATCAAACAATCGGATGCGTCGATCATTGCTGATTTGATGCTCGGTGGTGATGGCAGAAATCCATCTGGTGAACTGGGTGAGATTCAGCTCAGTGCTGTACAAGAGGCCATGAATCAGATGATGGGATCCGCCGCTACATCCATGTCGACTGTATTCAGCAAGAAAGTCGATATATCACCGCCAACCATTGATCTCATGTATATCCCACAAGGTGAAGGAGAAGAGAATCTTCCGGATCAAGACCTGCTGGTAAAGGTATCGTTTTCATTGAAAATTGGGGATCTTATCGATTCTAATATTATGCAGCTCCTACCGCTCTCCTTTGCTAGAAGTCTTGTAGATGAATTAATGAATGGAAGTGCCACGGAGGAAGTGGCGGCAACGTCCGCTCCGGGTATGGAGGCACCAAAAGCTGATCCTGAACCGGAATATGGTGTGGAAACGACGACCAACTCTCAGCCATCACAGCCTCAGCATCTGGGAGGACACGGGGGATTCTCTGAACCTGTAAATGTACAGCCTGCCTCCTTCTCTAGCTTTGAGCCTGCCACTCTTGGTCAACAAGAGACCAAAAATTTAAATATGCTGTTGGATATTCCGCTTCAAGTGACAGTGGAACTTGGAAGAACAAATCGATCTGTCAGAGACATCCTGGAATTATCATCAGGCTCGATCATCGAGCTTGATAAGTTAGCGGGAGAGCCGGTGGACATCCTTGTGAACAGCCAGTTGATGGCTAAAGGTGAAGTCGTAGTCATCGACGAGAACTTTGGTGTCAGGATCACAGATATCGTAAGTCAAAGTGATCGCATAAAAAAACTAAAATAAGAAGTATTTCTAATTAGATGATGGAGGATGAGGGTAATGGCGAATAAAATTTTAATCGTAGATGATGCAGCCTTTATGAGAATGATGATTAAGGATATCCTGACGAAAAATGGGTTTGATGTAGTCGGGGAAGCAGCGGATGGAAGTCAGGCTGTGGATAAATACAAGGAGTTAAAACCGGACCTTGTCACCATGGATATTACGATGCCTGAAAAAGATGGAATAGCAGCCTTGAAGGAAATCAAGGCGATCGATGCCGGTGCGAAAATTATCATGTGTTCAGCCATGGGACAACAAGCCATGGTCATCGATGCCATTCAAGCCGGGGCGAAGGACTTTATCGTGAAACCATTCCAGGCAGATCGTGTCATTGAAGCAATCCAGAAAGCATTAAGCTAACAGATCAATAAGAAGGTGCATGTGATTGAAAAAGTTTCAAATTCTATTAGGTATGATGCTATTCATCATCACGGCAGCGGCCGGGGATCTGACAGCATTTGCTGAAGTGAATAATGTGAAAGACTGCATTGAGCATCCAGATAAGTGCGAGGGGCAGCAAACGAATGAAGTGGAAGGTTCTGAATCAGGACTTGCCACTTCCGTCACGTTTGTCGATTACCTAAAGATGATCGTCGCTCTTGTCTTTGTAGTAGCACTCATATATTTTCTATTAAAGTTTATTAATCAAAAAGGAAGATCCTTCCAACAAACAAAATTAATCAATCATTTAGGCGGAGCCCCCCTTGGTGGGAACCGTTCCGTGCAGATAGTGAAGGTAGGCAAACAGGTGCTCGTATTAGGTGTGGGTGAAGATATTCAGCTTTTGAAAGAGGTAAGGGATGAAAGTGAAAAAGAAGAGATTCTTTCCTATTATGAGGAATCCCAATACCCCGATGCTAAATCTGCGGTATCAAGCTTGTTGACCAGGGTCAAAGGCTCTTCTCCCGAAAAGGCTCCGAGCTCGTTTCAAGCGCAATTCAAATCCCAGCTCGAGGAAATGAACAAGGGAAGAAAAAAGATGCTCGAGGAGTTAAAAAATAAGGGGAATCATTCAGATGAATGAATTCATGGAGTTTTTTAATAGCAGTTCTGCTGATAATGTGTCGACAAGTGTTAAGCTGCTATTATTATTTACTGTCTTATCACTGGCACCGAGTATTCTGATCTTAATGACATCCTTCACCCGGATCATGATCGTCCTGTCTTTTGTCCGCACGTCCCTTGCCACTCAGCAAATGCCTCCGAATCAGGTATTGATCGGACTTTCTTTATTTCTGACATTCTTTATCATGGCTCCTACTTTTCAAGAGGTGAATGATGAAGCATTGACACCTCTATTTAACGAAGAGATCAATCTGGAAGAAGCATACACGAAAGCTTCGATTCCCTTTAAAGAATTTATGAGTAAGCAGACGAGACAGAAGGATCTGGAATTGTTTCTGGAATATTCAGGGGCAGAGCGTCCCGCATCAGTGAAAGATATTCCTCTAACATCCTTAGTGCCGGCTTTCGCATTGAGTGAGATCAAGACGGCTTTTCAGATAGGATTTATGATTTTTATCCCATTTTTGGTCATCGATATGGTCGTAGCGAGTGTCTTGATGTCCATGGGTATGATGATGCTGCCCCCTGTCATGATATCCCTGCCGTTCAAGATTTTATTGTTTGTGTTAGTGGATGGCTGGTATTTAGTAATAAAATCTCTTTTACAAAGCTTTTAAGTAGGTGAGTTTCAATGAATGCTGAATCCGTAATTGCTATAGCAGAGAGGGGAATCTACGTTACCCTCATCGTATCGGGCCCGCTGCTGCTGTTGGCCCTTGTCGTCGGGTTGATCGTCAGTATTTTCCAGGCGACGACACAAATACAAGAACAGACCCTTGCGTTCATTCCGAAAATTGTTGCCGTGATGATCGGCATCGTCTTCTTTGGGCCATGGATGTTAACAAAGCTTGTGACGTATACATCACAGATTTTTTCAGATTTAACAAGGTTCGTAGGCTAAGAGGATGGAAGAACTGGTTCCTATTCTATCGGTTTATCTCCTTGTATTTGTAAGGGTTTCGGCTTTTTTTGTCACGATGCCCTTATTTTCATACCGGAATATACCTGCACAGCATCGAATTGCATTTTCAGTGGTTCTCTCCTGGGTGATGTATTATACGATTGACTCAAAGGCATTTGACATCAACGGACAATACTTTCTATTAATCATGAAGGAAGCCATGGTCGGTCTGTTGATCGGTTTTGTTGCCTACATGATCGTGACGGCCATTCAGATAGCGGGGGGATTCATCGACTTTCAAATGGGTTTTGCCATTGCCAACGTGATCGATCCACAAACGGGGGCCCAGAGTCCATTGACGGGACAATATTTGTATACTTTCGCCCTGCTGTTATTGCTCGCCATAAATGGGCATCATTTACTGCTCGATGGCATTTTTTACAGTTATCAATTGATTCCCATCGATCGTCCATGGATTCCATTTGGAAATGAGAACCTGGCCGATTATGTCATCACGGCTTTTAATTCCATGTTCATCATCGCTTTTCAGATGTCCATTCCCGTAGTAGCTACATTATTCCTGGTAGACGTGGCTCTTGGGATCGTGGCCCGGACCGTCCCCCAGCTGAATGTCTTTGTCGTGGGGTTTCCCATTAAGATTGCCGTGGCATTTATCGTATTATTCATTGTCATGGGGGTTACGTTTGCTGTCATGCAGCAGTTGTTTGAAATGATGTTTGTAACCATGAGAGATTTAATGAAAATTATTGGAGGCACATAAATTGCAGTGGCTATCATTAGACCTACAGTATTTCAGCGGGGAGAAGACAGAAAAAGCAACCCCGAAAAAACGGGAAGACGCCAGGAAAAAAGGCCAAACAGCGAAAAGCCAGGACGTCAATACGGCCATTATTCTTCTAGCTGTATTTTTATTTATGACCTTCAGTGCTTCCTATATAGGGGATATCGTGTTTAATTTGTTTCATCAAACGTTTCAGGAATACATGCTCATGGATCTCACTGAAAATACCGTTCAAGTGATCACGATGGACCTGATGAAGGAGATTGCCTTGCTTCTTGGTCCCATCATGCTCGTTGCACTCCTTGCCGGCTTATTCTCAAACTACATACAAGTGGGTGTGATGTTCACGACAGAGCCTTTACAGCCTAAACTGGAGAAAATAGATCCCATCAAAGGATTCAAAAGGATTTTTTCATTACGGGCAATCGTTGAATTATTAAAATCAATACTGAAAATTTCCTTTGTAGGGGCCATTACGTTTGTCATCCTCTGGATGAACATCGACCGGGTGTTAAGCTTGTCCTTTAAATCGGTGGGAGATTCGTTAACCACGATGGCAAGCCTGACGGTCCAAATGGGGATTGCAGCCTCCCTGGCTTTATTATTTTTATCTCTTTTCGATTTTCTTTATCAGAAATATGATTTCGAAAAGAATATCCGGATGTCAAAACAGGATCTGAAGGATGAACACAAAAATATTGAAGGGGACCCCCTCATCAAATCCAAAATTAAGCAAAGGCAGCGGGAGATGGCCATGAGGCGGATGATGCAGGAAGTCCCGGAGGCAGACGTGGTGATCACCAATCCCACTCACTTTGCCATTGCGCTTAAATATGATGAGGATAAAATGGATGCCCCATTTGTCGTAGCGAAGGGTGTCGATTACATGGCGCAAAAAATAAAATACATTGCAGGAGAAAATGATATCGTCATGGTGGAGAACAGGCCGCTTGCCCGTTCACTTTATGACTCGGCAGAAATCGGAGATGCCGTTCCGGAAGAGTTTTTCAAGGCCGTAGCAGAAATTTTAGCTTATGTTTACCGTATAAAAAACAAGATGTAAGCAGTTAGGAGAGAAATAATGTCAGCAAGAGATTTATCCGTACTAGCCAGTGTCATATTAATCGTTGCCATGCTTATCATTCCATTCCCATCCTGGTTATTGAGCTTATTGATCATTATTAATATTTCACTCGCATTACTTGTGCTCCTAATTTCCATGAATATGAATGAACCTTTGCAATTTTCTATTTTTCCTTCCCTATTGTTGTTATTGACGCTTTTTAGATTGGGTCTAAATGTTTCCACAACGAGATCGATCCTTAGTAAGGGTGAAGCGGGGGACGTTGTGGAAACCTTTGGAACATTCGTTGTAGGTGGAAATATACTCGTCGGACTTGTGGTATTCATCATATTGATCGTCATTCAATTCATCGTCATCACGAAAGGATCCGAACGTGTATCTGAGGTTGCGGCACGCTTTACCCTGGATGCCATGCCGGGAAAACAAATGAGTATAGATGCCGATTTGAATGCAGGAATGATCTCTGAACACGATGCCAGGAATCGACGGGAAAAAGTGGGAAAAGAAGCCGATTTCTATGGCGCGATGGACGGTGCGTCCAAGTTTGTAAAAGGTGACGCGATCGCCGGGATCGTCATCGTCATGATCAACTTAATATTCGGAATCATCATCGGCATGACCCAGCAGGGACTTCCTATCGCAGAGGCTGCAACCCGTTACTCACTTCTGACAGTCGGGGACGGAATCGTCAGTCAAATCCCGGCGCTGTTAATCTCCACGGCTACGGGTATCGTTGTAACAAGGGCAGCATCTGAAGGGAATCTCGGACAGGATATCATGAATCAACTCCTTGCCTATCCTGTCATGCTCTACGTATCCGCGTTTACCATTTTCATGTTGGGGGTAGCGACACCAATCAATGACATATTAACGATCCCGGTAGCAGCCCTTTTAGGGGTCGGTGGTTATATGCTTTCCAGGTCGCCTAAAGAAAATGAAACAGACTTGATGGAAATGGAAGAAGAGGTGGAGCAGGACGAAATGAAAAGTCCTGAAAGCGTCGTGAACCTTCTGAATGTCGACCCGATTGAATTTGAATTTGGATACGGATTGATTCCACTGGCAGATACGAACCAGGGGGGAGATCTTCTTGACAGGATCGTGATGATCAGACGTCAATTGGCCATCGAACTTGGCCTTGTCATTCCGGTCGTAAGGATCCGGGATAATATTCAGCTTCAGCCGAACGAATATCGCTTGAAGATCAAAGGAAATGAAATGGCCCGGGGTGAGCTCCTCTTAGATCATTATCTGGCGATGAGTCCAGGGGTGGAGGATGATTCCATAGAAGGGATCGATACGATTGAGCCATCATTCGGCCTTCCTGCTAAATGGATTTCAGAAGATATGAAGGAGCAGGCAGAGATTTTCGGATATACTGTAGTCGATCCCCCATCAGTGGTATCAACCCACATCACGGAGATGATTAAGAACAATGCTCACGAACTCCTTGGCAGACAAGAAACGAAGCAGCTCATTGATCATCTGCAGGAATCTTACCCGATCCTGGTGGAGGAAGTGACACCCAATCCGTTAACCGTGGGAGAAGTACAAAAGGTACTCTCCAAGTTATTGAAAGAGAATGTATCGATCCGAAATTTGCCTATTATTTTTGAAACACTTGCCGACTATGGAAAGATGAGTTCGGATACCGACCTTTTGGCAGAATATGTCCGGCAGGCACTCGCAAGACAGATTACCAATCAATATGTCCAAGGAGACGATTCGTTAAAGGTGGTCACCATGAGTGGAAAGGTAGAGAAAATGATTGCGGATGCCATTCAACAGACGGAGCACGGCAATTATTTATCCATGGATCCCAATGATTCTCAAGGCATATTGGAAGCTGTCGCTTCTCAAGTGGAACAGCTGTCCCTTATGGAGGAATCCCCCGTGATTTTATGTTCACCTGCAGTAAGGATGTACGTAAGGCAGTTGACTGAAAGATATTTTCCGCAGGTACCCATCATTTCGTATAACGAATTAGAGGCAAATGTAGAAGTACAAAGTTTAGGGGTGGTGAATGTAGGATGAAAGTAAAGAAATATGCGGCTCCATCCATGAATGAAGCAATGAAGAGGGTAAGGGCTGAACTCGGTGAAGATGCCGTCATTCTAAATTCCAAAGTCACATACTCAGGCGGCTTTATGGGATTGTTTAAGAAGAAGATGATTGAAGTGATCGCAGCCATCGACCCTGAGGTTGAAAACGAAAAGCTGGAAATCAGCAGATTGAAAACAAAAGCTGCTTCACAACCGCTCAAAAGATCTGCCAATGAAAAGAAGATGGGGCAAGAATCTACCAGATCGGTAGAAGCGGAATTAAAGGAATTAAAACAAATGATATTCACCATGAAATCAAAAAGCCAATTTGAAAAATTCCCTGAAGATGTTCAAGAAATCCTGTATTACCTTAAGGAACATGGCGTAAATGATTCCACTCTGTTTCAACTCGGGGGGGAGTTGGAAAAGAAAATCGAACCAGGATCCCTTTCAGCTGAAGGAAGGGATGAATGGGCCAACAATGAAGTTAAACGCTTCCTCCGCGACCACTTAAAAGGGATTGAACTCGGCGGTGTGAGTTATAAAAGGAAATATATCAATGTCATCGGTCCAACAGGTGTGGGAAAAACCACGACGCTTGCCAAAATGGCTGCTGAAGCAGTGATAGAGAAAAGGATGAAAATCGCCTTCATCACAACCGATACCTACCGGATCGCAGCGATCGAACAATTGAAGACCTATGCGGGTCTGTTGAATGTCCCCGTTGAAGTCGTCTATAAGATGGAAGATTTTAAAAAGGCACTCGAAAAGTTCAGTGACTACGATCATGTGTTCATTGATACAGCAGGTCGTAACTTCAGGGAAAAGAAATACGTAGAGGATTTGAAAGAGATCATTGATTTTACCCATCAAATGGAAACCTACCTGGTTCTATCATTGACGAGCAAAGAGCAGGATATGAAGGAAATTATTTCACAGTTTTCTTCTATTGATATTGACCGTTTTATTTTCACGAAATTGGATGAGACCGTGAGCTACGGTTCCATGATTAATGTCATGTCAGAAATGAAAATCGGAGCAGCCTATGTGACGAATGGACAGGATGTTCCCGAAGACATAACGGAGATGGATGTGGATGAAATCGTCCGATTGCTAATGAAAGGATACAGCCATGAAAGATCAAGCATATAACCTGAGGAGAAAGATGCTCCTGGCTGATTCCGAACCTGCCAAGACCATTGCGATTGTCAGTGGAAAGGGAGGGGTTGGGAAATCGAATATATCGACAAACCTTTCCATTCTGCTTGGGAAAGAAAATAAGAAGGTACTTTTATTCGATCTTGATATAGGAATGGGAAATATTCATATTTTACTGGGAAGTCATCATTCCTACTCCATCATGGACTATATTGAGGAAAAAGAACTAGAAATCGAAACGATTATATGTGAAAATATTCATGGTATTTCCTACATAAGTGGGGGTAATGGCCTAAAAAATATCGTTGAATGGAAAGAAAAGCATATTGAACGCTTTTTTGAAGTGATGGAATATGCCATCCATAAGTTTGATTACATTCTATTTGATATGGGCGCTGGCGCTACAAAGGAAACATTGGAATTTCTGCTCGCGATGGATGAAATCATAGTCGTTACAACTC
Organism: Bacillus sp. AFS015802; assembly: GCF_002561455.1. Classification (GTDB taxonomy): domain Bacteria; phylum Bacillota; class Bacilli; order Bacillales; family Bacillaceae_B; genus Rossellomorea. Next base: position 248,503 of record NZ_NTUP01000013.1, on the reverse strand, counting down.
CCGAGCCGACATCCATTACGGATGCTTATTCCATGATGAAATACATTTACCTCAGGGATGGGGATAAACCGTTCTATCTTTTATGTAATCGGGCGGAATACCAGAATGAAGGTCTTGATACCATCACTAGATTACAAGAAACGATGAGAAAATTCCTTCATAAGGAAATCGAATCTTTAGGGGTACTGCCTGAGGATTCAACTGTCAGGAAGGCAGTCATTCATCAAACGCCCATAGTCGTCGGTTATCCTGCATCAGCCATGGCTTTGAGCCTTCGGACGATGGTTCATCACCTGATGGGTACTGACGAGTACCCAAACAGTAAAAGCACAGGGTTTGTAAAGAGTATTCGAAAATTATTTTTTGGGAGGTAAAAGTCCTGAATGAAAAAGGTTCTGGTTGTAGATGATTCTGCATTTATGAGAAAGCTTATCAGTGATTTTTTAACAGCCTCCAACCAGCTGGAAGTAATAGGAATCGCAAGGAATGGAGAAGACGCGGTTGCAAAGATTAAAAGATTTCGGCCCGATGTTGTGACCCTTGATGTAGAAATGCCGTTGCTGAATGGGATCGAAGCCTTACGACGGATCATGGAGGAATGTCCCGTCCCAGTCGTCATGCTTTCTTCTACAACCCGGGAAGGCGCGGAGGAGACTGTTACGGCAATGGAGCTTGGAGCCGTTGATTTCATAGCGAAACCTTCAGGGACCATTTCATTGGATCTTCATAAGGTCCAGCATGAAATGGTAGATAAAGTATTGGCGGCAAGCAAAGTGAATGTGACGAAAATGACGAAGGTTTACCGAAAGGAAGCGACATGTGAACCATTGAGGCGCTCACACGAAGTGACAGGACCGTCATCCTTTGATCATGCAGGATTCACGAATCCCCCTAAAATGATCCTGATAGGAACATCTACGGGAGGTCCGCGCGCCTTGCAGAGCGTATTGACAGGGTTACCACGTCATCTTGCTGCCCCCATCGTTGTAGTGCAGCATATGCCCCCAGGTTTTACCAGATCACTCGCCAACCGGTTGGATGGTCAATCTGCCATTTGTGTGAAGGAAGCTGAGGATGGGGAAGTCCTTCAAAATGGGACAGCTTATATTGCCCCCGGCGGTTTTCATACAAGGGTGGTAAAGTCCGGAGCGAATTTATCGATTCAACTTTCAAAAGATGAAGCACCCAGAAATGGTCATAGACCTTCAGTCGACATATTGTTCGAGTCTGCAAGCCTCATCCCTGACTATGGGAAGATAGCTGTCATCATGACAGGAATGGGTTCTGATGGCACAGATGGACTGATCAAGCTTAAAGAACGGGGCGAAGTGAAGGCCATTGCAGAATCAAAAGAGACTTGTATTGTGTTTGGGATGCCGAAAGCGGCTATCTCCACAAAGTTAGTGGATAGGGTGGAACATATCGGGGATATTCCTCGATCAATAATGACCTACATGGTGTAGAGAGGTGTGGAGCACATGGAATTGAGTCAATATTTAGAAGTGTTTATAGAAGAGAGTAAAGAAAATCTGCAAACGTGCAATGAGCAATTGCTTGAACTGGAGAAAAACCCGAAAGATCTTGAGATTGTCAATGAAATCTTCCGATCAGCTCATACTTTAAAAGGAATGTCAGCGACGATGGGGTATGAAGATTTAGCTAATCTTACCCACAAAATGGAGAATGTGCTGGATGCCATCCGCAATGAAAAAATAACCGTATCTCCAGAAATTTTGGACGTTGTGTTTAAATCAGTCGATGATCTCGAAGCCATGGTGTTTTCCATTGCGGATGGAGGAGATGGGAAACGGGATGTTAGTGAAGTCGTAGGGATGCTTCAGGCCATTGAAAAAGGGGAAAGTATACCGGCGACTCTCGCAGCCAATGAGGTGGCTGCAGCTACCGCCACTCCTGAAATAGAGACATTATCTATGCAGTATGAAGCCTTTGAGGAAACAGTCATTCAACAATCCTATGAGCAAGGGTTCCGCTGCTATGAAATTTCGGTTTCCCTGCGGGAGGATTGCCTGCTTAAAGCTGCCCGGGTCTATATGGTATTTGAGGTACTGGGGAAATTGGGAGAGGTCATTAAGTCACTTCCTGCGGTAGAGCAGCTTGAAGAAGAGCAATTCGATCATTCCTTCGTGATTGCCGTTGTATCAAAGGAAGATGCCATTCATATAGAAAATCACATCCGTAAAGTCTCTGAAGTTGAAGAAGTTTCTGTTCTGGAACTCACTGCCCGCCATCTTCAGGACCAGAATCAAATAAAGGATACACCTCCAGAATCAACAGTGGAAGTCATTGAAGAAAAAGGACAGGGAGAAATCCAAGCATCTAAACCTGCCGCCAACGCATCAAAGCCTGCCAATCCTTCCAGCAAGACGATACGGGTCAACATTGAACGGCTGGATGTCCTCATGAATCTTTTCGAGGAACTTGTCATCGATCGAGGCAGGTTAGAACAAATTTCCAAGGACTTGAATAACCCCGAGCTAAATGAAACCGTGGAAAGAATGACAAGGATTTCAGGAGACCTGCAAAACATTATCCTCAATATGCGCATGGTACCTGTAGAAACCGTATTTAACCGCTTTCCACGTATGGTCAGGCAGCTTGCAAGAGATTTGAATAAAAAAATCGAATTGGAAATCATCGGTGCTGAAACGGAACTTGACCGCACGGTGATTGATGAAATCGGCGATCCCCTCGTCCATTTAATACGGAACGCCTTGGATCACGGCATTGAAATGCCTGAAGTCCGTGTGAAAAACGGAAAGCCCGAACAGGGAACCGTCAAGCTTAAAGCGTATCACAGTGGAAATCATGTCTTTATTGAACTTGAAGATGATGGAGCAGGAATCAATAAAGAGAGGGTCCTAACGAAAGCGATCCAAAAAGGGATTGTGTCGGAAGAAACGGCCCAGACGTTATCAGATCGACAAATCTACGAGCTCATATTGGCATCGGGATTTTCTACAGCTGAACAGATTTCCGATATTTCCGGCAGGGGTGTAGGATTGGATGTGGTGAAAGCGACGATTGAGTCCTTAGGTGGTTCCATTACAATTGACTCCACAGTAGGACAGGGATCGCTGTTCTCTATCCAGTTACCACTCACTTTATCCATCATCTCTGTCATGCTTGTTGAAATCGAAGAAGAAAAGTATGCCATCCCTCTCTCTTCCATTATCGAGACAGCGATTGTGAAAAAGGAAGAAATCATGAAGGCGCACAATCAGAGTGTGATCGACTTCAGAGGGAAAGTTGTGCCGTTACTGTTCCTTCAAGATGTATTTGAAGTACCGAAACATTCAACGGAGGAAGAATTATATTCTGTCGTCATCGTTCGAAAAGGTGAGAAAATGGCGGGATTGGTCGTTGATTCCTTTATTGGTCAGCAAGAGGTTGTATTGAAATCCTTAGGGAATTATTTAAATGATGTATTTGCCATTTCCGGTGCGACCATTTTGGGAGATGGACAGGTAGCGCTGATCGTTGATTGTAATGCGTTAATAAAATAGGGGGTAAGGGTAATGAGTGTTGTGACAGATACAGCAGAAGACTTAAAGCTTATCGTATTTCAATTGGTGGATAAGGAATATGCGATTCCAGTGAATCAGGTACGATCAATCGAGAAGCTCGAACATATTACAAGAGTTCCAAGAACCGCCTCCTATGTTAAGGGTGTGATCAACTTGCGCGGGGTGGTAACACCAATCATTGATTTGAGGAGCAGGTTTGAATTACCAGCCTCGGAGCCTACGGAGAGCACGCGTGTGATCATCGCAGGATTGGAGGATAAAGAAGTCGGGTTGATCGTCGATGCTGCCAATGATGTGCTGGATGTTTCCAAAGAATCGATCGAACCTTCACCTGATGTAGTGGGTGTCGTCGAAGCTGAGTACATCGGTGGAGTCGTAAAGCAAAACAAAAGGCTTCTGATTCTCCTTCATTTAGATAAAATACTTCAATCCATCTGAGGGAGGCGAATCGTGTGGGTTATGAAAAAAAGATAACGTCGATGCACTTGGATATATTGAAAGAAATAGGAAATATCGGGGCTGGTCATGCAGCGACGGCCCTTTCCACCCTTCTTGACAAAAAAATAGATATGAAAGTACCGAGCGTTCAAGTCGTTTCATTTGATGAAATGATGGACATGGCAGGCGGACCTGACAATGTTGTCGTAAGCGTGTTCTTACGGATTGAAGGGGAAGCGCCGGGAAGTATGTTCTTTTTATTGCCACTTGAACAGGCGTCCATGTATATCAGGACGATGATTCATGATCGTTCCTTTTCTTTTAGCGACCCTCCTTATTCAGAACTGGGGTTGTCTGCCATGCAGGAACTTGGGAATATTCTTTCGGGTTCATATTTGTCTTCACTGTCTGACTTTACACATCTGAAGCTTTTCCCGTCTGTTCCTGCTTTATCCGTTGACATGGCAGGTGCGATCATCGGTTTCGGATTATTGGAAATATCCCAGGTAAGCGATTATGCCATTGTCATAGACACTGCCTTGAAGGAAGACGAAGTAGAAGAGTCCGAAAGTGTAAAGGGGCACTTTTTCCTCTTGCCTGATCCGGATTCGTTTGAAATCATTTTTCAATCCCTGGGTGTAGAGCTATGATAGATACCAGCACCGTTGTAAAGGTCGGGATTGCAGATATGAATATTGTTGCAAGCGGATCGATCCGTACCTCGGGCCTTGGATCGTGCATCGGAGTCGTCCTGTACGATGAGTTCATCAAACTGGCCGGGATGGTGCATGTGATGCTTCCGCATTCATCGATTGGAAATGAAGCGGTGCCGAATCCTGCCAAGTACGCCGACACAGGTATTGAAGAGCTCATTCGGCAGCTCAAAGCACAGGGAGCCAGTATGAAAAGACTTCAATGCAAAATGGCCGGCGGTGCCCAGATGTTTCAATTTCAATCCAAGAGTGACGTGATGAGGATCGGTCCAAGAAATGCAGAAGCCGTAAAGCAAGTCCTCTTGAAATACGGAGTGCCGGTTGTGGCAGAGGATTTAGGGGGCAACAAAGGGAGAACCATTGAATTCTTCACTTCCACTGGGATTCTTAAAGTCCGGACGGTCAATGAAGGTACAAAGGATTTGTGAAGCAGGAGTAATGGATAATATTCAGTCGAATCAACAAAGAAGCCACATGTTTCCATGGACGAAAATAGTTAGCAAGGAGGATTCTTATGTCTCAACAACCCACTCGAACAGATGAACAACAATATTGGGAGAAATGGATTAACAGTCGTGATACCGAAGCCGGAGACATGTTAGTGAAAAAATACATGCCCCTTGTGTCGTATCATGTTCAGCGAATTTCCGTTGGGCTGCCAAGGAACGTCTCGAGAGAAGATATTAAGAGTCTTGGGTTGATGGGATTACTGGATGCCCTTCAGAAGTTTGACCCTACGAGAGATTTAAAGTTTGATACATATGCTTCGTTCCGGGTGAGGGGCGCCATTCTGGACGGGCTTAGAAAAGAAGACTGGCTCCCACGCTCTACAAGGGATCGGGCGAAGAAAATAGAGGCAAAGACCGTGGAACTCGAACAAACACTTTTACGCCATGTGACCGCAGAAGAAGTTGCTGCTTCTTTGGAAATGACGCCTGAAGAAGTTTACCAAACCACAAATGAGCATTTCTTTGCCAATGTCCTTTCTATGGATGAGCAATTGACTGATGACGACCACGAATCTCAAAACTACTCTATTAAAGATCACAAAACGATCTCACCTGAAGAAGAAGTATTGAAGAGTGAAAAACTGAACGAATTAGAGAAAACGATCCTGACTCTTTCAGAGAAAGAGCAGCTTGTGTTAAGTTTATTCTACAAGGAAGAACTTACACTGACTGAAATCGGAGAAGTCATGAAGTTATCCACTTCCCGAATCTCACAAATCCATTCAAAATCCGTTTTTAAATTACGAAATCTCCTGGGCTCTTAAATAATGTGTAGATGAATATATCTAAAAGGACCCTGAAACTATCGACTGATGGACTGTCCCTGAACATACTGATGGGAGCAGTCCTTTTACTTCTCCGGAATAATCGGAAATGGTAAAACATGAAGTGAAATCAAACAAACGAAGGTGATGACATGGTTACGTTCCTGCTTTTTATATCCTTTCTTCTCAATATCATTTCCTTGCTTTCGGTCGTCATTTTATACTCAAGGCAAAATCGTTTTCTAAACATGGAAAAAGATCAAAAAAAGATCCTTGCTGAAATGGAAGATGTCATTTCAACATATTTGGTCGAGATGAAAGAACAAAACGATGAATTCATACGAAGTTTTAAAACACAGGATTATAAAAGCAAACAGGTGGCTCGCCCAACTGAAGAGAATGATCAGCATGATTCTCCCCAGTATACAAAGACCACAAAATGGACGGGTACAGGTTATAAACGCGCTTCACAAGCTTATCAACAGATGCATGAAGATAAAACGGTACTCACCGACCGAGGGGTTGAAATGCCGGTGGAACCGGATCAAGATCCACTTATTCAACAGGTCATCTCTATGAAGAAAAAGGGGATGTCAATCGAAGAAATAGCTAAATCTGTTGGGAAAGGTAAGACAGAAATCGAGCTGCTGCTAAAATTTCGTCAAATCATGTAGGAAGTCCTTGATTGGCTGAAGCAGGTATGCTATAGTATTCATGGTGTTATTACACACGTTTCTCGATTGAGGTAGATGGTGCTATTTAAGTTGAATAGTTTCTACTACAAGATGACGGAAACGGAGGAGAAAACAAAAACCATTTAGGAGGAAACACACATGTCAGTAATTTCTATGAAACAATTGCTAGAAGCTGGTGTACATTTCGGACACCAAACTCGCCGTTGGAACCCAAAAATGAAGAGATACATCTTCACTGAGCGTAACGGCATTTACATCATCGACCTTCAAAAAACAGTTAAAAAGGTTGAAGAAGCTTATAACTTCGTGAAAGAATTAGCTGGTAACGGCGGTAAAGTTCTTTTCGTTGGAACAAAGAAACAAGCACAAGAGTCTGTTAAAGAAGAAGCAGAACGTGCTGGTATGTACTACATCAACCAACGTTGGTTAGGTGGAACACTTACAAACTTCGAAACAATCCAAAAACGTATTACACGTCTTAAAAACATCGAGAAGATGGAAGAAGACGGAACGTTTGAAGTACTTCCGAAGAAAGAAGTAGTACAACTTAAAAAAGAACATGAACGCTTAGTTAAATTCTTAGGCGGAATCAAAGATATGAACACGCTACCTGATGCATTATTCATCATCGACCCTCGTAAAGAGCGTATCGCTGTAGCTGAAGCGCGTAAACTTCATATCCCTATCGTGGGTATCGTTGATACAAACTGTGATCCGGATGAAATCGATGTTGTCATTCCTGCGAATGACGATGCAATCCGTGCAGTAAAGCTTCTTACAGGTAAAATGGCTGACGCTATCCTAGAAGCTAAGCAAGGTGAAGAAGCAGCTGTAGCAGCTGAGTAATGAATGAAAGGTGATAAGAGGGCTTACCCTTATCACCTTTTTTTAAAGAGTATTCACATCTACTGCACTCTACTACAGAGGCAGTAAATTTTATGACTTTCACCAAACGGTGATCAAAGTCTACATAGTCAAACTAAGGAGGAAACCCACTATGGCAATTACTGCACAAATGGTTAAAGAACTTCGTGAAAAAACTGGCGCTGGAATGATGGATTGTAAAAAAGCGTTAACAGAAACTGACGGAGATATGGACAAAGCAATTGACTTCCTACGTGAAAAAGGAATTGCAAAAGCCGCTAAAAAAGCTGATCGTATCGCAGCAGAAGGTACTACTTACATCGCAAGTGAAGGAAACACTGCAATCATCCTTGAAGTGAACGCAGAAACAGATTTCGTTGCGAAAAACGAAAACTTCCAAAACCTTGTTAAAGAACTATCTGACCACCTTCTTGCAAACAAGCCTGCATCTGTTGAAGAAGCACTTGAGCAAAAAATGGCTAATGGTTCAACTGTAAATGAATTCATCAATGCTGCCATCGCAAAAATCGGAGAAAAAATCACGCTTCGCCGTTTTGAAATCCGTACAAAAGGTGATAACGCTGCGTTCGGTGAATACCTTCACATGGGTGGCCGCATCGCGGTACTTACAGTAGTTGAAGGCACTACTGATGCAAGCGTCGCGAAAGATGTTGCCATGCATGCTGCAGCATTGAATCCTAAGTATGTGTCACGTGATCAAGTTTCTGCAGAAGAAGTAGAGCGTGAGCGTGAAGTGCTTAAGCAACAAGCATTAAACGAAGGAAAGCCTGAAAACATCGTTGAAAAAATGGTGGAAGGCCGTCTTGGGAAATACTTTGAGGATATCTGTATCTTAGATCAAACATTCGTTAAGAATCCAGATCAAAAAGTACGTCAATACCTTGAAGCAAATAAAGCTACTTTGACTGATTTCACGCGTTACGAAGTAGGAGAAGGTCTTGAGAAGCGTCAAGAAAACTTCGCTGAAGAAGTAATGAACCAAGTAAACAAATAAGAACAGCTAAAGTTAAACAATTCTTAGTAGGGAACACCTAGCGTGTTCCCTATTTTTCAAGAAAAATTCTATTTTATGGAGGTTCCCATGAGCGTTCCAAAATATAAACGTGTCGTTCTGAAACTTAGTGGAGAAGCATTAGCGGGTGATGATGGCTTCGGAATCAACCCTACTGTCATTAAAAATGTAGCAGAAGAAGTAAAAGAAATTGCTGAACTTGATGTTGAGGTGGCAGTTGTCGTTGGCGGAGGTAATATCTGGCGTGGTAAGATAGGTAGTGAAATGGGGATGGATCGTGCATCTGCAGACTACATGGGCATGCTTGCTACCGTTATGAACTCTTTGGCCCTTCAAGACAGCCTTGAACAGTTGGGTATCGAGACAAGGGTTCAAACATCGATTGATATGCGTCAGGTGGCAGAGCCTTATATCAGACGCAGAGCGATCCGTCACTTAGAGAAGAAGCGTGTTGTGATTTTTGCAGCAGGTACCGGTAATCCTTACTTCTCGACAGATACGACGGCAGCGCTCCGGGCGGCTGAAATCGAGGCAGAAGTGATCCTTATGGCTAAGAACAACGTAGATGGTGTATACTCAGCAGATCCTAAGAAGGATGAAACGGCTGTTAAATATGAAGAACTTTCCTATTTAGATGTTCTGAAAGAAGGTTTAGCTGTAATGGATTCAACAGCGTCTTCTCTATGTATGGACAATGATATTCCACTTATTGTATTCTCTATTATGGAGGATGGGAATATCAAGAGAGCCATCACTGGTGAAAATATTGGTACAATCGTTAGGGGGAAATCATAATGCCAAGTACGATCATTGCAAATGCAAAGGAAAGAATGACAAAAGCCATTCAAACATTTTCTCGTGAGTTAGCAAGTATCCGCGCGGGTAGAGCTAACGCATCACTGCTGGATAAGATCAATGTTGATTACTATGGTGCACCGACACCGGTCAATCAATTAGCAGGTATTTCGATTCCTGAAGCCCGCATGCTTGTCATACAGCCTTACGACAAATCGGCTTTGGGAGATATTGAAAAGGCGATCATGAAGTCAGATCTTGGGATCACGCCGACAAGTGATGGGAATATCATCCGTATCGTCGTACCTGCTTTAACGGAAGAGCGCCGTAAGGAACTTGTAAAGCTTGTGAAAAAAGAAGCCGAAGATGCCAAGGTCGCCATCCGGAATATCCGCCGCGATGCCAACGATGAACTTAAGAAAAAAGAGAAAAACGGCGACATCACTGAAGATGATCTTCGTGGATACTCTGATGATGTTCAAAAAGCAACCGACGAAAGCATCGTCAAGATCGATAACATCGCAAAAGATAAAGAACAAGAAATGCTGGAAGTTTAATCTTTCATAAACGAATCCTAAGGGGCTGGCCAATAAGTGAACTCATATTCCTTATGGGCCGGTCCCTTTGTTTTTGTTTATGGACAGGAACGCTCTACTTTAACCCAAAATCGTTTTCCTTTTCTCTGATAGAACGTTTTGGTCTTTTCGGGACGGGGCGAACGACCAGACCGAAATGTTCAAATGCTTATATGGATATACATAATCTATTTTCTTAAAGATATCTTCCCTGTTTTTTGATATGATAGTAAGGGCAAATATTTTTTGGATTGTTGGTGGAGGATTTTTTATGCTAAACAAGCTTAAGCAATGGAAACGACAACAAACTTCAGAGGAAGTGGATGGTCGATTTCAAGAACTACTCAAACACCCGATTCCGGGTCATATAGCAATCATTATGGATGGTAATGGGCGATGGGCCAAAAAGAGGGCTTTGCCAAGGGTGGCCGGACATCATGAAGGCATGAAGTGCGTTCGGAGGATCACCAAATTGGCAAATGAACTGGGACTCGAAGCCTTGACCTTATATGCTTTTTCGACAGAGAACTGGAAACGCCCTAAAATGGAAGTCGAGTTTCTTATGAAATTGCCAGAGGAATTTTTAGGCACGTTTCTTCCTGAATTAGTTGAAGAAAATGTACAAGTGAAAATGATGGGTTCACCGGATGCCTTGCCAAATCATACGAAGGCAGCCGTTACAAAGGCCATGGAAGCGACAAAGCATAATGACGGGCTTATCCTGAACTTTGCTTTGAATTATGGCAGCCGGTCAGAAATTATCGATTCCATGAAACATGTCTTAAAAGATGTGCAGAATGGAATACTAGATGAGAACGAAATAAATGAAGAAGTATTTTCAAATTATTTGATGACAAAAGATTTAAAAGATCCAGACCTGCTTATTCGAACGAGTGGAGAAATCCGTTTAAGTAACTTTATGCTTTGGCAATTGGCCTATACGGAGTTCTTTTTTACAGATGTACTATGGCCGGATTTCGGCAAGGAACATTTAACGGAAGCCATAGAAGCATATCAAGGTCGTTCAAGAAGATTTGGTGGGTTACAAAGCGAGGAATCCTGATGAAACAAAGAATCATTACCGCAGTGGTAGCGGCAGCAATATTTTTACCAATCATCATTTTTGGTGAAACACCATTCATCATTCTGATGTATCTGATCGCTTCTATCAGTTTATATGAAGCATTGAAGATGAGGGGGCAATGGATTTTTACCATTCCGGGCTTACTATCCCTCGCTCTTTTATGGGTGTTCCTCATTCCGACGGAAACAATCGGGATCATAGCAGATTTCGGTTACTCCAAGATTGAGTTGGCATTTCTGGCCGTGTTATTATTTTTAACGTATACGGTGGCGACAAAGAATCGTTTTAATTACGATGATGTGGCGTATTCACTATTAAGTGTTTTATATGTTGGGATCGGTTTCTATTACTTCATGGAAATCAGACTGGAAGAAGGCGTACAGTTTGTCTTTTATGCGTTATTTATCATTTGGGCAACTGATTCCGGTGCTTATTTTATCGGCAGGGCAATGGGGAAAAAGAAGCTCTGGCCTGAAATCAGTCCGAATAAAACTATAGAAGGCTTCGTTGGAGGCATTGTTTGTGCCGTCATAGTCGGAGTCATCATGACGTTTTTCACAGACCTTGAAATGTCCATCCCTAAGCTTGTTATCGTGACGGCCATTCTTTCTGTCTTTGGACAAGTAGGGGATTTAGTGGAATCTGCCTTAAAGAGACATTATAAAGTGAAGGATTCAGGACATTTACTGCCAGGACACGGTGGTATGCTTGATCGATTCGATAGTTTACTATTCGTATTACCCCTTCTTCACTTTTTGTTATAACGTAGACTGATAAAAGTGAAAGGTTTCAATTGGGAGGTGTGAGGCAGTTGAAGAAAATCAGCTTGATGGGTGCTACGGGTTCGATTGGGATTCAGACCCTGGATGTGATCCGGGAGCATCCAGAAGAATTCAAACTAACGGCCATGTCTGTTGGCAAAAATATACAAGAAGCCAGAAAGATGATCATGGAATTCAGTCCCCGGCTCGTTTCTGTTCAGCACAAGGAAGATGCTGATGCATTATCCAGGGAATTCCCTTCCAAGGTGAAGGTTCTCCATGGGGAAGAAGGCCTTGTGGAAGTAGCGTGTCACCAGGATGCAGACGTCCTCGTGAATGCAGTACTTGGCAGTGTCGGTTTATACCCTACACTACAAGCCATTGAGGCAGGGAAAACGATTGCGATTGCCAATAAGGAAACTTTGGTGACAGCCGGCCACCTTGTAATGGAAGCGGCAAGGGAAAAAGGGACGCCACTGCTGCCCGTTGACAGTGAACATTCCGCCATTTTCCAGGCACTTCAAGGTGAAAAGGAAAAGAATATCGAAAAGTTGATCATTACGGCATCAGGTGGCAGTTTCAGGGACCGGACAAGGGATGAATTGGTTGGAGTGACGGTACATGAAGCGTTGAATCATCCAAACTGGTCAATGGGGGCGAAGATCACCATCGACTCAGCCTCCATGATGAACAAAGGACTGGAGGTCATCGAGGCTCATTGGTTATTTGATATTCCTTACGATCAAATAGACGTCGTACAGCATAGAGAAAGCATCATCCACTCGATGATACAATTCCACGACTCTTCTGTCATGGCACAGCTGGGCACACCGGATATGCGTGTGCCGATCCAATATGCCCTGACGTTTCCTGACAGACTTCAGAGAAAGGGAAAGAGACTGGATTTGGTCGAAATCGGAAAGCTTCATTTTGAAGAAATGGACCTGAATCGCTTTCGGTGTCTCGCTTTCGCCTATGAAGCAGGACGGATCGGTGGCAGTATGACGACGGTCTTAAATGCTGCAAATGAAGCGAGCGTTGCCCTGTTCCTGGATAATAAAATATCCTTCCTCGATATTGAAACATATATTGAGAAGGCTATGAGTGCCCACCAGGTTATACATAGACCTGATCTCGAAACCATACATGAAATAGACAGGCAGACCCGAAGACTCGTTTCGAGCTGGGTGTAGGGAAGGAACTGCGCATGTTTACAGTATCTGAAACGTAGAATGATAGTGGACATGTTTTTTGCGTGTATACTTTAACATTTAAATCTGTTATCAACAGGTTATTAAAAAGGTGGTTTTTTATTTGCAAACGGTGATTGCCTTTATTGTTATTTTCGGTGCTTTAGTATTTTTTCACGAGCTGGGGCATTTGATTTTCGCCAAACGTGCCGGCATTCTGTGCCGCGAATTTGCCATAGGATTCGGTCCTAAAGTGTTTTCTTATAAGAAGAATGAGACAACCTACACCATTCGCTTATTGCCTCTCGGGGGATTTGTACGAATGGCAGGGGAAGATCCGGAAATGGTGGAACTCAAGGCAGGGCATCGTGTGGGTCTTGTACTGGACCAGAACGAGAAGATTGTGAAAATTGTCTTGAATAACAAAGATCGCTATCCGAATATCCGTGTCGTTGAAGTAGAAGAAGCAGACCTTGAACATAAACTGCATATCCGTGGATATGAGGAAGACGGGGAAGACTTAAAAACCTTCTCTATTTCAAGGGACGCTGTATTCATTGAAGATGGCGTAGAAACCCAGATAGCCCCATGGGATCGACAATTCGCTTCCAAGTCCCTCCCCCAAAGGGCGCTGGCCATCTTTGCCGGTCCGTTATTTAATTTTATTCTGGCCTTCTTCATCTTTATCCTTGTCGGCCTGTTACAAGGTGTTCCGACAAACGATCCTGTCCTTGGTGAATTGACAGAAGACGGGGCAGCGAAAGAGGCAGGGCTCCAAAAGAATGACGTCGTCCTGAGCATCGACGGGAAAGAAATTTCCACTTGGGATGATATCGTGACGATCATCCAGAAGCATCCGGGGGATGAGCTTCGATTCAATGTCGACCGTAATGGCTCGAATGCTGAGATTCCTGTTACACCGAAGCCTCAGGAAATCGAAGGGGAAGAAATTGGAATCATCGGGGTCCACAGTCCTGTGGAGAAGTCACCGCTCAAAGTCGTATCGAACAGCGCCCAGCAAACCTACGAATGGACCAAAATGATTTTTGTATTACTAGGAAAGCTGGTGTCGGGAGAATTTTCCATCGATGCCCTATCGGGACCTGTCGGGATCTATCAGTCAACAGATGTAGTGGCGAAATCGGGAATATACTATTTAATGCGATGGGCAGCCATCCTTAGCATCAACCTGGGAATCATGAATCTATTACCGATCCCAGCACTTGATGGAGGAAGACTTCTATTCTTCGCCGTGGAAGCGGTAAGAGGAAAGCCTGTGGATCGACAAATGGAAGGCATGGTCCACTTCGTCGGATTTGCCCTCCTCATGGTCCTCATGCTCGTCGTCACATGGAATGACATACAAAGATTTTTCTTATAAAAGTAGTTTTCCTTTAATGGATGTACTGAGCAGATTTATTAATTTGTATTGGAAGTGTAGGATGCCTGTTCAGCTGGTGGACCATGCTCAGACCAAATGGAGTCTGGGCAGTTACGCTTACCTAATTATTAGGCTGTCATTATAGAGTCTTATAATATGAAAAAAAGTGAATTCTGCATTGTACACTTTCAAAAGATGTCATATTTAAGGATTTTGGTTGTAAATAGTAATAAGTTTAACCTTTAAAGTTGATTGGAGCGGAAGNNCGGAAAGCGAGCACCTGGAGTGGAAATCAACCTCTACTCGCTGCTTTAAAGTAACAGAATTATAAAACCGCTTTTAAATCAATCCTATTAAACAAAGCAGGCAGTTTCTCCCTCAGTAATCAAAAAATGAGGGTGTCACTGCCTGTTGATTTAAGTTAAAATAGTGAGAAGGAAATTCCTACACTACATAAATAATATATAGGGTAACTGAGGTGCTAGTAAATGAAGCAGCAAAATACATTCATCCCTACGCTGAGAGAAACGCCTGCTGATGCAGAAATCAAGAGTCATCAGCTTCTCTTGCGTGCAGGGTACATCAGACAAAATGCAAGTGGTATATACAGCTTTTTACCGCTAGGAAAAAAAGTATTGAAAAAAGTAGAAGAGGTCATCCGTGAAGAACTGGATGCGGCCGGTGCTGTTGAAATGCTTATGCCAGCACTTCAACCATCCGAGCTTTGGAAGGAATCCGGTCGTTGGGGCACATATGGACCGGAATTGATGAGAATGAATGATCGTCATGATCGGGAGTTTGCCCTTGGAGCCACTCATGAGGAAGTCATAACAAGCTTAGTAAGGGACGAAATCAAATCTTACAAGCGCCTTCCCCTCACCATGTATCAGATCCAAACGAAATTCCGGGATGAAAAACGTCCGCGTTTTGGTCTTTTAAGGGGAAGAGAGTTCATCATGAAGGATGCATACTCCTTCCATTCTTCATTTGAAAGCCTGGACGAAACATACAACGCATTGTTTCAAGCCTACTCTAACATCTTCAGTCGCTTCGGCTTGAATTTCAGGGCGGTCATCGCTGATTCCGGTGCCATGGGTGGTAAGGATACACATGAGTTCATGGTGTTATCAGACGTTGGAGAAGATACGATTGCCTACTCTGATTCATCGGATTATGCAGCGAATATCGAAATGGCAGAAGTCTCGGATTCATACACCACATCATCCGAAGAGATGCTCCCATTAGAAAAGGTTTCAACACCGGAGAGTAAGTCCATTGAAGAAGTGGCCACCTTCTTATCTGTCGAAAAGGATCAATGCATTAAATCGCTTTTATTTAAAGTCGACGATGAGTACGTATTGGTGTTGTCCCGTGGTGATCACGAAATTAATGATATCAAAGTGAAGAATCTTTTAAGTGCCGATGTGGTCGAATTAGCTTCAGCCGAGGAAACGAAAGAAATCACGGGATGCGAAATTGGTTCGATCGGTCCTTCTGCACCAGGCGTGAAGATCGTAGCGGACCAGGCAGTCAAATACATTCGCAATGGGGTAACAGGTGCCAATGAAGAAGGGTATCATTTCAAAAATGTAAACCCTGAACGTGATTTTGAGGTATCCAGTTATGCAGATCTCCGTTTCATTCAGGAAGGGGATCCTTCACCGGACGGAAACGGCACGATTGTCTTCGCAAAAGGGATTGAAGTAGGACATGTTTTCAAACTGGGAACGAAATATTCCGACGCTCTGGGAAGCTCATTCCTGGATGAAAATGGCCGGTCTCAATCCATCATCATGGGCTGTTATGGAATCGGAGTTTCCCGTACACTTGCTGCCGTGGCAGAGCAATTCAATGATGATAAAGGTCTACTATGGCCAACGAATCTCTCTCCATATGATCTTCATTTAATCCCGATTAATATGAAGGATGAAGCACAAGCGGCACTTGCAAACGAATTATATGACTCTTTCAAAGAAAACAGATATGATGTATTAATGGATGATCGAGCTGAACGTCCAGGAGTGAAATTTGCTGATTCAGATCTGATAGGCCTTCCTATCCGCATAACGGTCGGGAAGAAAGCGGGAGAGGGAATTGTTGAAGTAAAGGTAAGAAAAACCGGAGAAATGTTCGAGGTTCATAAAGATGAACTGTCATCCAAGCTGCAAGAACTATTCAAAACTCTTTCTTGATTTTTAAATCTAAAAAGGGCTCGACTTTAAAGGAGGCAATCCTTTTGCTGTCAGCCCTTTTTATTCTGTAAACAAAATGATATACGAGTAGAAATGGGGGAAAACGACTATGGAAGAAAAGCCCCTGGGCAAAAGAGAAAGGTTTCAACTGTTGCTTCAACAGTTAGGCTTAACGGAGGATGCCTTTGTTCAGTATTTCAGGCACGCTGAGATTGAAAAATTGGCTGTATACCGAAAGGAAAAGAAATGGCATTTTCATTTCACGTTTGAAGAAATCATCCCTTGTAACGTGTGGAGTAAATTTTCCATTGCACTTCAAACATCCTTTAAACATATCGCAAATGTGGGCTATACGATTAAAGTGTTGAATCCCAATGTGACGGATCAGCATATCTTGGATTACTGGCAGGACTGTGTGAAGGAGATCCAGGGAATATCTCCGCCCTTATTAAAATTATTAAATACTCAAAAGCCTAAGATCAATGGAAACAAAATCATCGTTCAGGCTTCGAATGATACAGAAGCTACTCAGCTGAAAAGAAAATATGGTGAGATGATCACCTCGACATTTGAAAACTTCGGTTTTCCCAAGTTGGTCCTGGATGCAGAGGTAAGTCAGGTTGAGGAACAGAGCAATGAGTATGAGAAATTTTTGGAAGAAAAGCTGAAAGAGGACCAGGAAAGAGCGAAACAGGCTCTAATTGAAATGGAAAAAGCCGAAAAAGAGGGTGCAAGTGATGCACCAAGCGGACCATTCATGCTCGGTCTTACAATTAAAGACGATGCCGACTTCCGCAAAATTGAAGAAATTTATGATGAGGAGCGTCGTATCGCTATTGAAGGGTATGTGTTCGATTGTGAGACAAGGGAACTCAGAAGCGGACGTACCCTGCTTACCTTTAAAGTGACCGATTACTCAAGCTCTATCCTGGTCAAGATGTTCTCCAGGGATAAAGAGGACGCAGCGGTTATGAACAATATGAAAAAAGGGATGTGGGTCCGCTGCCGTGGAAGCATTCAAAACGATACCTTTGTACGCGACCTCGTGATGATTGCCAATGATGTAAATGAAATCAAGCCGGTTCTAAGACTCGACACCGCCCCTGCAGATGAAAAAAGAGTAGAGCTTCATATGCATACCCCAATGAGTCAAATGGATGCTGTTTCTTCAGTGGCAAGCCTGGTCGCCCAGGCGAAGAGATGGGGGCATAAAGCGGTTGCGATAACCGATCATGCAGTGGCACAGTCATTCCCTGAAGCTTACAACGCAAGTAAGAAAAACGATATTAAACTTCTTTACGGAGTGGAAGCGAACCTTGTCGATGACGGTGTACCGATCGCCTATAATGACAGGGACCTTCCACTTGAAGACAGCACCTATATTGTATTTGACGTGGAAACGACCGGACTTTCCGCTGTATACGACACCATCATAGAACTCGCAGCGGTGAAAATAAAGGATGGAGAGGTCATTGATAAATTCGAGTCATTCGCCAATCCTCATCATCCGTTATCTGCTACAACGATCGAATTAACGGGGATTACCGATGACATGGTACAGACGGCTCCAGAGATAAATGACGTCCTTCACAAATATCATAAATGGGTGGGGGATGATATCCTGGTCGCCCATAATGCATCATTCGATATGGGCTTCTTGAATGCCGGCTATCAAAAAGCCGGTATCCAGAAGGCAACCAATCCCGTCATTGACACACTGGAGCTGGGAAGACTTCTATATCCACAGTTTAAAAATCACAGGCTGAATACATTAGCCAAGAAATTCGATATCGAATTGACCCAGCATCACAGAGCGATCTATGATGCAGAAACGACCGGGTACCTGTTGCTTAAAATGCTGAAAGACGCCGTGGAAAAGGGGATCACGAATCATAATCAATTCAATGACTATATGGGAAAAGGCGATGCCTATAAGCGATCAAGGCCGTATCACTGTACATTGATTGCCCAGACGGAAGAAGGATTGAAAAATCTGTATAAGCTTGTCTCCATATCTCATATGAATTATTTCTTCCGCGTTCCAAGAATCCCTCGATCCCAACTGCAGAAGTACCGTACGGGGATCCTGGTCGGATCCGGTTGTGATAAAGGGGAAGTTTTCGAAGGGATGATGCAGAAAGGTAAAGAAGAAGTCGAGGAAACGGCTCAATTCTATGATTATCTCGAAGTTCATCCGAAAGCGGTATATCAGCATTTAATCGAATTAGACCTTGTACAGAGCGAGAAGAACCTTGAAGATATCATCGGAAATATCGTCGAACTTGGCAAAAAGCTGGATAAGCCTGTAGTGGCTACAGGAAATGTCCATTATTTAAATGAGACAGATAAGATTTATAGGAAGATTCTCGTTGGATCACAGGGAGGAGCCAACCCGCTTAACCGCCATGAGCTCCCTGACGTTCACTTCAGAACAACGAATGAAATGCTGGATGCCTTCTCCTTCCTCGGGAAAGATACGGCTAAAGAGATCGTTGTCGATAATACCAATAAGATCGCCGATATGGTAGACGTCATCAAACCGATCAGAGATGACCTCTATACGCCGAAGATTGAAGGTGCAGACGAAGAAATGCGCCGGATGAGCTATGCCATGGCGAAGAGCATCTACGGAGAAGAGCTTCCAGAGATCGTCGAAGCCAGAATTGAAAAAGAATTAAAGAGTATCATCGGACATGGTTTCGCTGTCATCTATTTAATTTCGCATAAGCTGGTGAAGAAATCTTTGGATGACGGATATCTGGTCGGTTCACGTGGATCGGTGGGGTCTTCTTTTGTAGCGACGATGACGGAAATCACGGAAGTGAATCCACTGCCTCCTCATTATGTTTGTCCGTCCTGCAAGAAGTCCGAGTTCTTTGATGATGGATCGGTGGGATCAGGATTCGACCTGCCAAATAAGGACTGCCCTGATTGCGGCGTTCCTTATAGAAAAGACGGGCACGACATTCCTTTTGAAACCTTCCTTGGATTTAAAGGGGACAAGGTTCCGGATATCGATCTGAACTTCTCAGGGGAGTATCAGCCGAATGCCCACAACTACACAAAGGTTCTGTTCGGTGAGGATAATGTGTATCGGGCAGGTACAATCGGTACAGTAGCGGAAAAGACCGCCTACGGGTATGTGAAAGGGTACGCGAATGACAATCAGCTTCAAATCCGGGGGGCGGAAATTGATCGATTGGTCAGTGGATGCACCGGTGTGAAGAGAACGACCGGACAGCATCCAGGGGGGATCATCGTAGTACCGGATTATATGGATATCTATGATTTCTCACCGATACAGTTTCCGGCTGACGATTCGGGTTCGGAATGGAAAACGACGCATTTTGACTTCCACTCCATCCATGATAATCTCTTGAAGCTGGATATTCTGGGACATGATGACCCGACCGTCATCCGCATGCTTCAGGATTTATCCGGGATCGATCCCAAGACGATTCCAACAGACGACCCTGAGGTAATGAAAATTTTCAGCGGTACTGAATCCCTTGGTGTGACTGAAGATCAAATCATGTGTAAGACCGGGACACTCGGAATCCCTGAATTCGGTACGAGATTCGTCCGGCAGATGCTAGAGGATACAAAACCGACAACGTTCTCCGAGCTGGTCCAAATTTCAGGCCTTTCCCATGGTACCGATGTGTGGCTTGGAAATGCACAAGAGCTCATCCATAACAACATCTGTAATCTGAGCGAAGTAATCGGTTGTCGTGATGATATTATGGTGTATCTAATCTATCAAGGACTTGAGCCTTCCCTTGCCTTTAAAATCATGGAATTTGTGCGTAAAGGAAAAGGCCTCCAGGATGAATGGGTGGAAGAGATGAAGAAGAACGGAGTACCTGACTGGTATATCGATTCCTGCTTGAAGATCAAGTATATGTTCCCGAAAGCCCATGCTGCCGCTTATGTATTGATGGCTGTACGGATTGCATACTTTAAAGTGCATCATGCACTCCTGTACTATGCCGCTTACTTTACCGTCCGTGCAGAGGATTTCGATATCGAAGCGATGGTAAGGGGATCACAGGCGGTCAGAGCCAAGATCGAGGAAATCAATGGTAAAGGCCTCGATGCCTCTCCGAAAGAAAAGAATACGTTAACGGTCCTGGAATTGGCCCTTGAAATGTGCGAACGGGGCTATAAGTTCCAGAAAGTAGACCTGTATCGTTCAGAGGCAGCCGAATTTGTGATCGATGGAGACACATTGATTCCGCCGTTCAACTCTATCCCGGGGCTTGGTACCAATGCTGCCATCAATATTGTGAATGCAAGAGGGGATGGGGAATTTCTATCGAAGGAAGACCTGCAGCAAAGGGGCCGTGTTTCAAAGACCATCATTGAGTATCTGGATAATCACGGCTGCCTGGAAGCTTTGCCGGATAAGAACCAATTATCCCTGTTCTAAGACCGCTATCACGGGAATTGTTTGCATAAAAATGTTGATTATGGTATATTTTTATTGGAAATACTAAAGATAGCTCTAAAGGTAGAAGAGTGGGGTCGCACCCCACTCTTTCGTTATTACATGGAGATTTTTTGAACTATCATTTCTAGTCTTGGTGCAAGATTTTCCTATAGACCAGGAGGTAAGTATGAGCAAAATAACCACACTTGTAGAAGAAATTGTAACACCAATCTTAGATGACATGTCTTTGGAACTCATCGACATGGAATATGTAAAAGAAGGATCCAATTGGTTTCTTCGTGTATTCATCGACAAAGATTCAGGTGTTGACATTGAAGAATGCGGAATAGTAAGTGAAAGACTTAGTGAAAAGTTAGATGAAATTGACCCAATTCCTCATAATTACTTTTTAGAAGTTTCTTCACCGGGGGCTGAACGTCCTTTAAAGAAAGACAAGGACTTCGAGAAAGCCATAGGCAAAAACGTTTATGTAAAAACGTATGAGCCGTTGAACGGCGAAAAAGCCTTCGAAGGGACACTTCTTTCCTATACTTCAGACCAGTTATCATTGGAAGTAACCATTAAGACTCGAAAAAAGAAGGTTGAAATTCCAACAGATAAGATAGCCATCGCACGTTTGGCTGTTACATTTTCATAGGAACTAACCGCATTATAAAGGGGGATGAAACCACCATGAGCACTCAGTTATTAGATGCTCTTACTGTTTTAGAGAAAGAGAAAGGCATTGCAAGAGATGTCATCATAGAAGCAATCGAAGCGGCCCTGGTGTCAGCTTACAAGCGAAATTTTAACCAAGCACAGAATGTCCGTGTAGACCTTAACCTTGATACGGGTACGATGAGAGTCTTCGCCCGGAAGGAAGTCGTGGATGAAGTATTTGATTCCCGCCTTGAGATTTCAGTTGAAGATGCCGCAGAAATCAATCCAAGCTATGAAGTCGGGGACGTTGTGGAACTTGAAGTGACGCCAAAAGATTTTGGCCGGATCGCAGCTCAGACAGCCAAGCAGGTTGTGACTCAGCGAGTGAGGGAAGCAGAGAGAGGAATCATCTATTCCGAGTTTGTGGACCGTGAAGAGGATATCATGACAGGTATCGTTCAACGTCAGGATAATCGTTTCATCTATGTGGCTTTAGGGAAGATCGAAGCCCTCTTACCGGTGAGTGAGCAAATGCCTAACGAAACTTACAAACCTCATGACCGGATCAAAGTATTCATCACCAAGGTGGAGAAGACGACAAAAGGTCCTCAGATCTTTGTTTCAAGAACTCACCCTGGATTATTAAAGCGATTATTTGAAATCGAGGTTCCGGAAATCTTTGACGGAACAGTGGAAATCAAATCAGTTGCCCGTGAAGCCGGTGACCGCTCTAAGATTTCCGTGCATGCGGAAAATCCTGAAGTCGATCCGGTAGGTGCATGTGTCGGAACCAAAGGAGCGCGCGTTCAGGCAATCGTCAATGAATTAAAGGGCGAGAAGATCGATATCGTCCAGTGGTCAGAGGACCCTGTGACGTTTGTAGCCAATGCCTTGAGTCCATCCAAAGTATTGGATGTCCAGGTGAATGAAGAAGACAAAGCAACCAGAGTCGTGGTTCCCGACTATCAGCTTTCACTTGCAATCGGTAAACGTGGTCAAAATGCTCGCCTTGCAGCTAAATTGACAAACTGGAAGATTGATATCAAGAGTGAAACAGATGCCCGCGAACTAGGGCTATATCCTCGCGAAGAGGCCTTTTTGCCTCAGGATGAAGAGGAAGAGTATGACAACGAGCCTTTAAATATTGATTTCGAAAATCAAGATTAAGAGGTGGGTAAGATGGGTGTAAATAAAAAGATCCCGTTGCGCAAATGTGTGGCAACGGGTGAAATGAAACCGAAAAAAGAAATGATACGTATTGTAAGATCGAAAGAAGGGGAGGTTTCCATCGATCCGACGGGAAAGAAATCGGGTCGTGGGGCTTATCTCTCAAAGGATAAAGACGTCATTTTACAAGCTAAAAAGAAAAATACTTTAGCCAATCAATTACAAGCGAAAATAGATGAATCTCTTTACGATGAATTGATTAGCCTTGTGGAAAAGGAGTAACGTTTAGCGTATGAATCAAAATCGTTGGATGTCACTTTTAGGATTGGCGAATCGGGCACGTAAGATTATTTCAGGTGAAGAGCTTGTTATTAAAGAAGTTCGTAGTGGACGAGCGAAACTTGTCATTCTTTCCAAAGATGCTTCTGCTAATACAAACAAGAAAATCACGGACAAATGTAAATCGTATCATGTCCCGGTATGCTTAGTGGAAAACAGGCATGATTTAGGTCAAGCCATCGGAAAAGAGGCCAGGGTAGTCGTGGCCATCATGGATGCAGGCTTTGCCAGGAAATTATCCGAACTGCTCGATGAATCTCAGTGGGGGTGAACATATGAGCAAGATGCGTGTATATGAATATGCGAAAAAATACAATGTTTCAAGCAAAGATGTGATCGAAAAATTAAAGCAACTGAATATTGAGGTATCAAACCATATGGCAACTATAGAAGACGACGCAGTAACGAAATTAGACGCAATGTACAAAGGTGATTCTAAAGGGCAGGGGAATAAAACAGCCCAAAAAGATTCGAAAACAAGTGCGAAGTCAGAAGAAGCTCCCAACAAGGAGAAAGTAAAGACAGCACCGAAAAGCCGTGAAGGAAAAAAACACGATCAACAGAACCAATCAAAGGAGAAGAAGGTCTTCAATAATAATAACAACAACAACAAAAACAGAAACAACAAACAAAATAATAAGCAGAATAAAAATTTCAAACAGGCTCCACAACAGCAAACGCCTGCGAAGAAAAAAGAGCTTCCATCAAAGATCACATTCTCAGAATCACTGACGGTTTCAGAACTTGCCAAAAAGCTTCATAAAGAACCATCTGAAATCATCAAAAAACTGTTCATGCTTGGTGTCATGGCAACCATCAATCAGGAACTGGATAAAGATTCGATTGAATTGATTGCTGGGGAATACGGAGTGGAAGTGGAAGAAGAGATTAAGGTAGATGCTACGGATCTTGAAGTGTATTTCACTGAAGATACAGAAGAGCAAACAGTGGAACGTCCATCTGTCGTAACCATCATGGGTCACGTCGATCATGGTAAAACAACGCTTCTTGACTCAATCCGCAACACGAAAGTGACAGCAGGCGAAGCTGGCGGAATCACCCAGCATATCGGGGCTTACCAAGTAGAAGTGGACGGAAAGAAAATCACTTTCCTTGATACTCCTGGGCATGCTGCCTTCACGACTATGCGTGCACGCGGTGCCAAGGTAACGGACATTGCTATCATTGTAGTAGCTGCCGATGACGGTGTGATGCCTCAAACGGTTGAAGCAATCAATCATGCGAAAGCGGCTGAAGTTCCGATCATCATCGCTGTCAATAAAATGGATAAAGAAGCTGCCAACCCGGATCGTGTAATGCAGGAGCTCACAGAGTATGAATTGGTTCCTGAAGCATGGGGTGGAGACACAATCTTCGTTCCATTATCTGCATTATCTGGTGAAGGGATCGACAACCTACTTGAAATGATCGTTCTTGTAAGTGAAGTGGAAGAGCTTAAAGCAAATCCGGATCGTCTTGCACAAGGAACAGTCATTGAAGCTCAATTGGACAAAGGCCGTGGCTCAGTTGCGACTTTACTCGTTCAAAATGGAACGTTAAAAGTAGGGGATCCAATTGTAGTAGGTAATACATTCGGGCGTGTCCGTGCTATGGTCAATGACCTTGGCCGCCGTGTGAAAGAAGCCGGTCCATCTGCTCCTGTTGAAATCACAGGGTTGAATGATGTTCCACAAGCAGGGGATCGTTTCGTCGTATTCGAAGACGAGAAAACCGCTCGCTCCGTCGGGGAAGCACGTGCATCCCAAGCGCTTCAGGCACAGCGTGGAGAGAAGTCCAAGGTGAGCCTTGAGAACCTGTTCGAACAAATGAAACAGGGAGAAATGAAGGACCTTAACCTTGTGCTGAAAGCGGACGTCCAAGGGTCCGTTGAGGCACTCGCCGCTTCGTTAATGAAGATTGAAGTGGAAGGTGTCAATATCCGTATCATCCACACAGGCGTGGGTGCGATCAATGAATCGGATATTACACTGGCGTCTGCTTCAAATGCCATTGTGATCGGCTTCAATGTGCGACCTGATGTCAATGCAAAACGTACGGCCGAAGCAGAAGGTGTGGAAATTCGTTTACACCGTATCATCTATAAGGTCATGGAAGAAATCGAAGCTGCTATGCAGGGGATGCTTGATCCTGAGTTTGAAGAGAAAATCATTGGTCAGGCAGAAGTCCGTCAAACATTTAAGGTGTCTAAAGTTGGTACGATTGCGGGAAGCTATGTAACAGAAGGTAAGATTTCTCGCGATAGCGGAGTTCGTCTCATCCGTGACGGAATCGTTATCTTTGAAGGCGAACTCGATGCCCTTAAGCGCTTTAAGGATGATGCAAAAGACGTAGCCAGAGGGTACGAATGTGGTATTACGATTAAGAACTTTAATGATGTGAAGGAAGGCGACGTCATCGAAGCCTTCATCATGGAGGAAATCACACGTAAATGATCACATATGTTGAATGTGAGTGCATGATTCATGACTCTCACTCATTAAAAGAAAAGCGGGCTGTCCTGCAGAGGATCATGTCCCGCCTTAAACAAAAATTCAATGTATCCGTTGCTGAAATCGGGCATCAGGATGTTTGGCAGCGGACCAGGATCGCCATCGTCGCCGTCGCTTCCTCCAAAGCAGCGAGTGAAAGAGAGATCGAACATGCATTGAAATTCATGGATTCTTTTCCTGAGTGGGAACGGCTTGAAACCCAAGTCGAGTCGTTATGAACGGCTTATGTCTCAACGTATAACCATTAACGAAATATAAGAGGTGATATTGATGAGCCATCGTGCGAATCGTGTTAGCGAGCAAATGAAGAAAGAGCTCAGCGATATTATCGGACGAAAAATAAAGGATCCACGCATTGGCTTTGTAACGGTTACAGACGTACAAGTATCCGGGGACTTACAACAGGCAAAAGTGTATATTACCGTTCTAGGTGGGGAAGACCAGAGAGAAAACACTCTTAAGGGCCTCGCGAAGGCAAAAGGATTCATCCGTTCTGAAGTGGGACAGAGGATCCGCCTGCGCAAAACACCTGAAATTATTTTTGAGTTTGATGAATCGATTGATTATGGTAATCATATTGAATCTTTATTAAGAAAAGTTCAAGATGAACCAGAAGAGTCTAAAGATACAAAAGAGTAATGTGTAAGGGCTGATCCGGACGGAAGTACAATTCCCATGGATCAGCCCTTTATGTTTTCCATAATGAAACATCCCACAATACATACTGGAGGTAATACAGATGAATGGAATCCTGCCCTTATGGAAGCCACGGGGAATGACGTCCCATGATTGTGTCTTTAAATTGAGAAAACTCCTCAAAACGAAAAAGGTAGGCCATACCGGAACATTGGATCCTGAAGTCTCAGGAGTCCTGCCCATTTGCATAGGAAGAGCAACGAAGATAGCGGAGTATATTACGGCATCCGGAAAGACCTATGAAGGGGAAGTCACAATCGGATTTTCCACTACAACCGAAGATGCATGGGGAGAGAAGGTAGAGGAAAAGAAAGTAGACCGGGTGATAACGAGAACGGAAGTTGAGGAAATCCTTCAGAGTATGACCGGAGAGATCACCCAGATACCACCGATGTTTTCAGCAGTCAAAGTGAATGGAAAACGTTTATATGAGTATGCAAGGCAGGGGATAGAGGTGGAAAGACCCTCACGGAAGGTACAGATCCATAAACTTCGACTATTGGAGGATTGGGATGTGTTGAACCATGATGCTCCGTCATTCTCTTTTGAAGTCGTCTGTGGTAAAGGCACGTATGTCAGGACCCTTGCTGTCGAAATCGGTAATAGACTTGGTTTCCCGGCCCACATGTCCGCTCTTACACGTACTCAATCTTCGAGCTTTCGAGAAGAAGACTGTTTCACTTTCGAACAGATACAGGAATACGTCCACGATCATGATCCTCTAGGTCTTCTTCTTCCACCGGAACTGGGGCTTTCTCATTTGCCGAAAATGACAATTAGTGATACATTAGCAGAGAAAGTGAAGAATGGAGCACGCTTAGAAGAGCCTGAGGTTTGGCCAGAAGGCCCCGAGGCAGTGATGGAGTATCAAGGTAAGGCCATTGCCATCTATCAGCGGCATCCGGACAAGCCTGGGATTATCAAGCCTGTCAAAGTGCTTTTCAACGACTAGTGAAAAAGGTGAAATACTGTGAAAGTAATAACTGTACATCATCCACATTCAATTAGTAAGAATGATCTCCCGCCCCTAGTGATGGCTCTTGGATATTTCGATGGAGTGCACAGAGGACATCAAAGGGTGATCAGGGCAGCAGTAGAAGAAGCGAAGGAGAAGGACATTTGCAGCGCAGTCATGACATTTGATCCTCATCCCTCTGTAGTGCTCGGGCACAAACATAAGCATATACACTACATAACACCTTTGGAAGATAAGAAAGAAATCATAAAGGAACTTGGTGTGGATTATTTATTCATTGTCCGTTTCACATCAGAATTTGCAAGTCTGATCCCGCAGGACTTCGTTGATCAATATATTATCGGGCTTAACGTGAAACATGTGGTGGCAGGGTATGATTATTCATATGGAAGACTTGGTAAGGGAACGATGGAAACCCTGCCATTCCATTCCCGGGATATGTTCACCTCTACGACCATTTCCAAGCTGACTGACGATGACATGGATATGAAGGTGAGTTCCACGCTGATCAGGGAAAGTCTGAAAGAAGGCGATGTAAGCCGTGTGCACAAGCTCCTTGGCCGACCGTTCAAAATGAAGGGAACGGTCATACACGGGGATAAAAGAGGAAGGAAAATCGGATTCCCTACAGCTAATATCGAACTCTCTGATGACTATCTAACGCCTAGGGTAGGTGTCTATGCGGTCAAAATGAAGATTCATGATCAATGGTTCAATGGGGTATGCAATATCGGGTATAAGCCGACCTTTAAAAACCCGGATGACTACTCCCTCACAATCGAAGTCCATCTTTTTGATTTTCACACTTCCATCTATGGGGAAGAAGTTTTCATTGAATGGTATGATAGAATCAGGGACGAACAGAAGTTTTCAGGAATAGAGGAACTAATCTCTCAAATCCAGAAAGATAAGGACCTCGCGATAGACTACTTTACGAAAATTTGAGGATTACCCTTGATTTTTATTAAAAAGAGTAGTATTCTAAATAGCGTATGAAATGAACCTTTGCTTGGCATCACGATTCACCAACGGCTGCTCAGTAACAGGGGATTTGAAAGAAATTATTAGGAGGTGAAAAGGATGGCTATCACTAAAGAGCGTAAAAACGAACTTATCAGTGAATACAAAGTACATGAGAACGATACTGGATCTCCAGAAGTTCAAATTGCTGTCCTAACTGAAGAAATTAACAATCTGAACGATCACTTACGCGTTCACAAGAAAGATCACCACTCTCGTCGCGGTCTTCTTAAAATGGTAGGTCACCGTCGTAATCTATTATCTTACCTACGTAAGAAAGATGTACAACGCTACCGTGAGTTAATTAACAAATTAGGTTTACGTCGATAAACAGACAAAGGAAGCGGGATTATGTCCCGCTTTTTCTTTAGCTTTCATAAGTGGAAATCTTTGTATGATCCTCCACTTCTTTTTATACATTTTCACCATTTAACGTATTCATTTTTATCGTTTTTGTCTAAAATACATAATATGTACATAGAGTGGTGGCCACGGGCTTGGGTCCAGGCATCCGCTTTAAGACAACATCCTGTATTTACATAGTCAGTAGGGATACAATCAAACGAATATAACAGCGCAGATGTGCATGATATAGATTATTTACAGTATTTATCCGGGTTGGGTACAGTCCGAACCTTTTGTGATATATAAAGAGAGGGGTACACTTTATGGAACAAACTAAACAAACCTTTTCCATCGATTGGGCCGGAAGAGAATTAACGGTCGAAGTTGGACAATTTGCCAAACAGGCGAATGGAGCGGTAATGGTACGTTATGGAGATACCGCGGTACTTAGCAGTGCTACAGCTTCAAAAGAGCCAAAACCTTTGGATTTCTTTCCATTAACGGTCAACTATGAAGAAAGATTATATGCAGTAGGTAAAATCCCGGGAGGTTTCATTAAGCGTGAAGGTCGCCCGAGTGAAAAGGCGATCCTTGCCAGCCGTTTAATCGACCGCCCGATCCGTCCATTATTCGCAGATGGATTCCGTAATGAAGTTCAAGTAATCAGCATTGTGATGAGTGTAGACCAAAACTGTTCATCTGAAATGGCAGCAATGTTTGGATCTTCACTTGCTCTTTCTGTTTCGGATATCCCATTTGAAGGTCCGATTGCCGGAGTCATTGTTGGACTTGTTGATGGAAAGTTCATCATCAACCCATCAGTCGAGGAATTAGAGAAGAGTGAGATCCATTTATCCGTAGCCGGTACGAAAGATGCCATCAACATGGTAGAAGCCGGTGCAGATGAGGTTCCGGAAGAAACAATGCTTGAGGCGATCATGTTCGGTCACGAAGAAATCAAGCGTTTAGTCGCTTTCCAAGAGGAAATCGTCGCTAAAGTCGGTAAAGAGAAATTGGATATTCAACTGGTTGAACTCGATCAGGATGTTGAAGCAGAAGTCCGTTCATTATGTGAAAGCGAACTGATCCCGGCTATCCAGGTTCAGGAAAAGCATGCACGGGAACAAGCCATCAAAGCGGTAAAGGATAAAGTGATGGCTGTCTATGAAGAAGAGAAAGAAGCGGATGAAGCCACATTGAAGCAAGTGAAAAAAGTATTGGACAAACTTGTGAAAAATGAAGTCCGCCGCTTGATCACAGAAGATAAAGTACGTCCGGATGGTCGTAAAGTAGATGAAATCCGTCCACTGTCATCAGAGGTCGGTTTATTGCCAAGAACACACGGTTCAGGATTATTCACTCGTGGACAGACTCAAGCGCTAAGCATTTGTACGCTGGGTGCTTTAGGCGATGTTCAGGTTCTCGATGGTTTAGGAATCGAAGAATCAAAACGATTCATGCACCATTACAATTTCCCTCAATTCAGTGTAGGGGAAACAGGACCGATCAGAGGACCGGGCCGTCGTGAAATCGGACATGGAGCACTGGGAGAA
Source organism: Bacillus sp. AFS015802 (assembly GCF_002561455.1). Taxonomy (GTDB): domain Bacteria; phylum Bacillota; class Bacilli; order Bacillales; family Bacillaceae_B; genus Rossellomorea. Next base: position 218,269 of record NZ_NTUP01000013.1, on the reverse strand, counting down.
AAGGCCCTTGATCCAATCATTCCAAATGAAAAGGACTTCCCTTATACAATCCGTCTTGTTTCTGAGGTGCTTGAATCAAACGGTTCAACTTCTCAAGCAAGTATTTGTGCAAGTACATTAGCGATGATGGATGCCGGTGTTCCGATCAAGGCACCTGTAGCAGGAATTGCCATGGGTCTGATCAAATCCGGTGAAAATTATTCCATCTTGACGGATATTCAAGGTATGGAAGATCATCTGGGTGACATGGACTTTAAAGTGGCAGGTACTTCAAAAGGAGTGACCGCCCTTCAAATGGATATTAAAATTGACGGGCTTTCACGCGAGATCCTTGAAGAAGCCCTTCAACAAGCGAAAAAGGGAAGAATGCAGATTCTTGATAGCATGTTAGCGACCATCGGTGAGTCAAGAACGAGCCTTTCTCAATATGCACCAAAAATCCTGACGATGCATATCAATCCTGATAAGATCCGTGATGTTATCGGACCAAGCGGGAAACAAATCAATAAGATCATTGATGAAACAGGCGTCAAGATTGATATCGAGCAGGATGGTACGATCTTCATTTCTTCCACTGATGAAGAGATGAATAAAGTGGCGAAGAAAACGATTGAAGATATCGTCAGAGAAGTGGAAGCCGGACAGATGTATCTTGGTAAAGTGAAACGAATCGAGAAATTCGGGGCATTTGTAGAGATCTTCAGTGGTAAAGATGGTCTGGTTCATATTTCAGAGCTTGCCGAAGAACGTATCCGTAAGGTGGAAGACGTAGTGGCGATCGGTGATGAAATCCTTGTGAAGGTTCTTGATATCGACAATCAAGGAAGAGTCAACTTATCAAGAAAAGCGGTTCTTAAGGAACAGCGTGAAAAGGAAGAACAAAACCAAGGTTAATCTTTACGATTGGCAGGCTGTCCTGTAAGGAGCAAACTCTCCTCCGGGACGGCTTTTTTTCTGTTGAACGGGTCTAAGCCTCAATGTTCTACTAACCCTTTTTCCTTCATATGCATGTAGGAGAAGGAAGGTGGACAGGGATGGAAAAAAAATACTTGATTGGAATGGGTCTAATTGCTATTCTGACTTTAGTAGCGGTAGAAAATCCTTTATCAAATCAATATGTGACGGGCTTAAAGCAAGACGCCTTGGAAGTGAATGGGATAAGCGAGCCAACTGACTTGACCCGTAAAATAAAAGAGGAAGCTAAATTGAGAGAGGTCCCGGCACAGGATGCTGTGATAGATACAGTTTGGAAAGCTACACCAGGATATAATGGCTTAAAAGTGGATGTAGAGGCGTCATTGCAAAATATGAAGAAAGAAAAATCGTTTGATGAAGATAAACTGGTTTACAAACAAATCTCACCCGAAAAACATTTGCCCGATCTGCCTGCCTCCCCTGTTTATCGGGGAAACCCTGATAAACCGATGGTGTCCTTTATTATCAACGTGGCATGGGGGAATGAATACATCCCTGATATGCTTGCAACTTTGAAAAAACACCAGGTATATGCTACGTTCTTTCTAGAGGGGAGATGGGTGAAGAATAACCCGGACTTGGCACAAATGATTGTCGATGCCGGACATGAGGTGGGGAATCATTCCTATTCACATCCCGATATGAAGACATTGGAAACGGCCAAGGTGAGAGAAGAACTGAAAAAGACAAATGAGATCATCGAGGTCACGACAGGGGAGAAAGTGAAATGGTTTGCTCCACCGAGTGGAAGCTACCGTGATGAAGTTGTGAATATTGCAGATGAAATGCATATGAGGACAATCATGTGGAGTGTGGATACGATTGATTGGCAGAAGCCTGAGCCTCATGTGCTGATCGACCGTGTAATGGGTAAGATGCACAAAGGGGCAATCATTCTCATGCATCCTACAGCCTCTACAGCCAATTCATTAAATACACTGATCCTTCAAATAAAAGAAAAGAATTTGAGACTCGGTACGATCTCCAGCCTGGTAAAAGAAGAGCGAATTATAGAAGACGCCGATAATTCGTCACAACAAGGAAATAGTAAGAAGAAGCAGTAACTTTGCATCATGAATAGGAGGAAATTTCTTGGTTAAGAAATATACATGCCAAAATGGACTGCGAATCGTGTTGGAAGAAATTCCACACGTTCGCTCCGTAGCGATAGGGGTCTGGATTGGAACCGGCTCACGTAATGAAACGGAACAAAACAATGGAATTTCCCACTTTTTGGAACATATGTTCTTTAAAGGGACAAAGACCAAGACAGCGCGTGAAATAGCAGAGTCCTTTGACAGCATCGGGGGGCAGGTCAACGCTTTTACTTCGAAAGAGTACACGTGCTATTATGCGAAAGTATTGGACAATCATGCGGATTATGCACTACATACACTTTCAGACATGTTCTTTAACTCCACATATGTTGAAGAAGAAATGAATAAAGAAAAAAATGTGGTGTATGAAGAAATTAAAATGTATGAAGACACCCCTGATGATATCGTTCACGATTTACTCAGTAAGGCAATTTATGAAGAGCATCCGCTAGGGTATCCGATCCTTGGAACGGAAGACACACTGAACTCATTCAATCAGGCTAAATTAAAGGAATACATGCATGAAATGTATACTCCAGATCAAGTCGTGGTATCCGTTGCAGGAAATGTAGATGAAACTTTCATTAAAGAGGTTGAAAAGTTATTCGGTTCATATGAAGGCGGAAAAGGACCTGAAGATCGGCTCAAGCCTGTTTTTCATAACAATAAACTTGCGCGTAAGAAAGACACTGAACAAGCGCACTTATGCCTGGGTTTCGATGGCCTCGAGATCGGTCATCCGGACATTTACAACTTAATCGTATTAAATAACGTGTTGGGAGGCAGTATGTCATCCCGCCTGTTTCAAGAAGTGCGAGAACAGAGAGGACTTGCCTACTCTGTCTTTTCTTATCACTCCGCTTATGAAGATAGCGGAATGGTGACCATCTATGGAGGCACGGGGGCAAATCAGTTAGATCAATTATTCGATACCATAAACAGTACACTCCAAGCCCTTAAAGCAGAAGGAATTACATCTAAAGAATTGCTTAACAGCAAAGAGCAATTAAAAGGGAACCTCATGCTGAGCCTGGAGAGCACCAATAGCCGCATGAGCAGAAACGGAAAGAATGAATTACTGTTGAAACGACACCGGACCCTGGATGAAATCGTCGAGGAAATTGATGGTGTGACCATGGATAAAGTCAATCGGTTGGCCCTGGACATCTTTACGGATGATTATGCTTCAGCACTCATCAGCCCTGACGGCAACTTACCTCAAAATATGAAAAAATGAACGTAAAAGCAGACTGAAGGGTCTGCTTTTTTCATGGTTTGTAATGGGGAAATTTTATCTTCTAAAAAATGTGGACAGTGTATACATTGTACTACAGAGCTTTTTTAGGGGGACACCGATATGAGATTAAGCGAATTAAGCGGGAAAGAAATCGTCGATTATAAAAAAGCGGAACGGCTGGGCATTTTAGGGCAGACCGATCTTGAATTCAATGATAAGTCAGGCAGCATCAATGCACTTATCATACCGACCGGGAAATGGCTGAGAAAGCAAGGGGGAGAAATACGGGTGCCCTGGCATCAGATCAGGACGATCGGGGCAGACATGATCATTCTGGAAGTATCTGAAGACTAACTGAATCAGTGCTGCAAAATGAAAACGGGTCTTAACCCGTTTTTTTTTGTCCTCTTTTTGACCCCCGTAATTTGCCGCTTTTCTTCTCACCCATTGGGTGTGTGCAACATACACTGTTGAAGTGAAAAGGGATTTAGAATAGCGATTATGTAAAAAGTAGGTGAAATCAGTGATGCTGACCGGAATGCAGATCGCAGTTCTAGGCGGAGATGCTCGTCAACTTGAGATTATTCGGAAGCTTACGGAGTTGGATGCCAAAATATCACTCGTAGGTTTTGAACAACTAGATCATGCCTTTACAGGGGCTACGAAGGAAAAACTTGATGAAGTGGATTTTTCGATGATGGATGCCATTATCTTACCTGTACCCGGCACGAATCTACAAGGAGAAATAGATACGATTTTTTCCAATGAGAAAATCATGTTAACAGAAGAAATTGTAGCTGAAACGCCAGAGCACTGTACGATCTATTCAGGAATTAGTAATGCGTACTTGGATCAAATCATGTCTTCAACGAACCGTAAACTTGTTCAGTTGTTTGAAAGAGACGACGTTGCCATCTATAATTCCATTCCTACAGTAGAGGGAACGATTATGATGGCTATTCAACATACAGACTTTACCATACATGGATCTGATATTGTCATATTGGGTCTCGGGAGAGTGGGTATGAGTGTAGCTAGAACGTTTCACCATTTAGGCGGGAGGGTCAAGGTTGGAGTGCGCAAAAGTGAGCATCTTGCCCGTGTGACCGAAATGGGGTTAGTGCCATTCCACTTGGATGACTTGGAAAAAGAGGTTGTGAATTGTGATATTTGTATTAACACAATTCCCGTGCATATAGTGAAGGCTGCTGTCATAGCCAAAATGCCAGCCCATACATTAATTATCGATCTGGCTTCTAAGCCTGGCGGTACCGATTTCCGTTATGCAGAAAAACGGGGCATCAAAGCATTATTAGCCCCGGGGCTTCCGGGAATCGTAGCACCGAAAACAGCAGGGCAGATCCTGGCGAATGTTCTTTGTCAATTATTAGAGGAAGATTTTGATTCAGGAAAGGAGAGTTCATCATGAGTGTGAAAGGAAAACGTATCGGGTTTGGTCTTACAGGGTCTCATTGTACGTATGATGCCGTATTCCCGGAAATAGAGCGCTTAGTGAATAATGGAGCGGAAGTCATGCCGATTGTGACATCGACCGTTATGAATACTGAAACAAGATTCGGCAAAGGAGAAGATTGGATCAAGCGGATCGAAGATGTTACAGGTCATAAAGTGATTGATTCAATCGTCAAAGCAGAACCACTTGGGCCAAAGATACCGCTGGATTGCATGGTGATTGCCCCTCTTACAGGAAATTCAATGAGTAAGTTTGCCAATGCCATGACCGATTCCCCAGTGTTGATGGCCGCCAAAGCGACTATTCGCAACCATCGCCCTGTAGTGCTCGGTATTTCCACAAATGATGCTCTTGGATTGAATGGTGTGAATCTGATGAGATTAATTTCGACGAAAGATATTTATTTTATACCTTTCGGGCAGGATGCCCCTGACAGTAAACCGAAATCGATGGTTGCCAGAATGACGTTAATTCAGGAAACCATCGAAGCGGCCATGGAAGGAAGACAGCTTCAACCAGTCGTCATCGAAAGATATTTAGATTAATCCATGAAGAAGGTCATCACCTTGGGGTATTTCAGATGACCTTCTTTTCATGCATGTAGAAACTGGTACCCTGAAATGAACGAACACATAAATAAAAAATTCCTATTGTCGAATAATTGTTTATGTTAAAATATTCTTTATTATAGTAATAGACTAAATGATTTTACCTATTGTACTATGAAAATACTGAATGGTTGGAAGGAGAGAAGATTTTGAATACAACGGGATTACATGTAGCTGTTGTCGGTGCCACCGGTGCCGTAGGACAGCAAATGCTTCAAACATTAGAAAAAAGGGATTTTCCAATAAAGCAATTGACCTTATTATCATCAGCACGCTCTGCTGGTTCCACTGTTATATTTAAAGGGAAAGAATGGACGGTTGAAGAAGCGAAACCTGAAAGCTTTGAAGGTGTCGATATCGCATTATTCAGTGCAGGTGGAAGTGTATCCAAACTTCTTGCTCCTGAAGCCGTAAAACGCGGGGCAGTTGTTGTGGACAATACAAGTGCGTACCGTATGGATCCGGATGTACCACTTGTTGTACCGGAAGTGAATGAAGAGGATATTAAGAATCATAATGGAATTATTGCCAATCCTAACTGCTCGACGATTCAAATGGTTGCCGCACTGGAGCCCATCCGTAAACAATATGGCCTGGGGAAAGTGATCGTATCTACTTATCAAGCTGTGTCAGGCGCAGGTGCCGTTGCGATTGATGAACTTCACGCCCAATCACAGGCGATTTTATCCGGTGAATCATTTGAGCCTGGTGTGTTACCAGTCAAAGGGGACAAAAAACATTATCAAATTGCTTATAATGCCATTCCTCAAATTGATAAATTTCAGGACAACGGCTTTACTTTTGAAGAAATGAAAATGATCAATGAAACGAAAAAGATCATGCATATGCCTTCGTTAAAGGTATCTGCGACATGTGTCAGATTACCAGTTGTAACAGGTCACTCCGAAAGTGTATATATTGAGATTGAGAAGGAATCTGTTTCAGTGAAAGATATCCATGAACTTCTCCGGGAAGCACCAGGGGTAACGCTTGAGGACATCCCTGAAGAACAAATATATCCGATGCCTGCCCATGCTGTTGGAAAACCGGATGTGTTTGTAGGTCGGGTGCGTAAAGATCTTGATGAAGACAAAGGCTTCCATATGTGGGTTGTGTCTGACAACTTACTGAAGGGAGCGGCTTGGAACTCAGTTCAAATCGCAGAAAGTTTAATGAAGCTTGGTCTAATTAAGTAATGAAGAGGGATCATTCCAGCTGAATATTTGTATAAATCCACTACCCGTTTTCCAGATACCTCTTGAACATATGACAATGAGGTGTAGTCATGAAAGTGATCGTTCAAAAATTTGGTGGAACTTCGGTACGTGACGAAGCAAGTCGCCTGAAGGCAATTGCCCATACGAAACAAGCGATTCATAAAGGTTATAAAGTGGTGGTAGTCGTTTCTGCCATGGGAAGAAAAGGTGAACCGTACGCAACAGATTCCCTTTTATCCTTAATCGGTGGCAGAAACACTTCAATCAGTAAGCGGGAACAGGACCTTCTTTTGTCCTGTGGAGAAATCATATCGAGCCTGGTATTTTCTAATATGCTTCTTGAGCATGGTATCCGGTCCACAGCCCTGACAGGCGCTCAAGCCGGGTTCAGGACAAATAATGATTTTAACAATGCAAAGATCATCGAGATGAAATGCAGCCGATTGGTTAAAGAACTGGAGTATCATGATGCCGTGGTGGTTGCAGGCTTTCAGGGAGCAACGAAAGACGGGGATGTGACAACCATCGGCAGGGGGGGGAGCGATACCTCGGCCTCGGCTCTCGGTGTCGCTTTAAGAGCGGACTACATTGATATTTTTACAGATGTGGAAGGAGTCATGACCGCCGATCCACGTATTTCAACAAAGGCAAGACCCATCACCGTTGTTTCGTATAATGAAGTATGCAATATGGCGTACCAGGGAGCCAAGGTGATCCATCCGAGGGCGGTCGAGATTGCCATGAATTCGAATGTTCCGATTCGGATTCGTTCAACTTACTCAAATGGTGAAGGCACTCTTGTGACGACTCTGGAAAATACAAAGGCACATAAAGAGTTCAGGAGTCATCCTGTCACAGGGATTGCCCATGTATCCAACCTCACCCAAATTAAAGTATTCGCCAAGGAAGATGAATACGATCTTCAGGCTCAAGTTTTCAAGGCTATGGCCAAAGAGGGAATAAGTGTTGACTTTATTAACATCTCTCCAAGAGGCGTAGTCTACACCGTGGGATCATCAGTAGCCGATGATGCAATAAAAGTTTTAAGAAAGTTAGGACATAACCCCATCGTGGAATCGGAGTGTGCGAAGATTTCAGTAGTGGGAGCGGGAATGACCGGGGTCCCGGGTGTCACCTCTGCCATTGTTTCATCCCTTTCCGACGAAGGGATCCGCATACTGCAGTCAGCGGATAGTCATACGACCATATGGGTATTGGTGAAAGAAATGGACTTGATCCAAGCCGTTAATGCACTTCATGATACGTTTCAATTACAAGAGAGAAATGCTACATTCAGAGTGGGATAAACTTACGAGGAGAGTGACTAGATTGAATTTTGGCCGCGTTTCTACGGCGATGGTTACGCCATTTGACCGTAAAGGAAATATTGATTTTACTAAAACGACGCAATTAATTCAGTATCTGATCGACAATGGATCGGATTCGTTAGTAGTAGCCGGTACCACTGGGGAATCTCCTACTTTAACGAAAGAGGAAAAGGTTGCCCTATTCCGACATGTCGTGAAAGTGGTGGATGGAAGAATCCCTGTCATTGCCGGTACGGGAAGCAATAACACTCATGCATCAATCGAGCTTACAAAAAAGGCTGCAGAAGCAGGCGTGGACGCCATCATGCTTGTGGCCCCGTATTATAATAAGCCCAGCCAGGAAGGGATGTATCAGCATTTTAAGGTGATTGCAGAATCAACTGATTTACCCGTCATGCTGTATAATATTCCGGGAAGATCAAGCGTCAATGTATCGCCTGAAACAATCATCCGGCTTTCAAAGGTCGAGAACATTGTTGCCGTAAAAGAAGCAAGTGGGGATTTGGATAGTATGACTGAAATCATTTCTCATACGTCTGACGATTTTATGTTATATAGTGGAGATGACGGACTCACGTTGCCGGTATTATCCATCGGCGGGACGGGAATCGTGTCTGTGGCTTCCCATGTGGTCGGAAATGAAATGCAGGAGATGATCTCGGCCTTTTCAAGTGGAAACCTTGCACATGCAGCACAGCTGCATCAAAGGCTCCTTCCGATCATGAAAGGACTGTTCACGAGCCCGAACCCGACCCCGGTCAAAACTGCACTCCAGATGAAAGGCCTTGATGTCGGCTCGGTGCGCCTGCCACTCATCCCTCTCACAGAAGTGGAAAGAGCAAAACTGTCCCAACTCATCGAAGGTTTATCATAAAATCAACCACCTTCAAAAAACCAAAAGACTGCGAAGCCTTGACCTTCGCAGTCTTTTGTCGTTTCACGACCCGCGGTGGAGCGGAAAATCAACCACTACCCGCTAATAACAAGCAATAAGATCGAGAAGGGCAGCATTCAATAAAGACGATCCTTTCCTTTCACTTAAAAGAGATATTATTACTCCAAAGAAGAAGGATTTAGTCCTGCGGTATCGAAATAGTAACGTAGTAGAAATGATTGCAGTCTTTTTCCTAATCTTGATGAGGGAGGATAAAATTGGTTGTACTCCCAAAATGGTATCAAGTATAATGGATATAACTGATTGAAGATCGGGGAAGGAACAGCATAGGAGGACATAATGGTGAGTAAGATAAAGAATGAAAGTATTAAGGTGATCCCTCTCGGGGGAGTGGGAGAAATCGGTAAGAACATGTACGTGATTGAAGTGGATCATGAAATATTCGTGATCGACGCAGGGCTGATGTTTCCAGAGAATGAAATGCTCGGGATCGATATCGTCATCCCCGACATTCAATATTTGATTGAAAATAAAGAGCGGGTAAAAGGGATCTTTTTGACCCACGGACATGAAGACAGCATCGGTGCGATACCGTACGTTCTCAGTAAGATCAAAGCGCCTGTTTATGGTACTCGCCTGACAAATGCCCTTGTAAAGGCGCGTCTGAAGGATGAAAATGTCAGGGAAGATGTGAAATTCTATACGGTTCACTCTGATAGCTATCTGACCTTTGATGGAGTGAATGTTACGTTTTTTAAAACGACACACAGTATTCCCGATTCAGTGGGTGTTTGCATACATACATCCGAAGGAGTCATCGTCCATACTGGAGAATTCAAATTCGATCAATCCGCTAAACATCTTTACCGGCCCGATTTAGGCAAGATGGCGCAAATCGGTGAGCAGGGGGTCCTTTGTCTCTTGTCTGACAGTAAAGAGGCAGAGAGACCGGGATATACAACATCGGAAGGAGTCATCGAACAACATATCACGGACGCCTTGCGTACGGCATCAGGCAGGGTGATTGTCGCATGCTTCGCTTCGAACCTGATCAGACTTCAGCAAGTATTTGATGCAGCAGAGCAGAATAATCGAAAAGTGGCCGTGGTAGGGAAGAGTTTGAAAAGAGTGTATGATGTAGCCTTGAAACTCGGGTATCTTCATGTACGGGATGAAATGATCATCGGAATAGATGAGATTGGTGATCATCCAAAGGATGAAATCCTCATCATCGCGACTGGTACACAGGGCGAACCGTTTGAGGCGCTTCAACGAATGTCCAAGCGATCCCATCGCCTCGTAAACATTGAAGATGGAGACACCGTCCTCATTACGGCCACACCGTCTCCGGGCATGGAAGTAATTGTGGGAAGAACGATCGACATGCTGTATAGAGCCGGTGCCAATGTATTGACCGCCAATAAAAAGGTTCATGTTTCAGGTCATGGAAGTCAGGAAGACTTGAAGTTCATGTTGAATATCATGAAGCCTAAATACTTTATTCCCATTCAGGGTGAATACAAGATGCTTGTCGCCCATACCCAGTTGGCACATGATACCGGACTTCCTTATAAGCAGATTTTCATTATGGATAAGGGAGATGTCCTTCAATACAAGGACGGTAAGATGAGGATGAGCGGCCGGGTACAGGCAGGGAATGTCTTGATTGATGGCATCGGTGTCGGGGACGTTGGAAACATCGTTCTTCGTGATCGAAAATTATTATCTGAAGACGGTGTATTCACGGTGGTCGTCACCATAAACAGAAGATCCAAATCCATCGTATCGGGGCCGGAAATCATCTCACGGGGCTTCGTTTATGTAAGGGAGTCAGAGGAATTGATCGAAGGCGCAGGGGGAATCGTGACAGATGTGGTCCATTCCTATCTGCAAAAAGGATCCTTTGAATGGACAACCATCAAGCAGGATATCCGGGATCAACTCAATTATTATCTATTCAACAAAACGCGAAGAAGACCGATGATTCTACCGATCATCATGGAAGTGTAAAATGTGAGGCTATTTGTGACCAACAAATAGCCTCTTATTTATTTGAACCCGAAGAATGAAGTATGAAAACACTCCCATATTAAAATAATAACAAGAGAATGGGAATGAAAAGGAGATGTTTTCATGGAACAAAATCGTGAACATATGCAGGACGAGCCGAATAAGGAACAAGATGATCAAAAAGACAAGCCATCCGGTTTAATGGAAAAGATTCAGCAGTTAGGTCAAACCAATGTTCCACAGCTTTCTCAAGACTCAAATATCCATTGCCTGACGATTGTAGGGCAGATAGAAGGGCATATGCAGCTTCCGCCCCAAAATAAGACAACTAAGTATGAACACGTCATCCCTCAGCTTGTGGCCATTGAGCAAAACCCTAAAATTGAAGGGCTGGTTGTGATCCTGAATACGGTTGGCGGAGATGTAGAAGCGGGATTAGCGATTTCCGAAATGATCGCCTCTTTATCTAAGCCTACCGTATCCGTCGTTCTCGGGGGAGGACACAGCATCGGAGTGCCTATCGCTGTATCATGTGACTTCTCTTTCATTGCGAGCACGGCTACCATGACGATTCACCCCGTTCGATTAACCGGTTTGGTCATCGGGGTGCCGCAAACATTTGAATATCTGGATAAAATGCAGGAGCGGGTGGTCAGCTTTGTCACCAAGCACAGCAATATCACAGAAGAGGACTTCAAAGATCTCATGTTTGCAAAAGGAAATCTCACCAGGGATATAGGTACGAATGTGGTGGGGGATGATGCAGTGGAGTACGGATTGATTGATGGAATCGGCGGTATCGGAAAGGCAATCAGAAAGATCAATGAATTGATAGAGATGAAAAAACAGGCTGATCAACAAGAGGGGCTGGTTCAATGATCCTATATACAGTGGTTCCCAATGATCTTGTGTTTCCAACAGATGGAAGTGAATTCAGCGGTCAAATGATGATGGATTATCAGGGCGTACCTCTTCTCGTTCAGCAGGAGGAAAACAAATATCGGATTATCAGGGTCATGAGCAGTGATCCCGCACATTACTTAAATGATCACATATGCCCGGGGGAATTTATCAACAATTAAGTGAGAAAGAGGATTTTCCCGAAATAGTGGTTATGCTATAATATTACTGGAAGACAATATACTGATACGTTAAGTTCACGGGAAGGGTCTGACACCTTAGGCACACATATTGCCCCAAAGGGTCAGCCCTTTCTTCATCTTTCTGTACATAACTAGGATAGACTTCAATAGAATTTAGGTGAATGGATTGGCAAAACGGAAAAAAAGAAAGAAACGTTCTCAAACCGGTTCGACGTTAAAACAGACGATTAAATATGAGATCATCGGACTGATCCTGGCCGCATTAAGCTTAATTTCCATCATAGAGCTTGGAGCGGTCGGGAAAGCACTGGTATATTTTTACCGCTTCTTCCTTGGGGAATGGTACATGATCGCCCTTCTTTGGATGCTGTATGTAGCGGGCTACCTCATGATTAAACGGGAGGTCCCCATGTTATTCAGCCGCAGACTGGTAGGGGTTTATATCATCATTGCAAGCTTTCTCCTCTTAAGTCATGTGAAGTTATTTGACCTTTTATCGAATGGTGGGTCATTTGATAATCCGAGTGTCATCATGAATACATGGGATTTGTATTGGATGGATGTCAGCGGTGAAACCAGCACCTCGGATCTTGGGGGAGGAATGATAGGGAGTCTACTGTTCGCGGTTTCCTACTTCCTTTTCGATTCCCAGGGAGCCAGGATCGTAAGTGCGACCTTCATCATGATCGGCATCATTTTAGTGACGGGCAAGTCAATAGGCGATGTCCTGGGAAGGGCCGGGAAACGTTTCGGTGAATTCATGAGTGGACAATGGTCAGCCTTCAAACAGGATATGAGTGACTGGAAAGAAGAGCAATCAAAGAAAAAAGAAATAAGGGAAAAGAAGAAGCAGGATGCCCCGGTGAAAAAAGAAGAACCGGCTGAACCGATGCTTCCCGAGGAAGAAGAAACACGGGAACCAATCATCTCGAATTTTGCAGAGCGTGCTTACGGCGTGCAGACTAAAGAAGACTCCGCATCTACAGGAGCTGTAATAGGTAATGAAAAAGAGGTGACTGGACCAGAGGATAAGCCCGATTCAGAAGGAGAAGCGGATGCTCCGCCAATCACTTTCACTGAGGTGGAAAATAAAGATTATAAACTTCCTTCCATTGCATTATTAAAGAGCCCTAAAAAGACTGATCAGAGTAACGAATATCAATTGATCCATGCCAACGCCGCAAAGCTCGAAAGGACGTTTCAAAGCTTCGGCGTAAAGGCAAAAGTGACACAGGTCCATCTGGGTCCGGCCGTCACGAAATATGAAGTGCATCCCGATGTAGGGGTGAAAGTTAGCCGTATCGTCAACCTGAGTGATGACCTCGCTCTTGCACTGGCAGCGAAGGATATCCGGATTGAAGCTCCGATTCCGGGTAAATCCGCGATTGGTATCGAGGTTCCAAACTCGGAAGTGGCGATGGTGTCCCTGCGCGAGGTACTAGAAGCGAAGGAACATAATAAACCCGATGCCAAACTGCAAATTGGCCTGGGGCGTGATATAACAGGTGAAGCGGTACTCGCCGAACTGAATAAAATGCCTCACTTACTGGTGGCGGGGGCGACCGGTAGCGGGAAGAGTGTGTGTATCAATGGCATCATTACAAGTATCCTCATGAGGGCAAAGCCCCATGAAGTGAAGCTTATGATGATCGATCCGAAAATGGTGGAACTGAATGTTTATAATGGCGTCCCCCATCTCCTTGCACCTGTTGTAACAGATGCAAAGAAAGCCTCTCAAGCATTGAAGAAGGTCGTAAGTGAAATGGAACGCAGGTATGAGCTTTTCTCCCATACGGGTACAAGGAATATTGAAGGATATAACGACTACGTTAAGAGACAAAATATCGAGAACGAAGATAAGCAGCCTCTTCTTCCATACATTGTGGTCATTGTAGACGAGCTGGCGGATCTCATGATGGTGGCCTCCAGTGACGTGGAGGACGCCATCACCAGGCTTGCCCAGATGGCACGTGCTGCCGGGATCCACCTTATCATAGCGACGCAGCGTCCATCAGTGGATGTCATCACAGGGGTCATTAAAGCGAATATTCCATCAAGGATCGCCTTTGCTGTATCCTCCCAGACCGACTCCAGAACGATTTTGGATTCCGGCGGGGCTGAAAAGCTGCTGGGTCGGGGAGATATGCTCTTCATGCCTGTAGGGGCCTCTAAACCAACGAGGGTTCAGGGAGCTTTTCTATCAGATGAAGAAGTCGAAGAGATCGTTGATTTTGTCATCTCTCAACAAAAGGCACAATATCAGGAGGAAATGATTCCAGATGAAGTGCAGGAGGATGAGAAGACAGGAGAAGTGGAAGACGAATTATACAACGATGCCGTCCAGTTGATTGCAGAAATGCAGACAGCCTCCGTTTCCATGCTCCAAAGAAGATTCAGGATCGGCTATACAAGAGCTGCCAGATTGATTGATGAAATGGAAGTAAGGGGAGTGGTTGGCCCATATGAGGGCAGTAAGCCGCGAACTGTCTTGGTCGGTAAACCGTCAGAAGAGCAAAGTTCATAACGAAAGGTGTGTTACCCTATTCGGTTTGAGTGGGGGGGACACACCTTTTTTTATATAGAAAATGAAGTGAAAACCCCTTTTGTATCCGGTTTTATGAAAGAGATCCTGATTTATCCACGAATGTGTTATACTATTAAAAGCGTTTACAAACGTCATGACTTTGTTGAGTTCATGTAAAGATCGATAACGGAAAACAGTATGATTGTAAAAAAACAGTTAATATATCCCATGAAAACCCATTCATTCAGTGTATTTATCTATTTTTTTACAGAAAAGGATTTTAAATTGTCATTCTAATCATTTTTTTCGACAAAATCACACAATGCTATTTATTTATCAAAAGAAAAGTGTTATAGTATTTTCGATTAGTAGGAAAGATATACATCAGAGGTCTGATGTCTTGAGAAAATTTGGTGGTGGTTCCAGTGACAATAAAAACAGACAATCGGCATTTATACTTACAAGTAATTGACCGTTTGAAGAGAGACATCGAAGCGGGAGTATACAAAGAAAAAGAGAAACTCCCCTCTGAATTCGATCTTTCAAAACAATTAGGTGTAAGTAGGGCTACTCTTAGGGAAGCTCTCAGAATTCTTGAGGAAGAAAGTGTCATCGTACGACGTCATGGTGTAGGTACATTTGTAAACGCCAAGCCGCTCTTTACTTCCGGTATCGAGCAGCTCAACAGTGTAACGAACATGATTAAGCAGGCTGGTATGGAGCCAGGGACCATTTTCTTAAGCTCAACAACTCAAGAAGCTACTGAGGATGATGCGAAGAGGTTTACGTGCAATGAAGAGGACGACGTGATACTGATCGAGAGGGTTCGTACTGCAAATGGAGAACCGGTTGTATATTGTGTGGACAAAATTCCGGAAAAGATCATGCCGAGGAATTTCACCCATGAGGATAATTCTATTTTCACCGTTTTAGAAAAACGGGAGAATAAGAGAATCACTCATGCGGTGGCACAAATAGAACCCATGGGGTATCACGATAAAATCTCCCCTATTCTAAATTGTGAACCGGAAACGGCATTACTCGTTTTAAAGCAAATGCACTTTGATGAAAACGATGAACCGATCCTGTATTCCGTAAACTATTTCCGATCAGACAAATTTAGCTTCCAGGTATTAAGAAAGCGCGTATAACAGCAATCCATCTTACTACTAATTTATTACAATAATAGGGGGTACTCTAGGTGAAAAAACGTAAATTTGGTTTAGCGTTGTCATTTGTTCTGGCAGCAGGTACATTATTAGGTGCTTGTGGAACAAGCGAGGACAAAGAAGGTGCATCTAGTGGTGAAGGTAACAAAGAAGATCAATTTACAGTAGCAATGGTGACAGATGTCGGCGGAGTGGATGACAAATCGTTCAACCAATCGGCTTGGGAAGGGTTAAAAGCATTCGGTAAGGAAAATGGTCTGGAAAAAGGTAAAAATGGTTTTGACTACTTACAGTCTCAATCTGATGCTGACTATGCTACGAACTTAAACAAATTAGCTCGTCAAGACTTTGACTTAGTATATGGTATCGGCTTCCTTATGGAAGGTGCGATCACTGAAATTGCAAAACAACAAAAAGATTCACACTTTGCAATCGTTGATGCTGTTGTAGATCAACCAAACGTTGCAAGCATCATGTTCAAGGAGCAGGAAGCTTCTTTCCTTGCTGGTGTTACTGCAGGACTTGCGACTAAAACGAACAAAATCGGATTCATCGGCGGTATGGAAATTCCGGTAATCGAACGTTTCCATTCAGGTTTCATCGCTGGTGTCAAAGCAGTTAACCCTGATGCAGAAATCGTAGCAGATTATGCAGGTGCTTTCGATAAAGCTGAACTTGGTCAAACAATCGCTTCGAAAATGTACACTCAAGATGTAGATGTGATCTTCCACGCAGCTGGTGGAACGGGTAATGGATTATTCAAAGAAGCACGCGACCTGAAAGAAAAAGATCCTTCACGTGAACTTTGGGCAATCGGTGTAGACTCTGATCAATCTGCTGAAGGTAAAGTAGGAGATCACAACATCATCCTTACTTCTGCATTAAAACGCGTTGACAACGCAGTAGTGGATCTTTCCACTAAAGCAAAAGAAGGAAACTTCCCAGGTGGAGAGCAAATCCTTTACGGTCTTAAAGAAGACGGCGTTGGGCTTGCTGAACTGAATTCCGAGCTTTCCAACAAAGATGAAGTCATGAAAAAAGTAGATGAATGGAAAGAAAAGATCACTAGCGGTGAAGTAACCGTTCCTGAAACGATTAAGGACGCGGAAGCTTTCTCAGCTAACTAATGTAATATGAGGGACTAGAGGTGGCCAGGGAAATCTGGCCCCTCATCCTCTTAAAATAAATGATTCATATATTAATAGAAATTTAATTGAAGTATAGAACATTTCTATCTTTCATTTAGATTTTTATTCGGGGAAACCCCTTTTTTTCTGGCGCGTTAAGGTCTGACCTCTAACTACTAGATAAATATCCCTAGTCTATGCAAGGAGTGAATAGCAATGGATTACGTAATCGAGATGCTGAATATTCGTAAAGAATTTCCAGGCATCGTAGCAAATGACAACATTACCCTCCAGCTCAAAAAAGGTGAAATTCATGCGCTTCTTGGTGAAAATGGAGCCGGTAAGTCGACATTAATGAATGTTTTATTCGGCTTGTACCAGCCTGAACAGGGAGAAATCCGTGTGAAAGGGCAAAAAGTGAATATTACCAATCCAAACATAGCCAATGATCTTGGAATCGGGATGGTTCATCAGCATTTCATGCTCGTCGATACATTCACTGTAACGGAAAATATCATTCTCGGAAGAGAGCCGAAATCCGGGGCAACAGTGGATATTAAAAAAGCTGAAAAAGATATTCTCGATATTTCTGAACGATATGGTCTGAAAGTAGATCCTAATGCTAAGATTTCTGAAATTTCAGTAGGTATGCAGCAACGTGTGGAAATATTAAAGACACTTTATCGTGGAGCGGAAATCCTGATTTTCGATGAGCCGACTGCTGTATTGACTCCTCAGGAAATCAAAGAGCTCATTCAAATCATGAAAACCCTGATCAAAGAAGGTAAGTCCATCATTCTCATCACCCATAAACTGAAAGAAATCATGGAAGTGTGTGATAATGTAACCGTTATCAGAAAAGGGAAAGGGATTGGCACCGTAAAAGTTACTGAAACGGATCCAAATCATCTTGCCAGTCTGATGGTGGGACGTGAAGTTACGTTCACGACGGAGAAGGTAGAAGCCACCCCTGGGGAAAATGTATTGGAGATCCGTGATTTGAATGTTAAAGACCATCGGAATGTCCCTGTTGTGAAAGGCTTGAACCTTGAAGTGAAAGCAGGAGAGATCCTTGGTATAGCCGGTGTGGATGGAAACGGACAGAGTGAGTTGATTGAGGCCATTACAGGTCTTCATAAAGTCGACAGTGGTTCAGTCAAACTGAATGGTAAAGAAATAGCGAACATGAAACCCCGTAAAATCTATGAATCGGGTGTAGGTCATATTCCTCAAGATAGACATAAGCATGGCCTCGTGCTTGATTTTCCTATCGGGGAAAACATGGTTCTTCAGACCTATTACCAGAAGCCGTATTCCAACAAAGGGGTACTTAGTTATAAAAATATTTACAATCAGGCAAGAAAATTGATAGCGGAATTTGATGTGAGGACTCCATCAGAATTCACCCTTGCCCGTGCTTTATCCGGGGGAAATCAGCAAAAAGCGATCATCGGCCGTGAGGTTGACCGGGATCCGGATCTATTGATTGCTGCCCAGCCGACCAGGGGTCTTGATGTAGGGGCGATCGAGTTTATCCATAAGCGTCTGATCGAACAAAGAGACAATGGAAAAGCGGTTCTTCTACTTTCATTTGAACTCGATGAAATCATGAATGTCAGTGACCGTATCGCCGTTATCTACGAAGGTCAAATTGTGGCGATTGTTAATCCGAGGGAAACAACCGAACAAGAACTTGGACTTTTAATGGCTGGTTCGAAGAGGAAGGAAACGGGAGGGAAATCACATGTCTAACCGCTTAACAAATATATTAATCCCTGTAATCTCAGTCCTTTTAGGTATCATTGTCGGAACGATCATCATGCTTGTGAGCGGGTATGACCCGATTGCAGGATACGCTGCATTATGGAATGGGATCTTCGGGGAGATCTATTATGTAGGAGAAACGATCCGTCAAGTGACACCATACATTTTAGCAGGACTGGCTGTTGCCTTTGCTTTTAGAACGGGTCTCTTTAACATCGGTGTGGAAGGTCAATTGATTGTGGGCTGGCTTGCAGCTGTATGGGTAGGGGTTGCCTTTGATGATTTACCTAAGCTGATCCATCTGCCCCTTGCCATCATTGCGGCAGCATTGGCAGGGGCGCTATGGGGCTTTATTCCTGGACTTCTGAAAGCGAAATTCCGCGTACATGAAGTCATTGTCACGATCATGATGAACTATATTGCACTTCATGTAACAAATGCCATTATCCGTGATGTCATTACGGACCGTAAAGATCGTACAGATATGATTGCGGATACAGCTTCATTGAAATCTCCTTTCTTTGAAAGTTTGACAGATTTCTCCCGATTGCACTGGGGGATTTTCATCGCCCTTGCATGTGTCTTCATCATGTGGTTCCTGCTTGAAAAGACAACGCGTGGATATGAGCTGCGTTCTGTAGGATTCAACCAGCATGCTTCGCAATATGCCGGTATGAACGTGAATGGGAACATCATCCTTTCCATGGTCATCTCTGGAGCGTTTGCTGGCCTTGCAGGAGCGATGGAAGGGCTTGGCACATTCGGCTATGCTTCAATCAAGGGAGGATTTACAGGTGTCGGATTCGATGGGATCGCTGTAGCCCTTCTTGGTGGGAATGCGGCCATCGGAGTTGTGTTCGCCGCCCTTCTATTTGGAGGACTTAAAGTAGGGGCACTGAATATGCCTCTCGATGCAGGGATTCCAAATGAACTGGTAGATATTATCATTGCCCTTATCATTTTCTTTGTAGCATCTGGTTATATGATCCGTTATCTGATTCAACGATTTAGTAAAAAGGGGGTGAAATAAGTGGGTTTTATTGATATTTTGACAATCCTCATCCCATCAACATTGCTTTGGGCAACACCACTTATTTTCACTGCTTTGGGAGGGGCGTTCTCAGAGCGTTCAGGTGTAGTAAATATCGGACTCGAAGGCCTTATGGTCATCGGTGCTTTCTCAAGCATTGTATTCAACCTTGCTTTTGCAGATACTTTCGGTGCAGCGACTCCTTGGGTCGCGCTGATTGTGGCCATGGTGATGGGGGGACTGCTTGCTATCCTGCATGCCGTTGCTTCCATCACATTCAGGGCTGACCAGGTTGTATCAGGTGTAGCCATCAACCTGCTCGCTGTCGGGTTGACTCTGTTCTTAGTCAAACGTATCTATGGAAAGGGTCAAACGGATATCATCTCTGAAGGATTCGGGAAGGTCGATGTTCCTTTACTTCACAAAATCCCGGTCATTGGAGATATCTTCTTTTCCAACACATACTGGCCGCCATTCGTTGCGATTCTTGTATCTTTCATTGTTTGGTTCATAATGTTCAAAACCCCGTTCGGTCTTAGATTGCGTTCTGTAGGGGAGCATCCTATGGCTGCAGATACGATGGGAATCAATGTGACGAAAATGCGCTATATCGGCGTCATCATTTCCGGTGCTTTTGCAGGTGTCGGCGGAGGAGTATATGCACAGGCCATTTCCTCTGACTTCAGTCATGCTACAATCAGTGGACAAGGGTTCATGGCCCTTGCAGCCTTGATCTTCGGTAAATGGCATCCACTTGGAGCGATGGGAGCGGCCCTGTTCTTCGGCTTCGCCCAAAGTTTAAGTATCATCGGATCAAGTATTCCGTTATTTGAGAATATTCCAAGCGTCTTCCTATTGATAGCACCTTATGTGTTAACGATCCTTGCTCTTACAGGGTTCATCGGACGTGCAGATGCACCGAAAGCTTTAGGTACTCCGTACATCAAAGGAAACCGTTAATAAACCAGATGAAAAAACAGAAGGATATCCCGAACGCCGGGATATCCTTTTTTTATGGTGTAATCAGGGGATTTCAAGGAAGTACCTCACTGAAACATAATGGAAAATCCTGAAGCATATATTAGTTTACTTGAATGGGTATTTTTCCAATAGAGGAAGATGCTTGAAATCAATCTCTCACTACATGTATAGTTATACATAAATACCGCACAATAAGGGTGTTTATACTATTTGGTACAAAATGATGGAAGTATGGAACTAAGGAGGACGGTACGATGACAGCCATAAACGAAATAGTCAAGAAGAAACATGGGTACACGCTACATATCGTTCAAACGGATAAGTATAAAACCAACAGCCTCGTATTAAAAATGAAAGCACCACTGGATCCTGAAACAGTCACATTACGCGGATTACTGCCCCACGTCATGCAGAGCAGTACAAAAACCTATCCGAGCACAACGGAATTACGTTCCTATCTGGATGAGTTATATGGAGCGAACTTTTTTGTGGACTTGGGGAAAAAAGGTGAGTACCATGTGGTCAGTATGTCGGTTGAAATCGCCAACGAAAAGTTTCTAAAGGATTCTGAGCCTTTGCTTCAAAAAGGAATCGAATTCCTGGCGGATGTCCTTAAGAACCCCCATGTTGAAAATAATGAATTCGACAAAAAGACGGTCGAAAAAGAAAAGCGGAACCAAAAGGTCAGAATTCAGGCAGTCTATGACGATAAAATGCGTTATGCCAATTCACGACTTGTGGAAGAAATGTGTAAAGGTGAACGGTTCGCGCTTCATGTAAACGGTGTCAGTGAAGAGGTGGCTTCCATTACAGCGGAAAGCCTGTATGAATACTACCAAAAAGTGATGTCGGAAGATCAGTTTGACCTTTATGTGATCGGAGATGTAGACGTTACGGAAGTTGAAAGCCTCTGTGACCGGCTTCTTGATTTAAAGGAACGCACTCCTCAAGTGGTGGATGGTTCCCATGTGAAGCGAAAAGAGAAAGAAAACGTTGTTAAAGAAAAGCAGGATGTGAAGCAAGGGAAGCTCAATATGGGGTACCGTACCCACACTAAATACGGTGATGAGGATTACTTTGCTCTTCAAGTATTCAATGGAATATTCGGCGGTTTCTCCCATTCTAAATTGTTCATCAATGTCAGGGAGAAAGCGAGCCTGGCGTACTACGCTGCAAGCCGGATTGAGAGCCATAAAGGATTATTGATGGTGATGTCGGGAATTGAATTTGAGAAATATGATCAAGCGGTGGGAATCATCAATGAACAGCTGCAAGCAATGAAGGATGGAGATTTCACAGACGGGGAAATCGACCAAACGAAAGCGGTCATCCGCAACCAGCTTCTAGAAACCATCGATACATCAAGAGGGCTGGTCGAGGTTCTCTATCATAATGCTGTAGCACATGAAGAAATCGACTTGAAACATTGGCTTGATGAAATTGAGAAAACAACCAAAGAAGACATCGTGAAAGCTGCAAATAAAGTTGAACTTGATACGATCTACTTTCTAACAGGAATGGAGGGATAAAGATGAAGAAAATTTCCTTCGATCAATTACAAGAAAATTTGTATTATGAAAAAATGTCAAATGGACTGGACGTATACATCCTCCCCAAGAAGGGTTTCAATAAGACGTATGCCACTTTTACGACGCAATATGGAAGCATCGACAATCATTTCAAGCCCCTTGATGAAAAAGAATTTGTCAAAGTGCCTGATGGCATCGCCCATTTTTTAGAACATAAACTGTTTGAAAAAGAAGATGGGGACGTATTCCAACAATTCAGTCGCCAGGGTGCATCGGCTAATGCCTTCACCTCTTTCACGCGGACAGCTTATCTGTTCTCAAGTACAACCAATGTAGAACGAAATTTAGAAACCCTTATCGACTTCGTTCAAGAGCCGTACTTTACAGAAAAAACGGTGGAAAAAGAAAAAGGCATCATCGGGCAGGAAATCACCATGTATGATGATAATCCGGATTGGCGGCTATACTTCGGGGTGATCCAGAATATGTACAAAAACCACCCTGTGAAAATCGATATTGCCGGAACAATCGAATCCATTACCCCGATCACGAAAGATATGCTGTACCAGTGCTACAATACATTCTACCACCCGAGCAATATGCTCTTGTTTGTGGTGGGCTCGGTGGATCCGGATCAAATCATGAATCAGATCCGTTCGAATCAGGAGAAGAAAGATTATGAAAAAATGCCTGAGATCAAGCGCAAATTCGAGGATGAACCAGAGACGGTTGCGGAGAAAAAACAGGTTCTCAAGATGAACGTACAAAGCCCCAAATGCTTAGTGGGACTGAAAGCTCCTGAACCACAGCAGCAAGGGCAGGAAATGCTTACACAAGAGCTATCCATGAATGTTTTCCTGGATATGTTGTTCGGTAAGAGTTCAACGTATTATTCGGAACTGTACAATGATGGCTTGATTGATGAGACATTCCATTATGATTACACTCAGGAAAACGGCTTCGGTTTCCTCACCGTGGGTGGAGACACAGAGAAGCCTGATGAGCTTGCTGAGAAGGTACAGTCCCTTCTTCTGAAAGCTAAACAGGAATCCCTTTTTACAGAAGAAGGGCTTGAGAGGACGAAGAAGAAGAAGATCGGTGCATTTTTACGGGCGATTAACTCCCCTGAGTATATCGCGAACCAATTCACCCGGTATGCGTTTAATGAAATGGATTTATTTGAAGTGGTACCGACACTTGAATCTTTGAAATATGAAGATATCCAGGCAGTGGCTGAGTCCATCATCAGTGAAGAACGATTCACTGTGTGTCAGGTCGTACCTAAATCATGACATGTGGGGAGCTATCCTTTTTAAGGGTGGTTCCTCTCTTTATGTACTAAAAGTTTGGAGTGAAACGGATGAAATATGCATTAATTACCGGTGCATCAGGTGGAATTGGGAGCAGTGCGGCCCTCAGTTTGGCAGAAGAGGGGTGGAATGTCTACTTGCACTACCACTCCAATGAGGAGAAAATGAAAGAATTAGTACATAGCATTGAGAAATTAGGGGTGGAGGCGATCCCGATCCGTGCAAATCTTGCCATACCAAAAGAAGTGGGAAGTCTTGTGGATAGTATATTTCAACTCGATGCGGTCATCTATTGCAGTGGGAACTCTAAATGGGGACTGTTTCAGGATCATTCCGAGGAGGAAATGGATCATATGATCAATCTTCACGTCAAAAGTCCCTTACTTCTTATTCAAAGACTGCTTCCGAAGTTGATCTTCCGAAAAGGTTCCATTATCATGGTAAGTTCGATTTGGGGACAGATAGGCGGTGCCTGCGAGGTGGTTTATTCTACTGTCAAAGGCGCTCAATTGGCATTTGTGAAATCATTAAGTAAAGAGCTTGCATTAAGCGGTGTAAGGGTAAATGCCATTGCTCCCGGGGCTGTTGATACGTCTATGATGTCTTCTTTTACTGAAGAAGATAAACAGGCTATCCGGGAAGAGATCCCTATGGGGCGTTTTGCCCAAGCGGCTGAGATTGCTGACTCCATTCAGTTCCTTCTTTCATCGAGGTCAGCTTACATCACCGGACAGACCCTTTCAGTCAATGGTGGATGGCATACATGAAAAACTTTTTTCAGTCGAATGATTATGACGCATAATTTTTTCTCCGGGATACAAACTAAGGTTGTATTTCAATAAAGGAGGTCATGACAAATGTCTGTATTAGATAACTGGTCTGATTGGAAAAACTTTTTAGGGGACCGTCTTCACCAGGCAGAGCACGGCGGCATGGAACATGAAACGGTAAATGACTTGGCTTACCAAATCGGTGATTACTTAGCGAATCAAGTTGAAGCTAAGAACGATCAGGAGAAGGTATTAGCGGATTTATGGTCTGTCGCGTCTCCCGAAGAGCAACATGCCATCGCAAACATGATGGTTAAGCTTGTTAACAACAATGGTACTCGTTAAGGAGAGGGATTTCCCTCTCCTTTTTCTAATACAAGGATTCTTATGCAACAAGGATCCGAAATGGCAGAATAAATTTAATCGCTTCTAATAAACACCTCGACAGGTATAAAACGAGAAATTGTACATATTTATGTAGGTTTTGCTTTTCTATTACCTGAAAATCATTTATTATAATACCTAGATGTTTAAATAACTTTTCGAATTATGTCAAATTTTATCGAAACGGGATGTCACAGTTTTATCAGGAGGTAAGCGATGGAACGCAAAGAATGGTATTTAGAATATGAAATCCAGAAGAATCGTCCAGGCCTCTTAGGTGATATTTCCTCGTTATTAGGTATGCTATCTATTAATATAGTGACGATAAATGGTGTGGATGAGGGAAGAAGGGGGATGCTCCTTCTCGCCAATAATGAAGAACAGATCGCAAGGCTTGAATCCATTTTGCAAACCATGGATACGATCAATGTGACAAAGCTCAGAGAACCGAAATTAAGGGATCGCCTTGCCGTTCGTCACGGCCGCTATATCCAGCGGGATGCCGACGACAAGAAAACATTCCGGTTCGTTCGGGATGAGCTGGGATTATTAGTTGATTTTCTGGCTGAATTATTTAAGCAGGAAGGACATAAGCTTGTTGGGATCAGGGGAATGCCCCGTGTTGGGAAAACAGAATCCATCGTGGCATCAAGTGTATGTGCCAATAAGAAATGGCTGTTCGTATCCTCCACCTTATTAAAACAGACAATCAGGAGCAAGTTGATCGAAGACGAGTACTCTTCAGAAAATCTATTCATCATCGATGGAATCGTATCGACTCGCCGTGCAAGTGAGAAGCATTGGCAGCTTGTAAGGGAAATCATGAGATTACCTGCAGTGAAAGTCATCGAACATCCTGATGTTTTCGTTCAAAACTCTGAATATTCCCTCGAGGATTTTGACTATATCATTGAACTTAGAAACGATCCTGATGAAGAAATTACATACGAATTAGTTGAACAAAATAATCTATTTCAAAATTCCGATTTTGGAGGTTTTGATTTTTAATATTGGAAGGTGTTAAGTGGTGACGGAATTAGGAAATCGTTTAAAGGAAGCCCGTGAGGCGAAAGAATACAGCCTCGATGATCTACAAAGGATAACGAAAATTCAAAAACGCTATTTGGTTGGGATTGAAGAAGGAAATTATGATGCAATGCCGGGTAAATTCTATGTCCGAGCATTCATCAAGCAATATTGTGAAGCGGTTGGACTTCCTCCAGAAGTGATTTTTGATGAATATAAGGAAGAGATCCCTACGACCTATGAAGATGAAATCCCGGTTTCCCTTTCAAGGGTTCAGTCCCGGAAGAGTGTTTCGGAAAGTTCAACGAAGGTATTTGACTTTCTCCCGAAGCTGCTAATCGCTTTATTTGTCATAGGCGCACTGATTGCTTTATGGGTGTTTTGGCAGGGAAGAGTAGGGGACAAGGCATCTGAGGGCAATCCATCGGAAAATCGGACTCAGGTGGATGTGGATGAGAATAAGAGTGCAGAAGGCGATCAGCCTGAGGAAGAAGCAGCAGACGACAAGAAACAGTCTGATGAAGCCAAACCTTCAGATGAACAACAAGCGGAAGAAGATCAAAAGAAAGAAGATAAGCCTGAACAGTCTTTAGAAGCAGTGGATTCATCAGGCTATAAAACGACGTATCAACTAAAAGATGCAGAAGAGTTTAAGCTTCAATTGTCTGCAAAGGGAGACACCTGGGTAAAAGTGTTTAACAGCAAGGATGAAGTGTTGTTTGAAGGATTACTAAAGCAGGGAAATAAAAAGGACTTTGACTTATCTTCAGATAAACAGGCTTATCTTGTTATAGGAGATGCATCGAATACTGATATAACCGTGAACGGGAAATCGCTTGAGTATAAGATCTCTGCAACTGAAGTCGTCAGGCAGGATATCATCATCAATTACGAAGGGCAAACGGCACAATAATTGACTGAAGGGGAGTTTTAATAACTCCTTTTTCTTACATACTATTGGTAATACGTGTTTTTTAAGCATTGGAGGTAGAAAGGTGAACTTACCTAATAAAATTACTGTATCAAGGATATTTCTAATTCCATTATTTTTAATCATCATGCTTGCACCCTTAAACTGGGGGGAGATGATGTTTCTTGGGGCTGAAATGCCGGTCAAACATTTTGTAGGAGCCTTGATTTTCATCATAGCGGCAACGACGGATTGGATCGACGGGTACTATGCAAGGAAGTTGGATCTTGTGACGAATCTAGGGAAATTCCTCGATCCGTTAGCAGATAAACTGCTTGTTTCAGCTGCATTAATCGTATTGGTTGAGCTGGGCCTTGCGCCTTCATGGATCGTGATCATCATCATCAGTCGTGAGTTTGCCGTAACGGGACTTCGTCTTGTTTTGGCAGGCGAAGGGGAAGTGGTTGCAGCAGGGCAACTTGGTAAGATCAAGACATGGGCACAAATCATTGCGATTTCAGCGCTGCTTCTCCACAATGCCATTTTCGAATTGATCAACCTTCCATTTGCGACGATCGCTCTTTGGGTGGCTATGTTCTTTACGATTTGGTCAGGTTGGGACTACTTTAAACATAATAAAAAAGCATTTATAAATTCGAAATAACAGTGGGCACCAGGGGATTGATTCAATATGAATCATCCCCTTCTTTTCACTACATTTAGGGGGGAATCATGATGAATGCAGAAATCATTGCGGTTGGTTCCGAGTTGCTGCTTGGGCAAATCGTCAATTCCAATGCTCAATTCATATCCGGGCAATTAGCCGACATGGGTGTCGATGTGTATTATCACACAAGCGTGGGGGATAACCCTGCTCGTTTACTGGATGCCATTGACGTGGCAAAGAAACGGGCGGACTTATTGATCTTTACAGGAGGGCTTGGACCCACGAAGGATGATTTGACTAAAGAAACGATTGCGAATGCATTAGGGACGACACTCAGTATGGACCAGGATGCATTGGTATCGATAAAGAGCTATTTTCAACAAGTCAATCGTGAAATGACACCGAATAATGAAAAGCAGGCCCTCATTCTAACGGGCGCACAGGTATTGAAGAACGAACACGGTATGGCTCCGGGGATGTTATTGAAAAAGGATGGCAAAGCCTACATGCTGCTTCCAGGTCCGCCATCTGAAATGAGGCCGATGTTCGAGAAGCACGGAAAACAGGCGGTCTTAAATTTAATGAAGAAGAAGGAAGTCATCTATTCACGGGTCCTTCGCTTCTTCGGAATCGGGGAAGCACAGCTTGAAACGGAATTAGAAGAGTTGATCGATAAACAAACCAATCCAACCATCGCCCCTCTGGCAGGAGACGGGGAAGTGACCTTGAGACTTACGGCTAAGCACGAGTCCAGGGAGGTTGCCATGTCGCTGCTGGATTCGGTGGAAGAGGAAATACTTAGTACGGTCGGGGAATACTTCTACGGCTACAATCAGGATTCACTGGTTGAAGTGGGGTTCAATCTGGTTAAAGAGAAAGGGTTGACCCTGTCTTGTGCAGAAAGTCTAACAGGAGGCCTGTTTCAGGCTCAATTGACATCGATACCCGGGGCATCAGCGATTTTGAGTGGTGGGGTGGTCTGTTATCAGGATGAGGTCAAGAAGAAGATTTTATCCGTTAAAGAAAGCACGTTGACACAGCAAACGGCAGTCAGTGAGCAGTGCGCCCGGGAACTGGCGGAAAACGTAAGGGAGCTCTTTTCTACCGACATCGGGATCAGCTTTACAGGTGTGGCCGGACCCGATTCACTTGACGGTCAGCCTGCCGGTACAGTCTGGATCGGCTTGTCTATGAAGGATGGAACGACCAAGGCGTTCCGGTTGAGTCTTGGCGGCGGCCGGAATGGGAACCGCATGAGAACGGCGAAGTACGGTTGGCATTATTTGATCAAGGAATTGAGCTAGACTATGAATGAGCTGTCTTCTTTCTGGAGAAGGCAGCTTTTACTATTTCCTGATGCATACAGTCTTCCCCCCTGATTTCATGAATGCTCCGGCAGCTTCCATTTTGCTCCTGTTAACGAGAATATTCACTTCGGCACATCCTTAGAAAAAAACCGAATGAATGTTCGATTTTTTTCTTGTTTTCTATCATAAAAACGTTTATAGTATAGATAGGTTGGATTTGAGACAAGCTAATAAGTTGTCGATTTCAAGTTCTATATTCAAAGGAGGAAGATTTGTGAGCGATCGTAAAGCAGCCTTAGATATGGCGTTAAAACAAATAGAAAAGCAGTTTGGTAAAGGCTCAATCATGAAGCTTGGGGAGAAAACAGATAGAAACGTAGTGACATGTCCAAGTGGTTCACTTGCACTTGACGCTGCTCTTGGAATAGGCGGATATCCTCGTGGCAGGATCATTGAAGTATATGGTCCCGAATCATCCGGTAAAACAACAGTGGCACTTCATGCGATTGCAGAGGTACAGGCTCAAGGCGGGCAGGCAGCCTTCATCGATGCAGAGCATGCACTTGACCCTGAATATGCTCAAAAGCTTGGAGTAAACATAGATGAATTATTACTTTCCCAGCCGGATACAGGTGAGCAGGCATTGGAAATCGCTGAAGCACTTGTGCGTAGCGGTGCAGTGGATGCGATCGTTGTCGACTCTGTTGCGGCCCTTGTACCGAAAGCAGAAATCGAAGGGGAGATGGGAGATGCTCACGTAGGTCTTCAAGCCCGTCTAATGTCACAGGCTCTCCGTAAACTTTCCGGTGCCATCAACAAATCGAAGACCATTGCGATCTTCATTAACCAAATCCGTGAAAAGGTCGGGGTCATGTTCGGTAATCCCGAAACGACTCCAGGTGGACGCGCACTGAAGTTCTATTCTTCTGTCCGTTTAGAAGTCCGTCGTGCTGAAACCCTCAAGCAGGGAAATGAAATGGTAGGGAACAAAACGAAGATAAAAGTCGTGAAAAATAAGGTGGCTCCACCTTTCCGTGTTGCTGAAGTCGATATCATGTACGGAGAAGGGATTTCCAAAGAAGGGGAAATCGTCGATCTTGGATCTGAACTGGACATTGTTCAAAAAAGTGGCGCCTGGTACTCTTATAACGAAGAGCGTCTGGGTCAAGGTCGTGAAAATGCGAAGATCTTCCTTAAAGAAAACCCTGAGGTCCGCAACGAAATCATGCTTAAGATCCGTGAACATTACGGATTGGATACTGGCCGTGCCGAAACAGATGATCAAGGTGAATTAAGTCTTTTAGAAGATTAGGTGGGATAGAGAAGCAGCCATGATTTGGTTTGCTTCTCTTTATTATGTATGACGATGAACATATTGGTGGAAAATAGTAACAATCCCCTTTTTCAAATATGGGGTGCAATCAGTTTAACCCAGTCGGCTTTTTCAGTTGGACTTCCGACAGGATAAAAAAATTTAAAAAATGGTTTTGAAGAAAATGTATTCGTAATTCCCATTGTGACGGTGTCAATTATTGTCGATTGCAAAAAAACCCTTGAGAAATCTAGTGATAGAGGGCTCAACCCCTTGACAATAAATTTTCAGAGATTTAAAATTAACATGTATATTTTACAAATTTTTCGAATGAATATTTGAAAGCCTAGCGCTGTATATTTTGTTCAAGTGAGCAATGTACAAGCCGACATGTAAAAAAACATGACAGTTCATAGCAAGAGGAGGTGAAATAATGCAACCTATTACAATCATCTTCATTTTGCTTGGCCTAATCGTCGGTGTAGTTGTTGGATACCTAATTCGTAAGTCCATTGCTGAAGCAAAGATTGCTGGTGCTAAAGGTTCAGCGGAGCAGATTTTAGAAGATGCGAAGCGCGAGGCAGATGCTCTGAAGAAAGAAGCACTCTTGGAAGCAAAGGATGAAAATCATAAACTTCGCACTGAAATGGAAAATGACCTTCGTGAACGAAGAAATGAATTGCAAAAACAAGAAAATCGTTTGATGCAAAAAGAGGAAAACCTCGATCGGAAAGATGAAACGCTTGATAAGCGTGAAGGCTTACTCGAGAGAAAAGAGGGGACTCTTAACGAGAGACAACAACATATTGAAGAGATGGAAAGCAAAGTGGACGAGATGGTACGATCACAGCAAACAGAGCTTGAGCGTATCTCGAGCTTGACTCGTGATGAAGCGAAAGGAATCATTCTTGACCGCGTTGAAAATGAACTCTCCCATGATATCGCCATTATGGTCAGAGAGCATGAAACCCGTGCGAAAGAAGATGCAGATAAGAAGGCGAAAGAAGTCCTTTCACTGGCTATTCAGCGTTGTGCTGCAGAACATGTGGCTGAAACAACGGTTAGTGTTGTGAATCTACCGAATGATGAGATGAAAGGTCGAATTATTGGGCGAGAAGGACGTAACATTCGTACGCTGGAAACACTTACAGGAATTGATCTGATTATTGACGATACTCCTGAAGCGGTTATTCTTTCTGGTTTTGATCCGATTCGTAGAGAAACGGCTCGAATTGCATTAGAGAAATTAGTTCAGGATGGACGTATCCACCCTGCGCGAATTGAAGAGATGGTGGATAAATCCCGACGTGAAGTGGATGAATATATCCGTGAAATCGGTGAACAGACAACCTTTGAAGTTGGCGTTCATGGTCTTCACCCGGATTTAATCAAGATCCTGGGACGTTTAAAATACCGTACAAGTTACGGTCAAAACGTCCTGAAACACTCAATGGAAGTGGCGTATCTTTCAGGATTACTCGCAGCAGAGCTTGGGGAGGACGAAAGACTTGCCAAACGTGCCGGATTACTTCATGACATCGGAAAAGCGATTGACCATGAAGTTGAAGGAAGCCACGTGGAAATTGGTGTGGAACTTGCTACAAAATACAAAGAGCACCCTGTGGTCGTCAACAGTATCGCTTCACACCACGGAGATACAGAACCAACGTCCATTATTGCGGTCCTTGTTGCAGCAGCTGATGCATTGTCCGCTGCAAGGCCAGGAGCAAGAAGTGAGACGCTTGAGAACTATATCCGTCGACTGGAGAAGCTTGAGGAAATCTCTGAGTCTTATGAAGGCGTTGAGAAATCCTTCGCGATCCAGGCGGGCCGTGAAGTCCGTATCATGGTAAGACCTGAAGCCATTGATGATCTGGAATCCCACCGTTTGGCAAGGGATATCCGAAAGCGGATTGAAGATGAACTGGACTATCCAGGCCATATTAAAGTAACGGTCATCCGTGAAACAAGGGCCGTCGAATACGCGAAATAAGAGGTTGACTCGAAAAGGGATATCCCTTTTCGAGTCAGCTTTTTTTATCGTTTATAAGACTCGCACGAAAGGATGAATAGACTCGAAGTTATTTGTGATACAATAACGACAAGACTGAATACATATAGAGAAGGGAATTTTCATGAAAATATTATTTGTTGGAGATGTTGTCGGTTCTATGGGCCGGGAAATGATCACAGAATACCTGCCTAAACTAAAGAAGAAGCATTCACCTGATTTTACGATCGTGAATGGCGAGAATGCGGCATCAGGTAGAGGGATCACGGAGAAAATATATAAACAATTTTTACAAGATGGTGCCAATATGGTTACCTTGGGAAATCACACATGGGATAATAAAGATATCTTTAATTTCATCGATTCTTCTAAGCAAATGGTACGACCAGCCAATTTTCCTGAAGGGACGCCGGGAAGCGGATTGGTGTTTGCCGAAGTGTACGGGAAAGAGGTTGCGGTCATCAACGCACAAGGAAGAACCTTTATGCCCCCTCTGGATGATCCGTTTAAGGCATTAGATGAGCTTGTTGACGAAGCGAAGAAGAGAACATCCATTATCTTCGTTGATTTTCATGCGGAGGCAACTAGCGAGAAGCAGGCGGTTGGTTGGTTCCTGGATGGCCGTGTGTCGGCGGTGATTGGAACCCATACGCACGTACAAACGGCAGACAACCGCATTCTCCCGAATGGGACAGCCTTTATGTGCGATGTCGGGATGACCGGACCATATGACGAGGTACTGGGTATGAGTAAGGACTCTGTGCTGAGAAGGTTTCAGACAAGCTTGCCTGTGCGTTTTGAAGTACCGAAAACAGGCCGTAAAATCTTGAGTGCCTGTTTAATTGATATCGATCAAAAAACGGGAAAAGCGAAAAAAATTGAGCGTATCTTAATCAACGAGGACCATCCGTTCATGGCAGAATATTAAATGTTTTCCTTCCTTTTTCGGTGTTACCGGAATGAATTGTCCATTTCCTGAATATAGTATCAGTGGAATCATTTATACCAAGTTTGTTCTTTACCACGGACATACGGTATGGGGGAAATGACAAGGAGGAAAAGGAATGGAAATATTAAAAGTTTCAGCAAAATCTAATCCTAATTCTGTAGCTGGTGCACTCGCCGGTGTTCTTCGTGAGAGAGGAGGAGCTGAGATTCAAGCAATCGGTGCAGGGGCTTTAAATCAAGCTGTTAAAGCTGTTGCCATTGCAAGGGGATTTGTGGCTCCCAGTGGTTTAGATTTAATATGCATCCCGGCCTTTACGGATATTTTGATCGATGGAGAAGAACGTACGGCGATAAAGTTAATCGTGGAACCAAGATAATAAACGATAGGCTGTTCATTAAAGGGGACTCTTTAGTGGACAGCCTTTATACTATTACAAAGCATACATATTCTCATAACGGACGGAAAGGAAGGACATTCATGATATTTGACGCACATTGTGATGTTTTGATGAAGCTGTACCTGGATCCGGGTAAGAAAGCATTTCAATCAAAGAACGGTCTGCATATTACATATCCTCAACTTCTTCATAGCAGCAGTAAGGTACAGCTGTTTGCGATTTATATCCCATCGTACTTGAAGCCGGGACAACGTTTCCAAGCAGCGCTTGAAATGGTGAACTTGTTTCATCAACAGATTCTTGATCCGAACCCCAAGCTGAAATTCATCACCTCCAAAAAGGATATAGAACGCCTTTCAGAAGATGAGATAGGGGCGATGCTCACACTTGAAGGAGCAGAAGCAGTGGAAGAGGATCTGACGAAGCTTGAGATCCTGTACAGGCTGGGGGTCCGTTCCGTCGGTTTGACGTGGAACTGGGCGAATGCTGCTGCGGATGGTGCCCTTGAACCAAGAGGTGGGGGATTGACCAACTTCGGCCGCGAGATCGTCTCATTCCTGAACAGTAAAGGACTGTGGACTGATGTTTCCCATCTATGTGAAAATGCATTCTGGGAAGTGATTGAAGCGGCTGATCACCCGGTTGCTTCCCATTCAAATGCCTATTCGATCTGTCCCAATCCACGAAATCTGAAAAATGATCAAATCCAAGCAATGATCAAGAAAGATAGTGTGATGGGAATCACCTTTGTGCCCCCTTTTTTAAATAAAAAAGGCACAGCCGGGATATCCGATGTCATCAGGCATATCGAACATATATGCAGTTTGGGTGGGGAAAACCATATCGGGTTCGGCTCCGATTTTGACGGTATAACAGATACCGTTCAGGGACTTTCCACGTACAGTCACTATGACAACTTAATCAATACGCTTCTGCGCTACTATACTGAGAAGCAAGTGAGGAGATTCCTATTTGAAAACTTCTTCGAAAGATTTCCCCAGTGATCAAAGGACCAAGCCATTAAAGGGAAAACCTTTAATGGTTTATTTGTGTGAAGATGAGCTTGCAGATACCCATAATCTCTTCAATACAGTAGTGATTTATATAGAAAAGTGATAAACTGATAGAGTGAAAGATATGAAAAGAATGCAACAGTAATAGATGATTGAACCTAATGATGATAACGTGCATCAGTGATAGATGTTGCAAAAAAAGATTGAAGGGGTGTAATAAATGAAGGAACAGCTTTCATGGAAAGTCGGCGGCCAGCAGGGTGAAGGGATTGAAAGTACAGGTGAAATCTTTTCCATGGCCCTTAATCGCCTGGGGTATTTCTTATATGGTTACCGCCATTTCTCCTCCCGGATTAAAGGGGGACATACAAACAATAAAATTCGTGTAAGCACTACGCAAGTACGCGCGATTGCGGACGATTTGGATATTCTGGTCGCTTTTGACCAGGAAACGATTGATGTGAACTATAAGGAATTACATAGCGATGGTGTGATCATAGCCGATGAGAAGTTCAAGCCTGTAAAGCCTGAGGATACTGATGCTTCCCTTTATATCGTTCCTTTCACTCAATTAGCGACGGAACTGGGAACTTCCCTCATGAAGAACATGGTGGCAGTAGGTGCGACCTGTGCCGTTCTTAATCTCGATCCGGATGTATTCAAGGAAGTAGTAGAAGAGATTTTCGGTCGCAAAGGTGATACGGTCGTAGAGAAAAACATGGAAGCCATTAAGCAGGGATTCGGGGCGATGAAGGCAGAACTCGGAGACAAAGTCGGTTCCCTGCAGCTGAAAGAAGCAGACGGGAACAAACGCATGTTCATGATCGGTAATGACGCCATTGCCCTTGGTGCACTCTCGGGCGGTGTTCGGTTGATGGCGGCATACCCGATCACACCGGCATCTGAAATCATGGAGTACCTCATTAAGAAACTGCCAATGGTTGGTGGGACCGTCATTCAAACCGAGGATGAGATAGCAGCGGCCACGATGGCAATCGGAGCCAACTACGGAGGGATCCGTTCGTTCACTGCTTCAGCCGGACCAGGCTTGTCACTGATGATGGAAGCGATAGGACTATCCGGAATGACTGAACAGCCCCTTGTAGTCGTGGATACGCAGCGCGGGGGGCCATCGACGGGTCTGCCGACAAAACAGGAACAGTCCGACCTGATGGCGATGATTTACGGTACACATGGTGAGATCCCTAAGATTGTCCTGGCTCCAAGCACCGTTCAGGAAGCCTTCTATGATACCGTTGAAGCCTTCAACCTGGCGGAAGAATATCAATGCCCGGTCATCATACTTTCCGACCTTCAACTTTCATTAGGGAAACAAACCGTGGAGCCCCTTGATTACAGTAAAGTGGAGATACGCAGAGGAAAGCTTGCAGCAAATGAATCGGAACTGGAAGAATTGGAGCCTAAGAAATATTATAAGCGTTACGAAGTGACAGAAGATGGGGTATCGCCCCGCGTCATCCCAGGGATGATAAATGGTATTCATCATGTAACAGGAGTTGAGCATGATGAAACAGGAAAGCCATCTGAGTCTCCTGTGAATAGACAAGCACAGATGGATAAACGTATGCGTAAACTTGAGAAAATCAAATTTCAGAATCCGATTCACACCCATGCACCTCATGAAGAGGCTGACTTATTATTAGTCGGATTCAACTCAACACGAGGAGTGATTGAAGAAGCGATGGGTCGCTTGGAATCTGATGGATTAAAGGTGAACCATGCCCATGTCCGTTTGATCCATCCCTTCCCGGCAGCTGAATTGGAACCGTTAATGCAATCTGCGAAGAAAGTGGTCGTGATCGAGAATAATGCTACCGGTCAATTAGCCAACATTATCAAAATGAATGTAGGTTATGGGAATAAAATCGTTAAAGTGACAAAGTATGATGGTACACCATACTTGCCGAATGAAATCCATTCAAGATGTAAGGAGTTGAATTGATCCATGGCTACCTTCAAAGACTTCAGAAATAATGTTAAACCAAACTGGTGTCCTGGGTGTGGAGACTTCTCGGTACAAGCAGCGATTCAACGGGCATCTGCCAACGTGGGTCTGGATCCGGAACAGTTAGCGGTCGTTTCAGGGATCGGATGTTCAGGACGTATATCCGGATACATCAATTCTTACGGTTTCCACGGAATCCATGGACGGTCCCTTCCGATTGCCCAAGGATTAAAGATGGCAAACAAAGATTTGACGGTCATCGCTTCAGGAGGGGATGGTGATGGATTTGCCATCGGACTCGGACATACGATCCATGCGATCCGTCGGAATGTCGATGTGACATACATCGTCATGGACAATCAGATTTACGGATTAACAAAAGGACAAACGTCCCCACGTTCATCCTCCGGGTTCAAAACGAAGTCTACTCCCCAGGGATCGATCGAGCCGGCCCTTGCACCAATGGAGATGGCACTCACTGCAGGAGCAACCTTTGTTGCCCAAAGCTTCTCGTCTGACTTGAAAGAGCTGACAGCATTAATTGAAGCCGGGCTGAATCATAAAGGTTTTTCCTTGATTAACGTATTCAGTCCTTGCGTCACTTACAATAAGATCAATACGTACGACTGGTTCAAGGAGAATCTGACAAAACTTGCGGATGTAGAAGGGTATGATCCTTCTAACCGAGGACAAGCGATGAATACACTCATGGAGAAAGATGGCCTTGTGACAGGTTTGATTTATCAAAATAAAGAACAGCCATCTTATCAGGATCTTGTCGCAGGCTATTCCGAAGAGCCCCTAAGCACTCATGATTTAAAACTGGATGAAAGCAAATTCGATGAATTAGTGAAAGAATTTATGTAAAAAAATAACGATCCTTCAATTTACGAAAAAGGGACCCTTATGAAGGGCCCCTTTTTCGGGTTTTTATGACGATAGTCCTTAAACCTGTTTGAAATCATTTTGATGAAAAATATCATGACAGACCCATTTCCCTTAATCAGTTGAATCGGACCCTTTAATCTGGACATATTGCTTCTGATAAAAGTCAATGGTTACATCTGCGGTACCCTGCAACTGGATTGTAGTATTTTCCAGACTGGAATCTATTTCGTTGTGTGCGATTATATGAACGTTCCTTTTAGTATGATTGATGGGTTCAGCAGTGCTTTTATAAGTTTCATGGTGGAAAGTGATCCAGTTTTCACCCGGAGAAGTGAACAGATATTCTTTTTTATATTCATTAGGTAATTCAGGTAAGGAGGATTCCCAAGGGATATTCATCACTTTCTCCAGATGTATAGGCACCTTAATGCAATGAATTGTATTCGATAAATTTTCACATACATACTCGATTTCCGCGATAAGCAGTGCTTTTATAAATACATGTGAATGGGGAAGAAGTACTTTAGCCTCTAATGAGAAAAGGGACCAATTCGTCTTGAGAATTTCTGCTACCGGCCATAGTAAGTCAATTGAATCAGTAAAGGTGAACTCCACCTTAGTGGTAGAGAGGTATACGGGAAGTTTGGCTAAAAGAAGGGATCCGGGTTTCTTACATTTTCTATTCTCTTCAGGGTTAGCTTCTACAATTTCTTCTTCAAGTGAAGGTAAGTATTCATACGACTCAGTTAATAAGTCCTCACCCACCTCAGGTTCACTGCTTTGTTCTTTTTTACAGAAATTTTCGATTAATAGGTTGGTGAATTCATCTGCAGAGGGTGAATAATCTGTGTCTGAGTCTCCATCTCCTTCACTCTCAGGTTCAGTTGTGAAGTCAGCTCCTGTATTAAAATCGCCGTGATCCAAGTCTTGATCAATTAAATTTGGTTCTTTATACTTCTCCTCATGGTCTTGATCTTGGGGTAGTTCAGCCATTATAGAGTCATCCTGAAGTTCAATAGTATTGTCTTCGTCTAAAGTGAGTCCAGGATTTTCTGATTCATCCTCGTCATCTTCATAAAAATCACTCAAGAAATGAAAGTCATCTTTCGAATTTATACTCTCTACCTCTGACTTTTCCCAAGATGAATCGTCAAATTTGCCGGTGTGAGCGTTTGGCTTTGAATCAGATTCTTCTCCAGCATCATGTAAGTCATCTTTTTCAAGTACTGACTTTTTCTTAGCATAATGACGTTCATCTGACTGACCAATTCCTTTTTCATCTTTTAATTCAATATTCCTTTCAAAATGGTTCTCGCTATATTCTTCTGTATTGTAAGAGTTTAGTAACGAGGATATTTCATCTATCAAGGCAGCTTTCTCATCTGAATATTTCCCTTCATCCTTAAAATCATGCTTCCGCTTATTGGGTACATCTATGTTTTCAATGGGAGACACGATTTCATCCTGATCTGGATGGTTATCCACTGGGGAAATATGATCCATAGTAATCAATGAATCTTTATCCTCTAACATCGAATGGAATTCCCTTAATAATTCCGTTTTTGAAGGAATGGGATTTCCCTCTTCCCCTGGATTTATCAAAAGTGTGGATTCAGGAAGTTCTAAATTCAGGTTAGATGGTTCTTCAATGGATTCATCTTTTTCCTGGATTGGAGAGGAGTCTTCAAGCAAGGAATAAAAATCATTTGCAAGATTTGATATTCGCTTACTTTGCTCCAACTCCTGTTCTTCATTCCTCAGATTAACATCGTCATCATCTGCTTCGTTAAATACGACTGGATTCAGTTCATGGTCACTTAGATCACTTCTTATCTTATTTGTGGATACTGCATGATCCCGAACCTTTGGGGGTGGGAACAGCACAGGTTTGGGTTTGGTCAGGTCTTCACGAGAGGTGAAGGTGTCAGTACTTTCCAATTTGTTTCTTGAATCACTTTCTCTTGTCGTATTTTTATGATCCATTTGTAAGTTATCAGTCTGGTTCATCTTTGGGAAGGAGTGATCATGTTCAAATTTGCCAGCTTGATGAATGTCATTTCTTCCATGAAATCGGTAAAATCCCGAAAGGTTTGGTTGGCTGTTTTTCATTTTTCCCTTGAAAGGCATTGCTTTGAAAGCATCCTCTCCAATCCCTCCTTACTTTTGAAATTTGTATTGTGAAAAAAGGGTATCAGGAATCAGTCACAATCATCCTCGTGATGCCTGGATGAAATACATACTTGTTGTTGCTGTAAAACCTTTATGCAAAGATCCAGAACCATTTTTTCTTCCATAGTAGTAAAATATCCTTCTCCAAGTGGAGCAGAATTTGGCAGGGGTAGTCGATCCACAGCTTCATCCCATTCAATTATTTTACTGGAGATTAACTCGCAGAAAGGAAGCTCATTGTAGTATTGACTGCTTTCCTGATGATATTGTGAAAGATCACTTGTAAGGAGCTCATCTCTCTCCGGATAGCCTGAAGGTAATGATTTGGAAACGAGAAAATCGAATTCTTGACGATTATTTACTTGAGGCATAACAGGCAGTGAACAGTATTTCTTAATTTCAGTGACACAGTCAAATGGGATATCTACAGTATACGAATGCAAGTCAGAAGATATTGAACATGATGAGCTTTGGTCAATATCGTTACATGGGCTGGCATATTGAATATTTTTTCGGACGAAACCTTTTACGAAAAGCTTATTTGAAGGCAGTAATAAGCGGCATTGAGTCAATTTCACTTGTTTTTTTATATCTTTAATTTCAAGTACAGGTTCTGGAAAATGGATCGTGGCATCTAAATTCAGCTGAAGCTTTAGTTCTGCTAGAACTACAGGTATTTTTGAAATCACCTTTCCTAAAGAAACATGTGGATGGTGAGGATAAGATTCACATTCATTTAATTTGGATGTTACATGACAGTCATGGTTTTTATTTGTTTCAGACATTGGGCTTTCCTCCTAACACAAGATAATTGCATCCTATGCTGGAAGTGGAGCATTGTTTGGGCGTTTATCACGGAAAATTACAGGAAATTAGACTTTTACCTAAACGCTTTGTCTTCTTTATGAGCTTTTGCAGACTACAAATAGATGGAGAACCAGAGTGAATAAGCTATGCTTTTGTTTGGAGAATCAATAAGTACTTATTTGAAGTATATTGTAATAAGCAGGCTGAAGGTTCGTAACGATGAGTCCGATGAGCGGTGATTGTAATCTGTAAAGAGTAAAGATATATAAATATGAAAAAGTACTTGCACAGACTGTGACCTCTTAATCATAAACTTCTACAAGAGGAGGATGATTTTATGGAACGAAATAACTTTCTTGCGGTTGATATAGGTAACAGCTGGTATAAAGTATTAGCCACTCAGCAAGGGGAAATATCTGAATATCAAATGCCTAATGCCATTGCCTTATTCGATGAAGAATTTTATGAAAAGCCTTATGATGAAGAAGATGTAGAACTTGAGGATAACTTAATTGTAGAAGTGAAAAGCCCGGCCTTTATTGATAAACGTGAAATTTTTTATATTGGTAAGTCTGCAACAAGACAAAAAAATGTGAGCCTGACCTCTTTTAATAATCAAAAGGTGGATGAAGTCAGAACGTATACATTGTTGTTTGGTATTGCAGCCTATCACGCTATTCTAACCGAGCAGGATAACACGGAAATCGAATACAAGGTCCAACAGCTGGCTGTATCTTTACCGACAACACAATATAAAGAAAAAAAAGAATTACTGAGGAACCGTCTGATCGG
Source organism: Bacillus sp. AFS015802 (assembly GCF_002561455.1). Classification (GTDB taxonomy): domain Bacteria; phylum Bacillota; class Bacilli; order Bacillales; family Bacillaceae_B; genus Rossellomorea. Next base: position 177,523 of record NZ_NTUP01000013.1, on the reverse strand, counting down.
CACTCACACCATAATCCTTCATAAGGCGCCTGGAATACAAGAGCCTAAAGAAATAGTCGTGAAGCTTCATATTGAAGATGTCATCATTGGGGCAGAGGGAGCATGTGCTTACCTGGGGATGACCCGGGACCAGGAATCTCTCGGTATCAAAGATGAAACCCTGGTGAAGGATTCTGCCAAGGGAATCATCATAGGTGATTTAGGGGGGGACTCGGTAGATTTCGTCGGAATAAAAAATAATAAACCGGTTGCTTCAGTAGAAGGTGAGCCATTCGGTATAAATTCATTCCTGGATAATATCATCCAGAAAGTAAGTAAAAATGAATTGTATAAATTTGATTCCCGTGCCGAGCTTGAAGAGAAACTTGCAGCCGGACCTTCAGAGTGGTATGTAGAACCATTTGCAGGAGTAAGGAAGGATATAAGCAAATACATCATCCCGCAATTAAAGTTAATGGCGATCAAATACCTTGAGCATTTTGACCGAATACGCAACAGTTCCAGTGAAATTAAAGGTGCTGTCCGCTATATCGCTGTAGGGGGTGCAGCGAAACTCGCACAGAGACAAATACAGGAAGCTGCAGTGAGATGGGCTGAAAGAGGGCGACCGATCGAACTATACTTTCCGGAAGATATGGAAAAATTAAATGTACTTGGTTTGAATGTGTTAGCCAAGATGAATCAATTAAGGAAAAAAAATACAGAAGAACTTGTATACACAAAAAGTTAGTGAGGGATGTATATGTCAGAAATATACACCGACTACACGAATAAAACGAGCATCACGATTCCAGACAACTTTATTGAAGTGAAGACCGGGGATACTCTTACAGTGTCAGATTATATACAAAGTCAAATTGAGTATCATACCGCCAATAATACATTAAGCCATTTACTATTTTCGGCTCTAAACCATTATTTTCACTCAAAGCATTTGAAAAATGATCAAACAAATGAAATACTCAAAGAACTGACAAATATCAAAAAAATGATACGAGACGAATCTTTTATGCAAAAAGAAAAAAGTAAAGACTATACTCCTGGCCGCCATCAAGAGGAAGCTGATGAGTGGAATATGGAAGAAATAGAAGATCTTCTTGAAGCTTTTGGGGGATAGTCTTGATATGGAGGTGAACATGTCTAATGTTCACCTGTTTCCATTATGATTCAGTTCCAATTTAGATATATCACACTAGCATTTTTTGAAATGGACTGGGGGTAAACATGAAATCGCACAAAAACAAGAAAGGTCTACATTTATACATATACCTGTTTCAACTAGATCGCTAACACACTTATGATCGATTTGAGAACAAACAGAGTGTAAATCCTTCCCTTCATGTTTTCCATCGGATTCATGATATTTGTGATCAGTTTTGAAAGTCAGCAGTTCAAGAACGGCACAGCCCTTGTCAAGGTCTTTGATTTTAAAGATAAAAGATTCCACACACTTGAATTTCTTTTTCTTAGAATGACAAGAATAGGTCGTCACCCCTGTGCCTTTGAACGGTTCACATCCACAATAGAGTATAAATGGGATTGTATTTTTTTTGGGTGGTTTTTTTTCGTGCAGCAATTCATCAATGGAATCCTTACAGGAAGATTTACAACAATCATGATTTTCCTTCACTTTGTTTTGCGCCTCTAAAATGGCTTCCAAAACTTCCTCGACACAGTTTTCATAATGTTTATTGGATTTGTAGCAATCTTTGAAAGACTGTTTGTCGTAATCTTTATCATAATAAGATTTTTGATAACTCATTTGAAATCTCTCCTTTTTGGTCTTTTCATAAAATATCATACGTATCTCCAATGTTTTTGATTGATAATACAGCCTATTATCCTTAATTAAAGTATAAAAGGGCTCTTGTCCGGTAGTCGTGTTGACATTAAAAATAGATTCTTCTGAGATGTTGAAGAAGGGCCTAAATGAATGTTGGTTATTGATATATGTCACGCTAAAAGGACTAAAAGGACGTATGGACATTCATTGTGTAATTTCATTATGTATTCTGCATAGGATTTTAAAGGGATCATCTCTCTGATGTGCATTAAGTAATCATTCACCTGATTAATCACATAAAAATGTAAAAATATGCTATAGTCCATCGACACTAGTCCATTCCATTTCAAGATTTATTCATAGAGTATAGTAGTCAAGGGTAATTATGTTTGATCGGTAGTTTTCAAACGTAATTGCATTGACAAAAAAATTCAAGGAGTGAAATAAATGAAGAAAAACACAGGATGCCACAACACAAAAGGCTGCCCACCAGCACCACAATGTGACAAAGTAAAACCGATAAGCGTTTCTTGTGAAGCAAAAGGCTTTGACATCCCTCCCCTTACTATTGATGTCCCGGTAGTATTATCTCATGTAAAATTACAAGCAAATGTTGAAGCTAACATTAATCTTCCTACACCGGCAAGAGAAGTAAAGGTAATCAAGAAAAATGTATCATTGAAGCAATGCGAAGTGATCAAACATCCATACAGCCTGGATAAAGTAAAAGTATATGTAACCGGAGTCGTTCACAAAAATATTCAATATGTAGATGCATGCAGTGGTTATGTGCGTGACTACAGCGTTGATGTACCGTTTACTTGCAGCGATGATGTTAAGATTTTTGAGTATGTCGATCAGCATAAGAGCCAAAAAAGCTCAGATAATGCTGAATTTAAGTTCTTAGCAGACGATATGCACAGCTCTGACCGCTGTAAAACTGGTTCGTTCACATATGAATTCTTCAATGAGCCAATTGAGTGTAAATTAGTATATGCAGATGTATTTGAACTAGACTTGTCTAAAGACTTTGATAGATTTAATCGCTTTAACAAGATCACCGAAAAAATGGATATTAATCTATGGTTCAAGCTACTGCAAACTCAAGAGAGATTTAGAGACACGCCATACCCAACTGGAACACCAATGGCTGATGGATTTGAAGATGAAGATTTTGCCGATGAGCCAATGACAATCATGGATAGAATCAAAGCTTCATTAAATGCTAAGTAACATCCAAATAGTGAAACCCCGGTGATGTACCGGGGTTTTATTTATGAGATAGGGGATGAATATAGAAAGAGTTTTCATATAATACATATATAGTTTCATATAAAAATCCCTTTATTCTGTCATTTTTCACCAAACAGAATAAAGGGATTAAAGCTGATATTAGAAATCAATCCTGAATTTATTGAAATACCAATCGTCATCATGCATGCGTTTTTCAAGGTATTCTTCTCTTTGTTCCTGGATTCCTTCTTTCAAGAGCTGCTCAACAATGTGTTTCAATTGTTTAGAATCTCTGATGAAATGTTTTATTTTTTTTATTCTGGAATCGTTAAAATGTAGGTGAGCCATCCTTAATTGATTGTACTGCACATCATATGTTCGAACGATATAAGGGTGCTTGCTTCTAAATAAATGTTGGACCGTTACATTGGGTAATACTGAACACCGAAAACCAAAAAGCCATAGTTTAATGGAGAGTTCGACGTCTTCATGCCCCCATTTTCGAAAGCCGGTTTCAAAGCCGCCGACTTGGTTGAAAACCTTTTTTGAGATAGCAAAACACCCACCGGGAATAATGGGGGAATAAAACAGGTGGGGCTGCTTTTTATTCCATACAACCCTTAAATACTCATCCAAGGTTTGACCGTATCCAATCCGTTTTGGATCACGAATATCCGCTATTGCTGGAGCTACAACATCTGTATCATTATTGACCAATGGCTGAATTAACTGATCGATCCACCAATTTTCAAATAATAAATGAGCGTCACAAAATATGAAATACGAACCTGATGCATGGAAAGCTCCCAAATTTCTTGCTCTTGAAGGTCCAATTCCCTCTGTTTGATAAAATTTAACGTTTTCCTTTTTAAGATATGTGGAAATTCCGGCTATAGAATGGTCCTCGGAACCATCGTCAATTATGATTACCTCAAGAGGATATCCTGTTTGAACCGAGAATAATGATTGAAGAGTTGTTTTAATGTTTTTTCCTTCATTTTTAGCAGGAAGGATAATGGAAATTAACGGAGGTTTATTCAAGTTCATCTCACCTTCCTATTTCATTCTATTTGTTAATATATGTACAGTTAACCGATTTGTGTTTATCAACTACAATGAATACTGTAATGAACTTAGTAATGAATAATAGGCAACATCACACACGCTTCAATAAAAAGCAGTGGTAATGTTGCCCATAACTATATAAATCTAGTTACATTGAAGATGATTAAAAATCATCAGGGCTATCAGTAGGTGCAAAGGCTGTGTCTACTGTTATTAATTGTTCTTGAAGCACTCTAACTGTAAAACGAAGATTCATTTTCTCAATCATATGAGAGAAATAACCTTCACTATCAGGATTATCACCAAACAATTTACGATCTGTTGCTTCATCCCATTCGATGATTTTACTTGAAACGATTTCACAAAATGGAAGACGATTATAGAATTGTGTGCTGCTTTGATGGAACTGAGAAAGGTCACTTGAAAGGAATTTATCCTTCTCAGGGAATCCTTTTCCTAAATCCTGAGCTCTAAAGAAATCAAACTCACTACGGTTGTTAGTTTCTGGTAATTGAACCGGTGCATCCAGAGTAATGCTAGTCATGCACTCAAATGGAATTCTGGTTGTTAATGATTTGATTTCGGATGATACACATTGTCCGTCAGAATCATGGCATGGGGATGCATACTGGATATTTTTTCTAACCCATCCTTTAAGGAATAGGGGGTACGTTGCACCTGCTGCAGAGAATGCTCCATTTGTTCTTGTTTCAGTCATTAAGCGGCATTGAACGATTTCCACTCGTTTCTTTATATCTTTAATTTCTAATACTGGATCTGGGAAATGAATATTCGCTACTAAATGACTGTTCACCTCTCTTTGGGCTAACGTTACTGGAACACTGATCGTTCTTGTTTCACCACCAGGTACTACGACAGGTTGACTGTCCGTGTTTCCGCATTGTTCTACAGATGCTGATTTGTTGAAATTCACACAGTGATGCTGGTCTGGTTTGTGACTCATTCATATTTCCTCCTTTTTAATTGACCTTCACTTCATACTATGCATGCAAGTCCATTTAGAATGGTTGAATGTATTAGTATAAATGCGGAATTTTATAAGAGCTGGCCATTATATTCAAAAGGAAAGTTCATCTTCAACGTTCCTCTCTTTCATTCATGATTTTTTTCATCTTCTCTTTCTTTCTATGTGCCTTGCAATATCGCATAGCTAAATCGTAATTGGACTGATAATGTATGTTTTTGCTTTTTTCTGTAGGGTGCCATAGGTGGTAAATGCTAGTTGGAATTCTTTTGAAATGACCACAGAAAGTATTTACTGAAGAGGCAAAAGCATCATCTTCACCACCCCAGCCTTTAAATCTTTCGTCAAAGCCCCCAACCTTTTCAAAACATTCCTTCTTTATAATATTGATCCCGCCAACTGGGATAACACCTGTAGTATTCCTTGGGTTGGTATCTAATGCATCTGGAAGTGGCCACAGTGGTTCTGTGTTGAGGATTTCTGTTGAACTATTTTGAGTAATATCGAGTACTTTGTTATAAGGGATGATCCAGGGTTCAGTATCTAATAGTTTGATTGAACCTTTGATGATATTGGGATCACAGATGATATCTGAGTCTACAATCACATAAACCTCGCCTTGAGCAACTGATGCTGCATGATTTACCGCTTCAGCTTTTGAAAAGAGACTTCCTGTACTTGTACCTACACATACATCTGACTCGGGAAACGCCAAAGTATAATAACGTTTAATCCATTCAAAAGATCTTTTTCTGATTTCACTTTCAGAATTAAAAGGGATTAATATCGATATCTCCATTGCTATTCTCTCCTATCAATAAGAAATATTCCTATTTACATAGTATGTAATAATACAAGAATTTGATTGCACTACGAATAATCAATACATTGTTAAAAGAAATGAAAAAATACCTTCTTCATTTTCATATGAATGATAAAATCGACCACACCCTTCACTCTCCTTGTCCATATACTATTAAGCAATTAATAATCGGGAGGGGGAAATTAATATTATGGCAGAAAAAAAATTACAATGTGTGGGAGTAATTGGTTTAGGATATGTAGGACTTCCTTTATCGCTATTGTTAGTAAAAAAAGGATTTGATGTTATAGGCGTGGATATTGATAAAGGGAAAATTAATGATTTAAATAATGGTATGAGCTATATAACAGACATTGACCCTATACAAATAACTGATGCATTTAGAACGGGAAGATTCAAGGTTACTTCCGGATATGAAATAGTTTCCAAAATGGATCACATCATTATTTGTGTTCCTACACCGTTAAAGAAAAACAAGGAACCTGAATTAAGATATTTATTAGAAGTTGGGAGCAATTTAGGTGAGCAGCCATTAGAAGGGAAATTGATTATCTTGGAGAGTTCTACTTATCCAGGTACGACCACGGAAGTATTAAAACCACTGCTGGAGAAAAATGATTTAAAAGTAGGGAAAGATATCTATTTGGGTTATTCGCCTGAAAGAATAGACCCGGCAACAAGAAGCATACATGTAGAGGATATTCCTAAGGTGATTAGTGGGGTCACTGATGAGTGCTTGAAGAGAGTGAGAACATTCTATAAGAAAATTTTTAATGAAGTAGTGGAAGTATCTTCACCTGAAGTGGCCGAATTTACCAAGCTTTTAGAAAATAGCTATCGATTTATCAACATTTCTTTTGTTAATGAAATGGCCATGTTATGTGATGGGCTAAATATTGATATTTGGGAAGCGATTTCTGCAGCAAGTACAAAGCCATATGGGTTTACTCCGTTTTACCCGGGACCCGGGGTGGGGGGGCATTGTATACCGGTAGATCCATTTTATCTTGATTGGAAGGCTAGAAAAGTAGGAATAGAGAATTCGATGATAAATGCAGCAGAAACGATTAATGATCGTATTTCAGAATACATTGTGAATAGCCTAATCAATCATCTACCTAAACCAAAGGATACCAAATATAAAGTATTCATTTATGGAATTGCTTATAAAAAAGACATTAATGATGCTAGAGAATCTCACTCTATACCCATTATAAAAAAATTGATGAGTCTGGGAGTCGATGTATCCTTCCATGATCCCTATATCAATAACATTATAGTTGATCAGTTAGAATTAAAAAGTTCACCCCTAACTAAAGAAGATTTAGTGAACGCGGACTGTGTATTAATTTTAACAGATCATTCCTCCATACCAATCGAGTTGATAATAGAGCACTCTACACTCATTTTTGATACTAAGAATGTTTCTTCTCATTTCAAAGGTGAAGCAAAAATTATCAGGTTGGGTTCAGGAAGGCAGTAGGGAAAACATTTTCGGAGGTATAGATAGGATGAAAAAACTTAAAATTCTTTACTTTACACAGGACAAGACTCACTCGTTGATAAAAGATTCTGAATACTTTAAAGACGAATTGAAAAGACGTTCCGATGTGGACATAAGATTTATCGAAAAAGGTGGGCATATAAAGGAAATAATGAAGGAACTCAGTTTCACTCCAGATTTCATCTATATAGATCATTATATAGATTACAGAGTAAACCAGGAATACTTGTATGGATTAAAGAGTGTAAACATTCCAAAAGGTGTTCTGATATGTGATTTGCATCATGGTAACAGATTTCACTTTAGAAAATTTGTTAATCACTTTCAAGTCGATTTAGTATTTTCACATTATAGAGATGCATTTAGGCATAGATATCCTGATTTTTTAGATAAATTTAGATGGTTGCCTCTTTGCATTAATCAGGAAATATACAAGGATTACCGTTTGCCTAAAACTATTAATTATTTAGTCATGGGTCACATATCTCCAAGAATATATAAACTAAGAAATAAGATTGTCCATGAGATGAAAGATGTACATGGGTTTCATTATTATGAACATCCGGGTTATAGGGATTTTTCTGAAGAAGAGGGAGCGATAATTGGTGATCGTTATGCCATGAAAATCAATAGTGCCAAAATGTTCTTTACAGATGATTCTGTTTTTAAATATCCAATCGGTAAATATTTTGAAGTTCCTGCATGCAAGACACTCTTATTAGCTCCTGGCTCTCCAGAACTTCGGGATTTGGGATTTATTAATGGTGAAACTTTTGTGGAGATTAATGATCAAAATTTCCTGAAAAAAGCCCTTTCTTATATTGGGGATCAAGACGAAATGAATAGAATAACCAAAAATGCATACGAGATGGTCAGAAGCAGGCATACTCACGAAATCAGGGCAGGGGAATTTGTAAAATATGTAAGGGATTATCTTATTAAAACTCAAAGGTGGTAAGGTAGTTGAATAAAATCGTCATCATAGGTGCAGGTGGTCTAGGAAGGGAAGTAAGTGACGTCATCAAGGATATTAATAGAAACAAAGCAACATGGGAAGTGATTGGTTTCTTGGATGACTCGATAGAGAAAAAGGAACAAGTAGTAAATGGTCATTCGGTTTTGGGGACTACTTCAGCGATAAAACATTTGGGTAACATTGATGTAGTATGCGCAATTGGTAATCCTAGCATTAAACAAAAAGTTGTGAATCAGATAAAATCTATAAATCCTTCGGTTATCTTTAAGACTTTGATCCATCCCTCTGCTAAGATTGGTAGTTTTTCCAATATAGGTGAAGGGAGTATAGTTTGCGCAGGAGCGATTATCACCTCAAATATCACCATCGGTGACCACGTCCTTATAAATATTGCAACAACAATTGGTCATGATGTGGTAATCGGCAGCTTTTCTACCATTTATCCAGGAAGTAACATTTCCGGATACGTTCAGTTGGGTGAAAATGTAGAAATAGGTGCTGGTTCAGTAGTGATCCCTCATGTAAAAATAGGGAAATCTTCCATTTTAGGCGCGGGGGGTGTAGCTATTAGAGACTTGCCTGATCATTGCACGGCAGTTGGTGTACCGGCAAAACCCATTAAATCATTAAAGGAGTGAAAAATATCAGATGAAAAAAGAGGAAAAACAGATCCATTTATCACCACCTTTCTTAACAGGGAAGGAAATGGAATTCCTTAAAAATGCAGTGGATAGTAATTGGATTACACCCTTAGGTCCACACGTGGATTTATTTGAAAGGGAATTATCTAATTATATCGGTGTTAAAGATGGTGCAGCAATGAGTTCGGGAACGGCTGCCCTCCATATTGCACTAGCACTGTGTGGTGTCAACAAAGGAGACCGGGTATTTGTATCGACTCTATCCTTTATAGCCAGTGTTAATCCAGTCGTCTATTTAGGAGGCATTCCAGAATTCATTGACTCTGAACCTGATAGCTGGTGTATGTCGCCTGTTGCATTAGAACGGGCCCTTCATGAATCAAAAATAAATAATTCATTGCCTAAGGCAGTAATAGTGGTTCACGTATATGGGCAGAGTGCAAAGTTAGATGAAATCAAAGTATTATGCGACCGTTTTCAAGTCCCATTAATTGAGGATGCTGCCGAATCATTAGGGGGAACTTATCATGGGGAAAAAACCGGTGGGATAGGGGACTTTGGGGTTTTTTCTTTCAATGGTAATAAGGTCATTACCACATCTGGTGGTGGTATGCTTATGTCGAACAATAAGGAGTTGATTGAAAAGGCAAGATTCCTCGCCTCTCAAGCCAGAGATAAAGCAATTCACCATGAACATAGTGAGTTGGGATACAATTATCGTTTGAGCAATCTATTAGCCGCGGTAGGAAGAGCGCAGCTATTATCGTTGGATGAAAGAATAAAGAGTAAGCGTATTATTTTTGAACGCTACCAAAAAGCTCTATCAGGTTACCCAGGCGTCTCATTTATGCCGGAGCTTGAGGGGAGTACTTCTTCTAGATGGTTGACTGCCCTTACGATTGATCCGGAAATACAACCAATCACGTCTTTCGAACTAATAAAAAAACTTGAAAAAGAAAAAATTGAATCACGTCCACTTTGGAAGCCTCTACATCTTCAACCTCTCTACAAATACTCTAAGTTTTATCCGCACTATTCAAATCAATCCGTTTCTGAAGACCTTTTCAATCAAGGCTTGTGTTTACCATCAGGTTCTGGTCTTTCAAGGGAAGATCAGGACAGGGTCATTAAATGTATAAAATCTCACTTAAAAAAGGATAGGTGCTAACGATGAAAAGTGTCGCAATTATAGGAGGAGCAGGTTTTATCGGTAAATATTTGTCAGAAGAATTATTAGATAAAGGATATCAAGTGAAAATAATAGATGTTCAAAAGCCTTTGTTAGATGTCCCATTTGAAAAAGTAGACATTTTAAACGACATCAATGGTTTAACTTCATCTCTGAAAGATGTGGAGGGGGTCATCCATTTAGCTGCGATCGTTGGTGTTGATAAGTGTTTGGAAAATAAAAGCCAGGTTTTACAAGTGAATCTTCAAGGAACAATAAATATCATTAAAGCATGTGAAATAAATGGAATTAAAAGATTATTATTCTCCTCCAGTTCAGAGGTATATGGGGATGGGATTAAAATCCCATTTGCCGAAAATGATGAAAAGGTTCCAAAATCGGTTTATGGTAAGTCAAAATTATTAGCAGAAGAAACGCTAAGATTAAAAGCCGACAGTCATTTCATCATCCGTGTGGTCAGATTTTTTAACGTCTACGGTACTGGGCAATCAACCAATTTTGTTATTCCAAAATTCGTTAATAAGTTCATCAAAGGAGAAGATATCCCCATTTATGGGGATGGGAGTCAGGTTCGTTGTTTTACCCATGTAAAAGACGCTGTTAAGGGCACTTTATTAGCTTTTGAATATGAAGGGGACGTTTATGAAGATTTCAATATAGGAAACTCCCGACCCATAACCATAATGGAACTTGTCGAGATCCTCAAGAAAAAAATTCCTGCAGCCTCATCAATCATTCATGAGAATTTGGGTCAAAATGGAATCAGACCATCAGATATAGAGATATATAAACGTATTCCTGATACCACTAAAGCTGAGAGATTATTAGGTTTTAAAGCAGCCATCTCTATTGAAGAAGGAATAAATCGCTATTTAAGTAATATGTAAGAAGATTTAAAGGGCTAAAGGGATATTTAGCCCTTTTACATACAATCCTTGTATATTGCAAGTCGAATAACTATATGGCAGCATTCATTATTGCAAGTTGCAGTTGTATACAAATTACAACAGTTACCCCCATCTATTGTACAAGGGACGGAAAACCTTTATACTATTATAATGTGCAAGAATGTATATCCCAATCATCCTGCCTTTTTTATAATAGAAGAAAACGGTTTGGATATGGGGGTAGAAAGGGGATATTTCATGAACGAAGAACAGCGAAAACATGGACAACAATCGAAGCCTGGATCTCCAGCGGACCAAAAATCCGAAAAGGATTTCAGCAAGTACTTTGAAAGTGTCTATATCCCGCCGTCGTTAAAAGATGCCAAGAAGCGTGGGAAAGAAGAAATTCAATATCATAATGACTTTACAATCGATGATCAATATAGAGGCCTCGGGGAAGGAAAGAAATTCTATATCCGTACCTATGGTTGTCAAATGAATGAACATGATACAGAAGTGATGGCAGGGATTTTCATGGCACTCGGCTATGAAGCGACGAATTCGACAGATGATGCGGATGTCATCCTTTTAAATACCTGTGCCATCCGTGAAAATGCTGAGAATAAAGTGTTCGGGGAATTAGGACATTTGAAACATTTAAAACGGGAAAAGCCCGAGCTGCTGATTGGAGTATGCGGATGCATGTCCCAGGAAGAATCGGTTGTCAATAAGATCTTGAAGACCTATCAACAGGTGGACATGATCTTTGGAACCCATAATATCCATCGTCTTCCTAAGATTCTATCAGATGCGTATATGTCCAAGGCAATGGTCGTAGAGGTATGGTCGAAAGAGGGGGACGTCATCGAGAACCTCCCGAAGGTCCGCCGTGGGAACATCAAGGCATGGGTCAACATCATGTACGGCTGTGATAAGTTCTGTACATACTGTATCGTACCGTACACACGGGGTAAAGAGAGAAGCCGCCGTCCCGAGGAGATCATCCAGGAAGTCCGTCACCTGGCTGCACAAGGATATCAGGAAATCACTCTCCTTGGACAAAACGTGAATGCCTACGGGAAAGATATCGAAGACCTCGAATACGGTCTGGGAGACCTGATGGAGGACCTCCGTAAAGTGGATATTCCACGTATCCGCTTTACAACGAGTCACCCAAGGGATTTCGATGATCATTTAATCGAGGTGCTCGCCAGGAAAGGAAATCTCGTTGAGCATATTCATTTACCGGTTCAATCCGGTTCAACAGATGTTCTGAAGATCATGGCCCGTAAGTATACCCGTGAACAATTCCTGGAATTAGTGGGTAAAATTAAAGAAGCCATGCCGGACGTGGCCCTTACGACGGACATCATCGTCGGTTATCCGAATGAAACCGATGAACAATTTGAAGAAACCCTTTCCTTATACAGGGAAGTAGGCTTTGAGTCCGCTTACACATACATTTATTCACCAAGGGAAGGCACCCCGGCAGCGAAGATGAATGACAATGTACCGATGGAAGTGAAAAAAGAACGTCTGCAGCGATTGAATGCAGTTGTGAAAGAATATTCTGCTGAGGCGATGAAGCAATACACCGGAAAAATCGTTGAGGTACTGGTGGATGGGGAAAGTAAGAAGAATCCGGAAATCCTGGCGGGCTATACAAGACGCAGTAAGCTTGTAAACTTCAAAGCCCCTAAAACAGCCATCGGAAAGATCGTAAAAGTCAAGATCACAGATGCCAAGTCTTGGTCATTGGATGGAGAAATGATTGAAGAGGGCCGGATCGGAACAGAATTTCAGGAAGCGGTAGAGGTGAAATAATATGGCAAAGTATACAAAAGACGATATTATGAAGCGTGCAGAGGAACTTGCAACAATGATTGCGGAAACAGAAGAAGTGGATTTCTTCAAGCGTGCCGAAGCACAGATCCATGAGAATCAAAAGGTCCGTGAAATGATCGCGAGTATCAAGAGCTTACAAAAACAAGCCGTGAACTTCCAACATTATGGGAAGATCGAAGCGCTGAAAATGGTTGAAGCTAAAATAGAAAACCTTGAAAAAGAAATCGATGAAATTCCGGTTGTTCAACAATTCAAGGAATCTCAAACGGATGTAAATGATTTACTGCAAATCGTTGCGTCGGTCATTTCAAACAATGTGACCGATCACATCATTGAAACCACCGGGGGAGACTTACTCCGTGGAGAAACGGGATCACATGTGAAAAACTCAACGCCTGGAAGCTGTTCTTAACTCCGGGGATTTATAAAACGACAAACGACAAAAAAAAGACCTTTGCTAAAAGGGGATATCCCCCCTTCCTGCAAAGGTCTTTTTTTGTGTGTGTTTTTCCACTTTTTCTATGCTGCCAAGTCGTGCATCCCGGAACATTCAATGGGTATTCGCATACAATACATTATCTCGCAACAATCCCATCATGTAATTAAATTTACTCGCACAAACACCTAGATAGTCGCATAAGATGAATTGAAAATGAATGAGGAGGTTCGCTCGAATGGCAGAATATAGAGAGATTATTACTAAAGCGGTCGTAGCGAAGGGACGTAAATTTACACAGTCTCATCATACGATTTGCCCGCCGCATAATCCATCGAGCATTTTAGGCTGCTGGATCATTAATCATCAGTATGAAGCACACAAAGTAGGCAAGAAGGTTGAAGTTCACGGTTCATACGAAATCAACGTATGGTACTCTCACAGTGACAACACAAAGACATCTGTTGTAACCGAAAGAGTAGAGTATACAGATTGCATCAAATTGAAATACCGTGACCCTGATTGCCTGGACGACATTGAAGTATGTGCCCGAGTACTGCAACAGCCGAATTGCTGCGAAGCGGTCATTTCACCAAACGGTAACAAAATCATCGTTCACGTCGAACGTGAATTCCTTGTGGAAGTTATCGGAGAAACGAAAGTATGTGTCCTTGTAAATCCAGAAGGTTGTGACGATGAAGACTGGGATTGCGACTTGGATGATGAAGAATTTGAAGAGTTAGACCCAGACTTCTTAGAAGGCGACGAAGAATAAAATAGACTAGGAAGACGGCCTCTTCCTAGTTTTTTTCTTCTTAGCACGTAAGCAGTCGGAAAATGGATATGAACCAACGGGCATCTGTGCAGATGCTCTTTTTTTATGGAAATGTAATTACTGCAGTCAGGTTTTCGCTTAGAGGATAAGCAATAAACTGATGACAGCGCATGTGATAGAAGCGATCAATCCCGTCAGGAGAGGTTTAATTCCTAGACGGATGATATCTTTTCCTTTTACTTGAAGACCCACAGCAGTCATCACCATGATGATCATGAACTTGGACGAACTCTTAAGGTATGACTCAATGGTCATTGGAATCAATCCAAACGTATGAAGCAGCGACACGGCCAGGAACAAAAATATGAACCACGGAAAGGCCTTCTTATAATGAGATCCCCCTGTACTTTTCTTCCTTAAGATAAACGGAAGGATAAACATAACAGGAATCAGAAATAATGTTCTGGCAAGCTTCACCGTCGTCGCAACTTCACCTGCTTCGTCTCCATATGCGTAACCTACGGCAACCGCCGAAGAAGTATCATGTACGGCCGTACCCGCCCAGATCCCGAACGATAGATCAGACATGTCGAGAAGGTGCCCGATGATGGGATACGTAACAAATGCAATTAAATTAAAGAAGACTATCGTTGATAATGCATAAGCGGTTTCGTCCTCTTTAGCACCGACGATCCCTTTAACGGCTGAGATCGCTGTGGCTCCACATATGCTGGTGCCGATACCGATCAATAAGCTCAACCTTTTATCGATACGGAGCCATTTCCCGACTACATAAGTCACTGAAATGCCGATGGTGACAGAGAAAAATATCACCCATAGAGCTCTTTGACCGATATGGAGAATATCATAAAGGCTCAATCCGACACCCAGAAAAACGATGGCCACTTTCAATAGTACCTTCAAAGTAAACTGTATTCCCGGATCGAAAGCTTTCGGGAGTTTTGTTGTGTTTTGGAGGATCGACCCGATCAAGATCGCAAATAACAAGCTGCCGATCAGTGGAAAAAGGGTGCCCAACCCTCTTGATAGTAAACTGATTAATAGGATGATGAAGAGGCCCCAGGCTTCTTTGGGAAGAATGGAGCCTTTGTGTATGTCATGCTGCAAAATTCATTAGCTCCTTTATTAAAATCGACCATGTATAAGTATAGTACAATCTCCCTAATGACGTGAACCAAAATGCACTACTCTATTTATTGTATGTTAAAATAGAAAAGATATAGAAAATATAGACCCAGTAATGAAAGGATTTTTCACATGAAAAAGATTTTGGTCCTGGCAGAAAAACCTTCTGTCGGTAGAGATATTGCCAGAGTACTTCAATGTACGAAAAGTGGAAATGGATTCTTGGAAGGAAAGGATTATATCGTCACTTGGGCTCTTGGACACCTGGTGACCCTTGCAGAACCTGAAAGCTACGACGATCGATATAAATCATGGAAGCTCGAGGATCTTCCCATGCTCCCACCGTCCCTTAATCTTGTCATCATCAAGAAAACAGGGAAACAGTTCAGCACAGTCAAAGCCCAAATGAACCGCACGGATGTTAAGGAAATCGTCATTGCCACCGATGCTGGCCGTGAAGGTGAGCTGGTTGCCCGCTGGATCATCGAGAAAGCACGTGTGAACAAGCCGCTGAAAAGATTATGGATTTCATCTGTAACCGACAAAGCCATCAAGGACGGATTCCAGAGGCTTAAAGATGCGAAAAACTATGAAAATCTTTATGCTGCAGCACAGGCAAGATCCGAAGCTGATTGGTACGTGGGGATGAATGCAACAAGAGCCCTGACAACCAAGCACAATGCCCAATTGTCATGCGGACGTGTTCAAACACCAACATTGAGCATCATTGCCCAACGAGAGGAAGAAATAAAGAATTTCACCCCGCAATCCTATTACGGGATACAGGCTGTGACGGATAGGGGAACATTTATATGGTCCAACGGGAAAAATAACGATACAAAAACGTTCTCTAAAGAAGAAATCACTCATATCATGGAATCATTAAAAGGCAGGAAGGAAATCCTTATACAATCATTGAAGAAAGCATTGAAGAAAACCTACGCACCTTCCCTGTATGATTTGACTGAATTGCAAAGAGATGCACATAAAATCTTTGGTTTCTCTGCTAAAGAAACGCTTTCGATCATGCAGAAATTATACGAGCAGCATAAATTGGTCACATATCCCAGGACAGATAGTAAACATCTGTCGAGCGATATGGTATCAACGCTTAAGGACAGATTGAAAGCGGTGAATGTTCAACCTTACCGTAAGATGGCCCACAGTGCATTGCAGGGTTCGATGCAGCTGTCAAAGGCGTACGTGGATGATCAAAAGGTGACGGATCACCATGCGATAATACCAACAGAGGAAACTCCTTCCCTTCAGCGATTACAGGACAGGGAAAGAAAAATTTATGATTTAATCGTCAAGCGTTTCCTGGCCGTCTTCTTTCCTCCGTATCAGTATGAACAAACGACTGTAGCAGCAACAATCGGCTCAGTGTCATTTCAGACAAAAGGGAAAAGGATAGTAGACGCCGGATGGAAAGAAGTGTACGATTTTGATTCTGAGAAAGATCAGCTACTATCGAAAATGGATGAAGGGGCCACGTATGCTGTTCTTTCTATTAAAGAAACGGAAGGGCAAACAAATCCTCCGGGCAGATTCAATGAGGGTACGCTATTATCCGCCATGGAGAATCCCAAAAAGTTCATGAAAGCAAGCAATAAAGACTTACTTGCCACGATAGATGAGGCAGGGGGACTGGGTACCGTTGCGACGAGGGCCGATATCATAGAAAAGCTCTTCAATTCCGGTGTCATAGAACCGAGAGGGAAAGACATCCACATTACTTCTAAAGGGAAGCAACTATTGGATCTCGCGCCTGCCGAACTCAGGTCGCCTA
This sequence comes from Bacillus sp. AFS015802, assembly GCF_002561455.1. Lineage (GTDB taxonomy): Bacteria > Bacillota > Bacilli > Bacillales > Bacillaceae_B > Rossellomorea. Next base: position 160,446 of record NZ_NTUP01000013.1, on the reverse strand, counting down.
CTTTGACCGCAGAGTGGGAACAGAAGCTTGAAAAAATCGCCAATGGATCTCTTAAGAAACAGGAATTCCTGAAAGAAATCAAAGATTACACTAAGAAGTCCGTCAGTGAAATCAAGAATTCCAGCAAGAAATTCTCCCATGATAACCTGACTGGTACGAAATGCCCGGACTGCGGGAATTTAATGCTGGAAATCAAAAATAAACATGGAAAGAAGCTGGTATGCCAAGACCGGGAATGTGGTCATCGGAAAAATATCAGTAAGAAAACAAATGCCCGCTGTCCGAATTGCCACAAACGTCTCGATTTAAGAGGAGAAGGGGAAGGGCAGATGTTCACCTGTGTATGTGGACATAGAGAGAAGCTATCCACATTCAATGATCGAAGAAAGAAAGAAAAGAATAGTAAAGCAACAAAAAGGGATGTTAATAAATATTTGAAAACACAGCAAAAGGATGAGCCTGTCAATACCGCTTTAGCTGATGCCCTGGCAAAGTTAAAATTGGATCAATGATCAATTTCATGGGGATGACCGCCTGTATAGGCCGTCATCCCCATCTTTTTTTATATATGCGGTTAGAAACGGGGTTCATGAAGGTCAGGCGCTTTACATGATTTCATCGTGTTTTCCAGCTTATGAACGTTCCAAAATGGATAGGGGTGTTCATTATGCTGAAAAAATTTTTCGGTATAATGTATGCGTTATCATTATTATTCCGGCAGGTTTTTCATGGGAACAAAAGCATTCTTTTATTCTGAAAAAATAATATTTTTAGAAAATTCTGTTGTCTTTTGTCGTTTTTCGTATTAGAATAAACGTTAATTTCAATTAGCGAAGGGAGGACATCGTGATGCTCACATTTCTTGCATCCATCTGTATTTTAGTAGTTGGTTATTTCATTTATTCAAAGGTGGTAGAAAAGATTTTTGGTGTTGATGATTCCAATGTAACACCAGCATATGCTAAAAAAGACGGCTTGGATTATATGCCCATGAGCTGGTGGAAAGCAAGCCTGGTTCAGCTCTTGAACATTGCGGGGTTAGGTCCGATCTTCGGTGCGATATTGGGTGCTTTATACGGTCCTGTTGCCTTTCTCTGGATTGTCATCGGTACATTGTTTGCAGGTGCCGTGCATGATTATTTCTCTGGGATGCTTTCTCTCAGACACAACGGGGCACAATTTCCTGCCATTGTAGGAAAGTACTTAGGTAAACCCGTTCAGTCCGTCATGAACATTTTGTCCATCGTATTGATGATTCTCGTAGCAGCTGCCTTTACATCTGGACCCGCACAACTAATGGCAGAGGTGACGCCGCTTAATTTTATGACCTCTCTGGTCATTATCTTTACATATTTTCTCATTGCCACTGTATTACCGATCAATAAAATCATCGGAAAGATTTACCCGGTTTTTGGGGCGGTACTCATCTTTATGGCAGTGGCCATCGGAATCGGTTTATTTTTCTTTGAACATCCGGTGCCGAATTTAACGTTTGAAAACATGCATCCCGGAGAACTGCCCTTATGGCCACTATTAATGGTCACGGTGTCGTGCGGTGCAATCTCAGGTTTCCATTCAACTCAGAGTCCGATCTTGGCAAGGACCCTTAAAAGAGAAAGTGAAGGCCGGAAAGTATTTTACGGGGCGATGGTTGCCGAAGGAATCATCGCGTTGATCTGGGCAGCTGCTGGTATGGCATTCTTTAATGGAACAGAGGGTCTGCAAACAGCATTGGCGTCAGGTGGACCTGCAGGGGTAGTCAATGAGATCAGTAAGACGACATTGGGTACTCTCGGAGGAATTCTTGCCGTTCTTGGAGTCATCATTCTTCCAGTGACGACAGGCGATACTGCACTACGGTCTTCACGTATGATGCTTGCTGATTTATTAACAGATCTAACGAAGAAAGAAGTAGGAGGAAAATGGCTGCCGGTACTTTTAGTTGTCCCAGTGGCAGTCCCTACATTCCTCTTGACTCAAATCGATTATACCTTTCTATGGAGATATGTGGGCTGGTCGAACCAGGTCGTAGCCACCGTCATGTTATGGACGGCGTCCATTTATTTGTTGCAAAAAGCAAAGTTTCATTGGATTTGTAGTCTTCCGGCATTGTTTATGACGGCAGTGGTGAGCTCTTACATTTTTTATGCGCCCGAGGGATTTGGATTTTCTTATTCCTTATCGATGGTGCTTGGATCCTTCATCTGGCTGGCAGTACTCATCTGGTTTGTCACACAGGTAACAAAATACAGACCAGAGAGGCAGCGATCCTTGAAAGTAAGATCTGTAAATTCCTAAAAGCATTTTGTACAGAAACAGTCTTTTCTTCTGAAAAGGCTGTTTTTATTTGTGATCTATAAAACAATTCTCTTCTTTATATAGATGAAACAATGACAGGAAGTGTGAATTTTGTCGATTAAAAACTGAATTTTTATAATATTTAAACAAATATTTCTACATATTCTGCATCGTTCGTATGCTACCTTATGAGAAACGGACAGGATTGATCGAATAGTAGAATAATATACATAATGGCAAATGCTGAAGGAAGTTCATGTTACAAATTGTATGATGCAATCCGTTTTGGTACGAGTTAAAATAAAGTGAAAATATTTAAAATTCTGAATTTAATCCTTAAAGTGAAATCTAGTAAGTGCGACATTTGGGATATACGTCAATGAAAGCGCTTACTATATTATAAAAATCTAAGTGTACAGGGGGAATAGTATGTCAGACTTGGTGAAAATCGGACTGATTCAGGCTTCTCATGATGTGGATGGAAGTGAAGGAGTGGAGGTCCATAAAGAAGAGGCAATAAAAAAACATGTGGCTTTAGTGAGAGATGCGGCGAAAAAAGGTGCTCAAATCATATGCTTACAGGAGATTTTCTATGGGCCGTACTTTTGCTCCGAACAGAGTCCGAAATGGTATGACTCTGCAGAAGAAATCCCGAATGGTCCAACGACAAAGCTGTTTCAGGAATTGGCTAAAGAGCTAAGTGTCGTGATCGTTCTACCAATCTATGAACGGGAAGGGATAGCCACTTACTATAATACCGCCGCTGTCATCGATGCAGATGGGTCCTATCTGGGTAAATACCGGAAGCAGCATATTCCCCACGTGGGAGTCGGTGAGGAAGGATATGGGTTCTGGGAGAAGTATTATTTTAAACCTGGTAATCTCGGATACCCGGTATTTGATACAGCTTATGCCAAGGTCGGAGTCTATATCTGTTATGACCGGCACTTCCCTGAAGGGGCGCGATTGTTGGGGTTGAAGGGTGCTGAAATCGTCTTCAATCCCTCTGCAACCGTAGCGGGGCTCTCTGAATACTTATGGAAACTTGAACAGCCTGCCCATGCAGTGGCAAATGGTTACTATTTAGCAGCCATCAATCGTGTCGGATATGAAGGCCCATGGAACATGGGTGAGTTCTATGGACAATCCTATCTGGTCGATCCAAGGGGCAGCTTTGTTTCGATTGGAAGCAGGGACCGGGATGAAGTGATCATCGGGGAGATGAATAAAAAATTATTACGGGAAGTGCGGGATACCTGGCAGTTCTATCGTGACCGCAGACCTGAAACCTACAACGAAATGACTGCTCTTCTTCCTTGAAGGAGATTTGATTTATACTCACCTCATATGAAGAGCTCCATCACTATGATTCATTAAATGGAAAAGAAGAGGGGGAAGTCAGTTTGTCTAACACAGTTTCGTTACTCGATCTTGAGAAAAATTTTCAGGAAGCGCACGAGGGGCTATCAGGAAGAGAAGCACTTGAGGAAGCGAATCGTTGCCTGTATTGCTATGATGCACCATGCATTCAAGCCTGTCCTACAGGAATCGATATACCTTCATTTATTAAAAAGATCGCCTCTGGGAATTTAAAGGGGTCCGCTAAGACCATCATGTCTGCCAATCCCGTTGGGGCCAGCTGCTCAAGGGTCTGTCCGACAGAGGAATTATGTGAAGGCGCATGTGTTCTTAACTCTTCTACCAAACCCATCATGATCGGGGATCTGCAACGTTATGCAACGGATTGGGCGCGGCATAATGACACTGTGCTCTTTGAAGCAGGAAAACCAAACGGAAAGAAAGTGGGGATTATCGGCGGGGGGCCGGCGGGGCTTTCAGCAGCCAGGGAGCTTGCACTGTTTGGATATGACGTAACGATCTATGAGGCTGAAGAAGAAGCGGGAGGGTTAAATACGTATGGAATCGTTTCATTCCGCCTTCCAAAGGTCATATCCTACTGGGAAGTGGAGCAGGTAAGGAAATTGAATGTGGATATCCGGACCAATGTGAAGGTAGGGACGGATATATCTGCTGAAGAGATTGCGGCAAACCATGACTTTGTCATCCTGGCTGCAGGAATGTCTTCTGTCCCTGATTTAAGGATCGAAGGCGAAGACCTGAAAGGTGTACATGATGCCATTGAATTTGTGAAGGAAACGAAGAGTGGCAAGTTGAATGACGGGTATGTCGGGAAAAAAGTGGCGGTGATCGGTGCAGGGAACACAGCCATTGATGGGGCAACATGTTCTGTACGTCTCGGCGCAGAAAATGTGAAGATTTTATATAGGCGTACAAAGGAAGAAATGACAGCTTATGATTTTGAATACGAATTTGCCAAGCAGGATGGTGTGGAATTCCGCTGGTTGACCGCTCCTCAAAGGATCATCGGAAATGAAAAAGGAGAAGTTACAGGAATCGAATGCATCAGGATGGAGCTGGGTGAACCCGGGGGTGATGGAAGAAGGCGGCCACTCCCTGTTAAAGACTCAGGCTTTGTTTTGCCCGTTGACGCCGTCATCAAGGCCATTGGGCAAACACGTCATCTTACACTCATTGAACAATTCGGGCTTGAGCACTCTGAAGGAGTGGTAAAGGTTGATCCTGAGACCTTCCAAACATCGAATCCTTCCATTTTTGCCTGCGGGGACATCGTCTTCGGAAAAGGGATCGGTGAGGCCATGGTCGTCACGGCAGCAGAGCAGGGAAAGCGGGCTGCCTATCATTTACATGAGAAATGTTCATCGGTCCAAATGAAATAAGATTGTCTAAGAGGGGGGAAATTCATGGCAAATGTAAGCATCGATTTAGCGGGAATCAAATCACCTAATCCTTTTTGGTTAGCGTCGGCTCCACCGACGAACTCAGGATATCAGGTTCAAAGGGCTTTCGAGGCCGGTTGGGGCGGCGCCGTCTGGAAAACATTGGGTGATCCTATCATAAATGTCTCTTCACGGTTTGCAGCAGTTAGCTTTAATGGGCAGAGGGTAGCGGGTTTCAATAATATCGAACTCATTACGGATCGCCCGCTGGAAGTGAATTTAAAAGAAATATATGAAACGAAGAAGAGATTTCCCGGTCACGCCATCATTGCTTCACTAATGGTCGAACCGAAGCAGGAAAAATGGCATGAAATTGTCAAGAAGGTCGAAGATGTTGGTGTCGATGGGCTGGAATTGAATTTTGGATGTCCCCACGGGATGGCTGAACGGGGGATGGGATCGGCATCTGGACAGGTACCTGAGCTGGTGGAGAAACAAACCCATTGGGCAAAGGAAGTGGCCAAAACCCCGGTCATTGTAAAACTGACACCGAATATTACAGACATTACCGTGACGGCTGAAGCAGCTGTTCGGGGCGGTGCGGATGCTGTCAGTATGATTAATACCATCAACAGCCTGGCCGGGGTAGATCTTGATTCCTGGAATACCATTCCGCACGTTGCCGGCAAGGGTGCTCACGGAGGCTACTGTGGACCGGCCGTGAAGCCGATTTCCTTGAACATGGTGGCAGAATGTGCACGGAATCCGAGAATCAACGTCCCGATATCAGGTATGGGGGGAGTGTCTAACTGGCAGGATGCCGTCGAATTCATGCTGATGGGTGCTTCAGGAGTCCAGGTATGTACAGCTGCCATGCATCACGGTTTCAGGATCATCGAGGATATGCTGGATGGCTTGAATAATTATCTGGATGACAAAGGGATAGCATCAGTGCAGGAAATTGTAGGGAAGTCGGTCCCTAAATTTTCCGATTGGGGTAATTTGGACCTTAACTATAGCGTGGTGGCCAAAATCAACAATGATATTTGCATCAATTGCAATAAATGCCACATTGCATGCGAAGACACCTCTCATCAATGCATCGACATGCTGAAGGACCCAGGTGGCAACAGTTACTTAAAAGTAAGGGAAGAAGATTGTGTCGGATGTAATTTATGCTCGATTGTCTGTCCCGTCGATGGTGCCATTGACATGATTGAAGTTCCGAGTGGGCACATGCCGATGTCCTGGAACGAACGTCAAGCGGCAGTGAGTAACCTTTCGGGATCTAAAGTGAATGCAGTGAAATAATTCAGGAGGTAGGGTAATGGACAAAATCATTCAAAATGGAATTATTGTAACAGCAACAGACACGTATAAAGCCGATATTCTTATTCAAGACGGGAAGATAGCAGCCATCGGAAGAGGATTTGATACAGGAAACAGAGAAGTGATCGATGCCAGTGGCAGATATATTTTCCCCGGAGGAATCGATCCGCATACCCACCTTGAGATGCCCTTTGGAGGGACGGTTTCAAAAGATGACTTTGAGAGCGGCACGATTGCCGCTGCATTCGGAGGGACGACGACCCTAATAGATTTCTGTTTGACAAATAAGGGAGAACCTCTTCAAAATGCCATCGATACATGGCATCAGAAGTCCAGGGATAAAGCTGTCATCGACTATAGCTTTCATCTGATGATCGGTGAAATCAATGAAGACGTCCTCACTCAACTCCCTGAAGTCATGGATCAGGAAGGGATCACGTCTTTCAAAGTATTCATGGCTTATAAAAATGTATTCCAGGCAGACGATGAAACACTATTCAGGACCCTTGTTGCTGCAAGGGAGCTGGGGGCACTCGTCATGGTTCATGCAGAGAATGGCGATGTCATTGAATACTTAACCGAAAAGGCATTAGAAGAAGGAAAAACGGAACCGATTTATCATGCCTTGACGAGACCTCCTGAACTCGAAGGGGAAGCCACCGGCCGTGCAGCGAAGCTAACAGGACTGGCGGATTCCCAGTTATACGTCGTGCATGTCTCATGTTCTGAAGCGGTGGAACAGATTACAACGGCAAGAAGCAAAGGTTTGAATGTATGGGGAGAAACCTGTCCTCAATATCTTGTGCTCGATCAGTCCTATTTGGAGCGTCCTCATTTTGAAGGGGCCAAATATGTCTGGTCGCCCCCCCTCAGAGAGAAGTGGCATCAGGAGGTTTTATGGAATGCCCTGAAGAGCGGTCAACTTCAAACCCTGGGTTCTGATCAATGTTCATTTGATTTCCAGGGGCAGAAGGATCTTGGGAAAGATGATTTCACTAAAATTCCGAATGGCGGGCCGATCATAGAGGACCGTGTATCCATATTATTCTCAGAAGGAGTTGAAAAAGGCCGGATCAGCTTGAACCAGTTTGTGGATATCATGTCTACAAGAAGCGCCAAGTTGTTTGGATTGTATCCTCAGAAAGGAACGATTGCAGTAGGATCGGATGCGGATATCGTCATCTTTGATCCCGATGCAGAGAGGGTCATTTCTGCTGAGACCCATCATATGGCAGCTGATTATAATCCATTTGAAGGCATGAAAGTGAAAGGTGAGCCTGTTTCTGTATTATCAAGAGGTGAATATGTCATTAAAGATAAACAGTTTGCAGGGAAACAGGGCTCAGGTCAGTATATTAAGAGAGCAAAATACGGTAAGCTCCTTTTAAATGAAGAGAGTGAATCACTTCAATCATCCAAGTCCTGATCACCGTCATCCATCCTATCTGTAGAACTACTCCTATGAAAACGAGGTGTGGAGTCTTCCATTTCTGCACCCGCTTTCCTCTCTCGTATGAAGATTGGTTTTGCCATTCGAAGCAAACGCTAAGGGGTGTTCATGTTGAAAAGAAGTTACTTAAAGTCTCCTGATTTACTTCCGATTAAAGCAAGCGAAAGAAAAATCACAAAGCTTGGTTATTCATTTATGTGGGTAGGGATGGTTGTCGTTCTGGCAACCTTTGCAATCGGCGGGGCCGGGGTCGTGTCTTTGCCATTACCCCTCGTCGTTTTAGCCACGATCATCGGCTCTCTGGCAATAGGTCTTTTTATTACCTTAACAGGTGATATAGGGATCGAGCATGGAGTATCATTCCCCGTCTACATGAGGGCACCATTCGGGACCATCGGGACGCATATCCCATCCGTTGTCCGGGGGCTGGCAGCTTCCATGTGGTTTGGGATTAACACTTATTTCGGCGCCACGGCCATGAATGGAATTCTAAATATATTATTTGGCTTTGATAATTGGTTTGTATGTTTCCTGATTTTTGCGGTTCTCCAGCTGGTGAATACGGCTCTTGGAATTAAAGCCGTAGAACGCTTTGCAGACCTTGCTGCCCCGGTCATCATTCTTATTTCCGTCTGGATGTATTCATCTCTATCAGATTCTGCCGCAGCACAAGGGAGAGATATCTGGAACTGGGTGGAAAGCCCTGTGACAGGGGTGGCGACCTTTACCGCTTTCCTGGTTGTGGTTTTTAGTAACATGGGATTTTGGGCCACGCTTTCAGCGGATATCCCGTCCATTTCACGCTTCATGAAAGCTCCAAGCAATGAACGGAATTGGTTCAAGAGAAATCGGAGCTCTCTCATCGGGAACCTTGTAGCGTTACCGATCACTCAGGCCTTTATGGTCTTGATAGGGGGAATCTCCTATATTGCCGTCCTGAACTATGATCCTGTAGTAGCCCTGCAGGAAGCTGCAAGCGGATTTATTTTAGGAATCCTACTCCTGATGATCGTCCTTGCACAATGGTCGACCAATATTGCAGCGAATATCGTCCCGGCAGCTACCATCTTCTCAAATGTGGGAGGACCAAAATTCCCTTTCTGGGCAGGGGTATTGACTGCAGGGATCGTTGGTACGATCGTTCAGCCCTGGAATCTTTTCGGAGTCATCATCCCGGTCCTTCTATTTGTAGGTGGAATTCTATCTGCCATCGTCGGTATATTGATTTCAGATTACTATTTTATTAGAAAGCGACGCGTTAATGTGCCCGCTTTATATGAAGACAGGGGACAATTCAGTTATATGAATGGAATCAATCTGGCAGGCTTCATCTCATGGATCCTCGGGGCTGTCGCTTCATATTTCGTTCCCAACTTTTCATTTTTGGTTGGATTCGGAATAGGCGCCCTTTGCTATTATGTATTAGCAAAATACTGGTGGTTCAAAAAGTATGAGCAGGCTGAAATCTCTGATCCGAGTGACGAGAAATATCTTGGAATGTCAGTAGGACGTGATTGGATCATTGAGGAAGAAGAAACCGTCCCCGTGGAATCCCCGACGGGTACAAGTTTTTCTTGAATCATACATCACTTGAGGGAATGAAAGGGTGTCGAGATGTCAGATTATCAAGAGTTTTTAAGTGAAAGGGATAAGATTGACTTTCTCCTGCAAAAAGGATTCAAAATGGAGAAGGTAACCGAAAATCTCAGTGGTGCCTTTGTTGTATTTAAGCATCCCGAAAACAAAAGAAGTGCCACTTTGCATGTAAAAACGGCCAATGCACGAAAGTATTTTTCAAATCTTATATTTCATGCGCAATAACTATTAAGGGGGGCACCTGGATGAGTAGCATGAAGGACTTGCATACAGGTAAAGAATGGTCGCTCCATCCACTTAAAATGGAAACGACGGATGACTTGATCGATTGGGTGTTAACCGTGCTGTCTTCTAAACACCTGAGTGAGGAAGAACTGTTGAAGTGGTGGAGTGAGGAGATACAGTTTGCGATCCCCCATATTGAAGAAAAATGAAGGATTGGTTCTGCCAATCCTTTTTCTCCATTTATCACGGAAGGAGAGAAGCATGAAGAGTCATTACTATTTTTCGGTGAAAGATATTCTGGAAAGAAAATATTTTGAACATGCCAAAGTGATTGCTGGACACAACGGGCTCGCAAGGCAAGTCAAATGGGTCCACGTAGTTGAAGTGACGTCGATCAAGAACCTTCTTAACGGTAATGAATTGATCCTTTCGACCGGCATTGCCCTGCAGGAAGAAGGCTGCTTCCTATCCCTTATTCAACAGTTGGTGGATTGTGATGCAGCTGCTATCTGCATTGAGCTTGATACGAATATCTCAACCATACCCCAAACTGTGCTGAAATGGGCCGATACGTATGATTTCCCGATCATTGTGTTTGAAAGAGAAGTCCCTTTTGTGAGTATCACGCAGGATATCCACACTAGCATCATCAATCAGCAGTATGAGAGAATCAAGAAACTCGATTCCTATGGGCAGAACTTGAACAAACTGCTGCTTTCCTTCAATCACTGCAGGGATATTCTTCAAGTTCTACATAAAGAATTGGATGTGCAGGTGCTTTTTCAGTTAAAAGAACAGGGTGTAGAAATTCATCCCCATTTGTGTTCTCCTGAAGAAGAGATTCTCCTGAACAAATACTATAAGCACAAAGAGGCTCACGATCATCATTTTGCTTCGGCAAAGGTGATCCTGTTTGATCAGGAATATGCCGAGTTGTGCATTTACCGGTTTGATCACCCTTTCAGTGAATATGAGCTGCTGATCCTCGACCGCACGTCAACGGCACTTGCTCAATATCTGATGAGAGAGCTGTACTTCAATGAACAAAAACGCTTGGAAGAATCAAAATGGATCATGTCATGGTTAAAAGGAGAGCAATCTTGCGAGAGACTTGCCGCTTTTATGGCTGAACAGAAAATATCGATCCATGGTGGTGTGGTATGTATTTGCAGGACGGAAGAGAAGGAGAAACTTGACTTCCCCTTCTTTAACCTGGTGGCAAGAAGTATTTTTGAGCAATGCGGCTTCCAGGTGGTACCTGAAAAGATGGGGGAAGATGTAATCTTTATCCTGCTTGATACACGGAAAGCTGCTGATTGGAAGTCCCGGTTGACGGATGCCTATGAAAGGATCCTTAAATCAGTATTCTTTAAGGATTCATCTCAAACACTATTTGCTACTGGTAAATATCAACTGGAGATGATGGCTATTCATAAGAGCTACGAAACCGCGAGAGAAACCCTTAAGTTCAGATCTAAAAACGATGATAGGGGAAGGTATTATTTCTTTGATGACCTTCATTTAATCAGGTTGATATCCATTGTTAATGAGAACGTAAATCTGTGGGAAATGATAGAAGAGTATCTTTCCCCCTTACTACATTATGACCGGGAGCATGACGGTGACCTCATGAAGACACTTAAAGTCTTTCTGTCATGTCATGGCTCCAAGCAAGAAACCTCCAAAAGGTTATTTATTGTCAGACAGACACTGTATCATCGTCTTAAGAAAATAGAAGATCTATTAGGTGAGGACTTCATGACTCCTGATAAACGTGTAGCAATCGAATTTCTCCTCGCGGCAGATGAGTATTTGCAGCCCCTTAGTTTTATGCAAAGGACGAAGATACATTAGGGAACGTTGATTCAAGTCCCGAATCTTCTAAGTGTCCAGTGAAAGAGCATCGTTATTTTACACATTGTCTAATGAAAGCCCTGTCAACTTCTTTCATAATGGAAGTATCCAGCATACAGAAAATTCTGCATTCATACAAAGGAAAATAAGGAGGAACTAAATATGACGGTCATAAAAAAGGATGTAGCGGTATTAAAGAATTACATTGGCGGCAAGTGGGTGGACTCTCTCAGCTCCCAGACCTTGGAGGTATTGAATCCAGCCACAAATGAAGAGATTGCAAGGGTTCCCATCTCGACTAAAGAAGATGTTGCATTGGCTGTGAAAGCAGCAAAGCTTGCGTCCCAAATCTGGAAGAAAACCCCTGTGCCAAAACGGGCTCGTATTCTCTATAGATACCATTCCCTGCTTTCAGACAATCACGATGAGCTTGCGAAACTAGTTGTGCAGGAAAATGGAAAAGCATACAAAGAAGCGTACGGCGAGGTGCAGCGTGGATTGGAATGTGTAGAATTCGCTTGCGGAGCACCTACGTTAATGATGGGAGAAACATTAAGCGGCATCGCCGAGGATATCGATTCTGAGATGTTCCGGTATCCACTCGGGGTCGTAGGGGGGATCACCCCGTTCAACTTCCCTATGATGGTCCCTTTATGGATGTTTCCGCTTGCCATCGCATGCGGAAATACTTTCGTATTGAAGCCCTCTGAAAGAACCCCGATTTTAGCCAACAGACTAGCGGAACTGTTGACCGAGGCCGGAATGCCGGATGGCGTCTTAAACGTAGTGCACGGCGCCCATGATGTAGTGAATGGCTTACTGGAGAATAAGGATGTCTCTGCCATATCGTTTGTCGGATCACAGCCGGTGGCGAAATACGTTTATCAAGAAGCTGCTTCCCAAGGGAAAAGGGTGCAGGCATTATCCGGAGCCAAAAATCATCATGTCGTCATGCCTGATGCGGATTTGACGAAAGCAGCGGAGCATATCATCAGTTCAGCATTCGGCAGTGCAGGGCAGAGATGCATGGCATGTAGTGCAGTAGTGGTGGTCGGGGACAATGAAGAGTTCGTCAAGGCTTTAAGTAAAAAAGCAGATGAATTATGTATCGGGAATGGAATGGATGAGGAAGTACTGCTTACTCCGGTCATCCGGAAGGAAAATCGGGAAAAAACCCTCGGCTATATCGATAAAGGCATAAAAGAAGGGGCCTCCCTCATCAGGGACGGCCGCAAAGAGATGGAAAATTTCAAGGAAGGAAACTTCTTGGGTGCAACCATCTTCGACCATGTCACACCTGAAATGACGATTGCTAAAGAAGAAATGTTCGCCCCTATCCTCAGCCTTCTAAGAGCGGATGATTTGGACCAGGGACTCGAATACATCCGTCAGTCCAGATATGGGAATGGTGCCACGATTTATACAAAAGACGCAGGGGCCGTCAGGCAGTTCAGGGAGGAAGCAGATGCCGGGATGCTTGGTATCAATGTTGGGGTACCTGCAACAATGGCATTCTTCCCATTTTCGGGATGGAAGGATTCTTTCTATGGAGATATGCATGTAAACGGGAAAGACGGAGTAAATTTCTATACTAGGAAGAAAATGATCACTTCCCGATTTGATTTTTAATCGGGGTTAGGGGGAACCTTCATGGTAAAAGCAGGTCAATCTCAGAATGTATGGTCGAAGCGGGATGAGAAACTCATCTGGCACTCAATGAAACCGTATAATCCAGAGGGAACAATGGTTGTGACAGAATCACACGGATCGTGGATTATAGATCAGGATGGACAGAGGTATCTTGATGGAATGGCGGGATTATGGTGTGTAAACGTTGGATATGGGCGACAGGAATTAGCTGAAGCTGCATACGAGCAGCTCAAAAAAATGGCTTATTTTCCCCTTACCCAAAGTCATCAGCCTGCCATTGCACTGGCAGAGAAGCTGAATCAGCTACTTGGAGAGGACTATGTCTTCTTCTTCTCCAACAGTGGATCTGAAGCCAATGAGACAGCCTTTAAGATCGCCCGCCAATATCACCAGCAAAAGGGCGGTCATGGAAGATATAAGATTTTTTCCAGATACAGGGGGTATCACGGTAATTCCATGGGGGCGTTAGCTGCCACCGGTCAGGCTCAGCGTAAATATAAGTATGAACCATTGGCTCCGGGCTTCCACCATATTGCACCTCCCGACGCGTATCGAGATGAAGTGACAGTGGGAGATCCCCATGACCTTCCAGGAATAAAGGCCATTGATCAGGCCATGACATGGGAACTAAGTGAAACAGTGGCCGCCCTGATCATGGAACCCATCATCACGGGCGGGGGGATCCTCATGCCACAGGATGGCTATATGAAGGCAGCCAAGGAAGTGTGTGAGAAGCACGGTGCCCTTTTGATAGTAGATGAAGTCATTTGTGGTTTTGGACGGACCGGAAAGGCATTCGGCTTTATGAACTATGATGTAAAGCCGGATATCATCACAATGGCGAAAGGAATCACCAGTGCATACCTCCCTTTATCCGCCACTGCTGTGAAGCGTGAGATCTATGAAGCGTTCAATGGCTCTGAAGAATATGATTATTTCCGTCATATCAACACGTTCGGAGGAAATCCTGCAGCCTGTGCCCTGGCATTGAAAAACATTGAAATCATGGAAAATGAAAAGCTCTTTGAACGGTCGGCTTATCTTGGGGAAAAAGCATTGAACACATTGAAGAATCACCTGCAAGATCACCTGAAAGTGGGAAATGTCAGAGGAAAGGGCCTCTTGATCGGAATTGAAATGGTGGCTCATAAAGAAACCAAAGAACCATTAGAGCTGGATAAAGTAAATTCGGTCATAGCTTATTGCAAGAAGCATGGAGTGATTATCGGAAAGAATGGGGCTACCGTTGCCGGATACAATAATGTCCTGACGATATCACCACCGTTAAATATAGAAGAAGAAGACTTGGATCGATTATTATCAACGGTCATTGACGGAATTCAACAACTGACATAATCAGGATAAATGCCTCCCAGCGTACAAATGGGTTTATCCGATCGCAATCTTTAGTATTGAAGGCACCCCTCAGAAAGCGGGGGTGCCGTTTTAATTATGAAAAAAGTGATCTACTTGTTTTTCCTGAGGTAATTCCTGGGAAGCACTGGGAACCTTTCTTCTTTTTACATTGACAAGATCTGATGAATAGATGGTTACGATTACTTGTCCTCCTGCAATTTTCGCCCGAATGAGAAGCGGTTGGTTGTATGCGTTTTTAAAGGTGAAATCAGGACCGTACCAGCTTACGGTAGCATCCCTTCCCTCAGGGACGTATGGAACTCTTTTCGAGTGATGATATCGTTCCAATATGGCAACTCCTGCTTGATCCACTGCATTATATAGGGTGGACGATACCTGGCAGATACCTCCCCCAATATCCTCTGATAGTTCCCCTTTTACAATGACGGGAGCTTTTTTATATCCCTTTTCTTTCGTTCTTTTTCCCACCACTCCATTAAAGGAGAATACTTCTCCGGGAAACACAACCGTATTGTTGATTTTTTCTGTTGCCAGGGCTATATTTTGTGTTCGCTCCTCATTTTGTTTATTGAAATATGTGACGTATTGTCCTATTTTTTGAGTTCTTATGTGAGCAAGTATCTCACTATCCACCTTGGGATAAAGTGTCAACAGGGGAGGCTGGAATTTCACGGATCCGTTTGAGAAGAAGAATCTTTCGACCGCCTCACGAAATTTTCTCTCATTGAGCTTATAGCCGGCCTGCTCGGAGACAATCCGGCCATTTTCGTTTATATAGGCATTAAGAGGTTGGGTGTAAACCGAATTCTGTACTTGAGACAGGAAATTCTCATAATGGTTTTCGTTTATTAATGGTTCATCCAATAATTGTACATCCAAGTATTGTCGTTCTACCGAAATGGGTGACTGATTTGGGGTTTTGATATGTAATTCATCATGACTTACCATTGCCGGTAACGCCAGAAGACCAATTGAAGCCAGTTTAGCAAGTAGCATGTGGATCCTCCCTTTCGTTGGTAGTATCCGTAAAGTCGGATTTTTTCATGTTCGGCCATGATTGCCAATAATTGAGTGAATGAATCAGCAATTGGAGGACAAAAACTAAGGGAAAAAAGAGGTTTCGTACATGCTTTTTATGCTGAGATTCACGATTGTCGTGTCATTGCTCTTTGTATTTGGAGCCAGGCAGGCAGTTGCCATGCCAAGTTTTCAAGTAGAAATCCTGCCCTGGGAACAAATAAAGGAAATCATTCCAAATCAATCCTACTTTACAATCATTGATGTAGATACCGGAAAATCTTTTAAAGTCCAGAGAAGGGCAGGAAGTAAACATGCGGATGTGCAGCCGGTTACAGAAAAAGACACGAAAATAATGAAAACCATCTATGGTGGTAAATGGAGCTGGGATCGCCGTGCGATACTTGTGTTGGTAGGTGACCAACTCATCTCCGCTTCCATGAATGGAATGCCTCATGGAGCAGGAGCACTCCAAAATAATTTTCCGGGACATTTCTGTGTTCATTTTTATGGAAGTACGACCCATAAGACTCCCACCCCGGACTTGGCCCATAAAGTCATGATATTGAAAGCGGGTGGTGCACTGGACCAATTTTTATACCAATTAGATCCATATGAATTGATCAATGTGCTGGAGATTGCCATAAATCAACAGGACGAAAGACTTCTTTCACACATTATGACCGGAAACAAACGATCAAGAACAAACATCCTATCCTCGGTTAAACATATCCAGATTACACAAAGATCGATGCTGCCTGTAGAGGATTTGCATGCTCTTGTGGCAATGAAAATCCAGTTCAGAGTGAGATGGAGCCGGTCCGATCATTCTCAAGAGGAAAAAAATGTACAGTTTTATTTATGGAAAGATTCATTGGAAGATCAGTGGAAAATCGTTGGTAAAACATTCGCTGCTGAAATAAAATAGTTGAATCATCCGGTAACATTATTTCCCTCCAGTGGATGAAATCTTATCCTTCATTTGCGTTTTTAAAAGCTTAAATAGGGAAAAGGGTATATAAATGAATCGTGGAGGGAAAGAACCGATGTTGGAGTTTGTCATGAATTTAATAAAGGAGTTAGGAATGTGGGGCTTATTCGCTGGAAATGCCATTGAAGCGTCCTCCCTGCCTTTTCCGGGCGCCCTTGTAACCCTGACGTATGGGTATGCTCTGGACCCGTCCTGGATGAAACTGTTGATATTGGCCATCACAAGCAGTGTAATCTATACAATATTTAGTTATATCCCATATGGTATCGGATTTAAGCTAAAGGACAAGATCAAAGAGAAAACCAGCTCAAAGAAAATAGAAAAGGGTCAGAAATGGTTCCGGAAATGTGGCTTATGGAGCATAGCGATTACGAGACCACTGGGCATCGGTAATTATATCTCGTATGTGGCAGGTATCAGTAAAGTGAATAAGTGGAAATTTGGAGGATTGACCTTCATAGGGATATTCCCGATTACCCTCACGATGTTGATCGTCGGTAAAAATGGAAATTTAAAATCTGTCCAATCCCTGATGAGTCATGTCCAAACCTACCTGCTGATCGGAGGGGCAGTACTGATTACCGGTTACTTACTATATAAGTTCATGTATAAACCAAAAGCAAAGTCCAACTGTTTACACGATGAGTCAAGTATCGCTAAACAAGCAGAATAGACGAGGTGGAATTCGCTCCTGATTAAAGGAAGCGGATTTTTTTTGCAATCCAAAAACAATTTACGTAAAAATCTGCTTCCTCAATCTACTACATGCTTCAGCCCTTATCGGTATGATATAATGAATAGTCGAGAATAGCAGATTTACTTGGAAGGGTTTGAAGGAAACCATGACACAATATACGCCAATGATAAAACAATATTTACAAGTAAAGGCAGAATACCAGGATGCCTTTTTATTTTTTCGTTTAGGCGATTTTTATGAAATGTTTTTTGACGATGCCATAAGAGCATCGCAGGAACTTGAAATAACGCTGACAAGCCGTGATGGGGGAGGAAAGGAACGCATTCCCATGTGCGGTGTACCTTATCATTCTGCTCCCAATTACATAGAGCAGCTCATTGATAAAGGGTTTAAAGTAGCGATTTGCGAACAGACGGAGGATCCAAAGCAAGCCAAGGGGGTCGTAAGGAGAGAAGTCGTTCAACTCATTACACCCGGTACGGTTATGGATGGGAAAGGTCTGAATGATAAAGAAAATAACTATATTGCTTCAGTTTCCGACTTTAGTGATGACACTTATGGACTTGCCTATAGTGATTTAACGACCGGGGAAACCAAGGTGACCATTGTTACAGACGGACTGCAGGCGTTGATGAACGAGTTATCGACCATCGGGGCGAAAGAAGTGGTCATCCATCCAGATCTTGCAGAAGAAGTTCAGGTGAAAATCAAGGAAAGGACCGACGTTACGTTGTCCTATGAACGGGACTCCAGCCCTGGGCATGCCTTCACTCATTTAGTTCAACCACTGAAGCAAGATAAACTCATTAAAGCTTCTTCCCTTCTGTTTCATTATCTTTTCCGGACACAGAAGAGAAGTTTGGATCATTTACAACTCGTTGAAACGTACCAGCTTCACCAATTTATGAAAATGGATTACTACTCCAAGCGGAACCTGGAGCTCACAGAGACCATCCGTTCCAAAGGAAAAAAAGGTTCCCTTCTATGGTTATTGGATGAAACCATGACAGCCATGGGGGCCAGGCTCCTAAAGCAATGGATCGATCGTCCACTCATTCGTAAAAAAGAAATTGAAAAGCGCCAGACTGTAGTGGAAGTATTGCTGGAACGGTTCTTCGAAAGGCAGGACCTGAGAGAACGTTTAAAAGAAGTGTATGACCTGGAAAGGCTGGCCGGCCGCGTAGCCTTTAGGAATGTGAATGCAAGGGATTTAATCCAATTGAAAAAATCCCTGCAGCAAGTTCCCGTTTTAAAGCACTTAGTCGAATCATTGGAAAATGAAGCGACCGATGAGCTTGTTTCAAGGCTGGATCCATGTGAAGAGTTGACAGACCTATTGGAACTGGCATTGGTAGAAAATCCTCCCTTGTCCATAAAAGAAGGAAGCTTGATCCAGGACGGATATCACGAGGAACTGGATCAATACCGCGATGCTAGCAAAAACGGGAAATCGTGGATTGCCCAGCTTGAACGGGACGAAAGGGAACGGACTGGAATCAGGTCTCTCAAGGTAGGCTTCAACAGGGTGTTTGGCTACTATATCGAGGTAACAAGAGCGAACCTTCAACACCTGGAAGAAGGGCGCTATGAACGAAAACAGACTTTGACCAATGCAGAACGGTTCATTACCCCTGAATTAAAGGAGAAAGAAGCCCTTATCCTTCAAGCGGATGAAAAGAGCGTGGATTTAGAATACGAATTGTTCCTTGGTATCCGTGAGAGGGTGAAGGAATTCATTCCCCGTTTGCAGAAGCTTGCGAAACTTGTCAGCGAACTTGACGTTTTGCAATGCTTTGCAACAGTGAGCGAGAAACGCCATTACACTCGACCAGTATTCAATGAAGAAAGAAGAATTCACCTGAAAGACGGACGGCATCCCGTGGTGGAAAAGGTGATGGGTGCCCAGGAATATGTTCCCAATGATTGCTATATGGATCAGGAAAGAGAAGTTTTCCTCATTACCGGCCCGAATATGTCGGGTAAAAGCACATATATGAGGCAGGTGGCACTAACGAGCATCCTGGCGCAAATCGGCTGTTATGTTCCGGCGGAGGAAGCAAATCTGCCGATATTCGATCAAGTGTTCACCCGTATCGGGGCAGCGGATGATTTGATTTCGGGGCAGAGTACATTCATGGTCGAGATGCTCGAAGCGAAGAATGCCATCATTCATGCTACTCAACAAAGCCTGATTTTATTCGATGAAATCGGACGCGGTACTTCCACATACGATGGGATGGCCCTGGCACAGGCAATCATTGAATACATCCATGAACATATTGGGGCGAAAACCTTATTCTCTACCCATTACCATGAACTGACGGTGCTTGAAGAAGAGCTGCCTAAAGTGAAAAACGTCCATGTAAGCGCGATGGAGCAAAATGGAAAGCTTGTTTTCCTTCATAAAATCAAAGAGGGGGCGGCGGATAAAAGTTACGGAATACATGTTGCAGAACTTGCCGAGCTGCCCGTGGCCTTAATCCAGAGAGCCAATGAAATCCTTCTTGAGCTTGAACGGAAGGAAGAACCCTCATCTTTCAAAGAGGCTGCCGCTTCAAGGGAAGTGGTTTCAGAGAAGCAGGAACCAAATGAAAACGACTTGGCGCAGCTATCCTTCTTTGAAGCAGAGAAATCTCAAAAGAAAGAAAAGCTCACTTCTAAAGAAAAGAAATGTTTAGATGAATTGAAAAAACTTGATATCCTTGAAATGACGCCGTTGGATGCTATGAATACACTCTACGGAATCCAAAAAAAGTTAAAACAGTAAGGAGGTGAAACTGTGGTGAAAATATTTCAGCTTGATGATTCCCTTTCGAATAAAATCGCTGCAGGGGAAGTAGTGGAACGCCCGGCATCTGTCGTGAAGGAACTCCTTGAAAACAGCATAGATGCAGGGGGTACCATCATCGAGATCCACATCGAAGAAGCCGGATTACAGTCCATACGCATCATCGATAATGGGGACGGAATTGAAATGGAAGATGTCAAAACAGCCTTTAAGAGACATGCAACGAGTAAAATCAAAGATGAAAATGATTTATTCCGGATACGGACATTGGGGTTCAGGGGAGAAGCCCTGCCGAGTATCGCTTCGGTGTCTCATTTCACTCTAAAAACGAGTACGGGTGAAGGTCCGGGTACGAGCATTGAACTAGAAGGTGGAGAAGTCAATTCATTTGAAAACACGTCGTCCAGAAAAGGGACCGATATCACAGTTTCACAGCTGTTTTTCAATACACCTGCCCGGTTGAAATATATGAAAACCATTCATACCGAGCTCGGCAATATAACGGACGTGGTCAACAGGATTGCCCTTGCCCATCCGAGTGTTTCCATCAAGCTTCTCCATAACGGCAAATCACTCCTGCACACGCATGGCAATGGAGATGTCCTGCAGGTCCTGGCCGCCATTTATGGGGTGGGGATCGCGAAGAAAATGGTGCCGATCGAAGTAGAGTCCCTTGATTTTAAAGTGAAGGGTTATATTTCCCTGCCTGAGGTCACCCGGGCTTCCAGGAACTATATTTCTACAATGATCAATGGGAGGTTCATAAAGAACTATGCCCTGGCGAAAGCGATCGGGGAAGGATATCACACCCTTCTCCCCATTGGTCGTCACCCCATAGTGCTTCTCAGCATAGAGATGGATCCGATTCTCGTGGATGTGAACGTGCATCCGTCCAAAATGGAGGTCCGCATCAGTAAGGAAACAGAACTGAATGCGCTGGTGACTGAAGGAATAAAGCGCGTGTTTAAAGGGAAGGAATTGATTCCGTCAGGATCCACTGCCCCTAAGGCAGCCCTACCTAAATCGGAGCAGACATTCATGAACCTGGATCATTCAGCAAAACGACAGGAGGCACGACCGGATTCAGTCCGGGAGCGTCTGCTTCCTAAAGAAGAAATGGAAAAGCTGTATGAGCCACAGCCGCCTGTGAAAGATAGGGGTGTAATGACAAGGTCCGTTTCGAATCAAGCACCTGTTCAAACTCATCCGAATGAGGTAGTGGAAGAACCCTGGGATCAAGGGAGTCAAGGCACCGGTGAAGAAAACGAAGCACCACGTGTTCCCGCTCTTTATCTTGTGGGCCAGATGCACGGCACGTATATCTTCGCCCAAAATGAACGGGGTCTTTACATTATTGATCAGCACGCAGCCCAGGAACGAATCAAGTATGAATTTTATAAAGAGAAAGTAGGAGAGGTTGAAAAAGAGCTTCAGGAACTCCTTGTCCCACTCACGCTTGAATTTTCCACGGATGAATATATAAAAATCAATGAACATCGTTCCCTTCTTGAGGAAGTAGGGGTTTTCCTGGAGGATTTCGGTTACAACAGTTTTATCGTACGTGCCCACCCCCAGTGGTTTCCTAAAGGGGAGGAGCAGCAAACCATCGAAGAGATGATTGAGCAAATCATCAAAATGAACAAGGTCGATATTAAAAGATTGAGGGAAGAAGCAGCCATCATGATGAGTTGTAAAGGATCCATCAAAGCAAATCATCATTTAAGAAATGAAGATATGCAGGCGCTGCTGGATGAATTAAGAAGGACCAGCGATCCTTTCACCTGTCCCCATGGCCGGCCGATCATTATTCACTATTCGACTTATGAAATGGAAAAGATGTTCAAACGTATTATGTAGTAGGGTAAAGGGGGTATGGACCAGTAAACGGTCGATACCCCCTTTATGTATCATCCGTACTTATTCTGATGTTCCTTTTTTCGTTTCAAATAGTCTGCATCTTCTCTTGCCAGTTTCCATTTCGTTTCAAATATTGAGGCTGATTCAGCTTTCTGTTCATCAATTTTTCGGTCCTTGACGTTACCTTCCTTATTATACTTCTTTCCCCCGGGATAATTGGCGTACCTTCGCGCCCTTGTATAGCCCATCTGAAGGAACTTCCTCGCCATATCCATTCCCACAAAATCATTTTCATCTTTATATTGAAGAAACATGCGATAGATTGCATCTGAAGATTCTTCTGCAATATCCGGTGTTTTAAAACGCCATTCCGGGAGGATTTCGCTTTTGTATGGCTCTACAAGTAAAACGCCTTGTTCCCCGCGTCCCACCCTGTATTTTTCAGGATGTTTCCGAAAGTCAATGGAGTCAAAATCAAGATTGTAATCAAAAGACATGCCTTCACCTCCTAAATAGGTTGTACCCATTTTTATCAAGAAAGTAAACGAAATAAACGGCTCGGAGTTTAATTGTCGATAATATTATTATGGTAACTAGTTGGGTTTTTAATAATGGCATAAAAATTTCTTAAGAAAGGAAACAGTATTGATATTATTCTTATTTAGTGTAAAATTACACCAAAAGGGAAAGGGGGATTTTGATGTTTGCTTTCTTGAGAAAAAAATTCATCCCGATATTGTTTGGTATTGTTATAGTTGTCTATTTGTTTCTGGTTTATCAGAAATTAAATAGCAGCGAATTGGAAAATGTCATCACCGATGTAAGCAGGTTAATGCCAACAAAAATCGAAAAAATCGTTAAAGGCCGTGAAGAAAATAGCATAGTGGATGCGCTCACTAAAGCAAGAATGGAAAATCTGAAAGTGTCGATTGCCGGTAAGAGACACAGTCAGGGAGGGCATACATACTACCCTGATGGAGTGGTACTGGATATGACGGATTATAACAAAGTACTCAGTGTTGATCCCGGCCATAAGACTGTTCATGTCCAGAGCGGGGCTACATGGGATGATATACAAAAAGCAGTGAATCCCCATGGACTATCTGTGAAAGTGATGCAGTCCCAAAATATATTTACAATAGGGGGCTCATTATCGGTGAATGCCCATGGAAGGGACATACGAAATGGTTCGTTAATTGAAACGGTGAATTGGTTTCGATTATTAAAGCCCGATGGTGATATCATCAAGGTTTCCAGAAGTGAAAATGCAGAGTATTTTCCCCTCGTCATTGGGGGATACGGGTTGTTCGGGGTGATTTTAGACGTTGAGCTTCAACTTATATCTGATGAATTATTAACATTAGAAACAGAGGAGTTAGACTATGATGAATATGAAGATTATTTCAATCAAAACGTGTTAAACGATAATAATGTGAAAATGCACCTGGCACGATTATCAACTGCTCCGGATACGTTTCTTGAAGATATGTATGTTACCAATTACAGGGTTAGTGATAAACAGGAACAATATAGCGATTATGCTTCTCTCAAAAAGGATAAATTTACTTTTCTAACAAAATTCTTGCTCGGGCTCTCAAGAGACTTTGATTGGGGGAAGAATCTCTTTTGGGGTTTACAGAAATCCTTTTTTGATAAGCGGGATGGTGATTTAGAAACCCGAAATAATGTCATGCGTTCAGAATCTGATTTTTTAGAATACAAAGGGAAGAACGATACAGATATTTTACAGGAGTATTTTGTACCGGTTGAGGAGTATGAAGAATATATCGATGATTTACGAGGCTACCTGTCTGAAAAGGACATAAATTTAATGAACGTCACGGTGAGGTATGTGAACCAGAGTGAAGAAGCAGTTTTGTCTTATGCGAAAGAAGATATGTTTGCTCTTGTTCTATTAATCAATCAGGGGGTGGGGGAAAAGGAAAAAAAGAAAACGGGTGATACTATTCGTGGGATGATCGACATCACCATAGAACATGGGGGAAGCTATTATCTTCCTTATTATAAGTACCCCACTGTTGATCAGCTGCACGCCGCCTACCCGCATGCGGAAGAATTCTTCAGCTATAAGCGAAAATTCGATCCAGAAGAACGGTTTATGAATTTATTTTATGAGGAGTATGGAAAATGAAATGGTTAATTGTTTCTCAAAGTTTTGCCATGGTAGCTTCGAGTGTCTCCTTCCCATTTTACTTACTATTCATTCAAAATATCGGAAGTGACTTTTCGAGTTTTGGGTTTGCATATGGGCTGTTTACGTTAAGCTCAGCCTTCAGCCACCGTTTTATAGGAAGGCTGTCTGACATGATTGGAGGTCAGTTTCTACTCATTATATACAGTGTGGGAATGAGTTTCCTTTTCCTATTCTTACCTTCTGCAAGTACCATACATGAGGTATATTTCATCCAGGTTTTACTTGGTATGCTGGGTGCTATTCAGAAGACTTCAGAGAAAGTGGTACTCAGTGACGTGACAGAGCATGCTTCTAGAGGAAAGAGTATTGGAGAGTATCATTTTTGGACCGCTCTTTTCTCAAGCATTGCCGTCATGGGGACTGGAGTCATGTTAGAATATTTCACAATCCATTTTCTTTTCTATGCATGCTCTCTTTTCTTTATCATCAGTGGGATCGTCATCATGATTTCCTGGTCCAAAGGAAACCAAACTGCCCCTGTAAGGACCGAGAAGGTTTAATTGCACTATGATGAAATTTCTTCACTGTGAGGGAAGGAATTACCCCCTATAAAGGCTAATTATAGAGATATGGTTATTTTCGGAAGATTCGATAAATTATAGGGGGAAATGGGATGAATGGAGGCGTAGAGCTTCAGAAACAGAAAAAGAACAAGCGTCTTAAAATCACCTTGTGGACGGCAGGAACCATTTTATTTTTTTTGCTTGGAGTCCTGATCTTTGCAAACTATTACATTGACAGGTCTATTCCTGTTACATCCGGCACAATTTCCATGAGCGGCTTATCTCAGAAGGTAGAAGTGATAAGGGACAAAGACGGGGTGCCACATATCCGTGCTCAAAATGAGAAGGATCTGTATATGGCACAAGGCTACGTCCAAGCACAGGATCGCTTATTCCAAATGGATTTAAGCAGGAGGCAGGCATCGGGACGATTGAGTGAAGTCGTCGGTGAGAAAGCGGTGGATCGGGACAAGTTCTTCCGTACTTTCGGTTTGAGGAGGGCAGCGGAGGTTTCATTCACCGCATATCCTGATGATGCGAAGCAGCTACTTGAATGGTACGCCGAGGGGGTAAATGCCTTCATGGAGGATGCGAAAGTAAGCGGCAGACTTCCCATCGAATTTACCCTTCTTGGGTACAAGCCTGAAAAGTGGACACCCATCGATTCACTGACCATTGGTAAGTACATGGCTTTTGACTTGGGAGGTCATTGGCAAGGTCAGGCCTTCAGATACTGGGCACTGGATCATTTGCCGAAGGAGAAGGCGTATGATCTATTTCCTTCCTATCCGGAAGGGGCTCCGGCCATCCTGTCAGACATTGGGGATATGCAGGTTGATTTGAAGCAATCATTTGCAGCTGCTGTGATTCCCCCTGAGTTCAATGGAAGCAATAACTGGGTGGTAAGCGGAGAAAAGACCAGAAGTGGTAAGCCGATGCTCGCAGATGATCCCCATCTCTCGTTAGGGACTCCTTCCATTTGGTATCAGATGCACCTTGAATCCCCAGAAGTTAATGTGAGTGGGGTGATTTTTGCCGGCATACCTGGAATCATCCTCGGTCATAATGAAGATATTGCCTGGGGTGTCACAAATACGGGGCCTGACGTACAGGATTTATATATAGAGAAACGAAATGAAAGGAATCCC
The DNA here is from genome assembly GCF_002561455.1 of Bacillus sp. AFS015802. Taxonomy (GTDB): domain Bacteria; phylum Bacillota; class Bacilli; order Bacillales; family Bacillaceae_B; genus Rossellomorea. The sequence continues at coordinate 134,692 of NZ_NTUP01000013.1, read as the reverse complement.
AATCTTTTTTTATATGATGAAAAATGGGAGATGGCCACAATCATCAAGGAACCTATTAAAGTCAAGGATCGTGAAACCATTCCTTATGTAGTGACGATCACGAGACATGGACCGGTCATTTCAGAGTTCGCTCATCAGAACGATGGGGAAAAGGTCATGTCGATGCGGTGGACGGCACTGGATCCGAGTCTTGAACTACTTGCCATCGTGAACATTAATAAAGCAAAGAATTGGGATGAATTCGAAGAGGCGCTGAAGGACTTTCATGTCCCTACCCAAAATTTCGTATTTGCGTCCAAGGATGGTACGATTGCTTACAAAGCGAATGGTAAGATTCCCATCAGGAAGAAAGGGGACGGACTTCTTCCCGTACCGGGATGGGACCCTGATTATGAATGGCAGGGATTCATACCTTTTGAAGAGCTTCCGAAGGTGATCAACCCTGAAGAGGGCTTTGTTGCAACAGCGAACAATAAAGTGGTGACAGATGATTACCCTTATCATATCAGTCATCACTGGGCACAGCCTTATCGTTATATGAGAATTTCAGAATACTTAAAAGGAAAAGACGAATTGACCCTTTCCGATATGAGGAAATTGCAAATGGATCAGAAAAATCTACACGCCCGGGAATTTGTTCCTATCCTGACTCATGATTTAAAGAGGGGGTCTTTGACAGCTGATCAAAGAAACGCCATTGAAATTCTGAAGTCATGGAACGGCAGGGATGATAAGGATTTAGCTGCTCCACTGATTTTTCATCAATGGATGAACGAAATTTCAACGGGTCTATTTCAAAAAGACATACCGGAAGATATGATGAAATTGTTCGAAGGGCGTCAAAGTGTTGTCGATGAACTCATTCGAAAAGCCCATGATGGGGAAGAGTCAGAGTGGTTTTCGGATCGTGGGGGATATGGACCATTTTTAACATCCTCTCTCGCTAAGGCACTGGATGAGCTTGGGGAGGCATATGGATCTTCAATGGATGAATGGAAATGGGGAATGTATCATAAAGTGTACTTCGAACATCCATTATCAGGAGCTTCTCCGATCTTGAAAAAGTTTTTGAATGACAGGGGTCCTGTGCCGGTCGGAGGCAGCAGAGTAACAGTGGAGGCTGCTAGCTATAATGAAGAGGGGATTGTCAATCACGGTGCCTCCTGGAGGTTCGTGATCGATGCTTCGGATATGGCGAACGGGTACCACATCGTCGGACCTGGACAAGCAGGTCACTACAAAAGTGAATGGTATCAAAATCAAATCGATGCGTGGGTAAATGGAGAGTATCATAAAACGTCCCTCAAAGGCCAAACCGGAGATCGATTGATACTAAACCCTGAATGAACCTATACTGCTTAGAGGGATTTCCTCTGAGCAGTTTGGTTTTTACCCTTCTATTTTGTAAAGTTTTAGTATAGAAAGAAACGGGTACAGTGTCTTCAAAGAAGAGGGGAGGAAAAGGAATTTTTTTGAATAAACTAAATTGAATTGGTTATACTGACAAGATGTGATTTCATCCCTTCTATTATTATGGTACGATAATATGTAAAGAAACAGTTACATAGAAAGCAGTGAACATATGACAAAAATGGAGAAAGAGAAAGTGATTGTCCTTATCGGTCCCACTGCAGTCGGGAAAACCAATACGAGTATAGAGCTTGCCAAAAGGTTTGATGGAGAGATCATAAGCGGTGATTCCATGCAGATTTACAAACGGATGGACATCGGGACAGCCAAAATCTCCGCAGATGAGATGGAAGGGGTACCTCATCACCTGCTTGATATAAGAAATCCAGAAGATTCTTTTTCGGTGGCGGAGTTCCAGCAGCTTGTCAGGAAGAAAATATCCGACATTCATTCACGCGGCAAAACCCCTATGATCGTGGGAGGGACGGGTCTTTACATTCAAGCCGTCCTTTATGATTATCAATTCACCGAAACACCTGGTGATGAACGCTACCGGCTTGAGCTGGAAGAGGATCTCGAAAAGCATGGATCCGAGTGGCTTCACGTTAAACTGAAGAAGGTGGATCCCGTTTCAGCTTTCAATATCCATCCCAATAATACACGGCGTGTGATCCGTGCATTGGAGATTTACCATTGTACCGGTAAGACCATGAGTGAGTATCAGGAATCCCAAACTCATGAGCTGCAGTACGATGTAGCATTAATCGGTTTGACCATGGATCGGGAAAAACTATATAAGAGAATCAACCTCCGTGTAGAGCTGATGATGGAACAGGGGCTTTTGGAAGAAGTGAAAGCGTTATATGATGAAGGTGTGAGGGACGTTCAGTCCGTTCAAGCGATAGGTTATAAAGAGCTTTATGAATTCTTCGACGGTGCCGTCAGCCTGGAGCAGGCAATTGAAAATCTTAAGCAAAACTCACGGAGATACGCGAAGCGTCAGCTCACCTGGTTTCGAAATAAGATGGATGTTGCCTGGTTCGATATGACAGAAGAGAGCCTGCATGTCAAAAATATTGAGGATATTTCAGAATTTATTGCAGGAAAGCTTCAACTAAAGTCGAATAAGTAAAGTAGAGATAGAAAGAGGAGGACTAACCATGAAACAATCCATTAATATCCAAGATCAATTCCTTAATCAATTGCGAAAAGACGGTTCACTCGTAACGGTATTCCTGTTAAATGGCTTCCAGATTCGCGGCCAGGTAAAGGGGTTTGATAATTTCACCGTCCTTTTTGAAACGGAAGGTAAACAGCAACTGGTATTTAAACATGCCATCTCAACATTCGCGCCGCAGCGAAATGTTCAAATAAATTTTGAAGAACAAAATAATTGATCATCTTGTAATAAGAGCTGCCACTTGTGGCAGCTTTTTATATTGTCAATGTCATTACTGCAAGAAAAGTTAATGAAATGAACTGTAAGTGAATAAGATGATAAGAGAGGCTGTATTTCCATCACTCTAAATCTTGAAAAATATTGAAGAAAACCGTGAAATGGTAATAATCTAAGGGTTTTTAGAGGGTCTCGAACGGTTTGACCTGAGAAAAGCAAGGACGGAATGATAAATTGTTATCTCAGCGTAATTCTATTTATTTCTCGGGAAAGCGCAGGAATAGACAGGATTCTTTTTATTTGTCGAAAAAAATCAGGTGAAATGGCAGGCGTTTTTCACCCCTTTACACTAGATGCGTAAATTGTCACTAGAATGGTGAGGTGAAATCTTTGGATCAACCAATGCGAATGAAAAATAACGGCCAAATCAGCATCGTATTGAACTCCCAGAAGAGGAGTTCGGTCCGTGAAACGTTAGATTCGATTCCTCAGTCTCTCCCTCAAGAGCATGTAGCGCTGAAAGAAATTGAAGAAGAACTTGGATCTCTTGTCGGAATGGAAGAAATGAAAAAGATGGTGAAAGAAATTTATGCATGGATATATGTGAATAAAAAGAGGGAAGCAATGGGGCTGAAGGCTGGAAAACAAGCACTTCATATGATGTTCAAAGGGAATCCGGGTACAGGGAAAACGACGGTGGCGAGAATCATAGGAAAACTGTTCTTAAAGATGAATGTGCTTTCGAAAGGACACTTAATCGAGGCTGAGAGAGCCGACCTTGTTGGGGAATACATCGGACATACGGCACAGAAAACACGGGACCTGGTGAAGAAAGCTTTGGGGGGCATCCTTTTCATCGATGAGGCATACTCACTCGGTCGGGGCGGAGAGAAGGATTTTGGAAAAGAGGCCATTGATACGCTTGTGAAGCATATGGAAGATAAACAGCATGATTTTATCTTGATTTTGGCCGGGTATTCAAGGGAAATGGAGCACTTCCTTACCTTGAATCCAGGTCTTCAATCGCGATTCCCCCTCGTATTTCATTTTCCCGATTATTCCGTCGATCAGCTGATGGAAATAGGAAAAAGGATGTTGGATGAGAAACAGTACTTACTAAGTCATGATGCCGAAAGAAAGATCCGGGAACATTTGAACAGTGCTAAAAACACCTTATCCCCAATGGCGTTTTCAAACGGACGGTATGTGCGAAATGTCCTGGAGAAATCGATACGTGCCCAGGCGATGAGGCTCTTAATGGAAAATTGCTATGATCGACATGATCTCTTAACCATCCGGAGCAACGACCTCGTATTTCATAAAAATGGATCTGAATGACCATACTTAAATCAATATAAAAAAATGCATTCAACCAAGTGAATGCATTTTTTTTATTAAGCACTTGCCCGTAAGCTTCTATTCGGCAATCTCCATTTATATAAGTAGGAGAGTACGCGAAATGCCGTGGTAATGACGAACAGAGAATAGAGTTCGAAAGCTGAATGAACAATTCCAAGTCCGATCGCCGCACCGCAAAGAACGGCCCATACAGCATAAATTTCCGATCGAAGCACCAGAGGCTTCCTGCCGGCGAGGAGATCGCGGATGATTCCGCCGCCGCTCCCCGTTAAAACGGCAGCTACGATGATCGCACTGATGGGGTGATTCATTTCGGAAGCATATAATGCCCCTTGGATAGCGAAAGCCGATAAACCGATCGCATCAAAGAAATTCCCCCATCGTCTCCAATGTTTCAGGAGATTATTAGGGAACAAAAAGACGGCTGTAATGGAAAGGAGGGCAATCTGAAACAACATCCCTTGCTCCCACAAAGCAGAAACGGGTACACCGATCAGCAAATTCCTTATTGCGCCCCCTCCGAATGCAGTGACAATTCCCAATATATAAACACCGAGGATATCATATTCCTCTTCCATGGCAATGATAGCTCCTGAAATAGCAAAAGCAATGGTACCAATAATGCTCAGTACTTCCCACGTCATACACATTCCTCCTCACCCTATTACAATATGCTACATGCCATTATGTAGAATCTTGAAGTAAGTGTTATGTCATAATCAAACATACTGATTTTAACACGTTTGTGCTGATTTGCAACCATTTTTGATTGCTTTTTACATAGAGTTTACGAGTCGGATTTGATATGATGAGAAATAGAATGAAAAGTAGAGAAAGAAGGATGATGATTGAAGAAGGAAGCGAAAGAAAAAGTCATACTGGTCGGATGTCAACTCGAAGAAGATGACATGCGGTTTCAATATAGTTTAAATGAGCTTGAAGAACTCACTGAAACGGCTCAAGGTCAGGTTGTTGCCTCTCTTACCCAAAAACGGGACAGGATTCATCCTGGTACGTATATCGGTAAGGGAAAAGTGGAGGAACTGATGCTCCTCGAAGAACAATTCGAACCTGACATCATCATTTTTAATGATGAATTATCACCCAGTCAAATACGGAATTTATCGAAGGATTTAGGTGCCAGGGTGATTGACCGAACACAGCTGATACTGGACATTTTTGCTCAGCGTGCCCGTTCAAGAGAAGGGAAATTACAAGTAGAGCTTGCCCAGCTGCAATATTTGCTGCCAAGGCTTATCGGTCAGGGGGCATCCCTTTCAAGATTAGGGGGAGGGATCGGCACAAGGGGACCGGGTGAAACCAAGCTCGAAAGTGACCGGCGGCACATCCACAAGAGAATCGACGATATTAAGAAGCAATTGCAGACCATTGTCGATCATCGAGAAAGGTACCGGGAAAGAAGGAAGCGCAATAAAGCGTTTCAGATTGCACTGGTGGGGTACACAAACGCAGGGAAATCCACATTGTTCAATCGGATATCCTTGGCAGAATCCTATGAAGAAAATCAATTATTTGCTACATTGGATCCCATGACCAGGAAGATGCCCCTGCCCAGTGGATATTCAACCTTACTTACAGATACAGTAGGGTTTATTCAAGATTTACCGACCACCCTTGTTGCGGCCTTCCGTTCCACCCTCGAAGAAGTGAAAGAGGCAGACCTGCTTCTTCATATCGTGGATAGTTCCAATCCGGATTACAGTCAGCATGAAAGGACTGTACACTCTTTATTGAAGGATTTACAAATGGACGGATTACCGCAATTGACAGTATACAATAAGCGGGATGCGGTGGACCCGGAATTTGTTCCGTCAAGCGATGCGGATCACATGTTGATCAGTGCCCTAAATGCGGGGGACCGCGGAAAGCTTTTAGTGAAAATCGAAGAAATCGTGAAAAAACAAATGATACCTTATCATGCGTTCATTCCTGCGAATGAAGGAAAGCTCCTGTCACAATTAAAAAGAGAAACAATCTTGAGAAAATTGGAATTCCTTGAAGAGAGTCAAGTATATGAAATGAGCGGTTTTCACCTTGAAGATCATCCAGTCGCGGGAAGCATCAAGAAATTTCAAAGGTAGAGGGGAACATAATCCAAATGTTTGAACAACTAGTAAATGGAACAACATTACAATCACTTGTTAAGAAAGTAGAGGCAGATATCAAACAAGTTCACTCAAAGATCGATGAACGCTCTGAAAGCAACCAGTTCAACGTTTTAAGATCATTTCAAAAGCATCGGGTAAGTGATTCTCACTTCATCCCTTCAACAGGCTATGGGTATGACGACGCAGGAAGGGATACGCTCGAAAGCATCTACGCAGATGTATTCGGGGCAGAAGCCGGGCTTGTGAGACCACAAATCATTTCCGGTACCCACGCCATCTCCATTGCCTTGTTCGGAATACTTCGTCCAGGAGATGAACTGGTGTACATAACGGGAAAACCCTATGATACGTTAGAGGAAATTGTCGGGATCCGTGGAGAAGGGACCGGTTCCCTTAAAGATTTCCAGATCGGCTATCAGAGCGTTGATTTAAATGAATCTGGAGGAGTCGATTTTGAAAAGGTGGCCCGGACCATTTCCGAAAGGACGAAAATGGTCGGGATCCAGCGCTCGAAAGGATATGCGAATCGTCCTTCCTTTACAATAGAAGAAATAAGGGAAATGATTGCTTTCATTAAAGAAATCAATCCGGAAATCGTTGTCTTCGTGGACAACTGCTACGGGGAATTTGTCGAGGAGAAAGAACCTTGTCACGTCGGGGCAGATCTGATGGCCGGATCCCTAATCAAAAATCCCGGTGGGGGACTTGCAAAGACTGGGGGATATATTGTCGGGAAGAAACAATATGTAGACGCCTGTTCATTCCGTATGACCTCCCCTGGAATCGGTGCTGAGGCAGGGGCGTCCCTGTACAGCCTTCAGGAAATGTATCAAGGATTCTTTTTGGCCCCTCATGTAGTGGCCCAATCATTGAAAGGTGCGGTCTTCACTTCCGCTCTTTTGACCGAACTTGGTATGAACACCGACCCATCACCTTTTGCCACCCGGACAGACTTAATACAATCGGTTCAATTCGACGACAGGGAAAAGATGATCGCATTCTGTCAGGCAATCCAATTTGCCTCACCGATAAATTCCCATTTCACGCCATATCCGAATTATATGCCTGGTTATGAGGATGATGTCATCATGGCTGCCGGCACGTTCATACAGGGATCGAGCATTGAATTATCAGCGGATGGACCCATTAGACCGCCTTACATCGCCTACGTTCAGGGCGGGTTAACTTATTCTCACGTGAAAATCGCTGTATGTTCGGCAATAGACAATTTGATTGAAAAAGGTTTAATCACCATATAAACAGGATAATAAAGAAGTAATTGGATAGTCTATAGCCGACTATCCTTTTCTTTTGATTGCTTATGTAAGAAAATCTAACATTTGATTGACAGAACTCCTAACGTTACATATAATATAGTCAAGAAGGAAAACAAAAGGAGGAATCAAGATGAGCGGAAGTGAAATTCGTCGAACGATGGCATTGTTTCCTATTAGTATTGTCATGCAGCTCACGGACTTAACGGCTCGTCAGATTCGATACTATGAAGAGCACAAGCTGATAACCCCGGCAAGGACCGAGGGAAATCGCCGGCTCTTTTCCTTGAATGACATTGATAAGTTATTGGAAGTAAAGGATCTGTTAGATCAAGGTATCAACATGGCAGGGATAAAGAAAATCTTTTCTGTATCCAGTCATAATGAAAGCAAAGTAGTATCTGACGTAAGCAATGAAAAGGAAGAAAAAGCACGACAGGATTTATCTGACGATGAGCTGCGTAAATTGCTTCGCAATGAATTAATGCATTCAGGCCGATTCAATCGATCGTCTCTGCGTCAAGGTGATATGTCCCGCTTTTTTCATTAAATAAACCTTTAATACACTTGAGGAGGAATTACGTAAATGGCAAAGTATACTAGAGATGATGTGTTAAGATTAGCGAATGAAGAAGGAGTTAAGTTCATTCGACTACAATTCACTGACATTTTAGGGACGATTAAGAACGTAGAAATCCCTCTTAGTCAGCTTGAAAAAGCACTGGACAACAAGATGATGTTTGATGGTTCTTCCATCGAAGGATTCGTTCGTATTGAAGAATCAGATATGTACCTTTTCCCGGATCTTGATACATGGTTGGTATTCCCATGGACAGCCGAAAAAGGTAAGGTAGCCCGTCTGATCTGTGATATCTACAATCCGGATGGCACTCCATTCGAGGGAGATCCCCGTAACAACCTAAAGCGTATCTTAGGTGAAATGGAAGAGCTAGGGTTTACCGACTTCAATCTTGGACCTGAGCCGGAATTCTTCCTCTTCAAATTAGATGTAAATGGCGAACCTACTTTAGAGTTAAATGATAATGGTGGCTATTTTGACCTGGCTCCTACCGACTTAGGAGAGAACTGTCGTCGTGATATCGCTTTGGAATTAGAAGAGATGGGCTTTGAAATCGAAGCTTCTCACCATGAAGTAGCCCCTGGTCAACATGAGATCGACTTCAAATATGCAAATGCATTAAAAGCCTGTGATGATATCCAGACATTCAAGCTGGTGGTTAAAACGATTGCACGTAAACATGGTTTACACGCAACCTTCATGCCGAAACCATTATTCGGTGTAAATGGTTCGGGAATGCACTGTAATATGTCCTTATTCAAAAATGGAGTGAACTCTTTCTTTGATGAAAAAGGTGACCTGCAGCTTAGTGATACTGCCCGTCAATTCCTTGCTGGTATCATCAAGCATGCCACTGCTTTTACAGCAATCACGAACCCGACTGTAAACTCATACAAACGTTTAGTTCCAGGATACGAAGCACCTTGTTATGTCGCCTGGTCTGCACGTAACCGAAGCCCGTTAATCCGTATTCCTGCATCCCGTGGATTAAGTACACGTGTAGAAGTACGCAGTGTCGATCCAGCTGCAAACCCTTACCTTGCGATGGCTGTATTATTGGCAGCAGGATTAGATGGAGTTAAGAATAACCTGGAAGCTCCGAAGCCAATTGACCGCAACATCTATGTCATGGACAAAAAAGAGCGCGAAGAAGCAGGCATCGTTGATCTTCCTGCAACATTACATGCAGCTCTTGAAATCCTTAAATCAAACGAAGTAATCGTTAAATCTCTTGGAGAACACATCTTCGAACACTTCGTGGAAGCGAAAGAAATCGAATGGGATATGTTCCGTACACAAGTACACCCATGGGAGCGCGAGCAATACATTCAAATGTATTAAAAATAGGAAACCCCCGACATTTTGTTGTCGGGGGTTTTTGCTTTTTCAAGGGATGTACGCGACCGTTATCAAGGAGGATGGATAGTCCCTCTTATACAAAAAAGCCTGAGGATTGGGCTATATCCTCAGGCTTTTAGGGTTTCATTCATTTGGGCTTATAGATGAGAGAAAACCCGGTATGCATGATGCATACCGGGTACCGTAATCAATGAACTTGACGATAGACTCCTACCACTTTCCCTAAGATGGAAACGTTTCGTAAGATGATGGGTTCCATGGTTGAGTTCTCGGGCTGAAGTCGAACATAATCCTTTTCTTTAAAAAAGCGTTTAACCGTCGCTTCATCTTCATCCGTCATGGCTACGACAATATCTCCATTATTCGCAGTTTGCTGCTGGCGTACGATGACAAAATCCCCATCCAGAATCCCGGCTTCTATCATACTGTCACCCATGATCTCAAGCATAAAGACCTGTTCATCCGAAGGTGCCATCCGTTCGGGGAGAGGGAAGAATTCCTCTACATTTTCAACAGCCGTAATGGGCTGACCGGCTGTAACCTTACCGATTAAAGGAACGTTCACAACCCGTTGTCGAGGAATCGCATCCTCCTCAAGGTCCAGAATTTCAATGGCTCTCGGTTTAGTTGGATCACGACGGATAAGACCTTTACTTTCAAGCCTTGCTAAATGTCCATGTACAGTCGAACTGGAAGCAAGACCGACGGCTTCCCCGATTTCACGTACGGAAGGAGGATACCCTTTTTCCCTGACCGCAACTTTAATATATTGTAGTATGTCCTGCTGTCTTTTCGACAATTTTGTCATGTTCACGCACCTCTATTATAGATCTTATGTTCCCATTATAGCATGTCACCCGGACTGATACAAACATAAGTTCGAATTTTGTTGACACCAAACGGATGTTCGTATTACAATGAATGTAACAAAACAGAACAAACATTCGCATGGAGGTAATTTTATGTTAGCACATATTTGGACCCGATTCTCTTATATTATTATATTATTTGTTTTAGTTTTTTTATCGGCCGCCTATTTGTTGATCAATGCCGCATATCAGCCCTCGTACCATAGCATCACGGTGAAGGACGGCGACACTCTTTGGACTATTGCCAAAGAGTATAATGAGGAATATTCTATGACAGTAGAAGAATTTATCGCATGGGTGGGGGAGGAAAACGAATTAACCTCTTTCTCTATTAAACCAGGTGAATCACTTGTGTTACCGATAGAGAATCCAACCATGTCCACCCAATCAGATGTTGAACTGGTAATGAATGAAGAATAGAGGGATAGAAGATGAAGGCAGTAATCTACTGCAGGGTAAGCACGAAGAAGAATACGCAGGAAACGTCCCTGGAGCGCCAGGAAATAGAACTGGTCAAATTGGCACGTGATCATCAGTATGAAATTGAAGAGATTATCAAGGATCAGGCAAGCGGATTTGAGTTGGATCGACCGGGTGTCTTAAAGCTTTTGGATCTGGTTAAAGATGAATCGATTGAGGCGGTGCTCATCCAGGACGAGACAAGGATCGGCAGGGGAAATGCGAAGATAGCCCTTATTCACTGCCTTTTGAAAGAGGGGGTGAAGATCATCAGTCAGACCCATAGCGGGGAGCTTCATTTATCAGAGTCCGATTCAATGGTCATCAACATCGTCAGTATGGTAGAGGAGTATCAACGAAAACTTCATAATCTGAAAATCAAACGGGGGATGAAGAGGGCTGTCGAAAATGGCTTTCAACCTCATAAGAATTTAAAAAACAAAGGGAACGTGGATGGAAGGGAGCGCATCGAAGTTCCTGTAGGAGAAATCGTGCGATTGAGAAGGAATGAATTGACCTTTGCAGAGATCGCAGCTACCCTCAGGGGCTTCGGATACGATGTCTCCAAAGCTACGGTACATAGACGTTATAAAGAGTATGTGGCATCGCTTGATGATGCTTAAACCTTGTTTTCTCTCCTTTAATCTAGTAACATGACGATAGTATAATATGCAGCTTTCAGTTGTGTTTTAGAGTTTGCCGACTATGCAATAAAGGAGTTTTTATAGATGCTTTCAAAAACAAAAATGAATCGGATCAATGAGCTTGCCAAAAAGTCCAAGAGCAGCGGACTGACTGAACAGGAAGCAAAAGAACAGACCAAACTAAGAAAAGAATACCTAGAAACATTTCGTCAATCGATGAAGGGTACGATAGAAAATACAAGGATCTTTGACCCCGAAGGAAATGAAGTCACTCCCAAGAAGATCAAGGATATACAGACTAAAAAGAAAATGCATTGAGATAACGAACTTCCTGTCCTGTTTAAACGGGCCCGGAAGTTTTTTGATTCATTCTCAACCCTCATGAAATGACAAGGGTTTTTATTTTCAACCATCATAAAGTCATGTTATCATTCAAGATAGTTGTATAAACTACCAAAGAAGATTAATATTAATAAGGTACATTAAAAGGAAGGATGACTGACATATGTTTGATAACACAGATCAATTAGCCATTAATACTATCCGTACTTTGTCGATCGATGCAATTGAGAAAGCAGGTTCCGGACACCCGGGAATGCCTATGGGTGCAGCTCCTATGGCGTATGCACTTTGGACAAGATTCATGAATCATAATCCCAAAAACCCTGAGTGGTTCAACCGCGATCGCTTCGTTTTATCAGCGGGACACGGTTCGATGCTATTATATAGCCTGCTTCACCTATCAGGTTATGATGTTTCTATGGATGACCTGAAAAATTTCCGCCAATGGGGAAGTAAAACTCCAGGACATCCCGAGTATAAGCACACTCCTGGTGTAGAAGCGACGACAGGTCCGCTTGGTCAGGGGATTGGCATGGCAGTCGGTATGGCGTTAGCCGAAAGACATTTGGCCACTACATACAACAAGGACCAGTACAATATGGTCGATCACTTTACATACTCCATTTGTGGAGATGGGGATTTAATGGAGGGGGTTTCCTCAGAGGCCGCTTCATTGGCAGCTCATCTGAAATTAGGACGCCTTGTTGTTCTTTATGATTCCAACGATATTTCACTTGACGGTGACCTGGATAAATCATTCTCTGAAAGTGTGAAGGGCCGCTTTGAATCTTACGGCTGGCAGTACATCCGCGTAGAAGACGGAAACGACCTTGAAGAAATTTCAAGAGCCATCGAAGAAGCGCAAGGGGATACATCCCGCCCGACAATGATCGAAGTGAAAACGGTCATTGGATACGGAGCACCTAACAAATCAGGTAAATCAGCGGTTCATGGTGCGCCACTTGGTGAAGAGGAAATGAAGCTTACAAAAGAATCTTACAAGTGGACATTCGATCAGGATTTCCATGTTCCTGATGAGGTTTACAGCCGCTTCGAAGAAAAAATACAACAGGCAGGTTCTGAGAAAGAACAAGATTGGGCTGGCCTGTTCATTCAATACAAAGAGGATCATCCGGAACTGGCAGCTCAATTAGAGGCAGCGATCAAAGGTGAACTTCCACAAGGATGGGATAAGGACATCCCTGTATATGAAGAAGGAAAAGCACTGGCAAGCCGTGCTTCATCCGGTGAGGTATTGAATGCCATCGCTAAAAACCTTCCTTCATTCATCGGCGGCTCCGCTGACCTGGCTGGATCCAATAAAACGATGATCAAGGATGAGAAAGACTTTATGCCTGAATCATATGAAGGGCGAAATATTTGGTTCGGAGTTCGTGAATTCGGTATGGGTGCTGCCATGAATGGTATGGCTCTACACGGTGGGCTTCAAGTATTCGGAGGAACATTCTTCGTATTCAGTGACTACCTGAGACCTGCCATCCGCTTAGCGGCTTTAATGGGGTTACCTGTGACGTATGTATTCACACATGATAGTATCGCTGTCGGAGAAGACGGCCCTACTCATGAACCTGTCGAACAACTTGCTTCCCTTCGCGCTATGCCTAACCTTTCAGTTATCCGTCCTGGCGATGGTAATGAAGTCGCAGCAGCTTGGAAGTTATCGTTAGAGTCCAAGGATCAGCCAACGATGTTGGTTCTATCCCGTCAGGATCTTCCAACCCTTAAAGGTACGGCTGATAAAGCCTACAATGGGGTAGATAAAGGGGCGTATGTGGTTTCAGCTTCCGGTAAAGATCAGCCTGATGCCCTGCTGATTGCGACTGGTTCTGAAGTACATCTTGCAGTAGAAGCCCAGAATGCCCTTGAAAAAGACGGAATCAGTGTTTCCGTCGTAAGTATGCCTTCTTGGGATCGTTTTGAAAAACAATCTAAAGAATACAAAGAATCAATCCTCCCTAAGAGCGTGAAAAAACGCCTGGCAATCGAAATGGGATCACCAATGGGCTGGGATCGATATGTTGGAGATGAAGGTGACATCTTAGCGATCAATGGTTATGGTGCATCTGCTCCCGGAGCGAAAGTCATGGAAGAGTATGGCTTCACTTCAGAGAATGTTGTGTCAAGAATCAAAGCTTTACTTCAGTAATGGTGAATGAAAAAAGGTCGGCTCCTTACACTCTTTAAGGAGTCGGCCTTTTTATCTGGGTAAAATAGTTTGAATCTTGTTGCTTTGTGGAGGAGTATATTTGGAATAGAATGGGTAAAGGGTAAGCGTATCTTCATTTCGATAATATCCGAAATAACCTGAGGCAGAACGTGTTCGACAAAACTAGTGCAGATTTTCAACATTTTGTGACAATGACTCCCTTCTAGTTGATTTATACTATATGAAAGAAAGGTAGGAGGGAGAAAAGGTGCGAAATTATCAAATCTATTGGATTGAAGAATTGTTTGTCCAGCACTATTATGGTCGTGAAAGAATGTTCTATCAGTTGTTTTCTGATTGGGAAGCGAGTACAGGTGATCTTCACGATATCATCTCAAAACAAGTAGATTACATTACGAAGCCTATACCATACCTTCCTACTCAAAGACTCCTGCAGAATGAAATCATGAAGGTTGAAGGGGCAGCCTGGGTTGACTCCGTTGCGACAATCGAGAGAATGGATTCAGGCGCCACGCTTGTATTGAATGAAAAATCGATGACCTTGAATGCCTGGGGGCACGATGAATCAGAGTACATCTACTTTGAAATTTTAAGAAGAAATATGGGCCAGCTTTTGGCAATAGATATAAAAAATGAACGTTTTGGATGGTTAAAACCGATAAAACAAAGAAAGTTTATATATTAATATGAAATTTCGACCAAAATATTGTATAATGTTTCAGGGTTTAGTACACTTTTAAAAGGACAACATGAAGGAGGAAGTAAGAGTATGGGAACGACTGGATTACTTATTCTAGTAGGCGTTCTGGCATTACTTGCCGGAGTGGCACTAGGATTTTTCATTGCTCGTAAATATATGATGAGCTATCTTAAGAAAAATCCACCAATCAACGAGCAAATGTTACGCATGATGATGATGCAAATGGGGCAAAAACCATCCCAGAAAAAGATCAATCAAATGATGAATGCAATGAATAAGAACATGAAGTAATAGATGGAAGCACTCAGGTGATGAGTGCTTTTTCTATTTATCGGGCATCCTGTTGCGAGGGGAACCATTCAAAGATCCTTAAATGGGTTAGGAAAATGGGATTATTTTCGTGAATTCATAAAAACTTAAAGATTATCAGAGAGATTAAAATTGAATGTATGATAAAATATAGTCCGGAGGGAGTCATATGAAAAAATGGATGATTGTTTCACTGTCTCTTTTGATTCTTGTTGCCGGATGCAGCAATAAGCCTCAAGAAGTGATAGATGATGAAACGCTTGAAATTCAAAATAGCGCTGCAGGTGACGCGCGGGAATATTTAAATTATAAAGTGAATAAGGAAAAAAAAGCTGTGAATCGCGGCCTCATTACAATGACCATCAATAACCGCAGTGATATGGATGAAATTGAGACGGGTCTTATGTCATTGTCCACTGAGCATTTTTCTCCTGAAAAATATGTTTATCAAGAGGGGCAGTATTTAAAGAAGTTAAATTCCTGGCTTGGGAGGAAGTCCAAAACCAATAAACTGGGTCTCAACCCGGAGCTTAAAATTTCTGATGACATGACATGGGAACAGCAGATGGAGCTGGAAAAGAAAAACCCCATGTATCTGGCTTACATACATGAGCAGAATTATGTAGATTCGGAAGGGAATATCAAGGGGATTTCCCTCGGTCTTGCGATGAACTCGATCGATTACATCCGTGTGGAAGACGATCAGAAGCTAATGCATTTTGATGAAGCGAACATCAGCGAGAAAATGATGGAGGAATACGGAAAGAAAGTGGCCGGCACGGTAGCCAGTCGTGTCAGGGCAATCAAAGAATTGAAAAATATCCCCATCATGATTTCTATTTATAAACTTCAGCCGTTAAATAGTGTGGTTCCTGGGAACTATATCTCCACTACCTACTTGGACGGAAACGATAATAGTATTAAAAATTGGGATGATGTATCGGATAAATATTACTACTTCCCGAGTGACGAAGGGGAAGAAAAGGACCGGGATCTGTATAACCGAATCCGGGATTTAGAAGATTATGTGTCAAAATACTTCTCTCATCAGGATATTGAATTTGTCGGAAAAGGCCTCTATAAGAAGGATGCATTAAACAAACTGGTCATTGATGTACATACTGGCATGGTGAAGGAAACCGAATTGATAGGGTTTGCTCAGGCGATCGGTCCTGAAATCGTCGACTACTTCCCGCATACGCCTGTTTACCTTTATGTGAAAACCCCAAAGGGACTTAAAGCTACCATCGTCAAAGAAGTAGACCAAGAACCATTTGTGCAAATCCATTAAGAATGAATAAAGACCTGAAAGCATCTCTTAACATGATAAGGGATGCTTTTTTGTATTTGGAATGAAAAGGACCAGTAATGAAAAAAATGATTTCTCATTTTTTTGAAATTTGGTAAAATAAAGAGTCGATTTAATAATGATTCGGGGGAAACAGTATGAAAGTCTTTTTAGATTTGAAGTGGTTTTTTCTGCAGGAGAAAAAGTCATATATCACAGGAACCCTCCTTCTGTTATTGGTGGCTTTTCTTCAATTGATCCCACCGAAGGTCGTTGGGATCGTGGTCGATCGTATAAAGGAGCACTCGCTCTCGACAGAAGACATGGTGAAATGGATGTTGATTTTGATCTTCACTGCGCTATCTATGTACGGCCTCCGTTTCGTATGGAGAATCATGATCTTCGGATCCGCCACCAAGCTTTCCCGCTTACTGAGGAACGACCTTTATCATCATTTTACTAAAATGTCTCCGGCCTTTTATCAAAAAAGGCGTGTAGGGGATTTGATGGCACACGCAACAAATGACCTTCAGGCAATTCAACAGACTGCGGGCGTAGGGGTATTGACCCTTGTGGACTCCTTATCTACGGGAGGCTTTGTTGTGTTGGCAATGGCTTTTACGATTAGCTGGAAGCTGACCCTCATCGCCCTGATCCCCATGCCGTTCATGGCGATGCTGACAAGTTATTATGGGACACTCCTTCATAAAAGGTTTCATAAAGCCCAGGAAGCCTTCTCTGCATTGAATGATAAAACCCAGGAAAGTGTAACGGGAATGAAGGTCATAAAAACTTTTGGGCAGGAGAAGGAGGACATCGAGTCGTTCAGGAAGCAATCAGAAGAGGTGGTTCAGAAGAATATTTCCGTTGCAAGGGTAGATTCTTTATTTGATCCGACCATCTCCATTATAGTAGGGATTTCTTTCTTCCTGTCGATTGTATTCGGTTCAAGATTTGTCATAAGCGGTGAGCTGACGATAGGAGAATTGATTTCCTTCACCACCTATCTCGGGCTCCTGATTTGGCCAATGCTTGCATTTGGATGGTTATTTAACATTGTGGAGAGAGGCCGTGCATCGTATGATCGGGTTGCCGGGCTCCTGAATGAAAAGGTAGATATACAGGATGGTCCCGAAGCCATGGATCAAGCCCCAACCGGTGATATAGAATACAAGGTTACCTCTTTTTCATACCCTGGTGAGGAAGTGCATGCGCTGGAAGACATTCACTTTACCATAAAAAAGGGCCAGACCATCGGTATCGTGGGAAAGACGGGTGCAGGTAAAACCACGCTGTTAAAGCTCCTTTTGAGAGAATTTGACGGGTATAAGGGTGAAATGAAATATGGTGGCAATGAAATCAAATATTATCAATTAAGGCGTCTGCGTGAATGCATCGGATACGTCCCACAAGATCACTTTCTTTTTTCAGCCACGATTATAGAAAATATCGCGTTCACGAATCCTCTTTCATCGAAAGAAGACGTTGAGTCATCAGCAGCACTAGCCCACATTCATGACGATATCAGCCGGTTCCCTGAAGGCTATGACACGATGGTAGGGGAGCGGGGAGTCTCCCTGTCGGGTGGACAAAAGCAGAGGATATCGATTGCAAGGGCGCTCTTAATGGATCCTGAAGTACTCATACTCGATGACTCCCTTTCGGCAGTGGATGCCAAAACAGAAGAGTCCATCCTGACTTCCCTTAAGTATAACCGGACCGGTAAGACAACGATGATCACTTCTCATCGACTCAGTGCCATTCAACATGCAGACCTGATCATCGTCCTCGAGGAAGGGAAAATCATCGAAAAAGGTACCCACCTGGAACTAATGAAGAAAAAAGGCTGGTACAGGGAGATGTATCTTCGTCAACAGTTAGAAGAACTCGTGGAACATGGAGGGTGAATAATGGATCGTATACAAACGTTGACACCGAAAGAGCAGCGGAATATCTTTTTCCGCCTCATGAGATATACAAAGCCTCATAAAAAAACAATATTGGTCGCTTTTTCATTATTGCTGCTGACCACTATAGGTGACGTGTTGGGGCCAATCATCATAAAGGTCTTCATTGATGATTATTTAACGCCCAGATTGTTCCCTTATGCCCCGCTCATGGGTTTAGCGGCGGCCTATTTATTCATTCAGGTGGGAAATGTCTTGATTTCGTACTTCCAATTATTAAAATTTCAGGAAATAGCCCTGAAAATCATCCAGGAATTGAGGGTGGACGTCTTTACGAAGGTTCAAAACCTTGGTATGAAGTACTTTGATCAAACCCCCGCAGGAAGCATTGTCTCCCGTGTAACGAATGATACAGAAGCGATTAAGGATATGTTCGTAAGTGTCCTGGTATCATTCATTCAAGGGGCTTTCCTTTTAACGGGGATTTTCATAGCCATGTTCGCCCTCAATTCCCGGTTGGCTTTTTTCTGCTTATTCATCTTACCGGTCATCTTCATGATCATGAAGATGTATCGCACATACAGCTCCGTTTTCTATCAGGATATGCGTGAAAGATTGAGTCAGCTCAATGCCAAGCTCAGTGAGTCTCTTCAGGGGATGTCGATCATCCAAGTATTC
Organism: Bacillus sp. AFS015802; assembly: GCF_002561455.1. Taxonomy (GTDB): domain Bacteria; phylum Bacillota; class Bacilli; order Bacillales; family Bacillaceae_B; genus Rossellomorea. The sequence continues at coordinate 115,801 of NZ_NTUP01000013.1, read as the reverse complement.
CGGCAGGAAAAAAGACTTAGGAAAGAATTCGGGGAAATCAATGAAAAGCACTATCTCGCAGGAATGAGGAATATCAAGGTGGATGGATTATTGTTAAGGCCCGCCATCGATCTTGTGTATGTCGCCGCTTTAATTGTGGTTTTAAGCTATTTTGGAATCACATCGTTCAATCAGCCGATTGAAATAGGTGTCCTGTATGCCTTTGTGAACTATCTGGACCGGTTTTTCGAACCAGTCAATCAAATCATGATGAGATTGTCCATGTTTCAACAGGCCATCATTGCCTCATCGCGTGTTTTTAAGCTGTTGGATGAACAAGAGCTTACCCCTGGTCAGACTATGAAAGATGGGGATGGAACGATCGTGAAAGGGGAAATAACGTTTACCAATGTTTCATTCTCTTATGACGGGAAGAATGATGTCCTTAAGGATATTTCCTTCACAGCGAAGCCGGGTGAAACAGTCGCACTCGTCGGGCATACCGGAAGCGGTAAGAGCTCCATTATCAATTTACTAATGAGATTCTATGAATTTCACCGTGGCGACATTTCCATAGATGGCCGTAGCATCAAATCGTACCCGATGGGAGAGCTTCGTCGGAAGATGGGGCTCGTCCTCCAGGATCCCTTCCTTTTTTATGGAAACATACGGGATAATATCAAGATGCATCATGAGAGGATGTCTGATGTAGAAGTTGAAGAGGCAGCTGCATTCGTTCAGGCGGATACATTCATTGAAAAACTTCCGGGAGGATATGAGCATCCTGTGGTCGAAAGGGGTTCAACATTATCAAGCGGACAGCGTCAGCTGATCGCCTTTGCCCGTACAATTGCCACCAAACCTAAGGTTCTTGTCCTCGATGAGGCCACAGCAAATATTGATACAGAAACGGAAGAAGCAATCCAGGATGCCCTCACGAAAATGAGAAGAGGCAGAACAACCATTGCCATTGCTCACAGGCTTTCGACCATTCAGGATGCTGATCTGATCCTGGTGCTCCATCATGGGGAAATTGTAGAGCGTGGCAGCCATCAGGAGTTACTTCTTCAAAAAGGCATATACCATAAAATGTACCTCCTTCAAAATGGGTTGGTCCATGGCATGGAGGATGCCGTATCAGGGACGTAGTAGGCCTTGGCCGTATAAAAGGGAGACTCCGTAGATTCGGAGTCTCCCTTTTCGCTGTAAGCTTTATATGGGAATCATTTATTTGTGTGAAAGGTCAGGTTCAGCTCATTTGGGGTGTGCATTTTTTTATGTATTGTGAGTTGTAGCTATTTAACAGACGATCAAGTTCCTGACTAAATTGAATAGCTTGAGGTGACGTAAGTCCGTTTTCAGCAACAATATCAATTAATTGAGCGCGCTTTTTTTCAATTCGTTCGAGAAGCTCTTTTTTAGACACGGCTGTTTCCTTTCTTTTGTATATCCTGACAAGTGGAATACAAAACTAGTAATAACTGTAACTTTTTATTAGTATAACGAAAACAGCACTTTTTTTCAAAGTAAAATTATCGGTTTCATAAAAAGAAAAGAGACTTTAATACAAATGAAAGAGTGAAAAGGGGTTGTAACGAAATGGTCACAAATCTTTCACATAATCATTCCTCATAGTTTGAAGGATTGTTTGATAGAATAAATATATATACTGTAATGTAGGAGATGTAGAGATGTCTGATATTAATATTTTCTTAGCATTCGGGGCCGGCTTTCTCAGTTTTATCTCCCCATGCTGCCTCCCCTTATATCCCGCTTTTCTTTCTTATATAACGGGTATGAGTGTAAATGAATTGAAAACGGATAATGCCATGCTCCAAAGAAGAAGCTTATTACATACACTGTTTTTCCTGATTGGTTTTTCTGCCATTTTCATAGCAATCGGTTTTGGAGCCTCCCTGGTCGGTAACTTCTTCTTAAATTATAAGGATCTCATCCGGCAGCTCGGCGCCATATTCATCGTGATCTTCGGATTAGTCGTCATAGGGATCTTCACCCCGGAAGCGTTGATGAAGGATCGCAGAATTGAGTTTAAGAATAGACCTGCAGGATTCGTGGGTTCCATTCTGATCGGAATGGCATTCGCTGCAGGATGGACTCCCTGTACAGGTCCGATCCTTGCTTCGGTACTGGCACTTGCAGCAACCAATCCCGGATCCGGTGTCATGTATATGACAGCCTATGTATTAGGGTTTGCCATTCCTTTCTTCATCCTGTCATTCTTCATCGGCAGAATGCAATGGATCAGAAAGAACAGCGGGAAGATCGTGAAAGTAGGGGGATACGTCATGATTGTTGTCGGGATCATGCTGTTCTTTGACTGGATGACAGTCATCCTTGCCTACTTTACATCCATATTCGGTGGCTTTCAAGGATTTTAATGCCAATTATCAGGTGCTCATCAACAGATTAAAATTGAATAAATATTACGTTTTATGGTATAGTTTAAATGGATGAATCAGGTAAATATACTTAATGGACATCGATAGTGTATACGAGGAGGAAACATCCGTGGCAACGATACTTGTAGTGGATGATGCGAAATTTATGAGATTGACTCTTGGAAACATGCTTTCATCCAGCGGCCATGAAGTCGTTGGGGAAGCTGAAGACGGACTTTTGGCCGTGGAGAAGTATCGTGAGCTTCAGCCTGACCTGGTAACGATGGATATAACCATGCCGGATATGAATGGTATAGAAGCCGTTAAGAAGATTCTCGCCGAATTCCCTCAAGCCAAGGTCATCATGTGTTCGGCGATGGGACAACAAAAGGTCGTAGTGGAGGCCATTGAAGCGGGGGCTAAGGACTTTATTGTCAAACCCTTTGATGAAGTACGGGTAGATGAAGCCATTAAAAGAGTGTTAGGGTAATGAACCGAAAGAGAGATTGAAGCTTCTATTCACTCTCTCTTTTTTGTGTTTTCGTTTTTCCTCCATTTGGGCTATAATATAGGAAGGTATGAAAGTAGATTATAAAAGGATGATGATGCTTTATGATGATTGCTTCATCCATTGTAGCGATTTGCATGGGATTTATGGTGATATTTATCAGGATGAAGGCTCAGAAGAAACCGGTAAGCGGTAAGAAAATCATTTTACCGCCACTCTTTATGAGTACAGGTGCATTGATGTTCTTATTTCCTGTCTTCCGGGTCAATGTAAGTGAATTTTTAGAGGCCATTACAGTTGGGATGGTATTCTCTCTCTTGTTAATCAAGACTTCCAAGTTCGAGATTCGAGATAATGATATTTATTTAAAGCGTTCCAAAGCGTTTGCTTTCATTTTAATCGGCCTCCTGTTAATCCGAATTGTAGCCAAGTCGATACTTAGTACTTCGATTGATTATGGAGAACTGAGCGGAATGTTTTGGATACTTGCTTTTGGCATGATCGTCCCGTGGAGAATAACCATGTATTTCCAATATAGAAAGCTGCATCAGGAAAATCAAGATCTGACGACGAATTCAATTTAATACACCATTAAAAAGCAGGGTGACTCACCCTGCTTTTTATATTGGCGGAAATACCACTATAGGATTACGATTTTATTACAATGCTGCCAAATAAGCTTATTGGTGAATCATTTCGGGCAAAGAGAGAGAAGATGAAAAAATACTAAAAGATATTGGTGGGATAACGATTGTTTACGTTAGCAGATATATGGACATTTTTTCTGGCATTCTTTCTTACGCTGCCATTGGTGACGATTGTACATGAAGCAGGTCATATCCTGATTGCGCGATTATTCGGGGCCAAGATTAAATTCGCGATCGGAACCGGTAAGCACCTGATCAATATTGGCCCGTTGGAAGTGAAGAGGATGTATTTCATGGAGGGATGGTGTCAATATCGTGAGTTAAAATATGATAAAGTATGGGTACATGTACTCATTTATATGTCAGGCAGTTTATTCAACCTGATTGCGATACTTTCAATTAACTTTCTGATTTATCAGGGCGTCATACCTGTCCACATCTTTTTCTATCAATTTGTATATTTCTCGGTTTACTTTATCTTTTTTTCCTTGTTTCCTTTCAGGAATGGAGATGGAAAACCGAGTGATGGTCAAGCGATTCTCGACGTCATACGATTTGGCAAAGCAGAAGATCCCATTGATTAATCAAAATAGAAAATAAGCATTTAAAAAAGGTAAACGAATTAACGTTTACCTTTTTGGGCTTTCTTCCATTTTACATACAGAATAGCCGCACCAACCATGAAAATTAAATATAAAACAATCGGAATAACAAGTATCGATCCCATTATGTTCCCTGCCTGTTATCTTAGAATAAATGTTCGTAGGGGGTAACTTCTATTTGCATGTCATCGAGTTTTTTTCTGAGAAACTTATGGTCCCTTTTGGGAGTGGCCAAAATATATCCCCTGATGACCAATTCCCGTGTAATGGCTTCTGCCCTTTCATTTAATGCCAATTCACCGATTTTCCCTGCGATTTTTTGCTTCGCTACGTCCCTGAATAATTCCGGGACGGGTGTAACCAATTCATTAAGCATTTTCTTTTCATCTTCGCCCCACAGATGGATCGTTTCATTCACATAATGCTCTTCCCAATCCAAATCCGATTTGCCATCCTCTTTAGGGAACCTCTTTAAGAATTTCCGGAACATGAAGAATCCCCCTATGGCAAATGAAGCCACTAAAAAAACGACCCAAAAAAGGATGAAATATAAGAACCAACCTTCAAGCATGTTTTCACCTCAGTTTAAAAGCGTATCCTATTCAATTATAGACAAGGAGAATGTCTGTGACAAGAATATCATGGTTTTTACAAAAGAAGTCTATACTGTGCTTAATTAGAAATGATATACTAATAAATAACAAATATCGTGAAAATTCTTTCTATTTCGATCGTATTCTAAAAGCTTACGGACAGGAGGCTCGAAGGATGAAATACAGAGGCAGGATAGCTTCGATATTCACTGGACTTTTATTAGTCATCACGTGGGATTTTATTTATTATTTTGTTCTTCATTATCCCGTCGATATGAGGGTGGATATGGTGTTCACCTTATTGATTCTCTTTATCAGCTACTATATGGGGAAAAATTATGACATCAGCCATAAGACCTTAGCTGCACTTAGAAAGAGTGAAGAGAGAGTGAAGCTTCTCAATGAAGAGATGCAGCATGTCCTTCAAAGTATTGATGAAGTGGTTTTTCATACAAATGCCAAAGGCGAGTTTCAATTCCTCAATCAATCCTGGGAAGACTATACGGGTTACACAGTCAAAGAAAGCCTGCATAAGAATGCCCTCCATTTCATCTCCCTGCACGAACGTCATGAAATTCTCCGACTTGTAAGGCAAAGCATCAGTTTAAAAAGGGAAAAAACCAAGATGGATCTCTCTTACCAAAAGAGGGACGGTCAGTTTCGTTGGGGTGAAGTCAATATCAAGCTGAATTATAACGGAAATGGGGAACTTTTGGGTACAGTGGGGACCATTTCAGATATAACCGAAAGAGTACATAATGAAGAAGAATTAATCGAAATGAACGAAACGCTGGCAATCGAGTCTCAGAAACTCTCTGTTGCGGGGCAATTGGCGGCCGGGATCGCCCATGAGGTTAGAAATCCTTTGACGTCAATAAATGGTTTCCTGCAGTTATTACGGGATGATGCCGATGAGAAAACGAAGGAATACTTAGGGATTGTCTTTTCTGAAATCAAGCGGATCGAACTTGTGCTGAGTGAGTTATTGATTCTTGCCAAACCGCAATCCGTCACATATAAGCGAATCAATATCGTTGATACACTTGATCATGTAGCGAGACTATTGAATACGAATGCCATTTTATATAATATCGACATTCAAACGGATTTTCATGAAAGAGAGCTGTATATCCGCGGCGATGAAAATCAGTTAAAACAAGTATTTATCAATTTAATAAAAAATGCCATAGAAGCCATGCCTCATGGAGGAACGATTACGATAAACGCAGGAATCACCGCCCACAGCAAAGTACAACTTACGTTCAAGGATGAGGGTGTAGGGATGAAGAAGGAAACCCTGGATAAACTTGGTGAGCCCTTCTTCACGACCAAAACCAAAGGGACCGGTCTCGGCCTTACAATATGTCTGAGAATTCTTCGCGATCACGGAGCAGATATCCGGGTACAAAGCGAACAGGGTGAAGGAACAACCTTTCACATCTTGTTTGAAGGCGTACAGGCGTCAGATAGAAAGAGAAGGGAAGCGTTGCAAAATTATTGAAAAAGAACCCTTATGCGTGCATAAGGGTTCTTTAGTATGTATGGGTATTCTTATAAAATGGCGGGACTGCCTGGGAATCGAACCCAGCGGAGACGGCACGCGCCTCCCTGAAGTTTTGAAGACTCCGGCAAGCACCAGCTTAACAATCAGCCCCGAAAATAAAGCATATATAAGTTATACCATGGGATAAAAGCTTGTTCAAATGTTTTAAAGAGGTTCTCGTACGAACGACCTAGAAATTCATGTTCACAAAGTAGTTCAAGAATGTTGTTTATTTGAAATATTTATAAGATTTAAACTTTGGAGAAATCTGCAAATATTTCTTTACCATTGGATTATCCCCGTGATAAGATACTTTTTGCCGGCTTATTATAGATGAAGTAAGCGATTTCCTGATGGAACTGCTTGCTTTCAATACTTGCACATATTGATGTAGACAGAGAGGGGAAACAAGTATGAAAAAAGTATGGTTACTAGGTCTTGGTTTATCATTAGCACTCGCTGGGTGTTCAGATTCAGGTTCTGATGAAACGAAAAAAGACGAAGCGGCAAGCGTGGATGAGAACACGGATGTGGCTGGAGATTTAATGGATTTCTATTTAAACTTAACCACCACCGTCAATGGTGTTGATATCGATTTAAATGGCTATGAAGAAGCGATGGCAGGGGAAGAGCCTCCGTCAGGGGATGAACTTGCTACACTGAAAGAATCTGCTCAAGCATCAGCGAAAGCATCCGCTGAAGCAGTCGAAGGAATGGAGATCCCTAAAGGTCTGGGAGATCAGAAGGAAGCAGTGGAATCATTTAAATCCACCCTTGTAGAATCCTATAATATGAAAGCCGAAGCACTGGCTAAAGATGGCGAAGCGGATCTGACGCAAGCCGATGAAAAATTAAATGAAGCAGAAAACCAAATCAAAGAAATCCTTGATGAAGCTGGTCTGGTAAGCTCAAGCTTAATCAGCGATTTAAACGGTTAATAGTAAAGAGGAAACATTTTTCTCATAGTGAAGATAGTATGAGGTAAGATGAAAAGCGAATCCATAAAATCATGGATTCGTTTTTTTCGTTTTTGGTATCCTTTTCCTCATTCTTTTCCTATATAACATATGAAAGGAGGGAGAGGATGGATTCTATTATCTCAATTGTTTCTGAAGTAGGCTTTCCGATTGTGGTCACGATGTATCTTCTTTATCGAATCGAGACAAAGCTCGATGCCGTCATCACATCGATCCAGACACTGCCTCAGCAGCTCAAGGAATAATGGAAAGGAGACCGGCTGGTACGGTCTCTTTTTTTATGATGGATGGATCAAAAAAGGGAACGTTTGTTCTTGAATGGTTTTTCCTTGCACGAAAACCTTGCGGGTTTGATATAATTTAGATAGAGATAAGAACGACTGGAAAGGAGACAACAGAGGTGAAATTCATACATACCGCTGACTGGCACCTGGGTAAATTGGTGCATGGCATATATATGACAGAAGAACAACGATACATATTGGAGCAATTCGTAGAGCTTGTGAAAGAGGAGGAACCCGATGCTGTCGTCATTGCAGGTGACCTCTACGATCGATCTGTGCCTCCTACAGAAGCCGTGGAGCTGTTGGACGAGGTATTATTCCGCATCAATGTAGAGCTTAACACACCGATCGTTGCTGTATCAGGGAATCATGATAGTGCAGAGAGGCTTTCCTTTGGATCTTCCTGGTACCGTCATAGCCATTTTTATTTAAAGGGAAAGGTAACCAATGACTTTACGCCCATCAACATTCGTGGGGTGAACTTCCACTGTGTTCCATATGCCGAACCCGGCACCGTCAGACAAGTACTGGAAGAAGATTCGATTAATAGTCATCATGCAGCGATGGAAGCCATTGTGAAGAGAATCGAAGAAAATATGAACCCTGATGAACCACATGTATTCGTTGGTCATGCATTCGTGCTGGGCGGGAAAACGTCGGATTCGGAACGGACCCTTTCCGTCGGGGGATCAGGTTGTGTGGCGGCAGACGTGTTCAGCCCTTTTCACTACACTGCCCTGGGACATCTTCATAGCCCGGACGCGATTAAACATGAAACGATCAGGTATTCAGGCTCTCTGTTGAAGTACTCTTTTTCTGAAGCTGCTCAGAGGAAATCGGTTACCATTGTAGAAATGGAGGAGGATGGAAGATTTCATTTGCGGGAAAAAGTCCTTCAGCCTAAACAGGATATGAGAGAACTGCAGGGGCTTATGGAAGAACTGCTCGACCCATCTTTCTATCAGTCTCAGAAAGTGGATGACTATCTGAAGATTACCCTTCATGACGAAGGTACGTTAATCGATCCGATCAATCAACTTCGACAAGTTTACCCGAACGTCCTTCACCTTGAGAGAAAAAGGGATCTGACAGATGCCAAAAAGAAAAATACCTTCCAAGTCCTCGAGGATAAAAGACGGTCGGAACTCGACTTATTCAAAGAGTTCTACAGTGATATGACGACAGGTGATTTCACAGTGGAAAAAGAAGAAGTAGTAAAAAATGTGATTGAATTAGCGAGAAAGGAGGTCGATCATTCATGAAGCCCCTCCAACTGGTGATGCAAGCATTCGGACCGTATGCAGGCAGAGAAACCATTGACTTCCGCGAGCTTGGTAACCGCACGATGTTCGTGATATCGGGAAAAACAGGTTCCGGAAAGACAACGATCTTCGATGGGATATCCTACGCGATTTATGGAAAGGCAAGCGGAGAAGACCGAAGTCCGACCGAATTAAGAAGTCAATTTGCGAGTAACGATGATATAACAGAAGTAGAACTTCTCTTCAGTTTACGAGGCAGAACGTACCGCATTTGGCGTTCACCCCAACAGGACAAAAAGAAAGCAAGGGGTGAGGGATATACAACCATCAATGCGAGGTCCGAACTATACGTCTACGATGAAGGTGGGAATGAACAGCTCCTTGCAGCAAATGTAAGAGAGGTGGACGAGAAGATCAAAGGGCTGATCCAGCTTGATGCCAACCAATTCAGGCAGATCCTTATGATTCCTCAAGGAGAATTCCGGAAGCTCCTTACATCGGATAGTAAAGACAAAGAGCTCATCTTGCAGCGCCTCTTTCATACAGAACTATATAAAACGATCCAGGAAAAACTGAAATCCGAGGCAGACGATTTGAAAAGGGCCGTCGAAACCTCCATGGAGGAGCGGACAAGGGAATTACTTAGAATTCACTTTGAAGAAAATGAAGAACTTCAATCATTACTATTGGAAAATCCTTTGAATGATCATCAAATTCTTCACCTTCTCCCCCCTCAGATTGAAAAAATGGAAGAAAAGGAGAAGGAACTTCAACAACAATATGAAAACGTCCAGGAGAAACGGGATGTCCTTCAGAAGGAAATGGCAGAAGCAAAAGGCCTGGTCGAACAATACGATCTTCAGGAGAAACTAAGTAATCAGAAACAATATCTTTTAACACTTAAGCCTGAAATGGAATCCATTGATGAAGCCATCCTACTCGCCCAAAGAGCTTCACGTTTGATTCAACAAGATGAGTATTGCCATAAACTTAACCGGGATCTAAATGAACTGAAAAGTCAATCAGCGAGACTATCCGAGGAAAAACAAGTCTTCTCTGAAAAGCTCATGACAGCTAAAACGGCGTTAGAAGCAGAAACGAAAAATGAAAATCTCAGGGATCAAGTTTCAAAGAGAATCACTCAGCTTGAAAATATGGAAAACGATATAGACTCTTTGGATGCGTTAGTTACTGATACGGAGGAATTGAAAGAAAGATACGAAAGACAGCAGCAGATCATCACGAAACAGACAGAGCAAATCTCATTTTTACAGAATGGGATAAAAGAACGTGAGGAACGCCTTAAAGAAGGAGAGTCGGGTCAGGAAGATTTGTTTCATCTTGAAAAAACCTTACAGGAGAAGCTTTCCTTACTGGACCAGGTCAGTGAACTTCAAAAGATGGAGCAAAACCTCCAACGTGTAAAAACCGAGGAAGAAACATTCAAAGAACAATACGGTCAACTACAACATCGTGTCCGGGATTCGTCTGAAACGGTCGCGTTTTTAGAAGAAACGTGGAATTCCGCTCAAGCAGCTTTACTCGCCAGAGGTTTATCAGATCATGCTCCCTGCCCCGTCTGTGGATCAGAGCATCATCCGAATCCAGCCGTAAAGGTAGATTCTTTACCGTCCGCGGAAGATCTGAAGGCTGCCAAAAGAAAGCAGCAGGAATTGGAACGGGAAGAGAAAGAGCTGAGCCTCGCCATCGCTCAAGTGGAAACGAAAACGCAGGGCATTCAGGAGCAGATGGAGTATGCCATTAACAAAATACGTGAAAAAAAACATGACTTTAATCCCCTCGAAGTCGATGGTACGCTTAACGGGATGAGAGTAGAGATCGATTCCTTGAAGACTGACATTACGGCAAAGAAAAAAGATGTGGACCAGATAAGGGCTGTAAGGGAAGAAATAAGAAAGGGAAGGGAAAAACTTGAGGAACTAGAAGGCTTGAGAGGGAAGAATCAAGAAAATCTTCAAGAACTCAATACGTTGTACCACACCAAAAATACCACACTTGAAAAAGTGAAGGAGTCCATCCCCGAGGACCTCCGAACAAAAACTCAGTTTCTAAATGTACTGAGTAAAGAGAAACATAAACAAATAGAATTAAAGGCCTCATTTGAACGCGCTCAAAAGCAGTACTATGAGCTGATAAATCTATACAGTGTAAAGGAGTCACAACTGAAGGATAAAGAAGCTCAGATAGAGAAAGTGAATGCCGAGATGAAAACCGAAAGAGAATCGTTTCTGGCACTTCTCAGCCAACAAGGCTTCTCCCACTACAAAGCGTTCCAGGAAGCGAAAAAATCTGAAGAGGAAATCCAGGCACTTCAGGAAAAGGTGAAAAAATTCGGTGAGGACCTGCGTTCGGTTTCTGATCGTCTATCTGATATGGATCAGCTGTTAAAAGATAAACAGCCGCCCGATGTCAAAAAGATTGAAGAAAGCATCATCCAGGTTACACAGGAATTAAGAAGCGTAAATGACGAGCTTAATAAGGTCATGACGAATAGAAAAGAGAATGAGCTCATCATGAAGAGAGTCATAACCATAAACGAAGGGATAAAGCATTTTGAGTCGAGATACCAAACGGTGGGACATCTGGCAGAGGTAGCGCGTGGACAGAATGCCAATCGCATCACATTCGAACGATATGTTCTGGCATCTTTCCTTGAGGACATCCTTCAGGTGGCGAATGAGAGATTGACCAAAATGACTTCCGGAAGATATCAATTGATCCGGAAAACGGACCGGAGTAAAGGAAATGTACAGAGCGGTTTAGAACTCCTAGTCTTTGATCAATACACGGGTCAGGAGAGACATGTCAAGACGTTATCCGGCGGGGAAAGCTTCAAGGCATCCCTGGCTCTGGCACTGGGACTGGCAGATGTCGTCCAGCAATACGCCGGTGGAGTCTCCTTAGAGACGATGTTCGTTGATGAAGGGTTCGGGACTCTCGATCCGGAATCCCTCGATCATGCAATCGAAGCATTGATGGATATTCAAAGCAGCGGCCGATTAGTAGGGTTAATTTCACATGTTCCCGAATTGAAAGAGAGAATCGATGCCCGGCTCGAGGTCATATCTTCACAAAGTGGAAGCAGGGCGGAATTCCAATTCTTAGCCTAGTTCTCATCGCTTTTAAAAAGGTCAAGGAACTTCCTTGGCCTTTTTTATATGGAGATGATTTATCTAATGGGTGCGTTCGGGATGTTTTAAATTGGTTAACTGGGACATAAATAGAGGTAAAACGATGAAACCATTGGAGAGTTCTTATGAAGAGTATCCGAAAAATCTTGATTCCGAGACAGTTACTGTTGTTGTTGATTCTTTCAACGGGCCTATTAAACCATGTCATGCTGATCCCAAATATTCTTCGGGCAGCCGGCCGGGATGGATGGATCAGTATCCTCGCAAGCTACCCCATCCTTTTAATCATGTCTTTATTCATCTTTTACATCATCAAGCATTCCCCGAAGGAAGGCTTCTTTCATTTGCTTCAACAGAAATGGCCAAGGTGGGCGGTCCTATTGTTTTCTCTTCCCATCGGTTTATTTTTATTTTCTAGTGCATACATAACCTTTGTTGATTTAATACTATGGTTAAGCGCCTATTTTCTGGCAGATGTGCCTTCATTTATCGTGTGGAGTGGTATTCTCATCATCTGCTTTCTCATCACGTGGGCAGGAATTAAACATATGGCCATCGCAAGCGGGATATTATTACCCCTGGTCATGATATTCGGATTTTTCATTGCAATCACCAATACTAATCTAAAGGATCCAAGCCTTTTATTCCCGATCCTCAGTGATGGCTATCAACCGGTCATGAAAGGGATGATCTTTGTATTGAGCGGTCTGCTCGAATTATACTTGATCGTACTGATTCAGCCGTATAGCGAAGGAAAGATAAAGTTTCATCATTTAATCGTCCTTGGCTTGATCTTCATGGGGCTTATGTTCGGTCCCCTTACAGCATCGATCATGGAATTCGGTCCAGTGGAATCAGCGAACTTGAGATATCCTGCGTATGAACAATGGAGGATTCTATCCATAGGGGAGTTCATCACCCATTTGGATTTCTTTGCGCTTTATCAGTGGCTTAGTGGGGCATTGATCAGGATCAGTCTGTTTATGTTTCTTCTGGGGGCGCTGCTTTTGAAGAAGAAAGATCAATATCGGATATCGTTGAAAGTATTGGTCCCTATTTTTATTGTTTTCTTCGGGCTGGTGCTGTTCCGTATTGATACCTATGACTTTTATATGTTTTTATTTGACTTGTTTTTTCCGATGACGGTCATCCTTTTCATGATACAGATCATCGTTTCAGCCATCATTTTACGGTTTATTAAATAAGAAAAAGAGATGGGATCCCACCAACAGACACCAGAGCGATTTAGTAAAGGATGTTCTTTATGAAGAAAGCCTCTAATGAAAAGATGAAGAAGGAAGCCAAGGGAAGTACTTTGGAAGAAGTAAGGAATTTATTTTCACGCAGTCAGGATTTATTGATTGAACCTCATTTCTTTAAAGAAAAGGAAATTCAGATCGTTTATTTTGATAGTCTGGTCGACCGGCATTATCTGGATCAATATATTTTTCCGAAGCTCGAAGATGTTATAGGTGATTCTTATACAGAAAGAATAGAGAGTATGTTTCAAGCGGGGGATGTCACGAATCAATCGATGGATGAAATATCTTCAACCCTGTTCTCCGGGTTTGTCCTATTTTTCATTGAGGATAGGATTTTATCCATCCATGCAGGGAATTTGCCAAAAAGGGTCCCGGAAGAATCGTCATTGGAAACCTCCATCCGCGGACCTAAAGATGGATTCGTTGAAGACTTGAATACGAATATTTCATTAATAAGAAGAAGACTGTTCACCCCGTCACTATGTGTGGAAAAGTTTAAAATAGGAACAAGGTCCCGCACGGATATCGCCATCATGTATTTGGATGATGTCATTGATAACAGGGTGCTGAATGAATTGTATGCCAGGCTGGAAAAGATAGATATCGATGTGCTGACTGGGAATCAACATCTGGAATCGCTTCTTGATGATAATCCCTATTCGATCTTCACAAGTTTTGACTATACGGGCAGACCGGATTTCATCGTGGATTCGTTGAATCAAGGAAGGTTTGCCCTGATTGTAGACGGGTTTCCGACTATTTCCTTAGCCCCGGTCAATTTATTGCTGCAAATCAAGTCGCCGGAAGACTCCAGCATCAATTATGTGTATGTGTCACTGGAGAGAATCATAAGGATGGTCGGAATATTGATATCTGCATTCCTTCCTGGCCTATGGGTGGCTTTCTCCGCCTATAACATTGAACAGATCCCCTATCTGCTTGTGGCAACCATCTCGATGTCCCGGTTCGGATTACCGCTGTCTGCACCGGTGGAAATGTTTATTGTCCTGTTTTTGTTTGAATTCTTTAACGAAGCGGGTGTGCGCCTACCAAGAGCGATCGGACAGACTGTTTCCGTATTGGGGGGATTGATTGTAGGGGATGCTGCCATCAGGGCAGGCATGACATCTCCCACTATGCTGGTCATTGGTGCCATTACATATATATCCTCCTTTACCCTCGTCAATCAATCCCTGAAATATGGAACCACGGTACTCAGGTTCGTAGTATTATTGGTAAGTACATTCTTTGGTTTGTTTGGTGTCGTCATGAGCTTCATCCTGACGATCCTTTATTTCTCCACCCTCTCGTCGTTTGGGACTCCGTATTTAGGAACGGTTGCCCCTATTGGCTGGAAAGAAGCCATCCGCGCGTTTTTCAGGATGCCGATCCAATTCTATAAGCAGCGGACCTCTTCCACCAGTCCAGACGACCAAACGAGGAAAGGGATGGATGAAAATGGATCACAAGAGCATTAAATTCATGATCATTCTTTCAATCTTTGCATTAACAGGGTGCACAGGATCAAAGAATATACAGGATTTGACCTATATTGTCGCAATCGGTTTGGATTATGATGAAGCGAAGGATGAGTACACGGCTTACCTTCAGGGCTTGAATTTTGCCAATGTGGCGAAGCAGGAAGGAAGCAGGTCGACGGATCCCATCCCCACCTTTGTCGGTTCAGCAAAAGGAAAAACTCTTAACATGGCGGTCAGTAACTTATACCGCGTATCAAGGCCCCCTTTGTTTTTCGGTCACACCAAGACACTCGTCCTTTCCAGGAACCTGTTAAAGTATAAGTTCAAAGAAGTGTTGGAGGATATTGGGAGGAATCGTTCACTGAGACCGAGTCTCGAATTGTTCGTGACGGACACAGACATAGAAGATATTTTTAGCACAAAGGGATTATTTGATTATCCCCCTGTTTACACAGTACTTCTGACCGAAGAAAAGTCAGAGGGAATCGAGAATGATATCGATTCAACGAGCTTGATGCATTTCTTAAGGGAATATTACGAACCGATGGGCACGGCATTGATTCCAAATGTCAATATCGATCGCCAGTCATGGCATTCAGATGGGGAAGTTGCATCCCTATTTCTGAATGGATATAGTGTCTTTCAGGATGAAACATTTAAAGGTTATATTTCTGCCGATGATTCCATGACTGTAGACTGGCTCCAGAATAAAAAGAATTCCCTCGATTATGCCCTGTATGACGAGGGAGAGTTATTGTCAACGTTCAAATTGACCGCTGATGAACCTAAAGTGAAATACACTAAAGGTCATTCAAACTTTCCGGAATTTTCATTGGAAGTAACTGTGGAAGCGGAAATGTTGGAGAAGATAAAAGATGTGCCCTTTAAAGGATTACAGGATAAACTTCAAAAATCGTTGGAAGAAAAAATCACAAAAGTATATAAAATGGGGATCGAGAAGGAAATGGATCTTCTTGATGTCGGGGAAAAGTGGTATCGCTCCCACCCAGGTGAATTTAATGAGCTCGTTAATCGTAATGATCGGTTTTACCTTACCGATGATTCCTTGAAGCAAGTAAAGGTAAAACTTGAAATTAAGCATTTTAATGCTTACCGATATATTAAAGAAACGAGGTAAACATGAAAGAGAAAATGGAAAACACCGGGTGTATTTCCATTTTCTCTTTCATTTTACATTAAGATTGCATAACATGGAGGTAGGTTAACAGAAGGAGGAATCACGGTGAAAATAAGCATTTATTTATTGTTATTAGTAGTATCTGCCGTCGTTGCAATTGGTTGGAGCTGGAAGCGGCTCTTGGATTTTAATACCTATAAGAAACCATTTTTAGAAGGAGTGGCACTCCAATTTCTCTTCCTTCTCTTTGCATCCGTATGGTGGCTCATAACAGAGGATAAATCGGACGGAGTGATGGGGGTGTTTTATTATTTCCTGGCCTTCCTTACGATAATGGTCGTTCATGGGTTCACTCTCCATTATTTATTTTCAAAGAAGAAGGTAGAGGATAGAAACGAATGATTCACAAAATAGACAATGAAAATCCCCTGTAGGAATTGTTTTTTTATCCTCTTTTTACTAACATAGAATGGGAGAGAAAGATAGAAGTCGGAGGAGATATAGATGTCAAAAACCAAAACGTTCATTGTGGTGATGGCGATCATCGGGATTCTCCTTGCAGGTTGCAGCAATAGTGACTTTCAAGCAGAAACAGATTATGAAGTGAAGGATTTTTCCTATACGAATCAGAATAATCAATCAGTCAGCTTAAAGGATTTAAAAGGACAGGTATGGATTGCGGATTTCATTTTCACCAGCTGCGAAACAGTTTGCCCCCCAATGACGTTCAACTTGACTAAGTTACAGAAGAGGCTTAAAGAAGAGGGTGTAAAGGATTACAAAATAGTTTCCTTCAGTGTAGATCCTGAAAAAGATACGCCAGACGCATTGAAAGAATACATATCGAACTTTGAAGCAGACACGAGTAAATGGGATCTTTTAACGGGCTACAAATTTGATGAAGTGAAGGATCTTGCCGAGCATTCATTCCGTTCGATCGTAGCGGACGACCCCAATTCAGATCAGATGATCCATGGGACGAGCTTCTACCTGGTGAACCAGGAAGGTACAGTGGTCAAAACCTACAGTGGCAATAGTGATGTTCCTTATGACGAAATTGTTCAAGATATGAAAACATTAATCAAAGAAGGATCTGAATAGTTTTTTCAGGGAGAATCACAGAATGTCAGGTGATTCTCTTTTTTTTATCATTTCCCATTCCGATATCGGGATTGTAACGCTTATAATAAATATAATGGGGTTGGAAGCCGGTAGGGATCCATACGCGGTTCAAAACGTCCTTTTGACGGGTGAATATCGCCATGGTGGAGCATTGATGAAGAAACATGATAAAGTGAAAGAATCTACAGCTTAAAGGACAGCAGGTGAATATATATTCGAAATTCTAAAGGAATACTGATTTTTGACGTATTAATCTCATTATTTATTTTTATCTGGGTGGTGAAATCCTTTTCTGAAGGGGAAGTATGGAAAGGGATTCTGTTTGGGATTTGCTTTGCCATCATGGCAGGAGTGCTGATTTTCAGATTCAAAAAGAAAACATAGAGAGTGGTGGGAGGATGAGGAAAAGATATTACACGATTGGGATGGCCGGACATATCGATCATGGAAAAACGACTCTCACAAAGGCACTTACGTCTGTAGATACGGATCGTCTTAAAGAGGAAAAGGAGCGCAGAATCTCAATAGAACCCGGCTTCGCCTCTTTATATCAGGATGAGGGTATGGAAATCTCTGTAGTGGATGTTCCCGGTCATGAGCGTTTCATCAGGCAGATGATTGCAGGTGTGGCAGGAATTGATCTGGTCATCCTTGTTGTCGCCGCTGATGAAGGTGTGATGCCTCAAACAAAGGAGCATCTTGATATTCTGTCCCTTTTAGGAATAAGACAAGGCATCGTAGTTCTGACGAAAACGGCTAAAGTTGAAGAAGATTTAAGGGAGATGGCCCGTGAAGAAGTAATCGAAGAATTGAAGGATACGGTTTTTGAAGGTTCTCCGATTCTGTTAGCGGATAGTGTAACGGGAGAAGGGGTGGTTGAACTTAAAGAAGCGATCATTTCTTCTTTGAAGAAGATGCCTTCAAGGGATACTTCCGGTGATTTTCGATTACCCATCGATCAGGTCTTTACGATAAAGGGGCAGGGAGCTGTGGTCAGAGGGACCATCTATGAAGGAAGTTTGGAAACGGGTCAGGAACTGAGTGTCCTGCCACAAGGGATACATACAAGAGCGAAACAAATACAAGTACATCATCACAAGGCCGAAAAGGGATACGCAGGTCAACGGGCTGCTGTCAATCTTTCCGGAGTGGACTATAAAGAGCTTAAACGGGGAAATGTACTTGTCAGCTCCACTCATTTTTTTATAACGAACACCATTGACGTCTCCCTCAAGGTGTTGAATGCATCCCAATATGATATCAGGCAAAGAATGACGGTCATGGTTCACTCAGGGACTTCTGAGGTCATGGGTAAGCTTGTATTCTTTGATCGAAATAAGGTGCATGCTGACACCGACACGATCCTATGTCAGATTCGTCTTGATGAACACATCGTGGTTAAAAGGGGTGACCGGTTTATTGTCAGAAGACCATCACCGGTTGAAACGATCGGTGGTGGATGGATCATCAAGCCGAACGGGGGCAAATACCCGTTTGGGGAAGAGACGATTGCTTTCCTTCAATCCGAAATGGACGGGACGCCAGGTGAACGGGTGCTAAAAGTACTTGATCGACATAAATCTGTAAGGAGGGACTTTTTAATGAAAGAAGTCTCCCTTCAAGAAGAAAGATTGGATGAATCACTACAGGAAAAGGACTGGATCCACCTTTCCGATTCAACCATTACCCACCGTAAGATCGTTAAAGAATGCCAGAATATGCTTGACCAAATCCTCACAAAATTTCATGATGATTTCCCGTTATTAAAGGGAGTCAATCGAGGGGAATTAAAACAACACTTGAGTGAATATCCTGGGGCTCTGGTAGATTATGCATTGGAGCAAGGGAGGTATGGGCAAGAAAATGGAGTTGTTCATTTAGACGGCTTCTTCCCCCGTCTCCCCCCTGAATGGGAGAAAAGGTGCAGTCAGCTACTCGTTTCACTGGAACGTGACGGAACACAGGTGCGTGACATGGAAGAGTATTTTAAACAGGTTGGGATTCCCGAGAAATGGCACTCGGACTTTTATCATTTTTTCGTGCAAGAGAAGAAAATAGTACCTTTGGATGAGCGGATTTCATACTCAATTAAGGTCTATAACGATGCATTATTTCGTTTGAAGCAGCATACAGATGAAACATTTCATGTAGGAGAAGCGAAAGAAGTATTGGGCTTATCCAGAAAATATATGATCCCGTTTTTAGAAAAGCTTGATAAGGAAGGCTTAACGGTTCGTATTGACGAAAAACGCAAGTGGATTGGCTTTATGGACAAAGGGTTGAAAAGGAAGTTTGAAATATAAAATGCTCTTGTTGATAAAAGCTATTAAAAGAGAAATGTTGCTGATTGGTCTGCAGCATAGAGGAAAGTAGGATTCGGAAATTATGAAAGAATTATGGAGCGCATTTGGCTGGGTTCTTCCAATTATGATCATTCTGACGGTTACCCTTATCTTTGCGATCTCCTTTTGGAAAAAAAGAAGAGGGAAGGGCAGATGGATGAATTTACTTCCTGTATTATTTACTTGTATCTCAATAGGGGGCATCTGTTTGATCACCTTGACTCCCCTGGAAAACGTGTCCGAGGGGTCCGTGAATTTCGATCCTTTTTCCAATCTTAAGTTGAATTTAATTTACAGAAATCATTTGGATGTGCCGATTCGGAATCTCCTGGCCAATATTGTGTTATTTATTCCTTTCACCTTTTTTCTCGCATGGTGGATGAGACACTCGAAACAACTCATTTTAATGGTCACGTTCTTAGGGGGGATGTTTTCCTTTGGAATTGAGCTCGCCCAATATTATCTGCCCTTGGGAAGAGCAACGGATATTGACGACTGGATAATGAATACACTGGGATCATTCGTTGGAGGCATACTATTTGTCATCGCCCATTATATATATAAGTTGCTGGTAATAAATAAGAAATAAAGGTGAAAGCGTCGACATAGCGTTGACGCTTTTTTTGACTTTGATTGACTGAACTGGATGATAAACTTTAACCGAGGATGCATAGTCCCCTCCCTTAGACAAAAGATACTAGTACATAGCGAGGGAGGGGAGTTCTCATGTTGAAAAAAGGAGTAAAGGGATTTGTGATGTTCGCTGGTTTTTCCATCCTATTCATCCTCATTATGAACTGGGATGTAAGACAGGGGATGAAAAACTATACAGAGACTCACCCGATCACGGAGACGCTTTCAAGGAACGCTTCAATCGATATCTTTAATACGGGAAAAAGCTTTTATGAAAACCTATTTGAAGATATCGAGCATGCTGAGAATCACGTATGGATCCACTTTTTTATCATTCGGGATGATGTAGTCTCCAATCGTTTTTTTGACTTATTGATTGAAAAGGCTCAAAAAGGGGTAGACGTCCGCTTGTCCGTCGACTTTATTGGATCTGATATCCATCGGGATACAATCAGGAAACTGAAAAAGGGCGGGGTGAAGGTCCTGAAAAGCAGGCCCATTTCCTTTAAAAACGCCTTCTATTCCCTTCACCACCGGAACCATCGCAGGCTTATCTCCATAGATGAGAAAATTGCCTATATCGGAGGCTTCAATATGGGTGATGAATATCTTGGGAAAGATCCGAAGCTGGGCTATTGGAGAGATTACCACCTACGGATGACAGGCGATGCAGGAAAAGAAGTATATAGGCAGTTCAAGACGGATTGGGATGAGGACGGTGGGGAAAGGATGAAGAGTGATCACGATCCATACACCTCCAATGACAGCTTGGGAGGCAATGTTCATTTTCTCTTTTCTACGGGAGACGGTCTGGTCGAAAGAACCACCGAATGGATCGATGAAGCAGAACAGAGTGTGACCATTACTACCCCCTACTTTATCCCAAACAATAAACTGATCACTGCATTAAAAAACGCTGTCAAAAGAGGGGTGAAGGTGAATATCCTTGTACCTGATCATACAGATGCCTGGTTTACCAAGCCCCCGAGCTACCGGATTGAAAAGGGCCTCTTGAAAGAGGGAGTGAATCTTTACCTGTATCAAAAAGGTTTCTTCCATGGCAAGGTCATGGTCATTGATCATGAATGGGCAGACGTCGGGACAGCGAATTGGGATCCGAGAAGCTTTTATTTAAATGATGAGGGCAACTGCATCATCCGGGACGAAGAAGTTGCCAGGCGTTTGGAGTCCCTCATCAAAGAAGATATAAAGGATAGTGAAAAGTTGACGGAGCAAGCTTTTAACGAGTTACCGTCCTGGGAAAAAGCTTTGCAAAAAACTCCCCCGTGGCTCTATTTTTATTTCTGACGATTACTTGAAATATCCAGATGGGTTTAATCATTTTTGTTGAATAAGAAATTATGGTAAAGTGTTCTCATATAGTATAGATGTATACACCTTACTAAAGAAAGGGATTGTCCATGAGCGAGCTCTTGTTTATAGCTTTGTTTGTTCTTTCGTTAATGGCATTTACGTTTTTTAACGTGTCAAAGAAGAAACATGTTTCGAAGTATCACCGGTCGGTGGCAGTCACGATTGTAATTTTCTCTGTGATCGGCATGATGTTGACGGTCCTCTTTTACCTTCCAAACGCGTCTTAGAAAAACGGAAAATACTTTGAAAGTAAAAAGACACAAGAGGAAGTTCTCAAGTGTCTTTTTTTTGGCTGAGAAGTCCGCTAAAGGGCAATGAATACCTTTGATGATTGCTTCAAAATGGTCCTGAATTTGATATGATAAGAGAGGCTTTAGTCGAGCCTATCCGAAAAGTTCAGAATGGATCATGAAAGATTCTGATTGTACGAATGGGAATGAAGGAGAATATAATGAAAGCTGCAATGATTTTTGACATGGATGGTACGTTATTTCAAACCAACCGCATACTGGAAGCTTCACTTCATGATACCTTCCAATTACTTAGAGATGAAGAGATGTGGGAGGGGGATACTCCCCTTAAAGAATGCAGGGAAATCATGGGGGTTCCCCTTTCTGTTGTATGGGAGACCCTTTTACCTCATCACGCCATACACGTACATGAAAAAGTGAATGAGATATTTCAAGATAAGCTGATTGAAAACATCTTAAGTGGGATGGGGGCTCTCTATCCCCATACAGAGGACCTGTTGGCCTATTTGGCCGCAAGAGGGTTTCCAATCTTTGTGGCAAGCAATGGTTATCCTCATTATTTGGATGCGATCGTGAAATATTACTCGTTGGATCAATGGATTTCTTCCTGGTACAGCATCCAGGAGATTGAATCAAAGGATAAGGGTGAGTTACTGCGCAAAGTGAAGGAGAATCATGGCCTCACTCACGGGGTGGTGATCGGTGATAGAAAATCGGACTTCAAAGGGGCTGAGGAGAATCAGTTTCTTTCAATCGGCTGTGCCTTTGATTTTTCACAGGAAAACGAATTGCTTGAAGCAGACATTGTGGTCCATGATCTGATGGAAATCAAAGATTATTTGGAAAAGGTTAAATGATATAAAGCAGAGGAGGGATTTCGTGGAGACCGAAAAACTGGCCGTCTTGGACGGTAATGGTATTAGGATTGGAGTGGCAAGCCGGTCAGAGGTTCATGCAAAAGGGTATTGGCATGAGACCTTTCACTGTTGGCTTGCCCATTATGATGACAGCAGAAAGGAAAGCTTTGTTTATTTTCAATTAAGAAGTGACAATAAAAAGGATTACCCGGGCCTTTTGGATATTACAGCTGCAGGCCATATACTGGCTGATGAGAAGATCGAAGACGGTGTGAGGGAAGTCCATGAAGAGCTGGGGATACCCGTACCGTTTAAGGAACTGCATCCTCTGGGAGTCGTAAAAGGGGAGCTCTTACAAGAAGGAATGGCGGACAGGGAGTTTACTAACGTATTTCTCTACACAAAGCCGGTATCATATGAACAATTTCACCTTCAGCGGGAAGAAGTCTCTGGTATCTTCCGTTCAACGGTGAAAGATTTTCAATCGCTCATTCTAGATGTCAAACAAGAAATCGATATAGAGGGATTTCTTATATCTAAGGAAGGGATAAAACAACGGTTGGGTCATAAGGTGGGTTACCATCATTTCGTCCCCCACGAAAGATCCTATCTTTTAGAAATCATCAATCGGATATCAGGGCGACTTTAAGAAACTAATGCATCTTTCCCATAGTCAATAAGGAGTATAAAGGCTATTATAGTAATCTAGTACATACATAATGAAATATGAGAGTAGGAGGTCACACTTGAACGGCACAGCACATATGGCAATCGGGGCAGCAACAGGATTTATTGTGGCCAACTCATTTGGATCTGGTCCGGATATAACCGCAGCACTTGTTGCAATAGGCGGGGTATCCGGGCTCATGCCTGATATGGATATTGATGGAAAGCTTAGTAACAGGGTCACTCTTTCCTCGAAAATGATCAGGTCAGTGGCACAAATCATTGGTTTTTTAATGATGGTATACAGCTATCTTGAAGGAATCGGTAAAGAACAGTGGCTTGGGATCGGTTATGGCGCCGGAATGATGATTCTCTCAAGTTTCATCACACAGAGAAGGATGCTGATGATCACCGGGATCGGCGTGACGGCATGCGGTTGGCAATTGAATGAAACGTGGCTATGGTTGTTGGGGATATATATTTTCATTGCCTCATTCGTTCCACATCGCAGTTATACCCACTCAGTCCTTGGAATCATCTTTTATGGTGTGATTGCCCATTATCTGGAGTCTTCCTTAATGATAGATGGAGTATTCGAAGCGTGTGTAATCGGGTATAGCAGTCACCTGATCGCGGATATGAAATTTCTTCCTTTTAATAAAAGAGGCATAAAGCTTTTTCTTCCTCTATCCTCGAAAGAAATATAATCATATGCGAACACCTATTGACCATTATTTTCCGATGCATTAAAATAATGGAAACAAGTAAATACTTGCAACGGCAATGATAAAGAAGAGTAGGCGAGCGAAACACTTCAGAGAGCTGATGGTTGGTGGAAATCAGTGTGGGAAGGTCGTTGAATGGGCTTTGGAGCTACCAGGCTGAAAACAGTAGGTTATGGCGGATGGTCTCACCGGTAAAAGAGACAATGTAGAGAAGTCTGAACTTCTGTACATGAAAAGCGCGTTTACGGAAGGTAAACGAATGAAGGTGGCACCACGGGTTTCTCGTCCTTTTACAAGGATGGGAAGCCCTTTTTGTGTTCTTTCATGATTTAAGGGAGGGATAATGATGAAAAAACAAGTTTTGACCGGTATCAAACCAACAGGGCGTATTCATTTAGGGAATTATATCGGTGCGATTAAACCGGCCTTGGGTTTGGCAGAGAATCAATCTTATAACACCGCTTATTTTGTTGCGGATTATCATGGCTTAACAAAGATCCATGATCCCGTTGAAATGAAAGAACTTTCTTATGGGGTGGCGGCAGCGTGGTTAGCTTTAGGCTTGAATCCAGATAGAGCGATTTTTTACCGTCAATCTGATGTTCCGGAAATCTTTGAATTAAGCTGGATCCTATCTTGTTTTGCACCAAAAGGGCTAATGAACCGGGCACATGCGTATAAATCAATAGTTGAAGAAAATCAAAATGGTGGCAGAGAAGTGGATTCTGGAGTCAACATGGGAGTATACACCTATCCGATATTGATGGCAGCGGATATTCTTTTATTTCAAACTGAATTAGTTCCGGTTGGAAAGGATCAAATTCAGCATGTTGAAATTGCAAGGGACATAGCGGAAAGTTTTAATAAACAATATGGTGAAACGTTTGTTCTTCCCGACTATGGCATACAGGAGGAGACGTCTGTCCTCCCGGGACTTGATGGACGAAAAATGAGTAAAAGCTATAACAATACAATCCCATTATTCGAAGAACCAAACAAGCTTCGAAAACTAATCAATAAAATTAAAACGGATTCCTCTCTTCCCGAGGAACCAAAGGATCCCGGCTCATCCGTCATTTTTTCGTTATATAAAGAATTCTCATCGTCAGAACAAACCGAAATAATGAGACAGAGGTTTCATTCCGGAATTGGCTGGGGAGAAGCAAAAGCAGAATTGTTTTCTGTGATGAACTCGTTTATGAAAGAACCGCGTGACAGGTATAACGAATTGTTAAGTGACACAGAGGCAATGGATCAGATTCTGCAAAATGGTGCCGAAAAGGCAAGAAAAAAAATCATCCCTTTTATGAAAGAAATCAAACAAAAGATCGGTTTGTATCATTGATCAACACTTGTTATAGAAAATGTATCTAAAGAAAATATAGAAAAAGCCGCATCTTGTCAGACTGTGGCTTTTTCTATATCTTTAAGGTTTGAGGATTACTTTAATATTTCCATCGGACTTCTTATCGAAAATGTCATACCCTTTGGCCGCTTCTTCAATCGAAAAGGTATGGGTGATGATGTCGGTAGGATCAAATTGCTTCTCTTCAATCATATCGTATAATTTTGGCATCAGATGAATCACGGGTGCTTGTCCCATTTTAATGGAAACATTCCTGCTGAAAAAGTCCCCTAAGGGAAATCGATTTGCTTCTGTAGCATATACACCCGTCAATTGAACAGTTCCGAACTTCCGAACCGCTTCTGAAGCTGTCTTGATCGGACTTATCGTCCCAAATTGATTATCAAAGTCAGAACCGAACGATTCATTTGGCTGAACGGTCCCATCCATTCCAACACAGTCTATCACAACATCAGCGCCCCCTTTTGTTTCTTCATGCAGGATAGACCCTATATCGCTATGATTTTGAAAATTAAATATTTCTGCTTGATTGGTACGTTTTGCATGAGCAAGTCTATGATCTACCTGGTCTACAGCAATGACTCTTTCCGCGCCCTTCAATTTAGCGAATTTCTGGGCCATCAACCCAATTGGACCGCTACCTAACACTATGACCGTATCCCCTTTTTTTACACCACTGTTTTCTACGCTCCAGTAAGCAGTGGGTATAACATCTGAAAGGAAGAGAACACTTTCATCCTCCAGTTGACTTGATTCAGGGACTTTAAATGATGTGAAGTCTGCATATGGTACCCGCAGATACTCCGCTTGACCACCTGGATATCCACCATTCATTTCGGTGAATCCGAAAAGACCGCCAACTTCTCCATGGGGATTGGATTCATCACATTGGCTTTCCATTTGGTTCTCACAGAAAAAACACTTCCCACAGCCAATATTAAAAGGGATAACAACGCGATCCCCCTTTTTAAGCGATTTCACTTCCGATCCGACCTCTTCGACGATACCCATCGGTTCATGTCCCACAACATAATCTTGTTCCGGTTCTATCCCCCCTTTGTATAAATGTAAGTCTGAACCGCAAATTCCGCTTGCAGTAATCCTTACTATAATATCAGTATTCACCTGAATTTCTGGATCCGCTACTTCTTTCACGACCATCTTTTCTTTTCCTTGGAACGTAACACCCTTCACTATCATCACTCCTGTAAATTTTGTAAGATTCTTCTATGTGTTTAAACTCTTTTGGAGTGTGTTAAACATTAGGGCGGCCCGATTTAGAAAAGCTCGATAAGCCGATGAGGAAGTCTTGTTATAAAAATCTTGTTTGGACAGTACTTCATCAATTTTTAAATTGGATTTAATTACCATTATTTATTCAAGCGTCCGCAACGTTGGGAAATTCACCAAATGAAAAAATTAATTTAAAATTCAAACTTTTCATTGACAGTCTTATCTGTTTGGTATAAGTTATGGGAAAGCACTTTACAAATTCATATTGTTTCTTATCAAGAGAGGTAGAGGGACTGGCCCGAAGACACCTCAGCAACCAGCCGCGAGTTTTAGGTATGGTGCTAATTCCAGCAAGTTGATGTCAACTTGGACGATAAGAGGGAGAACGAACGTACAAAACCTTCTTATTTTCAATAAGAAGGTTTTTTTGTTTTTACCCTTTTCGTTTTCAGGGAGAGAAAAGGAGAGAAGAATGTTGAACAAACATATCGATACGTTGCTTGTCCAGGCGGGAAATCGGAAAGACCCTGCAACGGGTGCTGTCAGCTTACCCATTCATTTATCGACGGCTTATGAACATAAGGGGATCGGCCAATCGACCGGTTATGATTACACGAGGACCGGAAATCCGACCCGCAGCACATTAGAGGAAACACTTAGTTTATTGGAAGAAGGGCACAGGGGATTTGCCTTCAGTTCGGGAATGGCAGCGATACAGTCGATCCTGGGCTTGTTCTCAACAGGCGACGAATTGATTGTATCCAAAGATCTATACGGAGGAAGCTACCGTTTATTCGTTCAGTATGAAGCACAATACAGTATCAAATTTCATTTTGTCGATACAAGTGATTCCGGCTCTATAGAAGAACAGATCTCGAACAGAACCAAAGCCATTTTTCTTGAGACGCCGACCAATCCATTGATGAATGAAGCGAGTATTTCTGGGGTTGCCGGCATTGCAAAACAAAATGGGTTGCTCTTGATTGTCGATAATACTTTCTTCACACCCGTTCTTCAAAAGCCACTAACAGAAGGAGCGGATATTGTTATTCACAGCGCCACGAAATACCTGGGTGGACATAACGACGTCCTGGCGGGTGTTGTGGTCGTGAAGACAGAGGAACTGGCGGAAAAGATCTACACCATTCAGAATTCAATCGGCGCGGTTCTGGCACCTTTTGATTGTTGGCTCTTATTGAGAGGGATGAAAACCCTTAGTCTCAGAATGGCCCAGCATGAAAGGAACGCAAGAAAACTGGCGGAGTATCTTGAAGGGCATGGATGTATAACGGACGTCTTATATCCGGGTAAAGGCGGCATGCTTTCCTTTCGGCTGGCAAAGGAAGAATGGGTAGGGCCATTCCTCCAGTATTTAAAAGTGATCACATTTGCTGAAAGCTTAGGGGGAGTTGAAAGCTTCATCACCTATCCTGCCACCCAGACCCATGCAGACATTCCTGAAGAAGAACGAAAAAGGATGGGGATCTGCAACAGACTCCTGCGGTTTTCTGTAGGAATTGAATATATTGATGACCTGATTGAAGACTTGGAGAATGTATTTCATCAATTGGAAAAAGAGGTGCTTACGTATGAGTAAAAAACCATTTTCACTTCAAACGTCACTCATTCATTCTCACGGTTTCGATAAAGAGACAGGAGCGGTTTCTACGCCGGTTCATCATGCGACAACCTTCCATCAACAGAACTTTGATCAGTATGGAACGTACGACTACAGCCGGTCGGGGAATCCAACGAGGGAAACAGTCGAAGAAACGATCGCTGAATTAGAAGGCGGGGTAAGGGGTTTTGCCTTTTCCTCGGGAATGGCGGCAATCTCAACAAGCTTTTTATTATTGTCAAGTGGAGATCATGTCCTTGTATCAGAAGAGGTGTACGGAGGGACCTACAGGATGATCACGGAGGTTCTCACTAAGTTCGGCATTGATTATTCTTTTGTGAACATGAAGGATTTACATGAAGTGGCTTGTTCAATCAAGCACAATACGAAAGTGATCTATATGGAGACACCATCAAATCCACTTCTGAACATCACGGATATTGAGGGGGTCGTGAAGCTCGCCAAGGCAAATGGGTGTTTGACGTTCCTTGATAATACATTCATGACCCCACTGCTTCAAAGACCGATCAGACTCGGTGTGGACGTTGTCCTCCACAGTGCAACGAAATTCCTTGCCGGACACAGTGATGTGTTAGCGGGGCTTGCCGTCACTGGAAATGAAGAGATTGCTGGAAAACTTGCTTTCCTGCAGAATTCGTTTGGTGCTGTCCTTGGGGTCCAGGATTGCTGGCTGCTCTTAAGAGGATTGAAAACACTGCACGTAAGGTTGAAGGAGTCTTCTGAATCGGCTTATAAGATTGCAAGCTTCTTAGAAAAGAGAAAGGAAGTTGAAGAAGTGTATTACCCGGGTTTGAGCTATCACCCCGGTCGTGAAATCCAGGTTCGCCAGGCAGAGGGCCCCGGCGCGGTTCTTTCCTTCCGGTTAAAAGGGGAACAGGAAGTGAAGCAGCTCATACAACATGTCAACATCCCTGTATTCGCCGTCAGTTTAGGAGCAGTTGAATCCATCCTCTCGTATCCTTCAAGGATGTCACATGCTTCCATGCCGAAAGAGGAACGGGAACGAAGGGGGATCACGGATGGTTTATTGAGATTATCAGTAGGCCTTGAAAACGTGGATGAATTGATTAAGGATCTTCAACATGGTTTGGATAGTATCCAAAAGATCAAAAGAAACAACGTAATCAACTTATAAATAAAGGAGGGGATGTCATGAAACCGTTACTGGAAGCACTGAGAGAGAGAATTTTGATCGCTGATGGAGCGATTGGGACACTGTTGTATTCATATGGAGTGGATAGATGTTTTGAAGAATTGAATCTTTCCCACCCAAATGAAGTATTGAAAGTCCACAAAGAGTATATAGATGCTGGAGCAGATATCATTCAGACCAATACGTATGGGGCCAATTACCAAAAGCTTTCCAGATACGGATTGGAGGATTCGGTAAAGGAAATAAATACGGCTGCCGTGCGTCTGGCAAGAAAAGCAGCGGGTGACAACACCTATATTCTGGGCACCATCGGGGGAATCAGGGCGATTAAACAAAATGTGTCGTTGGAAGAAATCAAGAGAAGCTTCAGGGAACAGCTATACTGTTTATTATTAGAGGGTGTAGACGGCATTTTACTTGAAACCTATTACGATTTCGAGGAATTGACCACTGTGTTAAACATTGCGAAGCGTGAAGCGGACATTCCTGTCATTGCTCAAGTTTCCCTTCATGAAACCGGAGTTCTTCAAAATGGGATGGAAATAAAAGATGCCCTCGGGCAATTAGAATTATTGGGGGCCGATGTTGTCGGCATCAATTGCCGCATGGGTCCATTCCATATGGTGAACTCATTGGAAGAAGTTCCGTTGCCTAAAAGGGCGTTTCTGTCCGTTTATCCGAACGCAAGCCTCCCGAACTATGAAGAAGGCCGATTCTATTATTCTGCTGAACCTGACTACTTTGGGGATATCAGCAATGAATTGCGACAGCAAGGTGCGAGGATCATTGGGGGCTGTTGCGGTACGACACCCGATCACATTCGTTCAGTGGCAAGCAGGTTAAAAAGCCGGGAGCCCGTGAAGGAAAAAGTCGTAAAAAAGAAAAAGGTTGTTCAGTTATCAGCATCTTCTGTCAAGGGTAACCTGCTGCATGAGCAGGTAAGGGAAAAGAAAACGATCATTGTTGAACTAGATCCACCTAAGCATCTAGACACGAAGCTATTCTTCCAAGGAGCTGAGGCTTTGAAGGGGGCCGGGATTGACGCACTTACGCTTGCTGACAATCCGCTGGCATCGCCCCGTATCAGTAATGATGCCATTGGAAGCCTGGTCAGGTCCAGATATGACCTGACCCCCCTCGTTCACATTACGTGCCGGGATCGAAACCTGATTGGACTTCAGTCCCATTTAATGGGCTTACACACATTAGGTATACACAATATATTAGCGATTACGGGTGATCCGGCCAAGATTGGAGATTTCCCCGGGGCAGCCTCCGTTTATGATTTATCTTCCCTTGAACTCATCGAACTCATTAAACAGAACAATGAGGGGATATCCTTTTCCGGTAAATCACTCCGGGAACGCACTCAATTTTCAGTAGGCGCAGCTTTTAACCCGAATTTCCGTCATTTGGATGCTTCTGTAAAAAGGCTTGAAAAGAAAAAGAAAGCAGGGGCTGACTATTTCATTTCTCAGCCGATCTTCGGCAAAGAACAGCTGGTCCAGGTACATGAAGCTACGCAGCATTTAGATGTTCCGATTTTTATCGGAATCATGCCATTGATCAGTTCGAGAAATGCAGAGTTTCTCCATCATGAAGTACCGGGGATCAATGTTCCGGAAGAAACAAGACTAAGAATGAGGGAAGCGGGAAGTGATCCCGTCATTGCAAGAGCCGTCGGAATGGAAATAGCGAAAGACTTACTTGATACGGCAATAGATCTTTTCAATGGTATTTATCTAATCACTCCTTTTGTCAGGTACGATATGAGCATTGAGCTCATTCATCATATACAAGAGAAAACCATCACAGAAAGAGAGGTTCCCTATGGCCATCACTTTGTTTGAAGAACAGCTTAGGAAAAAAATACTCGTACTCGATGGAGCAATGGGAACGATGCTTCAACAAGCGAATTTATCCCCTGAAGATTTTGGCGGGGAAGAGCTTGAAGGATGTAATGAAAATTTGGTTTTGACAGCGCCGGAGGTCATTTATCAGATTCACCTGGAATATATGAAAGCAGGTGCCGATGTAATTGAAACGAATACGTTTGGAGCCACTCCGATTGTGTTGGACGAATATGGGTTGGGTCATAAAGCATACGAAATCAATAAAGTGGCAGCTGAAATCGCCAGAAAAGCAGTAGAAGATATCTCAACCGGCTGCTGGCCCAGATTTGTGGCAGGCTCTCTTGGTCCCACCACCAAGACCCTATCCGTTACAGGAGGGGTGAGCTTCGATGAGTTGGCAGACAACTACCGGGTTCAAGCAGAAGGTCTTCTCGATGGAGGAGTGGACGTACTGTTACTTGAAACGAGTCAGGATGCGTTAAATGTTAAAGCGGCAAACCTCGGAATCCGGTCGGCTTTTGAGTCCAGGGGGAAAGAAATCCCGATTTTATTATCCGGAACCATTGAGCCGATGGGCACTACACTTGCCGGGCAAACGATTGAAGCGTTTTATTTATCCCTTGAACATTTAAATCCTTTGGTCGTCGGTCTCAACTGCGCAACAGGCCCTGAATTCATGCGTGACCATATCCGTTCCTTATCGAGTCTGGCCACTTCCTATGTCAGCTGTTATCCTAATGCAGGACTTCCGGATGAAGAGGGGAATTACAATGAGACCGCTGATTCACTCAGTGTAAAAATGAAAGGTTTTGCAGAGAAAGGATGGCTGAATCTTGTTGGAGGGTGCTGTGGAACGACACCGGAGCACATCCGGGCCCTATCTGAAGTGGTGAAGGGATTACCTCCCCGTAAACCCAATGAGTCACACCCTCATGCAGTGTCGGGAATTGAGGCGTTCGTCTACGAAGACGAAGACAGAAGACCCATTTTGGTCGGTGAACGGACGAATGTCATAGGTTCACGTAAATTTAAACGTTTGATTGCAGAGAATAAGATAGAAGAAGCATCAGAGATAGCGAGAGCACAAGTGAAAAATGGAGCTCAGGTAATTGATATTTGCCTTGCTGATCCCGATCGTGAAGAAGTAGATGATATGAATGCGTTTATCCAGGAAGTGGTAAAAAAAGTGAAGGTTCCTCTGGTCATTGATTCTACGGATGAAAAGGTACTTGAGACCGCTTTGAAATATTCCCAAGGAAAAGTCATCATAAATTCTATTAACCTTGAAGATGGGGAAGAG
Organism: Bacillus sp. AFS015802; assembly: GCF_002561455.1. Classification (GTDB taxonomy): domain Bacteria; phylum Bacillota; class Bacilli; order Bacillales; family Bacillaceae_B; genus Rossellomorea. The sequence goes on along the minus strand of NZ_NTUP01000013.1, from coordinate 83,460 downwards.
CGGTTTGAGAAGATTACAAAACTGATAAAGGAATTTGGAGCGGCGGTTGTGGTGGGGACGATCGATGAAAAAGGAATGGGAGTGTCAGTCGCCCGTAAAGTAGAGATTGCCCTTCGTTCACATAAACTGTTAACAGAAAAATACGGGATCGCCTCAGAAGACATCATTTTTGACCCTCTCGTTTTCCCTGTCGGAACAGGAGATCAGCAATACATCGGATCAGCCAATGCCACAGTTGAAGGAATCAGGCAGATTAAAGAAGCCTTACCGGAATGTCCTCATATACTGGGGGTCAGCAACGTTTCCTTCGGACTGCCTCCTGTTGGCAGAGAAGTGCTCAATGCTGTGTATCTTTATCACTGTACGAAAGCCGGCCTTGATTATGCCATAGTCAATACGGAAAAGTTAGAGCGTTTTGCCTCTATACCTGAGGAAGAAATCCGAATGGCCGAAAAACTCTTATTTGAGACGACAGATGAGACCCTTGCCGAATTTACAGCATTCTACAGAGGCAAAAAGAAAGAAGTAAAGGTTCCCGTCAACACCATGACCCTTGAAGAAAGACTGGCTCATTATGTAGTTGAAGGGACAAAAGAAGGTCTGATTGATGACTTGAACCTTGCTCTTCAAAAATATGATGCGCCCCTAGATATCATTAACGGTCCCCTGATGGCCGGAATGAGTGAAGTGGGGAGATTATTTAATGATAACCAGCTGATTGTAGCGGAAGTATTACAGAGTGCAGAAGTGATGAAAGCATCCGTTGCTCATTTGGAACCGCATATGGAACAAACCGAAAGTTCATCTACTAAGGGGAAGGTGATCTTAGCTACGGTCAAGGGGGATGTCCATGATATCGGTAAGAATCTCGTTGATATTATCCTCAGTAATAACGGGTTTAATGTGATCGATTTAGGTATTAAAGTAACACCGCAGGAACTGATTGAAGTCATCCGGAAAGAGAAGCCCGATATCGTAGGTTTGTCCGGGCTCCTTGTGAAATCTGCCCAGCAAATGGTCATCACGGCTCAAGATTTAAAGCAGTCAGATATTTCAGTCCCTCTCGTAGTGGGGGGAGCGGCTCTCACACGGAAATTCACAACAAACAAAATCGGACGGGAATATGATGGATTGGTTCTTTATGCGAAGGATGCCATGGATGGACTTGGCATCATGAATGGAATCCAACATGAAGAAACCAGGCTGAAGCTCGAAGCAGAGAGTCGCGAAAAATTAAGTAAAGCCGTTTTGAATGAAGACTCACCGAATCAAATTACATCTTCAGTTGCAGTGAAAGTGCGCTCAACTGTTGCAAAGGATGTAAAAGTTTATGTTCCATCTGACTTCATTCCACACACCATCAGAGAGTTTTCCCTTGATCAAATACATCCATATATTAATCAGCAAATGCTTCTTGGTCATCATTTGGGGATAAAAGGTAAAATATCAAGATTACTGGAAGAAGGGGACGAACGGACTGTCGGTCTAAAAGCCGTCACGGATGAGTTATTCCAAAAAGCAAAAAGGGAAGGGATGATTCAGGCCTCCGCCAGATATCAATTCTTTCCTGCTCAATCAGACGGAGATGATGTGATTATTTATCAACCGGATGATTTTTCCACAGAAATAGAACGATTTCATTTTCCAAGACAAAGGGGAAATCAGCATTTGTGTTTAGCCGATTATTTGCGGCCGGTAGACAGCGGAGAAATGGATTATGTCGGTTTCTTTGCCGTAACGGCCGGTGTGAGAATCAGGCAGTGGGCGAAAGAGTTGAAGGAAGAAGGACGGTTCCTGGAAAGTCACGCCCTGCAGGCAATAGCATTAGAAACAGCGGAGGGGCTGGCCGAAAGGGTGCATGAGATGATGAGGAGCAGATGGGGCTTTCCTGATCCAGTTGACTTGACCATGCAGGACCGATTCCGGACCCATTATCAAGGCCAACGGTTTTCGTTCGGTTACCCCGCCTGTCCAGAACTCGAAGATCAGAAAAAGCTGTTTAAGCTTATACAACCGGAAACAATCGGAATCCAGTTGACGGACGGATGTATGATGGAACCGGAAGCTTCGGTAACGGCAATGGTCTTCGCTCATCCGGAAGCAAGATACTTCAACGTATTATAAATATTATACGAAAAAGGCAACTTCCCAGTGTGAAGTTGCCTTTTTGCTCTTTAGCTGGATACGTTCTAAAGTCTGTTCTTATGTTTCTATTGACAGGGTAACAGAGGTTCATCTATATCAGAATAAAAATGGATAGGTACGTAAAGAAAAGGACTTTCATTTGGGGATGAAGGGTAATCGGCTTGTAGAGTAATAAAGGGGAAAATACAGAGTTAAAAAGAGTGATCTTCTGCTTTAACACTTTGATTACTAAACTTCGTTTCGAGTATTTCCAATATTCGTTCTTCTGAGAATCCCGAGACCATCGATAGATTGAGCAAACTGGGTTTTATTCCGATTGACTCGCAAAAATGATAGGCACTTTGGATAGCAAGTGTTTCAATACACCTTCTTGTCAGATTGTTTTTCACTCTCTCATCAGCTCCCAACTATTTTGACAAATGACCAAGTAGCAGGATTACGACATCATATTAAGATTTATGGTTGGTATCCAGTTGAGATATTCTTTCATCGAAATAGTATATCGAGACTCACTTTATCCAGTATCTTAGTTTATACCCCCATTATACACTTTATATTGTGAATTGTAGACCTTATTTACAAAATGATGTAATTATTTTGAAAAATCTTATTATTAATTCGTAAAAATGATCAAATCACAAAGTAGATCTGTCTGGAAAAAAGAATCCACTCAAAAATAATTCCGAACAGAAAAATACTCCGAATGGCATTATGACCTGAATGTGTTATATAATAGGGGGTGGTAGAGGAAAATGTCGAAAAATTCTTGAGACATACTGGCTGTTGATCTGATTAAATGCTACTTGGAAGAGTGTGATTTCCCGACTTCACATGACGTCTTATAGGGAAGAGGAAATTGATCATTTTGATGGATATCATAGGAGGAATCATACATGCATAGAAGCAAAGAATTACATACATTTTTATTAAGCAAGGCTCGTCAATTGACAGATGAATGGTATAACTCATTGGATAAAAGTACGACAACCGGTGTTTATTCTTCAGCTGACCCAAAGGTGATAGAAACATTAAAAAATCAAAACTTTGAGTTTCATGGAATTCTTTGCAATGTGTTTGCAGAGGATCGAGAGACCTTTTATAAGAAAATCGATGAATGGGTCCTGTCCATTGCCAAAGATAAAGAACATTTAGAAACCCCCACTCACTATATACTTAAGGAATTTATGAGGGTCAGAAATCAATACCTGGATTTTTTGAAAGAATATGCCGAAGAACACATGGATGAAGACATCTTTGAGCCCTTTAACATGTGGAACAAAGTGATTCAAGATTCATTCGATCGAGTGATGCTGCGTTTTGTCGAATTGCAGTCGGAAGTGGTGGATCAGCAGATACAGAATCAGCAGGAAATCATTAATGAATTAAGCTCACCGATCATATCATTGAATCCTCAAACGGCCCTGCTGCCTCTTGTTGGTAACATTGACCCATCAAGAGCGGAACTGATTTTACAGAATGCATTAGAAGAGTGTGTCGAAATGGAAGTTTCCCAATTATTTATCGATTTATCAGGCGTCGTTTTAATCGATACGATGGTAGCGCATCAAATCTTTCAGCTAATCGATGCGCTTCAGCTAATCGGTGTGAAACCGATTCTTTCAGGGCTGAGACCGGAAATTGCCCAAACCGCGGTTCAACTTGGTTTGAATTTTGAGAACCTTACCATTACATCAACTTTGTCACAGGCACTGACGATCAAAAACAATGAAGTCGTTTAACCGAAAAGATTGAGAAGCATCCGTACCTTTTGTATGGATGCTTTTTATTTTTACTTCAGCCATTTTTAATATTTAAAAATAAAGCTTTGAAATTAAATATCTTGAATTAAAGATAATTATTGTGTATGATAAAGGTATAAGGAAATACTACTTCTTGAGGAGTGAATATAAAATGAACTTGAAACCATTAAAAGGGCAGCATCACGTTTCAGCCATAACAGCAAATGCGAGGAAAAACTATGAATTTTATACCAAAACACTGGGACTTCGACTGGTGAAAAAGTCAATCAACCAGGACGATACTTCTGTTTACCATCTTTTTTATGCAGATGAAAGAGGTAATCCTGGAACGGACCTTACATTCTTTGAGATTCCCCATGCAGGGAACACCTATAAAGGCACGAACAGTATTTCATTAACTTCCTTAAGAGTGAACACAGATGAATCACTGACTTATTGGAAGCGCCGATTTGAAGAGTTGGATGTGGATCATGATGACATTTCCCATCGCACTGGACGCGCAACATTGAGCTTCCGTGATTTTGAAGGACAGCGACTTATGCTGGTATCAGATGAATCGAATGAAGGAGTGGCTGGTGGAATACCATGGGATAAGAGTCCGGTTCCTGTAGAACATGGGGTGGTTGGGTTAGGTCCTATCACCCTAACCGTTGCACGTGGGGAGAACACAGCCATTGTTTTGACTGATGTTTTAGGATTTAAAGAAACAGGGAGTTTTCCTTCTGACACAGAGGGACAAAAAGACATCCGGGTATTTGAAACAGGGGAAGGCGGAACCGGGGGAGAAGTGTATCTTGAAGAGAGAAGTGACATCCCTCAAGAAAGACCGGGAAGAGGAAGTGTCCACCATGTTGCATTCCGTGTTGAAGACGAAAACGAATTGAAGAAATGGGTCGAATGGATAACGGAAAACCGTTTACCGAATTCAGGTTTTGTTGAGCGTTACTATTTCCGTTCCGTTTATTTCCGTGAACCTAATGGGATCCTATTTGAACTTGCGACAGATGGTCCCGGGTTTGAAACGGATGAGGAATTTGATACATTAGGAGAAAATTTATCCCTTCCACCATATTTTGAAGCCCAAAGAGAGTCCATTGAAGCGAAGTTAAAACCATTGGATACGAAAGAAAAAGGGGGACAATAAGGTGAAGCATCTATTCAAACAAGGAAACAAAAAATGGCCGACACTCTTATTGCTTCATGGGACAGGGGGGGATGAACGCGATTTAATGCCCCTCGCTGAAATGATTGCACCGGAAGCTTCCGTATTAAGTGTGAAAGGGAACGTGGAAGAGAATGGAATGGCCCGTTTTTTTGCACGCTTACGTGAAGGTGTTTTCGATGAAGAAGATTTATTATTCCGTACGAATGAGTTGAATCAATTTATTGAGGAAAGCGCGAAGGAATACGGGTTTGATCGTCACAACGTCGTAGCCCTGGGCTATTCCAATGGAGCAAACATAGCGGCAAGCTTGATGTACCACATGAAGGGAGCATTAAAAGGCGGAATCTTATTTCACGCCATGGTTCCGAGACGCGGGGTGCAATTACCGGATTTATCCACCGTTCCTGTCTTTATTGGAGCGGGTAAGAGAGATCCACTGATTCCCTTGGGTGAGACAAAGGAACTGGTGGAAAACTTAAAAGAGGCCGGTTCTCACGTTACTGAGTTTTGGACAGAAGGCGGACATGAGCTTCGACGTGAAGAAGTGGATGAAGCGAAGCATTGGTTTGAGAATAACTTTATATGATAGGAAAAACTCCGGATCAAACGTTTTCCGGAGTTTTTCTGCAGGGTATATATAGCTATCAATCATGCCAAATGTCAAGGTATTGATATGAGTTGAGGATCCTCAGCATCTCCAGGGTCAAAATCCCCCGCCACTCCTTCTCGGCAACCGGCCATGTTTCATCATAGCGGCCAAACCATGACCAATTGGGCTCCCAATACCCATCAGGGTGCTGGAATTCAATCTCCTTCTCCAATTGCATATGAATTACATCTCCCATTGACTCATAAAATGGTGAAGAAGGACTACCGGCTACCTGCAGCGGCTTTAAGACATAAGCATTCCATTTTGTTGGATCGGTGCACACCGTATTTTGTACATGTGAAGCAAGGATATTGAACAGATTGGATTTCGTATCTCCATCTACTTCATTCAGCATCCGCTGGTAACAAAGGAAATCGTGCATTCCAATCGGTGTTTCTAATTTAGAAAGCTCATGGACCGCCAGTTCTGTCCACTCATGAAGCCGGGGATGCCCAGGTTGAAAACGGTGAAAGTATCCGACGATTTCTGCATTTGGATTTGCCCAGGTCGTTTGGACGCTGCAATGTCCCTTTTCTCGGTCGAAATGCCATCAGGGAGCATGGGGCACAGAATTAACTCCCTCTGGCACTGCATTCCAACCGTTGATTTCCTCGTTGTATGCGTTATCCAAATAATCCATTGCCTGTTGGACGATGTGATGATTGGCAGGGAGATTTAACACTTTTGCATGCTGTAATCCGATCGTCGTAGCGAGAGGGGGAGGAAATCGCCAGGCGGAAGTCGGGCTCGATGGAGTGACCGAATCCCCCGTCTGTGTTCTGATAAGTTGATAACTCCTCAATGGCTTCATCTTTACTTCCCTCTTCAAAGTAATAGTTGAATAACTTTTGCTCAAGAGCCCTTGCATTCTGTTGGATATAGGCTTTTCCCTTGTTCCATTGCTCGGTTGACAGTTTCATGTGAAAAACTCCTATTCTATTCATTTATCGTTATAGTGATACATTTTCCACCGGAAAGGGAAATCCCTGCTTTTTCTCAGAAAAACAGAAGAGGTTCTTCCCACGCTGGCTTACAAAAATATGAAACTTTTGTGTGTGGGCTTCGTATGTATAGGTAGTAAGGTGAAAGAGGGGGGATTATATGTATTTAGTGTTAGGGTGTTTGTTACTCGGCATTGTAGGGGTTTTTCTTATAGCTGGAAGAGTTGCTCCTCAATCTGAATTATTGAATTCTTTTAAAAAGACAAATTCATTCAGAAATATTTTGATCACGTTGACCGTGATTTCAGGAATCTTATTTATTTTGAATTATGTCGTTGTGAAGAATGAGGAGTGGCGTGAAAGTGCGATTATTCAAGTCGAAAATGATGAAGGTGAGATCGAATTGTTCCAGGGGGAGAAGAATGAAGCAGCCATAGCATTCAATAAGACGTTTAAGGCTAAAAAAGAATATCAGACATCATTATTGGTATGGGGACATCATGAGAATCTGATCATTTTTCTTGAAAAAAAAGGGGAAGAGGACTCAGTGGAGCAAATCGAAGTGAAGAATGGGTTATCAAGATTCACTCAAGGAGCTTATTCGGTACCGATAATCTTGTCGTTTAAGGAAGCCGGTTTGTGGAAGATCACGGTTGAGGATAATCGTGAACGGGTTGGGGATATTGTGATAGAGGTAGATAAGTAAAAAATTACTGATGTAGAACATTTTAATATTATAAATGAATCTTAACGGTCCCATTGCATAAAAAATCGATGCCTGATTTTCGGCGGCATCGTTTTTTTATTGTCGTTATAATAGAATTATGAACAAAAGGTGGAGGGGTTAAGGATGATTTCTTTTGAATTGCAACTGGAATATTATCAAGCATTGGTGGAAAAGAGAACAGACTATGAAGGTGTTTTTTACGTAGGAGTGAAAACAACGGGTGTGTTTTGCCGTCCGGCTTGTCCAGCCAGAAAACCAAAATTCGAAAACTGTGAATTTTTCGAAACAGCAGAACAAGCATTGCTGGGGTCCTTTCGTCCATGTAAGAGATGTAAGCCTTTATCTCATCCGAATAGTGTATCAGAAGTGGTGAAAATGTTGGTGGAGGAGGTAGAGGGCAATCCGGAAAAGCGTTGGAAGGATAAGGACTTTCAAGAGTTATCCATCGATGCATCCACTGCACGGCGCCAATTTAAGAAAAGGTTCGGCATGACATTTGTTGAATATGCGAGAGCCCGCAGAATGGGGCTGGCCATGAAGGAAATCAGATCTGGAGCGCTGGTCATTGATGCCCAACATGCAACAGGTTATGAATCTGGCAGCGGGTTTAGAGATGCTTTTTCAAGGATAATGGGAACGTCTCCAACTTTCTCCCAGCACAGTCATGTGTTTAAAGTAGCGTGGATCGATACAAAACTCGGGCCAATGATCGGGATTTCTGATGAAAAAGCTCTTTATTTATTAGAGTTTGTTGACCGAAGGGGACTAGAGCGGGAAGTGGAAAGGTTGAGGGAGAAAACAAAAGCGGCCATCATCCCTGGGACCTCAGAGCCTCTTCGTTCGATTGAAAAGGAACTGAACGCTTATTTCAATGGAGACTTGTCAGCTTTTCAGACTCCTCTCCATATGCTTGGCTCCCCGTTTCAAAACAATGTTTGGAATGAACTAAAGAGAATTCCATTTGGAGAAACAAGGTCTTATACGGAGGTTGCAGAAAACCTTGATCATCCGTCGGCCGTTCGTGCAGTGGCCAAAGCCAATGGTTGTAACCAGCTGGCCATCGTCATACCTTGTCACAGAGTGATCAGAGCAAGTGGTGATCTGGCGGGATATGCAGGAGGTCTTTCCAGAAAAAAATGGCTGATTGAGCATGAGAAGAAGGTGGCGAATAAGAATGGGCAGGTTTTATGATTCACGGGAGATAGGTTCATAGTCTGTTAGGAGATTCAAGGTGTTCATAATTAATAGTTGTTGCAGATTCTATTAAGAGCTACTAGACTATGAAAGAGAGTCCTTTATAGAATATGGAGCAATGTACATATGGATATTTTGAAAAAAGCTGCATTATTAGGGATAGCATCAAGTGTACAAGGTTTGGCCATGGCTGTGTTTCTGTTTCCCCACTTCATTCCTTCCGGTGGTGCAGCAAGTGTGAGTGTACTGCTTAACTACCTGCTGCATATCCCATTTGCCGTTAGCTTATGGGGGTTGAATGCCTGTTTTTTGGGTGCAGCTGCGAAATGGCTTGGTAAGGACAATGCCTGCTGGACCATGTATTGCGTAACAGTCACATCAGTGGTGGTAGACGTTTTAGACCCTTTTTTCACTGGTGCTGTTTCATTTGTGTTCGTGGATCTTCTAATTGGGAGCATCCTTTTTGGTATCGGTGTCGGTATCCTTTTCAGGATGGGGGCATCCTCAGGGGGAATGGACATTTTAGCCCTTATCATTTCTAAGCTGAGAGGGTACTCACCAGGGAAAACATTATTCATTATTAATGGTAGTGTGTTACTTTTTACAGGAATCGTCGTAGATTTCAATATCATTCTATTTGCCATAGCTTGTCAGTTTATTGGAACCAGGATAGTGGATATCATTATCAAGCTCGATATCAAGCGAAGCCTTCCCCGCCTGGAAAACTATTAAAGAAAAGGTCCGTCCCTCACACTTGAGGGACGGACCTTTTCTTTAGGATATATCTTTGATGATTGATTTTACGGTGTGGCTGGGGGAGTTTTCAAAGAGTGAGATATATTGAAATAGTCTGTTTTTGGGCAATAATTGTTTTCGGATCTCCTTTGGTGATTTTCCTTCCAAATGAGCTTTGGTCACTGAGTCTTGAAGGTGAAGAAGATAATCCCTTTTCCTCTCCAATAGCTTTCTTCCTTGTTTCAGGTATCCCTGATGAGAACAATATACCTCCTCGAAAGAGTATGACAATGTTTTGCTTATGGAACGGATCAATTCAGGAACTGATTCGAACGAAAAATTAGAAGTGGGGGAATGAAATAAGTATAGATCACCGGAAAGGCAAATGCCCTTTTCTTCATCAATAAGAACAATGTGGTCCTCGGCATGTCCCGGTGTATGGACGACTTCAAACGTATGGTGTTGTGTCTCAAAAACCTTCTGCTGAAGGGGCATGGGATGAAAGGATAAACGATTATGCCAGCACAACGCCCGGTAGAAAGGCAGTTTGGTTCTTTGAGTGCATTTTTTCACTCCAAGGGGATGAATCCATTGAGGAATGGAATAAAATCTTTCTATCCAGGCACTATTCCCGGTATGGTCCTCATGATGATGAGTGTGAATGACTCGTTTGATCGGAAGCTCTTTAAAAATGGAACGGACTTCATTTTTCATACTATAGGGTCCCGTATCGACCAAAACATCATCGACCTGAAACATATATACGGGCATTCTTTGACCCAATGTCTGGACATTTAACTTGAATGATTGTATCACTGTCGTTACTCCTTACAAATTAGTGTTATAGTACAATATTCGTCTGAAAGAATGAAATCCCTTCTTTTATCCTTATTATTCCGAAACCGATAGAGAGATGAGGGACGGACCTTTAATATGGCCTATTCCTTTGATGCCAAAAATGGTAAACTAGAGAAAAATGCAGTTGTAATACCTAGGGGGAAATGTTTTGCAGAAGTGTACTGTATGTAAGAATCAATTTCAATGGAAAGAATTATTATTTTCGATCTGGAGCTCTTATAAGCCGATTGAATGCAGTCAATGTGGAAAAAGGCATACGATCAGCTTTGGTTCAAAATTTTTAGTTTCCTTTCTCATTATCGTTCCAGCCGTGATATTCGGTTTAGTGATTGCACCTGAACAAGGGTTATCAAAACCGGTTACATTCGCCCTCATTGTCCTAATGGCCTTTATGATTTCCCTTATACTTCCGTTATTTGTTAAATATGAGCACAAACACGGATAAAAAAACAGAGCTGCCGACCGGGCAGCTCTGTTCTGTCTATCTACTCTATTTCTTTTTCATTTCTTTCAATACTTCTTCTAAACGATCAGGATAGTTCGTGAACATTCCTGTTACTCCCCACTCGATCAATCTTTTCATATCTTCCTTTTCCAAGACAGTATAAGGGTGGATAAGAAGATCGTGATTGCGCACTTTTTCTACATATTCTTCATCGATTTTCTTGAAGCTCATCCCAAGACCTACTGCATATTCCTCATAATGGTCAAGCTCTGCCTCTGTGATGGTTGCATCCTTCTTATAGTCGATTAACTGGACAAGGGGGATATCTTCATCCATGTCATGGATTTTCTGAAGGCTCGCTTCACTAAAGGACTGAATGATCACTCTACTGGAAGGGCCGTTTTGTCGTGTCAGATTATATTCATCAAGTATCTTCAGTAATTTTTCTTCCATGCCCGGATATACTTCAGGTGACTTTGTCTCAATATAATAGTGTTTGTCTTTTCCAAAATGTTGGATGACTTCCTCGAGAGTCTGTACTTCAAGGCCGTTATATTCAGCCTTAGCCTTTTCGGGATACATGTCATTGAACCAGGAGCCCGCATCCAGTTCTTTGATTTGCTTCAACGTATAATCCTTTACCAGACCTGATCCATCCGTGGTTCGATCAAGTGTTTCATCATGCATGGCGATCAATTCACCGTCTTTTGTCATTTGGAGATCAAGTTCTATGTAATCCCCACCCATTTCGTCTCCCACTTCATAGGATGCAAGGGTGTGTTCCGGAGCGTAACCTGATCCCCCTCTGTGGGCGATGTTGAGAATCTTATTGTCATTCATAGATGGATGACCAGATTGCGCAAAGGCGGGCTGGACGGTAGCGGCCCCGATTCCTATTATTGCTGCAGATAAACAAACATTTTTTACAAGAGTATTCATTTTATTGTCTCCCTTCTGATTGTAAGCTCAATTCAAGGATATAAAATGAATATGAAAGGAAATCTCTTTGATTGAAAAGGTTCTGTGAACATTGTATTAATGCAATATGACAGCTGAGGCGAAAGGCGCATGTCGAAAGATTGAAGAAGTGAGAGGGGATTTGAAAAAAATCCTGTATCCTTTTTTTATATCACGAAGTATGGCCTTGTATTGAATCTTCAATATTGAACCATATTGATCCATCACAAAATGTTCGGAATTTCTTCGGATTCTATATGACAAAGAACCTATAGATAGGATAGAATAAGAGATACATTAAGGTAAGGCTTCAAGAGGGTAGAGTGCATCATGCGATTGAATCATAAAACCGAATTTCCTATTCATGATAATCGTAACGAAAGGAAAACGGTGCTTGGTTAATCACCTGATCCATTCCAGTCTTTTGGTAGGTTGTGCTGTTTATAAGGAGAAATGGATGCTAGAATACATCGTACATCAGGGAGTCGGCAAAGAGTATGCGGTTTTCCTCCATGGAATCGGGGGGACTTCAAGTATCTTCTGCAAACAATTGGAAACCTTTAAGAAACATTATCACGTAGTGACGATACACTTGCCTGGTCATGGAAATTCACCGGGAATTGAAACATATGAAGATCCGTTTACAATTAATTTAATCGTTCGTGAGGTAGTAAAGGTCCTTGATGAAATCGGGGTCGAACAAGCCCACTTCATCGGGATATCTCTCGGTTCAGTGGTGATTCATGAACTGATGCAACAAGTGCCGGATCGGGTGAAAACGGCGGTTCTGGGAGGCTGCATCACTCGTTTTACGCTATTTGCCAACACTTTGCTTCAGGTAGGTCATGCAGTGAAGAGCATGATTCCATTCATGTGGTTGTATAAACTATTTGCATATGTAATGATGCCTAAAAGCAATCATAGAATTTCAAGGAAACTATTTATCCGGGAAGCAAAGAAAATGAACCGGAAGGATTTTCTGGGGTGGTATCAGCTTACCCCATATATGAAATCGACCTATGCCACCGTTCAGGAAAAGGCATCGCATATTCCAAAGCTTTACATTTCGGGAAAAGAAGATCATTTGTTTATCGATTCACTTGATGAGGATACAAAGGGAGACCCTTCTGCTGTGAAGGTTTTCCTTGATGGTTGCGGTCACGTTTGCAATGTAGAGAGACCGACTGAATTTAATCGGCTGGCTCTTGATTTTATCCATAATAATCAGGAGTTCACTCTGCGGAAGGTTCAATAGCATGTATAGATCCCATTTCTTCGTCGGAATGGGAGATTTTTTGTGTAATTCATGAACAGAGATCATCGTACATAACGTCACATATAAAGGGAGTGAAGATATGGACCATTCTCGCGGGGAGAACGATCTAACAAACCAGGACCGTGTACATGCCCTCACTTGTATGAGCATCTATCAGTGCGGCAGGGAAGAACGATACGACCGGATTACCAGGATAGTGAAAGAAGTATTTAAAGTGGATATTTGTCAAATCAATTTGCTGACAGATCGCGAGCAGCTATTCAAATCGTCCGCGGGCCTTTATGAAGAAGAAAGAGATGTAACTCGTTCACCTGTAACCGAGTCGATGTGTCAATACGTGATAAACGGTAAGACCTCTTTCGTAGTGGAGGACACTCTGCAGGATCCGGATGCTCCTGTATACCATTATGGAGAGACATACGGGATCCGGTTTTATGCAGGTGTCGGGTTGAAGGTGAAGTCAGGGCATGTCATCGGAACCCTTTGTATTGTCGGAACCAAACCGAGAACGTTTTCACATGAAGAACTGGATTTACTGTTAAGCTTTGGTAAGTGGGTGACGACAGAAATAGAACTTCAGGAAGAATTAAAGATGAAAGAAAGCCGGGAAGCCTTTTTAAAAAGGTTTCATGCGACCTTTACATCACCAGGCTCTATTAATGAGAAGCAAATGGAGTTGCTGCATGCCCTCTCTCTATTAATAGGTACAGAGAAAATGGGTATATATTATTGGAATCATGATGATCTTCTCTTTTATAAAGCTGAAAGGGAACTTCCTCTGCTTCCGGATGGTGAATTACGAAGCGGCATGCAGACATATTTGAAACACAGCAACGATAAAGGATGCATACATTGCGGTGATACCCAGGTCCATCTCTTACCGATCGTTGATAGTGGCAAGGCAAAAGGCTGCTTTTTCTTTGCGGAGGAAAAGGGAGATACCGCTTTTTCACAAAGAATGAAGGTGCATGAAGACTTACTGAATATGGGTACTGAATGGATGAACATGGAGTTTCTTCGAATGGAATCACATCTCGAAATTCAGAGGTTGTTAAGGACCGATGAACTTACCCAGCTGAAAAATAGAAAGGCGCTGCACGAAGACCTCCTCGATTGCGATGTACCATATGCCTTATTATTTTTGGATATCGATCAATTTAAAAGGATCAATGATACCTATGGCCATTCTGTTGGGGATTTCGTCCTCAGGGAAATTGGCAGTCGGTTGAATGCTTTGAAAGAATCGCATGAGGTAGCTTGTTACCGTATTTCAGGCGATGAATTTGTTCTACTTGTGAAGAATGAGGACCAATATGCAGTGGAAGCATTGGCTGAAAACGTCTTGTCTGCATTTTCTCTGCCTTTCGCCTTTGATATGCATCAAGAGTTGTTTGTGGGTGTGAGTATTGGGGTGAGCGTCTCCTCTGGTGATCGGAAGGACGACTTTAAGTCTGTGATTCAACGGGCAGATCGGTCTATGTATCAATCGAAGCGTTTGGGAGGGAATCGATTTACCATAGATTGAAGTGATTGGGCTGGATAGTGGAAAATCCCTGTCAGGAACCATAAGTGTTCCTGACAGGGATTTTTTGTATCTCATTTGGGGTATGGAAAACAGGTGTTGAGGTCCGTCCCTATTGAAAGGCGGATGAAAGCTTAAAATAGGGAGTTTGTGTGAAAAAATTAAGGTCCGTCCCTTTAAAGGAAATGAAGGGTGGATGGGAGAATATAGTATAGATATGCAGGGGGATTGGGGGTGTGGTTGTAGAGGTTATGAATTTTAGGTATGAGGAGTATCCGTTTGTGTTGTTTTCGGTTTCTCATCTTGTGGCCATTATCATTTGTCTTGGTTGCATGGTGGGGTTATTTGTAAGCAGGGATCATGTTCAGGGCAGTCTGAAGAGCGTGCTGAAATGGCTATTGATCGTTTTGCTGGTACTGAGTGAAGTGTCATTTCAGGTTTGGTATATCATAAACGATCAGTGGGATGTAACGATTAACTTGCCTTTCCAACTATGTTCGCTATCCCTATATCTCTGTACGATCATGCTCATAAGCAAAAGCTATAGAATCTTTGAGATTAGTTTCTTTGCCAGTATGTCGGGTGCGTTCATAGCCATCGTCACTCCGGAGTTGTTTTTTGGTTTTCCTCACTTTCGATATTTTCAATTCTTCCTGGCACATTTAACCATTATATTAGCGTGTTTGTATATGGTATGGATCGAAGGATACAGTTTGTCGATCGGCTCCCTCGTCAGGGCTTTCCTGGCTTTGAATACGATTGCTGTTATCGTATACATTGTGAACAGGATCACCGGAGCGAATTACATGTTTCTCTCACATAAACCGTATAATGCGAGTCCAATCGATTATTTGGGGGAATATCCATGGTACCTTTTATCCCTCGAAGGGGTCAGTCTTCTCTTATTTCTCCTTCTATATGCTCCGTTTTATCTAGTGAGGGAGAAGAGGAGAGGTAATAGGTAAATATATGAAACTTTCTTCTCGGTTGATTCGTCTATTAACATATAAGAATAATGGGGAGCAGGTATGATGAGTCAAAGTTTGATGTTAATTGCAGTCATGTTGCTTTCTTATGGAATGGGCAGCATCGCGGGAGCTTTTTATGTTGTGAAAATCTTCACCGGGAAAGATATCAGGAAAATGGGGAGCGGCAATGTTGGTGCAACCAATGCAGGAAGGGTCGCAGGGAAAAAAGGATTTTTCATGACCCTTCTGATCGACGCAGGTAAAGTGATTCTGGCATTATCCCTGACTTCTACCTTGATTGGCGGGGAGGGTTATTTGATCCTGAGCTCGATAATGGTCATGCTGGGACATTTGTATCCCATCCAACTTGGGTTTCACGGTGGGAAGGGAATTGTTGTATATCTGGCTTCCGCATTATTCCTCTGCCCGGTAAGCATCGGTGTTTTCGCTATCATAATGGCCCTGTCATATATAAGCATTAGGAAGTATTCGTTAGCCGGGTTTATTTCGATGGGGAGCATCCCGATAACAGCCTATGTGATTGAGGGTTCATTCATAGTAGCAGCAGGATTAGGGGCTTTATTTGTGACTGTCCTCATGTTCCATAACAGATCATTTCATCATTCTGCCGAAACATAGGAGGTACAAGTATGCATAATCATACTCTGCAATATAAGATAGCTGGGGATGCAGATGAATTTCAACAAATTTACTCGTTAAATTATCAAACGTTCGTAGAAGAAATTCCTCAGCATGAAGAAAATGATACTCGTAAGCTTGTAGATAAATTTGACGATGAAAATACATATGTGATAGCAAAGGCTCAGGATGAAGTCGTGGGCATGATCGCTGTAAGGTCCAAACGCCCTTTCTCACTGGATCAAAAGCTGAATGATCTTGATGGGTATTTACCAGAGCGGGCCATTCCTTGTGAAATCAGGCTGCTATCAGTTAAAGAAGCGTATAGAAGTACGAGGGTCTTCTATCAATTATGTGACCGTCTGGTATCCTATTGTTTAGAAATGGGATATACGATGGCTCTTATTTCCGGGACCGTGCGTCAGCTTAAACTATACAATCGCATCGGTTTTATCCCATTTGCTGATCTCGTTGGTGATGAGAGTGCAAGATTTCAGCCCATGTATCTGACCCGGGAAAGCTTTGAGAATTCAACGAAAGCATTTCAGCGTTTAATGATACGAAAGTCTGAGGAGACTATCACCCAATCGTTCCTTCCTGGTCCCGTCCCCCTTCACAGCAGAGTAGAAGAGGCGCTTAAAAGAGGTTCGTCATCTCATAGAAGCAGCTCATTTATCCGGGAAATGGAAGAAGTAAGAAAGAACTTAAGGGGAATGACCAATGCGAATCATGTACAGCTGGCAGTGGGGACCGGGACATTATCCAATGATATGGTTGCAGCCCAGCTGAAAAGGATTCCAGGAAGAGGTCTTATCCTGGCAAATGGGGAATTTGGCTATCGTTTAATCGATCACGGAAATCGATCCAATCTGTCCTATCATACCATTGAGAAGGACTGGAATGAACCGATCACGGTTGAGGAAATAGAAAGCGTTCTTCAGTGTGATCCCGGCATAGGGTGGCTATGGACCGTTCATTGTGAGACATCGACGGGGTACTTATACAATATCGGGGAAATCCTTTCACTCTGTCAAAAATACAGTGTAGAACTCTGTGTTGATGCATGCAGCTCACTCGGAACCGTGCCGTTGGATTTGAAAGAAGTATACCTCGCAACCTCGGTCAGCGGTAAGGGGATAGGTTCTTATCCAGGACTGGCGATCATTTTTCACCGGGAAGAAATCAATCCATCTGCCTCGATCCCAAGATACCTGGATGTGGGGATGTATGCTATGAATAAAAGCATTCCTTACACGCACTCATCAAATCTTTTAGGTGCATTGAAAGAAGCCCTCCAGGTAATGGACTATAAAAAATCGCTTGAAATCTCCAGGCAAGTGAGGGAAGTATTGAAGGAAGGAGGCTTTCATTTACTTGGGGATGCACTTTATTCCCCTGGGGTGATTACAATTGCACTAAACAGGGAACAGTGTAGTAGACAATTTGGTGATGCCTGCAAAAGTAAGGGCATTCTTTTAAGCTACGAAAGTGAATACCTGATAAAAAGGAACTGGGTGCAGGTAGCACTCATGGGATCATATAATGAACGAAAGGTTTTGAAAGCAATGACAATGCTCATCAAGGAATATCAACGCATGATGGATTCAAAGGTAGTGAAATGAGTAGGGCTGCAGAATTTTTCCATCGTTTTAAAACGCATAAATTATTGGGGTTTGCCATTCTAACCCTTTGGATCAAGACCGTTTTGGTATCCTTCATAGGATTCAATCTCCGTATAGAGTCTTACCTGGACTTATTGCTAATATTAATGAATCCGGTCGGTTCATTAATGATTTTAATCGGATTCAGCTTTTATTTTTTTAAGGAAGTTAAACGGGGCCTGGTCCTGCTTATGATGGGAATAGCTACCGGACTCCTTTATGGGGACCTTCTCTACTTTCGGTTTTATTCGGATTTCGTCACGGTCCCCATCCTTTTTCAGTTTAAGAACGTAGGAGGCATCGGACCCAGCACGTTTGAATTGATGAGCCCGTGGGATCTCTTACTATTGGTTGATATCATCGTTGCCGGATGGATGGTAAAAAAGAAGCAGACGATTCCCTTCACGATGACAAGCCGATGGAAGTTCACTTATATTGGATTGAGCCTTGCGTTGCTATTGATTACCGTTGCAATGGGTTTAGTGAAATCACCCTATTTATTTGCCGAATCCTATGACAGAGAACAAATGGTGAAATCCGTAGGTCCATACAATTACCACATGTTCGATATCGGAATTGCAGCAACGAACCCATTTTCCCAAATATTCGCGAGTAAATCAGATACCGAGGCATCCATTAAGTATACGAAATCAATGAAGAAAAAACCCTCCGATCTCTTTGGGGTTGCTGAAGGGAAGAACCTGATTTTAGTCAGTTTGGAGTCCACACAGAATTTCGTGATCAACGAAAAAGTGAATGGAAAAGAAATTACACCTTTTTTGAATTCACTGATTAAGGACAGTTTTTACTTCAGTAATATTTACGACCAGACGGCACAAGGAAAAACATCGGATGCCGAATTTATGATTGATACAGGGCTATATCCCTTATCAAGCGGTTCCGCTTTCGTGAGGAAACCCGATAATCAGTATCAAAGCCTTCCTCATATCCTGAAAAAGAGGGAAGATTATTATGCGGCTGTTTTTCACGGGAATGAAAGGACGTTCTGGAACCGGGAAATGATGTACGAGTCGCTGGGCTATGATCGCTATTTCTCCAAGAGGGACTATAGAGTAACAGAAGAAAATTCGGTGAATTATGGGATAAAGGATATTCCTTTTGTTGAACAGACCATCTCCCATCTTGAGAAAGTCCCTCAGCCATTTTATACCCGTCTCATCACGTTGACGAATCATTTCCCCTTCCTATTGGATGAAGGGGACCAGTTCATCGACCAAGCCGCTACGAATGAAGATGTCGTGAATCGTTATGTCACAACGGTGCGTTATGAGGACGAAGCAATCAAGACCTTATTTGAGAAGCTTAAGGCAAACGGTCTATATGATAATACGGTAGTGGTGCTTTATGGAGATCATTACGGAATATCAGAGAAATATGAGCCAGGGGTATTTGAGCTCCTGGGTCAGAAGGATACTCCGGTCAATCACGCCAAGCTTCAGCAGGTCCCCCTTATCATCCACGTTCCGGGTGAAGAAGCCAGAACGATTGAAACCATCGGAGGGGAGATCGATATCCGTTCGACGGTCCTGCATCTGATGGGCATTGAATCAAAGAATACTCTTTCTTTTGGTCACAGCCTGTTCACCCGTGATGAAAATCATCCCGTCATTTTCCGGGATGGCGATTTCATAACAGATAAGTACATTTTTCAAGACAATGTATGTTACAAGAAAAAGAGTGAGGAATCTGTAAGTGAATCTCTATGCGAGCCATTTAAGGAAACCGTCAGAAAAGAGTTAAGGATGTCAGATGATATTCTATACGGCGATTTATTGAGGTTCCTCGAATAGATGAAAACCCCGGCTTAAGAGAGCCGGGGTTTTCATTTAAAAAAGAACCTAATTTGATAACTATAATATAATTATGTAAACAAACCACCTTACCATTCATCCTTCGATTGCAATGGGTAAAATCTTCCGTTAAATCCTATCACCTTAATATTGATCATTTGCTTAGGGTCATTAAGACTTTTGTATTGTCTGCTTATCTGCAGTGTGAACAAACCGGGAGAATAGGTGCCACTTACGTCAGCATACTTGATTCTCTCAGTTATATCCCCACTGACACTTTCCATTTCGATGATGGAGCAGTCTTCGTTGCAGTCGATCATATACTCTTCCTGTAACCATTTTTCAAAATCCTTTTCATTCGGTTTGTTGAGAATCGTAATCATACAGAGTGTCACGATTACTGCACATAAAAAAAGAAACGTCCATCTTTTGTTCATCCTTCGATTCCTTCTTTCAAAATGATTGTTGGAAAATCCTGATAAAATAAGTGTATCACAGTTCGAAAAGGAAGGGACGAGGAATCCCCATAAGAAAAGAGCTTAGTGGGCCTAAGCTCTTTACAGAGATTCTTTTTATGGTAGAAGTGGTAATTTGATCTTTACGACAGTTCCCTTTTTCAATTCACTTTCGTATTCAATCATGCCACCCATTTCACGAATGAGCTTATTTGTCACCATACTCCCCAATCCTGTGCCTTTTGTTTTCGTCGTATAGAAGGGTAAACCGATTTTCTTTAATTGCTCTCCGGTCATCCCTTTCCCATTATCCGAGATTATGATGATGATAGAGTGTGAGAAAGGATCTTCTTTTAGACTGATCGAGATTTCCCCTCGGCCCTCGATGGATTCGATCCCATTCTTAATGATGTTCATGAAGGCTTGCTTCATATGATCCTCATCTCCCTTAATATAATGGGAGCCACTACCGTGAAAAACGATGGATGTATTGGAGTAGGAAGCAAAGGGTCTTAATAAATCCACACAGTCCCCGATGACGGTTTCAAGGTTGAGCCTGGACAGGTGAAATCCGCTTGGCTTTGCCACGCTAAGGTAGTCCGTAATAATTTTGTTTGTTCGATCCAATTCATTCAGTATGAGGGGGGAGTATCTCTTCAATCGTTCATCCTCTGAATCCTCGCTTAGATGCTGAATGAACCCTCTTACGGTTGCAAGGGGATTGCGGATCTCATGTGCTATGGAAGCCGCCATCTGTCCAACCATGTTCAACTTATCCAGGTATACCATCTCTTCAATCTGCTTATTGGTGCGAATCAAATGTTCAATGATGAACACCAGAGCAAGAAAGGTTAAGTAGAAAATAGTAAAATAAATGAAATAAAATGGCAGGTGAAGAATAGGTATAAACAAATTAATGATCATGATGTAGAGGAGCGAATGAATAAGGAAAATCCCAGTACTCGCCAGCCATTTATACTGTGTCTTCAATAGCATCTTACGGAAAATAATCCCAATTATAAAGGGCAGCACTGAAACAGCAATGCCTACCGCAACGTATGGACCACCGATTAGATAGCGGAAAACGATCACGCAGCATAAAACAATCGAGCCTGACAATAATCCGGCATAAATAGTGGCAATCAGAATCGCGATCATCCGTAAATCGAAGTGGGTCTCCCCAAGGGTTTCAATCGGATACAGCATGCACAGCAGTGCTCCGAATGATGCAACCAGTCCGTACGTGATCTTATGTTTGAAACCGGAATCCTGTTTTTCCTTAAAAGGAAATAATACATTTGCATTATAAGTAAAAGAAAATAAAATCGTAATATTGACCAATAGTGCTTTGATTAATGTAATCAAAAGAAAAGCCTCCAAAAAAACTACTTAACGTGAGAACACAACCGCTCCCAGCCTGTACATAACATGAACATACAAGTAATAAAAATACTTCATTTCCCTCTATTAGTCAAATCTTACTATTGTTTGAGGGACGGACCTTCTGTAAAGCTTGTTTTTAAAAGCAGTCTACCCAGGTTAACCTATTGTTAAAGCAGGTGTGAAGTGGATTTCAGCTCTACAATGATGGTTGGAGAGAGTGAAAGGAAAGGTCCGTCCCTCTTGATTTGCAGGTATTTTAGCGTGGAGGATAGAATATATAAGTTATACAAGCTATTGTTGTGGGGAAGGGTCAGGTGAGCAATACATATCGGTGAGTTTCTATGGTGGAATCTGGACAATTTCTTATTCAGAGGCTGTACTGTAAAGGTACCTTATACGAGGAGGAATGAAGATGATGGAAGGACAGATTGTACATGAACCCCGGCAGGTGAAGGTCATGCATAAGAAGATTCCCCTGAAAGAGGTGGTGAAGAGGGTCATCCTGATAACGATCGGAGCAGTGATCATGGCTGTCGGTCTTGAGATTTTCCTTGTTCCCAATCAGGTCATCGACGGAGGAATCGTCGGTGTCTCCATCATGCTTTCCCACATAACCGGCATTAAGCTTGGACTGTTTATCTTCATCCTGAACATCCCCTTTTTCTTCATCGGTTATAAACAAATCGGAAAAACCTTCGCGTTCTCTACCCTTTATGGCATCATCATTCTTTCTATTTCTACAACTTTCCTTCATCCCGTTGCAGCCTTTACGCAGGATATTTTGCTTGCTTCCCTTTTCGGAGGCATCGTCCTTGGAATAGGAGTCGGGATGGTCATCCGCTACGGTGGTTCCCTGGACGGAACAGAGATCCTTGCCATCTTATCCAGTAAAAGACTTCCCTTCTCTGTTGGAGAAATCATCATGTTTGTGAACCTTTTCATTTTAGCCAGTGCAGGCTTTGTATTTAGCTGGGACAGGGCGATGTATTCACTCCTTGCCTATTATGTAGCATTTAAAATCATCGATATCACGATAAAAGGGTTGGATGAATCTAAATCTGTTTGGATCATTAGTGAAAATTATGAAGGGATTGGGGATGCCCTCCTGCACCGTTTAGGGAGGGGGGTCACCTATTTGAAGGGAGAAGGTGCCTTTTCAGGTGATGACAAAAAAGTAATATTCTGCGTCATTACACGACTTGAAGAGGCAAAGTTGAAGGACATCGTGGCTGAGCATGACCCATCTGCCTTTCTGGCCATTGCGGATATTGCAGAAGTAAGGGGTGGAAGGTTTAAGAAGAAAGATATTCATTAATTTCCTTATAGATTGGCAGTCTATTTAAGGTACATCTATGAGCACAGAATGGGAAATCTCCTATTTCTGTGCTTTTTTGCGTACAAGACCAAACGGAAGCATGTCATAATTTGACTCCATAACATAGGTGGATTTGTATGAAAAAATTCTTATTGTCGCCTTTCAATACTTGTAGTAATATATTCTAGATTGTTATAAAGAATATTCTCCATTCTTTTGGGTACAGCCCCCGATGGTCGACTTTCCACGTAACAATGCAAAAACAATTTCATCTTTACTAGAGGAGAAAAGCAATCAATGGAATATGTAATCCTGATTAAAGCATTTATTCTGGGAATGGTAGAAGGTCTAACGGAGTTTGCCCCTGTATCCTCTACTGGTCATATGATTGTAGTGGACGACTTATGGATCAAATCGAAAGAAGTGCTGGGTAAATATCCTGCAAATACGTTTAAAGTAGTGATTCAATTGGGCTCCATCTTGGCCGTCGTCATTGTGTTCCGTGACAGATTCAAGGGGTTACTGGGATTGAATTCACGTAATGAAAGCAGGTCGCCGCGTTTAAAATTAACACATATATTGG
Source organism: Bacillus sp. AFS015802 (assembly GCF_002561455.1). Lineage (GTDB taxonomy): Bacteria > Bacillota > Bacilli > Bacillales > Bacillaceae_B > Rossellomorea. The sequence goes on along the minus strand of NZ_NTUP01000013.1, from coordinate 60,271 downwards.
TTGGTTTACTTCCTGCGGTTCTCCTCGGTTTGCTCTTTGAGGATTACATTGACGAACATCTCTTTTCACTTAACACGGTTCTTGCCGGACTAGCCATAGGTGCATTTCTTATGATCGCTGCGGATATATTCCGTCCTAAGGAACAGACGGTTGAAACGGTTGATGAAATCACCCATCAGAAAGCGTTTATGATTGGCCTGATTCAATGTCTGTCACTATGGCCAGGCTTCTCAAGGTCGGGGTCTACCATTTCCGGAGGCGTTCTACTCGGTTTAAGTTATCGTGCAGCTTCGGATTTTACATTTATCATGGCTGTACCGATCATGTTAGGTGCAAGTGCCCTGTCTCTTATGAAAAACTGGATGTATTTTAATGCTGAATTCATGCCCTTTTTACTAGTAGGGTTTATCAGTGCATTTCTTTTTGCCTATTTGTCCATTCACTTTTTCTTAAAGGTGATCAATAAAATCAAGTTAATCCCCTTTGCCATTTACCGTCTTATTCTTGTCGTCATTATTTTAATTGTTTTTGTATAAAATGACTCTTGACAGTTAGAAAATACTACCATATAATTTCAATAACACTTTGATGGTAATTGGAATATACTATACGAAAGCAAAGAAGAGGACATGAGTCATTCACTATTCTCTTATTCAGAGAGCAGGGTCACAGGCTGAGAGCCCTGAAGAGGAAGGAATGATTTACCGCCTTGGAGCAATTATGGGGAACTTTTAGTATCCATAATCGGGAAAACCGTTATCTTACTTAAGCGAAGGATTCACAATGTGAGCACTTCGAAATTAGGGTGGAACCACGACCGCACTCGTCCCTTGGTTAGGGATGAGTGCGGTCTTTTTAGTTGAATTGAATAGCGTGCGATGAAGAGGACACGAATCATTTATGCTTTCTTACCAGAGAACAGGGCCATTCGGCTGCAAGCCCTGTAGAAAGGAAGTGATTTACCGCCTCGGAGCTATTATGGGGAATTGATAGTATCCATAATCGGGAAAACCGTTATCTTACTTGAGCGAAGAACTCATAAATTTTAGTACTTCGGAATTAGGGTGGTACCACGACCGCATTCGTCCCTTGGTTAGGGATGAGTGCGGTTTTTTATATTAAAAATTTAAAGGAGGAAAAGAGATGTCCATTCAATCTGAGGTTGAAAAGCGTAATCATAGGAAATTAGGACAGGAGCTTGAATTATTCATATCCATGGAGGAAGCGCCAGGCATGCCGTTTTATTTACCTAAAGGGATGCTGCTGAGAAATGAGCTGGAGGACTTTTGGAAGAAGGAGCACCGGAAGGCGGGCTATCAGGAAATCAGGACACCGGTCATGATGAAACAGGAGCTGTGGGAGAAGTCGGGACACTGGGACCATTACCACGAGAATATGTATTTCTCTGAAGTGGATGATCAGAAATATGCCATCAAACCGATGAGTTGTCCAGGAGCAGTGCTGATTTATAAAAGCAAACGGAGGAGTTACCGGGAATTACCCCTTCGTTATGGAGAGCTTGGATTGGTTCACCGTCATGAGCTTTCGGGGTCTTTGAGTGGGTTATTGAGGGTCCGCTCCTTTACACAAGATGATGCCCATCTTTTTGTAAGAGAAGATCAAATCCGTGCAGAGCTGCATAAAGTACTCGATCTTATTGATCGTTTTTATGGGAAGTTCGGCTTCGAATATAAGGTTGAGCTCTCAACTCGCCCAGAAGATTTTATGGGGTCTGTTGAACTTTGGAATCAGGCGGAAGGGGATCTGGAGGGAGTACTGGAAGCAAGGGGAGTCGACTATCACGTCAATCAGGGAGATGGAGCCTTTTACGGACCGAAAATCGACTTTCATATTCTCGATTGTCTGGGAAGAAGCTGGCAGTGTGGAACGGTACAACTTGATTTTCAAATGCCCGAAAAATTCGAGTGTGAATATATAGGTGAAGATAATAGGGTTCAAAGACCGATTATGATTCATCGCGCTATATATGGATCGATCGAACGGTTTTTGGCTATCATCATTGAACACTTCGGAGGAGATTTTCCTCTTTGGCTTGCACCTCATCAGGTGAAGATCCTTCCAATCTCTGAAGCCCATATCCCGTTTGCCCAAGAGGTGAAGTCACAGCTGGAATTAGAAGGCTTCAGGGTGGAAATCGATGAACGGATTGAAAAGATGGGAATGAAAATCAGGGATGCCGAGATGCAAAGGGTCCCATATATGATGGTAATAGGTGACAAAGAAATCCAACAGGATTCTGTATCCCTCAGAAAAAGAAAACAAGGGAACATAGGTGTAAGAAAGATAAAGGAGGTTATTAACAGGTTAAAAGAAGAGATGGTGTAAATGAGTAGGGATGGTTGAATAAAATGAAGGTGAAAAAAATGATGAAAATGCACTTGACCATTTCCTGTATTTTCTATAAACTAACAGAAGGAAAATTCTGAATAGAATGAAAGGGGGAGGAAGAATGAGCGCTATTCTACAGAAATGCACCGCTATTTCTTCTTCCCATTTAAGAGCTAAAAGGTAATTCATTTACTTTTTAGCTTTTTTTATGTCATGAGGGGGAATGAAGATGGGATATAAGAGGGTGTTAATTAAATTAAGCGGTGGTGCATTGGCAGATAAAGAAGGGAATAATTTTGGAACAGCAGAGCTTGAGCATATTGCGAACGAAATCATATCCATTGTGAATATGGGCATAGAAGTCTCCCTGGTTGTGGGTGGAGGGAATATTTTTCGTGGCAGTTTAGCGGATACTTGGGGTATCGAACGGGTGGAAGCCGATAGTATCGGAACGCTTGGAACAATCATAAACAGTCTGATGCTAAGAGGGGTATTAAAAAGTAAAACCGATAAAGAAGTCAGGGTCATGACCTCGATTCCTGTATCAACAGTGGCCGAACCTTATATACGGCTTAGAGCCGTCCATCATTTGGATAAGGGATACATTGTCATATTCGGAGGGGGGAACGGCCAGCCGTTCGTCACGACAGATTATCCGAGTGTCCAACGGGCGATTGAAACGAACTGTGATGCTATCCTGGTAGCGAAGCAAGGAGTGGATGGTGTATTCACCTCTGACCCTAAACGAGATAAAGAGGCAAAGATGTACCATAACTTAAACTATGATGACGTCGTTTTGAACAATATTAAAGTCATGGATCAGTCAGCGCTTCTATTAGCGAGGGATTATAAACTACCTGTACACATCTTTAACTTTGATCAAGTGGGGACCATGAAAAAGATTTGCACTGGACAAAGATGGGGAACCCTGATTAATCATGAAAAAACCAGACTTTAAGAACCAGGGTTGAAATAAAAAAAACGTGCGATCCAAGGGGATAAGAATTTGGACTTCATTCAACATTTGAATCGACTATGGATTTGTGAAAATGTGGTATATATAGGGAGGGCAGTGAAGATGAAGGTCAGCATCATGAACCAATTTGAAGGAGATAAACTGGATGAGATCGAAGCCGTTTATCATTCCGTTGGATGGGTTAAGCATACAAATGATGTAATCTCAAAAGTGTTTCAAAGAAGCGATGTCATTTCCATTGCGGTTTGTGATGGACGCATCGTGGGGGTGGGAAGAGCACTGACGGATGGTGTTTTCAATGCAGCGATTTATGATATAGTCGTCCACCGCGATCATCAGCGCAAGGGAATCGCCAGTCAGATCATGAAAAACCTGCTGGAACAGCTTAAAGACATATCATGCATCCAGTTGATTGCTACGACAGGAAATGAAGCATTTTATAGGAAATTCGGGATGGAAAACGTGAAGACCGGCATGGCCAGGTATCTCAATCCTGACTTGGCCAACGAATATTTGAAATAGTAGTGGTGTTTCTTATAAAAAAGAAGCCTGGTTGGGCTTCTTTTTTATAGTATCTGCGTTTTGTCCTTTGGGTCCTGAAGTTTCATTTGTTCTAACTCAAGCCTCAGTTTCTGGGTCTCTATGACGAAATTTTCATGTTTGAGTTTTTCCAACTCCAGTTCATCTTCCATCATTTTCTGTTTCAGCTTGGATTGTTTTTGGAAATGGTCTGTGATGATCCCGAGAATGGGTATGGAAAAAATCATGATAACAGCTATAGTTCCAGTCATTTCAATCCTCCTCTTTCTCATTTCGCGCTTGACATATAATAGTTAAATTATAACAAAACACGAAATGAAATAGTATAGAATGTGGTCATCACATAGAAGAAAACGTGTATAAAAGAATATACGTATGGGAGCTTGAAAGAGTTTCATCATTTTATAAAAGAGGGTTCATGTTGGAAGGGGGCTTACGCATACAGAAAGCGGAATACTATATATTCCACTTTCTCTGAACAAACGACAACATAGAACCACGGTATTTTTTTACCGCGGAATTTGTGATGGTATAAGTAAGGATCCCGAATAAGGGGATATTGATGAACATTCCGGTAATGAAGGCTTTACCGATTTGTAAACCGAAGCCTAAAGCCTCACTTGTGGTATCCACAGCATCTGTTGAGGGGGCTGCCGCATCAATGGGAAAAAAGAGATGTCCTACAACAACATTCAGGTAAAAGAAAAAAGGGAACGCCCAGATCAGGGACACCCCGCCGACCAATCCGGCGAAGGGGTTACCCCTGAAAATCTTGGCACAGGCAGTAGATATGACAGGTCCAATACCAAAGGAGGGAATAAAGTTTATCAATAAGCCGACAGTGAATCCCAGTGCAATGCTGTGGGCATTATCTTTTAGCCGCAACAGCTTCAGAGTAAGACATTTGAACTCACGCAGTTTTTTTCTCAACATTCTATCATCACCAGTTATATCAAGATTTGTCATTTCGGTCTATATTACTACGGTCATCTTTGTATATAGTATGGCTAATTTTTTAGATTGTAAATGGGAACAGCCGTTTTTTATGAGGGAAAATGAAATTTCTTTATCAGATATCTTTAAAAGAAGCTATAAAATGGTATTCTAGTAATAATAGATTTTTTGCAGAGTGAGGACGAAGTATGAAATTAACAAAAAAAATACCCAATATGGTGACCTTGGGGAACTTGTATTGCGGATTCTTATCCATTGGATTTGCCGCAAGCGGCCAATTCAAGAACGCTGCGGTGTTGATCATTATAGGCATGATGCTCGATAGTATGGACGGAAGGCTTGCGAGAATGCTCAATGCAGACAGTGTCCTCGGTAAGGAATTGGACTCTCTGGCAGACATTGTGACATTCGGAGTGGCGCCATCCTTCCTGGTTTACTATACCTATTTCTTTCAATTCGGTTTATTAGGGTTCATTGTAGCCGGTCTATTCCCATTATTCGGGGCATACCGCCTGGCTCGCTTCAATACAAGCCCGCCTAAATCTTCATTACACTATTTTGTGGGTGTTCCCATTACGGCAGCCGGAGGGATCCTGGCTATTTTGACCTTATTCGGGGAATGGATCCCTAACATTGTGACAACCGTTATTTTTACAGCGATGTGCTTCCTCATGGTGAGCAGGATTCGAATCCCGAGCTTGAAGGAAGTCCCGCTGCCTAAGTATGGCACAATCGTGACCATTTTCATCGGTGCATTGTTATATGTAATCTATAAAGGTACATATGAGGCATTTCCTTATTTAATCTATATTGCAACGCCTCTATATATTGCTTATCTTGCCTATCGATTTATTAGAAGGTGAATAGGCGGTCCCTCTTCAACTTTAGAAAAATACGGGAAGGCAAGAATCAGAAATGAGCCAGGCAACGACTGCCCGGCTCATTTCTTTTCATTTTAGAAAAAAGAGTTAAACCATGCCCATCAGAACTCCGCCAAGGGCACCTGTGACCACAACAACCCAGGGAGGCAGCTTCCAGAAGACAAGCATGCTGAATAAAATCGCTGCGAAAGCGAAGTCGATCGGGGCAAGAATGGAGGATGTCCAGATCGGGTGGTAGAAAGCCCCAATCAGAATTCCGACGACTCCAGCGTTCACTCCCATCAATGCTCCCTTTATTTTTGGATTCTGTCTAAGGGAGTCCCAGAACGGCAAGGTACCTAAAATAAGCAGGAATGCAGGAAGGAAAATCGCGACCGTCGCCAGCACTCCACCTTTCCAACCGTTTATCACCGCCCCAATATAAGCGGCAAAAGTGAAAAGAGGTCCGGGGACAGCCTGGGCTGCACCATATCCGGCTAAAAATGATTCTTCAGTCATCCATCCCGTCGGTACGAATTCACGTTCAAGAAGTGGTAATACCACATGGCCACCCCCAAATACCAATGAGCCGGACCGGTAAAAACTATCAAAGAGTGCGACCCATTCCAATGTACTGTATTCACGGAAAATAGGAAGCAAAATCAATAATCCAAGAAATATCAATAAGCAGATCATAGCAAATCTTCTTGAAATCGGGAATTCAACACCTGCTTCATCCTCAGGAGATTGATGTCTATAAAGGAGGAAACCGATAAAGGCAGACAGAACAATCACTCCGACTTGTGTGATTGTGGTTTGCCAGATCAATATGACCACCAAAGCAAGGAGGGCGATGGCTTTTCTCTTTAAATCCGGCGTCAATTTTTTTGCCATACCCAGAATCGCATGAGCGACAACAGCCACCGCCACAATTTTCAATCCATGTATCCACCCGGCACCCGTCATACCCACCCCCTGAAGAAGGAGGGCAAAGAGGATCAATGCAAGTACCGAGGGAAGTGTAAAGCCTAAGAATGAAACGATTCCCCCTAGCACTCCGCCTCGAATGATGCCGATTCCGATCCCGACCTGGCTGCTGGCAGGCCCTGGGAGGAATTGACAGAGCGCAACAAGATCTGCATACCTTTTTTCATCCAGCCATTTCTTCCTCCTTACATATTCTTCATGGAAATATCCCAGATGCGCGACGGGTCCCCCAAATGAGGTGAAACCCAGTCTGGTTGATATAAAAAGGATCTCCAATAACGTTTTTATATTTCTTGATGTTTTCAATGATCATCCACCTTCTTATCAATCTTTGATCTCTTTAAAGAGCTCATATGCTTTACTTCTGGCTTCTGACAAAACCATACTTCCTTTATCAGTTGTTGTATAATACTTTCTGATCTTCCCGTCTACATTCTTATCTTCTTTCGTAAGAAGGCCGTCTGTCTCCATCGAATGCAGGATCGGATACAACGTACCCGAGCTGATGCTATATCCGTGTTCTCTCAGTTCCTCAAGCATCCAGGTACCATAAATGGGCTCATCCTTGGCATGATGCAAAATATGAATCTGGATAAAACCGAGAAAAAGTTTTCGTAAGACTTTGTCTTCCAATGAAACACCTCCCCGAAAATTCAAATCGAAAGTCGATATCGAAAATCGATATCGGAATTATATACAAAAACTATAACATGATGAATGATTCTATTAAAGAGCTAAGGCCAAATTTACAAACTCTTAATGGAGGTGCTTCCCTTCTGTTTTTCAGCTTTTGACTGAAAATGCGTGAAAACCTCCCTCAGTAAAAAGCCGTATCCACACTGGATACGGCTAATCTTCAACTTTATCACTGGATTTATGAAAAAAGGGATAGGTTTTGACTAGTCCAAATAAATACAATCCAATGGCTAAGTACGCGGGCAGAAGGTGGAGGAACGAGGTATACCCGATAGCGAAATGAATATAGATGCCGGCTATAAAGGCAGGGAGCCCCCCAATTAGCATTGTCCACCAAACCCACTTATTACCCTGCTGAAAACCCCAAAGGGAAAGAGTCAAGACCAATAATCCGACACTTAATAAAGCACTGCCGAACCCCGCCCGGTCGTGCGCGATGACGGGAATGAGGTTTTGATTGAACTCTTGAAGTACCCCTTTTGGCATACAGAGGTATAGGAGGTCAGTCGGAACAAATACAGAAGTAACCCCAAAGTAAGAGATGACAAGACCTCCAAGAACAAATGACAACCCGAGGACGACAAATGCCAGCTGACCGTAAAGGGAGTGTAACCAATCTTTATGATTTCTGCGATTTCCAGACGTTGGTGTTCCTCTGATCTTCCTGGTATGGATCCACCCATGTCCGTAAAAGGGTATCAAAATAAGCCAAAATAAAAGATGAAGCCAGTCGAAATACCCGTAGCCGATAAATAAAAATATCCCCATAAATCCTGTAATGGCAGCAATGTCTATTGACTGCCTTGCCCATAGGAGACCTTTTTTGACCCCATGGAAGGCGAGCTGCATATACACGATCCCTCCAGATATCATTGTACCTGCCAACGTCATCCGATCATGAGCCATAAAGTTCACGATCCGCTCGTTGAATAAGGTAATCGATTCCCTGGGCATTCCCAGATAATATTCATCATATGGCAGAATCACTGTCGTTAAACTAAAAAGGAGAGCTAACAGTCCACCCATAAAAATCAATAAGCCAAAATACCAGTAAGACTTCCAACCCTTTTGAGGAGTGGATAAGGGAACGTTTGCATCATCCAGTGATGCTTCGTTAATGCGCTTGGTTAAACCCGGACCCGAAAAGACATATCCTTCTGCCAAAAGAATAAGGTCTGCCCCCGCATATAGCAGGGATAGGGCCTGACCCGGTTCATGGACTCCACCAGTAGTGATGATGGAAAGGGCAGGCATTGCCTTTTTGTACGTACGAACAGTTGAAAGGAGAGAATTGAATTCATCTGCTTCTACAACGATTCCTGACATCTCATCCACGTATGGATGATGGAGAAATTCTAAAGTCGGATTAGAGATGAAGATTGGTTTATCACTATGTATATCAGGGTGGATTTCATCAGAATCGATGATATATCCGTCTGCAAATCTATCTAACTGACCCATCATTTCAATCATTTCCTGCGCTGTACCCGACAGGCGTATGATGAGGGGCTGTTTTTTTCTAATCTTTCTTAATTTATGTAGAATCCTCTCTAATCCAAGTGATTCAGGGGGGTCCGAAAAATGAATCCGCTTTTCATTGTGATTGACAATGGGATGGGACGCGTCTCGGTTAGAGTGTAACATTACCGGCCCGATTTCCATAAGGCCAAATCCCAAATGGGTAAATGCAGGGGTGCCGGTTAGTAACGGATCAATTTTACCGGAAAGACCGACCGGATTGGCAAATTCAATTCCTTTTATTTGTCTCTTTAGATAGGGGGAACATTCTTCCCGACCCAGAAATTGGATCATATGAGATCCAAGGGGGAGAGAAGCGACCGTACTCATTCCTCTGTGTATGAATTCTCTCGATATGTAGGCAGGGAGTTTGGATAAAACGGGTTTGAATATTCCGTGATAGGACCAGTCAGGCATGGCAAAACCCTCCCGATTTTATTGTTGTACCACCATTTTAACAGGGATTCTGATGTAGGGGGGATGATTTTTTTCCGTGAAAGATCAGTATATGAACATTTTTTGGTTCTTTCTTCCTGAATTCAGTTAGACAAGTCATATCTTCAGAAATTAGCCGATATACTTTACAGGTTCATTTCAACGGAAAAGGAGAGAGTGTATGATCAAAAAGATTGGTATGACGGTTTTGGTATTGTTTTTACTACTGCCGTCCTGGAGTCAGGCGGGTTCTTTTGGTAATGATGATCCTTCAGGTGTTCCCGGGCAGTGGTATGTAGGTACGACCCCTTCGTACGTAGCTCCTTCAAAGCAGCCGATCCTTTTTGTACACGGTTTAAACAGTTCTTCTAATACATGGTGGAACGATAATAATATGTACGACACCGCCTATCAAAACGGTTATGAAACCGCTTTTATCGACCTGTATCCAACTAAGAATATGTGGGATAATGGTGCGCTCCTGGCACAAAAAATACGGGACATTTACCATTACTACGGAGAAAAAGTGGTGGTCGTAGCCCATAGTAAAGGTGGAATCGACACTCAGTCTGCCCTTGTCCACTACGGAGCTTATCCTTATGTATCACGAATGATAACCCTCTCTACACCACATCACGGCTCACAATTGGCTGACCTTGCTTATAGCAGCTGGGCCGGATGGCTCGCAGGTATCCTTGGCAGTAAGAATGATGCCACTTACTCACTTCAAACGGGGTATATGGCTTATTTCCGCTCAGAAACCGACCAGCATGTGAATGTCAATAAAAATCCAATCTATACGTTCGGAGGGACGAAGTGGGGGAGCTTTGGAAGTTCCTTGTACTGGGGTGGATTATATCTGAGACCTTATGGAAGCAATGACGGGGCGGTTACGGTCAATAGTTCAAGACTCCCTTATGCCACAGAATTGAGGGTAGGGGACTGGAATCATTTCACCATCAAGGGAGGGTCTTCCACATTTAATTTATTTAAGGGTTATTTGAATGAAACCACCCTTGATTCAACGGGTTTGAAGACTCAAAGCGAGGAGCAGTCATCTTCCTTCCATAATGAGGCATCCTCGTTTGTCAGGGGAGGGGAAAGCAGTGGGAAGAAACAAGAAAAAGTCATGGTTGAAGCTGGTGCAGAGTCCGTTACCTTTGATTGGATCAGTGATAGCTCTTCCTCTCACTTGACTTTGAAAGATCCCTCAGGGAAAATGTCTTCGTCCTTCCATGTGAAAAAAGACGACAGTGAATATTTCAATGGGGCTTATCATCACACACTTACGATTCAAAAACCCGCTTATGGTGAGTGGACCTTGGAATCAAACCCTTCATCACCAGAAAAATATCTTATGGTCGTTTCCTTTGACAGCATATTGAATGATAGCGTTGCAGTGAATATAGTTCAGGATGAAATCATTTTGAAGAAAAAGGACAAAAAGGTAGATTTGATGCACGACATGACACTGGAATACTATAAAGATGGGAAATTGAAAGAGAGTAATGCGAAGTCCAAGAATGGCTCATTAAAGCTGCCGAATCTCGGAGAAGGGGTATACAATGTCACCATTGATGTAGATGGTAAAAAGGACAAAAATGACTTCAAACGAACCATCATCAAGACGATTTATGTCGATGCAACAGGGAAGGTGTATGGGCAGTAAATAATGGTGAATAAGAGTTTTTGAGAAGCTGATGATGGTGGGCTTCTCTTTTTTTGGAAAACACAAAAGTAAATCTGAACCATTCGTCTCCCTTCTATAGTTTGACAAAAGTAAACATTTTTTGGGAATGATAGGACTGATTATCCACACGCTATTCCGGAACTCGGTTCTATTGTTTCATTTTTCAAAAAGAGAAAGGGTTTCGATCTTGTAATCTCTAAGTATATCAGGGAGACGAAATATATGAGGAGGAATACATAATGAAGAAGAAACTAATGATTGGTGCTCTTTCAAGTGCGTTGGTAGCGTCAGGAATCTCCTACACTGCCCCGGGTGTATCGGTTCTTGCGGATGGTCCAGATTACAAAGGAAGCGAGACGATTAAAAACGAGCGTCTTCACAGTTATGAAGAAATGGCAAGCATGCTGCAACATCTGGATCAGAAGTCAGATGCTCTTTCACTGGAAGTCTTCGGACAGTCTGTCAAAGGCAGAGATCTTTATCTCGCGAAATTCGGGAATAATGAGGAGAATCCGACAGTCCTTTATTTGACTCAGCAGCACGGAAATGAAACCTTGACGACTGAAGGAGCTCTTCAGTTTATCAAGCACTTGACATCCAACTCAAAAGAAGTGAGCGAATTGCTGGAAAACGTGAACATTCTGGTTGTTCCCCGCTTGAATGTAGATGGGGCAGAAGGAGACGTGGATTTTTCGTTGGATGATTATGTGTCGGGGACCCATACGCGCTACAATGCGAATGGGGTGGATTTGAATCGTGATCATGTCGATCGGAATCAGCCTGAAACAAAGGCACTTCATGAAAACGTCCTCCAGGAATATATGCCTGATTACATGATTGACCTTCATCATCAAGGGGCAGAAACCACTCTTGGGGATACAGATGAGCTTGTCTCCGGTTCCATATTATATCCGACTAATGAAGAAGTAGATCCGGAAGTCGTAGAAAAATCCAAGCAGCTTGGTGCAGTCCTTTATAACACCGTTGAAAGCAGAGGATTCGGAACATTGTCTAAATACATTGGCGGCTCCGCTCAGACGATAAGCCGAAACGGCCTTGCGGTTGAGTACGGTATCGCCACACTTCTTTTTGAAATGAGAGGTATGGCCGATCATTATAGAGATGATTATGTTCTCGGCCAGAAGAGCAATGGCTATCTCATAAAGCAAGCGGTCATCAGCTTAGAAGCTACAGCAAAGGCGATTGCTGATGGCACCATTGAAGAGGTGGATACATCTTTTTGGGATACGCTTCCCGAGAGTTCATACAATCGAAGTGAGAGTGAGTAAGTAAAATAGTAAGGTGCGCTTCTACTGAAGAAGTGCACCTTTTAATGTAATAAGACTATATGCTACACCATAAGGAGGTATTTGAAATACATAGTCCCTGATAGCCCGTTTCATGCTACACTTTAGATAAAAAGCACTGGAGGAGTAAATACAATGTATGAACATGTTGAAGTCACCTTAACTCCATTTAATAGGAAGAGAACGGTCCGTATCTATTTGCCTGATGATTATCCTGAGAAGGAATCGAAAAGGTACAGTGTCCTTTATATGCATGACGGGCAAAATCTTTATCGTGATGAAGATGCAGGATACGGGATGTCGTGGAGGATTGGGGAATATTTAGATAAGGCAGATATGGATCTCATCGTGGTGGGGATCGACTGCAACGAGGGTCTAAAACGGTTGGACGAATATGGTCCATGGGAAAGCAATGCGATGGCGGATGTCTTCTCGTCGGATCGAACATCGATAGGAGGAGAAGGGAAAGAATATATTGACTACATAGTGAAGGAATTGAAGCCGTTCATCGATCATACCTACAGGACCAACCCGGAAAAAACGAGCATGGCAGGAAGTTCAATGGGTGGACTGATTTCTACCTATGCTGCGTGTAAATACCCTCACATTTTTAAGAGAGTCGCCTCCATCTCATCCGCATATTGGTTTAATCAACTGGATATAGAAAACTTTATTCAAGAGAGTGATTTATCACAAGTGGAGCGTTTTTACATGGACATCGGGACTAAAGAAAATACGGAAACGATCGATGATGTAACGTATATCGATTCAAGCAGGGATGTCTATCGACTCCTTAAGGATAAGGTTAAGGATTGCCGCTTTGAAGTAGTTGAAGGTGCAGAACATAATGAAATCGCATGGAGAGAAAGGGTACCAAGGATCTTCGATTATTTGTTTAAGGATTGAAGAAAGACTTCCATTTTGGGAGTCTTTCTTTATTTCACGATCATGACGGGGCATTTTACCCGTTTGGCTACTTTATGGCTCACACTTCCAAGAACCATTTCCTGAAATACATTCAATCCGCGGCTGCCGATGACGACTGCGTCAAATTCATGAGTATTCGCATACTCCACAATGGTAGGTCCCGGTTCCCCATGTAAAAAGATGATTTCATACTCTATTCCATCATGTTTGGCCTTTTGCTCAATCAGTTGAAGCTTTTGTTTGCGCTTGTCACTTGCATTCAGACCCCAATGATGCAGAACGTCCTCTTTTGAATGCTTGCCATCTATGACATATACAATATCGATTTTTGAGCCTTTCTGGCAATTTGCGAGAGCAATCGCTTTTTCTCCAGCCCTCAAGGAGTGTTCGGATCCGTCAGTAGCAAGAAGAATGCTTTTGAACATGGACTTTTTCCCTCCATCCCCTTAAATCGTTTAGGTTTAGTATTTAGTTCTAGTTTATTCTTCATATTCCTTTAAAGAATGAAAGAAATTTTTTACAACTTATTGAAAGAGAGCATAAAGTGACGAAAACAATAGAAAATGAAAGAAATATGCTTTTGTTTACGCTTTCATTACAATTTCACAAATAGTTTTATCCATTATATAATGTCCCTTGTGTTAAACGGCCCCGACTTTCATGAGAGTTGAAAGTCACCATTTAAAAGGAAGAGGTGCATTATGAATTTAAGTGAAAAAATTAAATATGAATGGTTTGGAAATGTGAGAGGGGATATCTTATCAGGTATCGTCGTTGCCATGGCTTTGATCCCTGAAGCTATCGCATTTTCCATTATTGCAGGTGTAGACCCGATGATTGGATTATATGCCTCATTCTGTATTGCAGTGGTCATAGCATTTGTAGGTGGACGACCAGGGATGATATCCGCTGCTACAGGGGCGACGGCTCTGTTGATGACAACGCTTGTGGCTGATCACGGATTGCAATATTTACTGGCGGCAACGATTTTAACAGGAGTGATCCAAATTGTCATGGGTGTCCTTAAATTAGGGCGTTTAATGAAGTTTGTACCACGTTCTGTTATGGTCGGATTCGTCAACGCATTGGCCATCTTGATCTTCTCGGCACAATTGCCTCATTTTGTTGGTGAGTCCTGGATTATGTATGCTATGGTTGCCGGAGCGCTGGCCATCATCTACATTTTGCCGCGTTTTACTAAGGCTGTTCCATCTGCATTGGTAGCGATCATAGCGGTTACCGTATTTGCAGTGTTAACAGGAAGCGGTGTTCGCACAGTCGGGGACATGGGGGAACTAACACAAACGTTACCTCTGTTCTTGATTCCTGATATTCCTTTGACATTCGAGACATTACAAATCATCTTCCCTTATTCTTTATCTATTGCCATCGTTGGATTGGTTGAGTCTCTCTTGACTGCTTCCATCGTCGACGATATGACGGATACAGCGAGTGATAAGAACAAGGAAGCAAGAGGTCAGGGGATGGCCAATATCGTGTCTGGATTCTTTGGTGGAATGGCCGGATGTGCCATGATCGGCCAATCTGTCATCAACGTGAAATCCGGAGGAAGAGGAAGACTTTCCGCTCTTGTTGCAGGGGTCTTCTTAATGATCCTGATCCTTGTACTGAATGATTTCCTGGTTCAGATTCCAATGGCTGCCCTTGTCGGGGTCATGTTCATGGTATCGATCGGTACGTTTGATTGGTCATCCCTAAAGAACCTGCATAAAACACCCTTTACCGATACACTTGTCATGGTCGTAACCGTAGGAACTGTATTATTGACGCATGACCTTTCTAAAGGTGTTTTGGTAGGGATCATCTTAAGTGCCGTTTTCTTTGCTTCTAAAATTTCAAAAGTGCAAATAACGACCTTGGCTTCTGAGGATACACATAAGAAAGTGTACAGAGTTTCAGGGCAATTATTCTTTGCTTCTGTCACTGAATTTGTGGAAAGCTTCGATTTCAGTGAAGATATTAAAGAAGTGACATTAGATTTGACTCACGCTCATCTGTGGGATGATTCCGCGGTTGGAGCGATTGACAAAATCGTGATCAAATACCATCAGAATGGTGTGAAAGTCAATCTGATCGGTCTGAATACAGAAAGTAATAAGTTAATCGACAAACTGGCCGTTCATAATAAGCCGGGTGGATTGGATAAAGCCGTTAACCATTAAATCGTCATTTAAAAAGTCCTTGATCAGATGATCAGGGATTTTTTATTGGAAAACACTTGATAGAATGATATAACTATTTTATTATATAATCATGTGCTTATATGTGTGGATGATAGACCTTACTACAAAGTTTCGGGGGTGTGAAAAATTGCTTTCTTCTATCATACAAATTGAAAGGGCGGCAACGATGCTAAAACTACTGGGAGATAAAACCCGTCTGACCATGGTGAAGTTACTGGACACGAATGACTGTTGTGTCTGCGAATTTGTAGAGATCTTCAAGATGAGTCAACCGGCCATCTCTCAGCATATCCGGAAATTGAAGGATGCCGGTATTGTGAATGAATCAAGAAAGGGCCAATGGGTGTTTTACTCTCTTAACAAAGACAGTGATACGTATCCTTTTGTTCAAAGTTTATTGGAACATCTGCCTGATCAAAATGACCGACTGGCAGAATTAGAAAAACAAGGATTGCGAATTTCTTGTCATTAATAGGAGGGTTTTAATTGTTATCCGTCATTTTAGCTACCGTGATCTTCGCGGTTACCCTGGTGCTGGTCATCTGGCAGCCAAAAGGCTTATCGATCGGCTGGTCTGCCTGTGGAGGGGCGGTCCTTGCACTCCTGGCGGGAGTTGTCGACTTCCAGGATGTTATGGCTGTCACAGCGATTGTATGGAATGCCACGCTTGCATTCATCGCCATTATCATCATTTCATTAATTTTGGATGAAATCGGCTTTTTTGAATGGTCTGCTCTTCATATGGCAAGGGCGGCAAAAGGAAATGGCGTAAAAATGTTCGTGTACGTTTCCCTGTTAGGTGCGGTCGTCGCCGCTTTTTTCGCCAATGATGGAGCTGCATTGATCCTGACGCCGATTGTGTTGGCTATGGTGAGGAACCTGAACTTCGAAGAAAAGATGGTGTTTCCTTTTATCATGGCTAGTGGATTCATTGCCGACACAACATCCTTGCCGCTCGTGGTAAGTAATCTCGTGAATATCGTGTCTGCCGATTTCTTTGATATCGGATTTGTGGAATATGCCTCCAGAATGATTATTCCGAACTTTTTTTCTTTGATTTCGAGTATTCTGGTTCTGTATCTGTTCTTTAGAAAAAGCATCCCAAAGAATTATGATGCAAGCCAATTGAAAAAACCAATTGAAGCGATTAAAGATCAGCATATGTTCAAGCTTTCATGGGTCGTACTGGGTATCCTCCTCGTTGGTTACTTTATCAGTGAATCCATACACATCCCTGTATCGATCATCGCGGGGATTGTATCCATATTCTTTCTACTGATGGCCAGAAGAAGTTCCGCAGTTAACACCAGAACCGTCATTAAAGGGGCTCCATGGGCCATTGTCTTCTTCTCAGTCGGAATGTACGTAGTCGTTTATGGCTTGAGGAATGTAGGACTGACGAATGTGCTGACCGATGTCGTCCAGGTTGCGGCGGATCAAGGGCTTTTTGTCGCCACGATATCAATGGGATTCATCGCGGCCATCCTGTCCTCGGTCATGAACAATATGCCGACGGTAATGATCGATGCGATTGCCATCATGGATACGAGTACGACCGGTGTCATCCGGGAATCCCTTATCTATTCCAATGTCATAGGTTCGGATCTTGGTCCAAAGATCACCCCTATCGGTTCACTCGCCACTCTTTTATGGCTGCACGTCCTATCATTAAAGGGAGTGAAAATATCGTGGGGGCAGTATTTTAAAACAGGGATCATTTTAACTTTACCGACCTTATTTATAACCCTGGTTGGTCTATATATCTGGTTATTGATCCTATCGTAAAATTTACAATTAAAGGAGCTCGATTGATATGACTAGAAAAACACTATACTTTTTATGTACAGGCAATTCCTGCCGAAGCCAGATGGCGGAAGGCTGGGCAAAGCACCATTTGGGGAAAGACTGGGACGTGAAGAGTGCCGGTATCGAGGCACACGGGCTGAATCCCAATGCAGTAAAGGCCATGAAGGAAGCGGGGATTGATATTTCAAAGCAAACCTCAGACGTTATTGATCCAGAAATCTTAAACAATGCCGATTTAGTCGTCACGTTATGCGGTGATGCAGCCGATAAATGCCCGGTGACACCTCCGCACGTCAAACGTGAGCATTGGGGCTTTGATGATCCTGCCAAAGCAGAAGGAAACGATGAAGAAAAATGGGCATTTTTCCAACGAGTACGCGACGAAATCAGCGATCGCATAAAGACATTTGCTGAAACAGGAAAGTAATTAAATAGGAAAGCGGATCCTTCAGCGCTGAAGGATCCGCTTTTATTGTAAGAGGGACGGACCTCCCATTTCGTTCTACATAACCCAATGGACCCTGTTTACATCAGGCACTTGGATAGAAGGGAATGACGTTTGGGAGGTCCGTCCCTCCAATGAAAATTCTTTAGTTGATACCAACGGCGTCAAAGGACAGCTTTACAGCATTGACTTCTTGAGAGGTGCTTCCGTATAAGTCGGTGGCTGATTGAATGGCGGCGGCTCTTGCCTGGCTGAAAGTGGAAGAGGCTGTCAGGTACACCGTATTCATTCGATAGTAGATATCACCAAGCTTCTCACGTCCGATCCCAGGGACGGTCACCCCATAATGAGAGCCGCCCTCACTTAATAAATAGGCTTGTTTGTTGATGATACCACTGTTCGTGTGCACCCCTCCATTGTCACCGGTCCCCGTATAACGTTTTGAATAATGATCCGGATCGCCATATTTCACAGGGTTGCTCATAGAACGTAGGGCATCTCCTGCGGTCCCGGGTGTATAAATATCTTCTCCGATTTCAAAGTCCGGATTAAATCCATTCTCATACTCTACCAATGTTCCAAAAATATCTGAAATGGCCTCATTTAAAGCTCCCGATTCATTTTGGTATACAAGATCAGAAGAGAAGTCTGTCACGGCATGGGTGAGTTCATGGGCAACGACATCAATTCCCCCTGAAAGTGGTGCGAAGGTAGAGCCATCACCATCCCCGTACACCATCTGTGAACCGTTCCAGAACGCATTATTATATCCATTGCTGTAATGAACGGAGGATACTAATCGGGCACCTTGATTATCGTATGAATTGCGATTGAACTGTTCTTTATAATAATCATACGTGACCCCTGCGAAATAATGAGCGTCAACCGCCGGAGCATCATACGCGGCATTCAACACATTATCACTATCCGACCACAGTGTACCGGGTAAGAAAAATTGTGGGAAAAAGGTGCGGTTGTTCATGTTGTATGTATACACGCCGTTTCCCCTTGTATTATCCTGCAAGTAGTACTTCCCGCTTGATAGGGTTGTGTTCAGCGGCTTTGTTTCCCCCAGCACGCCTTTTCCCGTCCCGACGCTATCCGTTCCGCTGACTTCATGCATATCATTGTATTTATTTAAGATCTCCCCCGTCGCTGCATCAATAAAGTAATTCCAGTTACCGGGTGCTGGTTCTAAATAATTCAGGTTTACAAAGTAAGCGAACGAAGCGCTTCCATCATGTGTATAAACGACTAATTCCGGTTTTGCATCTTTTTCTAATTTCGGTTGGACCTCAAGGTCTTCTTTAGCGATCTGTATAGCCTTCTTTGGGTGTAGTCTCTTTTTGGAGGATGACATTTTATTATCCAAATCTGCCACAACCGAACCGGAGAATGCTTGAAGAACACCATTTTCCTTTACGACGGCTGACTGTGTGGACCCCCAGACAGGCACACCATGATAAGTTTGCTGAATGCGGACGACGGTATTCCCAAGGCTGTCTTTTTCGACAGAGAGTACGTTGAACTGCTCGTCTGCTTTTTTGTCAGAAAGCTTAAACGTCTTCTTATTCTGTTCCACAAAGGAGAGGACAACGGATTCCGCATTTTTAGCGGAAGGAGCGGTTAATACACCTGATATGAATTCAGGTGTTCCCGCTTTGCTCATTTGGAAGTGCGCATTTTCAGAAGGAGCAGCTAAACTCCCGGTGGCAAGCATCCCTGAAAGGATGCCCACGGATAATCCCATACCAATGATTTTTTTCTTTTTCAATTCATTTCCTCCTCTTTTTTCTAATTATTCTGTCAACAAAAGGTTATCACAGGATACGAAGAGACGGTATTGAGAAAATGCAGGACTAATTACGTGTAAGGAACGCCCTCTATATACTCCAAATCCGGAAAATTTTCATGAAATAAGCCTGATTTATGAAAAGAAACAAAAATAATCCATAATATGGAATCATGAGGGACGGACCTCCAAGTTCAGGATAAAAAGTAGCGTGATCACTATTTATTGCTATAATTAACAGTATCAGGAATGCATTATTGGAGGTCCGTCCCTCCAGTAGGAAGGGGTAGATGAAATGGGTGGATTGTATCTTTCTGGTGGTGGGGATGAGAAGCAGTCGTGGGGGATTGACAGTGTGTTTGCAAGGGAATTGGGCAGGGGAGAACCATTATTGTACCTGCCGATTGCCATGGATCAGGGTGAGATTCCGTATGTAGAGTGTTATGAGTGGATTCAGGGTGTATTTGCTCCCTTTGGTATAACCGATATTACCATGTGGAGAAATCTTAGGGGCAAGACTCTGGATGATCTTAAGAAGTTTTCCGCTGTGTATATTGGTGGTGGAAACACATACCGCTTAATGCATAGCATTCTTCAAGCAGATTTCCACAGTGCATTATCGACCTTCAAAGAGGGTGGAATCATCTATGGGGGAAGTGCCGGAGCCATCGTGTTGGGAAGCAATATAGCAACATGCGCACATATGGATGAGAATGCTGTTGAGTTGAAGACCATAAATGGATTAGGCCTAATTCATGACTATTCAATATGGTGTCATTACACGGATGATCATGATCCTCTGATCCACCAATTTATAACGGCCAATCAGCAATCTGTCATAGCCTTGAGTGAAGAAACCGGATTACAAATGAAGGATGGCAGAATGGAAGTGTTAGGCACCAGCCCAGCCTATGTTATGGATAGAGATATGAAGCGGAGGATAGAGCCGGGTTGCATCATTTAAAGTTCCACGCACCGCTCTTTCTATGGATTTTAGCTATAGTAGTAGATAATGAGAAGAGAAAGAAGGAGACCTATGAAGCAAAACATTTACGATGATCCTGCATTTTTTGAAGGTTATATGAAACTGCGGGATTCTGGAAAGACATATAACGATTTCCTGGAACAGCCTGCCATGAAAGGAGAGCTGCCAGACCTTAAGGGGAAAAGGGTGATGGATCTCGGCTGCGGGACAGGTGGCTTATCGAAACATTGTATTGAATTGGGGGCTGCTTCCGTCCTGGGAGTGGATATTTCAGAGAAAATGATCAAACGGGCGTTACAAGAAAATCATGACGGAAGAATACAATACATCTGCAGTCCGGTTGAAGACCTGTCTGTTTCTAAAGAGTCGTTTGACCTGATTGTAAGCTCACTTGCACTTCATTATGTAGAAGATTATGAATCTCTAATAGAGAAGCTCCACTCCTTATTAGCGCCGGGCGGCATGCTTATTTACTCCATTGAGCATCCCATCGTCACGGCAAGGAAAGATATGAACAATTGGTGGGTAAATCCTGAGGGGGACCGGATGCACTGGGCATTTGATCACTACCGGGAGGAAGGGAAACGGGAGCAGCATTGGTATGTGGATGGTGTGATCAAATATCACCGGACCATTCCTACCTTGATGAATGGGCTGATCGAACATGGCTTCATGTTGGAAAAAGTGCTTGAACCCCTGCCCACTCAGCAAGGTCTGGATCTCTTGCCGAATTTGAGGAATGAAGAAAGAAGACCTTCATTCCTCATCATTAAATCAAGGAAAATAAGCTGAGTAATTCCCAAACAGTAAGGATAAATCCAAGCATGTTTGTCAATCGAAAAAGGACTCCAAGTTCCGGAGTCCTTTTTCGTACAGATCAAACGTTTAATGTGCTTCAACGGCTTTGTTGAGTGTTTGATAGATTTTAATACTTGAAATATTGATGCCCATTTGAACAAATTCGATACTCATCTCTGGACGCATACCAGATAAAATCGGTTCGATTCCAAGTAATTTAAGACTATCAATCAGTTTCATGATCCCTTGTTGGAATAACGGATTTACTTCATACACACCTGAAAGATCGATGATCAAGCGGTGAATCGAAAGTTTCTTGCACTCAAGGAGAACATGCTCTGCCATCATTTCTCCACGGACTTCATCGACTTGACCGATAAGAGGAAGTACAGCAAGATCCGAGAAGATCGGTACGACAGGAGTTGATAGGGACAGGTACTTTTCCTCGGAGATTTTCAGCTGCTCATCTGCATACTCACTATACGCTTCACAAAAGGCGGAAATCATCGTCGTGAAAGATTGATCAATATCATGTGTAATAGTCAAAAGGATTTCTTTCGTCAATGTATCGTCATTGTGAAGGATGATATCTTCTAAAACCACTTTTTTATATAAGGAGGATTTACTTATCGACGTATTGAGGGGAACGCCTTGACCGGAAGCAAGTCTTCCAACTTCTTTTCCCCAGTCATATGTATGGCTGTCAACACTTTCTCCTTCTAGTAAACTCCTGCCAATGAGTTCAATAAGCTGAATAAAATACGGCAGGCTGTCAGCTCTTCTTTCTTCCATATAAAGGGAGGGGTAAGTGAATACAAGTTCAGAGAAGATCGTATTGGCGATTTCCCCTTTTCTTTCCATTAATTGATCCCCGATGGAAGTGGTGATTGTGTGGTGAGTCATTTTCATCCTCCAGTTGAAACTTTTTCTTTTATTATAGAGCATTACACATATTTAGTATAGGCGAAAAATAGTATACCAGGTATATTGACAAAATGAGGAGAGTTCCTTTATGATTCCAATAATTTAAAATATTTCCAATTGTGACGATGATAATGATGAAGCCGCTATGCCGATAAACCGAGGCGGTGACTCTCGTCCTCAAGGTCTCGTTCTTGAAGGTGGGAGCTTTTTACTTTATTAAAGGAGTGTTTAGAAATGAATCCAGTTTTAGTGGATGTACCTACAGTGATTGAAACCGAAAGATTAGAATTAAGGATGCCCCAACCGGGTGACGGTCGTGCAGTCAACACAGCGATCAAGAATTCCTTATCTGAATTACAGCCCTGGCTGGGCTTCGCTCAGAGCAACCCTTCCCCGGATGATACGGAAGCCAACACACGGGAAGCATACGCGAAATTCCTTACAAGGGAAAGTTTGAGATACCTGATCTTTTTGAAACGCACGAATGAATTTGTCGGTTCAACCGGGTTCCATAACATCGATTGGAGTGTCCCAAAATTTGAAATCGGATATTGGATCGACACCCGGATGAGCGGGAATGGATACATGGGAGAGGCGGTCGGGAAATTAAACGATTTTGCCCTGAATGAATTGGGTGGAAAAAGAGTGGAGATAAGGTGCGAATCCACGAATGACAAAAGCAGGGCAATTCCGGAAAGACTTGGTTATGACTTGGAGGGAATCCTGCGTAATGAAGACCTATCTGTTGATGGAGAACGTTTAACGGATACGTGTGTGTATGGAAAAATCTCTGAAGGGTGAAAAGCATTTACACGATTTAAATGCATTACTGAATGAGTAAAGGTAGTTTTTGCAGGTAATGGATTTATTCGATAGAATCATAATGTAATAATTTCCAATAATGATAATAGGAGGTTTTCAATTGCAGAAGTACATATGTGAAACATGTGGAGTTCAATATGAAGAATCGACAGTGGTCCCAGATCATTGTGTCATCTGTGAAGAAGAAAGACAATATGTCAGTCCTGCCGGTCAAACATGGACCACCTTGGAAAATATGAAGAGGGGATCATTTAAGAACATCTTCACTCTTGAAGAGTCAGGGTTGTATAGTTTGAAGACAATGCCTGAATTCGCGATCGGTCAAACGGCTTATCTGGTTCAACAGGAGGGATTTAACCTTTTATGGGACTGCATCTCGTACCTGGATGAAAAAACGATCAGTGAGATCACGAATTTGGGAGGATTGGATGCCATCGCATTATCCCACCCCCATTATTATTCCACACAGGCAGAGTGGGCGGAAGTCTTCGGGGTCCCTATATACATACACGAGGATGATCGGGAATGGGTGATGAGGGAAAGTGAACACATTGTATATTGGTCCGGCGAGTCTTTAGAATTAAATAGTGGACTGACCATCCAACGTCTGGGCGGTCACTTTAAAGGCGGTGCCGTACTTGAATGGAAAGCAGGTTACAAACACAAAGGCATCCTCCTTACAGGGGACATCATCCAGGTCGTGGCTGATAGGGAGTGGGTCAGCTTTATGTACAGCTATCCAAATCTCATCCCCCTGCCTGCATCAAAAGTAAAAGAGATGGCGTCCGTTATTGAAGGTTTGACATTTGAACGGCTATATAATGCCTTCCACCGGGTTGTGAAGGAGAATGCTCACGAAAGAGTGAAAATGTCTGCAGAGCGATACGTGAAAGCTTTGGAGGGAAGATTGTTTGATACTTGAGGAGATCGAAACATTTCGTGGAAAGGTAATCTGGCTGATTCCTTAAAAAACTGAATGGTTTTTTACTTTTTATGAATCCGATCTAAATGATTGAAAAACAACCAGCCTATACATCCCTGGCTGGTTGTTTTTTAATACAAGGTTAAGAAGTCCAATCTTTTTTCAACATACTATAGGTTACAAGGTCTTCATAGTGATCATATAACCATTGACCATCCCGCGTGACCCCTTCTTTTGTAAACCCCAACCGTTCGGGGATACCCATGCTCTTCTTATTGTTAAAGGCACATTGGATTTCTACCCTGTTAAGATCCATTTCATTAAAAAGATAATTTAATAGAGAGGACATGGATCGTGTGATGATCCCTTTTCCTTGTGCCTCTTCCGAAAGAAGATAGCCGATGCTTGTGCTCCTCGTTTTCCAATCGATATAATGGAGCCCGATCATCCCGACTAATTGCCCATGATAACGTAAACCCGCATCGAATCCATTATTATCAGCATAATTTCGGATCCAGATGGGGATGACCGGCACCAGATCCTCTGGGGACGTGCGTTTATCCACCCATAGCAGCCACTGACGGAGATGCTCCCGGTTAGAATCAATCAGTTCATACAACTCCTCTTTATGATGCTGCTGGAAAAGCTCGATGGAAATTTCTTGATCAACCGTGAATGAAAACATGGGAACCGACTCCTTTGTAGTATTTAGAAGATTATACCATATTCTACATATGTTCAACTGCTTTTTATTTAAATGGTAACGCTGAAAAGTAAAGTGAAAAAAAAGGTGATTTATTTTATAATAGAAGAAAATGATTTGAAGGAGGTGGTGACTTGGCTACGATGACAATCTTGCCAGAGTCCCGAGCGTCTCATGCAAAGCCTATTATTAGAAAGGCGATACTTTGCATGGGGCGGTACCTGATCTAATCGCCATGAAAGTACATTTCTAGTAAGTCGGCTTTGCACCTTATTGACTGATTCATTCAAAAATAAGGAGCTGACTGAAATGAAATATGTGAAAGCGGAAGCTGTGTTACCTCAATCGTTGGTAAGGGAGATCCAAAAATACGTTCAAGGTGAAACCCTCTATATACCAAAACCGAAAGCCGAGTATCGAAAATGGGGCAGCCGTTCCGGTAGCAGAAGGGCCATTGATGAACGAAATGCAGAAATCAAAGCAGCTTTCTTACATGGAAAGACGATTCATGAACTGGCAGATGAATATTACCTTTCAAGTGAAACAATCAAGAAAATCGTTTACAAAAAGCGCTGAGATCTATCAGTGCTTTTTTTTTCTGTGTAAGGATCAATTCTAAATGAAACTCTACATATGCTTATGGGGTGCTGAGGTATATAGTATAAGGGAAGGCACTTAAACGTGATGCTTGACTCGATTTAAACATAGAATTTAGGATGTAATATAACAAATGTTTCTAGGAGCGATTAGAATGGAGCCGTTTATTCGGAATGATCAATACAATTTCATTACGTATCAGACACAGGTGCTGATCAATGGATATGCAACCGTGAATGACCTTGGTGTTCTACAGGCCATGAAGGGCCTCGTGCAAGATAAGGTGACCAATCTGTTTGAAGTGCTCTCCCCAACACAGAGAACGGTACTTGAACCGATTGTGGATATCCGGGACTCGGAACACGCAGAAGATTTTCTGGTTGGGTTAAAGCCATATGTGATCCCCTTTCCAACAGTGAGTGATCACTCTGTGAAGAAATTATTCCCTAAGGTAAAAAAGCTGAAAACCCCGGCTTTGGATGAGATTGATCTCAGGGACATTTCCTATTTAGGCTGGAATGATTATGGTCAGGAAAGAAAATATATTGTCGCAGAATACGAAGGGAAATTGAAAGGGTTCAAAGCTACGTTTAAAAATAGCAGTAAAAAAGGGATTTGCACGATTTGCAATACGTTTGGAAGCATCGGATTTTACATGTCCGAATCCAAAGCCTCTGCTCAGGGAACCTTTATAAAGAAGGGGAATTATATTTGTCAGGACAGTGGTGAATGTAATGAAAAGCTGCGATCTAAAGAAAAATTGGATGATTTCATCCACCGGATCAATCATTAACACCATGCGCCGGGTCAAATACCCGGCGTACTTTGGTGCTTTTTATACTAAATTACGGAATTCCAATTCTTCTCAACACTTATAAATCCCTTGAAACATTCCCATACTTTAAGTAGTATAGATAAGTAGAAAATTGTAGAGTTTTGAAATGAGGGTTTTAAATGGAAAAGAAATCCATATATGGATTAACATTAGATCAACTGACGTCTTGGCTTGTTGAAAACGGACAAAAGAAATTCCGCGCGGCTCAAGTGTGGGATTGGTTATATAAAAAGAGAGTGACAAACTTTGCCGATATGAAGAACCTGAACGCTGATTGTGTTCAGCTTCTAGAGGAAAACTTCTATCTTCATACGCTCACTCAGGAAATCAAGCAGGAATCAAAGGATGGTACGATTAAATTCCTATTCAAGCTTGAAGACGGAAACCTGATTGAAACCGTCTTGATGCGTTTCAACTACGGCCTGAGTGTCTGTGTCACAACACAGGTAGGCTGTAACATCGGGTGTACATTCTGTGCAAGTGGACTATTGAAGAAGAACCGCGACTTATCCAGCGGTGAAATTGTGGAACAGATCATGAATGTGCAGCACCATCTGGATGAAGCAGGGAACGGAGAACGTGTCAGTCATATCGTTGTGATGGGAATCGGTGAGCCGTTCGATAACTATGATAATATGATGGACTTCTTCCGTGTGGTAAATGACCAAAAAGGTCTTTCCATCGGAGCGCGTCACATTACCGTTTCCACAAGTGGTCTCGCAGATAAGATCTACAAATTCGCTGACGAAAATATTCAAATCAACCTGGCCGTTTCACTGCACGCGCCAAATAATGAATTGCGTACAAGGATCATGAAGATCAATCGTGCGTATCCTTTAGAGAAGCTCATGCCGGCGATTGATTATTATCTCGAAAAGACCAATCGTCGCATCACCTTCGAGTATATTCTCTTAAGTGATGTGAATGATCATAAGGAAGAGGCCCTTCAGCTGGCCAAACTCCTCAAGAATAAGCGTCACCTTTCGTACGTCAACCTGATTCCCTATAATCCCGTTGACGAACACAACCAATATCAAAGAAGTACGAAAGAAGCGATCGTGGAATTTTACGGTACATTACTTGAGCACGGAATCAACTGTGGAGTCCGCGTAGAACAAGGGACGGACATCGATGCAGCCTGCGGTCAGTTGAGAAGTAAGCAGATTAAGAAGGATAAAGTTAAGTCGTAATATTATTGATGGAGCACATGAATTCCGGTATGGGATTTGTGTGCTTTTTTGTTTTGCAGGTTGAAAGCGGTGCGGGATGGGAGAATGGATTCCATAATTTGTTAAAGGGCGCAATTCTAGTAAATAATGACGCAATGGTTATCTGAAATGACGCGAATTCCTATCGGGAACCACCACACTCTCTATGAATATGTACATATATATCCGCTTTTATTTTTCAAATCTAATGGATTCATCAGTTTCTAGCCCTTTTTTATCAGAAAATGAATGGAGAATTACTTTTTTAAAAAAAATAGCATCTTTACAAAAATTTAGTTTCGATTATCATTGAATTTTACATTCTATAAATATAGAATATACGTAAGGAAGAAATTTTTGGAAAAGAGGTGTTTCTAAATGGATGTGCTCCATATGATCAGTCGA
This sequence comes from Bacillus sp. AFS015802, assembly GCF_002561455.1. GTDB lineage: Bacteria > Bacillota > Bacilli > Bacillales > Bacillaceae_B > Rossellomorea. The sequence continues at coordinate 32,586 of NZ_NTUP01000013.1, read as the reverse complement.
AAAAGAGAGACGTATGAGGTGAGGATCGAGGCTTCTCTTCTATGGGAATGCGCGTTAGGTATTGCTGCAATCACGAATTCAAGGCTTATTGACACGTTGGAAAAATCAAAAGAATCATGGGACAGGCTGAAAAAATCTTTATCTGAACCCTTGATAGTGGACTTGAAATTGATTGAAAAGAATAATACGTGGAAATCCCTGCTCCTTTTGTTGCATCAAAAAGAATTCCAGGATTTATCTGAATTTATCACGTTTCTGGATGAGTTGGACGATGAAAAACTCAGATTCATCTGCATTCCATACATAGGACTCAAATTTCAAGACCTTCGAATACTTGCTTCAAAGGGAGATGTGTCATCACGAAACAAATTGAAGAAGTATACAGAGGATAACCCGTATTTTCCCGATTATATTGAGTTTATTTGCACTACAAATGTTCGCGATCTTCGTGATCACCTGAAGAGGGTCATGACTCTGTGGTATGAAGAGGTGATCGTTCCGGAGCAAGAGAATCTTTCTCAAATACTGAAAAGGGATAAACAATCCAAGGAGAAGATGAGAAGAAATCTGAAGCCAGAGGCCATGGTGGAATGGGCGACAGGCGGTATCACATATCTTCCCGAGCCGAGTGTGCATACAGTTCTGTTGATCCCCCAGTCCATTTACCGCCCTTGGAACGTGGAAGGGGATGTGGAAGGAGTAAAGGTGTTTTATTACCCTGTAGCCAACGAAAGCATCTATCCGGATGATAAATACATGCCAAGTAACTTTCTGGTTCAGAAGCATAAAGCCCTTGGTGATGAAGCGCGCCTCCGAATGGTGAAATTGCTGAAGGGCTCAGAGCGTACACTCCAGGAAATCACGAATGAGCTGAACATGGGGAAATCCACCGTCCATCACCATTTGAAAATTCTCAGGTCCGCAAGGCTTGTGGAAACAGGAGATGGTAAGTATCGCTTGAAAGAGAATGCTGTTCAATCATTATCGAATGAACTGATGCAGTATTTAACTGATTAGTAAAAGGGGGATGTACATGGGAGAGCGTGCGGTCAAGTTAAATCAATTGGATGAATTCCCGCCCTTAAAGAAAAACTATTCTGTTTTCAGGTTTATGGGTGGGAATCTGGTTTCTTTTTTCGGGGATCAAATCTATTTAATTGCGATTCCACTCATGGTGTTATCCATCACGGGATCACCAGTCAGTATGGGGATTGTAGCAGCTCTTGAGCGGCTGCCGATTCTATTGCAGCCCTTTGCGGGTATTTTGTCTGATCAATTTAACCGGAAGCGCCTTCTCCTATTATGCGATTTAGGACGTTGTATACTTGTCGGGATGATCGGGATTCTATTTATCATGGGTGCCCTGGAGATGTGGATGGTATATCCCGTTGTGTTTGGTATCGGAGCATTAAGCCAAATCTATAATACTTCTCAATTTGCTTCAGTGCCTGGCCTGGTGAGGAGAGAAGACCTTCAGGCTGTGAATTCACTGAATTCGGGGATATTCAACTTAGCAGTTTTTTTAGCACCCGGTTTAGGAGGGTTGATCATTTCCTTTTGCAACCCCGGATTTGCCCTGTTGATAAACAGCATCAGCTTCCTTGTATCATTTCTTGCCATTGCGAGTCTTCGGATGAAGGTGAAGGAGAGAATTCCCTCAACGTATTCCATTTGGGGTGAGATCCGGGAAGGATTTGAGTTTGTTGCAAAGACCAAGCCGATCCTTTACACCAATCTGGCCATGGTCTCTTCTGTATTCGGAACGACATTATTCCTTACCTTATTGGTCTTTCATCTAAAAGATTCCGTTCAACTAAATACGGTCATGATTGGATGGTTACTCTCAATGGGTGGAGTAGGTGCCATAGCAGGTGCGGTAGCCTCATCCCTCCTTCGAAAACGGTTTTCGTATCGTGGGATCCTGTTCACCTCATCAGTCATCGGAGGGCTTTCCATTTTGTGCTTCGGTATGCTGGACTCATATTTCGCTCTTGTGATCATGAATGCAGTCGGAACCTTCTGTGCTTCGATGATGAGTCCCTGCATCATCACGATCCGGCAAACGTTGACACCCGATCACTTATTGGGAAGGGTCCAGGCCACAAGCCGCCTCATGACATGGGTATTCATGCCCCTCGCAGCATTCCTCGCAGGAGTACTGGCCGAGGCCATTGGAACGAACCTGACCATCATGCTGGCTGGAACCATTTCCACACTCGCCTCCATCCCCTATCTTCATCACAGTTTGAAAGATAAGTAGAGGGACGGACCTCAAGCCGTTATATATGATAGGATGGAAATGGAAACCTTTTGGTGAGGAGAATGCCTATATGTATACAGAAAGTCTATTGAAAGAGAAATTAAGAAAGATTGATTTTAATCATCCTGATTCATTGAAAGGTATGGATTTGGATCAGCTTTTAAATGAAATGATCATCCATATTGGTTCGACCGATGGAGAACTTAGAGATCAATTAATCTATACAAATTTTTACAGATTCATGGAAGGAAACTATTTATCATCAGAACAAATGTCATTTCTTCTCGATACTTGTATGGATGAACATCATTTGTTTTTTGGCATCGGAAAAAGGGAGGATGATTCGGTTTTCACCCGGGCATTTTCATCATTAGTCCTAGCGGTACTTCTAAATAAAGATCGTGCTCAGCCTTTTTTGTCTGCTGACAAGGTTCATAAAGCAATCGAAGCTAGTTTTCTTTACTTAGAAGCTGAAGAAGATACGCGTGGCTATGTAGACGGAAAAGGATGGGCGCATAGCATTGCACACGGAGCGGATTATTTGGTGGAAGGGATCCGTCATCCTGCTTTTCCTAGTGAGCTTCATCAACGTTGTCTGAATGTAATAAAAGGGTGTTTATTGAAAGATGGTGCTTATATGGACGAGGAGGATGGTCGACTATTTTTTGCCATTGAAGCACTCCTTGAAAAAGAAATGAATGCTGAATCTCTATTCGTATGGATAAAAGAGTTGTCGGAGCTGGTAAATAAACATTTCAAGGAAGAAGGCTATTCCTATCTTTTCTATAGGAAGAAAATGAACATCGAAAATTTCTTTAAGACCTGTTACTTCCGCCTGAAGTGGCAGGGGGCAGGAATCAAAGTGAGAGATCATATCGAAACTGTGCTGGAAAAGTGGCACAACCACAATTATAACTAAGAAAGGAGAGGGGAGAATGCAATCGAATCATCACGACATCACCATTATCGGAGCAGGCGTAAGCAGTGTGTTTCTCGCTTATACATTGATGAAGCACAATGAATATGCTTCGATCCACATGATTGATCTTGGCAAGAAACTGAGCGAACGTACATGTGGTTTGGATGAGGGAGGAGAGTGTACGTGTGAAGGGCTGTGCAGTAAGTACATTGGGTTTGCTGGCCTTGGGAAATCCGAGGGGAAATTTAATTATACGAATGATTTCGGCGGGGAACTTGGCAGGAAAATCGGACAGCAAACCACACTTGAATTGATGATTGAAGTAGACCGTATCCTCTGTGAATTTGGCGGTGACATCATCCCTTCTTATAGTACTAGAAATGAGACGCTTTCAAGTAGAGCGGCTGAGGTGGATGTGAAGGTTCTTTCAACGAAGGTCCGGCATTTAGGAACACGCCTGGCAAGTGACATTTTTCATAAGATGTATGAGGTGCTGAAAAATCGTGTTACATTCAGTTTTGAAACCCGTGTCGAGACCATTTCTAAAGACGAGGCGGGCTTTCACTTAAAATCCACTAAAGGTGAGTTTACTACAGAAAAATTAGTGATCGGTACCGGAATGAGTGGAAGCAAGTGGCTGAAAGAACAAGCTGGATCACTTGGGCTTTATCCGGGAAAGACAAGGCTGGATATGGGGATTCGAGTGGAAATGAAGGGTGATCAGCTTCAATCGATCTTACAGGATACATTTGAAACCAAGCTTAAGATCGAAAGGGATTCATTCAGTGCGACCACCTATTGTATGAATCCACGGGGGAGGATCATAAGGAAACACCAGCATGGAGTGGTGATGCCGGACGGACAGAATGCCCGTGAAGAAGATACACCAAGTGCGAATCTGAACTTCAGCTTGTTCGTACCACGCTATTTTCAATCCCATGATGAAGCGATGGACTATGCAGTGGATATCATAGGAGGGATTAATCAAGGTCGGGAGCGGATTGTCGTACAGAGATTGGAAGATTTCAAATTACATAGGAACACTGAAACGTTGGAAGGAAATCTGGTAGGTCCGTCCCTTAACGCGGAATGCGGAAATGTTCGGGAAGAGGTTCCTGAATTGTATGGGATGGCCCTTGAGGAGTTTTTAGCCTCAGTGGAAAGGCTTATTGGTGATTCGATGCACCCAGACACACTATTGTACGGTTTGGATGCGAAATTTTATGAGCCTAAGTTAGAAACGGACCGGTACTTTGAGACAAATGTCTCCAATTTGTACTTGACAGGAGACTGCTCAGGAGAAACCCATTCCTTATCGCAGGCAGCGGCAAGTGGCATTTATTTGGGGAAACACCTGGCAAGATAGGAATTTCCAAATAATAATCATTTTGGGATAATTTGAAACCTTTCTGTTTGTTTTTTCGTATTTAGTAGAAAAGACGAAACAGAAAGGATTTTTTTGGTTCGAAGGATGGCAAAAGAAGGTGGTGCTTGAACAGATCCCCTGAATAGGTACTCGCTTTTTGCCATTATCCTACAAACGAGATGAATAGTCGATGAATGGAGGCAGCCCGAGTTTGAGTTATTACTTCAATTTATTATTAACGATTGTCATCTTGATAATAGGAACCGGTTTGGCATTTTTTATTGATCAATTCAGTAAACAACTGGAAAAGATTATTCCTTCCAGGTTCCTGTCCTTGACGATCATATTGATCCTGTTTTCGCTGATGACGGGCTCTACTGTGATGGTCAGCTTATTGAAAGAATGGAGCTTAATGGATACGGCTTTCATTTCCAGTCTCTGCTTTTTTGGACTGGGATGGATCACCAATATTTCGAAGAAAGCACAAATCAATCAGGCAGGAACCGTCGCTAAGTTTATTACGAATAACCAATTTAAGCATGATTATGAATCAGCAAGCACTTCGAATAAAAGTCCATATTTGATTGCGAGTCTGTTGTTTCTCGCTTTTAGCTGGGGGATTTCATTCTGGATTGCGTATATTTAGAGAAAATAAGGAGGGCTCTTTTTGTCTGATTGGGGCGTTTTGTTTCTGTTGTTGATCATCATTATGACGATATTAGCTTTAACCAATTTTACGGTAGTGAAGCTTTCAGGAAAGAATAAAAAGAAGAGAATTTGGTCTGGCTTCGTATGTGTAGTGCTCACACCCGCGGTATTTATCTTGACTGGTTTATCCGTAAGCCCATTCGATCCTTATGGGTTTGGAACGGGAATGATCATGATGATTTATGGTATTTTTTTTGCATTGAATGGGGTAGGGATCATCGTGACCGGGTTGTTCATGGAATAGAAATAGCGGATAGTTCTTGCCAATGGGTATGCTGTGAAAGATTGAACAGGGTGTACCATAATAAATACCTTCAGTACCGGCACCATCAGTGTTATACTTGATGAATTGTTCAACAAGAAAAGAGGAATGAAAGCCTTATGAGATATATGAAATCACAAATGAAACTTTTAGTCAGGGATAATAAGGAATTGCAGGCACGACTGAAGGTATTGATGGAAGAGATGAATTTAGAGAGAACGTTCGCCCTTAAAGCGCTGTATCATTCGGAAGTGGCGGATGGTGGAAAGTATCAGGCAGCCTATCAAGCAATGGACTTACCGAAGGAGTAAGTCTTTTTACTGAAAAAAATGATTACTCACTTTTCAATCATGTGGTAAAATCATACATATTGAGAGAGGGTGGTTTTCATGAAGTTTGTTTTTGATTTAGATGGGACGATATGCTTTAAAGGGAAACCGGTTTCAGAAAAAATCGTCAATTGTTTATTGGAACTAAAATCGAGTGGGCACGAAATATATTTTGCTTCTGCAAGACCAATCAGGGATATGCTTCCTGTACTGGATGTGAGATTGCATTCTTTTCCTTTGATAGGTGGAAACGGATCTTTACTTTATCAGGAGGGAGAAATGATTCACTCTACTTCCTTCCATCCAAAAGATCTGCAAAAGATCCATGAGCTGATTGATCACTATGAAGCGACTTATTTAATCGATGGCGAGTGGGATTATTCTTACACAGGACCAAAGAATCATCCCATTCTACATTTCCTTGATCCTGCCAATCTTGCCAAGGCACTTCCTGTCGAATCATTGGATCCGATTGTGAAGGTATTGCTGTTAACCTCTTCGAACTTTCAGGGTTTAACACGTGAATTGGAAGCAATGGAGGTTGTCGTGAATATACATATGAATGAAATGGTAGTGGATATCAGTCCCGCTAATATACATAAATGGAGTGCACTATCATCCTTCGGAGTGGCTGAAGAAGACTTTATTTCATTCGGTAACGATGCAAATGATATCAGTATGTTCAGTAAAGCGAGGTATTCCGTCATGGTAGGATATCACGAGGGGCTCTCCAGATATGCAGATGATCATATCCCCCTGACAGGTGACTATGAATCAGATATCATTACTAAATTAAAGGTGCTATCTACTGAATACAGGGAAGTGAAGAAATGATTATGGCTGGTTAAGGGGGTAGTACCCATCTTAGCCGGCTTTTTCTTTCTAAAATCCAATTGATTGACTATGATCTAGAAATATATTATATTAATTGACGGGTCAATGATTGACCTGTCAACCATTTAAAAGGAGGAGGATGCTTTGACCAACTCGTGTCGTGAAGAAGAGAAGATCATCGTTCAACTCAATGATATATATAAGCAAATGAGTCCGAAATTTGAGCGTTGTACCGGTATCAGTCAATCTCGTCTGGAACTTTTGCACAAGCTGTTTGAGGTGGAAGAAATCAGTCAGACCGCCCTTCAACGTGAAGTCAATATTGATGGGGCTGCTGTGACCAGGCACTTAAAGCATCTTGAAGGAAAAGGGATGGTTTCCCGGCGTAAAAATCCTGCAGACAACCGGTTTACCTTTGTCCGCTTGACGGATGAGGGAAGAATGAAGATACAAGCTTACCGGGAAGAGAAGGAAATTTTCATCTCTAATGTCTTCAAGACTTTCACAGAAGAAGAACGTTCGGTTCTGTCCGATATGCTGAATCGAATTCAACATAATGTACAAGACATTAAATTCTAAACATTAGCGTAAAAGGAGAATGCATCATGAATCAAACAAAAATCAATGACTTTAATGAAATCATCACAGGTCGCCGTTCCATCCGAAACTATGATCCATCTGTGAAAATAAGCAAAGAAGAAATGGCGGAAATCCTTACGGAAGCAACACTGGCACCTTCATCTGTTAACCTGCAGCCATGGCGCTTTGTTGTGATCGACAGTGCAGAAGGGAAAGAAACCCTTGCACCACTTGCTAAATTCAATCAAACCCAGGTGAAGACTTCTTCTGCCGTGATTGCTGTATTCGTTGATATGAACAGTCTTGACTATGCAGATGAAATTTATAATAAGGCAGTGGAAGAAGGCTATATGCCAGCAGAAGTAAGAGACAGACAACTTCCTGCCATTAAAGGTTTGCTTGAAACCATGTCAGTGGATCAGTTCAGGGAAATGAATCTGATCGATGCAGGATTGGTATCGATGCAGTTGATGCTTGCGGCTCGTGCCCATGGATACGATACAAATCCGATTGGCGGTTACGAAAAGGATCAAATTGCTGAAGCATACGGTATGGATAAAGACCGTTATTATCCAGTTATGCTGATATCAATCGGTAAAGCTGCGGACGCAGGATACAAATCGGTCCGTTTACCGATCGAATCCATTACGGAATGGAAATAACGTTACGATAGAGAGGAGAAATAATATGATTATCATTCATGCAGAATTTCAGATTAACCCAATCAAAGAACAGGCATTTTTAGAAGAGGTACGCCTTCTTGTGTCCTCATCCAGGTCCGAGGAAGGCAACATTTCTTATGATCTAATGAAAGATACGGAGAGGGAAAGTGTCTATACTATGGTAGAGGTTTGGAAGGACTCATCTGCCGTCGAGAGTCACAATACGAGTGAACATTTCACATCATTTGTAGGAAGGGCACCAGAATACTTGGCTGCACCTCTTGATGTGAAGATATACGAAGGGAATAAAATCGAGAAATAATTACGTGTAAAGCACCCGGCGTCCGGCCGGGTGCTTTTTCTTTTAGGTTGGATTATTCAATCATAGAGATTGAAAACAGTTTAAAACAATGTCACTAAATATGGTAAAATATGCTATGATAAAACAAGTTCAATACATAAGGAGTGAAAAAGATGACCTCAGCCAATACTTGGACGAAAGTCGATCAATATTATACTAGTAAACTTCAAAAAAAGGATTCAATCATGGAATCTGTATTGAAAGCGAATAGTGAAGCAGAACTGCCAGCTATTGATGTATCCCCGAATCAGGGTAAATTCCTTTCATTACTTGCCCGGCTCAAAGGGGCAAAATCCATTCTTGAAATCGGGACTCTTGGAGGCTATAGCACCATTTGGCTTGCCCGTGCTCTCCCTGAGGATGGACGGCTTGTTACCTTGGAATATAGTGATAAACATGCAAAGGTCGCAGAGGAGAATATCAGGAATGCAGGTTTTGGAGAAAAGGTGGAAATCAAGGTAGGCGCAGCACTTGATACACTGCCGACACTCGAGGGGACCTTTGACTTCATCTTCATCGATGCCGATAAACAAAATAATGCCAATTATCTGAAGTGGGCGCTTCAATTGTCACAGCCTGGAACGGTCATCATTACGGATAACGTCGTTCGCTCCGGAAGGGTCATCGATGAAAACAGCGAAGACGATAGTGTTCAAGGTGTGCGTACCTTTGTCGATATGTTATCGAAAGAAGACAGGATTGACTCAACAGTCGTTCAGACCGTCGGATCAAAGGGGTACGATGGTTTTGTAATGGGAGTTGTGAAATAATATTTAACATTCTTATTGTCATACTCTTCATTTTTCTGTAAAATGAATGAAAATTCAAAATCATACATGTCATGATGGGAATCAGTAGTGACTTATCTCCCTGTCGTAGAGAACTGATGCTTGGTGAAAATCAGTACACGGATAAGCGCGAATTACCTCCCTGAACATTTTTTGTGAACACAACAGTAGCAAAGAACGGACGGTCCGTTATCCGTATCGAGTGGAAGAGAGATCTTCAATAAGGGTGGTACCGCGTAAACCACGTCCCTTTTTTTAGGGGCGTGGTTTTTTAAGTTGATTTTGAGTAGCTAACGGAAAAACATTTGCTTTAGCTGCGAAATCACAAATATAACGGAGATTTAAATTGAAATGCTTTTTTACCATCATCAGTCAAGGAGGAACAATCATGGTTTGTAAATGGGAATCACTTACAAAAGATAAACAACACGAAGTCGAAAGGCAGTTGGCACAATACAGAAATGGAGTACAGGATATCATTCCGGAAGAGGAATTGAAACAAAAACTGGTGAATTCAATCTCAACTGGAAAGTCGTTAAAGATCAAACTGGGGCTTGATCCAACCGCACCAGATGTTCATATCGGTCATACGGTCGTTCTGAATAAATTAAGGCAGTTTCAGGAAAACGGTCATATCGTCCAGCTTATCATTGGCGATTTCACCGGTAAGATCGGGGATCCAACCGGAAAAACCGCAGCAAGAAAACAATTGACGGATGAAGAAGTGAAGCGAAACGCAAAGACATACTTTGAACAATTTGGCAAAGTCCTCGACAAAGAAAAGGTGGAGCTCCATTACAATTCAAAATGGCTTTCAGCCTTGAATCTGGAGGATGTCATCCAATTATCATCGAAGATCACCGTCGCCCGGTTGATTGAGCGAAATGACTTCTCCAGCCGGTTATCAGAAGGGAAACCGATCTCACTTCACGAGCTGTTTTACCCTATGATGCAGGGATACGATTCCGTCGCACTAGAGAGCGATGTAGAACTCGGAGGGACGGACCAGCAGTTTAATGTCCTGATGGGACGACATCTACAGGAACATTACAACCAGGAGAAACAAGTGGTCATCTTGCTTCCTTTGCTTGAAGGTCTTGACGGTGTAGATAAAATGTCGAAATCCAAGCATAATTATATCGGGATTGATGAAGATCCCAATCAAATGTTCGGAAAGACGATGTCGATTCCCGATGAGTTGATCATCAAATATTTTAATCTGATCACTGATTTATCACTGGAAGAGAAGAAGAGGTTAGCGAAAGAATTAGACGAAGGGACCCTTCACCCGAGAGACGCCAAAATTCTGTTAGCAAAAACGATGGTTAGAATGTATCACGGAGAAGAGGCGGCTCGACAAGCGGAAAGCCAGTTCAAAAACGTATTCCAAAAAGGTGCCCTTCCTGATGAAATTCCAGAAATAGAATGGGAGGGTGAAGAAAAGATCTCCATAGTCGATCTTCTGGTGGCCCTTAACATGCAAAGTTCAAAAAGTGAGGCACGCAGAATGATTCAAAATGGAGGCATCAGAATCAATTCGGAAAAGGTTTTGGATGTGCAGTCGGTCGTGGAAATCAAAGATGGAATGATTGTTCAGGTGGGGAAGAGGAAGTTTAAGAAGCTAATCTTGAAAAAATAAAGGCACCAGGAAGCCTGCCCCGGAAACAGATTGATGCAGGGTGACAGTCAGGGAGAGTCAGAAAGGGAGACTCTCCTTTTTCTTTGTGTCAATGGATGGACGTTTCAGTCAGCTTGAATCCAATATGCTTAAGTGCAGATTCTAGATTACGCACCTTGACGATAGGCAGATGATTGAGTTGGTCATTCTCCTTTTCGTGCATGGCGATGGTCGGGGTGATGCCCGTTAAGATGGTTTCAATGCCCATTAGGTGAAGAGACTGTACGAGATTACTGAATGCAACGGGAAATTTCCCATCCAGAATGAGAAGCCCGGTCAAATCGATGATAAAGTAATCTGTACCGTGACTTGCTCCATGTTCCAGGACCTTATTGATCATCTGTTCCGATCGATTGGCATCCATGATCCCCTGAATACTAAGGCATGCAATTCCTTCCGTTATGGGGATGATGGGGACACTCAAGTAATTCAAATTAAATTTAGTCTGATCCAACTCCAAGATGTGAGAAAGGACGTCCGCCATCACGTGAAGATAGTCAATATCCTCCTGAGAAAAGACCTTTTCATTTTTATCCATCACACAAAGTGTGCCGAACACTCCTCCAGTTGGGTCCTTTAAGGTTACTCCCAGGAATCCTTTTACCCCAAGTTGAGAAGTGACTTCTAGTTCCCTCGTTATGACATCTTTGGCGAGGTTGACCTTATGCATCTCATTGTTCTCATTCATAATAATTAGACGGCAGTATGTATCCCCGTATGCAACGGAGTATCCCTCAGGTATGATGTCCTCCTTTTCATTATAAGAACTTAATACGGTCATTGCATCATCACCCCGTCTGGTGATGTAAGCGGTTTGAACACCGAGGTGCTTACTGATGCTTTGGAACAATTTTTTAGAAGTGGTGATTAAAGAATGGAATTCCGATGAAGCCAGATTGTATTCATTAGACACGAGTCGTTCCTCCTTTAATCTATTAATCTTGCATGTAAAAACTCTATCGGGTCAATAATGTTACTACAACTATATCGGTAAAGAGCATCTATGTCTAATAAGTTTGCCTCCGAATGGAGAAAGAGATCAGATTTATATGCTATAATTTACCATAATCACAAAAATAGAGAAGGGGTTTCCAGATGAAGGATCTACATATCAAGATCAAAGAACATGCAGAAAAAGAGGGTTTTTCAGGAACGGTTATCGTTAAGAAACAGGAGGAGCTGCTTGTTGAAACTGCTTTTGGCCATGCCGATCGAAGTGAAGGACGGTCCAACTCTGTTGATACGCGATTTGGAATTGCTTCAGGATGTAAGTTGTTCACCGCTGTTGCCATCTGCCAGCTTGTCGAAGAGGAAAGAGTGTCTTTTCATACACCGATAAAAGAATGTCTGGGGTCTGGATTCCCACATTTTGATGACAAAGTGACCATTCATCATTTACTTACACACACCTCTGGAATTTCAGATTATTTTGACGAGGATGTGATGGATGATTTTGAAGAGCTATGGAAGCAGACCCCTATGTATTTAATGAGGAAGGGAGAAGATTTTCTCCCGCTTTTTCAAAACGGACATATGAAATTCCCTCCTGGCGAGCGGTTTGATTATAATAATGCCGGATACATCATTCTCGGGTTGGTGATCGAGAAGCTTTCAGGGAAGACGGTGCAGGAGTATATCAAGGAACACATTTTCGGACCTGCGAATATGCACACTTCGGGATATTTTCGTCTGGATCGTTTACCAGCAAATACGGCCTACGGATACATTGATGAACCAGAAGATTCCTGGAGGACCAATGTGTTTTCCATCCCCATACAGGGCGGGGCGGACGGAGGGGCATACGTTACTGGACCTGATATGATTTCGTTTTGGGAATCCCTTTTGACAAATAAGCTCCTAAGTGAAAGGGGAACAAAGCTGATTTCAAAATCCCATGCAAAGGTTAAAGAGGGTGTGGACTATGGGTATGGGATGTGGTTGAATCAACCCGATAAGCATCATGTAATGGGATATGATCCAGGGGTGAGCTTTCATTCTGCATATTACCCCGAGAAGGATATCAAAGCAGTTGTACTATCAAATAAGAGCTCCGGTGCTTTCGGGGTGTTGAAAGTGATAGAAACCTATTTCAATAGTTAAAAGGGGAAACGAACATGAGCTCAGTTAAAATAGAGAAGGCGCATATTGAGGACGCCTCCATCCTAACCACAATAAAAAAGAACGTTTTCGACATGGAAAAAGAAAAATGGCTCAGTGGTCACACCGGTGTCGTTGATTACAACATTCAGCCGCCCGGCTATGATTCCGTAGAAATGGGAAAATATATGATAAGGGAATTGGATTATTTCAAGATCCTCTTTGAAGGTGCCATTGTTGGTGGATTGATTCTAACGGTGGTTGGCAAACGTCATGGAAGAGTCGATCGGATATTCATTGATCCCTCGCAACAAGGAAAAGGAATCGGCTCTAACGTGATGAGACGAATGGAATATGAGTATCCCCATGTGAGGACTTGGGAGCTTGAGACGTCAAGCCGTCAGCTGAACAATCATTATTTTTATGAAAAGATGGGATATAGGAAAGTTTTTGAAACCGATGATGAATTCTGCTATGAGAAAGAAATGAATGAAGAGGCTGTTCTTGATGGGGAGTTGAGGGGGCTTTGCGTTCATGGCGATACGTTAAAGCGCGAGGACCTTTCTGAACTTCAGGTGGAACATTGCAATATGGAGAAGACAGACTTCTACGGAATCAATGGGAGTCACTCCACGTTTACTAACAGCAATCTAATGGGAGCGGTGTTTAACAACTGCAATCTCAGTGAATCTTGCTTCCAAAATATCAATCTGCAAAAATCCTTGATTGCCGACCTGAATCTGTCGGGCAGTGAGGTTGCTCATGTAACACTGAATGGTGTAACCATTCACGACACCAACCTCGAGGGTGCAGATGAACCAGTAAGATTTGACCGTTGTGACCTTAGTGGCAGTAAGCTTCAAAATTGCAATCTGAAGAATGTTGAAATTTCTGGAAGTGAGTTAGCAGGTATGAAAATCAATGGCATGTTGGTGACCGATCTTTTGGAAGTCTACACAAACGTCCAGGGAAAGAGCTGACCCGGTACTGACACCTATTTTTCTATTGTTCATACAATATGTATTGACTGAAAAAAAGAGGTGTTACGTAGAATGAATCCATATCAGTTTTACCGTCAATTCAAACCCTTTTACCTGGATGCATACTCGAGGGCACCGGAGAGTCATACTCTGGTGACCAATCTTCAGAAAGCCATCAATGGTGAATACAGTGCGATTATTTGTTACGAAAAGCTTGCGAATAAAGCACCGACAGAAGATGAAAGAATGCGGATTCTTGAAATCCGTAAAGACGAAAAACGTCATTTGAAGGCATTCAGTGAAATCTATGCAAACCTTACAGGAATGAAGCCCAGTCCCGAGCTGCAGGAAGGTTGTCCGGATTCATACAAAAAGGGACTTGAATTTGCCTTTAGGGATGAGCAGGATACTGTTGATTTTTATCATAGCGTTGCAAATGGGGTTCAAGATTCATATATAAAAGAAACATTCAGCCGTGCAGCTGCAGATGAACAGAATCACGCCGTGTGGTTTTTATTTTATATGATGAAGAATAAAGGAAGCAGGGGTTTATCAAGACAAGTGGATTATGGTGCAAAAGGAGCTCTCGCTGCCTCTACGCTCTCGGTTCCCCAAATGCTTATATATGCCATGCAGGATGAATACCTGGCACAGGCCCGATATGACCGGATCATCCAGAATTTCGGAAACGTACGGACTTTTCTAAGGATTAAAGAAGCAGAGTTGCGCCATATAACAGCATTGCAGACTTTGTTCCAACGCTACGGAATACCGCTTCCTGAAGATCAATCCCAATCTTACACAACCACCCCTGATTCACTCAAGAGTGCCTATGGGGCAGGAGTCCAAGGGGAGATTGATAATATTGCTATGTATGATCGGTTCTTGACTTTTAATCTTCCTCAGGATGTCAGGATCGTCTTCACACAATTGAGAGATGCTTCACAGAATCATTTAGCTGCATTCGAGAGAGGATTGGCGAGGTGAGGTGACCGTCTGTTAAGGTGGTTATTTTTACTATGAAAAGAGCTGGGTGAGTCACTCATCCAGCTCTTCTTTGTGTTTATTTAAATATTCCGAACGGCTTTCCGACCGGAAGGGTTTCTTTCCCGAAGTGTGTGTTCAGCACACTTGCGGCAGAACCATAAAAGCTGAATAGGGCGATAAACAATTCAGAGATCGCTGCCAATTTGTGTGTAGCTTCAGGTGCAATCCCCAATGTAGACAAGGAAAGACCGATAAATAAGAAATCAATGAGAACAAAGATAATTAATAAAACCTTATGGGTTTCCATCGCTCCAACTGTCATGAAAATACTGAATATCAGATAGCCAATATAAGCAATCCCCAGCTGTTGTGGATCGACTGCTGCAGCTGCTGCCTGACCGAATACTCCGAATGAGATCAGCCAGGATGTTCCGACTCCAAGCCAAAATAATCCGAACGCACCAAATGCCGTCATTCCAAACGTATTATTATGTTTGGCATCCCCAAAGCTTGCCATCAATTGAGCAATGCCTCCGAGGAAAATCGCCCATGGCAATACGAACGAAACCCCGTCTGTCCATCCAAGTTTTGCCGACGAAGCGACAAGGGTGACCATAGCCAGTCCGAAAAGTCCAAGTGCCGATGGATCGGCTGCCGCTATTTGAACCCGTTGAGTGGTTTGTGTGTGATTCATGATGATACCTCCTATTAAACATACTTGACTAATTTACATAAAAAAGTCCCGGTATGCAATAGAAAATATGATGTAAGCGAAACTTTCATGAACTTTAAGGTTTACACGGTGTGTGTGGCAGGACGCATGTTCGCAAATAGAATAGATATTTCGCTGATGCTTTTCTTCGTCCGTGTCTCTACTTTATCAATCAAAAACCCTGGTGGTCTCTCAAAAGACCTCCAGGGTTTTCGATTTTACATCGGCAATATCCATTTCACTACAAAAAAACGCATGAAATGAGTCATTCCAACATAGATATCAAATGGGGACAAATATTTCCCCCGGAAGGAGGTGAAGATGATGGAGGAATACTACATTTTCATGCTCATGTTCCAAGCGGGAAGTTTCATCATATCCTTATTGAACCACATCGAAAAGTAGACAATCCGATGATCATTTTTCCGGACTATGACTGGCCTCATAGTGCGGATTTTTTTCTGCTTCCCTATATCCTATGTTGATCATTCCGTAATTATACGTTTCTATTAATATAGTATTCCCCTCTCATTGTTTCTAATTTCCCACTTTGTTGTTATCATAAGAATGATCTACTATGATTCATTCATAAACATTTTCATGGAAGGAACCATACCATTGAAGGCTATACATCAAAAACTGATAAAAGACCGGTGTGGTACAGTCTCTTTCAAACGGGGAGAGGCATATTACCGATCCGGAAAAGTGAAGATAGGCGAAAATACCAGCGATTATTATAGTGTAACCGTAATGGGGGAGGAAGATTTCCAAGTCATCATTCAAGAAATCACCACCGGAGAAATACAAGCCCGGTGCAGCTGTCCGAAGCTTGCTTCATTTGATAAGGATTGTCAGCATATTGCGGGTGCGCTGTTGGCCATACAGGATCAACAGAGACCGCTTGAAAACAATGAAACCGGAGTAACGGAGGAATTTATCACCCTGTTTCAGGAAGAGTCATTCCGCTCGACAAGTAAGCTACGGCATTTTGAAAACCGACAGATACTCCCAACCGAATTTTTGATCAAACCGGTACAGATCAAAGATGGGCGGGGAATGCTCGGAATTGAGTTTTCCATACAGGGTCACAAGGTCCAGAGGGTAGGGGAGTTTCTGACAAACATCACCGAAGGGAAGCCCTTTGCACTGACAGACTCTTTTATCTTCAATCCCGAATTTCATTGCTTTGAGAATGAAACGGATGCCGTCATTCAATATCTCCTGAAATGTTCGAAGGATTCCCCTGCGGGAAAAAACCAGGGTGAATGTTTACTTATCCCATCATCGTCATGGGAGGCCTTATTATCGTTATTAATGCGTCAGGAAAACGTGAAAGTACAGTACAGTGATCGCATCTTCGAAGGCATAGGGAAAAAGGAACTGCCTCTTCCATTGGAGTTTCAGTTCAGACAAGAGGAACAAGGCGGATATCGTCTATTCATCTCGGGCTTAATGGATATGATCGTCATGGAAGAGTATCAAACTGTCATTCATGATGGCTCATTTACACAGCTGGAAACCATGGACTGCAAACGACTTTCTGAATTAAAACGACTGCTGGACCATTCTGGGGCAGATTACATAACGATTCCTCAAAATCAAATCGGATTTTTCCTTGAGAAAGTCGCTGTTGGTTTGAAGAAATTAGGGAAAGTCGATATATCAGAAGACATTTCCCGAAGCTTGGAATCGGTTCCCCTTGTGGCCAAATTATATCTCGACCGAGTGAAAAATCGTTTGTTGGCGGGACTTGAATTCCATTATGAGCATGTCGTCATCCATCCCCTTGAAACCCGGCAAGCCAAAGCAGGGTCCCTGTTGATGCGGGATGTTGAGAAAGAGGATAGGATTCTTGAATGGATGGACGAGTTTTCTTTCGGGAAAACGGAAGGAGGCTACTTTTTACACAATGAGGATCTGGAATATGAGTTTTTAACCTATGGAGTGACGAAGCTTCAAAAGGATGTCCAAATCTATGCGACTACGGCCGTAAGAAACAGGATTTCCAAAGGGAATCATGTACCAAAAATCCGGGTCAAAGTGAAAAAGGAACGAATGAACTGGTTGGAGTTTTCGTTTGAGATGGATGGCATCCCCGACAGACAGGTAATGGAAATCCTGGACGCCCTTGAAGAAAAGCGGAAATTTTACAGGATGCGAAACGGCTCACTGCTGTCGCTGGAGTCCAAGGAATTTCAAGAGATCCAGAGATTCCTTCATACTTCTCAGGCTGATAAGAATGATTTCGTGAAGGGACTCGAGCTTCCCTTGCACCAGAGCCTTCATCTTCTCGATACTGTAGATGCAGGACATCCGTTTACGTTTGAAAACTCATTTAAAGAATTTTACAATCATATTATGAATCCGGACAGTATGGAGATTTCTGACCCACCCGCATTGGACACCAAGCTGAGAGAGTATCAGAAAACCGGCTTCCGCTGGATGAAGACCCTATCCCATTATGGATTCGGAGGGATTTTAGCCGATGACATGGGATTGGGGAAAACGGTACAAAGTATTGCCTTCATCGTGTCGGAACTGGAAGAAATCCGGGCTGGTAAGCATCCGGCTCTGATTGTGTGTCCCTCTTCATTGACCTATAACTGGAAAAGTGAATGTGAAAAATTTGCTCCAGGCCTCAATACCCTCATCCTGGATGGGAACAAAGCTGAACGAAGGAAGAAACAGAAAAAAATGATGGATGCGGATGTGATCATCACCTCCTACCCTTTACTGCGGGGCGACAGCAAGTGGTTTGGGCTTCAGGAATTCCATACGGTCTTTTATGATGAGGCACAGGCATTTAAAAACCCACTCACCCAAACGGCGAAGAGCGTCAAAGGGATACAGGCAAAGAATCGGTTCGCATTGACAGGGACGCCTGTGGAGAATTCACTTGAAGAACTGTGGGCCATCTTTCACGTTGTTTTTCCCGGATTATTCCGGGGTCTTAAGGATTACAGCAGGTTGACTAAAAAAGAGATAGCGAAAATAATCCGGCCATTTGTTCTTCGCAGATTGAAGGAAGACGTGTTGTCTGAGCTTCCAGGGAAAGAAGAGTCCATAGATTCCACGGAACTCCTCCCCCAGCAGAAAGAGTTGTACGCAGCCTACCTTGCGAAGCTGAAGCACGATACAATGAAGCATCTGGATAAGAACACATTGAGGAAAAATAAAATCAAAATTCTCGCCGGCTTGACCAGGTTAAGACAGATCTGCTGCCATACTTCACTATTCGTAGATGGTTATCAGGGTTCCTCAGCGAAATTCTTACAGCTCATGGACATGCTGGAGGAGGCACGGTTGTCTGGCAGAAGGGTCCTTGTATTTTCTCAGTTTACAAAAATGCTTGAGATGATGGGAAGAGAGCTATCCAGTAACGGACAATCTTACTTTTATCTTAATGGGAACACTCCCTCAGAAGAACGGGTGGAAATGTGCAATCGATTTAATGAAGGGGAACGCAATCTGTTTCTCATATCACTCAAAGCAGGAGGAACTGGGCTTAACTTAACGAGTGCCGATACGGTCATTCTGTATGATACGTGGTGGAATCCAGCTGTCGAGGAACAAGCGGCAGATCGTGCTCACAGGATGGGACAGAAGAACAAGGTCCAGGTGATAAAACTTATCGCCAAAGGGACGATCGAAGAGAAAATGAACGAGCTTCAGGATAAAAAGAGGCACTTGATAAAGGAAGTCTTGGATCCGGATGAAAGAATCGATAAGATCATGACGGAGGATGAGTTGATGGAAATCCTATCGATAGACTCAGACTTGAATTGAAGTGGGGTTTCCATCTAATTTAGGAGAGACTAGGAAGGTGGGGGAATCTTTCCTTAAGGTATCTCCCCATGTCATTCATCCAAATAGAAACACATCATAAGGAGTACGCATTATGACATTAGCCATGACGGAAAATGAAATCACCCTTGCCATCATTCAAAGCTTGAAAGATGGCAAGAAAAATACTTTTTTAACGATTATTGAAGAGCTGCAGCCTTATGATATCGCTCAGCAATATTTACATATCCCCTCCAAGCACCGGAATAAATTTCTGCTATATTTACCTCTCGAAGAATTAACGGAATTCATTCAGGAGATTGAAAGAGAAGATCAGTTGGTCGTCTTGGAAAAATTGGGAATCGAAAAGTCGACGAAAGTCCTCGACTTGATGGAAAATGATAATCTCGCCACATTATTGACCGACTTAGAGCCTGAGAAGATAGAAGAACTACTATCAGAAATGAACCAGGCTGAGTCTCAGGTCGTCCAGAATCTCATGACCTATCAACCGGAAACGGCCGGTCGTATCATGAACAATCGGTATGTCTGGATACCTAAACATTATACGGTCCGTGAAGCTGTGGATAAATTGAAGCATTTCGCGGAACTTGCGGAGTATCTGAACTATTTGTATGTCATCGATGAAGAGAAAAAATTGATCGGTGTCATTTCGTATAAGGATTTATTGCTTGGTGAGTTATTAGATAAAATAGAAGATATTATGTACAGCCGTGTGGTGAAAGTGGATGTCCATACGGATCAGGAAGAAGTGGCGAAATTGATCAGCCGTTATGATTTCATCACTCTTCCTGTCATCGAAGAAGATGGAAGGCTTGTTGGGGTCATTACCGTCGATGACATCATTGATGTTGTCATCCAGGAAGCCAATGAAGACATCGAGAAATTATCCGCATCAGGTAAATCAATTGACTTTACAACCAAACCACTCGTCGCTGCCTATCGCCGTCTGCCTTGGCTGATCCTGCTGTTGTTCATTGGTCTTGTGTCGGGAAGTATCATTGACAGGTTCTCGGCCACCCTGGAACAAGTGGTGGCGCTCGCATTCTTTATGCCGATGATTGCGGGAATGACCGGGAATACGGGTACGCAATCTCTTGCCGTTGTCGTAAGGGGATTGGTCTCGAATGATCTGGATGTGAAACAAGTCATTAAGCTGATTTTCCGTGAGCTATGGGTGGGCATCATCATCGGTGTGACATGTGCCCTCATGATCGCCATCATCGCATTTGTGTGGCAGGGGAATATCGTGCTTGGCCTTGTAGTGGGAAGCTCTTTGCTGATCACCCTGATCATCGGGACGTTGGCAGGAACCATCATCCCCCTCATCCTGTACAAGTTCAACGTTGATCCAGCCGTCGCATCGGGGCCATTGATCACCACGATTAATGATATCCTCTCACTCCTCATCTATTTCGGCATTGCTACCATGTTTATTACGAAATTAATGTAGAGCATTTGGCAATAAATTCTGGGGTTGGTAAAATAGAGTGAACGGCAAAGGAGTTTGCCTTATGTATTGAAAAGAAACGGACTCCTACTGATACAGTTGTATTGGTAGGAGTCCTTTCATTAAGAAATCCAATGATTGAGGTGAAAATATGGTCTATATCCTCGTAGGTGCTGCCGGTATGGTGGGTGCTCTATTGAGATATTATCTTGGAATACTTGCAGGGGATTGGTGGGATTTTACGTTTCCTATCGGTACCTTTCTGGCGAATATGATCGGAAGCTTCACTTTGGGCTGGGTGACCACCTATTTATTTCAACTGAAGAAGATCCATCCAATGGCAGCAACCGCCATCGGAACGGGATTGATCGGATCCTTCACGACGTTCTCGACATTCAGTGTGGAAACGGTGAATCTTCTTTCCCATTCCCATTTGTTTACGGCCTTTTTGTATGTATTGGGGAGTGCGTTCGGTGGGCTGTTGATGTCATGGGCTGGCTATACGTTCGGAAAACACACATTCACTCAATCTAAACAGAAGGGGGCATAAAGATGATAGTTCAAGGAATGATGGTCGCATTAGGCGGTTTCTTTGGGGCCATGTCCCGCTTTTGGATCAGCCGCTTGTTCAAGAAATATATTACATCGGACTTTCCATACGCCACCTTATGCGTGAATCTGATCGGATCATTTCTTCTCGGATTCGTGATTGGGACTGGAATCAACGAATCAGGCATCCTTCTTCTAGGAACCGGTTTTCTCGGAGCTTTCACCACCTTTTCCACGTTCAAACTGGAGAACATTCAGCTGCTTGCCGATAGAAAGTGGAAACTACTGATTACGTATCTTTTACTCAGTTACACGTTTGGCGTTTCGTTCGCTTATTTAGGCGTGGAAACCGCACGTTTGTACGGGTGAAATAAATGAGAAAGCTCAGGGGTCCCCCTGAGCTTGTTTAGATCCCTTTTTTCGTAATGACAAATCCATTTTATAAAGGAAGTAAATGCCCCATCTTCCCATACTTTTCAATCCGTAAATACTCTCCCCATACTCTTTTTCTACCAATATCGGACTCCATCCAGTTGTATCTGTCCACCTCGTTCTCCTCATACGTGGTGGGGAATGTATAAGGAATATATTCGATTCCGTCAGGTAAATGCTTCTGTAGGGTACGAAGTTGTCTCCCCGTTGCATGACCTTTGCATACCACCATCAGTGAATGTACTGTGTTGAAATCAAAAACCTTTTTTGCATAAAGAACATTTTCAAGGGAATTCGTGGATTTTTCTTCATAAACGATAGAGTGAGACGGGATCCCTGCCTGCAGGAGATGGGAAATAATGATCCCGGCTTCGGAAAGATTCTCTTGTCGGTTTCCTTCCCATTCCGGATGAGGGACTCCTGTCAAACTTCTACCACCGGTAACAATGATTTTACGGACATACCCTTCATCGTAAGCTTCTACGGATTTCTCCCAATGCCAAGAATGAGTTCCACTGAAGACGAAAAGGGCGTCACACTCTTTCGGCTTTACCTCCAAGCCAAATGTAAGCTCTGTTAAAAACTCTATTTCGCTCAGGGTTAGATGCGGTACATACGGTTCTCTTGGAATGGTCGGTTTCATTTTACATCTCCTTCTCCATTATAGCTCCCTGTCATGTTCCAATATTCTTCATGCGTCGATATAAACAGAGGCTCAATCGTCTTTCTATAAGATTGAGCTATCTGATGAAGGCTTGTTTCCTTTATACTCTTTTCAATTTGTTTAAGGTGATCCATTGATTCATATTTCCATATTGCGGTGATTTTTGTCCTTCCCATGTTCACCCACCTGCCAATTAATACAGCTCCAAAGCGTATCTGGTTGGGGAGTAAATACTCATGAAAAAAATGATTGAACTGTGGTAAAACATCTGGAATGATCTCATAGGTTCGTACTCTGTATACCATAATATTCCTCCTTTTAAAAATATACTACACGTTTGTTCTTTTTTGTGCAAGTTTATCTATGAAATTTTGCTATTTTTTTCGGTTATATACTTGTATATCGTGAAACTCCATTCATTTTTTAAAGAAGTAGAAGAAGAATTACTATTCAAAAATAACATTGACCACTGTGGTCAAAAGTATTAAAATGAAATTGACCACAGTGGTCAAACGCTTGTCCTTTTAAAGGAGGTAGAGAACGATTGTTTAAATCGCTAAACATCGATCCGGAGAAAGAGGAACGGATCATCAAGGCGGCAACCCGGGTGTTTGCCGAGAACGGTTATGAGAAAGCCTCGACGAATGCCATCGTGAAGGAAGCGAAGATATCAAAGGGCATCCTTTTTCATTATTTTAAAAGTAAAAAGGAACTATACGTTTCCCTGTATGAGCATCTATCGGATCTGTTCACAGAGAAGATATATGAGAGGATCGACCGGGAGGAACATGATATTTTCGTCACGATTCGCTCAGTGACATTGATTAAGTTTGAACTTTTTTCTGCATATCCCGACCTGATCAATTTTCTTACTAGTGCTTTTTCTGAAGAAGCTCCTGATGTGAAAGACGACATCGAGAAATATAAAGCGAAGATGGTGGAGAGTAGTTTTGCGACTTTATTCTCTAATGTCGATACATCAAAATTCAAGGATGGGATCGATGTGGGAAAATCGATTCAAATTATTTACTGGACCTTTGAAGGGATTGCCAATCAACAACAGCAGAAAGCAAAATCACTTTCTGTAGCTGAGATCAATCAAGAAGAAGTGCTGGCGGAAATGGATGCCTATGTGGAATTATTGAAAGTCTCATTTTATAAATAGAAGAAAGTAGAGGGAGGATAAGTTGATGAATGTAATCGAAATTCATTCGCTGACAAAGACCTATGGGAAATCAAGGGGAATCACTGACATCAGTTTCCATGTAGAAGAAGGGGAGATCTTTGGTTTTATCGGACCGAATGGAGCAGGGAAATCGACGACTATCCGGACGCTCCTTTCACTGATTCGGCCTACGAGTGGAAGTGCAACCATCTTCGGTAAGGACTGCATTGAGTATGCGCCTGAAATTGCTAAGGAAGTAGGCTATCTGCCATCTGAAGTGTTTTATTACGATAATATGAAGGTGATCGACCTTCTGAAGTATTCCGCCAGTTTCTATAAAAAGGATTGTACTCAGAGGATAAAAGAATTGGCCGACATGTTGAATCTGGACGTAACCAAAAAGATTGATGATCTGTCCCTTGGTAATAAAAAGAAGGTTGGTATCATTCAGGGATTGCTGCATGAACCGAAATTGATCATTTTAGATGAGCCTACATCAGGGCTGGACCCCCTTATGCAGCAAAAATTCTTTGAACTTCTCCAGGCTGAAAATGAAAAAGGAGCGACCATCCTCTTTTCATCTCATATTCTGAGTGAAGTTCAGCGACTTTGTGATCGGGTGGCGATCATTAAAGAAGGAAAAATCGTGCAAGTCGAGAAGATCAGTACGTTAAAAGAAAACAATCACAAAAAGTTTAAGATAGAAATCATGGATGATATCGATCTTTCATACTTTGAACTGGCGGGCGTAAGCAATCTTGAAGTAAAAGACCATCATGTCAGCTTCCTATTCAGAGGGGATATCAATATGGTCATGAAGAAGATAGCAGATATTGAAATTACGAATCTATGGATCGAGGAGCCTGACTTAGAAGAAATCTTTATGCACTATTACGAAAAGGAGGCCTGATCCTTTATGAATATTTTCCTGTATGAGCTAAAGGCTTCCCGAAAGTCGACCCTTACCTGGACATTGGTACTCGTTGCATTGATGATGTTATTCATGTCCATGTTTCCGTCGATTTCTAAAGAAATCGACGAATTCAAAAAGCTGCTGGAAGGGTTTCCAGAGGGTGTCCGAAAAGCTCTGGGTATTGAGGTTGAAAGCATTGGGTCCCTAAACGGATATTATTCTTATATATTTCTGTATATCACTTTATGCGGTGCCATTCAGGCCATGAATCTGGGAATCTCCATATGCTCGAAGGAAATCAGGGAAAAGACGGCTGATTTTCTTTTAACCAAGCCCGTCACACGTACGAGGATACTCTCCTCAAAAGTGCTGGCAGCCCTGACGTCGATCCTTATTACAAATATCGTCTACGTGATTTCAGCCATCGTTGTCGCCAACATAGTAAAGGTGGAGGCATTCAGCCTGAACGTGTTTTTCTTGATTTCTATTACACTTCTCTTTACTCAATTGATCATGTTTTCCATTGGAATGCTCATCGCCGTAGTATTTAGTAAGGTGAAATCCGTCATCAGCCTATCTCTGGGAGTGGTATTCGCTTTCTTTTTAACAGGGATGGTGGCTGCAACGGAAGAAGCGAGTCGTTATTTCACACCTTTTAAATACTTTGATTACACGTATATTATGAATCATGAAAGTTATGAATGGTCCTTCCTGGTTGTGGGAATCGCGTTGATCGCCGTCTCCCTGATCGCCGGTTTTATCATCTACAATAAAAAAGATATTCATACGGTATAGAAGGAGGAGATCATATGAACGTATATTTAAGAGAAATGAAGGCTCATCGCAAATCCCTCATCATTTGGTGTATAGGGATGATCGCTTTGATTGGATCTGGAATGGGCAAGTATGCGGGCTTCTCGTCTTCAGGTCAATCCATGAATGAGTTGATGGCAGAGATGCCTAAATCTCTGCAAGCATTTCTTGGTATCGGTACCCTTGATATGTCGACGGCGACTGGATATTACGGAGTGCTCTTTCTCTATATTTTGTTACTGGCAACCATACATGCGGCCATCACAGGTGCAACGATCATTTCCAAGGAGGAAAGGGATAAAACTGCCGAGTTTCTATTTGTCAAACCTCTTCCCAGGAAGGAAGTTATAGGGATCAAGCTTTTGGCTGCATTGACTCAAATAGGGATACTCTCCCTGATCACCTGGATTTCCTCCTTGATGATTGTGGGACATTACAGTGATGCTCGGGTAGCAGGCGATATCGGAATCACCATGCTGGGAATGTTCATTTTACAAGTATTATATTTAGTGATAGGAACAGCCATTGCATCCTACTCCAAAAAGCCGGGTAAAGCAGCGGCAATCGCAACAGCCGTATTGTTACTTACCTTTATTCTATCCTTTGCCATCGACTTGAGTGAAAAAATCGAGGGTTTGAAATATTTCACTCCATTTAAGTATTTTGAAGCAAAGAATGTAATGGATGGTGGAGGGTTGGACCTCGTATTTGTGTGGATATCGATTGTGTTGATAGGTCTTTTGGGAGTTGTGACGTTAATGTTTTATGATAAGCGGGATTTGAATGTGTAGAGGGGATGTCTATTCTAAAAGGATCTGTTTCAATAAGAAACAGATCCTTTTAATGTACGTTTATAATTTTGACTTCAACTCTTCTATCTGTTCTAAATGTCTCTTCTCATGATAGCCGATGAACGGAACCCACTCATCTAAACGGATCTGACCGAAGATAGGATGAGGATATGCTTTTTTCTGTAAGGCTTCCTTGTTTGTGGTTTCCAGGAAGGCAAGAAGATCTTTACGTGACGCTCCCAATTTATCTTTCATTTCCTGTAGGGTCTGTTTTTCTTCTGAAGGGACGACAAAAGGGGGGGCGTCTACCTTAGTCGATCGATCGACCGTAAAGTGAATCGGTTTAGACTCGACTTGTTGCTCTTCGCCTTTCTGTAGGGTCATCTGGATGGCTTTCGTCAGGGATCTTTCCATTAAATATAGATGATCGAGCACCTGCATGATCGTCCACCGATCTTCCTCCAATTTGCTGTTTAATTGTTCATCTGTTAGATCATTCACGCTATTTAGTAACTCAGCACGAATATCCTCAATGATTTTTATCTCATTCTCCATAATGGTCCTCCTCTTATTTGTTTTCAAGCTCATTTTACTCTTGAAGATGAGTGACGTACAGTCATAGCTCTCAAGAAGATATGATTTAATAAGTAAAAATGAAAAAAGCCCGAAATGGCATCGGACTTTTTGTTATATATAGATTGGACTTATTCACTTTCTGCTTCGTCAAAATCAGGGGCAATCGCTTTACGGATAAATATTGAAATCAAGAATGCGATTGAGGCCAGGGCCAATGCGAACCAATATGCATGATGAACGCCATAGGTCATTGCGCGATGAAGGATACCCTCAGTTACCGGACCTGAGTGCCCATTGAGATACCCTGCCTGACTTTGCGTCATGATGCTGACGAAGATGGAAACACCAAGGGCACCGGCAACGGGCTGCAATGTATTGGCAATGGCGGTCCCATGCGGGTAAAGGTGTTTGGGCAGCTCATTCAACCCATTCGTTTGGGCAGGCATCATGATGGCTGAGATGGACAACATGAGAAGCATGTAGACTAGAACAAATAACCAAATGGGTGTTGCCGGATTGATGAAACTAAAGAATATCATGACCCCCACCAACGTCAGTGTACCAGGGATGATGAGTTTTCTTGGTCCGTATTTATCGAAAAGGGAGCCCATTGTGGGAGACATCAAACCATTTAGGAGTGCACCTGGGAGTAACAATAGACCTGCTGCTTTAGCTGAATATCCGAGAGGTCCCTGCAAGTACATCGGCATCACGATTTCAGATGCAAACATGGCCATGATGACGATGACGAAAATCGTCACACCCCTTGTATAGCTTTTATACCGGAAGACCCGGACATCAAGCAGGGGTTCTTCAAGCTTTAATTGCCGCAGGACAAAGAGTAGGATACTGATTACTGATATGGCGATTATCGCAATGATTTTGACCGACGTGAATCCTGCTTCTTCTTCACCTGCGGCACTGAATCCATAGACGATCCCGCCAATCCCGATGGATGATAGGATGATGGAGAATACATCGACAGCAGGACGGGAAACCTCACCGACATTTTGTAAGTATTTCATTGCGAAAAGGATCGAAAATATGGCAAAGGGGATGACGGTGATGAATAGCCACCTCCAACCAAGGAAATCGACGATGACACCTGACAAAGTAGGTCCGATGGCTGGTGCAAACATGATGACCAAACCGAATGTCCCCATGATTTTCCCTCGTACTTCCGGCCGGTAGATCAATAGCAGGGCATTCATGATGACGGGGATCAATAATCCTGTCCCTACAGCTTGAATCATCCTGCCAGCAAGGAGGATGGGGAAATTCATGGCACAGGCTGCTATCACGGTTCCGAGAAGGAATACACTCATGACCCCGATGAACATCTGTCTTGTCGTGAACCACTGAATCAGGAGGGCAGAGATGGGCATCAACACACCCATCACCAGCATGAAGCCTGTTGCAAGCCATTGGACCGTGGGGGCATCCACGTCAAAGACCTCCATTAATTCTGTCAGGGCGATATTTAATAACGTTTCATTCAATATGGCGAAAAACGCACCGATCATAAAGGTTATGAGGATCGCTTTTGAATTTATTTTAGTTGTCATGTTGTTCCTCCAAAAAAGTATAAAATATAACACCATCTTATAATGCTTGATGGAGGTAAATATCTCAAGGGGAAAGTTTATTTCATAAAAAAACTGTCTTTGATCTTTTATTCTTAACCACATAAGTGGTATGGAAATGTAAAAAAGGGGAGACCATGTCTCCCCTCAGGATGTTTCGATTTAAGCTTCACGTTTTCTTCTTCTGAAGCGGTGGAAGACCAGGTACATCATTGGAACAATGATCAGCGTTAAGATGGCTGAGAATAGAATACCCGAAATAATCGTAACCGCTAACGGAGTGAATAAAGCATCGCCGCTGACTGCCACTGGGATCAGTGCCACTATCGAGGTCAGGGCGGTGAGCAGGATAGGGCGCAGACGCGTACGGCCGGATTCAATGACTGCGTCTTTGACACTCATTCCACTTTTCAGTCCCTGCTCAATGAATTCGATTAATACAACCGAATTCCGCACCACAATTCCTGTCAGGGAAACCATGCCCATCACGGCCAGGAAGCTGATCGGTGTTTGAGTGACAAACAAACCGAGAATCGCACCGGCAATCGCCAGATACACAGCAACCAGTACCAAAAATGGCAGAGATAAAGAGTTGAACTGAAGGGCGATTAATAAATACACCAGGAAAATCACAATGATGAACAATATGGTGATTTCCGCAAAGAAATCATTTTGCGCTTCATTTTCTCCGCCCAATGTAATGGAGTAGTTATTGTCATCAAGATCTTCCCGGACTTCTTTCACGATTTTCTGTACATTCTCTTTATAGTTCTCTTCGTCCCCTGGGAAGGCTCGTATCGTGATGGCCCGCTCTCCATTCTTATGCGGGATCAGCTGAAGTTCTTCCTTCTTCTCTGGAGTCACAAGCTCTTCAAGAGAAATCAGCTTTGGCGGTCCTTCAGGGTTTGAAGCGGCTGCAGGCACTTCCAGGGAAGAAAGGTCCACTTCATCTTCGTTTCCTGCTAAAAGGAGTGTCATATCACGTTTTGTAACCCCATTATCAAATGCTTTCATAGGGATGCCTTCTGTCGCTAAGCGCAGCTGTTGACTGACATCATTAATGGTGATGCCATTTTCTTCGAGTTTTTCACGATTTGGCACATACTCGATCGTTGGTTCCTTTTCCCCGACATTATCAACGACCAAATCGGTATCCAAGGTGTTGATTTCAGTCGAAATTTTATCCCGGAGCTCTACCAATCGATCGATATCAGGTCCTGAAACCGTTACCGTTACAGGTGCTCCTGCAGGGGGGCCTTGCTGGATCGTTTCCATGAAGATCTTCGCTTCAGGGTATTTCTTTCGTAATTTGTCCGTCCACTCATCAATCAATCCTTGTGCAGTCTGGTTTTGACGGTCGACTCTTGCCACTAATTGGCCAGTATTTTGCCCAGTGTTGGATAAAGAACTGTTGAAGAGATTCGGTAATCCAGTACCTGCAAACGCAGAAGTTTCATAGACACCTTCATCTGTTTTTAATAATTGTTGCATTTCTTCCAGAGTGCTGGATGTTTCTTCTATCGTTGTACCGATTGGGAGTGTGACGTCCACGGTTACTTCTTCACGGTCGGCAGACGGGAAGAATTCAAATGGTGTCAATGCGATCAACCCAAAGATGGCCGTCGTAAACACAAGTCCAATAGCAGAAACGATGAAAGGTCTTTTTGAAAATTTCTTAAGAACCGTATCGGCATAAAAGTCCGCGATCTTATTCAACGGTTTTCCTAAAAGTCCAGGAGCATCGGATACTTTTTTCTTGGTTTTACTATAAAGCAAGTATCTCATGATAGGAACGAAAATCAGGGCGACGAGTGTAGACGCAATGATGGTCGTAATCAAGACTGTCGGTAATGCCCTGATGAAAGCTCCATTTCCGCCTGACAGGAAAATGAGCGGAAGAAAAGTAAACACAATGGCGAGAGAGGAGGTCACGATTGACACCCAGATCTCTTTTACACCGGTTACAGCGCCCATCAGTGCCCCGTCACCAAGTTTGTAACGACGTTGAATATTGTCATTCACCACAATGGAGTCATCCACCAGGATCCCGAGGGCAATGATGGCCCCGATGACGGAAATCTGATTCAGGTCCACTCCGGCAAATGGCAGGGGAATCAGTCCCATTAACACAGAAATCGGTACGGCAAGTGCCACGACGAATGCGCCGGAAATCGTCAGTCCGAGGGCAGTCGTCAGAATGACAGCTACAACCGAAATGGCAAGGGATTTAAATAATCCATCGAAAATGTCCGTTACTGTGGATGCTTGAGAATAGTAAGGAACAAGTTTCACATCCGGCGGCAGGGAATCTGATAGTTCCTTGACTTTATCGCTCACTCTTTCATCTACAGTTGGGATGTCTTCACCCGGTTTTACAAATGCAGTGAAGGACACGGAAGGTTTTCCTTCAAAGGTTACGATGTCTTTGATCTCTTTAGGGGATACCTTGACGTCAGCGATGTCATCGAGGTAAACCGATTCCCCTTGGGGATTCTTTCCGACAAATAGGTTGTTCATCTCATCCAGGGTCCTAAAGTGATCAACGGTTAATTGAACCACTTCTTTATCCACTTCCTGCTTACCAAGGGGAGTGGGGTAATATTCATTATTGATGGCGCTCATGACTGCAGCGGGATTGAGGCCTGCCGCCTTTACATCATCCTGTTTTAGTGCGATGATAATTTCTTCCTCAGGCAGACCTTTCACCGTCACGCTTGAGACACCTGAAAGGTCTTCGACTTCTTCCTTCCATCTGCTCACTTCATCATCCAGCTCAAGAAGTGTTTCCTTCTTATCACTGGTTAAGTGGTAAGAAACAATCGGCATCTTCACCGTAGATTCATTGACTTCAGGGTCGAATACCTCTTCCGGAAAAGATGTTGAAGCATCCGAGACCGCTTGCCGCACATCCCCGAACACTTCTTTTTTGTCTTCTCCATCTTCTACCTCTACAATGATGGTAGAGAATCCTGCAGCTGATGAGGAATTGATTTCCTTGATGCCATCAATTGATTGCAGAGATGACTCTATGGGGTTGGTAATCGTCCTTTCCACTGAGTCAACGGTTGCACCAGGATATACGGTCGTTACCGTGCCGATGTTGACACTAGTTTCCGGTATCTCCCTTTGGGGTAATTGGAAAAATGTGAAAATCCCGATAATGACAAACAATAAAACGAATATCAAAACGATTTTCGAACGGTTTAGTATAGCTTTCAGCATGTATGATTCCTCCTTTAATAGTGTTTGACTTGTGGGTCATTTATTCATTTTATGAGATAATAAAACACTGATATATCAGTTGTTTTAATAATTGACTCATTAGTCATTTTACCTAAAAATAAAATGCAGTCAAGAAATAATGCTCTTCTATTTTTTACCGGGTATGGTTAAAATGATAAAATAATGTTGTTCTCTGGATATAGAGGTGGATTAAATGGATAAACGAAATGCAATACTTGAATCAGCAGTGGAACTCTTTGCAGCTCATGGGTACAATCAGACATCCATGCAGCAAATTGCCGATAGCGTCGGCATATCAAAAGGGTCCCTATACTCCTTCTTTCAATCAAAAGAAGATTTGATCATATCGATCTATGAACATTATCAGCAGCTCGTCTTCGAACGGGCATTCGTTGTAGGGCTGGACGGGAATTTGCCTCCAAAGGAGCGTTTCGCCAAACAGTTCCAAGTGCAATTCGAAGGAATATTGGAGTATAAGTCTTATATGAAGATGCATATGAGAGGTGAGTCCGCCAAGAATAGTGAAAAACTGGCGGCCATGGAGCACAGGATGAGGGGGAGATTGTTCAGCTGGCTCGAGCATAACCTGTTGGATGTATATGGTGAAGAAATCCGGCCCTATAAATGGGACCTGATGTGGATGACTCAATCCATCTATTCATCTTATATGATGTTGATGATTTCACAGGATGACACCCTCGATCCCGCTACACTTGGGACCCATTTGGTCAGGCAGATTTCACTCCTTGCAAGTGATTTCCTTTGTGGGAACAGCAGACCCCTTCTGGATGATGACATGATGAAATCCTTTTCTGTCGACATGGACAAGGAAGGCGCGTTCATATCGTTTGAAAAGAGGGAAAATGCTTGGAAGTCCCTGTATGAAAAGATAAAGGGCCTGGATAAAGCTAGAGTTACGTATTATATGGACATTGCGAATCGAATTTCAGCAGAATGCCGGGAATCGGATCCGGACAAGTTGATCATTAAAGGATTATTCCGGTTGTTAATGGATGAAAAGGATTTGAAATTGGAGGCTGAAGAGTTAGAAAAACAGCTCCTTAGACTGACCTAGTCGTAT
>NZ_NTUP01000012.1 GCF_002561455.1 Bacillus sp. AFS015802 | reverse complement strand
CAATCACCCATAGCCACACCACCCCAACATTTCGACAAACTCCCCACCCCTTTTCACCACTTCCCCTCCCCCATGTTCCTTTTCCCCCTCCTTTTGCGTTATAATAAAAGAATGCGATTTTATAGATTGGAGAGGTTGGTTGATGTCGATTCGTATTCAGGAGTTGAAGGATAAGTTACTTCCCATGAGTCAGTCGATACAGGGTGAGCTGGACCCGAATCAGGACGAGAGCAAGAATGTCGTGTCGAAGGGCCTTCTTTTGTTCCGTCAGAATCTGGTTTCGAACGTGAAGGTCCGGGATGAAGAGGTTACGGCCGAGGTGCAGGATGTGACGCCTGTGACCCTTGAGCTGAATCTTTCTTTCCCTCTGTTAAGCAAGTGCTCATGTCCACAGGATAAATGGTGCCGGCATCAGATGGCGACCTTCTTTATGCTCTATAACAAGGTCGGACGTGTGAGCGAGTGGATCCAGAATTGGCGGAGCCAGTCAAAGCCCGACAGTCAGGAACCCCGCTCACTGGATGATTTAATGAAAAAGCACGGTACCTTAAAGAAAGCCAGCGATCTATTGAACGAACGGAAAACACGGGGAAATACGCCTGAAGAATGGTGGCAGTTCTTTGACTCCCTTCTTAAAAAAGAAGATTTGGATTTACTTGAAAGACAGCCCTATTTAATGGATGTTCTCGTGCAGAATATTACGAAGCGATTTATGAAGGAAGCGCCGTTCGAACGGGAATGGAAGCCTCTTTATCAGCTATTCGCGACCCTTTACCTCTCGATTGAGATCGACCTTCATTTGCAAAAAAGGAATGTCGAGCTGAGCCGTGAGCAATACAGCATGTACGATTTCCTCTTAGGCGAAATGGAAGATGCCGTTGAGAAACTGTCGATTCATGCCATGCCGTTCAGCTTTGATCCATACATTGCCTTTTTGAAAAACAAGACGATCGAAATGAGCGACTCGGAACAGAATAGTACGATGATGAAAGCGGAGGTCTACCGCTTCTTATGGTACTACTTGTTCAAGCAGAAATCGTGGCGCCGGGATGAGGTCAGTCGTTTGGTAGAGCAGGACCAGAAGGACACTACTTTCTACAACGTTGCCCTCCTCCACCAATATCTGCTTCTGGAGGATTTGAATAAGGCAGGTGAAGTCGTCGATGAGCTCGGTACAGAGCTTGTCGCGTTCAGTGAATTCTGGCTGCGTAAATTTTTTGTCGGAAAGCGTTATGAGGCCGGATTCTTCCTTGTGCGGAATATCCTGTCCAGGATGCCGGATCACCTCGAGACTCTCGACTACTATGAAGCCACCCGGTTCGTCCGCTGGTTCGTACGGATTTTGCCGATGGATTGGCTGATGGAAAAGGACAGCTCCCTTGTGAACGAGCTTCTGCTCTCCATGCTTCCGTACAGCTTCTTTTCGTATAATGAATATTTGATCAGCGCGAAGGCCTATCGTGAGTGGGTCGAGCTGCAGAGATATATGAACTACAGCATCGGCGAAATGGAAGGCATGGGTCTCCGCGACGTGACGAAGGAAGCGCCGGAGCTTGCCCTTCCTATCTACTACACCGGCGTCATCACAGCGATCGACCAGAAGAACCGAGACAGCTACAAGCTGGCGGTCCGCTATATGAAGAAAATCCGGACGATTTATAAAAAAACGAAGAAAACCGATAAGTGGGATGTGTATCTCACCTATATCCTCGATAAATACAAGCGATTACGTGCGTTCCAAGAAGAGTGCAGAAAGGGTAAGTTAATCGATGCTTAAACTGTCTTCCGTCAAAATCAATGTCCATACAACTGAATACGAAGACCGTTTCTTCATCACTGCGGAAAACGAAGAAGGCGAACTCCTCCCCCCAAAAGACTGGAAGGGGCAGCTGTTTCTTTGGCATGAAGAAAGCTACTACGGGACCCTGCTCGAGGAAACGGATGGCGGGATCCCGGTCACCAAGTGGCAGTTCCTGACGCTTCTTGCCGGTGAGCATTTCAGCAGCATGATCCAATGGGACTGGGATGAGACAGGCCAGGCGTGCATCGCCATTGCCCCTGTGATCTACGAAGCGGTGGAAGCCGGTCGCTGGCTCCCACGTTTTGAAGAATGGCAGGAAAAAGGACTGCAATTTCACATCCCCGATGAAGTCTGGTCGAATTTCAATGATGAATTCTGGGAGGAAGAGCTTCACGGTGGAGGTCCGTCCCTCAAAACCTTAACGAAAAACTGGTTTCAGGGTTCGTTGAATGAGGCGATGGCTTCTGGTGGATCGAGCGCGATGAAGCGGATCCAGAAGCTGAAGGATAGTACGCTGACGTCTGAGGAGCTGGATGCGTATTTCGATGAGAAGCGGTGGAGTGACTGGATCGCAGGTTCAGATGAAGAGCTTCCGTTTTCGATCGGACTCCGGATTACAGAGCCCCTTGATGAGGATGAGTCGTGGGAACTTGAAACGATTTTACGAGACCGCAAGAAAACGAGTCGCATTATTTCCCTCACTGAAGACACAGTCCCGCCTTCCTGGAAAAAACATTTGCCGGATGTTTCGGAAGAACAGGAACGCTGGAGGAAGATGCTGCCGATTCTACGTGACACGGATGGCTCTCTAAGGACCTCACTTGGTGAGCACGACGCCTGGGACTTTTTATCCGTGCTGAGTGAGAAGCTCATCGATCTGGACATTGAAATCCTCCTCCCATCCTGGTGGGAAGCGATGAAGGATGCCCAGGTGCTGGTGAAAGCCAAACTTAAAAACACGGACACGAGTTATCGCAAATCCTTCGTGGGACTCAATGCCATGCTCGATTTCGACTGGCGTCTATCGATGAATGGGGTCAATCTTTCTGAGGACGACTTCAATCAGCTTGTGGACGACCAGCGCCGCCTGGTGAAAATCCGCGGGCAGTGGATGAAGCTCGACCCTGCCATGATTCGCAGGATTCAGCAAATGATGACCAAAGCGAAGCAGGAGGGGATCTCGATCCAGGATATGCTCGAGCAGGAGCTTGTCCCGCGGGATGATGATGAAACGGAATTAGATCCAGATGATAATGAGCATGACCCTTATAAATATGCTCGTATTCAACTCGAACTCAATCGATCGATGAAAAAAATGATCCATCAGCTGACGAATGTGTCAACGATCCCGTTAACGGATACACCCGATTCGTTTATCGGCGAGCTCCGTCCATACCAGCAGCTGGGGATGAGCTGGATGCTCTTTTTACGAAAGTTCGGATTCGGTGCCTGTCTGGCCGATGACATGGGTCTCGGAAAAACGGTTCAGCTGATTACGTACCTGCAGCATGTGAAGGAAACCGAAAAACCGGAGACGCCTTCCCTGATTGTCGCCCCTACTTCCGTTCTCGGAAACTGGCAGCGGGAGTTGGAGAAGTTCGCACCGGACTTGAAGGTTCATCTTCATTACGGATCCACCCGTGCGAAGGGTGAAAGTTTTGCCGCTGCCATCAAGGATACCGATGTGGTGCTCACCTCTTACGGCTTGTCACATATCGATTATGACGAGCTATCACTGGTGGAATGGACATCGATCTCCCTTGATGAAGCACAAAATATCAAGAATGCCAATACGAAGCAGTCCCGTGCCATACGGAAGCTGAGTGGGAAGCACCATATTGCGTTGACGGGGACCCCGATGGAAAACCGTCTATCTGAGCTCTGGTCCATCTTTGACTTCCTGAACCACGGCTATCTTGGTGGATTCACGCAGTACCAAAAGAATTACATCGCCCCCATTGAGAAAGACGAGGACGAAGCCAAGGTCAAAGAGCTTCAGGCAAAAATCAAACCGTTCTTATTGCGTCGTACGAAGAAAGACCCTGAAGTGGAATTGAACCTGCCTGAAAAACTCGAGCAGAAAGAGTACTGCCACCTGACCGCTGAGCAGGCGGCCTTGTATGAGCAGCTCGTGAAGGACACCCTTGCCAAAATCGAAACGCTGAGCGGCTTCGAGCGGAAAGGTTTGATTTTGCAAATGCTGAACCAGCTTAAGCAGCTATGCAATCACCCTGCTCTCTATTTGAAGGAACCGGATCCGAAGTCGATTCTGTCCCGCTCTGAAAAAATGCAGAAGCTTAAGGATATCGTGGAAACCGCTCTTGAATCGGGAGAAGCATGCCTGATCTTCACCCAATATATTTCAATGGGCGAGATGATTCAGGAAGTCATGAAGGAACAGTTTGATGTGGATGTTCCGTTCCTGAACGGCAGCATGACCAAAGGGAAACGGGATGAACTCGTCGAAAAATTCCAAAATGGTGAATTCCCTGTTTTCCTACTTTCACTGAAGGCCGGCGGTACCGGATTGAACCTGACAGCCGCCAACCACGTCGTCCACTACGACCGCTGGTGGAATCCGGCCGTTGAAAATCAGGCCACGGACCGTGCGTACCGGATTGGTCAACAACGTTTCGTACACGTTCATAAGCTCGTATCATCAGGCACGCTTGAAGAAAAGATTGATGCCATGCTGATGAAGAAGCAGGCATTAAATGACGAGATCATCCGCAGTGATCAGTGGGTCACTGAATTATCAGATCAGGATTTGGAATCGTTGCTTGTGTTGGAGTAGATTTGTTGGATTTACCTCTTTCCTTTTATGGGAAAGGGGTTTTTTGTTGTGGGATGGGGTTGATTGGGAATTGTGGTATGGTTTCAATTGGACAATACAGAATGGTTTAAAATGGTAAAAGACGCAATTAATGAAATTATGACGCATTTCCCTTCATTCAACCAGGTTCTCCATGCCGTCAGACTGTAGTATTCAAGATGAATGGCCCCTTTATGTCAATTTAGCTGGCAATCTCATTAAAATATAAATTTGTTTCGCACTAAATCCCTTCTCCTACATAACACCTCCTCTCAAAGCCATGTCTCTGAAACCTTTATAATTATAAAAATAACAAAAAAAAATGCCAGCTCCATCCAAAGGAAACCGGCTCAATATGAAGAAAATAAGGGGATTCAATCACTTGCTTCACTGCTACATATGTCTATGTCTAATGAGGCAAAACAGGGGGATCTTGCGGGTGACCATTGGATTTTGAGACAGTGCTAATAGGTTGGATGGTACGTATGGAAAGAATTCTGGTTGAGGTTGGTTACACGATTATGATGAGGATTTTAATACCGGGTTCGGATATTCATACCCTTGTTCAAGGGCTGTCACGCGTTGGGATAAGTAGAAGTTCTCGACGTTGACTCTGGCTACTTTTTTGATCAGTTCTTCTGTCAGGATTTCCATTCGATCGATTCTTTTTTCAAGATCTTGCAGTGTGTTCACAACTCCAACTCCCTCCCGAAAATATTAGAACGGTAATTCGATCGGCTCTTTTTTGCCCGATTCGGATGTAGCAGTGGACGATGGTTTATTATCCAGGAATCGTACGTTTTCGGCGACCACTTCGGTTATATATGTCCGCTTTCCTTGATCATTGTCAAAGTAACGTGTTTGGATGCGGCCCGTCACCCCGATGACGGATCCTTTCTTGCAGTATTTCTCAGTGTTGTCCGCCGCACGGTTCCATATCGTACATAGTACAAAGTCGGCATCAATTTGGCCTTGCTGATTCTTATATGGCCGGTTCACGGCAATCGTAACACTAAGAACTGATTTTCCTTCCATCGTTTTTCTCACTTCCGGGTCTTTTGTCAGCCTTCCCA
Organism: Bacillus sp. AFS015802; assembly: GCF_002561455.1. Classification (GTDB taxonomy): domain Bacteria; phylum Bacillota; class Bacilli; order Bacillales; family Bacillaceae_B; genus Rossellomorea. Next base: position 223,669 of record NZ_NTUP01000012.1, on the reverse strand, counting down.
CCAGGGTCACTTGGTTGATCACTTGGATTCATTTCCTCCTTTCTGTTAAGGTGTTATCATCTTACCTCCGATCTACAACACTTGTAAAATCTTGAATTTCCGAAATTCGAGGCCAAAACGGCTTGAATTTCGGAAATTCCCCTAGGGAGATTTTCCTCTTTTTGGCCAAAATCATGGTAAAATACACAAAATTGCATCTTTCGTCCTTTTTTTTCATCGGCAAATGTATTAGGGAAACATTTCACCCTATGATATAATTTTATAAAACCTTTAAATGGGAGATGTTCGTTCATGAAAACCTTTAAAGTGATTTCACTTCAAGTAGTGGAGAACGATGAACTGCATGACTTTGAGATTGTGGACGGTCTGATTATCAATAAAGAAGACGGACAGAGTACGTGGCTTGTCGAAACGTATATGTCGAACGAATATATCGAGTTCTTTCAAAAAGCCCAGCAAAGTAATAATGACGTGGAGATCCAGGTTGTGATTTCCCATAAAGCCAATGATCCGGCGGCCTTTATGACGTCCATCCGCTGTATCAAAGAGATGGATGAGCATATTAGCATCATGTTTGAAGGGAAACTAAAGAAGCAAAGGAATGAATATGCAGAGATTCTCCTTGATGATTTAGTGCAAAAAGGGTATGCAGGAGAAGAGTTGGTCCGTGAGTTCCGTGAGAAAATGGTATCTAAACCACGCATTCCCGCAACGGCAAAACCGAGCGTATAATTTTACAAAAATATGTAATATTCACTGTAAGCGTTTATGATATAATTGTATTTCAAAGATGAAGTTCTTAGGTAGGTGTCCCTGATGATTGGAGAGAGAGTCAAGAAATACAGACAAGAAAAAAGGATGTCCATGACTGAGCTCGCTGAAAAAGCTGGTGTGGCAAAGTCATATTTGAGTTCGATCGAACGAAACCTGCAGCAAAACCCTTCCATTCAGTTCCTCGAGAAAGTATCGGCTGCTTTAGGGGTTCCAATGGATGCTTTATTACATGATCAACTAGAGGATCAGAATATTGATCATGAATGGCTAAAGATTGCGGAAGAAGCCATGGATTCAGGTATTTCAAAAGAACAATTCCGTGAATTCATTGAATTTAATAAATGGAAATTAGGCAATAAATAAAGTCCTGCTGATGTCAGCAGGATTTTATTTTAAATGACCTTATACTCTTCTTTTATTTGCGGGGACTGACCGTGTAGAAAATCTCTGATATCTGCCTTAGGAATTCCTGCCTCGAGCGCTTGCCTAACTAATTCAACCCATTCCATATCAAGTTCACGATTCGCCAATGTTCTCCCCTCCTAAAATACCATTAAGTATTTCAGGCAATCCAGCCATCCTAGTGGACATACGCTTTTCTTTAAAAAATCGTACCCTTCACCTTAGATCTGTGATTTTGCGTCCCTACCTTTCAATAGGTTTGCCTTTGTCTGTCTTATTCCTATTCCATTCTTACTATGTCTATTATACTGAATCATTATATTAGATCGTGTTGTTTTTTGTCTTTTCTGATAATTATATTTACCCCATATTTTTACATTTACACCTATATTTTTACTTTTTTTAAACTTCTTATCCATCTATCATTGGAAAGGGATGCATTCGATGTGTCGAATGATGATGGTACCTTTATTTACTAATACTTCTTATATGTTTCTATCTTTTTTTGAAGTGGCAGGACTTTTTGAGTCAAATTTTTATATGTAGATGCCTTATAAAAGTTACCGTCAGTCAGGTCATATCCACAAGAAGGACACAACCATTGACCAACCTCTGAACTGCTAAATGATGATCTCGTACAGCGGGTGCAAATTTTCTTATACAATCCACTCAGCTCCTTCCCGGCAATCAGCCTTTTACTTCCAGGTTGTTCTTTTTATAGAACACTCTATGTTTATAGTATAAAGGCAAATCAAATCATACTAAAACCTTGTACACCCCTAAAAATTCGTTAAAAAGTCCTATTTATGTTCTATATATTGAATTTTCTTTCGATTTCTTACTATTTCGTTATTTATTTATTCTGTTTTGTTCTATATAATGAACTTACTAGGCAGGAAAGGACTGTGATGTAATGGTAGGTGAGAGAATAAAAGAGTATAGGGAGAAAAAAGGGATGACTATTATTCAACTATCAAATCAATCGGGCATTTCAAAGTCTTATATAAGTTCAATCGAAAGGGGGATTCAGGAAAACCCCAGTATACAGATCCTGGATAAGTTATCGGCAGCACTTGGAGTGGCACTGGACCAAGTACTTAACTGTAAGCCGGATATTGATGAGGAATGGATTCAATTAGTGAAAATGGCCATTGAGGAAGGATTGACGAAACAAGAGTTTTTAGAATATATTCAATTTATTCAATTCAAAAGGCTGAATGCTAATGGAAACTGACTGGTTGTGGAGTAAACACATATTTTTCATTCATCACAAGGCCCCGATAAAAAAACTCCTTCACATGAAGGAGTTTTAGATTAATAGAAAGGAACCTCTACTTTTCCTGTGTCATCAATTTTAATTTATCTTGTACAAATTTAGCCTCTAACTTACAAGAATACGTTAGATCTACTTCTAATTGCTGCTCTAAATGATGAATACTTTCTATCTGGTCCTCGGAAGGTTCCTCGGAAAGAATCTTTTCGATTGTCTCATTTATCTTAATTGCCAGTTCCTGATGAAACTGGGGGTCATTCTTCGTTTCCTCATCCAGGTTTATATACCAGGAGGCATGTTCATTTATGTATGTTCGCCATGCTGCAATGAATTCTTGTATATCATATTTTTTTTCATCCCATTGAATTGAAGCCATATACTGTTCAAATGAGGTTTTTATGGAGCGGGTAATACTTATTTTTGTACCCGATGATAAGTTTTTTAACATGTAAGTAAAGTACCCCCTAATTAGTATCCTATACACATATATTATTTTTACTATAACATAACCACTTGATGTTATATAGATAATGCCCTGGAGAAAATTATGGTAATATACCCAAATAATAATATTCTCTCACTTCTATTTTACAGTAATGCGTAAAGTCCTGCAAATATCAAAAAACAGAGGCTATAAACCTCGCCTCTGCTCTTCAGATTACTCGTCCTTATTATCCTTATCATTCATATCAATATCATCTTCTACAGCGTCTTCTTCAGGCGTATTGTTATCTTTCGCTGCATCTTTATCGCCTTGCTTGTTCTTGTCTTCTGACTCAGGGTAGTTCTCTTCATTCATATCCCCGTTGTCGTTCATATCGTTATTCTCATCCATGTTGTCGTTTTCTTCCACTGGCGCTTCGTCTTCCGGAGGAGGCTCCTGGTTGGCGTTACATCCTACAAGAAGGAAAGCGGCAAGTGCGGATCCACCAAGGACCGATAGTAACTTTTTGCTCATGATGCATGACTCCTTTCTGTGTGTAAGTTCGTGAAATGTAAGACCGTAAGTTGGTCTTTTGTTAGCTTTCCCTGATATTGAATATACTTGCATAGTGGTAACGATTTTTTGGAATGTTAAAAATAGGAACTGATTGGTGCCTTAGCTGCATTGTTGGAATGTAAAAAAAACCGAGTTCAGCGTGATTGAATATCACACCAAACCCGGTTTCATACCATATCTATTCCTGCTTATCGCCAAGAGCGAACATCATCTCAAGCTCGCAAGCGACTTCACCATCGACCGTGGCTACACCTTTCCCTTTGCCGATCGGCCCCTTGAAGCGGATCATCTCCACTTCAAGTCGTAACTGATCCCCTGGCTTTACTTGACGCTTGAAGCGGCATTTATCAATGCCTGTGAAGAACGCCAGTCGTCCACGGTTATCCTCCACCTTCAGCATCGCCACTGCACCAACCTGAGCCAGTGCCTCGACGATCAACACGCCGGGCATGACAGGATAATCAGGGAAGTGACCATTGAAGAATTCTTCATTCGCCGTCACATTCTTGATCCCGACCGCCTTCTTGCCTTCCTCCACTTCTAAAATCCGGTCCACTAACAAAAACGGATAACGATGGGGAATAATCTCTTTAATCTCATTAATATCAAGCATGCATGATTCCTCCTACCAATATGTATGTACACCTTATTGTACAGAAACCGGGGTTGTAATAGCAACAGGGCAGAGGGACGGACCTCGAAAAGAGGCTTGGATTTACACGCGAATCCTTTTATATCAACATTCTCTGTCCAAAAAGGATGCAAATTGGAGGTCCGTCCCTCCTGCCTAATAAAAGACGGACCTCGAAACGCAAGCCCAATCCGCTGCACAATCCCCGTTACAACAGGAATCCTAGCCAATAGTGCTCACTATTCCAAGGTCCGTCCCTCATCAATTATTTTTTCATGACGATATCGACAATATGCTGCCAGGTTTCTGCTTTGAAGACGTCTGCTGCTTTGCCGTCGCCGATGCCTGCGAAGCCGATGACGGCGCCGAGTGCGAGACTTCCTGCAAGAAGAAGGATGAACAGAAGGATTCTGAGCCAGATTGGGAGCATGCGCACACGCACCCAGCGTGATGGCCTGGTTTCGTCCTTTTGCTTTGCCTTTTTTTCTGCTTTTACCGATTCTCTTGTCGCTTTTTCTTGCAGTAGCTCTTTTTCACTCATAGCATTTAACTCCTTTTAGCGTATCCCATTTACAAGGCCCATCATTTGATCTGCAAGGGAGATCGAGCGAGCCTGAAATTGATAAGATCGTTGGACATTCAACATGTCCGTCATTTCTTTGCTGATATCCACGTTCGATCCTTCTAACGAATTCTGGACCATGGAAATATCAGATCGTGCTCCACCCGTCACGTTGGTCACCACTTCATCTTCCGTGACGCCCAATTCGTCCAGGTTGTCTGCAAATCCTAACAGATTGCCTCCGAATTGCTCTAGAAACTGAGCTTTTTCAACGGTGACAACACCGAGATTGAACCGCTCTTCTCCTCCTGCGGCACCGGTAACGGTCAGAACCCCGTTATCGCCAAGCTGAAAGGAAGACGCATCTTCAGAAAACGTTATATAGTTATCATTCTCATCCAGGATCGGCAGTCCGCTTCCGTTCACGAGCATCGCTTCCCCATTCCCGGTCGGACTGACAAAGAATGCTCCGTCCCTCGTATAGCGTACGGCACTTTTGTCACCATCTTGAGCGAGGGCCTTAAAGAACTGTCGGTCACTCGTCAGTGCAAAGTCGAGGGAGCGGCCTGTTGCTTTCAAGGATCCCTGATTTAAGATCAGCTGAGACTGTGAAAGCTTGGCACCATTCCCTTCCCGTACTCCAAGAGGGGTAAGCCTGCCCGTTTCGAACTTATCCACATGCTGGTTTTTCACCTGCTGTACAAGCATCTCGGAAAACGATGCATCCCGACGCTTATAGCCATTTGTATCTGCGTTCGAAAGATTATGACCAATCATATCCATTTGTTTCTGCAATTGGCCTAATGTGTTGGTTGCTGTAATCATCGTCCGATTCATGACACGTTCTCCCCTATTATAAGGTATTCAGTGGCGAAATTCATTTACAATACTTGCTATCCGTTGACGCGGCCGATTTCATTGGCGGCTTTTTCCATGCTCCGGTCGTAGGCTTGGAGGACCTTCTGGTTGGCTTCAAATGCCCGGTACGCCGACAGCATATCGGTCATCGTGCGGGAAGCATCCACATTGGACCGTTCCAGGAATCCCTGCTTGGTGGTAAAAGAAACATTGTCTTCCCCATAGGCGTCAGGAAGGGCTGCGTTGTCTTCCCTCGCGAAAAGTCCGTCTCCCCGCTTGACCAGCTCATTTGGGTTATTCGAATATCCCACTCCCAATGTAGCGACAGCATTATCGTCCACAAGGATCTGCCCTTTTTCCCCAACGGTGAACTGGTCACTTTCGAGTTGAATTCTTTCTCCATTGTCGTCCAGTATATAAAAACCGCTGTTCGTTGTGAGGAAGCCGTTTCCGTTCACCGTCAAATTCCCGTTGCGCGTATAGCTCGGACTTCCATCCGGACCTTCGACCGCAAGGAAAACCGATCCACGGATTCCGGTCTCTTCATCCACCGGCATGGATCCGTCCAGAAGCGCAATATCCAGTGTCCGTCCGGTTTCCTGAAGGTCACCCTGAAGAAAGGAAGGAATCGTTTCCTGCATATATACGCCCGTATTCAGCTTCCCCACTCTTTGGTTAAAAGGAAGGGAGAGCGTTTTTTCAGTCGGGATCGATGTGGCATCCATCCGGTCCAGAAGCATTTCCGGAAAGGCCCGCATGGAAGCCTGATCTGCTTTATAACCCGGTGTGTTGGCATTCGACATATTGTTCGTCAGCATTTCAGTCTTCCGCTGTTGGGACAGCATACCCGAAGCTACTGTATAAAATCCTCGAAACATTTTCTTCACCTCTCAACGGTTATATCGGATCAATGGGCAAAGGTTTTACCCGATTCTTCTTCTGGAAATCTTATCGATATTCTCAAGCATCAATCCCGTTCCGATCGCGACACAGTCCATCGGGTTCTCGGCGATTAATACTGGTACTTTCAGTTCTTCTGCAAGAAGGGTGTCCATTCCATGAAGAAGGGCTCCTCCTCCAGTTAAAATAACCCCACGGTCAATGATGTCCGCTGATAATTCAGGTGGAGTCTTCTCAAGGACATTTTTCGCAGCCTGTACGATGACGGCCACTGACTCGCGAAGAGCTCCTTCGATTTCTGTTGATGTCACGGTGATCGTACGAGGAAGACCCGATACCATGTCACGTCCGCGGATGCTCATTTCCCTGCGGTCTTCATCAAGTGTTTCAGAGAATACCGTTCCGATGTTCACCTTGATATCTTCAGCTGTACGCTCCCCGATCAGAAGCTTGTACTCTTTTTTAATATAATTCAGGATTTCATGGTCAAATTTATCTCCGGCCATTTTGATTGACTGACTCGTCACGATGTCACCCATGGAAAGAACCGCCACATCCGTCGTTCCTCCACCGATATCCACGACCATGTTTCCTGTTGGATTGAAGATATCCATTCCGGCACCGATTGCCGCCACTTTAGGCTCTTCCTCCAGGTAAATCTTCTTCCCGCCGCTCTTTTCAGCTGCTTCCCTGATCGCCTTCTGTTCGACGCTCGTGATGTTCGTCGGGCAGCAGATCAAGATGCGGGGCTTCGAAAGGAATCCTTTTACATTCAATTTATTAATGAAATGCTTCAGCATCGCTTCTGTTACGTCAAAGTCGGCAATCACTCCGTCTTTTAAAGGGCGTGTTGCTACAATATTCCCAGGAGTACGCCCGACCATGCGGCGCGCTTCCTCCCCGACAGCCAACACCTTGCCTGTATTCTTATCCAGCGCCACTACGGATGGCTCATTCAAGACAATACCTTTCCCTTTTACATGAATCAATACGTTAGCCGTACCAAGGTCAATCCCAATATCTTTCGCGAACATCTTGTGTTTCTCCCTTCTACTTTTACAATTTCATCATTGTCTTTCATCTATGGTTTTATCTTCATGTCATTACGTTAAAACGGTAAGGCAAAACTTTCACCTAATTAATTATTTTACCATAAATATGTCGAATGGCGATGTTCTTTGTCAAAAAAATGTATTAATATTGTTATTTATTTGGAAAAGGGTGGGAGTTTGGTAGCGGAATGTTACAGGGATGTAAAGAATTGGTGGGGGTGTTTGAAGGATTCGTTCAGCTGCTGAATATACGCTGTTTTTTGACAGGTGAATCCTTAGTGAGATTAACGGTTGAATTTCATACGATATTCAACTGTTGAACTTCCCTTATTATTCTCCGGCTAAAAATTCGTAAATAATCACCAGTTGAATTTTTCACAAATTTCAACAGCTGAATATTCTCCAATATTCAGCAGGCAAACCTGAAATCCTGAAATCCCGAAATCCCCCAAAACACAAAAACACACCAAGCACAACCCATCATTCTGGGGCTTGGCGTATTTCGGTTAGCTGTGGAGCTCTTCTTTTTTGTATTTTTGCTTGGTTGCCTCTCCACCTCGTAGATGCCGGATTGATTTATGGTAATCAAGTATGGTTTTGACTTCATTTGCGAGTTCCGGATTGATTTCTGGCAGTCGTTCTGTTAGATCTTTATGGACAGTACTTTTGGACACGCCAAACTCCTTCGCAATTACACGAACAGTTTTTTTCGTCTCCACGATATACTTACCAATCTTGATTGTTCTCTCTTTGATGTAATCGTGCACACCACTCGACCTCCCTAAATTGGATGTGAGAAGTGTGAAATGAGACTCGCTTTCGCATCAATGGAATAGTATAGACCCCTTGCACATGGGCAAGCGGCAGAAAGCCTTATTTATAACTGCAGCTTCCTGATGTTACAACGTATAAACAAATATTCGGCTAATGATCAATGGTATAACGACGATTCCTCACCTCAAACACTCTCTGTTTTGATAGGTTTGTATCATTTTATTAGCTTGTGCCCACATATATGCACAAAAACCACAATAAGGACAAGGTTTCGCTTGAATTTTCTGAAAAATATTCCGAGGGACGGACCTTCTAGTGGATTTCCAAGTCACCGAAATGTCATACGCACCGTGTTCACCTCTCGCTTCCACGACTGACACGGATCAATTCCCCCCATGTATCCACCTGTCGATCCCTTAACAGTTCCAGCAGTTCCACAAACAAATAAGCCGTCATCAGGGCATCATTCAATGCACGGTGTCTCGGGTACAACCTGGTGCCGAAGAGCTGGGCGTATCTTTCGAGATCCCTCATGTCATAAGAAGGCGAGAGGTATCCGATCAGATTCAGTGTCTCAAAGCAAGGCGGCATCTGCAGCTGAAGTCCCGCTCGCTTCAGTTCGCTCTTGAGGACGAGTTCATCGAAGCTCACATAATGCCCGACCACGCCATCCACTTTATTTCCTTCTATAAACGTGAAGAAATCATGAATCGCCTCCCCTGCATCCGGCGCCTTTTCGACATCTTTTGAGCCGATTCCCGTCAGCGACATTATTTCCTGAGAAATGAGTCGATGGGGATTGGAAAATGTCTGAAATGTGAGGTTTTCTTTTACCTGATATCCTTCCACCTTAACCGCCCCGATTTCCAGGAGCCGGTCCTCTGCCCCCACCCGGAATCCGGTCGTTTCCGTATCAAAGACGACAAAGGTGAGGTCTTCGATTCTTTTATTAAGAGGGACGGACTCGTATTGGACGGGACACTTGATTTTTTTCTTTGAAAAAAGGATGGTGTTCACTTCCTTTCTACAGTAAGGAATAATGGGATAGCATCATCTGCTGGAATTCCCGTATCGTTTTCACGTTTCTTACTATACGTTCTTTATTACTGGCAGAGATGGTGGCGATCTGCACTGTCTCCCCCTTTCCACTCTGTTTAATGTCCATATACAGCGCCATCACACCGTGAAATGCGTCCGTCAATTCTTCTGCAAACTCACTTGAAATGGAGTGCTTACCCATTAAATAATCGATCTTTTCCCGGGTCCCTCCGGATGTATTCCCGTGTGCTGCGTTCAAGATCTGCAGGGCATGATGAAACGGGAAGAGGATCTCTTTTTTAACGGAAACCGTTTTACGGCTCATCCCTAATAGAGACCGGATGGCTGATTGTAGGACGGGGATCTGCTTTGTGTTCTCCAATTGCGCCAATCGGGCGAATAAAATTTTTGACCTCTGAAGCTCTTCTTCTATCATCTCTTCAAACGATATATGAAGATCTTCGTTTCCATCTATAAACCTGTAGGACAGAAAGTTTTGTACGTTGATGAAGGTTTCTTCGGACGAATGGACCGACCATTCCCTCATCCGCTCTTGCCAGCTGCCCACGCTTCCTCTCCAGGCCTTCTGATTGGCCATCATCCCCCCGTCGCATAATCTCCATCCAGCGCTCTCCAACGTCCTGACGACCCTGTCGGCAAACGCCTGATAGTATTCGTCTGCCTCTTTGCTGTGCTCTTCAAACACGAGGAAATGATCTTGATCGGTTATCAGGAACTGTTCTTTCCTGCCGGCAGATCCCATCACGTAAAAGGCATAAGGGCATGGTTTGATGACCCCTTCCCGTTCAAGCCCCACTTCCACCACCTGTACGATCCGTTTGTATAGACGGTCAAAGATGCCGGTCATGAAATCGAGGATGTGAGGGACCGGCACCTGCGCCTTCCAAAGGGTGTTCAGCATCGAGGCTGCGACCGTCCCGACCTCTCCAAGCGGCACTTCCCCTATCCTCTGACTCTCGTTAAAAAGGGAAAGAGCCGTACAACGCTCCATCCCCTTAAAAAAGGGATGAAGGTGTACAGCTTCTTTGAATGACGGGTCAGGCTTTGAAGTCGACATCATCGTTCACCCAAACCTCGCCGTCTTTAAAGGTCATTTGCTCCGGATATCGGAGGTCCATTACTTCTTCCTGGATCTTCTGTGAAGGGGCTTTCGTGATCAGTGACACGACGATATTGGCCATCGTGGCCGCCGCCGCCCCAAATACACCCGCTCCTGTATCAATGATGCCGAACAGGGTCACGCCTGAACGTGCCAGGAAGATATAGGTGAGGGTCACCCCAAGCCCGACAAGCATCCCTGCGATCACGCCCTGGGCATTGGAGCGCTTCCACCAGACTCCCAGTAAGAGGGCCGGGAAGAACGTCCCTGAAGCCAGTGCGAAGGCCCAGGCGACGATCTGCGTGATGACCCCCGGTGGATTCAGTGCAACGACTCCGGCAAGTACCGTCGCAATGACAATGGACCAGCGTGCCACCGCCAGACGATTCTTCTCCGTCGCATTCGGCTTGAAGACGCGGTAGTAAATATCATGGGCAAAGGAGGAGGAAATCGCGATCATCAACCCGCCTGCCGTCGATAATGCCGCTGCCATGGCTCCCGCCGCGACGAGACCGATGACAAACACACCAAGATTTGCGATCTCAGGTGTCGCCATGACGACGATATCATTGGAAATGATGATCTCCTTCCATTGGAGGATGCCATCCCCATTCGCATCGGCCACCTGCAGTTTCCCCGTGTCGACCCATGACGTCGTCCAGGAAGGCAGATCGCTGATTTTACTTCCCGCTACCTTTGTCATTAAAATGAAGCGGGAGAACGCTGCATAAGCAGGTGCCGATAGATAGAGAAGACCGATGAAAAGGAGTGCCCAGGCCCCTGACCAGCGTGCCGCCTTCATCGTGGAAACGGTATAGAAACGGACGATGACATGGGGAAGTCCCGCGGTACCGGCCATCAGTGTAAACATCAGGGCCATGAACTGCCACTTCGTCCCGTTGGTAAACGGAGCGAAGTATTCAGAAATCCCAAGCTCACGGTCCAGCTCCCCGATCTTTCCGACGAGCTCCCCATAGGAAATCCACGGGGCTGGGTTCCCGGTGATTTGCAGGGACATGAAAATGACCGGGATCAAATACGCAATGATCAAGACGACATACTGAGCTACCTGTGTCCACGTGATCCCTTTCATCCCGCCAAAGGCTGCATAAAAGGCGATGAGGACGACCCCGATCATCGTACCGACCTTGGCGTCGATTTCGAATAAACGGCCGATGACGACACCGGATCCCGACAGCTGACCGATCGAGTACGTGAAGCTGATGATGATCGTACAGATGGCGGCAATGACCCGTGCGGTATGACTGTTATATCGGTCCCCGATGAATTCCGGAACCGTATATCTCCCATACTTCCTAAGCTGCGGTGCGAGCAGGAAGGTCAGGAGTAGATATCCACCCGTCCAGCCCATGATGTAGGCCAGGCCGTCGTAGCCGAGGATCATGACGGTACCGGCCAGTCCAATAAATGATGCGGCGCTCATCCAGTCGGCCCCGATCGCCATCCCATTGAAGATCGGCGGAACTCCGCGGCCGGCTACATAGAAGTCCGATGTCGCTTTCGCTTTGTTATAAACCGCAATCCCGATATATAACGCAAACGTCAACAAAATAATCGACGTTGATACTATAAACTGAGTATCCATTTATCGTTTCCCCCTATTTGCTTTCATCTCTATTTGGTTTAATGATCCAGCGATTTCCCGTAGCTGATCTGCTCATTTCTGCTTTCATCAATGCCATATTTCTTATCGATGCGGTCACTCACCTTGGCATTGACATACAGCAAGACGATGAAAATGACGATCGATCCTTGAGCACCCATGAAGTAATGGAATGGAAATCCATTGATGGAGATGGTGGACAGACGTTCGGCAAACAGCACCACCCCGAAGGAGGAAAGAAGCCAGATGACTAAGTACAATGCCATGTATCGGTTTTTTTCTTTAAAATACTGATCCGCTTTAGCCCTATCAATCTTCTTCATACATGTAACCCCTTTTCAAGCTCATTATTTTAAACTGAAAATGAATTTCACCGTCTCGAAAAATGGAACCGGGACGATGGCGATCTGCACGATAAAATAAATGAATAAAGACACGAATGGAATGGTCAGATAGAATGCCCGCTTTTTCCTGAGGGCAAGGATGATGCATCCTCCTGTTATTAGTAAAAATGCCATGAAGTAAATCAACGTTTCACCTCCTGTCGTCTTTTGAAGCGTCATCCTCCCAACTTATAAAGACTTAATTTTCTGAAATTTTATTCATGAATTCATTATCTTTATTGAAAAAAGCCTGGTCAATAAAGAAAAAACGACAAAACGTCTTGACTCTATCAGCAATCATTTTACTGAAATAAGGATATAATGAATTTCGTTCATACTTCCTCATAGGAACGTGATGGAAATGCTTTTCCAGTAAACTTTCCAGCCTGTCGATTTTCCAAGGAAATTTTTTGGGACAACAAAAAGACTGACCGGAATCTTTCGGTCAGCCCTCATTTATTGGATTATTCTTCGTCTTTAGCGTTGTCTTGACTTTCTTGTTTCGGCTTGGCCTGGTCCTGTTTTTCTTCAGTGGACTTATTTTCTTCAGCTGCGTCTTTTTCTTCCGTAGCTTTGTCTTCAGTAGCCTTGTTTTCGCTGGCTTGGTCTTCTACGGCATTTTCTTCTGCTGCTTCAGCATCCGGCTGTTCACCTGAAACTTTCTTGTCTTCAAGCTGTGCTTCTTGAAGAGTGGCAAGAGACTTATTGAAGTACTCAAGTGGATTCACGGCGACATCCGCTTTACGGATTTCAAAGTGTACGTGAACGCCCGCTTCTTCATTGAATAAGCTCTTTCCTGCTTTCGCAATGGCTTGTCCTTGATCGACTACATCTCCAACCGCGACTTCAAAATCTTTCACTGATTGATAACGAGTCACGATGCCTTTGCTGTGCTCGATTTCAATCGTGTTACCAAGTAAGGAATCTTCTTGAACCTTTGTAACTGTACCGCTCATGGCAGCCAGAACATCGAATTCTTTTCCATCTTTCGAGATGTCGACTCCTTGGTTCGGGTAATACATGTTTCCATACACGACTAGGGCAGCTTCCTGTTCTTCGGCTGAAGCTTCAGTGTCGTAGAATTGTTTTTCGATCACTGTATCTTCAGGGCTTGAAACAGGCATTACAAAGTTTTCCAATGAACGATTGACTTCTTCTGCAGGCTGGTTGAACTCATTATCAGTAGGAACTCCATCATAGCTGTAATCCTTGGCTTTCTCGTTTACGTCATTTCCTGCCTGGTACCACAGAATCCCCGTGATAATGACTGCTGCACTTGCTAAATAGATTGCTGGGTATGCCCAACGTCTTTTCAAAAAGTTTTGAGAAGGTTGTTTCTTTTCTTCCTCTCTCATTTTCATCACCTCAGCAATCATTCTGAACAGAATTCAGAAAATATATACACATTGGCAAAAAAATTTTAATTTATTATGTTTCGACAAAGGGGGGAGGATTATGTATGGTTTTTGAAATTTAATGATATTTTTGTCACCTTTATTGCCTTAAGTAGCGAATGCTGGTTGATTTCCCCTCCATGTGCTCGCTTTCCGCGGGGCGTGAGTTGAGCCTCCTCGGGCTTTGCCCTGTGGGGTCTCAACTGTCCAGCTCCGGCGGCTAGCCCCTCGAGGTCATAAGCTAAATGGGCCAAGAAGGCAAGAACCGCCTTCTTAGCCCATTCATCTTATGCTTGTCGGGGCTGGACCAGCCGCCTCCGCTTTTCGTACTTTCCCGCTATTCCCGCAGGAGTCGAGCACCTTCCGCTCCAATCAACTTTGTAAGGATAATATTTTAAAAATAACGAATAGAAGAAATGATCCAAGGTAAAGAACATGTGACAATCCTCGGAAATATCAATTTAGGACATTCCAGTAATCTCCCTGCATGGTAAAATGATAGAAACAGAAAGGACGACCTTGATATGAAAAAATTATTTACTTATGTGCTCACTGCAGCACCTTTCATATATATGATCCTGATCTGGATCATGTCGAGTAATCCGGATGATGCGGTGATCCGCTTTCCTGATGACGGGATGGACCGGTTCATCAAGGAGTCTCTCCACTTGGTCGAGTTCGGGATTTTATATGGATTGTTTGTGCTCGCGCTGCTGGCACATGGAAGGCTTCGGTTCACATTGAATTTCACCGTTGCGCTGATCAGCATCTTTTACGGGTTCGTGGATGAAATCCATCAGTCCTTCGTTCCGTATCGATCCTCCACGATGATCGATGCCGCCAAGGATCTGATCGGGGTCACGGTCCTGTTTTGGATCGTGAACCGCACGTATTTCCGAAACCCCGATCATACGGTGACGAAGATGATGAAACGGTTCGAAGCCTATTTAAAAAAGGATTGAGTTTGGTCACCATGACCCCGCTCAATCCTTTTTCTTATCTTTGCGCCGTTACTTTTTGCAGGAGTTTATTTGATTCTGTGATTTTGACATCTTTATAGTAATGGGTCACGATGTCCTGATAATTCTTGCCTTCCTTCGCCATCCCATTGGCTCCGTATTGACTCATCCCCACTCCATGGCCAAACCCTTTCGTGGCGATGACGATATGATCATCTTTCTTATACCAGGTGAAGTCCGATGATCGGAGTTCTAATTTTTCCCGTATTTCTCTACCTGAGAAACCCTTGCCGTTAATTTCGACGCTTGCCACCCTCTTGCCTTCTGTTCTCGAGGTGATGGTTCCTACCGATCCATCCTTTGGCAGGGTGACGCCGAGCTTTTGTTCAAATTCCTTGATCGGGATGATTTTTTGATCTTCGAATTTTGGTGAGGCCGAATCCCAGGGGCTCTCCACACTTCGTAAATACGGAATATCATCTTTCCAATACGCCTCGGAGTTTTCTGTATAGCCGTTACTTGTCGAGAAGAAGGCGGCCGTGATCGGCTTATCATCATACGTCAGCACTTTCCCCTTTGTTGCAAGGACTGCTTCTGAAATCTTTTTGATCTTCCAATCATAATCGGCTCCCCATAAGGTGGCCAATTCTTTTTGATTTTTATACACCTGATGGGACACGGTATCCGTCACATCGGCTCCCTTCGGCACGGAGGCATCATCCGAGAGAAGCTGATTCACGATATACGTCCTTGCTGCCAGAGCCTGTGCCTTCAGTGCTTCCTTTTCAAAATCGGCAGGCATTTCACCCGCAACCACCCCTACGACATACTGCTCCAGGGGAAGCTTCTCGATTAAGTCCTGACTGGAACGATACACCGCCACCTCGACTGAGTTTGACAACTCTTCAACGGATGGTGGATTCTTCAGCTTTTCGTCCAGGTTTGCCGTTTCCTTGTCTGAGGAAAATGGGAGTACCAGCAAAGTGGGTACAATAAAGATGATGCTGATAAAGATTGAGAAAATGATCACTACGGGTTTTAACTGCTTCATGTTCGCGGCCTCCAATGAAAGATTAAATAGGAGAATGTCCTAGCACACTTCTCCACTCTCTTTCATATGTATGGTAGTGGACAAGCAATTATGAATGGGATTTGGGAGAGATTTTGGTTTTGGATTGGGATTGTGTATATCCGTGGGTGGGATTGTCGGAAATTCTTTTTGGGGATATGTATTTGATAATAAAATCGGGTTTTTGAAAATATATGCTTGATGAGATCTTAATAACGGATGTGCTTACCTGAAATCAAGCCGTTTTTCTTAAAAATCAAGCCGATTCACATCATAATCCAGCTACTTTTATGAAAAATCCAGCCGATTCCAATGAGAATCCAGCCGAAATCGCCAGGTATCCAGCTAAATTACTTTTTTTACCAACAAACGCACTCCCCCAACTTCCACCGCCCCCTCATCCCATCAGTAACCGCACTCACGCCGTAACACGCCACCCACCACACACACGCACCAACCAAAAAAAAGGCAAGCTCCCCGAAAAGAGCTCACCTTTTTCATATTCTTACTTACGCATCCTTAATCATGTTTTGCTCAGAAACAGGTGTTTCCTCAACTTCCTTCACACGCTCGATATCGGCGCCAAGGCCTGCAAGCTTCTGATGGAAGTTCACATATCCACGATCTAAATGCTTCAGTTCTGTTACGCGAGTATAACCGTCTGCTACAAGACCGGCGATGGAAAGTGCTGCTGCGGCACGAAGATCCGTTGCAGCTACTTCTGCCCCTTGAAGAGGTGTTGGTCCGTTCATGATGACCGAACGTCCTTCGATCTTGATGTCTGCTCCCATACGACGGAATTCTTCTGCATGCATGAAACGGTTTTCGAAAACTGTTTCCGTGATGACGCTGGTACCGTCAGCTGCAAGAAGCAATGCCATCATTTGGGATTGCATATCTGTAGGGAAACCAGGATGAGGCATTGTTTTGATATCGACAGATTTCAGTTTCTCCGGTCCGATGACACGAAGGCCTTCTTCTTCGTCGATGATCGTTACGCCCATTTCTTCCATCTTCGCAACTAATGAAGATAAGTGTTCAGGGATCGCTCCTTTTACAAGGACATCACCTTGCGTGATTGCAGCTGCAACCATGAATGTTCCCGCTTCGATACGGTCAGGGATGATGCTGTGCTCGACACCGTATAAACGATCTACACCTTCGATACGGATCGTCCCGGTACCTGCACCAACTACGTTTCCTCCCATTTTGTTCAGGAAGTTCGCTAAGTCGACGATTTCAGGCTCTTTTGCGACGTTCTCCAGGATGGTTGTTCCTTCTGCAAGAGCAGCAGCCATCATGATGTTTTCTGTGGCCCCGACACTTGGGAAGTCCAGATACACTTTGGCACCCTTCAATCTTCCGTCTACTTCAGCTTCGATGAAACCATTTCCTACCTTCACTTTGGCTCCCATTGCTTCGAAGCCTTTTAAGTGCTGGTCAATCGGTCTTGATCCGATGGCACAACCTCCAGGAAGAGCGACACGCGCTTTACCTGTACGACCTAAGAGTGAACCCATTACAAGAACGGATGCACGCATTTTACGAACATATTCGAACGGTGCTTCTACAAACAACTCTCTTGATGCATTCACGATGACTTCACCATTGTTAAACTCTACATCTGTATTTAAATGACGTAATACTTCATTAATCGTATATACATCGGAGAGTGGTGGTACATTTTTAATGACACTTTTTCCTTCACTTGCTAATAATGTAGCAGCGATGACTGGTAAAACGGCATTCTTTGCTCCTTCAACTTGCACTGTACCGCTTAAACGCTGACCGCCGCGGACGATAATTTTTTCCAAGAGTATTCCCCTCCGCGTCCAATTTCTCTATATTAATATTCAATAATTAGGATGGGTGTGCCAATCACAAAGGTTGTCTTAGCGCCCATTCCGCTTTTCCGTAGACCTAGTTGTATATTCATATCATCATTTTTTGTTGGTATAGTCCGTGACATTTGTTCCGAGTAAGCTGAAATGGAATAAAAGTCCTCTTCTTTAAGTGATTCCAATTCTTTTGCGTCTAATTTCGACATTAATTCGACAGCCTGATTCGACAAAACTTTCTCAAGCTTATCATTGAATTCGCCTTTTATACAAGAGAAAATCATAGGTTTAGTAGTAAAAATGATTTCCATATTTGGGATGAATTCGGTCTTGATGTAATGCTTGGTGTCTTCTCCCAGCGCTTTCTGATTTCCACGCATTTCATACATAATGTACGAAACCGAATGCTCGTTTGTGAGGGTATGCTGGAATTTAATGGTTTCTTCCCCGTGAGACGTCTGACGTTGTCCCACAACCACTACTTCTTCAGCCGACCTTTTCGTCACCCAGTCAAAATCAGAAAATGTTTCTTGCATAGTAGTACTATATTTGGCAAACCCTTTATTCGTGAAGCTTTTTTTGTTTTCTCTTGCATATAGAGACCATTCAGTTATGTGACCTTGAGAATGAACAATGGCTTGATCAAGCTTTTCAATGTCTAATAAATGATTGGCTTCGATAGTGTTGTTCCCATTAATGACAGGAAGAAAACCTAATCCAACAAAAAAGATTAAAATAATGTAAAAATACCGACCCATCTACCATTCCTCCCCTTACCTAAAAGTCTGTCCGAATAGGGAAAGAACATACTTGAAAATTGTCGTCATCTTTTTACAATTATTGAGGCTTTCATGCAGTCTTATGAAAAGGGTTTCACTTTGAAACTTTTTCACAAAGGTACGAACACAAAACTAATCTTACTGAAAACAGACAGCATTGAAAACATGCAGTAAGACCTATTTTTTGTCAGAAGCTCTACTTATTCAAAGAAAACAGGCAAGCTCTGAGACCAAAGGTAATAGTCCAGTAAGAACCGGCTGACGGCTGACCCGATCGCGATCGTTAGCAGGATATACAATAGTCTCCCTTGAGCGACTCGATTCTTCTTCAGGAGTTTGTCCAGCTGAATGGCTTGCAGCGACCAAAACGTGATCCCGAATATAAACAGATGTACAAGCATGCTGATCAGGGCCTGTTGACCAAAGCTTTCCACCACTCTTCTCACTCCCTGTAAACAATTTGACGCACATAGACCATTTTACCACATAATTCAGTAACAACCTATCCATTTTACAAATTTTTTAAGTTAGGTTCTGGTGTGAGATTCCGGTGTATTTTATCCTTTTTCCCACGGTAAAATGGGGATTCTTCTATTTGAATTATCTATGTGTCAATCGGAGACTCTTAGCGGCATATTTCTTCCCGTATATATGTAAAACCTATTGGTGCTTAAGCCCCGTTAATCGGTGTCCGTCCCTCAAAATCACGTGAAATTCCAACCTTTTTTGTTGAAAATCTCGATGAATACTGGCTTTTCCTCAGGTCCTTCTCTCTTTTTAAGAGGTCCGTCCCTCATAAGCCACCCACTACAGAGTATGTAATGGGTGGTTTCTTTTTAGGGTGGGTGTTTCACGGGGATAGGATGGTTTGGGGTTATTTTTTCCCTTTATCTTTTCCTTTGCCTTTGCCTTTGCCTTTTTGGCCCTGTTTCATGCATTCATAGTAGTAACCCATGCAGCCGCATTTTTCCTGTTTGCCCTTGCCTTTTTGTTTCTCTTTGCCTCCCTTGGCATCTTTGGGACCCATTTCGCCTATCATCCATTGGTATTCTCCATATTGATTACATTGCTTCTGGCCTTTGCCTTGTCCTTTTTTCGAACTCATTTTTCCTACCTCCTTTTGTTCTTTCCTTTAGTTTACGTTTCGGGTCCTTCTGGCGTATAGGTTGTCCGCCTAACGAAGAGCCCTTTTTTGAATTCATCAGGGGATCTCTTTCTGGATTCGTCTTTGATCCTTTCATACATACTCTTCAGCCGGAGATCTACGACCCATTTTGTATTCGATTGACAACTAGTCCCACAAAAAGGGCTTCTGTAGTAGTACGAGGTCACGGCATGACACATATACATAAAGTGAAAATGTTTATATAACTGGAGGGAACAAGTATGAACAAAGAGTTAATGTCTTCATTGGTCGGGAAAGTTGTCAAGGTGAATCGCGGAGGCCCTGAATCACGCACAGGAAAGCTTTTATATGGAGGGGACGATCATTTCGCTCTCTTAACGGAGAAAGACGGTGTGATCTACTTCAATTCTTCACATGTTAAGAGCATTTCCCAAAATATCAAATCAGGATTGCCTTTTAACGGGGAGGAGCTTTCAGAAGAAGGTATGGAATTTATGAAAGAAGACACATTTGGATCTTTACTCACCAGCTTGAAATATCAATGGGTCAGCATCAACCGCGGTGGTCCGGAAAAGCTTGAGGGAATCCTTGAGAATTCAAATGATGATTTCGTCACGCTGGTTCTGAATGAAGAGGTTGTCCGTCTGGCCACGTTCCATGTCAAGAGCATCAGCTACGGTGTGAAAGCCAAAAAAGAAGAAAAAACGGAAGAAGAGAAGTAATCTTCTGTTTAAAGGAAGGAGAAATGATACATGAGTAATTTTAACGATTCATTAAAAGGATTAACAGGTCATCAAATCGATATGATTCTAAATGACGGCACAAAGCTGTCAGGTCAATTGGCGGAGGTCAGTACGGATTACCTAACCGTCTACTCCAGCGAAAACGAAACGTTGTATTATCCGATTTCACAAATTCAGTCCGTGATCAAGAACTCTAAATATGTAGAAGCATTGCCGATTTCAGACAACTATCTTAAGGGTGAGAAAATATCCGATGTATTGTCTCAAAGCCTGCTCAGCTGGGTGGTCATCAACGGATCCGGAAAAGTTTCCTACTCAGGGGTCCTTTCAGCAGTAGAGGAAGACCACATCGTATTGACCCAAGGGAAGGACCGGGTTTATCTGAAACATTCTTCTGTACTGAATGTGTATGACGGATCAAAGAAAACCACTTCAAACGACAGCGCATCATCCAGTAACCAATCATCGAATAACGGGAGCGCTTCAGAAAAGCAGGAATCTTCCACAAGCAAGTCCTCAGCTCAGCAGAAAAACCAAGCTTCTAAAAAATCTGGAAAAAATAAAAAACAGCAGCCTGCTTTCTATTTCTATGAACTTGAAGGCGTCAATTCATCAAGGGAAAAGACCTCTAAGTAATAATGCCCGAATCTGCATAAAAGTTGGTCATCATTTATGTACAGGCTTTTAACTTGAATAATCTCAGTATCCTCAGTGATTGGCGGATTACTGCCTAATGATGATGCTGGGACTTTTCCTATTTGTATATTCAGCTGTTAACCAATCGGGGTACACCCTTTCGCATTGTATTTCCAGGTTGTTAGCCTAAATGTGGACAACCGATGCGGAGCGTTATTTATTCAACTCTTTGGAAAATGCCTTCAAACGGTTGCTCATATTGGAATACCTGATAGCAATTCTAATCAGAAAGGAGTAACAAGCAAATGAAACATGTTTATTCTAAATTTACCGGAGATGCGGTCGTCATCGAACTGACTGGAAAAAAGACCATCACAGGATATTTGGTCGAGGCAGGTAACGAGGTTTTGATCGTCTATAACGGAGACGACTATATCTATCTTTCTACTTCTCATATTAAAAACATGTCGATTGTATCGAAAGAAATGATCGGGATCGACAAACCGTCTGACAGTCCCCTGCTCGAACAGGAAGATCCATTATCCCTGCGAAAAATACTGACAACCGCCAAGGGCGTCTTCCTGGAAATCTACACAATGGGTAATCAGCCGATTCACGGCTACATCACAGGGATCATGAACAATTACTTCGTCTTCTATTCCCCTGTCTATAAAACCATGTACATCTCCCTGCAGCACCTGAAATGGCTTATTCCCTACTCTACAAATCTTTCTCCCTACCGTCTGGCAAAAGAAAACCTCCCCGTGAATCCCACAAGTGCCATCAGCCTTGCAAGAAGCTTCGAGGTTCAACTCGAAAAACTGTGCGGCCATCTGATTGTACTGAACCTGGGAGTGAATGAAGAGTTGATTGGTAAGATCGAAAAAGTGGACGGCAACATCATGGAATTGGTCACAGCCAAGGGTGAATCCCTTTACTTGAATATGCAGCATATCCAGACCGTCCATTTGCCATAAAAAAACCACCTTTCGATTGGAAAGGTGGTTTCTTCTTTATTAGAAGTTACGTTCGGAAACGTTAATTCTGTTCATGGCACGCTTAAGAGCGAGTTCGGCACGACGGAAATCTACGTCGTCGCGTTGTGCCTGCATGCGGTCTTCTGCACGGCCTTTTGCTTCTTTCGCGCGTTGTACATCGATAGCTTCTGCTGTTTCAGCAGACTGTGCTAGAATTGTCACTTGTTCAGGACGTACTTCTAAGAATCCGCCACTGACAGCTACAAGCTCAGTGTTGCCACCTTTTTTCAGGCGAACCGCACCGATTTGTAGTGGAGCAACCATCGGAATGTGTCCAGGTAAGATTCCAAGCTCACCACTTTGAGCTTTCGTGCTCACCATTTCCACTTCTGAATCGTACACTGGGCCATCGGGAGTGACAATATTGACTTTTAATGTCTTCATTTTCTTCCCTCCTGGTCCCTAATTATACCTCTACGCCCATTTCTTTAGCTGCAGCCAATACGTCCTCGATCGGACCTACTAGACGGAATGCATCTTCTGGAATGTGGTCGTATTTACCTGCAAGAATATCAACGAAACCTTTTACCGTGTCTTTTACTTGTACGTATGAACCCGGTTGGCCTGTGAACTGTTCCGCCACGTGGAAGTTTTGAGATAAGAAGAATTGTACACGACGTGCGCGGTGTACTGTCAGCTTATCATCATCAGAAAGCTCATCCATACCAAGGATCGCGATGATATCTTGAAGTTCTTTATAGCGCTGTAACGTTTGTTGAACGTTACGGGCAACATTATAGTGTTCTTCTCCAACGATCTCTGGAGAAAGAGCACGGGAAGTCGATGCGAGTGGATCTACCGCAGGATAGATACCCATTTCAGAAAGCTTACGCTCAAGGTTCGTTGTTGCGTCAAGGTGAGCGAAAGTCGTGGCAGGAGCCGGATCCGTGTAGTCATCGGCAGGTACATAGATCGCTTGGATCGATGTTACAGAACCTACGTTTGTTGACGTGATACGCTCTTGCAGTTGACCCATTTCAGTCGCAAGTGTCGGCTGGTAACCAACGGCAGATGGCATACGGCCTAACAGAGCAGATACCTCAGAACCTGCTTGCGTGAAACGGAAGATGTTATCGATGAACAGAAGTACGTCTTGACCTTGCTCATCACGGAAGTATTCAGCCATTGTAAGACCCGTCAAGGCAACACGCATACGCGCACCTGGCGGCTCGTTCATTTGTCCGAATACCATCGCTGTTTTCTTGATAACGCCAGAATCGCTCATCTCGTGGAAAAGGTCATTTCCTTCACGAGTACGCTCACCAACACCGGCGAATACAGAGATACCACCGTGCTCTTGAGCGATGTTGTTGATAAGCTCCTGGATTAATACGGTTTTACCAACACCGGCACCACCGAATAGACCGATCTTACCACCCTTGATGTAAGGAGCAAGTAAGTCTACTACTTTGATACCTGTTTCAAGAATCTCAACTTCTGTTGAAAGCTGATCAAATGTAGGTGCCTGTCTGTGAATCGGATCGCGACGGGCTCCTGCATCAACAGGCTCATCTAAATCGATTGATTCACCTAGAACGTTGAATACACGACCTAATGTTACATCCCCTACTGGTACAGAGATTGGCGCGCCTGTATCGAGTACATCGGCTCCACGTTGTAAACCATCTGTAGAAGCCATTGCGATCGTACGTACAGAATCATCACCTAGGTGAAGGGCAACCTCTAATGTAAGTTCAGCTCTATCTGCAATTTGGACCTTTAAAGAGTTGTAGATATCAGGAAGTTGCCCGCTGGCGAACTTGACATCAACAACTGGACCCATTACTTGAAGAACGTGTCCTTTGTTCATCTCTTTCCCTCCTAACTAGCTTTTGACAAAAACTTTATGAAGTATTAACGGTCTAATACCGTTTAATGTTCTATTCGAGTGCCGCTGCCCCGCCGACGATCTCAGTGATTTCCTGAGTGATGGCTGCTTGACGCGCACGGTTAAATTTCAGTGTAAGGTCACTTATGATTTCCTTCGCATTATCGGTTGCATTTCTCATCGCTGTCATACGAGCGGCGTGCTCACTTGCTTTACCGTCAAGTAACGCACCGTAAATCAAGCTTTCAGCGTATTGAGGAAGCAACACCTCAAGGATCTCCTCTGCAGAAGGCTCGAATTCATATGAAGCAAGCTTTCCAGAAGGAGTCAGATCCGTTAACGGTAATACTTTTTTCTCCGTAACATCCTGTTGGATGGCACTTACATAGTGGTTGTAGAACATATACAGTTCATCGTATGCCTCTGCTGAGAACATACCAACCGCTTTGTTCGCGATATCTTTAATGTCAGCGAAATTCGGTTGATCCGGAAGACCAACGACGGATTCCATGACATTGTAGCCTTTTTTACGGAAGAAATCAGCACCGACACGGCCCAGAGCAATAATGGCGAATTCATCATTTGAGCTGTGACGCTCTTTGATTCGATTGCTAACAGCGCGGATTACGCTACTGTTATATGCCCCCGCCAAACCGCGGTCTGATGTAATGACCAGGTACCCGGTTCTTTTAACGGGGCGGGAGACTAGCATCGGATTCCTCACACCTTGACTGCCCGCTGCAACGGATGTCACCACTTCCTGGATCTTGTTCATGTAAGGAACGAATGACTTAGCATTCGTCTCAGCACGATTCAATTTGGAAGCCGATACCATTTCCATTGCTTTGGTGATTTGACTTGTCTTTTTGGTAGAAGTAATACGAGTTTGTATATCGCGTAACGATGCCACTGGTTCTCACCACCCTTTACATATTGTCAGATATAGGGAGGGGCTTTAGAAGACCTTCTCCCTATAATCCCTTATTCAGACTTGATGAACGTCTTCTTGAATTCATTGATCGCAGCTTTCATTGCATCGTCTTCAGGAAGACCTTTAGTCGTGCGAATATGGTCTAACAGTTCCGTATGGTTGTGATCTAACCAGCTTAGAAGTTCAGATTCGAAACGACGAATATCTACTACTGGAATATCATCTAGAAGACCTTTTGTCAGTGCATAGAAGATCATTACTTGTTTTTCAACTTTAAGTGGTTTGTTAAGATCCTGCTTCAGTACTTCTACTGTACGCGCTCCACGATTCAGTTTCGCTTGAGTCGCTTTATCAAGATCTGATCCGAACTGAGCGAATGCTTCAAGCTCACGGTAAGCCGCTAAGTCAAGACGTAGCGTACCGGATACTTTCTTCATCGCTTTGATTTGTGCAGATCCACCAACACGTGATACGGAAAGACCCGCATTGATCGCCGGACGTACACCGGAGAAGAATAGGTCAGATTGTAAGAAAATCTGTCCGTCCGTGATGGAGATAACGTTTGTCGGGATATAAGCGGAGATATCTCCTGCTTGTGTTTCAACGAATGGTAATGCCGTGATGGATCCGCCACCTTTAGCATCACTTAACTTCGCCGCACGCTCAAGTAAACGAGAGTGCAAGTAGAATACGTCACCAGGGAATGCTTCACGGCCTGGAGGACGACGTAATAATAGGGAAAGCTCACGGTAAGCAGACGCCTGCTTAGAAAGATCATCATACACAACAAGAACGTGCTTGCCGTTATGCATGAATTCTTCACCCATTGTGATACCAGCATAAGGTGCTAAGAATAGCATCGGAGCCGGTGAAGCAGCTGATGCTGTTACAACAATTGTGTAATCTAATGCACCGTGCTTACGAAGGGTTTCAACCGCGTTACGTACTGTTGATTCTTTTTGACCGATGGCAACGTAGATACATACCATGTCCTGGTCTTTTTGGTTAAGAATCGCATCGATCGCTACAGATGTTTTACCTGTTTGACGGTCACCGATGATCAATTCACGTTGTCCACGACCGATTGGAACGAGCGCATCGATCGCTTTGATACCCGTTTGAAGTGGCTCATGTACGGATTTACGATCCATAACACCAGGTGCCCCACTTTCAATCGGACGTGTTTTTGTTGTTGCAATTGGACCTAATCCATCAACAGGTTGTCCAAGTGAGTTTACTACACGACCAACTAGTTCTTGTCCTACTGGTACTTCCATGATACGTCCAGTACGACGAACCTCATCGCCTTCACGAATGTCAGTATATGGTCCGAGAATGATGATACCAACGTTGTTTTCTTCTAAGTTCTGTGCCATACCCATGACACCGTTAGAAAATTCAACAAGCTCTCCAGCCATGACATTGTCGAGGCCATGAGCACGAGCGATACCGTCACCGATTTGGATAACTGTACCTACATCGCTTACTTTCATCTCAGACTGATAGTTTTCAATTTGCTTTTTTATCAGCGCGCTGATTTCTTCCGCCTTGATGCTCATGAATTTCACCCCTCATTTATACGAAAGTTAACGAATTAGTTCACGCTCAAGACGAGTCAATTTACCTTGCAGGCTTCCATCATAGATGCGTGTCCCGATTTGGACCTTGATGCCGCCCAGTAAATTTTCGTCTGTCACATTGGTAATTCTTAATGATTGTTTTCCGACTTTTTTTGCAAAAGATGATGACAATGCTGTTTGCTCATCTTCAGTTAAAGGACGTACAGAGTACACTGTCGCATCTGCAATCCCGCGTGCTTCATTGGTCAATTCGATGAATGCCTCGACCATTCCTGTGATTTCGCCCGTACGGTGACGGTCCGTCATCAGCATCAATGTATTCAAGACATACGGGGAAGCCGCTCGAAATGCTTCCTGAATCAATGACTTTTTCTTATCTAACGTAAGCTTAGGATTTTCAAAGAGAACCGTTAATTCGGTGTTCTCAAGGAAAACCGCTCTCACTGTACGAAGCTCTTCTTCGATTCCTTCAAGCTGATTATGCCCCTCTGCAATCTCGAAAAGAGCTAACGCATAGCGCTTTGCAACTGTAGAGTAGCTCATCGCTCTTCCCCTACCTCTTGAATATAATCGTTAATTAACTTCTGTTGATCATCAGCAGAAAGTTCTTTCTCAATGACCTTGGAAGCAATAAGTACTGATAAAGAGGCAACCTGTTTCTGAAGTGCAGCAACAGCTTGTTCTTTTTGTGTTTCGATTTCTCGTTTTGCAGATTCTTTCAATCTCTCTGCCTCTTGACGAGCAGTTGCGATGATCTCTTCACGTTGTTCAGAACCTTGTTTCTTAGAGTTTTCAATCATGGTTTGCGCTTCAAGGCGAGCTTCTTTCAGAAGTTTCTTTTGCTCTTCTAAAATATTGTTAGCCTCAGTGCGGCTCTTTTCAGCTGCCGTGATTTCACCGGCAATGTGGTCTTCACGCTGTTGCATGATCCCCATTAATGGACCCCAGGCAAATTTCTTAAGAAGCGCCATAAGGATAAGGAACATGACCAGCTGGAAAACGATATCCCCTGTGTTAAGGCCAGCATGAGCTGCCTCACCGATAACGAATGCGTTAGTTAACATACTCGATTCACTCCCTTCAAGAATCGATTGGATCGTATTTTTTATCATTGAACCGTTCTTGCAAAGAATCTATTCCTTAAGTACATAGGAATGGCGAAGATAATCGTCAAGACGAACTTCGCCATTCAACCTGTCCGTTTTATTAGCTTCCTAGTGCGATGAAAGCGATAACTACGCCGATGATAGGAAGTGCCTCAACTAGTGCGATACCGATGAACATTGTTGTTTGTAAAGTACCACGTAATTCCGGTTGACGTGCAATTCCTTCTACTGTACGACCTACGATAAGACCGTTACCAATACCTGCTCCTAGTGCTGCTAAACCAACTGCAATTGCTGCTGCGATAAGACTCATTCTAAAGTTCCTCCTTTAATGTATAAGAAAAATATTTTTTACATATATGTTTGTCCACCGTAATGAACAGGTATATATTAATGGTCGTGGCTTACTTTGTGAGCCATATAAACCATTGTTAACATACAGAAAATGAACGCCTGGATCGATCCGACAAACACCGAGAACCCTTGCCATGCAAGCATTGGCGCGATGGCTCCCAATAGTCCTCCGAACCCACCGTTAACGGCAAGACCCGCAAGTAGTGCAAGCAGGATTTCACCGGCATAGATGTTACCGTAAAGACGAAGACCCAATGTAAGAGTGTTTGCAAACTCTTCAATGATTTTTAGCGGGAATAACCACCACATCGGCTTGAAGAAATCCTTCCCGTATTCGCCAAACCCCTTCAATCTGATTCCATAGAAATGGGACAGTACCACGACCATAACCGCCAGGGTCATCGTGATGGCAGGATCGGCTGTAGGTGACTTCCACCATAATTCGCCGTCATATACGACAGAGAATGGCAGACCCAGCATATTCGATACAAAAATATACATGATAATCGTGAGACCTAAGATATGAAAACGGCCACCCGTCTTCCAGTCCATGTTGCTCTTAATGATCCCTTTGACAAAGTCCATGACCCACTCGAAAAAGTTCTGCATCCCGGTAGGCTTCAGGGCTAAGCGACGTGTAGATAAGAGGGCAATAATAAACACTATGGCCGTTGCGACCGTGATCATCAAAACGTTCGCAAGGTTAAAAGTCAAACCCAGAAAATGGGCTGTAGGTGCTCCATGATTCAAAATACTTCACCTCTCTTCCCCGCTATTTATTAGTTTTGAAGCTGCTGAAAAAATAATCTATCATAATGACAATATAGGTCGTCATTAATCCAATAATAAGACTTAGGAGATGAAATGTTTCTGGAAATCGTGTGGCAATGATGACTCCAAGGGCGGCTGCGGCCATTCGGGAAGTGGTCCCTAGCGATCTCACTTTTTTCCCCTCTACCACGGCGTCCCCGAACTTCGAGACCCGCTTGGTCATGCCCCAGTGCATATAAAGACTTAAAGCAGTCCCTAAAATTAACCCTAAGAATACTGATTTGTGGGTGGTGAATCCCCAACCCAGGACGTAAATAGATAGCACGTACATTATGTATTTCCGCTGTCTATTAAACATTTGATGGAGTTCCGGCATATCTTATTATTCTCCTAAGAAGAAATGTCGTACTGTTCGAAGCATCGCATAGATTCCTGCGGCGAGACCGAGGAATAATCCGATGATTAAAAAGAGTGGTGCTGAATCAACCTGCTGATCAATCCATCTCCCCAGGAAAATCCCGACTAAGATAGACCCGACAAGCTGGGCCAAAATGGCCGAATAAATCGCCATCGCTTTATATGGGCTTTCGTTTTTTTGACCCATTTAAACCCATCCCATTCAAACGAAATTTGAACACGAGGCAAGCATTTCAGACATGATGCAAAACCGTTTGCATAAGGCTTTTTCCGTTGTGAAAACCTTATCATTTTACATCCTTTGTAAGCATACAATAGGGCTTAATCTATGTCAATGCGTTCAAGTTAAAAAGTTCACAACCTATCCACGTGTTTCTATTTTGTTCACATTTTCAACACAATTAGTAGAAAAGTGTAGGCGGGTTGGTCAGAGGCGACAAGCATAAGATGAATGAACCGGAAAGGCGTTCTTTGCCTTTTTGGTCGGCTTGACTTATGACCTCGAGCCCCAAGCCCCCGGAGCTGGACACCTCGAAAAGCGTAGGCGGGTTGGGCAGGCCCGACAAGCACAACTGGGAAATCCCTAAAGGCGCTTTTTGCCTTTTGGGATTTTTCAGTTGTGACCTCGAGGGACTACCCGCCGGAGCTGGACACCTCGAAAAGCGTAGGTGGGCTGGATTGGATCGTAAGCATATCATTTATTAACAAATTCATAGATTCCCCACTTCACATGCCCCTCCATTATATAGAAGATTCCCTTACTCAGTAACCCTTGAATTTAATGTAAATACTTCCAACTGATTTCAAAATGCTAGCGTTTTTAAAAACAAAGGTCCGTCCCTCTCAGTAATTTCTAAGAGGGACGGACCTATACACTATTTTATTCATTTGGATCGAAGGATTTTGGACGCTCATCCAGATGACCGAAATGGTAGCGGATCGCTTGGGTGATTCGGTAGGACGCCTGTCCATCTCCGTATGGATTTGTCGCTTTGGACATTTTGCCGTGTGCTTCCGGATCTGTCAGAAGTTCTTTCGCAAGCTTGTAGATGTTTTCTTCTTCGTTTCCTGCAAGCTTCAATGTCCCTGCTTCAATCCCTTCCGGACGCTCGGTTGTGTCACGAAGGACCAAGACAGGAACACCCAGTGAAGGTGCTTCTTCCTGGACGCCGCCTGAATCCGTCAGAATCAGGTGTGAGCGGGATGCGAAGTTATGGAAATCGATTACATCGAGCGGTTCAATCAAATGAATGCGCTTGTCATCGCCCAGTACTTCATCCGCCACTTCACGAACGGCTGGGTTCAAATGAACCGGATAGACAACCTGGATATCATCTTGCTCTTCCACCAACCGTTTGATTGCCTTGAACATATTTCTCATAGGTTGACCAAGATTTTCACGACGGTGAGCCGTCAAAAGGACTAAACGGTCGTCTCCAAGCTTATCCAATACCTCATGATGGTACTCGTCTTTTACAGTCGTATTTAACGCATCGATTGCTGTATTACCCGTAATGAAAATACCCTCTTCTTTTTTGTTTTCATTCAGAAGATTCTGGGATGATTTTTCCGTAGGAGCAAAATGAAGATCCGCCATGACACCTGTCAGCTGACGATTCATTTCCTCTGGGAAAGGTGAATATTTATTCCACGTTCTAAGGCCGGCTTCCACATGTCCAACCGAAATCTGGTTATAAAATGCTGCCAGACTCGCAACAAATGTTGTCGTTGTATCACCATGAACAAGGACAATATCGGGCTTGGCTTCTTTCATTATTTTATCAAGACCTTCCAAACCACGCGTTGTCACGTCGATTAGTGTTTGGCGATCTTTCATGATGTTCAGGTCATAGTCAGGCGTGATATCAAAAATATTCAACACCTGATCCAGCATTTCACGGTGCTGAGCTGTAACTGTCACAATCGTTTCAAAGCTTTCTGGATACTTCTTTAATTCCAGAACGAGCGGAGCCATTTTAATGGCTTCCGGTCTTGTACCGAAAATCGTCATTACCTTGATTGGATTCGTCATTTTTTCGCCCTGCCTTTCTTATTTCGTTCCGTACAAACGGTCTCCCGCGTCCCCTAAACCAGGAACGATGTAGCCTTTTTCATTCAGCTTTTCATCAAGAGCAGCGATGAAGATGTCAACGTCAGGGTGCGCTTCCTTAATCGCGTCCACTCCTTCAGGACAAGCAACTAAGCACATGAACTTAATGCTCACGGCACCGCGCTTTTTCAATGAGTTGATCGCTTCAACAGCAGATCCGCCCGTTGCAAGCATCGGATCGACCAGGATGAAGTCGCGCTCTTCAACATCGCTTGGAAGCTTCACGTAATATTCAATCGGTTTAAGAGTCTCAGGGTCACGGTATAACCCAACGTGTCCCACTTTTGCAGCCGGGATCAATTTAAGGATTCCATCGACCATCCCAAGACCGGCACGTAAAATAGGAACAATCCCTAATTTTTTACCTGCAAGGGTTTTCGCTTTCGCTTTGCTTACCGGCGTTTCTACATCGATATCCTCCAGTGGCAGATCACGTGTGATTTCAAAGGCCATGAGTGTAGCAACCTCATCTACCAGCTCACGGAATTCCTTGGTACCAGTTTCTTTATCACGGATAAACGTTAATTTGTGTTGAATCAACGGATGATCAAATACATATACTTTGCCCATTCGACTCTCTCCTTTAAATTCAGTTTTATGTAAAAATGGTTTGTCCACTTCATTTACACCTCAGACTATTGTACATAAAAGACATATTAAGAGCAACATGAGTTGGGAAGTGTAATGGAATCGTTAGAATTGAGAAAATTGGAGTTGGGATCGATCAGGGCGATGAGGTATTTGTTTGTTTTGATTGGGAAAGTGAAGTTCAGGATGCTTGGGACGGAGGTGATTGCGTCGTTTTCATGATTATTGCGTCATTTTCGCTTGTGATTGCGTCATTTTAAAATTTATTGCGTCGTTTTTTCGTTAATTGCGTCATTTTACTATGTTTTTGCGCCATTTAACAAATTATGGTAAACATCCATTGCAACCTCCTACAAAAAAAACCTCCCCACCAGGAACATCCGTCCCTAATGAAGAGGTCATCATCTATTATCTTTCAGGATATAATTCAAATTTGCTTGTTAGATCCAACACACGCTTGCGTGCTTCTTCCAATTTCGCTTCATCTTCATGGTTCTTAAGAGTCAACGCCATGATGGAAGCAATTTCGTCCATGTCTTCAAGACCGAATCCTCTAGAAGTTACAGCAGCTGTTCCGATACGGACACCACTTGTAACGAATGGGCTTTCCGGATCGAATGGAATCGTATTTTTATTAACTGTGATCCCGATTTCATCAAGGACTTTTTCCGCCACTTTACCAGTCAATCCCAGTGAACGAGTGTCGATCAATAACAGGTGGTTATCAGAACCGCCTGATACTAGATCGATTCCTTCCTTCACAAGACCTTCTCCTAAGCGTTTTGCGTTGTCGATGATGTTCTGTGCGTAATCCTTGAAAGAATCCTGCAGTGCTTCACCGAAAGCCACGGCTTTAGCAGAAATCACGTGCATAAGCGGTCCGCCCTGGATGCCAGGGAAAATAGACTTGTCTATCTTCTTCGCAAACTCTTCTTTACAAAGGATCATACCGCCGCGTGGTCCGCGTAATGTTTTGTGAGTGGTTGTCGTCACGAAGTCTGCATACGGAACCGGGTTCTGGTGGAGACCAGCCGCTACCAGACCAGCGATGTGAGCCATATCCACCATCAGGTATGCTCCCACTTCGTCAGCAATCTCACGGAATTTCGCGAAATCGATCGCTCTTGGATACGCACTTGCTCCCGCTACGATCAGCTTAGGCTTGTGCTCTAACGCTTTTTGTCTAACATCTTCGTAATTGATCAGGTGCTTTTCTTCATCTACACCGTACTCTACGAAATTATATTGAATACCGCTGAAGTTGACCGCACTTCCGTGAGTCAGATGTCCCCCATGAGATAAGTTCATTCCAAGAACCGTGTCGCCCTGTTCAAGGATGGTGAAGTAGACTGCCATATTGGCCTGTGCTCCCGAGTGGGGCTGAACGTTTACGTGTTCCGCTCCAAACAGTTCTTTCGCACGGTCGCGGGCCAGATTTTCTGCAACGTCCACATGCTCACAGCCACCATAATAGCGACGACCTGGGTACCCCTCTGCATACTTATTTGTCAAAACGGAGCCTTGTGCTTCCATAACGGCTTCACTGACAAAGTTTTCAGATGCAATTAATTCGATCTTTGTTCGTTGACGCTCTAATTCATCTTGAATCGCTGCATAAATTTCCGGATCTTGCTTGGCAATCTTACTCATACATATCCCCCTTTAATTCATAGGCCCAACTTACGGCGCCCCATTGATTCATTCAATCCCATTCTAACACGATTCCCCAAAAGGCGAAATAAAAACCTATAGTCAAAACGTAACGTTCGTGTTTAGCAACCACTTGGAGGGACGGACCTCATGTGACACTGTTCACAAATCATCTTACACCTTCACCATCCCCATTTAAGTCGCTTTATGACAATCATCTTCCATCTAAAGAATTTCCAAGCGCCTTTTTCACCCCATCCCTCATCACCCGCTTCTTCACGATCCTTTATTTGAACACCATCATCCTCCCCTTGTCTCCCATAATAGTTCGGATTTTACACCCTGTTTTAAGGTAAAACCCAAATAAAGGTCCGTCCCTCAAAGAGAAACGGACCTTCATTTATATGGTGGTTATTCGTAGACGGCTCTGGTTCCGCCGATGAGTTTTGGTCTGGTTTTGGCGAGGGTGACGTGAGCTTCGCCAAGACTTTTTTGTGATACCCGGATCGGGACGGCCACGTGTTTCAGATGCATGCCTATGAAGGTGTCGCCGATGTCGATGCCGGCGTCGGCTTTGATGTGCTCGACCATGACGGGATCCGTGAAGGAATGATAGGCCTGTGTTGCCATGGCTCCTCCGGCTTTTCGGACGGGGACGACGGTGACTTCATCGAGCCCCTTCCTTTCCGCCACTTCCCTTTCAAGGACCAGCGCACGGTTTAAATGTTCGCAGCATTGAAATGCCAGGGATACACCGACCGAATCTGCCCAGCCTTTTAATTCGTCAAAAATCATTTCCGCCACTTCAATGGTTCCCGACGTGCCGATCCGCTCTCCCATCACTTCAGAGGTCGAGCAGCCCACCACGAATACTTGTCCTTTTTTCAACGGAACCTGATCGCTGAAATCCCTCAGGATCGTCTGCAGTTCTTCTTTTAATTGAGCGATTTCCATGAAACCCACTCCTTATTGTTTGTCTTCGTAAGCCGTGATCTTTCCTACCCGGTTCGCGTGGCGGCCGCCTTCGAAATCCGTACCGAGCCACGTTTTGGCGATTTCACGGGCAAGTCCCGGACCAATCACGCGCTCACCCATGGCCAGCATGTTGCTGTCATTATGTTCACGTGTGGCTTTCGCACTGAATACATCATGTACAAGGGCGCAGCGGATCCCTTTTACTTTATTGGCAGAGATACTCATGCCGATTCCCGTTCCACAAATGAGGATGCCCCGGTCAAATTCACCGCTTGCCACTTTTTCGGCAACGGGTACGGCATAGTCCGGATAGTCGACGGATGTCCCACATTCACAGCCGAAATCCTCATATTCAAGTCCCATCTCTTCCATTAATGACTTGATTTCTTCTCTAATATTCACTCCACCGTGATCGGATGCGATTGCGATTTTCATATTCTCCCACTCCCCATAACCTTTGATACGTCTTATTTTGCCACATCCTCTTCATTATATAAAGCTTTTCAGCATGAAAAAACGGGTATGAGGTCCGTCCCTCCTACCCGTTTATTTTTATAAATGAAACCGTGTAATTGTACTCTTCAATGATTCCGCTTGTTCCTTCAGATTAAGGGCAAGCTTTTCCACGTCGTTCATGACGACGGCTTGTTCTTTGGTGCTGGCCGATACTTCGACTGCCCCCGCGGATGTTTCTTCTGCGATGGCGGCGACTTCCTGTGATTGCTGGGAAGTGAGCTGGATGCTGTCCATCTGCTGGTCGACGAGGACCGAAATAGTCTGGACCGATTCCGCCACTTCATGGATCGTTTTGGTCATGGTTTCGATCATTTCATTCGTCTGCGTCCCTTTTTGTGCTTCGGAGTTCGCAGAGTCAACCTGGGTTGTGATCTGTCCTACGACATTCCCCACCTCGGTTTGAATGTTTTTGATAAGTTCCGATATGCCTTGAACTGCTTTTCCACTTTCGTCCGCTAGTTTCCGGACTTCCTCGGCGACGACGGCGAATCCTTTCCCATGCTCCCCGGCACGTGCCGCTTCAATGGAAGCATTCAGAGCGAGGAGGTTCGTCTGGTTCGCAATATCCCCTACCAGCTGGATGATCTGCTCCACCTTTTTCGCGTTGTCTTCGAGTCTGCGCACAGCGTCCAGTGAATCTTCATTTCCTTTTGCCAGCCGGCTGATGCCTTCCACGAGGGAATGGATGACTTCTTTACTGCCCTGCAGCTCCGTCACCATGTTTTTCGACATATGCTCGGATGATTTGGAGTGGTTCTGGACTTCCTGTGCAATCCGGATGACATCCTCCACCGATTCAGCCGTGGATTGGATCGCCACAGCTGAGCTTTCAGCACCAGCTGAAATTTCGCTGATCGTTCTTGAAATCGAATCCGCTTGTGTGGTCGCGATTTCCGAAGCTTTCGACAGCTCGATCACATTTGAGTTCGTTTTGTTAAAATTGTCGTCGATACTGGATACCATGTCCCGCAAATTATGCAGCATCCGGTTGAATGCAAGGGCCAGTGATCGGATTTCATCATCGGATTTCGGTACCGCTACTTCGATGGCGATATCCCCTTCCGCTGCTTTCAATGCAACCTGTTCCAAACGCTGAAGCGGTTTGACAATGAATCCCGCTGCAATAAAGGCAAGGACCGCCGACCAGAATACACCCATTCCAAGCGTCATGATCGTGAACCAGAGCTCATTCATATCCGGTGCAAAAGCCGGTTTAATCACATAAATAAAAAATGCACTTGTCGTATACGTTACCAGCGCCAGAAGCGTGATAAAGAAGACCAATTTCTTTCTAAGCCCCGATTTGTAGCTTTTCCCCATCTTTCTCTCTCCCTGTCTTTAGCCAAGCTTTTTGATTAATTCCTCAATCAATGAATCCAACTCTCTGTATGTATGTCTATAGATGTCCACACTTCCCCCATAAGGGTCCGACACATCGGTGTCAGCGGGATCTTCAAGGACGAACTCCTTCAAGGTGAAAATTTTATCCGCCGCATGTGGGTACTGATCCACGATCGCCCGCTTATGATTCGATGTCATCGTAAAAATATAGGAAGCCCAATCCAGGTTCTCCTTTGACAGCGAACTCGATTGGTGTCTATGTATTATATCGTTCTCTTTCAGCACTTCTTTAGTCTGAAATGAAGCATCACTTCCGTCCATGGCAAAAACGCCGGCAGACTTGACCTCAAACTTATCTGCGCCTTTATGCTTCAAAACCGCCTCTGCCATAGGGCTCCGGCACGTATTCCCCGTACAAACAAACAAAATATTCATCACGTCATCCTCCTCATAAATCTATTATAAAATATTTTCCAAACTCCCCATAGTCCATTCACTAAGAATACCAAAAAGAGCTCCACATTAAAAAAGCCCATCCTCGAGGGACGGACCTTCACCAGTCATATCATATCGGCAGCAGCAGCTTGATCCCGAATGCAAATAGTATACTCCCTCCAAGGGCCTCACTGTACGTTCCGAGCACACCCTGGAATTTCCGGCCGATCAGTAACCCCGCCCATGTCAAAACGGTCGCCGCAATCCCGAAACAGAAGAGGGCTGCAGCCGTACGGGCGCCAAAAATCCCGAGAGTCAACCCGACTGAAAAGCTGTCCAGACTCACACTCAACGCAAAGAGGATCAATCCGAATCCCACTGGTGAAATGAGTGTCGTGTCTTCTTCCTTAAAGCTCGACATGAACATCTGGATGCCAAGCACGATCAATAGGACACCACCCGCGTATGCCGCAAAGGATCCGAACGTTTCCGATAAGAATTTCCCCGTGATCATCCCGAGGAGCGGCATCCACACATGGAAGATCCCGACAACCAACCCTATATAAAAGACCTGCTTTAATCTCAGCTGAAACATCCCCATCCCAATCCCGATCGAAAAGGCATCCATCCCAAGAGCAAATGCCATCAACATCAAGGTCATCAGTTCACCAATCATACTTGTCATTTTGTTTTCCCCCTCCGGACATGCCTACAGAATCAACTTATGCACGTCCAAAGGGATTTAGAATGCAAAAAAATCCCCCTATGAGAGACCATAGGGGGGAAAGGTTCAACCTTTTATGACACGATAACCGGCCGCTTTCTGAAGGCGGTTCATGATCGCGAGGCCGACTCCTTCTTCCGGAAACATTTCGGCAAAAATAATATCCACATCACTTCTATTAAAAGCACGGAGCGTGTCGTAGAGATGCTGTGCGACAGTGTTCAAATTATCACGGCGCCCGACGGAAAAAATGATATCCGCTTGATACCAATCCATCCTCTCTTCTGTCGTCAGCACACCGACTTTCTTACCTTCTCTTCGTTTTTCATCGACACATCTCTGAAGATCTTCCTTCGTCCCATCAACTAAATAGACCGGGGCATCCGGAGCGTAATGGGTGTATTTCATTCCCGGTGATTTCGGGGCACCCTTCCCTTCTTTTAAGGAAGGATCCACCTCCACCTTCCCCACCACTTCTTCCAGCTGTTCTTTCGTCACACCACCTGGGCGAAGGACGACAGGGACGGATCCTGTGCAATCCACGACCGTCGACTCCACTCCGACGCCTGTCTCACCGCCATCGACCACTCCGGCAATCCGTCCGTCGAGGTCATCGATGACATGCTGAGCCGTTGTCGGACTCGGTTTTCCCGAACGATTGGCACTCGGGGCAGCAATCGGAAGTCCCGCTGCCTCAATAATCGACAGCGCTACAGGATGGTCCGGCATACGGATGCCCACGGAATCCAGTCCAGCTGTTACCTGCCCGGAAAAAACGCCTTGCTTATTTTTAAAAATGATCGTCAACGGCCCCGGCCAATAGGCATCGATGAGCTTCGCCGCGTTCGACGGGACCTCTTCCACAAGGTCTGCCAACTGATCTTTATTTGCTATATGAACAATCAGTGGATTATCAGACGGCCTGCCCTTCGCTTTGAAGATCTTCTCCACAGCATCATCCGAAGTCGCATTCGCACCCAGTCCGTACACCGTCTCTGTCGGGAAGGCCACCACCTCATTCTGTTGAAGGAACTTCGCTGCATCCACAATTTGTGGATAACTTTTGTTTTTATCCACATCACTTTCCACAATCCAATGTTTCATCATCTATGTCATCCACCTTTAATATACCTAAACTAAATCTGTTCCTTTTTGTGTACAATTACTGGTATTGTACAACTCTTTTCTTTTGAAAGTATAAAAGAAACCCTTTGAATTCTCAAGTATTATCCACAAACTGCGAATAAATCGTCGAGGATTGTGGATAAACCTGTGGATGATGTGAATAATTCTGAAAAAAGAGATAGTTGCGGTTCTCTCGTATTTTGTCGAATTCCACACATAAAAAACTGAACCATTTTTATTGAAAAATGATCCAGTCTAGTATCGTCGCTATTTTCATGATCACACTTTTTGTCGAAAATTCTATAAATCCAGTTTCATGGTGATGCAATTATCCACAGTGGATAACTTTTTCGCGTGAACAAAACTCTCCAACTCATCCACATACGGGTCTGTTTCCTGTTGAAAACCTAACAGGTCAAAGAACGCCAGGGACGCTTTTCGATTAGAGATCAAATAAAGACGGGTCAGGTCTTTTTCTTTTGCGAGCTTTAAAATTTCCTGAAAGAGGGCAAACAATTCTTCACTTTCAAATGAGGAAGTGACAACAAGTGACCGAAGCAGGCCGATCTTTTCCTTCACTTCGATTCCAAGCGTCCCGATCAACCGGTTTTCCGAATCTTCTACTACTAAAAAACAGTCAATGCTATCTTTAATGCCTTCTGTGCTTAATCCTGCTTTCATCAAGAAGGCCACGACTTCATGAATATCCTCTTTCGTTGCCTGGCGGATCACTTTTAACATCCTTTCATCCTCCCTTTTCTATCTTCCTCTAGTATCAATGTAT
The DNA here is from genome assembly GCF_002561455.1 of Bacillus sp. AFS015802. Taxonomy (GTDB): domain Bacteria; phylum Bacillota; class Bacilli; order Bacillales; family Bacillaceae_B; genus Rossellomorea. Next base: position 184,462 of record NZ_NTUP01000012.1, on the reverse strand, counting down.
GAGGAGAGAAGGAGAATAGAACAAAAAATGATAGAAAGATAGATTTTCTTCGAACAAGAAAAAGCTTCATCCCGAGTTGGATGAAGCTTTACTTCTTACTTACTGAATAACCCTTTGAATAGATCGACTACGAAGAATCGAACCTCTACTTCTTCTTCCTTGTCTTCCACGAAGACCGGTTCTTCCTGTTCTTTCACATTCTCTTCAACTTGTTCTTCCTGCTTTTTTACCTCTTCTTCAACCGGTACTTCTACCTTTTCTTCCTCACCGGCTTGAACCGTCTCTACTTCGACTTGCTTATAGGCAATGACTTCTTCTTCAGGTTGATCAGCTTCAGGCCCATCTTCAGGGTCCACTGTCGTCACCTCATTGCCGCTTGCTTCCGCTTTCGTTTCAAACCCTGTGCTTCTGACAGCATTTCCGGTAGAGAAATCCAGGAAGCATAGAGGCGGATATAATACGCACCACCAGTTTGCCCCTTCTCCTTTGCCAAGTGTGATCAGTACCGCTTCGTATTCACCTGCCGGGTAAAGATACTGACCATAGAGCTTTGTAGGGAATTCCACTTTTCCAAATTCCACTTTTACCGACTGGTCCATGCCTTCAGATGCGACGACCTCTTCTGCAACCTTCTGAAGCTCAGGCAATCCTTCCTGAATCACCTGTTTCGCTTCATCCTGGGACGTTAGTGTCGATACCCAATTCGTGATCTCTTTGTTGACTTCATCCCGGACGAGTCTCTTGACGTTCTGGTCCTCATCCAGATCACTATTGGCGAGGATCCGAAGGCGAATCGCTTCATCCGGGATCACCATCGTCTCCTGGGCCACCATTTCCTGCTTTGGTATATATAAACTTAGAATCGTTCCTAATGATAGAATCAAGATATACAATAAGACCGTATGTTTTGTTTTCATTTGATCTCCCCCTCAGTAAAACAGTTTGGACAAAAGGAGGAAATCTTAAACTAGTAAAATAACATTTTTGTTGGGAAAATTGGTTGTGGGCTTTTTCGAAAATAAAATGATTAGATCAGTAGCGAGTGGTGGTTGATTTCCGCTGCAGGTGCTCGCTTTCCGCGGGGCGTGAGTTGAGCCTCCTCGGGCTTTGCCCTGTGGGGTCTCAACTGTCCAGCTCCGGCGGCTAGCCCCTCGAGGTCATAAGCTAAATGGTCCAAGAAGGCAAAAAACGCCTTCCCGACCCATTCATCTTATGCTTGTCGGGGCTGGTCAAGCCTCCTGCGCTTTTCGTGCTTCCCCGCTTTTCCCGCAGGAGTCGAGCACCTTCCGCTCCAATCAACTTATGAGATTACCCCTTTGAGTAGTATCCAACAGTCCCCCAAAAAAACCCGAAAATCGGGGGTATACATCCTTATTTTCTTACACAAAACACCATACGATCTTTCCCATTGATGTCATGTACGACTTCTGTTTCCGCATCCGGGAAGGTCGCTTGCAGCATGTCGGCTACGGTTTCTCCCTGACCGACACCGACTTCGAAACCGATCAGGCATGTTTCCTTCATGACGAGAGGCAGTTCTTCCATAAAGCGTTTATATAGACCATATCCATCTTCCCCGCCGAACAATGCGAGTTCAGGCTCGTGTTCGATGACGATATCCGATAGAGTTTCGCGATCGGTCAAGGGAATATACGGAGGGTTGGATAAGAGAATATCCAGATTCACACCCTCTTCAATCAACGGCTGCAACAAATCTCCTTCGAAAAAGCGGACATCTGCGCCGAGTTTCGAGCTATTCTCCGCCGCAACCGCAAGTGCTTCATTCGAAATATCGACGGCCATCATTTCAAGAGGAACCCTTTTCGATTCCAGTTTCAACGTAACCGCAATCGCACCGCTACCCGTTCCGACATCGGCCGCCTGCAACAGGACACCGGGCTCAAATAATCTCTTCATCTTCTCGAGACCATAATAAATCAGCTCTTCCGTCTCCGGCCTCGGAATCAAAACATGCTCATTCACTACAAACTCCCGGCCATAAAACTCCTCAGTCCCGATGATATGCTGAATCGGCACCCCGCCGACATGCTCACGGATCCCATGCTGAAACTTCTTCCATTTTTCCTGAGGGACGGACCTCCGCTGTTCGGCCAGCAGCTGTGATCGTGACATCCCCAGCAAATGCCGCAAGTAGATTTCTCCCACATTTTCATCGCGGCCATTTTCGACTAAAAAAGAAGAAGCCCATTTCAGGGCTTCAAATACCGTCACCATGACTATTCTTCCAGTCTTTCGAGAAGTTTGGATTGATCTTCGATGATCAGTGCATCGATGACTTCATCCATCTTTCCTTCAAGGATTTGGTCAAGCTTTTGGATTGTCAATCCGATGCGGTGATCCGTGACGCGGTTTTGTGGGAAATTATACGTACGGATACGCTCCGAACGGTCACCTGTTCCAACAGCAGACTTACGGTTGGCATCGTACTCCGCTTGTACTTCACGCTGGAATTTATCGTACACGCGGGCGCGCAATACTTTCATTGCTTTTTCTTTGTTCTTGATCTGTGATTTTTCATCCTGACATGAAACCACGACACCTGTCGGGATGTGCGTCAGACGCACGGCAGACATGGTCGTATTAACACTTTGTCCTCCCGGGCCACTGGATGCAAAGGTATCGACACGGATGTCCTTATCATGGATATCCACTTCGACTTCTTCCGCTTCCGGCAGGCAGGCAACCGTGGCCGTAGACGTATGGATACGTCCGCCGGATTCTGTTTCAGGTACACGTTGCACGCGGTGTGCCCCGTTTTCATATTTCATTTTGGAGAATGCGCCGTTTCCGTTGATCATGAAAATGATCTCTTTGTATCCGCCGACACCGGTGGAGTTCGCTTCCATGACTTCGATCTTCCAGCCTTGTGATTCAGCGAATCGGCTGTACATGCGGTATAAGTCACCGGCAAACAGGGCTGCTTCATCTCCACCCGCAGCACCACGAACCTCCATGATGACGTTCTTATCATCGTTCGGGTCTTTCGGGATCAATAATATTTTCAGACGGCCTTCCAACGCTTCGATTTGCTCTTCAAGCTCGGAAACTTCTTCTTTCACCATTTCACGCATATCCGCATCAAGCTTATCATCCAGCATTGCCTTCGCGTCTTTATACTGCCCGGTCAATTCTTTATATTCTCGATATGCTTCTACCGTTGCTTGGATGTCTGATTGTTCTTTTGAATAATCTCTTAGCTTCTTAGGGTCATTCACAATTTCTGGATCACTCAATAGTTCATTTAACTTATCATAGCGATCTTCCACTGCTTGTAAACGATCGAACACAGCTATTCACCTCAATTTTAATCCATAACAGTCTAATTATATTATATGGTGTATGTAAACACAAGGAGGACCCTGAATGGGGACAAGGGGAATTTCTGTTTGAAAAAGGGGCAGCTGTAAGCTCCCCCTCTTCATTATCTCTCGGTGATTTTCACATTGATATCATATCGGGGAATCGCTCTTTGTAATTTGTCTTTGAGCATGGCTTCTTGTTTATCGGTCTCGGCCATATTCATCTCTTCCTTCGTATGAGCCGTTACCCACATTTGATTCCCGTTGATCCAGACCTCATCCGGTTGGAATTTCGTATTTTCCTTTACGACTTCACGGGCTTTGTCTTCATATACACCCATCGTGGTAGAAGTCGTACCCTGTGAATTCGTCAGATTGGGGAAATTGGGATTTTGATCCGTGACATCCCGTACGCTTTCATCCTGGCGCTTATCCATCTCCGCTTTGCGGTTATCAATAAAACGCGTACCGCCGCTGTCATTATGCACGCCGTATTCCGACTCCTGATTCACGCCGCATGCTGTAATCAAAAGAAAGAAAACGGTAAAAGATAAAGTTAGCACTAATTTTTTCATACTTTCACACCTCCTGCTGTTAGGTTTTCCTGCAGGATGGCGGTTATGCACAGGTCTGATTTCGGAAGTCAATGAGATCATAGGGAATAAATGTTAAAAAACGCAATAAATGAAAAAATGACGCAATAAATCGTAAAATGACGCAATCGACGTCGAAAATGACGCAATCCCGGTCCTCAGACGCTTTTTTTAGATTAAGCTTTCGATCTCAACGAAGCCAAATCATACTTTTAACCACTGCATGTGAGCAGAAACATCGTATCTTGAATGCTTTTTCCTTTTAAAAATAAAAAAACAAAGCCCCAAACTCGAGACTTTGTTTAGACAAACTTATACTTCCTTCACCATATCCGGTGTCACACTCATTCCCGTCGGCACTTCATGGTGATGACGGCATCTTGGCTCGTACGCTTCGGATGCCCCTACGAGGATGACGGGATCGTCGTAACAAGCCGGTTCCCCGTTGATGAGGCGCTGAGTCCGGCTTGCCGGAGAGCCGCAGACGGCACAAACGGCTTGAAGCTTCGTCACTTGTTCAGCAATGGACATCAAGTCCGGCATCGGTCCGAATGGTTCTCCGCGGAAATCCTGGTCAAGACCTGCGAGGATGACACGGTATCCGCTGTTGGCTAATTTCTGAACGACATCCACGATGCCTTCGTCAAAAAATTGAACCTCATCGATGGCAACGACATCCACCTCTGGATTCAGGTCATCGAGGATCACACTGGATTCCTCGACTGCTTTGGCGATGACAGAGGTACCATTATGAGATACAACCGACTCATCGCTATAGCGATTATCTAGTTTTGGCTTATACACAGCAATTTCTTGTTTGGCAAATTGAGTGCGTCGGACCCTGCGGATCAGTTCCTCGGATTTTCCTGAGAACATACTGCCGCAAATGACTTCTACCCAACCCGTTTGTTTCATGACATACACGAAAGCGCCTCTCCTTCCTTACACATTGATCTATAATAAACAGCCTGACTGTTAGTAAAAACGAACTACTCTTATAGTTAAAGCATTCCTTTATGTACGGGAAAAATGCTCGAAATTCAGTAATTTGGCAGAAAAAAAGAGGCACAGCTCAATTGGAACTGCCTCTATTTCCCTCACCATTTTGCTTTAAACGTAATAAAAAACAGGCAAGCATGAAGATCCTTGCCTGTTTTTCTAATAGAAGAGAAGGATACGCACCTATGCACAAAGGCGTACGATGCGTCCTTCTGGCTCTTCATTATTGTTGTTGGTTTTTAAGACCGTATTTTTTGTTGAAACGGTCAACACGTCCACCTGCATCAGCGAATTTCTGACGGCCTGTGTAGAATGGATGGCATTCAGAACATACCTCAACGCGCATTTCTTCCGCTACAGAACCAGTTTCAAATTCGTTACCGCAAGCACAGCTAACTTTGATCGTGTTGTACTTAGGATGAATTCCTGATTTCATTACTTTCATCTCCTTCCGCCCTGAATCATCTGAAACAGAGTAATTTATTACGAAGATATATGTGATATGAGCATAAGCATGAGAGTAATAGCCAGCCCCTTACCACATCCAGTTTTTAAGAACACATTGACACTATTATAACAAGGACAAGGAATATTTGCAACCAGTAAGATTGGAAATTATCGTCATCCATTGCTGTGAAAAAATCGTTCGGTTATTAGATTAACGCTTCTTGGACTCTTCTGTCAACACATTGAAAAATTCTTCATTCGTTTTCGATTGCTTCAGCTTACGCATAAGCTTCTCGGCGAAATCAGGCTGATCGGACATCGCTTTTCTGATCGCCCACAGTTTTTCAAGGTGATCCGGTTTGATGAGAAGCTCTTCACGACGCGTTCCGGAACGACGGATATCGATGGCTGGGAAGATGCGTCGTTCTGCAAGGGAACGGTCAAGATGAAGCTCAAGGTTACCTGTACCTTTGAATTCTTCATAAATGACATCATCCATACGGGAGCCAGTGTCAACGAGTGCTGTCGCAAGAACCGTCAAGCTTCCGCCCTCTTCAATGTTACGGGCAGCCCCGAAGAATCGTTTAGGACGGTGGAACGCCGCAGGGTCGATACCACCGGAAAGGGTCCGTCCACTTGGAGGGATGACCAGGTTATACGCACGGGCCAAACGCGTGATACTATCCATAAGGATGATGACGTCACGCTTGTGTTCCACTAAACGCATAGCGCGTTCAAGAACGAGTTCCGCAACCTTGATATGGTTTTCCGGCACTTCATCAAATGTTGAGCTGACCACTTCTGCTTCAACTGAACGTTCGATGTCCGTTACTTCTTCCGGACGCTCATCGATCAGAAGAATGATCAATTCCGCTTCAGGATGGTTCGTTGTGATGGAATTCGCAATTTCTTTGATCAGCATCGTCTTACCGGCTTTAGGAGGCGCCACGACTAATCCACGTTGTCCAAAGCCGACCGGCGCGATCAGATCCATGATACGGGTGGATATTTTATTCGGTGTCGTTTCAAGCTTCATTTGACGGTCAGGATATAAAGGCGTCAATCCTGGAAAATGCACGCGCTCTTTCGCAGAATCCGGCTCTTCCCCGTTCACCATTTCCACATGGAGCAATCCGAAATAACGCTCGTTTTCTTTCGGAGGACGTACTTTCCCCGATACTTTATCCCCGTTACGGAGATCAAAACGACGGATTTGCGATGCAGAGATATAAATATCCTCAGAACTTGGAGAATAGTTGATCGGTCGTAAGAAACCAAAGCCCTCTGATTGGATGATTTCAAGGACACCTTCCATGAAGAAGAAGCCTTCCTGTTCAGCACGGACTTTAAGGATAGCGAAAATCAATTCTTTTTTTGTTAATTTACTATAATAAGAAACTTTGTATTGTTTGGCCAGCTCATAAAGCTCTTTCAGCTTCATATTTTCTAAGCTGGAGATTGTTAATTCTTCCATTATGACACCACGCTTTATTAATTTGTCCTACCTAAAAATAAAAAAAGAAGGGTAGATTTTTTTAAAAATGAAGAAATGAGTTGAAGCATATATAAAAGAAAAAATACTGAAGAATAAAAACCTTATCTATTGTAACCATACTTTTCATCAAGAATCAATAACTGGGTATAAAAAGGAAGGTAAGTTTGGTAGATAGGCAGCATTTTTTCACCTATGAAGAAAAAAAAGTGAGTGATAAGAGCGGGGACGGGCGGATGTTCCGCCCATCCCTTTCTCTTATATAAGAAGAGTTGGTTTCTCTCTCTGGATTGCTTTGTCTATTATTTCATGACCAGGTTCGGCTTTTTCTGAAGACTGTGGCGTCCGTCGATGAATCGGACGGTCCCAGACTTCGCGCGCATGACGACGGAATGAGTCAGGCCGTATGCTCCTTTAAGCTGGACACCTCTTAAGAGTTCACCATCTGTCACACCTGTTGCGGCAAAAATGGCATCGTCACCGCATACGAGGTCTTCCATTCGAAGGATCTTGTCCACATCCAGCCCCATGCTGATGCAGCGATGAAGCTCCGCATCGTTCTGTGGCAGAAGCTTTCCTTGGATTTCACCACCAAGACACTTCAAAGCAACGGCAGCAAGTACTCCCTCAGGAGCCCCGCCGGATCCGAATAGGATGTCGACACCCGTGTGATCGAATGCTGTGTTCATGGCTCCTGCCACGTCACCATCATTGATCAGCTTAATGCGTGCTCCGGCTTCTCTCAGCTGTTGGATGATATGCTCATGACGAGGACGATTCAAGACCGTTGCGACAACGTCTTCGATATCCTTGTTCTTCGCTTTGGCAACAGCTTTCAGGTTATCGATGACAGACGCGTTGATGTCGATTTCCCCGACCGCTTCCGGTCCGACCGCGATTTTGTCCATATACATATCCGGTGCATTCAACAGGTTTCCGTGGTCCGCCACCGCGAGTACCGCCAGTGCATTCCAGCCTCCTGAAGCGACGATGTTCGTTCCTTCCAAAGGATCGACGGCTACATCTACACGCGGACCATAGCCTGTCCCCAGTTTTTCACCTATATAAAGCATCGGAGCTTCGTCCATTTCCCCTTCACCGATGACAACTGTCCCTTTCATCGGTACTGTATCGAATACATCGCGCATGGCAGAAGTAGCGGCATCATCCGCTTCATCCTTCTTCCCGCGACCCATCCAGCGGGCCGATGCAAGGGCAGCCCCCTCTGTTACTCGAACAAGCTCCATTGATAAACTTCTTTCCATGTATATAGCCTCCCGTGTTCCCTTTTGTTTTACAATAACCTCAAATTGTATAACATATTGACAGATTTATTGTAACACATTAAGGCGAACAGAGAGACTTTTTTTCGAAAAAAGTAGGACACAATGGTTTGTTTGATTCAAGAAACTACGATTTCATCTGTTCCAATTCTTCGGCAGACATTTTTTCACGCCAGATGGTGGCTCCCAGACCTTCGAGTTTGGCGACGAGGTCACTGTAGCCGCGGTCGATGTGTTCGAGTCCGGTGACTTCGGTGATGCCTTCTGCCATTAAGCCGGCGATGACAAGGGCGGCTCCTGCGCGGAGGTCGCTTGCCTTCACTTTGGCACCCTGTAATTGGACGGGGCCGTTAACGATGGCGGAGCGTCCTTCGACTTTGATCGTGGCGTTCATTCTTCTCAGCTCGTCGATATGCTTGAAGCGGGCTGAGTAGATGGTGTCCGTTACGACGGCAGAGCCTTCAGCCCGGTTCAATAACGTGGTGAACGGCTGCTGCAGATCGGTTGGGAAACCTGGATACACCAGTGTTTTCACGTCGACGGATTTGAGCTTGTCCGCCCGGCCGATGTAGATCTGATCGTCGTTCGTTTCGACTGGCACTCCCATTTCACGGAGTTTGGCAATGACCGATTCCATATGTAATGGGATGACATTGTCGACGAGTACACCTTTTCCGACTGCGGCGGCAAGGATCATGAAGGTCCCTGCTTCGATACGGTCAGGAATGATGGTATGGCGGCAGCCGTGAAGCTCGTCCACTCCATCGATGCGGATGACATCGGTACCGGCGCCCTTGATCTTCGCACCCATATTGCTTAATAATGTAGCGACATCGATGATTTCAGGTTCCTTCGCCGCATTTTCAATGATCGTTCTGCCTTTGGCGCGGACCGCTGCAAGCATGATGTTGATCGTTGCGCCGACACTCACGACATCAAGATAGATGCGGGCACCCTTTAATTCATCGGCACGAAGATAGATCGCACCCTGTTCGTTGGTGACTTCCGCTCCAAGGGCTTCGAAGCCTTTAATATGTTGATCGATCGGACGTGGCCCGAGGTGACACCCACCCGGCAGACCGATGACCGCTTTTTTGAAACGTCCGAGCATCGCACCCATTAAATAATAGGAAGCACGAAGCTTTTTCACCTTCCCGCTCGGTAAAGGCATGGACACCATTTGACTTGGATCTACACTCATATCCCCATCTTCCAATGTGACTGAACCACCGATCTCTTCTAAGAGATCTTTCAGCGTTCTTACATCTGAGATGTCTGGTAACCCTTCGATTGTGACTGGAGAATCAGCAAGAATGGTTGCCGGGATCAAGGCTACCGCACTATTTTTGGCCCCACTGACTTTAATGGTTCCTTCAAGGGGATAACCTCCTGCAATTTTTAGCTTTTCCATATTAAACTCCCTTCCACTGTTCGTGACAACGTCAAGAACAAAAAGGATTATTTTTCCAATTGAAGACGTTCTAAGAAGTATTGTCTACTAGTGTATACATAATTCGTCAAAACATGTATAGGATATTCGAATTTTTTTCTTTTAGACCGTTTGACCTAACTTCAGCGGTTGTTCCAATCATTCAGGAACGCGTCGATTCCTTTATCCGTCAGTGGATGCTGGAATAATTGCTTCAGTACTTTAAGGGGAACGGTTGCAATGTGAGCCCCTCTTAATGCCGCTTCTGTAATATGCTGCGGGTGACGTGTCGAAGCCGCGATGATTTCTGTTTCCAGTCCGTGGATCGCAAAGATTTCAGCGATCTTGGATACAAGCTCAAGGCCGTCATGACCGATATCATCCAATCTTCCTAAAAAAGGCGAAACATACGTCGCTCCAGCACGAGCCGCTAAAAGCGCCTGATTCGCACTAAAGATCAGCGTGACATTTGTCTTTATCCCTTCTTTAGCAAAAGTGGATGTCGCTTTCAATCCGTCCGGCGTCATCGGAAGCTTCACAGTGATGTTAGGAGCGATCTTCGCAAGCTCCCTGCCTTCTTTGATCATTCCTTCAGCGTCTGTCGCAATGACTTCAGCACTTACTGAACCAGGGACCAGATCCGTGATTTCTTTTAACCGATCTTCAAATGTTACGTTTTTTTCTTTCGCCACGAGGGACGGATTGGTTGTCACTCCTGAAAGTATACCCCATTCAAATGCTTCTTTGATTTCACTCATGTTTGCTGTGTCTATGAAAAATTTCATGTCCTCTACCCCATTTTCGACAAAATTTTCAATCTATTTTAATGAACGGAAGGGACTGACCCAAAAGGTATCAACCCTCTCCTGGTGCCAGTCCCATCCTGCAACATCATTCTATTTCTACCACGATTGGATGGCATCTAATCCAGATCAGATGCCTTTTCCAAACATTACCTCATGCTTACGCCTGGTTAGAAGAACCGAATTCGCGCATTTTACCAGCAACTGTCGCTTTGATTGCTTCACGAGCCGGCCCCATGTATTTACGTGGATCATATACTTCTGTGTCAGCTGCAAGTACTTCACGTACTGCTTTAGCAGAAGCGATTTGGTTTTCTGTGTTTACGTTGATTTTAGCCGTTCCGTAAGAAATCGCTTTTTGGATATCCTTAGTAGGGATTCCTGTACCGCCGTGAAGTACTAGAGGTACTCCAGTCGCCGCTCCGATTTCTTCCATTTCTTTGAATCCAAGGTTTGGTTCACCTTTGTAAGGACCGTGAACAGAACCTAGAGCAGGTGCAAGTGTATCGATACCAGTGCGTTCCACTAGTTCTTGACACTCTTTAGGATCTGCATAGATAACGCCGTCTGCCACTACGTCATCCTCTTGTCCGCCGACAGTTCCAAGCTCGGCTTCAACAGAAACACCTTTAGAGTGAGCATATTCAACCACTTTAGAAGTGATTTCAATGTTCTCTTCGAAAGGACCGTGAGAAGCGTCGATCATGACAGAAGTGAATCCTGCATCGATGGCTTCTTTACATTTGTCATAGCTTGAACCGTGATCTAAGTGGATCGCAACAGGAACTGTGATGTTCAGGTCTTCCATAAGACCTTCCACCATTTTCACAACTGTTTTGAAACCGCTCATGTAACGGGCCGCACCTTCAGAAACACCAAGGATGACAGGTGATTTTTCTTCTTCTGCCGCTTGCAGGATCGCTTGAGTGAACTCAAGGTTATTCAGGTTGAATTGACCTACCGCATAGCTTTTTTCTTTTGCTTGAATAAGCATGTCTTTCATTGAAACTAAAGGCATAGTAGTTTCCTCCTTTTATTCAGTCAGTGAACCATTCTGGTAGAAATGGCGGTGTTATTTATAGCACCTTGTGACATTGTTTACAATTTCACTTGTATCATACCAAAACAGAATTGATTTTACCAACTGAAGAGGCGAATTGATAAAAATACTACTATTTTCACTATTCAAATAATGGGATCAAGCTGGAATATATTGTTTCACCGCTTGCCGGATGTCGTCGATATCAAATGGTTTTGCAAAATGGGTAAGCGCTCCCAAATCCTTTGCTTCCTGGATCATGTCGAGCTCCCCGTATGCCGTCATGATGATGACGCGGATATCCGCATCCTTCTGCTTCATCCTTTTTAAGATTTCGATTCCATCCATTCCCGGAATTTTCATATCCAGTAAAACCAGGTCAGGGGAATGCTTATCTACGATTTCAAGGGCCTGAATCCCGTTCGCAGCTTGAAACGTCTGGTACCCTTCCTTTTGCAATACTTCATTTAATAGTATTCTAATACCAAATTGATCGTCCACGATCAAAATTTTCTCGTTCATCCATACCAGTCCCCTTCATAATAGAGTGAATTATGTATTCCGACGGTAAATAATTGTATATTTATTACTTATTCTCTTTTTCTGTAAAAAAATCCTGCTTCTTCTCAAGATTTTACTTGAGACCTTTTTCCCCTTTATAATAAGCGTTATGAAGAAAAAAGTCGAAGATAAATGTAGAAGGAGATTGACACTATGATCAAAATGTTCACTACACAGTTAACCGGACTGTTCAAACGGATATATGATAAGCAGGAATTCGAGATCGAAGACGGTGCCCGCCTGCTAGCACAGGCCGCCATCGGACAGGGAAACATCTATATAAAAGGCTATGGGGAAATGGAAGCTGTCACTGCCGAGGCGCTCTCTGGTGCCGAACCCCTTCCTTCTGCTAAGGGATATGATGACTCCATCCAGCTGACAGAAGCTGATCGTGTGTTAGTCGTCAGCCGCTTTTCAACGGATGAGGATGCGGTGGCATTAGGAAAGAAACTGAAGGCGGAAGGTGTTCCTTTTGTTGCTGTCTCCGGATTGGTGGAGGGGGAAGGTCATCTCGCGGACTTGGCCGATATCCACCTCGATACGAAACTCATCAAGGGGATGCTGCCAGGTGATGAAATCGGTGAGCGCGTCAGCTTCCCTTCAAGCATGGCCGCCCTCTATCTTTATTTCGCTCTCGGATTTGTGATCCGTGAGATGTTGGAGGAGTATGAGGAGTAGATAGGTTGAACCCTTTCTGGGTGGATCATTTTTATTAAAAGAGACGTATGAATGGGCATACGTCTTTTTCTTTATGTACGAATTCCTAATCATCTAGAATCAAGAGTGGCCGCACGTATCAGTTTGGAAAAACAGGTTAAGCTATAGTGCTGATCTAATATAGACGTAAAAATTCCGCTTAATCAGGCATTACTGTGAAAAAAGGCTGAAATAGACGGAAAGATTCCGCCTATTGACTTAAAAAATACAACTAGGAGCAATTTTTCTATGCATAAGCGGAAAAACTACCCTTATTTTCCTGAAAATATCTTCTATTTTAGATATAACAGGAAAAATTCCGCTTATTTTGTTTTTCCTGGTTCTTCTATTAAAGGGCCAATCGTACCCCATTCTGCATACCCATTAAAGAAACTCGCCAAATGCATACATAATGCATGCACAACGGCGAGTTCTACTTTTTTATATATGAGATGCTTCTACAACTATCATTTCAGCACATATTTTTTATAAAAGCACTACTCCCCATCAAGCCCCCCTAACCTTTTTCGCATGAATATAGGTCACGGCCAACGCTAATACCAATACACTCCCTTTAATGATTTCAAATGCATAGTATGGAAGGTTCATCATCGTCAGTCCATTCAGCAGGACCCCGATCAATGCCGCTCCAAAGAAGGTCCCGAGGATATTCGGTTTGCCCGCACCCAAGACGGAGAAGCCTACGAATACGGCGGCGACCGCTTCCATCAGGAGAGGGGCACCGGCATCCATCTGTCCCGATCCGACCCGGGCCGTGAACAGGATACCGCCGATCGATGCGAATACGCCTGAGAGAACGTAGGCAACCAGCTTCACCCGTTTCACCCGGACACCGGACAGGCGTGCGGCTTCCTCATTTCCTCCCGTCATGTACAGGATGCGACCCCATGTGGTGAAATGCATGATCACATAGACAATGGCGACCAGTACGAGCATGATCCATACCGGGACCGGCAATCCGAGCCACTTCCCCTGTCCGATCCATAAGAACGCTTCGGAAAACGTCCCTGGCGCCGTGCCTCCGGTTGTCATCGGCATGTGATTGTAGATCGAATACCCTTCTGTATAGGTCCGGTGGACACCTGAAATGATGTACATGGCGCCCAGGGTAGCCAGCAGATCCGGGATGCCGAACTTGACGATCAGGAGCGAGTTGAATAACCCAACCCCCGCCCCCACCAGCAATGGAACAAGCAGCACGACCCATAACGGGGCTTCATACCAGACCATCAGGGAAGCCGTCACCACGGTGGAAAGGGAAACGGTGGATCCAACCGACAAATCGAAGCCGTCGACCACAAGGGTAAAGGTCACCCCGATCGCCACCAAGGTGACGATGGAAATCGACCTCAGAATGTCGGATAGATTCCCATATGTAAAGAAAAAGGGATTGTATAAGCTGAAAAAGATGAGGATAACAGCCATCAACACGATGGCGCCATATTTAAATAGTAAGTCGAGTATCTTGCCTTTCATGCAGGTCCGTCCCTCCCGAAGCATAAAACAATATCGTTTCCTGAGTCGCTTCTTCTTTTGTTAGTTCTTTGACGATCCGCCCATCGTACATGACAAGGATCCTGTCCGAGATGGCCAGGATTTCTTGCAGCTCGCAGGAAAAGTAGAGTATACCCTTCCTTTTTTCTGCAAGGGACTGAATCAGGGAGAAGATCTCCTTCTTTGCCCCCACGTCCACACCCTTTGTCGGTTCATCGAATAAAAACACGGATGCCTCATCCGTCAGCCACTTTCCGATGGACACCTTCTGTTGATTCCCCCCACTTAAAAAATTGGCGGAGACCCCTTCATGAGCGGTCTTGATTCCAAGGGAACCGATCGTTTCACGGGCAAGCTGATGTTCCTTCTTCTGATTGATCCACAGCCAGTTGGAGACTTTCTTCAAAGAAGGGAAGCTGAGGTTGTGCTGGACGGATTCATGAATGAACAATCCTTCTTTGCGTCTTTCCTCGGGTACAAGCGCCAGTCCATTTTGCACCGCGTCCCGTGGAGACTGAATCCTGCGCTTCTTTCCTTTCAGAAGATGGTCACCCGATTCGACCTTAGATGCTCCAAATAAGGCTTTGGCAAGCTCTGTTTTTCCCGCCCCGACAAGCCCGGCCACTCCGACTACTTCGCCTTCCTTCACGGATAAATGGATATCCTTTACCTTTTGTCCGTCCCCAAATCCCCTCACTTCAAGAAGCGTGTCGCCAATCGGCAGGGATCTTTTCTGAAACTCTTTTCGATAGGTTGCCCCGAGCATGGCTTCGATGATTTGGTGTGAGTCCGTTTGCTGGGTTTCATACGTCCCCACCGTCTCTCCGTCCCTCATCACCGTGATGCGACTGGAGATCCGGAATACCTCGGGGAGCCGGTGAGAGATGAAGATGATCCCCACTCTCTCTTTCTTCAAATCTTCAATGACCTCAAATAATGTTTCCGTTTCAGAAGAACTCAACGGTGCCGTCGGTTCATCCAGAATCAACACCTTTGCTTTTTGAAGGAGACTCCGGGCAATGAGCACCAATTGTTTCTCGGCTAGACTTAATGATGAGGCAGGCTGCCCGAGGGGAATCGATTCTGCCCCGATCCGCTTGAGTGCCCCTGCAGCCTTTCTTTCCAACCTTTTTTTGGTCACAAAGAAGGATCCTTTTTGCGAGAACTGATCCAATACGATATTTTCAGCCACCGAAAGTTCAGGGACAATGGCCGTGTCCACTTCCTGGTACACACAATGAATGCCATGCTCCTTGGCTTCTTTCGGAGTTTGATAGACTTTCTTTTCTGAGTGAAGGATGATGTCGCCGCTGTCCTGTACATATGCTCCCGATAAAATCTTCATCAAGGTGCTTTTCCCTGCGCCATTCGCTCCCAGAAGGGCGTGAACCTCCCCCTCCATTACCTCGAAGCTTGCCGTCTTCAGGGCTTTCACTCCTGAGAAGGTCTTATTGATCTTAGTCATTTCTAACAGTGGAGACGTCATCCCTTCCCACTCCTTTCTATTCTTTGAACGATTCTTCCAGCTTTTTCAGCTCATCGGTATAGCCTTGTTCACTTGCTCCCCAGCCGTCTACATGCTCGTGAAGTTGATCGGTGGTGATCGTTTCTTCAGGCAGTGCCTCTTTTTCAATGAATACAGGCTCAAGCTTTACTTTCTCTGGTGTTTCTCCTCCATCAAGCTTTTGATAAAGGAAGCGGACCTGAACGCGGCCGATATCTTTCGGATCTACAGCTGCCGATGCCACCCATGGGCTGCCGTCTTTTTGAATGATCTGAAGATCCTCATCACTCATGTCGATCCCGTATACCTTGATTTCATCTCTTCCTGCCGCTTCGATTGCCCGTACTGCGCCTTTTGCAAATTCATCCCAGGCAGCCCAGACAGCATCGATGTCCCCTTTGTTCGGGTACTGCTTCAGGATCGCTTCCATTTGTGCCTGTGTATCCAATGCTGTATTCTGACTCGCCGCCCCAAACGCAGCGACTTCTTTAATATCAGGATTTTTTTCTAAAAATTGCTCGTATGCCACCTGGCGTCTTTCCATCGGTGCAAAGCCTGCCACCCATATCTTCACGATCTCACCTTTTCCGCCAAGCTCGTTTGAAAGCTTCGCGAGCGTCTGTTCAGCCATTTGCTGATCACCCTGCTCCAGGACCGTCACTCCCTCTGAAGCCACATCTGCATCGAACACCACGACAGGGATGTTTTGTTCCTTCGCTTTCTCTACTCCTGATTGCAGGGCTTCTTTTGTTCCGTGATCGATCAGGATACCGTCAAACTTTTGATTAATGGCCGCGTCCAGATTGGAAGACATCTTGGCCAAATCCCCTTCAGACGTGAACACCTGCACCTTTCCGCCAAACTTCTCCACCTGCTCTTTGACCCCTTCTATGTATTGAGCAGAGAACGTCCCGAGGTTAATCTGCATAATAAGGGCGATCTTTTTATTGGCTAACGGATGATCTGAAGTGACTTCCTTTTTATCACCGCCGTCAGCATCCGCCTCCTGTGATACCTTCGGCTGACAAGCCGCCAAACTGAAAATAAGTACAAGTAATACGAGTAATGATGCCGTTTTTTTCATCTTTTTTTCTCCTCCCGAGGTGTTTTGCCTCTTTTTTTCAAATAAAAAAACCCCTTTTCCCAAGAGAAAAGAGGTTTATGTATAAATAAACGTGCTCTTATCACTCAGGAAATTCTTCCTGCAGGTCTTAGCACCTTTCCGTGTGAACGGTAGGTTGCCGGGCGTCATCGGGCCAGTCCCTCTGCCAACTCTTTATAAGAGATTATGAAATTGGTTGTGTTCGCTTTGCTATATCGATATATTAACGATATGTGGGAATATTGTCAATATTCTTTTTAGGAAATTTCTTGTGAAGACTCTGCGAAAATTGTCGTTTTTTGCAGAACGGTCGATATCATGAAATGATGGTTGATAAATCCCTAAAACACAAAAAGCCCTCCCAAAAAAGGGAGAGCTCTTCCAGTCAACTCTTATTTTTCACCATACGCCAGTGACGCTTCCACGAAGTCTCTGAATAGAGGCTGCGGACGTGTCGGGCGTGATGTGAATTCAGGGTGGAATTGAGATGCGACGAACCATGGGTGGTCGCTTAGCTCGATGATTTCCACAAGGCGGCCATCAGGGCTCGTGCCTGAGAAGATGAAGCCGGCTTTTTCCATTTGTTCACGGTAGTGATTGTTGAATTCGAAGCGGTGACGGTGACGCTCGTACACGACTTCCCCATCGTAGGCTGTGTAGGCTTTTGAGCCTTTTGTCAGCTTACAAGGGTATAGTCCGAGACGAAGGGTTCCGCCAAGGTCTTCGATGTCCTTTTGTTCCGGTAATAGGTCGATGACCGGGAATGGAGTTTCGGGATTCAACTCAGCTGAGTGAGCTCCTTCAAGGCCAAGGACGTTACGTGCATATTCTACGGATGCAAGCTGCATTCCAAGGCAGATTCCAAGGAAAGGAATCTTGTTTTCACGGGCATATTGAGTGGCAGCGATCTTCCCTTCGACCCCGCGATCACCGAAGCCTCCAGGCACAAGGATCCCGTCTACTCCTGCCAGTTTTTCCGCAACATTTTCGTTGTCGATCAGCTCAGAGTTCAACCATCTCACTTCGATATCACTGTCGAAATGATACCCTGCGTGACGAAGGGCTTCGACTACTGAAATATACGCATCCTGCAATTCAACATACTTCCCTACAAGGGCGATGGTTGTTTTACGGGACAGGTTTTTCACGCGGTCGACGAGTTCGTTCCACTCGGTCATATCCGCTTCGTGGCAGTTCAGCTTCAAGTGCTGGCACGTGATTTCATCCAGCTTTTGATCCTGCAGGGCAAGTGGTACAGAGTATAATGTGTCTGCATCCATTGCTTCGATGACCGCATTTTTGTCAATATCACAGAATAACGCGATTTTGTCCTTCATGTCCTGCGTCATTGGCATTTCTGTACGGACGACGATGACATTTGGCTGGATACCAAGACTGCGAAGCTCTTTAACGCTATGCTGTGTCGGCTTTGTTTTCATTTCACCCGCTGCTTTGATGTAAGGTACCAGTGTACAGTGGATGTACATGACGTTGTCACGGCCGACATCGCTCTTGATCTGACGGATCGCTTCAAGGAATGGAAGTGATTCGATATCCCCCACTGTTCCGCCGATTTCCGTGATCACGACATCTGAATTGGTTTCGCGGCCGGCACGGTATACGCGTTCTTTGATTTCGTTCGTGATGTGCGGGATGACCTGCACCGTTCCACCAAGGTAATCACCGCGGCGCTCTTTCTTCAGTACAGTTGAATAGATTTTACCCGTTGTGACAGAGCTGTATTTCGTCAGGTTGATGTCAACGAAACGCTCATAGTGGCCTAAGTCAAGATCCGTTTCCGCACCATCATCGGTTACGAATACTTCACCGTGCTGATAAGGACTCATCGTTCCCGGATCCACGTTGATGTATGGATCGAACTTCTGGATCGTGACACTCACTCCACGGTTTTTTAATAGTCTGCCAAGGGACGCTGCTGTGATCCCTTTCCCTAGTGACGACACTACGCCGCCTGTTACGAAAATATACTTAGTCATGTATATGTCCCCCTTTTAAAGTAAGTTTGGTTCAAAAAAAGTAGAGGGTGTCTCTTATGTAGTCATGTCATGAATTTATCTTGTTCAAAGAAGGACAAGTCCATTCTCCTAAAATAAATCCATCTGCATAAACCAGCTAAAAGACAGCCTCTTATTATCAAGATACGTAAAGATGTAAGGGGTCTTAAAAGAATCGATCCTTCACACTTAAAACCTTGTCATGTCAAAGCATTCTTCTGTATAAAAATAAAAAACGCCCCGCTTACAATCTTGTAAGGGGAGCGTGATATACGTGATTCGTCCCTTTTTAGGGAGCCCAAATAAAATACTACCTTCATGGAGGGAAGAAGTCAAGCATAGAATAAGGATCGAATTTTCAATCATTTTGCGCATTTAAAAAGCCCCCCGGAAGGCAAGAAACCTAGTGGGGGACTGATCTGATTTAGGAGAGATTATTTCTCTTCCTCTTCTTCTAATTCATCTTCTTCATCTTCGTCATCATCATCGACATCGTCGAATTCATCGATTTCGAGCTCTTCTTCGTCGTCATCATCAATGTCCAGATCTTCGTCTGCATCGTCAACATCGACGTCGTCGTCATCCGTTAGATCGTC
Source organism: Bacillus sp. AFS015802 (assembly GCF_002561455.1). Taxonomy (GTDB): domain Bacteria; phylum Bacillota; class Bacilli; order Bacillales; family Bacillaceae_B; genus Rossellomorea. Next base: position 165,068 of record NZ_NTUP01000012.1, on the reverse strand, counting down.
ATCATCGTCTGTATCGTCAAGATCATCATAATCCAGATCTTCATCGTCCAGATCATCGAAATCATCCAGATCGAGATCTTCGTCCTTTTTCTTCGCTTTTTTCTTTTTACTGGATTTCATCGTTGGAACGGTCTCTTCCTCGATTTGATCAACCGGGTACCATTCTCTTAATCCCCAACGGTTATCGCCCATGGCAATATAACGGCCATCGATATTCAGGTCCGTATAGAATTGAAGTAAACGGCTCTTAACCTCTTTATCAGAGATTTCAAGCAAACCCTGGATTTCCTTCACGATCTCTTCAAATGCCATCGCTTGCTTTTTCTCTACTAAAATTTCATGTGCCAGTTCAATGAATGATGTTTGACGCAATTCTTCTTTGGATAATTGCTTAAGACTCACTTTACGCACTTCCTTTCTCTATTTCACACTCTACTAAGTAGAGTAAAAAAGGGCAAAAATTCTCCATTATCAATTTTAACCATATTCAACATTATAAACAATATCAAACACTTTATGCTAGACATATCTGGTTTTTCCCGCATTTTTTTCATATCAGGTTTCAGGAAGGTCTGCCATTTCCTAACTTCTCTTCTTTCTGTCCGTTCCTGATCACCCGGAACGCTTCATAGAATAGATAAAAAGAGAGCAGGAAGAAAGGGATGGCCCCCAGCTGGAATTGATATAAAAGGATGGCGGCGTATATGGTGATGATCAATAGTATGTAACGTAAAATGGTCTTCACAGTCTCACATCCAAACGTATGTATCGTACTTTCCCGTTCACTTATCTGACAATTCTTATTATATAGGAAATGATACCCTATAACTATTAAGTTCGTGTTAAAAATTGGTTGATTTTGTTTTAAGGATAGACGGTTTGGTGTGTTTTTAAACTTGCCAGGTGAATTTATATTAGATAGGCGTTGTTGATTTCCACTTCAGGCACTCGCTTTCCGGGGCGTGCGGTGAGCCTCCTCGGCTTTGCCTGCGGGGTCTCACCTGTCCCGCTATTCACGCAGGAGTCGAGTGCCTTCCGTTCCAATCAACTTAGCATCTTAATCAACAATTAGTTATTGGGACTATAAAAAAAATGAATTTCCCAATCGTTAAGAATATGTCTAATCATCACCTGTTAGAATGTCCACTGTGAAAAAAGAGACCACTGCACCCCCACAGTAGTCTCATTTTCGTTATTTTTGGTTACATATTACGTCGGTACTGCCCGCCTACTTCGTAGAGGGCGCGTGTGATTTGGCCGAGGCTTGCGACTTTCACGGTTTCCATCAATTCTTCGAAGATGTTTCCTCCGCCGACGGCTGCCTGTTTTAAGCGGGCGAGGGCTTCTTCTGTTTTGTCATTGTGCTGTGCTTGGAAGTCTCGGAGATTATGAATTTGTGTTTCTTTTTCTTCCTTCGTTGCACGTGCCAGTTCCATGCTGTCCATCTGTTCTTCTGAAGGTGGATTTGGATTCAGGTACGTGTTCACTCCCACGATCGGAAGTTCCCCGGAATGCTTCTTCATTTCATAGTACATGGATTCTTCCTGGATTTTCCCGCGTTGATACTGGGTTTCCATCGATCCGAGTACGCCGCCGCGGTCATTCAGGCGGTCGAATTCCGTCAATACCATTTCTTCCACGAGATCTGTCAATTCTTCAACAATGAACGAACCTTGAAGCGGATTTTCATTTTTCGATAATCCGTGTTCTTTCGTGATGATCATCTGGATCGCCATGGCACGGCGGACGGACTCTTCAGTCGGTGTCGTGATGGCTTCATCATAGGCGTTTGTATGCAGGGAGTTACAGTTATCCTGCAGGGCCATCAGCGCTTGAAGCGTCGTACGGATGTCGTTGAAATCAATCTCCTGTGCATGGAGGGAACGACCGGATGTTTGAATATGGTACTTCAGCTTCTGACTTCGTTCGTTCGCACCGTATTTATCTCTCATAACCGTTGACCAAATTCGTCGTGCCACGCGTCCGATCACCGTATACTCAGGATCGAGACCGTTTGAGAAGAAGAACGATAAGTTTGGCGCAAAGGCGTTGATATCCATTCCACGGCTTAAATAGTATTCCACATATGTGAACCCGTTTGCCAGTGTGAAGGCAAGCTGGGAAATCGGGTTCGCTCCCGCTTCGGCGATATGGTAGCCTGAAATCGATACAGAGTAATAGTTTCGTACCTTGTGATCGATGAAGTACTGCTGGATATCTCCCATCATGCGCAGGGCGAATTCAGTTGAGAAGATACACGTGTTTTGTCCCTGATCTTCTTTTAAAATATCTGCCTGAACCGTTCCACGGACGACTTGCAGCGTCTGTTCCTTTACTTCCACGTATTCTTCGACTGTGAGTACGCGGCCAAGCTCTTCTTCCTTCATACGGATCTGTTGATCGATGGCCGTATTCATATACATGGCAAGGATGATCGGTGCCGGACCATTGATGGTCATGGAAACCGACGTAGACGGCGCACACAGATCGAAGCCGGCATACAGCTTCTTCATGTCTTCCAGGGTACAGATGCTCACGCCGCTCTCCCCGACTTTACCGTAAATGTCCGGACGGTGATCCGGATCTTCACCATATAGAGTAACGGAATCAAAGGCCGTACTCAGGCGTTTCGCATCATCATCTTTCGATAGATAGTGAAAACGGCGGTTCGTCCGTTCAGGCGTTCCTTCACCGGCAAACTGACGCTTCGGATCTTCTCCTTTCCGTTTAAACGGAAACACTCCTGCTGTATAAGGGAATGAGCCTGGTACATTCTCTTTGTAAACCCAATCCAGAATCTGACCGTAGTCTTTGTATTTCGGAAGGGATACTTTCGGGATATCGAGTCCGGATAAGCTTTTTGTCTTTAATTCCGTGACAATTTCCTTATCTCGGATTTTTGTGATGAACTGGTCTTTGCTGTAGGTTTCTTTTAGAGAGTCCCATTTTTGTAAAATCTGTTTCGACTCAGCTGTCAGTTTATTTTCGACTTCCTCTTTCAACGTCTGAAGGGATGTGACGACCCCGTCATTCGTTTCTTTCTCATTGACCGCTTCGATGGCTCCTTCAAGCTGGAACAATCTGCGGGCCAGATTTACCTGCTCTTCGGCTTTTTTATGATAATTGCGGACGGTTTCGGCAATCTCGCGAAGATAGTAACGGCGATTGTTTGGAATGATGACGTTTTGCTTTTCAACATCCACGTCTTTAGAGAAACTCGTTTTCCAATCCAGTTCCATCTTATTGTTCACCGTTTCGATAATCGCCGCAAACAAGGCATTCGTACCCGGATCGTTGAACTGACTGGCAATCGTTCCGTATACAGGCATGTCATCTAGATCTTTATCAAACAGCATGTGACTGCGCTGGTACTGCTTCTGTACCTGGCGTCTTGCATCCTCAGAGCCTTTACGCTCGAATTTATTAATGACGATCAGGTCTGCATAATCGATCATATCGATTTTCTCAAGCTGGGACGGCGCACCGAACTCACTGGTCATGACGTACATGGACATGTCACAGATTTCAGCGATTTCCGCATCCCCCTGACCGATTCCGCTCGTTTCAACGACGATCAGGTCGTATCCTGCGGCCTTCACCACGTTGATCGCATCCTTGATGGCGAGTGACAACTCCGTCTTCGATCCACGTGTGGCAAGACTTCTCATATACACACGCGGATTGAAGATCGCATTCATGCGGATCCGGTCCCCGAGAAGGGCTCCTCCCGTTTTTTGTTTCGTAGGATCGATGGATAAAATCGCGATTTTCTTTTCAGGGAGTTCATTGATGAAACGACGGATCAGCTCATCCGTCAGGGAACTCTTCCCTGCTCCACCCGTTCCGGTAATCCCTAAGACAGGTGCTTTTTTCGCCAAGTTCTTGATTTCAGAAAATACGGTCTGGGCTGTAGCCGCCACCTCTTCATTTGCTCCTACTTGATACTCGGCAAGTGAAATCAGCTTCGACACCGTGTTCACATTCCCCGTCGAAAGTTTTTCCACTTCTTGATTGACGCTTCCCTTAATCGTAGGAAAATCGCACTCCTCGATCATTTTATTGATCATGCCTTGAAGACCCTGCGTACGTCCGTCTTCCGGTGAGAAGATGCGGGCGATCCCGTATTCATGAAGTTCCTTGATCTCACGCGGGATGATGACCCCGCCGCCTCCGCCGTAAATACGGATATGGGTGGCCCCTCTTTCGTTCAGAAGGTCATACATATATTTAAAGTATTCAACATGTCCGCCCTGGTAGGAAGAAATCGCAATTCCCTGCACATCTTCCTGGATCGCAGCATTCACGACTTCTTCGACCGAACGGTTATGTCCCAAGTGGATCACTTCTGCCCCACTTGCCTGGATGATCCGACGCATTATGTTGATCGACGCATCATGTCCGTCAAACAGGCTCGACGCCGTGACAAAACGGACATGGTGCTTTGGTTTATAAATCTCAACCGTGCTCATATTACTCCCCCTGTTCTCCCTTGTTTTTCAAATCCGATGATTCCTGCAAAAAGCAGCTCGATTTGAAGATCGATATATTCCTCGAGTGTAAATCGTTTCTGCATGGCCCATCGACGGAATCCCCACATCTGTCCCTGGACGAATACATTTTGAGCCAGCATATGGCACTGATCTTCATCAAGCTCAAGCTTTCCGCTTTCCACGCAGCCTTTGATGAGGTCTTCCACCATCCCCACCATCTCCAGTTCCTTGCGCAGGACATAAGGAAGAGCGTCCTTCGACAGGGATTTCGCTTCCTGGTACATGACCAGCACCTCATCCTGCATCCGGTCCATCACCTTAAAATAATGGGCGATGCCGAGTCGTAAGTTCTCAAGCGTCCCTTTGCCGACGTCCAGCTCCTCAAGCTCCAATCGGACCTGCTCATAAATGCTGTCACACACTAAATACAGGACATCTTCCTTTGTTCGTATATATTCATACAACGTTCCGATACTGAATCCGGCGGCCTTTGCGATCTCTCTGGTCGTGGTGCGATGAAACCCCTTTTGTTTAAACAGAGAGACGGCCCCACGAATCATCTGATCACGCCGCTTTTCTACCAAACGCTCATCCTTAACCGAAGCATGAACTTCCCTCTTCTTATTCAAAACAACCGACCGCCTTTATTATCCGTTTCTCCCAATGACCCCTAATTCCTATCCTGACTGCTTCATCCCCCAACAAAGCAATCAGAACTCTATCTCTATACCAATTCACACCGGGTCTGGCACCCTAAAGTCATATGCAATGGAACAAACCCCTATTACCCCACGAAGCACATCAACCCCCTCGGGTGCCTGACACGAGTTAGAACCTACCACGTGATACCCATCAAGCAAGCCATTCCCACAAACCCTTTTACGCCACGAAGCAGCTAACAACCCCCTCGGGTGCCTGACACGAGTCAGGACGGACCAGGTAATCCCCTTTCAGAAAATCTCCCAGTCAACCTCAACTCTACTTCGTCACCATCCGCGAAATAACCAATCTTTGAATCTCCTGCGTCCCCTCATAAATCTGGGTGATCTTCGCGTCACGCATATAGCGCTCAACAGGATAATCCTTCGTATAGCCATAGCCACCAAAGATCTGAACCGCTTCCGTTGTCACTTTCATCGCTGTATCCCCGGCCATCAGCTTCGACATCGCCGATTCTTTTCCGTATGGAAGACCTTCAGACTCAAGCCACGCAGCTTGATAGGTTAATAGACGGGAAGCCTCGATGGACGTTGCCATATCGGCGATCTTGAATGAAATCCCCTGATTCGCTGCAATCGGCTTGCCGAACTGCTCACGCTCTTTTGCGTACTCAACGGACGCATCAAGGGCCCCTTGTGCAATCCCGACAGCTTGAGCGGCAATCCCATTACGGCCGCCATCAAGCGTCATCATGGCAATCTTGAATCCGTCGCCTTCCTTGCCAAGCATGTTTTCTTTCGGTACCTTACAGTCTTCGAATACGATTTCAGTCGTTGGCGATGAACGGATTCCAAGCTTCTTCTCTTTTTTCCCCACAGAGAACCCTTCGAAGTCTGCCTCTACGATGAACGCACTCGTTCCACGCTGGCGCTGTGAAGGATCAGTTAAAGCAAATACGATATACGTATCGGCGATTCCACCGTTTGTGATGAAAATTTTAGAACCGTTCAATACGTAGTGATCTCCTTCTAAACGGGCCGTCGTTTTCATACCGCCTGCATCCGATCCTGAACCCGGCTCAGTGAGGCCATATGCACCGATCTTTTCACCCTGCGCCATTGGACGAAGGTATTTCTGCTTTTGCTCTTCTGTACCGAATTTATATACCGGCCATCCCGCTAACGATGTATGGGCAGACAGGGTTACACCCGTAGATGCACACACTCTTGAAAGTTCTTCAACGGCGATACAATACGCCAAATAGTCACTGCCGATCCCGCCGTACTCTTCCGGCCAAGGAATCCCCGTCAGACCAAGCTCCGCCATCTTCTTGAACAGATCCATATCAAAGCGCTCTTCCTCATCACGCTCAGCGGCAGTGGGTGCCACCTCATTCCGTGCAAAATCACGCACCATCTTCCGTATCATTTCATGCTCTTCCGACAATTTAAAATTCATCTCAAGTTCCTCCTCTTATCATCTACATACCGGGTCTGGCACCCTAAAGAAGCAAGCAGTGCCAAAACCCCTTTACGCCACGAAACATCCCAATCTATATCGGGTGCCTGACACGCTAACGATATATGCCAAACGACACCCCTCAAAGATTTCAAAAACACCTATCCTGCTAAACCAGCAAATTCTTCCCAATCACCATCCGCTGAATCTCACTCGTACCCTCATAAATCTCCGTCACCTTCGCATCGCGGAACAGGCGCTCAACCGGATATTCCTTCGTATAACCGTATCCGCCGTAAACCTGAATCGCTTCCGTCGACACTTCTACAGCTGTTTTTGAAGCAAACAGTTTGGCCATGCTCGCTTCTTTCCCACAGGAGATGTTGTTGGAGCGAAGATTAGCAGCCCGGTATACGAGAAGCTTCGAGCCTTCAACGGCCGTCGCCATGTCGGCAAGCTTAAAGCCTATTCCCTGCTGTGCGGCGATCGGTTTGCCAAATTGCACACGTTCTTTTGCATAAGCCGTTGAGTAATCGAAAGCCGCTTCCGCGATTCCGAGTGCCTGCGCGGCGATTCCGATCCGGCCGACATCCAGGTTGGCCATGGCGATTTTGAAGCCTTCCCCTTCTTCACCGAGAAGGTTATCAGCAGGCACTTTCATATCTTCAAAGGTCAACTGGACGGTCCGTGAACCGTGCAATCCCATTTTATGTTCGTCTTTTCCAATGACTAGACCAGGTGTATCCTTCTCAACGATGAAGGCCGATACCCCGCGGCTCCCCTTCGTCGAATCCGTCGTTGCAAATACAATATACGTATCGGCTTCTCCCCCATTGGTGATGAAGACTTTCGATCCGTTCACCACATAATGGTCACCGCGCTTTTCAGCACGGGATTTAAGGCTCTTTGCATCCGATCCCGCACTTGGCTCCGTCAGACAGAAAGCACCCAAATACTCGCCTGAAGCAAGCTTGGGAAGATACTTCTGTTTCTGTTCTGCGTTGCCGAAGTAGAGAATCGGATTCGTGCCTACCGACGTATGGACCGACAGGATGACCCCGATGGTGGCGCTTACTTTCGACAGCTCGTGGATCGCGATGATATACGAGGTGAAGTCCATTTCTGAACCACCGTATTTCTCCGGGATCGTGATTCCCATCAAACCTAACTCCGCCATTTTATTTAAAATCTCCTTCGGGAACTGTCCCTCTTCCATCTTCTCAACAAACGGCTGGATTTCGGTTTCGGCAAAATCCCGGACCATCTTTCTCATCATCTGCTGCTCTTCCGTGAATCGTAACTCCATGACTGTTTCCTCCCTGATGTTCGTCGTGATCACTCGTATGAATAGAAGCCCCGGCCCGTCTTGCGTCCCAACCAGCCTGCTTTCACATATTTTCTTAACAGCGGACATGGGCGGTATTTATCATCACCGAAGCCTTCGTGCAGGGTTTCCATGATGTACAGGCATGTATCGAGTCCGATGAAGTCAGCCAGCGTCAGAGGTCCCATCGGGTGATTCATACCAAGCTTCATCACTTCGTCGATCGCCTCTTTGCTCGCCACTCCTTCGTAAAGGGTGTAAATCGCTTCATTGATCATCGGCATCAGGATCCGGTTTGACACGAATCCAGGGAAATCTTCCACTTCCACCGGGACTTTATTGAGGGACTTTGTCATGTCTTCAATCACTTGATACACTTCATCCGTCGTCGCGAGTCCACGGATGATTTCAACGAGCTTCATGACCGGTACGGGATTCATGAAATGCATGCCGATCACCTGCTTGGGACGTTTCGTCGCTGCAGCGATTTCCGTGATTGGAAGTGAAGAAGTGTTCGAAGCTAAGATCGTGTGTTCCTGCGTGATCTCATCCAGTTGAGCGAAGATCTTCGTTTTGATGTCCATATTTTCCACGGCCGCTTCGATGACAAGGTCTACCTTCTTGGCGTCCCCGATATCCGTTGAAGCCGTCAAACGGTTGACCGTCGCCGTTTTCTCTTCCTCAGACATCCTCCCTTTTTCAACGGAGCGCGTCAGGTTCTTGGTGATGACGCCCATCCCCTTTTGGACGAACTCTTCTTTCAAATCGTTCAGATATACGTTGAATCCCGCTTGGGCACAAACCTGGGCGATTCCTGAGCCCATCTGCCCTGCGCCGATGACCATTACGTTTTTGATGTTCATTTCGTTCTCCCCTTTGTTGTTATATGAGACTAGTAAACTAGTTGGTTGGGTAGGTTCAGCTGCTGAAAATACTCATTATTTCAGCTGCTGATTTTCATCAAAAATTCAGCAGCTGAACTCACGGGTGTACCGGGCACACTTCACCGATTATGTACCTGGTACCATCAACCCCATTTGTACCTGGTACAAAACCGCCATCTGACAACCTATTGCTTCGCCACTTCAATCATGATTGCATCCCCTTGACCGCCACCGCTGCAGATCGAGGCAATCCCGATTCCGCCGCCGCGTCGTTTCAGTTCGTATGCCAGTGTCAGGATGATGCGCGCACCACTCGCCCCGATCGGATGACCGAGAGCAACTGCTCCACCGTTCACGTTGACTTTTTCAGGATCAAGGCCGGCAATTTTCCCGCTCGTTAACGCAACGGCTGCGAATGCCTCATTGATTTCGAATAGGTCGATCTCTTCAAGTGCTTTCCCCGTTTTCTTAAGCAGCTCGTTGATGACAAGACCCGGTGTTTGCGGAAAGTCCTTTGCTTCAACGGCGATGGCCGTGTGGCCAAGGATGGTCGCTAACGGCTGTTTCCCTTCTTTCAGGGCTCTTTCTTCGCTCATGAGGACCATGGCAGCCGCTCCGTCATTGACCCCGGGAGCGTTTCCTGCAGTGATCGTCCCTTCCGAACCGAAGACCGGACCTAATTTAGCCAGCGCCTCGATGGACGTTTCTTTCCTTGGTGCTTCATCTTTATCGACAACGACTGGGTCACCTTTCCGCTGAGGTACTTCAACGGCAACGATTTCTTCACCGAGTACGCCCTCTTCAGTGGCTTTGACTGCACGTTGATGGCTTCTGAGAGACCATCTGTCCTGCTCTTCCCTGGATAGTTCGAATTCCTTCGCTGTTTCATTTCCGTACGTTCCCATGTGGACGTTGTTGAAGCTGCATGTCAGTCCGTCATGTACCATCAGATCCTTCACCTGGGAGTCCCCCATTTTGAATCCCCAGCGTGCTTTCGGTAGGATATATGGTGCGCCCGACATCGATTCCATTCCCCCTGCCACGATGACTTCACCATCGCCTGCACGGATGATCTGGTCCCCGAGTGTGACGCTCCGCATCCCTGAGGCACAGACTTTATTGATGGTTTCCGTTTTGACATTCCACGGTAGTCCTGCGTGTCGGGACGCCTGGCGGGAAGGGATCTGTCCCTGTCCCCCTTGTAAAACGGATCCGAGGATGACTTCTTCGACTTCTTCCCCACTTACGCCGGCTCGTTTCAGGGCTTCCTTCACGGCAAAGCCGCCAAGCTCTGAGGCTGTAAAGCTGCTCAGGCTGCCCCCGAATTTACCGAATGGCGTTCTTGCTCCATCTAAAATAACCGTTTTCCCCATCTCAATCGCTCTCCTTTATATGGCTTTGATTCGACAAAAACAAATTGTATACGCTTTCAATATGTCCTAAAAAAATTTGACCGGCATTCGACTGAACGCTCGCTCGACCAATTCCCACAAGAGAAGGGACAAATTTTGTCCCCAATATACCTTTATTGTACTTCATATTTTGTAGAACTGCATTGATTTTTTAGAAAGTTTTTATTTTTCTATTACATTTACTATTGTAGAAAAACAATAGGAGTGAAACGCAATAGGGACTATTTTGCTTCACTCCTGAATGTTTGTTTTAAATGTGTGTACGATTCACTATTATGTGGATACTATTTTTCAGGAAGCAGCCGGCTGATCGTTTTGGTTGCCACAAACGGCTTTTTCCAGGATTTCAGCTACATCGAGAGTGGAAACATTCTCTTCCACTTCCTTCGCTTTCGTCCCGTCTGACAGCATCGTCAGGCAGTAAGGACAGCCCGAGCTGATGACCGATGGACTGACAGCGAGTGCCTGCTCGGTACGGGAGACGTTGACGCGGTGACCTGCGTCTTCTTCCATCCACATCAGTCCTCCACCCGCTCCACAGCACATGCCTTTTTCGCGGTTACGTTCCATTTCAATCAGTTTCACACCGGAAATCGATTTCAGGATTTCACGCGGCGGATCATATACTTCGTTGTAGCGGCCCAGGTAACAGGAGTCGTGGAAGGTGATTGTTTCGTTCACTTCGTATTGAGGCTTCAGACGACCTTCCTGTACCAGTTGATGCAGAAGTTCCGTATGGTGGTATACTTCTGCTTCCAAGCCGAAGTCCGGATACTCATTTTTGAAAATGTTGTACGCATGAGGATCGATTGTAACGATCTTCTTGATCTCGTGTTTTTCAAATTCGGCGATGTTTTGACCGGCCAGCTCCTGGAATAAGAATTCATTTCCAAGACGACGCGGTGTATCACCGGAGTTCTTCTCTTTGTTCCCAAGGATCGCGAATTTCACGCCTGCTTCATTCATCAGCTTGGCAAAGGATAGCGCAATCTTTTGGCTTCGGTTATCAAATGAACCCATGGATCCGACCCAGAATAAGAATTCGAAGTCTTCCCCTGCTTTTTTCATTTCTTTTACCGTAGGAATGGCAACGTCTTCTCTTGCTTCGCGCCAGTTTTCACGCTCTTTACGGTTCAGACCCCAAGGATTTCCCTGGCGCTCGATGTTTTGCATGGCGCGCTGTGCGTCTGCATCCATCTTCCCTTCCGTCAAAACAAGGTAACGGCGAAGGTCGATGATTTTATCCACGTGCTCGTTCATGACCGGACATTGATCTTCACAGTTACGGCACGTTGTACATGCCCAGATTTCTTCTTCTGTGATGACATCCCCGATCAGGCTTGGACTGTAAGTGGCTCCTGCAGCCGCTTCTTCAGCCGCTTGAGTGGCACTTGCCATTGCCAATTGGTTGCCCTTTGTGCCATTGAAGGCAAATGTCGGCACCCAAGGCTTCTTCTGTGTCACGACTGCCCCGTGATTCGTCAGGTTATCGCGAAGCTTGACAATCAGATCCATCGGCGAAAGCATTTTACCGGTTCCGGTTGCCGGACACATATTCGTACAACGACCACATTCCACACATGCGTAGAAATCGATCATTTGGTGTTGTGTAAATTCTTCTATCTTTCCGACTCCGAAGCTTTCGGCCGATTCATCTTCAAAGTCGATGGGCTTAAGCTTCCCAGGATTGTCTAAACGATTGAAATAGACGTTTGCAGGTCCTGCAATTAAATGGGCGTGCTTGGATTGCGGTACATATACAAGGAATGCCAGCAGGAATAGTAAATGGATCCACCACGCAACATAGAAGATGGCGATGGAAGCCGTTTCACCGATCGCTCCGAGTGCACCGGCAATCAGTGATGCAACAGGCTCTGTCCAGGCAAGTTCTTCAGCATGCCAGATGATGCCCATTCCGTTCCCGACAAGGACGGACAGCATTAAACCACCAATGAATAGTAAGACCAGTCCTGATTTGAACCCTCTCTTCAGGCGGACCAGCTTTTCCACATAGCGGCGGTGAAAAGCCCAGACAACGGCGACGAGGATCATCAATGTGACAATCTCCTGGAAGAAGGTGAAGCCAGGGTATAACGGCCCCAGCGGCAGATGGCTTCCCGGTGCCAGTCCTTTCCAGATGAAGTCGATGGCCCCGAATTGAACGAGGATGAAGCCGTAGAAGAACATGACGTGGATCGCGCCACTTTTCTTATCCTTCAGGAGCTTCTTCTGTCCGAAGACATTGACCAGGATTTTTTGGAATCGCTCCTTGAAACGTTTATCGAATTCCACTTTTTTCCCGAGCTTAATATATTCAATTCTCGTCTTTACCACATACACAAACAGACTTAGTGCATAAACGGTCACAAGGATAAATGCAACCCAATTGAGAATGAGTAACCCATTCATTGACAAACACTCCCCCTTCTTTGGTCCGATTGAACTTCCCCTTTGTTCAAACTTTTACAAACCAAATTAATATTCTGAATAGTTCATATCTCCATTATATTATGAATGAGCATTCAGTCAATGGTTTTTACCAATAAAAATGAAAACCTTTTCATAAACAGCCATTCATTTCTTGCTAATAGGCGGGACTATTTGTACCCCCCACAGGTTTCAAAAGGTCATATATAAGGGAAAAAGAAGAAAGGATGCAAAGTACATAAATTTACGGACATACTAAAGACAATGCAAATGAGAGAGTGATTCTATGTGGTGGTTGATCCTGCTGTTCATCCTTGCCGCTGTCATCGGGTGGTTAATGATCGACTTTAAATTGGGAAGAAGTCATTTTATCCGGACACGGACAAGAAGAGATTATGAAAAACGAAATAGCAATATTGAACTATTTTCCAGGGGTCCTGACCTCTTTGATCAGATGTTCAAGGAAATGAAGGAAGCCAGGTCTTCTATTCACGTATTATTTTATATCGTCCAGGATGACCACTTTGCCCTGAGGTTCCTTGAATTATTGAAAGGAAAAGCACAAGAAGGGGTCGAAGTCCGTCTTCTGATGGATCAGATCGGGAGTCATAACGTCCCTAAGTCGAAGGTGAAGGAACTTCGGGATGCGGGTGTGGAAGTCGATTTCTGTAGAAGAGTGAAGCTTCCTTACCTGTTCTTCTCCTCCCAGCAGCGTAATCACCGAAAAATCACCGTCATCGATGGTGTGATTGGTTATTTGGGCGGATACAATGTCGGGAAGGAATATATCGATGAAAATGATAAACCTGAGCTTTCTCCCTGGAGAGATTATCACCTCCGCTTAGAGGGGGAAGGTGTCCACGACTTACAGACAGAATTCTGCATTGACTGGTTCCGTGCAACACAAAAAGATTTGAAGGACGAGTCTATGTATTTCCCACCTGCCACAAAAGGAAGTATTCAGCATCAGATCTTTCCTACGGAGGGTGTGAATATAGAGGAGTTCTTCCAGAAGTTCATTGACGAATCAAGGGAAGAAGTCATCATCGGGACTCCTTACTTTATCCCTACCCCCATTCTGATGGATGCCCTTTTGGGTGCACTGGATAGAGGGGTCATCGTCAAGATCATCATTCCGAATAATGCCGATCACATGCTAGTGAAGGAAGCTGCCTTCCCTTATTTCAGGCCCCTGCTTGCAAAGGGGGCGAAAGTGTATCAATTCATGGAGGGCTTTTATCACGCGAAGGTAATGGTCGTCGATGACCACTTCTGTGATATCGGCACGGCGAATTTTGACAAACGAAGCTTCTTTATCAATTTTGAAATCAATAACTTGATTTTCGATAAAGGATTTATCCACATGGTGAAAAAGGAAATGCAAAAAGACATGGAGGCGTCCGATATGTTAAGCGAAAGCGATCTTTCCTCGGTTTCTCTGCTTACACGCTTAAAAGAACGGGTCGCTTCAGCCATTTCAATCTTACTTTAGGGGGATGAGACATGAGAGTCCGACTGGGGTTCGTGGCGAACTCCCTCTCTTTATGGGACGCAAGCCCTGCCAAAACCATGACCTACAAGCGATATACAGAGTTACCTGAGAACGAGCGCATGGATCGCCTGAAGGAAGTGACGAGGTTAAATCTGGAGCATACGAAACGTATCCTCTACCTGTGCGCGGCTCATGAAATTAAACTGTACCGATTATCCAGCTCCCTCGTTCCCCTTGCCACCCATCCGGAGGTCGAATGGGATTTCTACTCCCCTTTTAAAGAGGTGTGGCGTGAGCTTGGAGATCTGATCAGACAATTTGAGATCAGGTCAAGCTTTCACCCGAATCAGTTCACCCTGTTCACGAGTCCGAAGCAGCATGTGACCGACAACGCCGTGAAGGATATGGTGTATCATTACCGGATGCTTGAATATATGGGCATTGAGAAGGAATCCGTCATCAACATCCATATCGGAGGAAGCTACGGGGACAAGGAAGAGACCCTGGTCCGTTTTCATGAGAACCTGAAGGATCTCCCGGCGGATGTGAAAAAGATCATGACGCTTGAAAACGATGATAAAACCTATACGGTCGAAGAAACATTGAAGGTTTGTCAAAAAGAGGACATCCCCATGGTCCTGGATATCCATCATCACGAGGCGAACCCTGGTGAAAGCACCCTTGAGGAGTACCTTGAAAAAATTTTTGCGACATGGGACAGGAGAGATTTAGTGCCTAAGATCCATATATCTTCCCCTAAATCAGATAAAGCCTTTCGCTCCCATGCCGATCTTGTCAATCCGGGATTTGTTGAAGGCTTCTTCAAAACCCTCAAAACCGTCGATCAGGACGTGGACTTTATGATAGAGGCCAAACATAAGGACCTGGCCATGCTGAAGCTGATTGAAGACCTTTCTTCCATACGGGGAGTGAAACGGGTCGGCGGAGGTACGCTGGAGTGGTAGATAAGGAAGATGGACATGTTGATGTTCGTCTTTTTTTTTGCCTGGCCCATATTCCCTTATACAACCTCCCAGCCCGACTTCGCTATTTAAATACTGATTCGATCCAGGGCTGAATCGCGAGAAAGGCTTTGAATCCAAGGTAGATCCCGACGATGCCTGCTATTCCGGCAAGGGCGGGCGGGGCTGGTATCGGCAGCTTGAATAAAGCGAAGATGAATCCGACTAAAAATCCGGTGACGACGGCTAAGACTACGGTTTTCATAAAACTCTCCTCCTACATGCATCTCCCATTATTATACGTTAAAACAGGCGAAATATAAGAAAAAGGTCCATCCTTTTGAGGGACGGACCTTCTATCATTACATTTTTTCCGGAGCTGCTACACCGATTAAAGCAAGAGCGTTTTGCAGCGTGACACGTACGACTTTCACTAAAGCCAGACGTGCTGTCGTCAGTTCACGGTTTTCTTCATCAAGTACCTTGTTGGCATTGTAGAAGCTGTGGAAAGCAGACGCCAGATCGTTGATGTAGTTTGCCACACGGTGTGGTGTGCGTTTCTCCGCAGCATCGGCGATCATTTGCGGGAATTCACCCAGCTTTTTCAGAAGGTCGACTTCTTTTTCCGTACCGATCAGCTTTAAGTCGATCTTGTCTTCAGAAGCCAGTCCCTGCTCTTCAGCCTGACGCAGGATACTGCAAATACGCGCGTGGGCGTATTGAGCATAGTAGACAGGGTTTTCGTTGGACTGGGATACCGCTAAGTCCAGGTCGAAGTCCATATGCGTATCGGCACTTCTCATGGCGAAGAAATAGCGGACCGCATCAAGGCCGACCTCTTCTACTAGCTCACGAAGGGTTACGGCTTTTCCTGTACGCTTACTCATCTTCATCTTTTCACCATTTTTATAAAGGTGAACAAGTTGAATCACTTCAACTTCCAATTTGTCACGGTCAAAGCCAAGCGCTTCGATGGCTGCTTTCATACGCGGGATGTATCCGTGATGATCCGCTCCCCAGATATTGATCAGCACATCATGGCCACGCTCGAATTTATCCTGGTGATAGGAAATATCCGGCGTCAGGTATGTGTACGTACCGTCGTTCTTGATAAGGACACGGTTCTTGTCATCGCCAAGTTCAGTCGAGCGGAACCAGGTCGCACCGTCCTCTTCGTATACGTGACCGTTGTCTCTCAGCGTCTTCAATGCCGCATCGATTTTCCCATTTTCATAAAGGGATGTTTCAGAGTACCACACGTTGAACGGTACGCGGAACATTTCAAGATCCTTTTGAAGCTTGGCCATTTCGATCTTCAGGCCGTATTCACGGAAAAACTTGTAGCGTTCTTCATCGCTTACTTCAGCGTATTTCGAGCCGAACTCCTCAGCCAGTTTCTTTCCGATTTCAATGATGTCCTGACCATGATAGCCATCTTCAGGCATTGCCTTATCCTGGCCAAGTGCCTGGAAGTAACGTGCTTCAACGGAGATCGCCAGGTTATGGATCTGGTTTCCGGCGTCGTTGATGTAGTATTCACGGGTTACCTTATAACCTGCTTTTTCAAGGACATTACATAGGGAATCACCGACGGCCGCTCCACGGGCATGACCAAGATGAAGATCTCCTGTCGGATTGGCTGAAACGAATTCGACGTTCACTCTTTCGCCATTCCCAGCGTCCGACTGACCGTATTCCTGATCCTGATCGAGAATCAATGGGATCAGATCTGTTAAGTATTCGTTGTTCATATAGAAATTGATGAATCCGGGTCCTGCGATCTCCATTTTTTCAATGGACGCTTTGGACTGGTCGAAGTTCGCGACGATGTCGTCAGCGATCATGCGCGGCGCTTTTTTCGCTACACGTGCAAGCTGCATGGCCATATTCGTTGAATAATCCCCGTGTGACTTTTCTTTCGGGATCTCAAGGATGACATCCGGGATTTGATCCTCTGTAGCAAGTCCCGCTTTCAGGACCGCTGCTTTGATTTCGGCTTTCAGGTTTTCTTGTACTTTTTCGACGATATTCATATCGCTATGCTTCCTCCTTATAGTGAATGGACATGACATAATCCCCCACTGGACTGTCCTGCATCTTTAACTCGTAAGAAAGGTTGAAGTTCCCTTCAAGCTCCGAGTCACTCTGTGTATGTGAAAGTGTTTTGGTTTTCGTTGTCAATAAGAGGGTGCCGAGCTGGCTCTCGTAAGAACCGTTCTGTTCCTCGAGTTCGTTGAAGGCCATTCTCATTTTGACTGCCCCGCTTCTGAGGATGAGGGCCTGTCGATCCGTTACTTTAACAATCGTATGAGTGGTCCCTTCCTCCTGTACTTCATCGTACTTTAGAAAAACGGCATCCCCTTTTTCATAGTATCGACCAAATGATACCAATTCAAAAGAGTCACTTTCCTCTCCTATTGTGATCTTGGTTTTCAAGTGAACTTTGACAGGTGTAGAATCCGCTTTTGCCGTCAAATCACTCACATCCTTTTCTTTTTTAGGGTCCGATCAAGTGATAGGTCCGTCCCTCAAATGGACGTCCCTTCCTTCTAACTAATTAAGTATAAGAAGTATTGGGGGAAATTGCAATGGAACACGGTGAGTTTTCAATTATTGGAGGGATGTAAGCGGATTTATGGGAATGAGCCCCGGGTTCATGGAATATAGGATGCCGTTTTCATGAATGGATGTGTGTGATCCCGCCTTTTTTAAAATGGGGGGGCGGACTTATTCGTTAGGAAATCAGGTGAAGCACCAGCGCTGACCAATAGACGGAAAAACTCCGCTTAAAAGAGAATATAATGTATAAAAAGCTGAAATAGGCGGAAAATTTCCGCCTATTGACTTAAAAATACAAAAAAGGGGTGATTTTTCTGAGCTTAAGCGGAAAATTTCCGGTTATCCACCCCAAAATCGAGGTGTATTCTGATTGTAACCGGAGAATCTCCGCTTATTTTATGCTGTTTCTTCTTTAAAGGGCTTGGCGTCCTATTTTAAAAGAAGACGCTGACCCTGATTACTCGCTCCCCCAAAAAGAAACTCCCCACATTCAATGGAGCGAGTTCTACTTTTTTATATAAACCAACCATACTTCATGGAAACAAGCCTAAGTGCCTATTTTTTTATAAGACCGTCCCGTTTCATTTGGTTCACTTGATCTGTGAAGGTGGTTTCGAGGCTTCTATAGGTCATGCCAAGATCTTTGATGCTTTTCTCCGTATTAAATGTCACAGGAAGTCCGACGTTTTTGCTCACGTATGGTCTGGTAAGGCCCACTGTAGGTGCAATCAGCCAGATGAGCGGCTTGGGAACGACCCTGGTCGGGAGGGGATACTCGTCAGGGAAGTTCTTTTCAATCAGTTTCGCGATTTCTATGAACGTGATTTCTCCACCTGAAAGGATGTAGCGCCCTTTGGCTTCCGGTGTGAAGGCTGCTAGCATATGGGCTTTGGCGATGTCCCGCACGTCCACGACTCCTGTTGCGAGATCCGGTACCCCCGTTTTAAAGCCTCCTGTCAAAAACGATAGAATTGTAGAAGTGCTCGTGGAGTCCGTCCGTTTGGTGAGTGCCGGCCCCATGACAAAGGACGGGTTGATGGTGACGAGATCCCAGCGGTCCTGGTCTTTCATCATCTTCCATGCTTCCTTTTCAGCCACGGTTTTGGAGTAATTGTAAGGCTGATGGTCTTTTGAGCTTGTCGTATTCCAATCATCCTCTGTGAAATGAGGCTTGCCTTTCATATCGATGTGGTCACCGAAGATGGCGACGACGCTGCTGGTCAGGACCACACGCTTGACGGACCCTGCTTTATTCACGGATGTTAAAACGTTTTGCGTTCCTTTCTTTGCCGGCTCCACCAGTTCTTTTTCAGGGTCTTTAATGCCGTTGATCAAGAAGGGCGAGGCCGTATGGAAAACGTACTCCGAGCCCTCGACGGCTTGATCGAAGCTCCCTTCCTTCAGCAGGTCGGCTTCGTAGATGGTTAAGGTCCCGGGAGTGGCGCTTTCAATATCTTTCAGGTGCTGGTATTTTTCTTCTTTTTGCAGGCTGCGGACGGTCGTCCTCACGTCATGACCCTGTTCGAGCAGTTCTTTCACGAGCCATGAGGCAACAAAGCCTGTTCCGCCGGTTACGAGTACGGTTGATGGATTCACACGATCACCCTTCTCTCATTTTATTTAGTATAAGAGGTCCGTCCCTCTTATTAGTTTATATGTTTAAAACTTTAAACATATAGTATAAAAGCAAAGCCCCTTCTGTCAATGAGAAGGGGCTGTCAGTTTGGTTTATTTTACCCAGCCAAGGAGCATTTCACGGATCAGCTTGCTTGCCGTATTCGCGGTCTGCTCGGATGGATCATAGATTGGCGCCACTTCCACAAGATCCGCTCCCACGACGTTCACGTCAGAGTGAGCGATGGCATGGATGGATGCCAGTAATTCCTTCGACGTGATGCCGCCGCAGTCCACTGTTCCAGTTCCAGGAGCGTGGGCCGGGTCCAGGACGTCAATATCGATCGTCACATACACAGGGCGTCCTGCTAGCTGTGGAAGGATTTCCTTCAACGGCTCGAGCACTTCGAATTTCGAAATATGCATGCCGTTTTCCTTCGCCCATTGGAACTCTTCTTTCATTCCGGAACGGATCCCGAATGAGTAGACGTTCTTCGGTCCGATGTGCTCGGCGATCTTCCGGATCGGAGTCGAGTGGGATAATGGCTCCCCTTCATACTCTTCACGAAGATCCGTGTGAGCGTCCATGTGGATGATGGCCAGGTCCGGGTATTTCTTCGCGATGGCTTTCATGACCGGCCATGAGACCAGGTGCTCCCCACCCATTCCGAATGGGATCTTTCCGTCGCCAAGGAGGCCGTCGATATAATCTTCAATCATATCGATGCTCCTCTGCGGGTTACCGAACGGCAGCGGGATATCTCCGGCGTCATAGTATTTCACTTCTTCAAGCTCACGGTCGAGGTACGCACTGTACTCTTCCAGCCCGATCGACACCTCGCGGATACGGGCAGGACCGAAACGGGAACCCGGACGATAACTAACCGTCCAATCCATCGGCATCCCATAAAGAACCACCTGGCTCTCCTCATAAGAAGGATGACTCTTAATAAACACATTACCTGAATAAGCCTCATCAAAACGCATATTCTTCAGCCTCTCTTTTTAGGAGAGGGACGGACCTTGGTTCAGGTCCGTCCCTCCTTGATATTATAGGATTTCACGTTGAAATATGAGGTCCGTCCCTCACATTTATTTGGTCAGGTCTTTAACGAATTTCGGAAGGGCGAATGCTGCTTTGTGCAGTTCCGGTGTGTAGTATTTGGTTTCGATGTCATGGAAACGCTCTTCCGGTACTTCGATCGGGTCGTGCTTTTTGGAACCGATGGTGAATGCCCACAGTCCGCTTGGGTATGTCGGGATATTCGCTGTGTACAGGCGGGTGATCGGGAAGATTTCCTTCACGTCGCTTTGTACCTGGCGGATAAGGTCTGCTTTGAACCATGGGTTATCACATTGGGCAACGAAGATTCCGTCGTCTTTCAATGCTTTCGAGATCCCTGCATAGAAACCTTTTGTGAACAAGTTTACCGCCGGTCCGACAGGCTCAGTGGAGTCGACCATGATCACGTCATATTCGTTTTCACTTTTCGCGATGTGCATGAAGCCATCGTCCACTTGTACGTCCACGCGCTCGTTCTCTAACTCTCCCGCAATCTCAGGAAGATACTTCTTGGAGTACTCGATCACTTTTCCGTCGATTTCAACAAGAACGGCCTTTTTCACGCTCGGGTGCTTCAACACTTCACGGATGACACCTCCGTCTCCACCGCCGACAACCAATACGTTTTCTGGATTCGGGTGCGTGAATAATGGAACGTGTGCCACCATTTCATGATAGACGAACTCATCCTTCTGGCTCGTCATGACCATGCCGTCAAGGAACAGCATATTGCCCCATTCTTCTGTTTCAGCCATTTCAAGATACTGAAAATCCGTTTGCTCTGTATGTAAAGTCTTCTTGATTTTCATCGTGATTCCGAAGTTTTCTGTTTGTTTCTCTGTGTACCAAAGTCCACTCATTGTTTCAACTTCCCTTCTTGTTTTTCAATTTTTATCGATTTTTTTCACTACTGCCGCTCCCTGCTGAAAAAAATCATATACCACTAGTTTGAGTTTTCACACGTTCGCCTAAAGGACAAAGTCAAGCGAAAGCCTGACATAACGGGCTTCACTCCTATTTATTAAAACATCCGCAAAGGACGTCATTTTTATCCTTCCCTATCATGATAAATACAAACATGAGAAAAAGTATAGTGGAATCTAGCAAAATTTCAAGTGAAATTTTTTCTAAACCTTTGACGTTTAAAATCTCGTAAATCTTTTCATACTGATACTACACGTAAATCAGTATAAACGAGAAAACCAATATAAAAAAATGGAAGGTCCGTCCCTCAAAAAATGCGGGCCTCTGCAGGGAAAGTAGGGAGAGGTATGGAAATGATGGCGCACATGGAGAAGACAAAGAAATATGCGAGATTTGCAGTGGTGGGGGCCCTCGCGGCTATGGTCCTCTTTATGCTCGGGGTCATGGGGGTTCTGATCTATGCCAAGGTCCAGGGTCCCCCGCCCCTCGCCGTCCCTCAATCTACTTTGATCTACAGTGAGGATGGTTCTGTCATAGGAGAAACGAATACAGGCGAGAAGCGCTACTGGGTGGGCCTGAAGGAAATTTCCCCGGCCCTCATCGAAGCGACCATCTCCATTGAAGACAAAAGCTTCTACCAGCACTACGGCTTTGATTTGAAACGGATGGCAGGGGCCGCCCTGGCAGACGTCAAAGCGATGTCAAAGGTCCAGGGGGCAAGTACCATTTCACAGCAATACGCTCGCAATCTATTTCTTTCACATGATAAGACGTGGAAGAGGAAGATTTCCGAAGCCCTCTATACGCTCCGCATCGAGATGAACTACTCCAAGAAGGACATTCTAGAAGGCTATTTAAATACCATCTATTACGGGCACGGCGCTTACGGTGTCCAGGCTGCCAGTCAGTATTATTTCGGCAAGGACGCAAGCCAGCTGACGGTTTCAGAAGCCGCCATGCTCGCCGGGATACCGAAAGCACCGTCCTACTATTCACCGGTCACCCATATGGAAAATAGCAAGAAGCGCCAGGAGCTCATCCTTCAGTCCATGACCGAGGACGGTCTCATATCCAAGGAGCAGCAGGCAGTGTCCAAAGCGGCACCGATCCGCATCACCGGGGAGCATGCTCATCAAAAGGTGGAAACCGCCCCTTATTTTCAAGATGTAGTGAAAAGCATCCTCCGTTCCGACTTGGGAATCGAAGAGCGTACCATCGAAATGGGTGGACTGAAGGTATATACGACCCTCAACCCCGACCATCAAAAGGTCGCCGAGAAAGTCGTGAAGGAACAGATTTCCGAGGAATCCGATATCCAATTGGGCTTTGTCTCCATGAATCCTAAGAATGGGTATGTGACCTCTCTTGTCGGTGGACGGAATTATGAAGAAAGTCCGTTCAACCGTGCCGTGCAGGCAATCCGCCAGCCTGGATCCACCATCAAGCCGCTTCTCTACTATTCTGCCTTGAAGCAGGGATTTACGCCGTCCACGACGATGAAGAGCGAATTGACGTCCTTCACGTTCGATAATGGAAAAAAGTACACCCCTCATAATTACAACAATAAATACGCAGGGGGCGACATCACCCTTGCCCAGGCCATCGCTCTATCGGATAACGTGTACGCCGTGAAGACCCATCTCTTCATCGGACAGGACACCTTGACGGAAACCGCAAAGGATTCATTCGGACTGACGACCAAGGTGAAGAAATATCCTTCCTCGGCACTCGGTACATCCGGGGCACGGGTCATCGATATGGTCAACGCCTACAGCATCTTTGCCAACGGCGGCTACAAAGTGAAGCCCGTCTTCATCACACGGGTGGAAGACTGGTCCGGTAACGTCATTTATGAACATGAATCGAAAAAAGAGCAGGTCTTAGACCCCGACCTCACCTACGTCATGACTCATATGCTAACGGGGATATTCGATCCTATGCTCAATGATTACTCGACAGTGACAGGGATCCAGATCCGTAAAGACGCCACCCGGCCCTATGCAGGGAAATCGGGGACGACCAACACCGACAACTGGATGATCGGCTACTCCCCTCAACTGACGGCGGGTGTGTGGACCGGATATGACAGGGAAAAAGAAATCTCATTGGTCGATGATAAATACTACGCCAAGAAAATCTGGGTCCACTTCATGGAAGAAGCCCTGAAGGATGAACCCGTTAAAAACTTCAAACCTACCAAGGGCGTCGTCGGCGTAGCAGTAAATCCGCATAACGGACTTCTCGCAACCGAAGACTGTCCGGTGCAGCGCTTCACCTATTTTGTAAAAGGCACTGAACCAACCGAATACTGTCATGAACACTTGGGCGAAAAAGAAGCACCGAAAGAAAAGGCACCGGAAAAAGAGAAGAAGTCTTGGTATGATAAAGTGAAGGATTGGATTTTTTAAAAGAAAAGCGGAGGCGGCTTGGGCAGGCCCGACAAGCATAAGGCAAGAACGCCGGAAAGGCGCTCCTTGCCTTTTTGGCTTTCTTGCCTTATGACCTCGAGGGACTAGCCGCCGGAGCTGGACATCTCGAAAAGCGGAGGCGGCTTGCACAGGGAATTCCCATTCTGCCGCAACCAAACCAAATCGCGCCGCCAATTCCAGCTATATATCTATAAAACACAACGAAAAACCCCGGGTTTGTGCGAACCCGGGGTCTTTCATGTCCTAGTTTATGTGCAAACTGTGATTTAAGTGTACTTTTTTTCTCACCATAGAGCAAGATGTGAACGACATATTCAAAAAAATGTCACAGTTTGTTCACAAAACGATGATTTTCTTCTAATTTATATTTTTAACGCTTCCTTCAGCTCATCCTTTGAGCGTTCCCACATACCTGCATCATGATTCTTTAAGAAGTTTGTGAGGATCCCTTTTGACTTGTCGTCGAGTTGATCCAGGACGATCTTCCTCTTGATGGATTTATCCATATTGTTCACGTGTTCCGGCATGGACTTGTAGCCCCTGCGCTTTTCACGGTTCACAACGAGCTCACACGCCGTCACGCCTGCATAGTACGGGCCGTCTTCCATCCGGTCGATGGTCACCCAGATCAGCCAGTACGGCTTACCGCCTGCCGAGTCCTCACGGTTATTCGTGAATTTGATCCCTTTTTCGATCGGGCTTCTCGCATGCATCGCTCCGATCTCGATTGTCGCTTCGCCTTCTTCGACATCGATCATCACAGGCGAAACATTATCAAGACTCAGTGATCCCACACCGTAGCCGCCATGACCGTCAGTCGGATCACTTTTGATGATGTTGAATCCAATGTTCTTTTTCTTTTCCATGAAACGTCACTCCTCTAGCTAAAGATTGAAAATATCGTCGTGAATATCGTACTGAAGGCCTGATTGGTCGCGGTCATCCCGCCCTGTAATAACGGCCAGATCGTATATTCATCCAGGGGCGTAATCACGATGATCAGAAATAGTAATACGCCATATTGCTCATACTGCGTCAATTTTGCCCTGACATGGTTCGGGGACAGATCCTCTATGATCCGGTATCCATCCAGTGGAGGGAACGGCAGTAAATTGAAAACAAATAATAATACATTCAAGTATACGATCATTTGCAATAGATCGATGACGAATGGAGGAACCCCTACTCCCCCGGTCACTCCAACAAAGAAGTAGAAAAATCCGAACGCGATAAAGGCCAGTAGAAAATTACTCAGGGGACCCGCGACTGAAACCAGTACCCCTGCCAAACGAGGATTCTTGAATCGGGATCTCATGACCGGCACCGGACGCGCCCAGCCAAATCCCGCAATTAGTATTAAGATGGTCCCAAGCGGGTCCAGATGTTGAATCGGATTCAATGTGAGCCTTCCTTGATCCTTCGCTGTCGTATCCCCGAATTTATAGGCCACAAAGGCGTGGGCAAATTCATGAACCGTGAAGGCCATGACGAGGGCGATCACGACAAAGGGAAGCTCTTCCAACCGAAAGACGGAAACCGACTCAAACAGAGAGCTAAATGTATCCAAAGTATGTACTCCTTTAAAAAATGTTTTACTTTCTTATTCCATAGTATACAGATAAATTCCTGCATTCATGACCATGCAAAAAACAATTCCCGTATCCATCATATCAAACTTGCTCAAAGATCCCCTACCGATTACATTTAAATGGGAGGCAGAATCGTACAAGCCTACCACAGATTGTACCAAATCCAAAAGCAAGGAGCGAACCATAATGCCTTATATCACCGTAAAAATGCTCGAAGGCCGCTCAGAGGAACAGAAGCGTGCCCTCGTCGAAAAAGTAACCGAAGCCGTCAGCGAAACGACGGGAGCACCTGAAGAGAAAATCGTTGTCTTCATTGAAGAAATGACGAAAGGTCACTATGCCGTCGGTGGCAAGAGACTGAGTGATCAATAGAAAGGCAGAAGACAAGCCCGCTGCAAAAGCATTCATTGCCTGTGCAGCGGGCTTTTATCATAAAAGGGCCAGCATGCCAAACGGCCGCATCATAAAAAAAGGAATCAACTGCATTACGCTCGTGAGTGACGATTTTTTTATTTAGAAAGGGATCACCCGCTTCGGATGATCCCCTTTCACCTTCATATAAGAACGTCCGTTACTGGACGATTTTTTTCGTTTTCAATCCTTCGATGTAGACGAAGGCTTCGTCGATTTCTTCTTCTGTATATTTCTGCTTACTCTTGAGTGTGAATACTTTCTCCACGACTTCTTCTTTAGGAAGGTTATCAAAATATAAGACGGTTGAAACGAGCTCCAAAAAGCGTGCTGATTGAACGTTCATATCCGTGAGGCAATCCTTCAGGCAGGGCATTTCCTTCTCATAGATCTGCAGGAAGTCTTCCCCTTCTTTCGTGACGGTGTACCGGTACTGATAATAACCGCCCTTTTTCTCCTTCACCTCGGAGATGAATCCCATGTTGCAGAGTTCCTCGACCCTGAGCGTCAGTTCTTCCGAATACGGACCGTAAAAATGAAATTGAAATTTTTCCTGAAACGGGAATTCAAGCTTCTTGGCGATGAATATCATCTTCTGAAGCTTCTTCCTTCCCACCACTTCACCCGAGGCTAAGAAGGCACTCATCAGTTTTGCATGATCTTTCAACAATGTACGTCATCTCCTACTCCTAGTATTGCATATGTCAGATCCTCATTGGCTGTAGTGTCATTTATGTCAATTCTAAAATCTTCCGTATCTGTCTCTTAATATTCTTCTTCGTCGATTCGTCATATAGTAAATCCACTGGATAGTATAATTTATGGTCGGTCCGTCGTTTTCCGGAAATGGAATCCACGATATCCGACTGCCTGGAAAGTTCACGCAGCTCATCATTTCTCATCAGAAGATGGATCGGGAGCCGTTCCTCTTCCTCGCCCGGCCTGTAGAAATCGTATGGAAGGTCTGAAGATGAGTCCACCACCAGATAATAATCGGGATCGATTCCCGCCTTTTTAAAGAGGGCTTCCAGTTCACTGTGCTTCTTGTATTCCTTCGCCGGATCAAATTCCACGTACTTGAATAAATTCCGGTTCATGAAGCGCTCGCAAAGGTCCCGTAAAATCGGATCCTCTTCTTCCTGCCAAATTTGAAAATAGTACATGATGACCGCTTCATCGAGCTTTAAATAATCCTCAAGGGACACTTCCTCCTCAAACAGGGAGTAGAAATGGATCGGGCTTTGTTTGAAGGAATAGTATTCTTCATGAAGCTCCTTCGCTCTATGTAGAATCTTCGTCAAAATCACTTCTGCACTCCGGGTGACGGGATGGAAATACACCTGCCAGTACATCTGATAGCGGCTCATGATGTAATCCTCCACGGCATGCATCCCGCTCTGCTTGATGACGACCTGGTCTTCACGTGGCCTCATGACGCGAAGGATCCGCTCCATGTCGAAATGTCCGTAGCTCACCCCTGTAAAATAGGCATCACGCTGCAGATAATCCATACGGTCCGCATCGATCTGGCTGGAAATCAGGCTGACGACGAGCTTGTTACTGTACGTCTTCGCAATCACTTCGGCCACATGCTTAGGAAAATCCGGTGCCACCTTGCTGAGGACCGCATTCACCTCTGTATCGCCCAGGATGATGGCCTGGGTGAAATGCTCGTGATCGAGGTGAAACACTTTTTCAAAGGAGTGGGAAAACGGCCCGTGCCCGAGATCATGCAATAACGCTGCGCATAGTGACAGCAGACGTTCATCCTGATTCCACTCCGCCCTGCCAGCGAAAACATCATCGACGATGCGGCGGATGATCTCATACACGCCAAGGGAATGATTGAACCGGCTGTGCTCGGCGCCGTGAAAGGTCAGGTAGGTGGTCCCCAGCTGCCTGATCCTGCGGAGTCGCTGAAACTCTTTCGTTCCGATCAAATCCCAAATCACACGATCCCTTACATGGACATACCGATGAACAGGGTCTTTAAATACTTTTTCTTCATGTAATTTCTGCTTGGCATACTCCATCTTCTACCCTCTTCCTAAACTAGCATATTTCTATTATAGCGACTTACGTCCTGTTGTTCATCTCGAATTTTGTCGAAAAAAATAGGTATTTGTCCTTTGATTGGTCAACCGCAAGCGTTCCAAATCCTTCAAAAAAATTGGACGCTTGACAAAAAAACCTCACCCTATTATTTCTTCACCCCTTATCTAGTTTCCTTTTCCGTCGAGGCGCAAACCTTTATTTATTTTATCCAAACAAAAGAAAAAACTCCCTCAGGTGGAAGTTTTCTTTATTTCTTTATTTCTTTATTTTCTTGATTACTTTTTCCATGAGCTCTTCTTCAGTCAACGCCGCTACAGGACGATTATTCACAAAGGCGAATGTCTTCTTGCGTCCTGGACCACAATAGGATTGGCACGCAATATCGATCGGTGCATCCGGGTCAATCTCTTTCAATTTGGGGATCAAGCTCTTCAGGTTAACGGCCTGACAATCATCGCAAACACGAAATTCGTTTGCCATCTGTCAACAACCCTTTCTATCTATTGAAATGGATTTTATTCGTCCTAAACATCGATTTATAGAATACAGTTTTCTGTCATGTTTTGCAAGGAAACATCGCTTCCACCTTGTGGAAAAGCCCACTGATACAACGAAACTAGCAGACAGAAAATAATTTTAGCATATTCGTATAAAAACATGGAAAATGGTCCATCCTTTAACCAACGAACACTTTAAGAAAACTTTTGGGAGTTGAGATGAAATGATGATGAAAACAAGACAGGATGCCTGGACGGAAGAAAATGATCTATTATTGGCCGAAACAGTCCTACGCCACGTCCGTGAAGGCAGCACACAATTGAACGCCTTTGAAGAAGTCGGCGACAAACTGAACCGTACATCCGCCGCATGTGGATTCCGCTGGAACGCCGTCGTGCGCCATCAATACGAGAAAGCTCTTCAACTAGCAAAAAAACAACGTAAGCAGCGCCACCGCATCCTAGGGAAGGATCAAGGCGGCAAGAAAAAATTGCTCTATCAGCCACCAACACCATCCGCGGAAGATTTAGACGCTATGTCTCTATCAATGTCTGAAGCACAAGAAGAAATGGAGTTCGCCGATTACGAGAACTACGTGCCGGCAACGGAACAGCTGGGGAAAGAAATCGTTGAAGCACCGCAAAACTTTGAAGTGGAAGCAAGCGAGGAACAAGCCTACGTGGCTCCACAAGCACCTGCAGCTAATCATGTCGTGAAGCCATCCGGATTAAAGGGGGAAGTGACACTCGAGAAAGTCATCGCCTTCCTGCAGAACCTGGCCCAGACCAACATGAACACAGACTACGTTAAAATAGAAAACCAACGACTAAGGCAGGAGATTTCCGACATCCGCAAGGAAAACGCCGAGCTCGAAAAGAAAGTCAAAGATCTTGAAAACAATTCCGTCACCATGCAGGAAGACTACGAAACACTCATGCAAATCATGAACCGGGCCAGAAAGCTTGTCGTATTCGATGAAGACGAGTCAAAGGCACCCCGTTTCAAGATGGATCGCAACGGAAACCTCGAAAAAGTAGCTGAATAATGGTATTCCCAACCAGTGCGCCTGTGGGCGTGCTGGTTTTTTGGTGGAGTTTGT
The DNA here is from genome assembly GCF_002561455.1 of Bacillus sp. AFS015802. GTDB lineage: Bacteria > Bacillota > Bacilli > Bacillales > Bacillaceae_B > Rossellomorea. The sequence continues at coordinate 135,718 of NZ_NTUP01000012.1, read as the reverse complement.
GAGATACAAAAGAATCTCTTTCTACAAGACGTAAAGTATGTCCAGTTTGGTTCAAAACTAGTTACCTAAAACCTATTTTAGCTAAAAATGCGACGATCAAGAGTGGAAGCTCAGTCCAAGACGGGCGGGTATCCGCTTGATTCCGTCATTTCATCTTTTATTGCGTCGAAATCGGGGGTGATGGCGTCATTTTTATTTTTATTGCGTCGAAATCAGCTTTGATTGCGTCATTATTTTATTAATTGCGTATTTTTCCAATTACATCCAAAAAAGCTGGGCTCCGATATAAACCGAAGTCCAGCTCTCCACATTATCCCAACACCTTCTCATTCCGATCAACGACCCGCTGATAATACATCTCGTACATCCCATACTCTTCCCCCTGAAGGGCACTGCTGTAAAATTCGCCGCTGAACCCTTTCAGAGACTGCAGGAAGCGGAGCATCACATCCTGAATCGATAATTCGGCTCCAAGGAGCTCCGTTAACGATGCCATCACGTCGGGATCGATATCCGGAAACGTGAACTTCGTCGTCCCATTCTTCAGCCCCGTCTCATAAAAACGCTGGATGAGACCCGCCCGTTCAGAACCGCTTCCGTTGACGCAGAGATACACCTGGACGGCTACGCCATTCCGGATCCTCCGCTGGGAAATGCCTGCAAATTTCCGGTCACGGATGCTAAGGTCATAGCTTCCGGGGCAATAGGAGCGGGTGATCTCCTTCGCTTCTATTGCCACGTCAAAGTCCTTGAACATGTCCTTGATCAGTAACCACATGGCATCGTAGCCGCGGTTAATGTCGATCCCTTTTTCAGAGTCAGGGAAAACCAGAGACAGATTCAGTACCCCTTCATCCAATACCACTGCCAATCCACCTGAGTTTCGTACAATATATCGATAGCCTTCCTCTTCCAACACCTTCAAGGCATCAGAAAGAAAGGGCAGTTTTGTATCCTGAATACCCAATACGACCGTTTGATGGTGGACCCATGAGCGCGCCGCCGGATCAGACTGACCTGCTCCGACTGCCGTGCACAATGTGTCATCCATGGCAAACGACTGCAGGGCCCCGAACATCGGTCCCAAACTTGATTGATCAATCACTCTCCATCTGTCTTGACGAAGCAGTGCATACGCTTTTTCCTTATCCATAACGCTTCTCCTTCACTCACAACATGCGAGCTCATTATATCACATAAAGTGGGGTTGCTAAAAAAGGGGGTGGACACTCTTTAAGGTTTGAAGGGGATTGCCTGTTAAGTTTGCCTGTTGAATTTCCATCTTTTTTTACCTGTCAAAAAAAGATCGTTATTCAACAGGCAAAACAACTTTTTTCATCACCACAAAAAAACCGGAACCCCAAAAGGATCCGGCTTTCCGATAAATCTATATCCTTACAGCGCCTGAGCAGCCGTAATCAATGCAAGCTTATACACATCTTCTTCGTTACAACCGCGTGAAAGATCGTTCACAGGAGCGTTCAATCCTTGAAGGATCGGTCCGACTGCTTCGAAGTTTCCGAGGCGCTGGGCGATTTTGTATCCGATGTTACCAGCTTCCAGGCTTGGGAATACGAATACGTTCGCATTGCCTTGGATGTCTGCACCCGGTGCTTTTTTCTCTGCTACTGATGGAACGAAGGCAGCGTCGAATTGGAATTCACCGTCGACTGTCAGTTGTGGTGCTTTTTCTTTTGCGATAGAGACGGCTTCAACCACTTTTTCCGTTTCCGGTGATTTTGCCGAACCTTTTGTCGAGAAGCTCAGCATCGCAACGCGTGGATCGATGTCGAACATCTCAGCTGTCTTTCCACTTTCGATTGCGATTTCAGCAAGATCCTGGCTGTCAGGTGTGATGTTGATCGCACAGTCAGCGAATACATACTTTTCGTCTTCACGCACCATGATGAAGACACCGGATGTTTTGCGTACGCCTTCTTTTGTCTTGATGATCTGAAGGGCCGGGCGAACCGTGTCAGCCGTTGAGTGGGCTGCGCCGCTTACAAGACCGTGGGCCTGTCCTGTGTAGACAAGCATTGTTCCGAAGTAGTTGCCATCCAACAGGATTTTCTTCGCATCTTCTTCCGTTGCTTTTCCTTTACGACGTTCAACGAATGCTTTGACAAGCTCGTCCATTCCAGCGAATGATGCGGGATCGACCACGTCACATCCGTCAAGCTTCACACCAAGCTCGTCTGCTTTTGCATTTACTTCATCCACGTTTCCGACAACGATCGGTGTCAGGATGCCGTCGCCCGCCAGACGGGATGCCGCTGTTAAAATGCGTTCGTCTGTCCCCTCAGGAAAAACGATTTTCAGCTCTTTGCCTTTTACTTTATCTGTTAGTGTTGTAAATAAGTTGCTCAATAGAGGAACCTCCTTGATTTATACATATCCAATCTTAGAATACTCTTCTCATATAGGAATTCAAGGAAAAGGAGAAATGATACCGATTTCACAACAAAAGTCTTTGTTTTCTAATAATTCCCGTTTCCTTTTACCCTCTCTTCCACATTCCTAAGCCTATGTAACAATCTACGAGGATAGTGTGTTCCAGAAATCACTCGGCTATCCACTATTTGTGCCATTTTACCGACATTGGGTTTTGTATTCTTCTTCTGCGGTCAAACTATGATATAGTAAAGTTGGAAAAAGTACTTTAAGGAGTGATTACGTTGGCAGAACCGGCACAAACATTAGATGGTTGGTATTCCCTGCATGATTTTCGAGCGATGGACTGGACTTCTTGGAAGATGCTTCCGAGTGAAGAAAGAGCCTCGGCGATTTCAGAATTCCATCGTTTCTTAGATCGCATGAACTCAACGCAGGATGCGAAGGAAGGAAGTCATGCCCTATACACGATCGTTGGGCAAAAAGCGGACTTCATGCTGATGATCCTTCGTCCTACAATGGAAGAATTAAATGAGCTGGAAAATGAATTCAATAAGTTGAAAATCGCTGAATTCACGATCCCTACATTCTCATATGTTTCTGTAGTGGAACTCGGCAACTACATGCCTTCAGAGGGTGACCCTTACGAGAATCCGTATGTGCAGGAACGCATCTACCCGATCCTTCCGAAAGCGAACCATATTTGCTTCTATCCGATGGACAAGCGTCGCCAAGGGAATGATAACTGGTACATGCTTCCGATGGAAGAGCGTCGTGACATGATGAGAAGCCATGGTATGATCGGTCGCCAGTACGCAGGAAAAGTAAAGCAGATCATCACTGGTTCTGTTGGTTTCGATGATTACGAATGGGGTGTGACCCTGTTCGCCGATGATGTCCTTCAATTCAAAAAGCTTGTGTACGAAATGCGCTTTGATGAAGTAAGTGCACGCTACGGCGAATTCGGTGCCTTCTACGTAGGAAATCTATTAAAAGAAGAAGCCATTTCAAAATTCCTTCACGTGAACTAAATACATGACAAACGACAAGTCCTTCCCTGTGGCTTGTCGTTTTTTTATTAAGGCTCTTTTGTGAAAATTGTTTTTTTAAGGGAAAGGTGTTGGTTGATTTCCGTTCCAGGTGCTCGCTTTCCGCGGGGCGTGAGTTTCTTAAATAGACATATATAATTACACTTATAATACACACCCAACATACTCCAAGGTGTTCAGTTGATAGACCTTCGAAGTCTCCTGTACTTAAGAGTAACTTCTGCGAAATCAGCCTTTCAAAAAAGTCCTCCTCTTCATAACAAAAACACACGAATATATTATTCTCCCCCCACATAGACATGAAATAGTGAGACATAGCATCTTCTAAAGTGAGGTGGGAAGATGGCTGTTATTCCTTATAACGAGAAGGAAGTAAAGCTCCTGGCTCGACTGATGAGGGCTGAAGCCGAGGGTGAAGGACAGCAGGGTATGCTGATGGTAGGGAATGTCGGGGTGAACCGGGTCCGGTCTGATTGCCTTGACTTCAAGAAATTGGCGAGTCTTCAGGATATGGTGTTTCAGAGTCCGGGTGGATTCGAAGCAACCCAGAAAGGTTACTTTTATCAACGGGCACGGCAAAAGGAAATCGACTTGGCGCGGAAGACTATTAAAGGCAGCAGGTATCACCCTGCGTCGTATTCCCTTTGGTTCTTTAAGCCCGCAGGTAATTGCCCGGCCGAGTGGTATAACCAGTCCAACGCGGGACGTTTCAAATCCCACTGCTTCTATCAACCCACTCAAGGTGATTGTCCGAAAGTATATTAATTTCACTCAAAGGAGGTATTCGGTTTGGCGAACCAACAATCAAACCCGTATATGCAAGGGTATAATCAATCTGCCTATAATCCTTATGGTCAGCAGTATTACAGTGGTGGGCAAGGACAGGGACAGTATTATCCACAGCAACAAGGTGGTGGAGGCTTTCAAATTCCTTCACCGACGAATGCTCCGGCACCTTCTCAAAATGTTCCGGGAATGCTTCCCATCGAGGAGTCGTACATCGAGAATATTCTCAGGTTGAATAAAGGAAAGGTAGCGACGGTGTATACTACTTTTGAAAACAATAAGGAATGGAATGCCAAGATTTTCAAAGGGATCATTGAAGCCGCCGGCCGGGATCACCTGATCCTGAGCGATCCACAAACAGGGACACGGTACCTCATTCCCATGATTTACTTAGATTATATTACATTCGATGAAGAAATCGAGTATGAATATCCATATGGTGCAGGCGGATCTATGCAATCCTATTCGCAACGCTAAAAAAAACACCCTGTAAGGAAATCCACTTCCTTACAGGGTATTTTCATGTTTATAATGTTTTCGCCGCGAATACAATCAGGAGTACCCAGGCTGCGAGGAAGCTGACTCCTCCAAGGGGTGTGATCGCCCCGAGGACCTTAATGCCTGAGAGGCTCAGTACATAAAGGCTGCCTGAGAAAAGAACCGTGCCGATCAGCATCAGCCAGCCTGACCAGGAAAGCAGTGCTGTTGGTGTGACATTCCCCATCAGCACTCCGACGATGAGAATTCCGATGGCATGGAACATCTGATAGAGAACGCCTGTGTTCCACGTATCGATGTATTTCTGTGAAATCTTCCCTTCCAGCGCGTGGGCACCGAAAGCTCCCAGTGCTACGGATAGAAAGGCGTTGATGGCTCCGATAATGATAAATGTTTTCATGATGAACCTCCTGGGCTAAAAGTCAAATAATGAATTGCCGTTGGCTCCGTCATCCGTTTCAAGGGGCTCTTCCTTCTGAATGGTGACGGGTTTCTGAACCGGCTGTGATTGCTGAAAATAGGGTTGCTGAGGTTGAGAATACACCGGCGCGGCACTGACCGCCTGGTTTTCCTCTAGCAGCACTTCACATAGTGCTTTTATTGAATACACATGCTCACGGATATGCTGGGCCTTTTCTGCCGACTTCGCTTTCCCGAGTTCATGTTCGATTTTTTTGATTAATGATTGATGTGGGATATTCACGATCGTTGACTCCTTCCACGCAGTATGTACGTCTTTATCCTAATTCTTATTGAAGGATTTCGCAAATATATCATCAGCGTTGTTTCGGCTTGAATTTCATGCACGGGCTTCCCGAGGATTGAAAAACCACCAGGGAAGGCATCGCTTTTGTTTTAAACCCGTAGCCCTTGCATCCCCTCGGATGGGCCTGCTCCCACGTCGTATAAAAGTAGTGACATTGGAAGCAGTTGATCCTTTCTTCCTTTTTCACACAGCCTTCCTCCCTCAAAGTGTTTCACGTGAAACATCACTCTTCGATACACCAGTCGATTTCGCCCATTCCCTGTTCCCGGAGAAACCCGTTCGTTTTGGAATAAGGCCTGCTGCCAAAGAATCCCCGATGAGCCGATAACGGACTTGGGTGGGGCGCCGTCACAATATAATGCCTGGATGAATCGATAAGGGACTGCTTCCCTTGAGCAGGCTTCCCCCATAAAATAAACACCAGCGGCTTCTCCCGCTCATTCAATAAGGAAATGACATGATCGGTGAACTTCTCCCACCCCTTCCCCCTGTGGGAGTGGGCCTTCCCGTCCTGAACGGTCAGCACTGTATTCAATAACAGGACACCCTGCTCTGCCCATTTTACCAGTGAGCCGTGAGGGGGAATCGGACAGCCAATATCCTCTTGAAGCTCTTTGTACATATTTCGTAAGGACGGAGGGATCTTGATCCCTTTTTTCACAGAGAAGCTTAATCCTTCTGCCTGATTTGGCCCATGATACGGATCCTGTCCAAGTAAGACGACCTTCACATCTTCAAAGGCCGTGTAGTGAAAAGCATTGAAAATGTCGTGCATGGGAGGATGGGTGATGGTAGAATCATACTCTCCCTTCAGCCATTCTCTTAAATTCCCGTAGTACTCCTTCTGTAGTTCATCTTCCAGAACGTGTGCCCAATCATTTTGAAAAATTGCCGTCACCAATAGACACCCCTTCTAGTTTTGAAAATTAATCGTCACGCTGTATCCTAATTGTTCAAAGAAACCCTTCAATGATTTTTCTGCGTTTTTCTCAGCGGCTTGAAGGATTCCCTGCTCGACCGCTTCCTGACTGATTTGGTCCTTTGCCACCTCTGCAAGGGCAAAGCCTTCATTCCAGTCCACATCATTCCGGAAGATCCCTTCTACTGAGAACGTCTTGATGTTGTCCGTATCGATCGACGGTTCCTGAAGGATCTCCGCACGGGGCAGGGTCAGTTGAATTTCTTTCTTTTCTTCATTCACTACTATATCCCTCTCATCGATACCTTGTAAATCGACCCCTGCGAGAACGGTCCCGGGAACGACCATCAGAAGCTTCCGTTCCGTGCCGGGAAGATCCGCATTGATTTCTTTCCCGAACAATTGATTATCCTCCTGCTCGATCACTGCCTTCACAAACCCCTGGGCCGTAGCCAGTGAGCTCATCTCTTGAATCCGTTCCACAAACGAGCCCCTTTCTTCTGTAAAAGTAGAGCCGGATAGCCATGAGTAGATCCCTAATGATGCTCCCCCAGCCAACAGGAGGACTGCCAGAAAGATCAGCACCACCCTCTTTTTCCAGAGTGACAGGAGTGATGGGACTAATCTCCATGGAGTGATATGTCTGCTGCTTCTATTATCAATGGCCATAGAGGCGCCGGTTTCTCTTTCAGTCGCTTTCAAGTCAGCCAGGATTGCTTCGATTTCTTGTATTTTTTTGTATTGGCTTGTCAATTCCTTCACCTTCCTCTCTTCTATTATAGGAAATAATGTAGAATCTTGGAAACCATTATTCTCTAAAAAACATTTCTATATTTTGGAAAGTTTGAATTTTACAGTACCGGGAAAAGAAGGGACAAGACAAAAAAGTGGAGGTAATGAATATGTATAAAGTTCAAACAGCTGAAAATGTGGTAGAAGCGAAAAAGGAAATCGAAATGTTCACAAGTGAAGGTTATACGAAAGATGACATCTACGTATTCGCTCATGACAAACATCGCTCTAAGCACATCACAGAGGCAACGCATACGGAATCCACTGGTATCAAGGAGCAGGGAATCATCGAATCCATGGGTAATATGTTCAACAGCCGCGGAGATGAACTGCGTTCGAAAATGAAGTCTGTCGGCATGAATCAGGCAGAGGCCGACGCCTATGAAGAAGAACTGGATAAAGGAAAGCTGGTCATCGTCGCTTCCAAAGAAGCAACGGAGAATAACGCCAAACCCTTCTAAGTTTATTTAGCAGTCTTGAAAAGACGTCGATGGATTCTCAATCGACGTCTTTTTTGGCGTCATCTAAAGATAAAAGAATTTGTATTTACCCGGATGATATTATATTCTTTAGTCAGACTTTTACAAAGATAACGAGCTATTTTCATAGGAGGAATGCAACCATGACATTGAAAAAAACACTCACGATCGCAGGGTCCGACACGAGCGGAGGCGCAGGGATCCAAGCCGATCTTAAAACATTCCAGGAGCATGGCGTATATGGGATGACGGCCCTTACCACTGTTGTGACGATGGACCCGAATAACCATTGGCACCACAACGTTCATCCATTACCACTCGATACACTGGAAGCACAATTGGAAACGGTCCTTTCTGTCGGAATCGATGCCATGAAGACGGGGATGCTCGGCACGGTTGAAATCATCGAGCTTGCAGCGAAAAAAATCGATGCATTCGGTTTGAATAAAGTCGTCATTGACCCGGTGATGGTATGTAAAGGGGAAGATGAAGTACTAAACCCTGAAACAACCGTTGCCATGAGGGAACACCTCTTGCAGCGCGCGACCGTTGTCACCCCTAACCTGTTCGAGGCGGGCCAGCTTGCAGAAACAGGGCCGATCAAAACCGTTGAAGAAATGAAGGAAGCTGCCAGAAAGATTCACGACCTTGGCGCGAAGAATGTTGTCATCAAGGGTGGGAAGCAGCTGCAACATGACAAAGCCCTCGATTTATTCTATGACGGAAACGAATTCACCCTTCTTGAGGAAGAAAAGGTGGAAACGAGCTATAATCACGGAGCTGGGTGCACCTTCGCAGCAGCAATCACTGCGAACCTCGCCAATGGACAAGACGTGAAGGAAGCCGTTCAAAACGCGAAAACATTCGTCACAGCCGCCATCAAACACGGCTTCAAACTAAACGAATACGTAGGACCTGTCATGCACGGAGCCTACAACCGCTTCGAAAAATAATCTCTTGGACAACCGGTGCCAGGCACGAATCAACTCCTTCGTGCCTGGCACCTTTTTTGAGGGACGGACCTCCCCCCACCCAATCATACTTTTCGCAATCACTCATGAATTTTAGTAAGATAATACATAATGGTTAAGAGTCTTTTCTGTACTTAAGGAGGAAAAAAGGATGGAACCGATCAAGATTGCTGATGTGCAGGGGATCATTACCCAGCTTGCCCGTCAGGACGTTTATATACATTTAGAAACCACCAATGGAGCCTACGCTTCCCACTTCAATGAAGGCTTCTTCTCGGCAGGCGCCTATATACGAAATGCAAAAGTCAATTATGAGCACGGAAAGATCATCGGGGACGGACCTTACCGTGTCGGCCTGAAATTGGAAATCGGCTGGATCTACGCCGAAGGACTGACTCATTATGAATTCGATGAACTGGGCCGCCTGTTACTTGCAGGTCATGGCGGCGACGGGAAACTCGCCGTTGCCCTTGAAATCAGCCCGACACCTTTCAGCTAATACTCGAACATATATATAAAGGAGAGGTCAAAATGGAAAAAGAAAGACAAGTACTTGTCATCTTTCCACACCCGGATGATGAGGCATTCGGTGTATCAGGAACCATATCCACTCACGTGAACAATGGAACACCCGTCACCTATGCGTGCCTCACATTAGGGCAGATGGGAAGGAACCTGGGGAACCCGCCGTTCGCGACTCGCGAGTCCCTTCCGTTAATCCGGAAGAAAGAATTGCAAAAAGCCGCTGAAGTAATGGGAATCCAGGATCTTCGCATGATGGGATACCGGGATAAGACGCTTGAATTCGAAAATGATGAAAAGCTTTCGAACATGGTGACGGAGCTGATCGACGAATTAAACCCGTCCCTCATCATCACATTCTACCCGGAATACTCCGTTCACCCGGATCACGAAGCAACCGCAAGAGCCGTCGTCCGCGCCGTTCGACGCCTTCCGAAAGAATCAAGACCGAAGCTTCACTGCCTTGCATTCTCAAAGAACTGCGAGGAGATTCTCGGAAAGCCTGATATCCTAGTCGATATCACACCGGTGAAAGATCAAAAAATCGGAGCCATGAAGGCTCACATCTCTCAAACGGCCTGGATGCTGAAGGATCTTGAAAAAGGAATTCAGCAGAATGACCCTGAAGCGATGAAATGGGTCACCGTTGAACGTTTCTGGAGCTATCAGTGGGAAAATGACAACGTAAAATAATGATTGAACAAGAGCTTGGGCCATCGCCCAGGCTCTTTTTTATTGGTCTCTTCTATATGTGAATGTCAGGAATATACTAAATATGTAATGTCGTGAGTGATTACTCACTTTACAAACAAACGAATATCCTTTATATTGAAAGTGAGTAATCACTCATTATTCAAGGAAGGTGTGATTCATATGGATTCCATTATTCAATTAAGTGAGCTCTCAAAATCGTTTGGCTCACAGAAAGTATTAAAGAATGTCACTCTAACCATTCCTAAAGGACATATTTATGGTTTATTGGGGCCTTCAGGTTCAGGAAAAACAACCATGATCAAGCTGATGATCGGCCTTGAGACGCCATCATCCGGCAGTGTCACGTTCAAAGGCAACAAGCTGAAGGCAAAGGACCTGTACCCGACCATCGGATATATGGCTCAATCAGATGCCCTCTACGATGAGCTGACGGCAAAAGAAAACTTATCTTTTATGGCCTCCCTCTACGGGTTAAAGAAAGCCGAACGAAAAGCGCAAATTGAAAAAGTGATGACCACCGTTGATCTTGTTGATCACCTGAACAAACCTGTTCATCAATACTCCGGGGGGATGAAACGAAGACTTTCTCTTGCCATTGCCCTCCTTCATGATCCTGAAGTTCTGTTTTTAGACGAGCCGACAGTCGGAATCGACCCTGTATTGCGAAAAGAAATCTGGGACAGTTTTCACCGGCTGAAAGAGGAAGGCAGAACGCTGATCATCACCACCCACGTCATGGATGAAGCAGAGAGATGCGACAGGCTCGGTCTCCTGCAGCATGGAGAAATCATTTCAAGCGACACGCCGTCTGCGATAAAAGAAACATACGGGGTCTCTTCAATCGAAGATGTCTTTTTGAAAAATGGAGGTGTTTCCATTGAGAATTAAGGGATTTGTCGTCCGTATCCTTCAGCAGCTCATGCGTGACAAACGCACATTGGCCTTGATGTTTCTGGCTCCACTCTTGATACTCAGCATGCTGTCCCTTGTGTTTAACTCCGATGATTATGAAGCCAAGGTTGCCATTGTGGATCTGCCAAAGCAGTTGGAGGCGAAGTTCGATACACAGGATTTCCAATCCTATACGAGTCCCGAAAAGGCGATGAAGGACGTCAAGAACGGAGAACTGGATGGCTATATTTCATTCGAGGACCCCACTGCACCTTCCATCGTCATTGAAGGCAGTGATCCGACTGTCAACGGCGCCGTCATGAAGAAGATTCAAACCCTGTTCCCTTCCCCTTCACAGGACCTTTCCGATGAGGTGGAATATGTGCACGGAAGCAAGGATATGGAGATGTTCGATTCTTTTGGACCGGTCCTACTTGGATTTTTTGTCTTCTTTTTCGTCTTTTTAATCAGCGGGGTGTCCTTTTTAAGAGAAAGAACGACGGGCACATTAGAGAGGCTGCTTGCTTCCCCTATTAAAATATGGGAAATGGTCGTCAGTTACGTGATCGGTTTCGGAATCGTGACGCTCCTTCAGGCTTCGCTGATTTCATGGTACTCGATCTACGTTCTGGATATGATGATGAAAGGCAGCTTTCTCAACGTATTGATCATCATCGTCTCCTTATCCTTCACCGCCCTTACGCTGGGAATATTGCTGTCCGCTTTTGCTAAAAATGAATTACAGATGATGCAGTTCATTCCGATCGTGGTCGTTCCACAGATCTTCTTCTCGGGACTATTCAATTTAGAAACCATTTCCGAGTGGCTGAGCTGGATCGGCCCTTTGACACCGCTCTATTATGCAGCGGATGCCTTAAGGGATATCATGATACGGGGCTATGCATTCGAAGATCTACTCTTTAATCTATCAGTGCTGATCGGGTTTTCTTTACTCTTTATTGTCCTGAATGTTGCAGCCCTACGAAAATACCGTAAAATATAGGTAAGGAATGAATGAAGTTAGGGGTTTAAAGGATGTCTGATGAAAAAAATATATTTAAACAATTATTCGACCAGGAAGAAACACTGACGGATAAACAGCAGAAAATCGTGGAGGCCGCGATTGAAATGTTCGCGGAAAAAGGCTACGCCTCCACCTCCACCAGTCAAATCGCCAAAAAGGCCGGCGTCGCAGAAGGAACCATCTTCCGGCACTATAAAACGAAGAAGGACCTGCTTCTTTCGATAGTATCCCCTACGATGGCCAAACTCATTGCGCCGTTTGTCATCCGTGATCTCAACAAGGTCCTCGATGCGAAATACGAACGCTATGAAGATTTCCTGAAAGCGATGATCTTGAACCGCCAGGAGTTTTTGAAAGAAAATATGACCGCTTTTAAAATTCTGATACAGGAAATCCCTTTTCATCCCGAACTGAAAGAACAGTTCCGGGAGCACATCGGAGAAAAGGTATTCGAGAAATTCGTGAAGCTCGTTGATTATTATAAAGAAAAAGGACAGATCATCGACATGCCTTCACACGCTGTCGTTCGATTTTCAGCTTCCAGCATCTTCGGATTACTCCTTGTCCGCTATCTTTTCCTTCCCGAAGCCGATTGGGATGATGAGAAGGAGATCGAGATGACAGTGAGGATGATTGTGGATGGGATTGGGAAAGCGTAAAAAAAGGCGACCTTGGACATTGTCCAAGGTCGCTTCTCATTATTATTTGTGAATCCAAACCGCTCCGGCAGTATTATCTTTCGCTTCACCGATAACTTCGAATTTCAGCCCATAATTAGGCGTTTTTCGTCCGGCATCAGGAATTAAATTGTTCATGTATGTTTTTGAATCATCGAAGGCACGGACGCCATCTAGTCCTTTATAATCAAAGATCCCACGGGATGGAGAGTCGATATACCAATCAGGTGCTTTGTCCATTGAGAACGCCGCATCTGCTACTTGGTAGCGGGTACTTTGATACGTTGAAGGTGATCCATTTCTCATGCCTAAAATAGCTTCCGGATGTGAATCTACCACTCCAAGGAACCCTTCACCTGGATGCACACCCACCCAGTTGTCTGTGAAGCTGTCGTCACCATACCAGACGACTAATCCAGTGTTATATTTCACTCCGCGGGAGAAGGCTAATGCTTTGTCGGATCCGGCATAGTTTCTCCATTCGAGGTAGTAGTAGTGATCTTTTTTATCAAAACCGTTGGAAACAACGAATCCATCCTTAGTAAATTTCGCTTCTCCTTCAGCATCGTCTGAGAAGACTTCCTTACCATCTACAGTCACTGTAATGTTATCCATGGCAAAGCCGTCAAGGGCGAGTCCGCCATCGGTAACATAATCAAAATATAGAGTGACTTTTTCGCCTGCAAACTGACTTAGATCGTACCCTTTATTAATCCATTGACCCTTAGTAGATTCAGCACGAGCATCTCCGTCTGTATCGTCATTCCCAATCACATCCAGCTCAACTTCCTTACCGCCATCCGTTACTGCCGTGACATATAAATAATCGAAGTTATACTCAATATCATATAGCGTTTTAAAATCAAACTTAGCCGTTGCTGCATTCGTCAAATCAAACTCAGGAGACACTAATGACGTATGAAGGTCATCACCTTTCGTACTGTAATAGTACTGTTTCCCAAATGCAGGTTGAATTCCCTTCACTTCCTTTTGAGGAAGATTCACTTTTACAATTCCCGGATTCTTAGATTTCGTTACACTTTGATCAAGGAATGAAGTCATTCCACTTTTATCAATATCTTTATAGTCTATCTCCGTAATATTGGCCCAGTTTCCGCCCATCGTCTTCTGGAAGAACTCCTTATTCTGAGGGGAGAAGCTTGTCGGTGCCGTACCTGCAATGTTTCCATTCCAGCTGCCGCCACTCATGATGGACCAGGAAGCGACCGGCTCACCTTGACCTGTGTATTGGGTGTCGTATTCATCCGGAAGACCTAAATCATGACCGAATTCGTGGGCAAAGACTCCGACTGCACCGTCTTCGGGTTGGATAGTGTAATCATAGGCTGCCATTTGGCCGCCCCAATATGGGACTTCAGTCGATGATCCAGGTACTTTGTACACTCCATTCAATACCCAACGGTGAGACCAGATCGCGTCATCACCAAGTTTACCCCCACCAGCTTCTTGCCCGGTTCCGGCATGGATTATCATCAGATGATCCACTAAACCGTCCGGCTCGTTTTGATTGCCATCTCCGTCAAGATCGTATTGATCAAATAAATCGTATTGAGATAGATCCATACCAGATGCCACTGCAGCTTTTAAAGCATCTTTCACCAAATCACGTGGCCCTTTAGGAGCTAGGTTATCATGTCCGCCATTAGGATTATCATCACCATACTCTTTTGCCGTTCCAGGCACCGTCAACCATTCAGAGACAGCCCCATCCAACGTATAACTTCCCCCGGACTGCTCTTCATAGAACTGCTTAAAGGTTTTGACTTTTTCACCGTTAAACAATTCGAAGTCTTCATCCCCGAACATTAATTTTTCATAATGCTCCTTATTAAAATTACTAGAATACATGTATCCTTTTTCCTGAATGACATTATTATGCTTAAAGTCCGAGAATTCTGTCAGTAGAACAAGAACTTTATCCTTTCTTACTGCTCCATTGTATGGTGCCTGCTTAGCAGAATCCACCTTGGCAGCTTCGGTAGGTTTCCCCTTCTTGAAATTATCATGACCTTTTTCCATTTGCTTCATCAGCTTATCCTTTTGCTTGGTTAAAAAATCTTTCGCTTTCTGATCCATTTCGTCATGCTTTTGTTCTTTTGCTGATTTAGGTTCTTTCACATTCTTTTTCTTTTGTATGTACTCTTTCACAGCTTTCTGAATTTCGGCAGTAGAGGCGTTTTTAGAAATGACCCCTCGATCTTGAAGTGCTTTTGCCAAACGGTCTTCGTTAATGATGTTTAAATCGATCGGTGCCGATTCCATCGAAGACGCAGCAGCAGACGCAGGTACTGGCTTAGGTCCTGCCACGCTACCTGCAAATAATGTGGATGCTACAATGGTGGTAGCCGTGATGCTTGTCAAAACTTTTAATGCCGATTTTTTCTTCCTCAACTGATTCACCCCTGTAAATTGATAGAGTACTAGATCCGTTCTATTTGAAGAACAAAATGATCATATCAATTCGTCTGAATATTGTAAATACTAGTGATAAAACTAGTCAAAAGAAGTGAAAAAGTTACAATTTTTGAGCAGAGTCCCTTCTATTATTCGGCATGGAACGAGGAACAGCTGTCTCGAATTGTCTATCAAAGCATTTATTTTCCATCCCATCCAACTTTTTTAAATACACATTTTTATTTTCAAATCGTACATCCATCCGTTTCCCTCCTCCCCCCATCGGGTAAAACCTACTATACATCACAAGGAGGGTAAAAAATGAGTTTCCTTTTTCACGAAAGCACGTTGAAAGATCATCATATTCTTATTACCGGTGCCACCGGCGGCATCGGGTACGAAACGGCGAAAGTGGCTGTCCAGGCGGGTGCCAAGGTGACGATCACAGGACGGAATGAAGAAAAGCTGAATGAACTGAAAGCAGATTGCGAGGATCCAAGTAGGGTCTTCCTGTATAAAGCGGATCTTACGAGTTCCGAAGAACGGGGACAGCTCTTGTCGGCAGCAAGAGACGAGCACGGTCCCATCACAGGTCTTGTAAATTCGGCCGGGATAGGCGGCGGTGATCTGGTGGAGAAACTATCTGAAGATGATGTACGAAAAATCATGGAGTTAAACTACTTCTCACTGGTCCAGCTATCCCAGGCTGTTTATAATCAAATGAAGAGCGCAGATAGAGGGGCGATCGTTAATATCTCTTCCCTCTCCGGACTGAGAGGCACCCATGGGAACAGTGCATACAGCGCGTCCAAGTTTGCGGTGACAGGATTCACCCAGGCCTTTGCTCATGAAGCGATCGAACATAATATCAGAGTGAATGCCATCTGTCCGGGGTATGTCGATACAGAGATGGGGCGAAACGCCATCAAATCCAAAGGGGAACGGGAAGGCAGAAGCTATGAGGAACAATTGGAGATTGCGAAGGACGGCATTCCTTCAGGAAGATTAACCTCCCCTGTGGAAGTCGCGAATACGATTGTCTATCTATTAAGTGATGCGGCCGAGAACATTGTAGGGGAATCCGTCAAGATTTCCGGGGGCAGTGTGATGCGTTAAAAGAAGAACGGGCAAGGGTTTTTTCACCCTTGCCCCATTAGCTGCCCTCTTGAATCTTTTTTTTGATCTCATCAATATACTTTTGTTTTTCTTTTTCGTTGGTCAGCTGGTCATTATTCTTATTTTGAAGGTATTTTTGAAGAGCCTTTTCGATTTCTTCATGCGTTGCGTCTTCCGATATAACACCTTTCTTTTTTAGCATCTCTATGATCTTTTCATCATTGGCCAGGACGTCTATTTTACCTGCGGGCTCATCGGTGTCGGCAGCAGGTGCATCCGAGTTGACTTCAGTAGAATCCTGTTCTTTCTTCTGATCGTCTGCAGCACATCCAGTCAGTAATAAACCAACCAGAAGAAATACGAACATCCATTTACCACTCATCTCATCACTTCCCTTTCATAGAGAATGAACCATTAATATGAAATTAAGTAAATGATCTTTATATACACATTTTCAATAACACTGTCCCCTATTCCTGCATTTTATTGATATGATTCTTTTTAAGAATGTTAGCCTAGAAGTTGATTGGAGCGGAAATCAACCAACAACTGGCTGTTTCAAAAGAAACAAACTTTACTTAAGATGCTTTAATAGAACAAAATTCGTTCTAATAAGTGGATAAAAAGGGAAAATTAGTGCAATCATCACTTACTTCCTTCTGTAATATATGGTTTAATAGATAGTACTATGGGACGATATTAAAGAAGAAGGTTGTGGAAAAGGTGCCCTTCCGCTTCTTTATAAAGTAAAAGCTGAGAGATTTTTTCTCCTCTTTTTTTTACTTTAAAATCGAACATATGTTCTATTGGTGGTGAAAAAAATGGATTCATTAGTGAGTGAATTTTATCGTCATTATCCTCATCTCAAAAAAAATAAAGCCGTTGAGTCCTTTATCAGTCAATCGGAGAATCGGAAGTTAGTCGAAGATTTTTTACGTCACCCCAGTGCAAGGAAGGAAGAACACTTAAACGAAGCCTTTAAAGCCCATTATTTTGATATACGGTTTACCTCTTACGTCAGTTCATCCCTTTATTTTCACAGCGTGAACTTTGACAAGCATATAAGAAAATATGGCGAACGACATCCTCTCACCCTGGATAAACAGGTGGATGAGGATGGTGGGTCGTATATTGATCTTGTGCCGGACCCGGCATCGGACATTGCCCCTTTCACCAATTATTCGACCTTAACGGAATGCCTGGAGAACGAAGAACTCCTGCAGGCCTATCACACGCTGACCGACAAACAGAAGCATATCCTGGATTTAGCCTATGTACAGGAATTATCCGATACGGAGATCGCCAGAATGCTTGGGATATCCCAGCAGGCCGTCTCTAAAACCCACCGAAAAGCTTTACGCCACTTAAAATTCATTTTAGAAAAAGGAGAATCATAACCATGGGAATTCTATACGATCTCGTCAAAGAAGCTCAAAATGACTCAGAATATGAAACGAAGGTCATCCGGACGTTCGAACCGAAAATAAAGAAATCCTTGTATTTAACCCGGGTTGACTACAGAGATGATCTCGAACAGGAATTAAAGATGAAATTGGTCCGGTATGTGCGGGACTATTCTCTGGAAAATGTACCGGGGTTGTTTGATCTAAAAGAACAATAATGGAAGGACAAGCGCCCACATACGGGTGCTTGTCCTTTTTCTATGACTATATCTTCTGGATGGATTTTTTGAATACAGGTTGTCATTTATCCATCGAACGGTTCTTTATACAGTGTAAGGCAAACAACAAAGAGGAAGAGAGATTGGGATGGCCTTTCTTCCTCTTTCATCCCTCTGCCTAAACGATATTAAGGGAGCGATGTTGAATGAATTGGACACGAACATTACGACAAGGTGACTCAGGCAGTGACGTAAAGGAACTTCAAATCCGCGTTGCGGGCTGGGCGGCAAGTTCTCCTTCGAAGACATATGTATCGGTGGATGGGGCATTCGGACCTGGAACGGAAGCAGCTGTTAAACGATTCCAAAGTGCATACGGACTTTCAGCTGACGGAATCGCCGGACCTCAGACACACAGTCAATTGAATGCCCTGGAAGACAGCGATGGATCGACGGCCAACTTTGCATTCAGTGAGTTCTACTCCAAGGATGGAAGTGGTTTTTCCGGAGGGAATGTCGGCTCTACTCAGGTAAAAGAGAATGTGCGACGACTCATGTACAAGCTCGAAGCCCTTCGAAAAAAACTGGGGAACCCACCCGTTGTCATCAACTCCGGATTCAGAAGCATCTCTCATAATCGAAATGTCGGGGGTGCCTCCAACAGTATGCATACCTATGGAATCGCAGCGGATGTCGATCCATCAGGAAAAACACCTACTCAAGTGGCAGAAGTCGCTAAAACATGCGGATTCAGCGGGATCATCAAGTACTCTACATTCGTTCATAATGACAGCCGCATTGAATACCCGTATGGTGCCGGGTCGTATTACTGGGCTTAAAAATAGGAAGGGGGATACTATATGCCAATCATCGTACTTGATCCAGGCCACGGGGGAACAGACCCCGGGGCAATGGGTAACGGACTGCAGGAAAAGAACCTCACGTTAACGATAGGGATGAACGTGAAACAACTCTTGGAAGCGGACTATAATGCGGATGTACGTTTAACCAGGGAAACGGATCGCTATGTCGGACTATCAGAGCGGGCCGACTTCGCCAATGCACTAGGAGCGTCTTACTTCGTATCCCTTCATCACAATGCAGGTGGAGGCACTGGCTTTGAAAGCTACATTTATCCGGGTACCAGTTCTTCTGAAACAGGGCGACGACAGGACGTCATGCATGGGAGAATCATGGATTTTCTTTCTGGTTACGGATTACGGGACCGAGGTCAAAAAGAAGCGGACTTCGCCGTATTGAGAGAAACTTCCATGCCAGCGATCTTACTTGAAAATCTCTTTATCGACAGCGTCAATGATACGAACCTCTTAAAAGATCCGACCTTCATCACGGGACTATCACATGCAATTGCTTCAGGCATCGGAAATGCACTGAATCTCTAACAGGTTAGGCTAATCTGAAAGGAGGAGCATAAATGGATTATTCCGTATTTGTTCAATTACTAGGTAATTTCGGATTTCCCATTGCCGTCACACTCTTTCTGTTAGTAAAGCTTGAGAAGAAATTGGAACAGCTCGAACTAGCCATTCACGCCCTGTCAAAGTCATTAAATGATAACGGGAAATAACATCCGCCTTCCCCCAGGGATAACTCACATTTACCAAACGGTACAAAAGAGCCTCCCTTTCAACCAACATCCTTCGTATCGACTGTGAGGATGTATACCTGCTTAAATTAAATTACGATAAAAAGCATGAAACCTTGATTTAAGAGAGGTTTCATGCTTTTTATTTTAGCTGTTTTCATGTAGAGTTTCGCCCGATACCCATACTTTCATGCATTTAACATGCGATGACCCCTGTATCTATCAATGTGCTGATTGCTAAAGGGTCATGGTGAGATTTGTTTATTTAAAATCTTTGCTTAGAAGTTGATTGGAGCGGAAGGTGCTCGACTCCTGCGGGAATAGCGGGAAAGTTGAGACCCCACAGGGCAACGCCCGAGGAGGCTCAACTCACGCCCCGCGGAAAGCGAGCACCTGGAGCGGAAATCAACCACCAATTTCTCCTTTAACAGCAAAAATAGATCTTTTTTGAAGCGTATAGGACAATCTTGGATCCGGGAAGCCTTAGAGTAAGGAGGCGATGTATACATGAATACATTCGAAGTATTATCTCTGATGCTCAGCTTTGGGATGTTTGTGATTGCAATTATGAACAGCAATGATGAAAATAGACGTTCGTAAACACGCTTAAAAAGCGTGTTCTTTTTTTATCAAAAAAACCTTCCTGGGCGCAGGAAGGTTTCCGGTTCTCTATTGTTCATTCATCACTGACTTCAAATCCACCTCATACAGCTTATCATCATTCTCACGGGGGATTCCCCGTCCATCTGTGTTATTGGACACAAAATAAAGGGTGTCCCCTTCGACCAATACATCCCTGACACGCCCAAAACCGGTCAGCAAATCGGACACCTGATTCGTTTCTGTATCAAACCGCTTCACGGCTTGACCGGCGAGGGAAGCAAACACTAAGTCCCCATTCCAGAAGTCCGCTCCTGATGGGGCCCATGAAGGTTCTCCTGAGTGCACCAGAGGGGAAATCAAGGATTCTCCCTTCTCACTCCCTGTGATCTTCGGCCAGCCGTAATTGTTACCGGCCTTGATCAAGTTGATTTCATCAAAGCCATTCGGTCCATGTTCCGTTTCATATAAATCCCCATCCTGATTCCAGGCGAGGCCTTGGGGGTTCCGGTGCCCGTAGCTGTAGACATATGAATCGTTGAATGGATTGTCTGCCGGGATCCCGCCATCGAGATCCATGCGGAGAATTTTCCCGCCTATGAATGAAAGATCCTGAGCCTTTGCCTGCTTGGTGGCATCCCCCGTCGTAATGAAGAGTTTATGATCGGGACTGATTTCAAGCCTGCCACCTTGATGATATTGACCGCTTGGAATCCGGTCCAACAGGACGTTTTCCTCGTTCCATCGGTTTTCCTTCCGTTTCAGTAACACGACCCGGTTGTAAGCGCCTCCCGAATCATCATACGTATAATAGGCAAAGGCTTGCTGATTGGCCTTGAAGTCCGGATGAAGGACAAATCCTAACAGTCCCGCTTCAGGACGTTTGGATAACGGCTTGGAAAGACTGGTTTGCATGACGGTTTTCTTCCCATCCCGGATTACAACGATTCCACCGGTTCGCTGGGTAAGGTAGAAGACACCATCCGACTTCTGGATGGACCAGGGAATGGAGAGGTCTTTGGCTACCACGTTGCTCTCGACACCCGGATTGGTGACCGATTCACTTTCTTCCTGCTGTACATCCCGCTGCCCGAACGAACACGCACTTAGTAGTAAGCTCTGACCAATGATCAATATGAGGCAACTTCTTTTGATTTTCATTTCGATTAGCTCCTCTTAGCTTTTTTTACCAGTATGGACAACGGAAGATGTTCTCATTACTTAGCTGTCTGCTGAATGACCTCACGGATCGCTTTTGCGACACCATCTTCACGATTGGTTGCCGTGATGAACGGGCAGAATTCTCTTATCTGATCAAGGGCATTCCCCATGGCAACGGGTCTTCCGACTACTTTCATCATGGACAGGTCATTAAGGTTATCCCCCATGGCCATGGCATTCTCTGCCGACAATCCCTTGTCATTCAGGAGCTTTTCTAGTGCGACTCCTTTTTGGGCTTCCGCACTATTCACTTCAATATTCTCTTTACCGGATGAGCTGATGGCAATGCCTGATAGTTGACTTAATTTATCGTTCGCTTCCTTTAACTGCTTATCATCAAAAGAGAAGACAAGGAATTTGTAAACAAGCTGGGAATCATCCTCGAATAAAACGCCATAGTCTTCCACCAGCTTGATATGCCCTTTTTCAAATCGTTCCCTGGCAGTTTGTCTCACCTGTTCTTCCGTTATGCCTGGATTGGCCGTCGTGAAGATATCGACGATCAACTCGACACCCATCTCATAGTTTTCCGTATACGTTCCCTGGTCTGTGTAGATTTCAAAATATATGCCGGTTTCATTCAGGGCCGCGGCAATCTCTTTTGCCCGTGCTGATTCAATTCCGGCCTGATAGATGATGTCCCCCTGCTTATTCCTAACCTCTGCCCCATTGGCACAGACGATATCACATGAGATACCGGCATCCTGTATGACGTAGCGGGCTTCTTCATATGATCTGCCTGTTGCGACAACCACTTCGATTCCCTGCTGCTGTGCATCCAGGATCGCCTGTTTATTCGCTTCACTGATTTCCTGATTTTCGTTTAATAACGTTCCGTCCATATCTGTAGCAATGAATGTGATCATCTTGTAGACACCTTCCTGTTGTTGAATATTCTTAATTTAGTCATTGTATCATGAAACATTTAACGTTTTATACTGATTAATCTCCCCAGATCACTGCACAATATTAAAATTCTGAATTTTGTAATTTGAAAGGGTTTTCATACACAACTATAGAAGAATAGGTAAGATGCATATTAAAAAATAGGGGGATTCACATGAAAGGTCTTATCTCATTGTCAAACAAAATCATGCAGCGTTATCTGCCTGATCCATTTTTATTTGTGGTGATTTTAACGCTGGCCGTTTTCGGGCTTGGCCTTATTTTCACTGAAAGTTCAAGTCTTGAGATGGTTCAGTATTGGGGGGACGGTTTCTGGAGCCTGCTTGCCTTTTCCATGCAGATGGTGCTGGTTCTCGTGACAGGGTATGTCCTTGCAAGCAGCCCACTCTTTAAAAGGTTCCTCGGTTTTCTTGCTTCATTCGCAAAGTCTCCCGGAGCCGCCATTGTGATCGTGACGGTCGTTTCCATGATCGCAAGCTGGATAAACTGGGGATTTGGTCTTGTCATCGGCGCTTTATTTGCAAAAGAATTGGCCAAACGGGTGAAGGGCGTGGATTATCGTTTGCTCATCGCCAGTGCCTATTCAGGATTTGTCGTCTGGCATGCGGGCTTTTCCGGTTCCATCCCGTTGTCGATCGCGACAGATGGTCATCCGTTCCAGGATTTGATCGGGGTGATTTCAACAAGCGAGACGATCTTTGCCACGTCCACCCTCATCATCGTCGCAGCGCTATTCATTGTCCTGCCGATCGCCAACAGGATGTTGATGCCCGCTAAAGACGAGACCATAACCGTTGACCCGGAGCTTTTCAATGAGACGGCTGTTTCTCTTGAAAAGGGAGCAATGACACCAGCAGATCGCCTGGAAAACAGTATGGTTTTATCGATTGTCGCTTCGGTACTCGGGATTGCGTTCTTATTCTCGTACTTTGTGAAAAATGGTTTCGCTCTTAATTTAGATATCGTGAACTTTTTATTCTTATTTCTCGGCATTCTGTTTCATGGGACGCCCAAGCGCTTCCTCGCCGCAGTCCAAGAGGCGATCAAGGGGGCCAGCGGGATTGTCATCCAGTTCCCTTTCTATGCAGGGATCATGGGGATGATGACGGCATCGGGACTTGCGGTCGTCATGAGCGAGGCTTTCGTGTCGATCTCAAATGATGTGACTTTTTACTTCTTTGCTTTCCTGAGTGCGGGGATCGTCAACTTCTTCGTTCCTTCAGGTGGCGGGCAATGGGCCGTTCAAGCCCCGATCATGCTCGATGCGGCTCAAACCCTCGATGCCTCCGTCGCCAAGACGGCAATGGCCGTTGCTTGGGGGGACGCCTGGACCAACTTGATCCAGCCTTTCTGGGCTCTACCGGCTCTCGCCATCGCCGGACTGAAGGCTAAGGACATCATGGGGTATTGTGTGATCATCCTTGTCATCAGTGGGATTGTCATTTCACTGGGACTACTATTCTTATAGTGCAAGCAAAAGCGCCATCCAAAACGGGTGGCGCTTTTTAGCCAATAAAAAGGCCGACCTCCCGGGAGACCAGCCGTTATGTATGGACATTCATTATCTTTATATTCTTCCTTCCTATCGGACACTTTCCCTTCTCTCCAGTTCCCCTTCTAACATCTCAATAAATTCTTCTTCCAATCCTTCTTCCTGCGCCAGTTGATAGACATTGGTCAATTGCTCTTCTGTGAGTTTTGTTAAAGACGTCATCGATTACAACTCCTGACTATCCAAGATATGAATTCATAATACCCTCTTAAACAAGAGATAAACCTCCTTTTTCAAAATAAATAATCTATTCATTCTTTTCAGGTCAATTCCCCCAATGAGTCTAAGTTATTATTGAAATTTTTAAAAATTTTAGTAA
This sequence comes from Bacillus sp. AFS015802, assembly GCF_002561455.1. GTDB lineage: Bacteria > Bacillota > Bacilli > Bacillales > Bacillaceae_B > Rossellomorea. Next base: position 111,883 of record NZ_NTUP01000012.1, on the reverse strand, counting down.
AATAGAAAGCGTACTGAAAGATAGCGCTTTCTTTTTTGTATATACCATTTACTAGATTTTATTACTAATTTATGTTTCACCATATGATCCTTCGGGAAAACCATCTGAGGAATACATAATCTCCCTTGCCCGAACTTCCTGTGGACAAATTTATATGTATGCATTAGAATGAATAATGTTTCATTTTCCGTTACAACTACTTCTGAGGTGAATTTATGAATCAGCAACATCGCTTTACACTATCAAGTCATTTACGATTTATCATCCCTTCCTTATTGGGAGTTTTTCTATTTATGATCCCGATTCCCGGTAAAGATGGAATCACGATCCCCATCGCAGTCTTATCGGGTCTTCTCCAGGATTGGATCGGAAGCTATGTGCCGGCCATCATGACAGGATTGATCATCCTCACGGTCATCGGGACGTTCATCACAAAGCTGCTTCATCCCGGTTTCATTGAAAAATCACCGTTTTTCTCGAGCTTATTCGACGTAAGACCTGTTTGGGTCGTCGTGAGGGTGCTCGGGGCCATTTTTGCCATTATGACTCTATTTAAACTAGGACCTGAATGGGTCTGGTCCGATGCAACGGGCGGGCTTCTATTAAACCCGGATGGACTACTGACCATTCTGTTCTCTGTGTTTTTATTTGCAGGCCTATTCCTGCCGCTATTATTAAATTTTGGTTTACTGGAATTATTCGGAGCACTCCTAACGAAAATTATGCGTCCCGTATTCGGACTTCCAGGGCGCTCTTCCATCGATTGTCTCGCTTCCTGGTTGGGAGACGGAACAATCGGGGTATTACTGACAAGCAAACAATATGAAGATGGATATTATACGAAGAAAGAAGCGGCGGTCATCGGGACTACCTTCTCTGTTGTGTCCATCACCTTCTGCCTGGTTGTCATTTCACAGGTGAATCTCGGGGAATACTTTATCCCGTTCTATCTTACAGTGGCCGTATCAGGGCTCCTGGCAGCGATTGTACTGCCGCGCATCCCGCCTTTATCCCGGAAGCCTGACACGTATTTCAATGGTCAGGAAGGAAAGGATACGATGGAAGTGATTCCTGAAGGCTACAGCCGTATCGGTTATGGCTACGAGCAGGCTCTTGTCCAGGCGAAAAACAACAACAGCGCATCCAAGTTCTTCACTGACGGCATGAAAAATGTGCTGGATATGTGGATGGGTGTGGCACCCATCGTCATGGCGATCGGAACAACGGCTCTGATTGTGGCGGAGAATACGAAGTTCTTCGAATACATCGGCATGCCCCTTATTCCGATCCTGGAGCTGCTGCAGATCCCGGAAGCGACGGAAGCATCACGCTCCATTCTTGTCGGTTTTGCCGATATGTTCCTTCCAGCCATCTTTGGATCCGGAATCGAGAGTGAGCTGACACGCTTTGTCATCGCTTGTTTATCTGTTACTCAATTAATCTATATGTCTGAAGTTGGCGGCCTGCTTCTCGGTTCCAAGATCCCGGTCGATTTCAAGGATCTGGTCATCATCTTCCTGCAGCGTACTTTCTTAACATTACTTGTGATCGTAGCGATCGCTCATATGATTTTTTATTAAGTGAAAACCCAGGTTCGAATTGAACCTGGGTTTTTTTATGATGTTTACTTAAACTCGCGCTTACAAGTCAGCCTCCCTTTTCTTGACCTTCATAAATAGTCCACCTTTAGGTCGGAGGGTGATGAGTGGATGACATTCTGTTTTGTGATCACCTGATAGGGTGAAGGTGAATTTCTTCACGTATAGGGCCGCAATGATCAATGCCTCTTGAAGGGCAAAGTGATTGCCGATACAGACCCGCGCCCCACCCCCGAATGGAAAGTAAGCATAGGAAGGAATGTTTCCCTCCTGGTCCTTTGAAAACCTCTCTGGGTCAAAGACAAGTGGGTCCTTGAAGTACTTCTTATTTCGATGCATGATATACGGGGAGAGGAGGACATTCTCGCCTTTCTTGATCAAGTGATTGCCGACTTCTACGTCTTTCACTGCCACTCTCCCGAACATCCATACAGGTGGATACAGGCGTAACGTTTCCTGAAGGGTTTGGCGCGTATAATGAAGATGGGAAAGATGGGTACCGTTTAATTCTTCTGAACCTACTACTTTATCAATTTCACTGCAAACCTTTTCTTTCACACTCTCATCGCTTTCCAACACATACAAAAACCAGGAAAGGAGATTGGCCGTCGTTTCATGACCCGCCACAAAGATGGTCATTACTTCATCCATCAGTTGTTCTCTGCTCATACCATTGCCGGCTTCATCACGGGAATTCAATAAGGCATGGAGTAAATCCTCTTTTTGTTCCGTTTGGCTTTCCCTTTGTTGGATGATTTCCCCTACGACTCTCTTAAGTGCCTGAATGGATGTCTTGTATTGTAAAAGCTCAGGAAGCGGCCATGATAAGGGCGGCTTAAAAAAAGAACGGATCCTTTTCGTAGCCGTTTCCAAAATGGCTTCCAAATGAACCCCTACTTTTTCATGCCCTTCCTGAACATCCATATTGAACATTGTCTTCGTAATGACCGCCAATGTCACTTCCATCATATCTTTGGATATATCCCTGGGATTTCCCGTCTCCCACCCATCCATCATTACAGTGGCGGACTCGATCATTTCGCTCATATACCCCTGGATATGCTTTGGAGTGAAATACGGCTGAATGATTTTCCTCTGCTTTGTATGTAGGGGAGACTCACTTGTGACAAGTCCTTCTCCAATCAGGGGAGAAAGCTCCTTGAATTGGTTTGATTTGTGAAAGGATCGGGACTGGGTGACCAATACCTCTTTGACCAATGCAGGGCATAACAAGAGATGAACGGTACGGTTGGCAAAACGGAATTGAACCCTTTCTTCACTTTTACTTGCCTGCTCTTCTAAAAATAAGAGCGGATCCTTCCTGAACCTATCTAACTGACCTAATGGATGAAGAGAATGGACGATCGTTTCATTGGTCATACCTGCGACACTTCCTTTATAGTTTTTTCAGTTCTCCCTTATCCCGAACACTCCTTTTATCCTATTCACCCGCGCTCTCATTCATTAACCATTTCTGTTATAAAGAAAAAGGCTGCTCCATTAAGAAGCAGCCTAGAATATTATATCGTTTCAACCGGAAAGGTGACCTCCACCTTCGTTCCCTTATCCACTTCAGACTCAATAAGAAGCGATCCCTTGTGGTCTTCGATGATTTTTTGACTGATGGTGAGACCGAGTCCCATTCCCTTTTCTTTCAGGGTAAAGAACGGCTCTCCCAGTCTTTTTAACCGATCGGGAGGGATCCCGATCCCCTGGTCTTGAATGGCGATAAGCACCGACTGGTCCCTTAGTTTCCAGTCGATGTCGATATCCCCTTCATCCATGGATTCGATCGCATTTTTAATGATATTGATGAGGACCTGTATGCACTGATTCTTATCACCGAACACATGGATCGGTGATGTTGGGAGCTTAACATGTAACGTGATGCCTTTTAGTAGGGCTTCATGTCCCATGACCTTTACCACATACCGCAGTACCTCACTCATATCGAATGTCTGGTACGTTCTCATTTGAGGCTTGGATAGAATAAGCAGCTCCCCGACGATTTGATTGATCCGGTCCATCTCGGAGGACATGACGGTAAGGTATTGGTCGGATACATGCTCGTTTTCCTTCAACAGTTGAATGAAGCCTTTTATGCTTGTGAGGGGATTCCGGATTTCATGTGCGATCCCTGCCGCCAGCTCCCCCACCACGGAAAGCTTCTCTTTACGCAGCAGCATTTCTTCCGCGATCTTCTGCTGGGAAATATCCCTGCCGATGATCACCAGTCCCTTTCTTTTATGATTCGAATGAAATAAAGGGACTTTAATGACATCAAAGGTCTTAAACTCTCCGTTCGGAAGATAAAAACCTTCTTCACAGCGTGTCACTTGTTCTGCTTTCCATGACTCTTCATCTGAATCAATGCAATAGTCAAAGGCATCTTTAAAAAAGGGCACTAATTCACCCAGCTCCCTATCTGTCTTACCGACATAATCTATCCCCTCAAGATTGTACAATTTCCGCCCAAACTGATTGACCTTCAGCCAGCGGCCGTCCCCATCCTTGAAGCAGACAAAATCCGGGAGGGCGTGGAGAAGGGTGGATAGCTGGTTTTCTTCTTCCAGAAGTGTTTTGTGCTTTGCTATGAACATATCCCCTTTTTTTAATAAGAGAAGAAGGAATGCCACCGCAGCACTTACCAGAAGAAGGGAAGCAATGGTGTTCCAAGGCTTATCAAGCATGAGTATCGCGATGACCTGAAACACGGATAGAGCCATCAGGATCATGATTATATTATGAAATGTATATGTCATCTTACGATTCATTTTCTCTATCATATTAGTCACCCGTCTCACTCATACTTTGTTTTTTAAAATAGGTTAAATATATACGGCCCAATGGAGGTGATATAGAATAGGACATAAATTCCCATAAAGTAGAAGGCTCCCGCGAAAGACCCCCACTCGGGATCTCTTCCTTTTCTCCAGATCACCCAGGTGATGACGCCTAACAGCACCAGCAATGCATAGCTGCTGCCGGGGAACACAAAGTATTCGGGTGCCACCTGGTAAAAATATGGGTTCATGGCTTTAGATGTATAGCTGATCGGCATAAGCATGAAGATGATAATCGAAGCATATTCCGCCCAGCTGACCCCGTCCTTTTCAAATACATTCGGTCTGAAAATATAGAGCAGGATTAACAGGAACAAGGACGGTAAAAACCAGTAAAAAGAGGTCATGATGGTCACGAGACTGCTGAACATCATCAGGACTCCGTTGTTAAGGGCTTCCCTCACTGACCTTTGGGACCAATTTGTACTCTTTGAAATCACTTGTTCATTCTGAGAAGCCCCATATAGTTCATATGTACCACCGTCATAATTAAACCAAACCAAGGATTCGTCCGTTATTTGCAAAGGAGAATACGTTACATGCTTGGTCGTGCTGATGGCGGTCCCTTCCAACGAGCCTCCATTTTCAAACGGAGCCATGTACAGACGGACCGAGCTGTTATCACCGACCTGCTGTCCTTCTGAAGTGAACACAACGGAATCTTTTCCACCTACGTCCACGAATTGAACGCCTCCGGGACTTTCAAGTTTTTCCCCGTTACTTTTATTCACGAATTCCATTTTGTTTCCACTCAGGATGGAATCCCCTAATTCTTGTAATGGAGCCTGTACCTTGTACACGCTGTAAGAAAGCGTGCCTTGCGTACGCGATTTCTCACTATAAAGCAGGATTAGCTGTCCATCCTTTACTTTAAATGTCAATCCATCCATTTTTTTGTTCGCAGAGGTGTTGACCAGAAGGAATGGCTTATCGGTTACTTCACCGTTTTCGTTCATATAGTAGACTAGATCGTGAGAATCATCCTTCTTCACTTGAACAATGGAACTTCCGTCCGGCCCGACGTGGATATCGGATATTTCAGACTGGAACGTGTGGACTGCCTGTGAAGAACCTTCATCGATTCTATACTCAAATAATTTTTCATTGCTCCAATAATAAACTCGATCTTCCCCTGTCCCCAATCCGGTGATCCCTTCGGAAAGAACGTCATCCTCTTGGTTGCGGGTCAGAACTAAGTTGCCATCTTTATAATAGATGAACTGATTTCCATCCGTCCAGAATGGATAGCCCCTTGTAATTTTCGTACCAATGACGTTCTCGTTTGAAACGTTCAATTGATCATTGATGGACAGGGCGTGGACCTTACCTTTACTTGATACATATACATCCCCATTGTTTTGAAAAACTTGGGGTTTTTCTTTGGAGGTATAATCAAGCGGGAGTGAGCGGCTCCAATTTGGCTGCGGAAGTTCTTTCACGAGGAATAGCTGGTGAATGAACAGGGCGGCAACAAATAGTACCATGACTCCTAAAGGTATACCGAATGTTTTCATTTTCTCTCTCATCTGAATCCCCCTTATGTCATTGTGTTAGACTTCTGAATTTTAGCATAATTCAAAGGTTCTTTCACCATTTTCTTCCACAAAAGGGGTTGGCTTTTCACTTTTCCTCTTAAGTATATCATTTTCCCTCGTTGATTCTAACAAAAATTGTCACTTTTTGTCGTATTTCCAAAGGCGATAAAAAAAGACCCCCATGAAGATTCATAGGGATCTTTTCACTTATTTTGTTTTTAGTTTATCGAGCATGTCAGCGGTCATTTTGGTTAGGTCGTATTGTGCTTTGAAGCCCCATTCGTTCATGGCTGCACTGGAGTCGATGGCGTTTGGCCAGCTTTCGGCAATGCTTTGGCGAACAGGGTCTACGTTATAATCAAGCTTGAAATCGGGTTGGTGGACACGGATCGCTCCGGCAATGTCTTCAGGAGCCACGCTCATGGCTGACACATTAAAGGAATTGCGATGCTCAAGCTTTGAGCCGTCCGCTTCCATCAGGTCGATGATCGCATTAAGGGCATCCGGCATATACATCATATCCATGTAAGTTCCTTCCCCGATATAGGACGTATACTGATTATTCTTGATTGCCTCGTAGTAGATTTCTACAGCATAATCCGTCGTCCCTCCGCCTGGCAGGGTTTCATATGAAATCAGACCCGGGAAACGAAGCCCTCTCGTATCCACTCCGAATTTTGTAAAGTAGTAATCTGAAAGAAGCTCACCTGACACTTTGTTCACTCCATACATGGTGGTAGGACGCATAATGGTGTCCTGTGGGGTCGAATCCTTAGGTGTTGTCGGGCCAAACGCACCGATTGAGCTTGGCGTGAAGAATTGGCAATTCAATTCTCTTGCCGTTTCAAGGGCGTTCACAAGTCCTCCCATGTTCAAATTCCATGCCAGCAGCGGTTTCGCTTCTGCCGTCGCCGATAGAAGGGCGGCTAAGTGAATAACGGTGTCCACATTATTCGTTTTGGCGATATCAAACATCTTCCTTGCATCGGTGACATCAAGTTGCTCAAAGGGGCCATTCTTCACAACCGGACTATCCGTCTCACGGATATCCGTTGCGATGACATGATCCGAACCGTATACGTCACGCAGCTTATTGGTGAGCTCAGAACCGATTTGTCCCAATGCTCCTGTTACTAAAATCTTTTTCATCGTCTTTCCTCCTGCATTACCCTTTGGTGTTATCGTAAAAAGATAGGGCTGACATGATGCCAGTCCCTATGCTGTTTGATTAAATGATTCCCATTTCTTTTCCGACCTTCTCATACGCTGCGATCGCTTGATCAAGCATTTCCTTCGTATGTGCAGCGGAAGGCATGTTTCTCACACGGCCAGTTCCCCTTGGTACGGTTGGGAACACAATGGATTTTGCATAAACCCCTTCTTCATACAGGCGTTTACTGAAGTCCTGTGTTGCCTGCTCTTCACCGATGATGACAGGTGTGATAGGTGTCTCACTGTTTCCGATGTCAAACCCAAGCTTCGTCAGCTCTTCCTTCAGATAGCGGCTGTTTTCCCACATATTATCCTGAAGCTCCGTCGAATTCATGATAAGATCAAGTGCTTCCGTACAGGCCGTCACGTCTGCCGGTGTCAGTGAAGTAGAGAATAGGAATGGACGGGAGCGGACTTTTAACCAATCAATCAGATTTTGCGTTCCTGCCACGTATCCACCGACTACACCGATGGCTTTCGATAACGTACCCATTTGGAAGTCGACTTTATCTGACAGGCCAAAGTGCTTGACCGTCCCTGCACCCTTTCCAAGGACACCGGAACCGTGGGCATCATCTACATACGTCATGATATCGAATTCTTCAGCGATCTCAACGATTTCAGGAAGCTTACAAACATCCCCGTCCATCGAGAATACCCCGTCCGTGATGATCATGATTTTGTTGTATTGACCTGATTCCTTCGCTTCTTTCGCTTTCGCACGGAGATCTTCCATATCGGAATGACCAAAACGGATGATCTTGGCTTTTGAAAGGCGACACCCGTCAATGATGGAGGCGTGGTTCAATTCATCGGAAAGGATGGCATCATTCTTATCCATCACAGCTGAAATGGCTGCCATATTACAGTTGAAACCTGATTGATACGCAATCGCGGCTTCTGTTCCTTTGAATTTCGCAAGCTTTTCCTCAAGCTTCACATGAAGGTCAAGGGTACCATTGATGGTACGTACGGCACCGGCTCCCACACCGTATTCTTTCACGGCTTCAATGGCCACCTTCTTCAGGCGTTCATCGGTTGCGAGTCCCAGATAGTTATTAGAAGAAAGGTTCACAAGCTTTTTACCGTTCACTGTGATCATCGGTCCATTGGCACCCTGCAATGGGTCGATTTCATTATACAAACCGCGTGATTTTAAATCTTCAAGGTTTTCTTGTAAAAAGTGATCTAACGACTTACTTGTCATATACTCGTCCTCCTGTTATGTAAGCGTTTTAAAAACAAATGTCCATTCCAAAAATACATTATTTATCAGGTGAATCTTTGTGTTTTCTAAGAATTGTTCTATTTTTTAGTTTAACATGTTTTTTCGTGATGGACAAAATTTATCTTCGTTTTTTGCCTATATGGTAGTGTTCCCTTTATAGTTGAAAAACTGCAGATTTTTTTATTTGGCCAAGCTCAAAAACAAAGGATGAACAAAAGCGGCGACTTCTGTTCATCCTTTGTTTTTTAACCATGTTTGCGGGCAACACGGTGTTCGAGAATGGCTTTGTGCATCCTTCTTAGTGCCAGGTCGACCCGCTCTTTGGGACAGGCGATGTTCATTCGGACGAAGGATTGGCCGCTGTCTCCAAATTTAAAACCTTCGTCGAATTTGACTCTGGCTTTCTCTAAGAAGAACCTGCATAGCTCTTTACCTTCCATTTCCAATCCGGTGCAGTTAATCCAGATCAGATGGGTGGCCTGAGGCTGGATGGCTTTGAGCTCCGGAAGATGTTGCTCCAGATAGTTCTGCACATACTGTTTATTCTCCTCAAGCACCAACAGAAGCTCATGTAACCACGGTTCACCTTCCTCATAGGCGGCGATGGTCCCTTCAATCCCAAACACATTCGGCCTCATCAGACCATATCCTGTGAGCTTGTCCTGATATTTTTCTCTTAAGGTTTTATTCGGGATGAGGAGGATGGAGGTTTGAAGGCCTGCAATGTTAAACGTTTTGCTTGGAGCTGCACACAGAATGCTTCTTTCCAACAGACTCTCATCCCCTTTAAAGAGCGGAATATGTTCATAGCCTTCGTATACTAGGTCTCCGTGCATTTCGTCCGAGATGATCCATAGGCCGTGACGCTTGGCAATATCCCCGATTCTCCGCAGTTCTTCCTTTGTCCAGACCCGTCCTACAGGATTATGAGGACTGCATAGAATCAAAAGCTTGGCATTTGACCGGCCCGCTTTTGCTTCCAGATCCTCAAAATCAATGGAATACACCCCATCCCCATAGACCAGCGTGTTTTTTATGACCGAACAGCCGTGATTTTCAATCGTACTATAAAAAGGATAATATACGGGATCTTGAATGATGACAGCGTCTCCAGGTTCCGTCAACACAGACAACAATACGTTGATTCCCGGAATGATCCCCGGGCTGAAGCTGATCCACTCTTTCTCTATTTCCATATGGAAGCGTCTCTTCCACCATGAAATGATGGACTCAAAGTATCGATCGCTGAACGTAGTATAGCCGTAGATGCCATGCCCGGCCTTCTTTTTCATTGCTTCCACAATCGCAGATGAAACTTGAAAGTCCATGTCTGCTATGCACATAGGGATCACATCCCCGTCAGGAAATGACCATTTAACAGAGTGAGTATTCGTTCTCTCGATGCAATCATTCCAATTCATGTCCCAATGCCCCTCTCGAATCTATCTTTCTTTACTTTATACCAGATTTAGAACCGGGTGAATACCTGAATAAAAAATAGGAATTTCTTTTTATTCCCTGGTTAGCAGGATATCGGTCCTTCACTATTTCTTCACTGATTTTTCTGACTTTGCTTTCCTGTTCAAGTGCTTTAAGCCTTCCCGTTTGCTCAATGGGGCAAGTTCCACGGTTTCAATGAACATTTCTACCGCTTCCGGGTTGGTTTTTGAATACTCACGCAGAGCCCAGCCGATGGCCTTCTGAATAAAGAATTCCTTTGATTGATTGTGCATGGAAATATATCTGAACAGACGTGCCTCATCCGTCTTTTCTTTATATTTCAACTGATACAGTATGGCGATGCGGTTCAACCACATATGATCTGAATGAATCCATTTCTCTAAGTAAGTGTCGTCTTCTTCCGTTTGAAAGATTCTACCCACATGATTGGAAGCGATATGGTCGATCGTATCCCACCAGGATTTATCGGTGATCATTTCTTCCAGAAGCGGCAGGTGCTCCTTCACTAAATACCTGGATTGCTTATCCAGAAGAGAAAGCGCGACATACTGACATTCCCTTTGAGGTTCAGACCAAAGAGAACGGACGATGGCCGGCAATTCTTCAATTGGTGGTTTACCGTTCTCCTTTAGAAAATCCCGTAGTAAAGCCGTTCGTTCCGGGGTCTTGATACCAAAGAACTCAAATTGATTTCTCATATAGGCTTCCATCGCTTCCCGGTTTGCACTATTTTGATGGTGCTTTAATAGGGCAATCAACTGATCTGCATACTCATGATTCATCTAACATCTCCTCCTTTTGACTTCGTTCCTCACATTCAAAGCAACAGTTTTTCCCGTCCTCCATTTGTACACCGTTAAAGAAACCATCTAAGCAGTAGAGGGGCTTTTGGCATAGGTAACAGTAGTCTACAAGCTCTTTCATTCTCCCACCCGTTCATTTTTATAAAATGTATTTTCCAATCGAGACATCTCCCGTTTCTATTCATACTTCTTTATGATCGATTGAAAAACCTTTTTCAACTGAAAAAAGACAATCCTCAGCTTGCTAAAGGATTGTCTCTTTTCGTCATCTGTCTTTCAATGAGGAAGTGAAGAAGTTTTTTGCTTTGAGGCAGTGAAAATCCAACGATCGACCCCAGTCCCAATGCGATGATCACAGTTCCGATCCCCACAGGACCACCCAGTAACCAGCCAAAGAAGAACACAATGATCTCCATTCCATTCCGTCCCCACTGAACCTTCCAGCCTGTTTTCTCGACCACCAGCAGCATAAGACTGTCCCGAGGTCCCGCTCCAAGATCCGCCGATACATACATGCCGATCCCATATCCGATGACCACGATCCCGATGGCAAACAAGACGGCTTGTGCTGCGAAGGATTGCGGGTCAGGCAAAACAAAATTGAATAAATCTATGAAAATACCAATTAACAGCATATTGATAAACGCTCCGGCTTTAGGAAACGACCTGGTCCCGACGCCTGTCACAAACAGGATGATAAAGCCGACGATAATGGACCACGTCCCGATCGTCAGACCAAGCTGCTTGAACAGTCCATAATGAAACACATCCCAAGGTCCGATTCCAAGATCTTTTCCTTTAATCGTCAAGCTGATGCCAAACGACAGCACAAGTAAGCCAACAAAGAAAAACGACCAGCGTAAACCTTTTTCTCGATTCATGAAAATCCCTTCCTACTCCATAGTCGGTTCATTTATTACCCGGATAACTGTATCACAGAATCCCGGACAAAAAAATTTCATAAAACCTATGGGGTTGGTGGGGATAAGTTGCTTGGCGGGGCATGAACCCTCTATCCCTCAACCATCTCGATCATTTCCCCATCCGGACCAAAGAAAAAGGCCACGTTCCAGCCATTTTCAAGAACGACCGGTCCTTCAACGGGTAATAAACCCTTCTCTTCCAAAAAACCTATCTCCTCCTCAAGGCTTGTCACTTCGAACGCTAAATGAAGAAATGTCCGGCCCAATCCGTCCTTTTCTCCCGTTTCCTCTATAAGCTCCAATCGACAATTCCCTTTTTTCAAAAACAGGATGTCCTCACTATCCCACGTCACTTTCATTTCTTCCTGGAACCCAAAATAGGTTTGATAGAATTCCTTTGAGACCGCCAAGCTTTTTACTTTCATTCCAATATGATGAACCTTCATACCCATTCTCCTTATAAAATGATATTCATATCCCCGAACTCATGCCATTTATAGTTTTTTGCCAGAGCCGTTTGATAGGCCTTTAATAGTTTTTCCTCTGAAATAAAGGCCTTTAAGAGATCCAGGTGACTTGCTTCCGGTTCGTGGAAGCCTGTAATGAGGCCGTCTACGATTTTTAGGGAGTTGTCACCGGATATATAGAGATTGGTTACCCCCTCGGAAGCCTTTAGCTCCCCGTGCTCCATCATGACGGTCTCCAGGGCCCTGACGACCGTTGTCCCCACTGCGATGACCCGGTTCCCGCCATTCTTTGCCCGGTTGATTCTATCCACTGTCCCTGACCCGATATGATAGTCTTCCGGATGATTTTTTGGAGTCGGCCACCGATCGTCCCCGTAGTAGCTCAAACCTGTGTGAAGCTGTAAGAACACGATCTCAATCCCTTTTTGTTTCAAGGATTGGATCAACTTCCACGAAAAGGCCCTTCCGGCAGATGTCATTTCGACAGACCCCGGTACTGATCCATAAACAGTCTGGAAACAATCAAGCGGCCATGGCGTTTCGATATATTCATAACGGATCGGCTCTCCGCTTCTGTAAATAAAATCAAGGAGCTCGCTGCCACTCTTGTTGAAAGACAATCGCACCAGCGGTTTTTCACTTCCTTCACCCACGAGGTCCGCCTTAACTCCCTCTTGAAAATGGACAGCTTCCCCTGTTTGATACACGTCCCCTATGATCAGCGCATCCCAGCAGTGATCATCGATTTTCCTGGATAAACGGACTTCAAGTTGCCTGTCTCCCTGTTTCCCTTTGAGAGATGCAGGGATGGTCCTGCTATTGTTGAGTACAAGTACGTCCCCCTTATTTAAAAAGGCGGGCAGCTGCCTGAAGCGGGTATCTTCACATTTGCCGGTCTTTCGGTCCATCACCATCAGCTTTACTTCATCCCTCTCGGAGCCTTGTAGCTCGATAGGAGTCGACGCGTTCAATCGGGGAGGGATATCGAATGTTTTCGCTATTTCATTCATGATCCCCGCCTCGGTCCCACTGAAATTCCCGTGCGGCAAATCGTTTCCCATTCTCATTTAAAGACGCATCAGAAGCCAGGTATAAAAACACATCAAGGTGATCCCCGGGAGCGGCAAGGGGATAATCACAGTGGGGGACAGCCTGGTCGTGCATATCCGTATCCATTTCACCCGGGTCGACCATATTCACCCGTATCCCTGTATCGCCCAGCTCGTCGGACCACGTTTGCGTCAACCCTTCAACGGCGAACTTTGAAATGCCATACGCTCCCCACTCCGCAAACCCTGTTTCACCTGCCTCCGAAGTTAAATTGATGATCGAGCCCATACCTCTTCCAATCATCCCGGGAAGAACTCTTTTGGTGACAAGAAATGGATTCAACGTGTTGATTGTCAGTACCCGAAGAAACTCTTCCTCTGGATAATCGGCCAGCAGACGGGGGCCCGGGCCGAACACAGAAGCATTGTTAAAGAGGACATCCACTCCTCCCAGCGTTTCTTCCGTTACCGATACAAAGCGATCCACGTCCCGGGCATTTGAAACATCCGCTTCCAATGCCACCACTTCTGCCCCTAAAGCTCTCAGTTCTTTCTCAACCTCCATGAGTGGTCCATGATTTCGTGCGCAAATGGCAAGTTTTGCCCCTTCTTCAGCGAACTTCAATGCCAATGCCCTCCCTAATCCTTTTGAAGCCCCCGTTACCATGACTACTTTATGTTCAAACATTTTGCATACCCCTTTCAAATTCTTGTGATACTCACAGTTTATGAAATAGTCAAAGACAACAAATCCTCTATTAGGGGTCGAATACTCTAGAAAATTTGATGTAGCCTTCCATCAGCCTTTTGGTGTACTCCACAAAAACACGAACATTAATACTAGAAATGTATTTTATATTCGTGTTATAATCAAATTGAACGTAAATAGAGCAGTGACTGGCGAAAATGTGGAATGAACCACAAGGGAGCTGCGAATCTTACAAATCATGAGCCATTAGCCGTTCGCCTGGGCAGAAGGCAAGGGGATACCTTTGTCTTTTTTTACTATAATCAGGAGGGATTGCAGTGGAACCATTACTATTAGACGGGAAACGTGTTGCATCTGAGGTTAAGGAAAGCCTGAAAGCGAGAGTAGCCGTATTAAAAGAGAATGGAATCACACCATGTCTTGCAACAGTGCTGGTTGGAGATGATCCATCGTCTGCTACCTATGTAAAAATGAAGGGGAATGCCTGCGCGAAGATCGGGATGGAATCAAGACGAATCCATCTTCCAAAGGAAACAACCACGGATGAGCTCCTAAACGTGATCAACGAGCTTAATGATGACCGTTCTGTTCACGGTATCCTTTTACAGCACCCTGTCCCCCATCACATCGACGAACGCGCTGCCTTTGAAGCGATTTCCATTGAAAAGGATGTGGATGGCGTCACAAGCCTTGGTTTCGGTCAGAATTCATTAGGGTTCGGGGAGTATCCATCCTGCACCCCTGCCGCGATCATGAGCATCATCGATTACTACGGGGTCTCCCTCGAAGGGAAGCACGCTGTCGTGGTTGGAAGAAGTCCAATCCTCGGCAAACCCGTTTCCATGATGCTATTGAACAGGAACGCAACGGTGACGACATGCCACTCCTATACTGAGAATCTGCCTGCCATCCTCTCTACGGCTGATATTGTGGTAGCAGCCGTCGGAAAACCGAATTTCATTCAAGGGGACTGGTTGAAAGAAGGGGCCGTCGTTCTTGATGCCGGGTATAACAAAGGGAATGTAGGGGACGTCGATTATGAGGCATGCTATGAAAAGGCAGGCGCGATTACACCTGTTCCTGGAGGAGTAGGTCCTGTCACCATTTCCATGCTGCTAAAACAAACCGTTGATTCTGCTGAAAAGTATGGTCAGGTTGTCCAACATTCATAAAAACAAACATCCTTTAAGAGGCGGACTCTATCTCCGTCTCTTTTTTCTTATTTCACACTTATTTTTTCGCCATTTTGGGAGAGAATGGTAAGGAATAGAAAGATAAAGGAGCGTTCACATGGACTCACAACAACACAATGCTTTTTCCCATACACCGGAACCCTATTGGAGGGAAACCGCTAAGCTTCCCGTTTTTAAAAAGCTTGAAGAAAACATAAAGGTAGATGTGACCGTGGTTGGCGGCGGGATAGCAGGGATCACCACCGCTTACCTGTTGGAAAAGGCAGGAAAAAAGGTTGCTCTCATTGAGGCCGATCACTTATTAAACGGCACGACCGGTCACACCACAGCAAAAATTTCCGCTCAGCATGGATTGATTTATGATGAACTCATCCAGCATTTCGGTGAAGAATTTGCCAAGAAATATTATCTTTCACAATCGAAGGCCCTTCAATTTATCAAGGATACGATTTCCAGCGAAAAGATTGAGTGTCACTTTACGCACGAGGACGCATACGTATACGCCACCACTGATCAATACGCTGCAAAAATCCAGAAGGAATACGAGGCGTATGAGAAGTTAGACATCAACGGAGAGCTTGTCGAAAAGCTTCCACTTGATATAGAGATAAAGAATGCCGTTTTGATGAAGGATCAAGCGCAGTTTCATCCTTTGAAATATCTTAAAGCCCTGATTGATTCTTATACGGGCTCAGGCGGTCAGATTTTCGAAGGAACGATGGCCAAGACCATCAATGAAGGTGATAGTACCCAGGTTGTGACGGCGGACGGTTACCACCTTGATAGTGAGTATGTTGTCATCTGTTCCCACTTTCCCTTTTATGATGGGATGGGATTTTATTTTACCAAGATGCATGCAGAACGTTCGTACATACTCGGGGTGAAAGCCAAAAAGGACTATCCGGGTGGAATGTACATAAGTGCAGAAGACCCTATCCGTTCCCTGCGCTATGAAGAAGATGACAATGGAGAAAAACTCATCTTGATCGGAGGAGACAAACATAAAACCGGTCAGGGTAAAGATACGATGGACCATTATAAGGCATTAGAGGATTTCGGGAGAGAAGTAGTTGGAATAGAAGAGGTCAGGTATCGCTGGTCGGCACAGGATTTGATCACGTTGGATAAAGTACCGTATATCGGCAAGCTGACGGAAAAACACCCTTCCATTTTTGTTGCAACAGGCTTTAATAAATGGGGCATGACATCCGGTACCCTAGCCGGGCAGATTCTTTCGGATCAGATCTTAGGAAATCATCATATTTATGCCGACGTATACACTCCTTCCAGGTTTGTTGCGGACCCTAGCATGAAACATTTCTTTAAAGAGAATCTCAACGTTGCAGGCGAGCTTATAAAAGGAAAATTACAGGTACTCTCCAAGAAACCGGAAGAGCTCCAAAAAGGGGAAGGCGATGTGGTCAACTTCAACGGCCGTCGCTGCGGAGGATTCAGGGATGATACCGGAAAGCTTCACCTCGTGGATACAACCTGTACTCACCTGGGCTGCGAAACCGAATGGAACCACGGAGATCACACCTGGGACTGCCCTTGTCACGGATCCCGTTTCTCCATAGACGGAGAAGTAATCGAAGGCCCGGCCAAAAAACCCCTAGAAAGATTCGAAGTACACGATTGACGGTTGGACCTCTGGAGAACTTAAGAGTTTTTGTCGAATATAGCCCGGGAAATAAACCGAAGCACCAGTGAATTTGACATATTTTGTCGCATGATTCAAAAGAATATTTCCCCGATTATTCCTCACACTATAAAGAGTTACTATATTGGGAGGGATTCTATATGGGACGTACCAAAAAAGGGAACCGCAATGCTCAAAGTAATACGAATGCGAAAAAAGGCAATCGGACAAGTTCTGAATTAGTAGAATTTACAACCGGGCAGGCGAATACCAAGAAAAACCGACCACAGGACTAGTAACGACCAGCACGAATCAAAAGAATAACCAGATCGGACAAAAAGTCCTTCTGGTTATTCTTTTTTTGTTGGATTTTTGCCTGCTTACCTTTTATTTAAACAATAATTGGAAGTCTCCATATCCTTCCTCCTCAAGCTTATCTTTCGGAATGAACCGTAAAGAAGCGGAGTTGATGCAATAGCGGAGCCCTTTAGGACCTGGCCCATCCGGGAATACATGTCCAAGATGGGAATCGGCTTCCCTGCTCCTGACCTCTATGCGCGTTGAACGATGCGAGAGATCGTATTGTTCGTTGACGCTTGCATCCATTACCGGCTTTGTAAAGCTCGGCCAGCCACATCCACTGTCATACTGATCTTTCGAAGTGAATAATGGTTCCCCTGACACGACATCCACGTATATTCCTTCTTCCACGTTGTCCCAGTATTCGTTATCAAAAGGCGGTTCAGTTCCATTTTCCTGAGTCACAAAGTATTGTATGTCCGTCAGCTGCCCTTTTAAATAAGACCGGTCCTTTGGCCAGTGCTTCTTTAAGAACTCTTCTCTACTGCGTTTATAAAGAGCATAGCGGAAAGCATTTTTCTTGTGGAAATCCTGATGATATTCTTCAGCAGGGTAAAACTCCCTTGCAGGCAGGATCTCCGTCACAATGGGTTTAGAAAACTTTCCGCCAAGCTCTTCCCTGGACGTTTTGGCGGAGCATCTTTGATTCTCATTATGATAAAAAATCGCAGTCCGATACGAGCTTCCTCGATCTTTGAATTGCCCATCGGGATCGGTGGGGTCAATTTGCCTCCAATATAGATCCAGGAGTTTCTCATACGGGAATATTTCTGGATGAAAGGTGATCTGCACCGCTTCATAATGTCCGGTTTCACCTGATGTCACGTCTTTATAAGTCGGGTGAGCCGTTACTCCTCCTATATACCCTGAAACAATTCCTTCAATTCCTTCTATATTTTCAAAAGGCTCTACCATACACCAGAAACAACCTCCTGCAAACGTCGCTTTCTCCATTTCATCACTCCTCTCGTTTCACGTGAAACAATTGCAACCATTCATCCTTGAAAGTACAAGTGGTAATGGTTCTGACAACCAGGATTAAAGGAAGACTGGCAATGTGGACAGACTGATTGACAATTCATGTACTGTAAAATGGTTAGTTCATTCCGACATTCGCCACAGAGGACCGCTTTCACATTCCACTCATCCGGGGACCAGAGAACGGGTTCATGATCGGCGACTTCTTCATGACATGCGTGACAAGGATAATACGTATCACAGCATTTGAATTTTATCGCGATGATGTCCTTTGACGTTCGGTAATGCTTACATTTGGTTTTAGCATCCACTTCCACTCCTGAAACCGGGATCAGCTTTTCAGTCATGATCATTTCCCCCCACTGTTATTCTTTGTTTATATTCCTATAAAAATCAAAACAGTTTACCTATTCATTCTAGTCTATTAATCTAACTGTACTATACAATGAATAGTAACAGAATGGGAGGGGAAGATTCTTGAAGTTAATCGTGTTTGGAGCAACCGGCGGTACAGGCAAAGAAGTCGTCAAGCAAGCTTTGGCAGAGGGACATGAAGTCACAGCTTTTGTAAGAGATCCATCTAAGCTGAATGGGGACGACCCACTATTAACCATTGTGCAGGGGGATGCTTTAAACCCTAAAGAAGTGGAAGGGGCATTAGCGGGACAGGAAGCCGTCATATCCTGTCTCGGTTCGGATGGGCTGAAGGAAACCACCGTCCTTACCAACATGACAAAGAATATCCTGACAGCCATGAATACCCATCATATTGATCGCATCGCGTACGTAGCATCGGCAGGGATTCATAAAGAAATCCCCGGTCTCCAGGGAAAGCTTGCCCAGTTTATCCTGCGGAATGTGTTAAAGGATCACAGAAATGCGGTCGAGGAAATTAAGAAGCACCACGTTCGTTATACCATTGCAAGACCTATGCAACTGACAACCCAACCCATGTCAAAGAACTACCGTCAAGATGCCGTCTCTGTCCCGGCCAAGGGACGAAAAATCGGAAGGGCTGACGTCGCTCATTTCCTACTGGAAAGCATCGTTCAAGAGAAAAACGTAGACAAATCAGTTGGTTTGGCCTATTAAAAAGGCAAGGACTGATCCCTCTTATGTCATGTTAAGACACAAGAGAGATCAGTCCCTTTCAGTTAGCTCTTATGTTCCAGTATTCCGGTTAAATCCTCATAAACAAAATCGGGCTTTACGCCAAGTTCGTCCATTACCTTATCCTGGCGGTTGATCCATGCCGTATTGAACCCAAAATTGGCGGCCCCAGCAATATCCCACGGATTTGAAGACATAAACAAAACCTCTTCCCTTTTGACGCCAAGCTTCTTAAGGACAAGCTGATAAGACATCGGAGTGGGTTTGAATTGTTTGATTTCATCCACTGTCAATACCTCATCCAGCAGGTGCCTGAATGAAGACTGCTCCACCAGTGGTGAGAGCATATCAAGGGAGCCGTTTGAGAAGATGGCGGTTTGATAAGATTTCAGTTCCCCGAGTACACTTTCTACTTCCTCATAATGAGTTAATTCCAGGTAAGCATCCAACAACTCCTTCTCTTTGTCATCGGAAAGATCGACTCCCACATGGACACATGCGTAATGCAGGGCATCCCTCGTGATAGAGTAAAATGTCGTATATGTTCCCATCAGCTGACGGAGAAAGCTATATTCCAATTGTTTCTGACGCCACACCTGACTGATCTCCTCCCCTTTATCCGGAAAGAGTTCATTACATTTTTCAATAACGGAATGGACATCGAATAAGGTACCGTACGCATCGAACACAAACGCTTTTATCGTAAGATTTGACATACTTCTCCTCCTAACAGATTCTCCTTATATAATAGACCATTTCCTAAATCTTAAACTTCCACAAGCCCACCCGGACGAAGGCACATTCATTTTCAGTACGTCTTTGTTTATGGTATATTACTTCGAGCATCAATATCTATCATGGAGGTGGTCAAAAATGACTGGTGAACAACATGCTCAAGCATCTCCTTCACATACAAAGACGATTCTTTTTCTAAGTTTGACGATTTGGCTCGTAGTCATGAATACGACTATGTTCAATGTAGCCCTTCCAAATGTATTGAACGATTTCTCTTTGGCTCCTTCTGAAGGAGCCTGGATCGTATCAGGGTATTCGATCGTACTCGCTATCTGTACGATCACTTACACCCGCTTGGCTGATTACATCCCGATCAAACGGTTGCTCATCATTGGGATCACCATCTTCGGCATAGCCTCATTGACCGGCTTCTTTGCCAATACGTTCCCATGGTTATTGCTTTCCCGTTTGTTTCAAGCGGCAGGGGCCGCAGCCATCCCCGGTCTATCCATGGTGTTTGCCGGACGGTTTGTCCCCTTGAAAAGGCGTGGCCGGGCCCTTGCGATGATCGCTTCCGCTTCTTCCCTTGGATTTGGGTTAGGTCCCGTTGTGGGAGGCGTCATAACGGATTACCTGAGCTGGAATTATTTATTCCTGATTACATTATGCGTACTTGGAATGATCCCCGTATTGTACCGCTTTCTGCCAAATGAGACGACAAGAAAGGGATACTTTGATATTTGGGGAGGCTTGCTGACCGGAATCGGAATCACCTTCTTCCTGCTATTCATCTCGACGTTCCATTGGTACTATTTCGCAGGCGCCGCGGTTTTCTTCGGTGGATTATGGATTCGGATTCATAAGATTGAGATTCCCTTTATTCAGCCCAGCTTGATTCGGGACAAAGGCTACAGGCAAATTCTATATATGAGTTTCCTTGGGTTTGTCACCCATTTCGCCATCTTGATCGTCATGCCCCTCATGCTTCAGCATGTATTCGGCAAAAACCCGACGGCTGTCGGATTCATCATTTTCCCTGGAGCGATGCTGTCTGCAGTCGCAGCCATATTTGTAGGAAGACTGATCGACCGATATGGGAATATCAGAGTGATGTTTCTCGCTCATATTCTTCTCATCGTTTCGACTGTCCTTTTTTATCTCTTATCACCGCACAGTGAGTATATGATCATGCTGGCCTATATGTTTACAAGCTTCGGATTTTCCAGTCTTTCTTCAAGCTCGACAAACGAAGTGTCCCGTGTCATGAGCAAGGAATTGACTGCCTCAGGTATCGGGATGAAGCAGCTGATCCACTATGTCGGGAGCGCATCCGGTTCTGTCCTTGGCGGAATCATCGTGGAGATGGGGGGAGCAGATTTCCCGGTAAGCTCCTTTCAGAACACTTTCCTGGTTCTGATCGGACTCATGACGGTGTCTCTCTTACTCTTGCTTTTATATCGCAGACATGTTCATCAATCGTAGGTAAGGGGTCCAGGCAGATTTTTCTGCCTGGATTTTTTTTTGGACTTTTCCACTAGATCTCCATCTATGTGGATTCCCCTCATGCCATTAAGGGTATAGTAAGAAAAAACAATAGAACAGGGGAATCCATTTGAAGACCAAGAAGAAGTGGTATAAAAAGAGAAGCTGGTGGATCGGGGGAGCCATCATTTTCATCCTGACGGCCGTCATGATATACAACCGCGTAAAGCCTTTGCCGAAAGGAATCTCCTACGCCAGCGACACTTACGCCATACCTGAAAAGGACGTAGAATTCTTATACGACCTCACCTATCAGAAGGATGGGAAAGAAAAATATGATCAATCGATCTTTGATGAAGTCTATCAAACCATTGAAGAAGCAGATGATTTTCTTATTTTGGACTTATTCTTAGTAAATGGCTATACAAAGGGTGACCGTGATTATCCCAAGATCAGTGAAACATTATCCAGAAAGATTGAAGAACAGATGAAAAAGAAGCCCGACCTGAAAGTGGTCTTTATCAGTGACGTCGTCAATACGACTTACGGATCACATCAGGCCAAACAAATTGAGCCATTGGAAAAGCTTGGAGCTGAAGTCGTCTTTACCGATTTGAACCGACTCAGGGATCCAAACCTCATCTATTCAGGTGTATGGAGAACCGCTTTAGGATGGTTCGGGCAGGACGGCTATGGCTGGCTGCCCAACCCGATGGCCCCTTCCGCACCAAAGGTCACGATGAGATCCTATTTAAAACTCTTGAACGTGAAGGCAAACCATCGAAAAGTCGTCATCACTGAGGACTCCGGGCTCATCCTTTCCGCCAATCCCCATGATGCCAGCGGTTTCCACTCAAATATCGCTTTTAAGGTGAAAGGGGACATCATCAAAGATATGGTGAAAGCTGAAAAAGCCGTAGCGGATTTTTCAGGTGGAAATCTTAATGCTTTCCCTACAGAGGAAGAGGTAAACAATTCGGTCAAATCCTTACCCTCCAGTGAAACATCTGTCAACGCACAGATCCTGACGGAAAGGGAAATTCAAAAAGGCGTGGTAAAGGCACTGGATGATGCCAAAAAAGGCGATGAGGCCTGGATCGGGATGTTCTACCTCGCCGATCGGGACATTATCGATGCGATAGAAGACGCGGCTGAACGGAAAGTAGACATACGATTGGTACTGGACCCGAATCAAAATGCCTTCGGACAAGAGAAAATCGGACTTCCGAATCTCCCCATTGCTGCCGAGCTTCATAAATTGGAGAACGAACATATTACCATTAGGTGGTATAACACGAATAAAGAGCAATATCATACGAAATTCATATATGTAAAAGGGAAAGATCAAAGCACCGTCATCGGGGGATCAGGTAACTATACGTCCCGGAATATGGATGATTATAATCTGGAAGAAAACCTGAAACTGACGGCCCCTTCAGACAGCGAAACCATGAAGGAAGTCGACGACTACTTCGACCGGATATGGACTAACAAGAACGGGACATACACCCTTGACTATGAAAAATATCAGGATAAATTGCCTGCCGTTAAGTATGTCATGTATATTCTCCAGAAAATTTTTCAAGTGACAACATATTAGGTTTTGACTTTTAGAAAAAGGGGAAATTAACTTATAACAGCATAAAAAACACTATATGGAGGTAAGAAAAAATGGGTATAATCTTGTACTTAATTGTTGGTGGAATTATCGGTTGGTTAGCTGGTCTTATATTAGGTAAAAACGTTCCTGGCGGAATCATCGGAAACATCATCGCCGGTATTATCGGTGCCTGGATCGGCGGGGAACTTCTTGGAAGCTTCGGTCCGTCCCTTGCAGGAATCGCTATCATCCCGGCATTACTGGGAGCGATCATCTTCGTATTCCTATTAAGTTTACTTCTAAGAGGAATGAGAAGAACATCTCATTAAGAATACCAAAAACCCCTGGATTCCAGGGGTTTTTCATTTGTTTGTTTTTAAATAACAAAAAAAACAGCCAATGCTGGCTGCCCTTTTAATACGTCATGGATTTCTTATGCCTTCTTTTATTCCGATACTTCTTATAAATCGGGTAAACGATAGGTCCCCATTTGATCAGTCTTCCAATTAAACGTTTCATGAAGGTAACCTCCTTTGTATAGTATTCTTTACCCGAATATACGGAAAGAAAACATATGCTAGAATGAAGGGAAGACAAATTACGGGGTGTTTCAGATGCATATCACAGAAGAATTAGCCTACCCAATCATCGCGAAATTGAAGACGGTCGTTCACTACAATATGAATATCATGAATGAGTCCGGCGTCATTGTTGCCAGCACAGATCCTTCACGCATGAATCAGGTTCACGAAGGGGCTTTGTATGTCCTCAAACAAAAAAGTTCATTGATTATTTATGAGAACGACATGAGAAAGTTTCATGGTTCCAAAGAAGGCATCAACCTTCCCATTGAGTTCATGGGAGAAATCATAGGAGTCGTTGGCGTAACTGGTTCCCCACTGGATTTGGATCAATTTGTAAAAATCGTGAAGGTCACAGTTGAAGTCATGCTTCAGCAGGTTCATTTCCATAATCAACTACAGCATCAGAAAACATTGATGGATAATTGGCTCCTCGATTTGGTACACCCCCATTATTTTGATGAAAGAAAAAATGAAGCGTTCGCTCATCACTACATTCATCTTGATACCAGCCAATATGTTCAAGTATTATTGGTCAAATTCGCTAACTTATTCACCCACTCTACCACCAACATGCCTTTATCGATGATCAAAGAAGAAATTCTGAGGAGAATAAAGCTTCAACTACCAAAGCTTCACTTCCAATCCTTTATCAACGACTCCCACTGCGTCATCGGGATCCCTTCTAGCGTCTGCCCTACTAAGGGGGGAGTCATCACTTTAGCAAAGCGTTTGCAACGACATTTAAAGGAGAAGCATTTAATGGTGAAAACGGCTGTCGGCAATGTCTATCCAGGCGTCGGCGGGTACAGAAAGTCGTATATGGAAGCACTAAGCTCATTGGAGTTGCAAGAAAGCTTCCCTCAGTTTTCCGATTATATTCACATACAGGACTGGGGCATCATGGATTTCATCAAGCGAATTCCCTTAGACATTCGCCAGGAGTTTATGAATCGCTATCGTGAGCGGACTTTTGAGCTAAGTACGACCCTGAGACATACACTTCAACGATTATTTGACTGTCAATTAAACATGAAAGAAACGGCGAACTCCTTACATATTCACCGAAACACCCTTCTTTACAGACTTGAAAGTGTCGAGGAACTGACGGGTCTAAGCCCAAGAAAATTCGATGATGCCATCATACTGCGCTTTATCTTATTAATCGATGAAATGAATAAAGAATGAGGTAATATGATTGTGCAAATGCACAATCTTTTTTATTTTCACCAGGAAATCTTTAGGTGGACTTCCATTGTAACCGCTTACTTCACTTGGTTAAATAGAGAAATAGATTATATTTTCTGAAAAAGGAGCCGCTATGAATATTCTAATTGCCCCCGATTCATTTAAAGGAAGTTTAAGCTCACTCAAGGTCGGATCCATTATGGAAAAAGCCTTTCGGGATGAATCATCAAGTTTTCATACCAATGTTATCCCCATGGCTGATGGAGGTGAAGGAACTCTGGAGACTCTCATTTACGCAACTGGGGGGATGAAAGTAAAAACGACGGCCACTGGTCCATTAGGAGAAAAAATTTCTACTGAATATGGTGTTTTAGGAGATAAGAAAACCGCCGTCATTGAAATAGCATCCATCGCCGGGTTACCTATGGTGCCTGGAGAAAAGCGCAATCCATTCCATACAACTTCCTTTGGCGTTGGAGAAGTCATCACGACGGCAATGGATGACGGGTTTCGAAACTTCATCATTGCCCTGGGCGGGAGTTCGACGAATGATGGTGGATTCGGGATGCTTCAAGCACTCGGCGTTATCTTTCAGGATGAAGAAGGGAACGCTGTCGGGGCTTTCGGAAAGGACCTCGGATCCATCGCCGAGGTGGACTGGAGTACCCTTCATCCCCTTGTAAAAGACTGTACCTTCCACATCGCTTCAGACGTTGAAAATCCTTTATGCGGGGAAACAGGTGCCTCTTCTGTATTTGGTCCCCAAAAAGGAGCTACCAAAGAGCAGGTGGAGACGCTTGATCAACAGCTATTTCACTTTAGCAAATTGCTTCAAGAAGAAAAAGGAATTAATTTCCGGGATACACCAGGGGCCGGAGCAGCAGGAGGACTGGGGTTTGCCTTTCTGCATTTGAACGGAACAATAGAATCCGGAGCAAAGCTGGTTGCTGAAGCAACGAACCTTCCAACTGCCATTCGTTGGGCTGATTGGATTCTCACCGGTGAAGGTCAGAGCGATTATCAAACATTGTTTGGTAAACTCCCCTCTTATATCGCAGCCATCGCAAAACAGCATCATACTCCGGTATCTCTTATCTCAGGAAGTTTAGGAGATGGGTATCAACATTTATACGGCGACTTCTCCAGCTGTCATTCCATTGCCATCGGTCCAATGGCTTTGCATGAGAGCATCAGTCGTGCTGAAGAACTGCTTTACCATGAAACAAGAAATGTCGCACGAATTTTACACATAACAAAGGGAGAAAAATAAAGGGGGAAAAATATCATGTCAGGAATTTGGTTATTTACGGTCATTGTATTAGGGGTAGGATTTATCATTTTCACCACCGCAAAATTGAAGATCCAGCCTTTTCTATCGTTATTGTTTGCAGCGTTCTTGGTTGGTATATTTGCAGGCCTGCCACTGAATACAGTTGTAGAAGCAGTCAATGGCGGCTTCGGAGGGTTAATGGGGTATATTGGTATCGTCATCGTAGCAGGAACCATCATCGGGACGATTTTAGAAAAATCAGGTGCCGCTCTCAGGATGGCAGAAGTGGTTCTGCGTTTAGTGGGGGAAAAGAGACCGCAACTTGCTATGTCCCTAATTGGTGCCATCGTCAGTATCCCTGTCTTCTGTGACTCCGGATACGTCATTCTCTCAAGCTTGAAAAAAGCGTTGGCGAAGCGGGCGAAAGTAGCTTTAGCTTCCATGTCTGTTGCTCTGGCAACGGGCTTATACGCAACCCATACACTGGTGCCGCCCACTCCGGGCCCCATCGCCGCAGCTGGAAACATCGGGGCGAGCGACTACTTGGGAACCATAATTTTAATCGGGATGATTGTAGCCATTCCTACGATTCTGGCAGGATATATCTGGGCCATTAAGGTCGCAAGTAAAATTGAAATCGAGGGCGAGGAAGAACTGGATCTGGATTATGATGAGATTGTCAAATCCTTTGGGGAACTTCCTTCAACGTTCAAATCCTTTGCTCCGATTGTACTTCCAATCCTCTTGATTGGTGCAGGTTCAGTCGTTAGCTTCTTTCAATGGGAAGGCGGAGCAGCGGATGTTTTCTTATTCATCGGTTCTCCTGTTGTTGCTTTACTGATCGGTGTCCTGGCTGCATTTGCCCTCATGCCGAAATGGAATGAAGAAACGTTGAATGGCTGGGTGACTCAGGGAATGAAAGATGCCACCAATATCCTATTAATCACAGGGGCAGGAGGAGCATTCGGTTCTGTCATCAAGGCGACTCCCGTTGCAAAATTGATTCAGGGAATCGCCGATGGGGGATTACTTTCCGGTGCACTCGTGCTACTCATTCCATTTATAGTTGCAGCCTTATTAAAATCGGCCCAGGGATCATCTACCGCTGCTCTTGTTATCACTTCTTCCCTGATCGCCCCATTGCTACCACAAATGGGGATCGATGGAGCCGTCCCGCTTGCTTTAGTGGTCATGGCCATTGGGGCAGGAGCCATGACGGTCAGTCATGTCAATGACAGCTACTTCTGGGTCGTGACCCAATTCAGCGGCATGAAAGTCACAGATGCTTACAAAGCTCAAACCGCCGCCACGCTGGTTCAAGGTTTAACGGCTCTGGTATTCACTTTATTATTATGGATTATACTCGTTTAACAAACGAGAAGAAGGTGTCCAATTCCATATTGGGACACCTTTTTTAATTTCAATCACCTCATCTTTCACAGGTAAATATTAGCATTAACATCTTGTAATCAAGAATCCACATTGCCTTTACATACAGCTGATACTCTTGAGACAGAAAAAGGAGGCAGGCATAATGAATTGGCTTAAAAAAGGATTTGTATTCATGTTGATATTTTCTCTTCTCCCACTTTCAGCCCAGGCACTGGACAACCCTTTTAGTGCTTCTGGCGATCGGGATGGAGGGATCGGGAACAGTACTCATTACTTAGATGAATTCCCAAATATCTCACTTGATGAAAAGGTAAATCAGATCATTTACCCTCTCTTTGCAACACCGGCTATTAAGAAGAAAGGTGAACAACTTACCTTAAAGATTGATACTCAAGGGAAAGAAGCCGGATCTTGGAACGTGAAATTAAAGCAAACGAATCACTCTTCCCTGACGAGTGAGTACGAATTACCTGTCCAATCTGTACAGCAGGGACAATCTCATTGGAAAGACAGCTCTTCTATTGTCGAGGTCACCGTCCTCATTCCTGAAGGGACCCCGCAGAAATTATATGATTTAGAAGTTTCCTATACCGGTAATGGACAAAGGGTCACGGATGAACAACCTCATTCTGTGAAAGTAGTAGACGAATATAAGAAGGACTTTACCTTCTTACATTTAACCGATACTCACATAGGGTCTCCCCGAAATCTTGGTAATCCAGATGATCCGTCTTCTTTCACTACCGGCCGGGCAAGGGAAACCGGAATGTGGAATCCGAATCCTGAGAAAAGATGGTTATATTTGCAGAAAGCCATTAAAGAAGTCAATTTAAAGAATCCGGATTTTGTGGTCGTGACAGGAGATCTAATGTTCGGTCAACTGAATCCCCTCGAATATATTTATGAATACGAAGAAACCTACAAAATGCTTCAAAAGCTGAATGTACCGGTCTATATCGTCCCAGGCAACCATGATTATTACGCCCAGGATGCAACCCTTACGGATGGAGCGAAGTATTGGGAAAAATACTTCGGGCCCCAATATTTCTCCTTTGACTATGGTCCATATGCCCACTTCATCGGGTACAATTCATTTGATTGGCACAAGATCGACCGAAGCGGCACCGGTACGGTTTCTGTCCCTACCTGGGGCGGTCAGATCCGTGAAAAGCAGCTTAATTGGGTCAAACAAGATTTACAAAAGAATGCTCAAACCGCAAAACCCGGTCAAATACGAGGCCTCTTCTCCCATCACAATCCTTTATGGCGTGATAGGGAAATCTGGCCACAAGACGATCCTGAGGTACAAGAATACTGGAAGGAATATGATGAACAACATGATCCACAACGTTTGAGCACATTGATTCTCGGGGAAAAACTCGGGATTAAATATGACCAGCAATGGCACGGGGAAAATGCCCAGGAATTGATTGATATCATGAAAGCGAATGATGTGACGGTCAGTCTTCACGGACATACTCATATTGACGATGTCACAAAGAAAGATGGCATTTTATACGCAACCACAACGGCCATTGAGCTATCCGGTAAGCCCTGGGTAGGATTCAGGAACTTTTCGGTTCAAAATGGGCAGATCGCATCCTACAATTACGAAGAACCCGGTCATTCCATCCCTGTATACCAAAACGGAGATACGGAAGGAGGCACCATGTCCTTTGACGCTGATTATCAGACTGCGAACGATGGGAGTGCCGCTTCTCAGCAAGTAGAGATAACCAATCGTTTAAACAAGCCTTTAGATGTGACGATCCCCCTATATATGAAAGAGGGAGATTATACCGTTTCCAAAGGAAGCATCGCACAAAATTACTCTTCAGATGGCAAGCAATATATAGAAGTGCACATTACCATTCCGGCCAACAGTATTGAAATCATGAATGTGCAAAAGAACTAAGAATGCAAAGATCCCCTTTCCACCTATCATGAAAAGGGGATCTTTTCTTTATGAAGCTGATTCCTGCCCGGGAAATAATGCCTTTCCCTGATCTCCTAAACGTTTAAAAGCGACTGAAAGATTTCAGTCGCTTATTTTTTGCTTATTTACTACTCTTCGATTCTGCAATTTTTCCCAAGAAAAACCCATCGACCTCGCTTATTTTCCCACGCCACATGATTTTCCCTTTTGAAGGGGTAGGTTTGCTGTCGCCACAATACACCTTCGCGTTCTTCAGGTGAATAAAGTGGGCTTCAGCACTTTGGTTTCCTTCTACAGATTCCCCGGCTTTGGCAAGCTCCTCGCTCAGCTTCTGAGCTACATCACTGCCATCCTCAAAGGTTTCACTCAATGAATCGAAGTATTCCTTTGCGGAGACGAGGGTACCTGTTACGACAGCTCCCTTGACGTTTAAGGTGATGTCTAATGAAAAATCATGCTTGTTTGATGCCTGTACAAAAAATTCTAAAATGCTATCCTTCCCTGTACCTGATTCTACACTCATTTTCACATCTCCTTTATCGTTAAGCTACAGTATCATCTTCGGTAGAAAGTGTTGTATCTTCGTCTTGATCTTCGGCTTTATCATCATCTTTTTTTGCAGATTTTTTACTTTTAGCTGAAGACTTGCGAGTAGAACGCTTCTTTCCCTTTGAACCAGATTTGCCGTTTGATTTCTTCTTGTCTGAAGCTTCTTCCTCATCATCGCTATCTTCTTCGTCGTCTGCGTTTTCATCTTCATCAGTATCTTCGTCTTCTTCATCCTCTTCGTCTTCATCAGACGCATCTTCCTTAGACTTTTTAGAAGATTTCTTACTTGAAGAAGTTTCTTCTTTGTCTTCTTCATCGTCGTCTTCCTCTTCATCGCTTTCATCTTCACGTGCTGCGGCAATTTGATTCATTTTCTCTTCTAATTGCTCCAGGCGGTTCTGAAGCTCTTCATTTTCCTGTTTAAGAGCTTCATAGTCTTGGTTCGACTCTTCCTCTTGGCTGTTCGTTTCTGTTGAATTTACGGCCGTTTCCGAGTCTTCAGAAGCTTCTTCATCTTTGTCACGCTTAAACAGGTTGGCTGTTGACGATTTTAACGTGACAGCGGCTTTTCTGGATTTTTCTTTTGCCGCTTTCCCGAAGTCCAGGCTTTTGCTCTTGATTTTCTCCTGATCAATACGGTCCAGAAGTTTCTTTCCGTTTTCGGGTGTTGCCAGATATCCTACCGTTGCTCCCAATAGACTCCCAGCTACAGTTCTCTTGATTGGGCCACTTCTTCTTGTTTTGTTCTCATTTGTTGAATTCTTTTCTGTTGAATTTTTTTCCTGTCCTTGATTCTCAATTGTTGTGTTTTGCGTATTATTTTTTTCTGCCATCGGTAAAACCTCCAATTAGTTTGTTGTTTCCGCCGTATTAAGACGGTTTGTATCCAGTTTCTTTTCAAGTGATTCCAGTCTTTCCTGTAATTTCTTATTTTCCTCTTCCAGTGCTCTCGTGTTGTTATCTGCGGCTTTGGAACTTAAATAGGGATCATTTTCCCACCAGTCCATACCTATTTCTTTTGCTTTATCTACAGAAGCAACGATTAAGCGGATCTTTATCGTAAGCAGCTCGACATCGGCGATTCCCACCGTAATATCTCCTGCTACGACAACTCCTTTATCTAAAATCTTTTCTAATACATCCACGATTGTGTTGGATTGTACCGGATGCTCCATTCCCATCATGTAACCTCCCTAATCGGCATTACATTAAACTCCCTAAAGGACCAAGATCTATATTCAAGTCTTCTGCATCAAGACCAAATACCTCTTTCAACTCTTCCATTTTTTCTTCTAAGTTCATTAGGGCAATGCCGAGATTCTCCACTTGTTCATCCGTTAATGTACCGCCTTCGACACGCCGCATGGCATGCCTTTCGACGATTTGCCTTAATAGTTCTACAACGGTCAATACAAGCTGTGCCAGTCCTTGTTCTGCTTTTTCCGGGTCGAAATTAATTCGCCCATTTGTCCCGCTGGCCTGTTGCATGAATCAATCCCTCCCTTTCTTGATCGAATTGATCGGACGTTATTGTTTTGCGCGTTCCCTGTTTATGCTGAACCAATGTTTCCACTGAGGAAATCAGCACTCGTAAATCCAGATACACGAGGTCGACCCCGGCAATGGATATAATCAAATCTCCCTTGATTGCCACACCTTTATCGAGAATGACATCTAAAATATCAATTAGGGCTATATCTTTGTTCTCGATCGATTCTCTGACTGTCATATTTCTCATTCCTTATTTTGTGATTAAGAAAAACTAGAAAAATGATAAGGTGGCCAAGGGCCGGATGCTTCAATTTTCCAACCTGCGTGTCCCAGTTCTTCTTCGTATTGCTTTATTTCATCGACAAATTCATCTACTTTGGATCCTGGAAGGAGAAATACACTATTCCACGCCATATGTTCCTGTCGGCCTGTTACATCTTTACTCCAATTCTTTTTGACATTCCCATGCAGAGAATGTTCTTTCAGCTTTTCATGAACCTCTTCACAAAGCCGGTTCTTTTCGTTTTCAAGTTCCCGATCAATCAGCTGATCGATTTTTTTCTTTTCAAAGAACTGCCTGCCCTTTGGTAATTCGCTGATTTCTTTCCTTTTGGCTTCGATGGATGGATTGTTCTCACTAACCTGTTCTTTCAGCAGCTTATCGTCACAGTAGATCTTGACGTTCCACTCTTCGTTTCCATCCAGCTGTTCAAAAGTCGTCTCCAGCTTATTTCGATTACCTTCTATTGTGGACTTGAGGCTATCTTCGTTTTTATATAATGTACAGAACTTCAAGGGGACGATGGTATACAACTTTGAAACCATCAATACCGTTTCGTGATGATGAAACGCCTTTTCCTGAAGCCAGTCCATGTCGTTATCAACTTTGTCCTTAATGGTCTCTTCAGAGTATTCATTTGATGGTAAATCACTAACAATGGCTGTCACGCCACCGATTTCTATCGTGTACAGCTCACTTTCTCCATCGAATCCTTTCATGGAGGGCAGGTTTTCTTTATTTGCTTCTTTTGTCGGTATTAAGCCGTATAAATAAAGTAAATCGCTCATTTGATCACCCTTGTTTCTTTTTCGTTAGTTCTTCCCATTGTTCCATTTCCATCTGTTTCGCGATTTCATACCTTGTTAAGAGTTCATCTTCTTTTTCCTGGAATGCTTCCTCAGGAATTTCTCCTAATTCATACATCATTTGAAGCTGAATCAATTTTTGCTGAATGGTAGGAAGGTCGTACAATTCTTTGTCTGCTTCTTCTTTGATCTTTTCAGCGACTTTTATGACCATATTAATTGGTGCACTCACCAATTTATGAATCATCAGCCTTCCTCAACCTTCAAGCGTATGTTGACAAAGTTGTAAGCCGGCCAAGGACCGCTGTAATTAAATTCGACCTTATCCTTCCATTTCTCGTGTGCTTCATTTACCTTTTGATC
The DNA here is from genome assembly GCF_002561455.1 of Bacillus sp. AFS015802. Taxonomy (GTDB): domain Bacteria; phylum Bacillota; class Bacilli; order Bacillales; family Bacillaceae_B; genus Rossellomorea. The sequence continues at coordinate 79,102 of NZ_NTUP01000012.1, read as the reverse complement.
GAATGACTCTTCCTGATCCCGGTCAATTAAGAAAGAAGCGTTAAGAAGCATTTTCTCACTTGATGGATCGTTAGCTTTTGCCGATACTGCCTCTTCCTCAAGAGGTGCAAACACTTCTTCCTTAATCTCACTTTGCAGGGAGGCAAACAACTTCTGAGCCATTCCGCCAAGCTGAATCCGGTCATAATACGCTGCGGATTCAGATTTCCCTTTAACGGCTGTGGCCATTTTTTCCACCTGCGGGTTATCCTTCACCATGGCTTCAAGCCATTCCTTTTTACCGATAACCTTTAAGCCCAGCTCGATTTTCCCTTTAATGGCCGGGAAAAGAGTTTCGAACTGGGGATAAAGATTTTCAAGCAGGGCTTCTACATCGTCCCTTGTTTTAAAAACATTTCCGAAGCTGATCGGGATGACGGTATCCTTTTGTTCCATGACACGGGATACAGCTCCCTGATGCATCAGTAAATTCTGCTTCTTAGGATGATAAATTTTCATAGGCACTTCTGCTGCTACCATCGCTGCGTCCTTATATCTGATCGTGAACGTCTCACGTTCTTTGCCTTCTATTTCAATCGAACCAAATTGATCATCATCACTGGTTTGTATGGCACAAAAAATATAAATCCCCATTTCTTCCTGACTCATTATAAAACTCTCCTTTATTCCTCAGATACCTTCATTCGTTTACATGCATCTATAATCAATTGTTCTGCTTTTTCTTGTGGGTTTTCTTCGTCGATACATCGACTTATACTATGTGCTGCTATATCAATACATAGACGTTGAAAATCTGCATCCTTACCGTCTATGGGAATGTCCGATTCAATGGCGAGTCTTGCAATCATTAAGGAAGCACGCAAGCTCGGTCCGTTCATTTCATTTGTACATTGATCGCGTAATGTTGATATGAGTGTCGTGATCGCTCTTGCTTCACTCATAACCAGGTTAGCTTTTTCTGATACAATCTTTGCCTCTTGTTCCGCTCCCTTGTAATCTACGTTAATGGTGATCAACCGATCCAATAGAGCATCCTGTGTTTGATAAACCCCTGCATACTCTGCAGGATTACTAGTAAATATGATGGCAAATTCCGGATGTACTCTAATAAAAGGCTCTGTCAGCTTCGAACCGTACAAAGGAATGATTCCTTCTTCCAAAATGGATAGGAAGATATTATTCGTCGTCGGCTGTGATCGTGTAAATTCATCGTATACAAGGGTATAACCATTCTTGACGGCTTCCAGCAAACGTCCGTCTCTCCATGTCTCTGTGACGCTTTCGTCCTTTTTATAAACGGATCGTACATATTGATCAACGACCTTTTTACTGGTATAACCCGTAAAATCACCGATTAAGTCTTTATTATTCAATTCGTGATTACCGTGCATGAGCATCACCGGTCTTTTTCTCTTTTTCGCCAAAGCGAGTGCAAGAGATGTTTTCCCGGCCCCGGAAGGACCCGTGAAATGCACAGGATATCCAGCTTTAAGGTATTGCAATGAGCGCGAAAGCAATTCTTTCGTTTCATCATCTTGTATTAATGCCCTGCTATCCTTTTTGATCCGTTTTGTTAAGACCGTCACGTACAATTCCCTCCTACTCGCTCAGGACACTACATTTCCTGTCCAATGGCACTTCTGTAACGGATATCCCGTCGTTTAAAAGACGTGACTTCCTTTTCTTTATTAAGGAGAACATCATATGTTCCAAGCATTTCGTCTTTCGCATATTTCTTCATATATTCCTTTTCTTCAATCACTTCAACTTGCAGTTTCCAGCCTTCGTCTTCTGTCAGTTCCACTGACGTAATCTTATGGACCGGAGCTACATGTTCATTGAAGAAATCCGTCACACTATTCATGATTTCTTTGATTACCATAGCTGCCTCCTACTGTAGATGAAGGGGAGGGTGCCAATAATGGCCCCCTTCATACATATATTCTTTTGCTGGCACTCCCTTTAGATGCTGAACTGGGAGCTTCTTTCGTTCTGCTGTGTAGCAAGTCCGTTTTCTTCGACATCATCCCGTAAGAGACCTACTGCCTCTGCATAGCGCAACCATGTATCGACGCTTGCGATGACGACCCTTGCTTCAACTGTCAAAATTTCAATTCCAACTACAGACACCCTTGCAAATGCGTCAATGACGATCCCTTTATCTAGAATTCGGTCGATGACTTCTGCTAAACTTGAACTGTTATTACTCTTTTGAATAGCCAATTGTTATTCTCCTTCCGGTGTTTATGAACAAATTGTCTTGATGTCTTTTGAAGATTTAATGTTTTCAGAACTTTTGATTTCAGTGGAACTCTTTATATTAAAGGAGCTCTTGATGTCACTTGCTCCCTTGATATTTCCCACGCCTTTAACTTTTGTTTGTTTGTCATTCGATGAAGAAATTTTCTTTTGGAACTCTTCTCCTGCTTCTTTTGCGTTCCCTAACTTTTCCCGTACCGAAAGCAGGACATCCTGGACTTTTTCTTTTGCTTCTTCTGCTTTGGTATGAACATTATCGGCATTTTTCTCTTTTGCGTTCTCTAACTTCTCTGATGCTTCGTTAGCTTTTGATTGAAGGCCGTCTTCCACACTGTTCACAAATGTTTCTTTCGCTTTTTCTTTCAGCGTATCTTTCACTTTCTCTTTCACGGGCTCCGGAGCATGGTCGTATGCTTTTTTAGCCATCTTGCCGACTGCTTTTTTTACAGGCTTACTCATGTAATGCCCCCTTCAGGGATGCGCTTATTTCTTAGACTCAACCAGGCTGTTAAGCATTTCCTCGATGCGTTCTAAACGCTCATTCAAATTCTTGTTCTCTTCTTTGATTTCTTCTAATTCTTCTGATTGATTGGAAGAACTTTCGCTGTTTTCAACTTTAACATCTGAGTTTTCCGATGCCTCTTCTTTTTTCTTTTTTGGTGACAGCAAGCCACCTTCCAACTTGCTCATATATCCTGTAGCCGACTGTCTGAGCGTAATAATGGCTTGCTCTGTCAAAAATTCCTGTGCTGATCTTCGCAGTTCTTTACTTGCGGCTCTCATCACTTCTGACTTCCCTAAACTGTCCACCATTTTCTTACCTGTACCTGGATTCGAAAGTAATCCGATACCAGCTCCGACTACTCCGCCGATAATCGCATAATTCATGGATTGTCTGTTTTCAGCTGATTGCTCTTCATTTTCTTCCGTATTTTTCGTTTCTTCTACTTGTTGACTGCTTTTCACTTCTGACATATTCATCCTCTTTTCTATTAAATAGTAAAACTATATTTTATTTACTTGTTTATATGCTGAATGCGGTCCCTCTTTCATTCTCCTGCTTGGCGAGACCTTCTTCCTGGACCTCATCTCTTAATAGTCCAACTGCTTCTGCATATCGTAACCATGTATCCACACTTGCGATTACGACCCGTGCTTCTATTGTAAGAATCTCGATTCCTACTAAGGAAACCCTTGCAAACGCATCAATGACGATTCCTTTATCCAGGATTCTATCAATTACTTCCGCGAGACTTGAGCTATCATTACTTTTTTGAATACTCATCGAATCTCTCCTCTTTAGTGGTGTAGCCAACGACTGACGTGCCATGCTTTATTCTGTTTAATCGGTGTTTACCTCGATTTCCACCTCCCCTAAACTAGGCCATGGGAATCATTTGAAATAAACTGCCATTTTTTATACATGTTTTAAGCTATTTTGAAGGATCTGTAACATTTCTCCCTTAGAGGTATATACCTTGTCGGGTTTTAAGTAGAAATAATAATTCAAATAAGACAAATTGATTACATTTTCCATCTATAATAGGTGGTTGTAATGAGACGGGAACTGTGCAGTCAAACGAGAGGGAGGAGTGACCGTCCAACTGGCAGTTCATCCCTTTTGTAAATAAAAAAGAACCTGAANNTTCAGGTTCTTTTTTATTTATTCATTTGAGCCAGGAAATCTCCCAATAGATCGTCCATCGATTCTTCTTTGGGCTCTTCGTTGGCGGATTCCTGTGGTTTCATGGCACTTTCCCAGTCAAAGTTTTCCAATTCTTCATCTGTAGAGTACGAGCGCTCATCCACTACTTCTTCAGGTGAATCATCTATTACTTGATCGAGGGACCATTCCCGTGAGGTATCGTGACTTGCTGCCGATTCTTCCTGAAGATAGAGGGCTTCATTGATATCCAATGAGTTACTGCTTATGGAAGCAAGCAGGGAGGCCGTACGCACCGGGTTAGAGAGCAGCTGGTAGACGATGCTCCCTAAGAGCGCTTCTGAGTGTTCATGCTTTAACCAATCACGCTGGGACTTGTCCAAGCCCTTCGGAAGGGGGATCGTAATCGCTTCCCGCTGCTTGGAAATTGTATCATTTACACCGTTCAATACAAGCTCTGCAATCTTACTGGAGAAATTTCGTTTTTCCGTTTCCTTCAGTTTTTGTAGATGCTTTAATACATGGTCAGGTGTATCAGAAGGAAGCCGAAACGTAATCGGCTGTCCCCTCGACATCCCTTTTTCTTTCATACCATCACCCTATTTGGTTTTCGCTAATTTTTGTTCGTCTTTCTGGGCTTGTTGTTGTTTCTCATTCTTTCTTGAGAAGTCGGCAATCAGCTTGTAGTAAGCATTGGCCATCATCCAGATGCTTTCTTTCTCATCTTCAAAAAAGTCGATATTGTACCCATCAAGATTGTTGTTAAGCGTCTTGATATACTCCTTCAGGACGCTTGATCCACCACCTATGAAGTAGCAGATTTCCGTCTGGGAATTCTTTTGCCACATGTTACGCAGGTGACGGTACTGCTTTTTAGCCAGTTCAAGCATGATGCGGTCCACGATGTCATGGACGCTTGTACGGCTTCCTTTAACCATGATATGATTGCGGTCATTTTTCTTCGTGATGATTTCTACAACGTCTCGTCGGCTGTCTAGCTCAATACCGTGTCTCGAGCGGATTTCTTCACGGATTAGTTCAAGAGATTCAGAAACTCCCAGGTTAAATCCCTGCGCCTTATCATCGTCAACTTTTCGATCTTTGATCACTGCGATATCCGTAGATAATCCACCGATATCCTGAATCAGGATGCGCTTATCAATTAAATCTTTATTGATAATATTGGCGTTATTATCCATTACCAGGTTGATAAAAGCAGCAAATCCTTCAGGATACACCTTCACTTCATCAAATTTAACATTTACTTTGATCCCTTGATAGCGTGGAGTGACAAGGAACTCGACCTGGTGAACAGAACCTAATAACCTTGAACGGTACCCAACATCTTTTCCTTCTTTTACTTCTCGAAGGGGAAGACCTGTTCCGAGTGTATAGTTTGCTTCTATTACATTATTATTCTTTTTGAAGTCTGAGCCATTTCGCGCTGCATCCAGAGCAATGGAAGCAAACAGCATAATGAGTGTTTGATCTTCTTCTGATTTACTGCTGCCCGGATCAAGTTCAGTTGAGTTATTACTCTTCGTTGCCAGATTACCGACACGATAAATCGCATTATTGTCTTTCAAAGCAGGGGAGTGGACACGGATATGTATGCCGTCTAGTGGGTCTTGTGTATCCAGCTCCTCGATTCCGATGATTGGACGATCTTCAATATCCCTAGCGATGACGTTCGGAATATTCACCTCAGCGTCCATTTTTCCAAAAATACCTTTTAAAGAATCATTACCAACATCAATGGCTGCAATTCGAGAATTCGTCATTAAAATCATCCTTTCAATCATGAGTAAGAATTTGTCAAAAAATTTCAACTCTTACTTTCAGATTAAACAATTTCTTGTCTCCGGTCAATCCTACTTTTCTATCGAAATTTAAAGAGTCAGGATGAGAGATTGTATACTTTTTTGTATCGTTGTACACATATTTTGTACACATGCCTTTAAATCAACGAGTGTACTGATTTGTATACTTGTATACATTTTTGTCTACAATTGTACACTAATTTGTATACAAGTATACTTTTTTGTAAACTTTATATTTTTTACATATTCTTACTTCGAATGGTGCTCATTCTACTACTCTATAAAACTAGAGAACTACCAGATATTTTCTAAATGGGAAGAAAGAACAAAGAATGGTGTTTGCATAAAAATTGAAGTTATAAAAATGAAGAATAGACCGACCGGTGAAAAAGAGGGAGAAGATTGTCGATTAAAGAAGAAATATGGGAGGATGACCTCTATCTAAGGGTTGAAGTCAGCAAAAGATTTAAAGAAGGCTCCGGCACTATCAAATGCCGGAGCCTCAGCTTGAACTTCATATCAATACGGGGTTGACCGCGGGCTTAACAGAGGAAGAAATCGTTGAGAGCATTACACATTTAATTCCTTATACCGGTTTCCCGCGTGTCCTGAATGCCCTGACCGTTGCGAAAAATGTATTCGCTGTGCGCCGAGAGGAAAAACACTATATAGAAAGAGGCCTNNAGGCCTCTTTCTATATAGTGGGTTACAAGGGCTTTTTCACCTTTAACACTACCCTTACCTTGGTTCTGCCTGTTTCGACGTATAGGACGGCCTCCTGAGCCTTCTCAAGGGGATACACTCTACCCACCACAAGTCATATCCTCCCTCGTTCAACAAGGTCTTTGATTTTAGCCAGCTGTTCTCCGCTCGGTTTCATAATCAAGAAGTATCAGTCAATAAAATAGCAAAATCGTTTCCACTATTTTGTATAATGGTAGTAATCATGCATTGGGGAGAAAATCGTATGACACAATCGGACTCATCTAACTATATCCTTCAGGCAAAGAGCGACAAATTCCATTGGGAGGGAGCGGGACAGCTTTCCATTAAGACCTTCATGAACGGAAGGGCCTTCTACAAAACCAACAGAGGCTACTTCAGTGTAGAGGAAGGACGGTATCTATTGGTCAATGAGGGCCCATACACCATTACCATTGAGGAAGATCAGCCAGTGGAATCATTCTGTGTCTTCTTTAAACCGGGATTAGTTGTAGATGTTCACCGTACCCTGACTGATTCTACTGACAACCTCGTATCTGACCCGTATAAACAAAACGGACCCGTTGAATTTTTTGAAAGGACCTACGCCACCACACCCTCACTCTCAAAGCTATTACAGAAGACGAAAGCACTTCATTCCCATGTGGAACGTACCTGTTATGAGGAACAGTATCATTTCTTGATGGAGAATCTCTTAATCTCTCACTTTCGTCATTTGAAAGAAACCGAATCCATCCTTGCTGTGAAACGCTCTACCCGTGAAGAAATATACCGGAGGGTCAGCATCGCTCATGAATATATCAGGGCTTATTTTCACCACTCCCTTTCAATAGAGGACCTTGCAAAAATGGCCTGCTTATCACCCAATCACCTGATAAGAACCTATTCCCAGCTTTATGGGAAAACACCACACCGCCATATATCAGAATTCAGAATAGAAAAGGCTAAAAAATTACTGAAAGATCCCGGGCTTTCCATGACGGATATAGCCTTTGAACTCGGTTATCAGAACCCGGCTTCGTTCACCAGGATGTTTACCCAATTCGTCGGTATCCCTCCGACTCACTTTCGAAAAAAAGTGATTTTGGAAAAGAATGAATTCCGTCCATCCGCTACAATGATGAAGAAACGAAAGGAGAAATAATATGAAAACCATTCAAGGAATCAAACAAATCGGCGTTCCCGTAAAGAACCTGGAGCGTGCCATTGGATTTTATCAAGAAAAACTTGGACTTCCCCTCTTATTCACCACCGATCATATGGCATTTTTCGATTGCGCTGGGATCAGGCTTCTTCTTACGCTACCTGAAAAAGAAGCATACAGCCATTGCTCTGTCCTTTACTTTGAAGTGGACGATATCCATTCCAGCTATGAAGAAATGAAGGGAAGTGGGGTCAATTTCGTGGATGAGCCCCATTTGGTCGCCAAGATGGACGACGTAGAAACGTGGATGGTGTTTTTTGAGGATAGTGAAGGGAATACACATGCATTGGCTAGTGAAGTAGAAAAATGAAAATAGGAAGGGGATCCATTTTGAGGTGGGATCCCTTTCCTGTCCCTTTAAGTAGGAACTTTTGTTCAAATTTACAACAGGAATCATAATGCATCTACATTCTCACTAAGTTCATCCACCTGATATGTTACATCATATTGTTCTGCCAGGAGTTTCATATCCGAATGGTAGGCTTCTACCAGTCTATAATATTCCTCGATCTTGGCATTGGACTCCTCGATCAATCCTTCATCCTGGTCTTCAATTGCCTTCTTCTCAAGCATGAGAGAGTCATAAAAAACCTGGGTCGCCTCCACAATCCGGTCCGTCATTTCCTCAAGCTCAGGAATCTCTCCTTCGATGGACTTCGCTTCCTCAAGGGCCTTCTCATAAGATGGGATGGTCGTAGTAGTCAGCTCTTGATAGAGGGTCTGATCATCGGTATAATTCACTCCCGATACCGATGCAAGGGATTCAAAAGCCAGGACTTCATATTGTGCAACTTTCTGGATATCTTCATTAATGAACTCAATAATGGCTTTTTGTTTATCAGCATCTGTTATCTTTTCATCTTCTGTAGTATCATCGACCAGCGTCACCCCTTTGTTCATCTCCTCATTGCTGTTGTTCTCTCCATTCTGTGGTTCGACATCCTTATTAATCGAAATCTGCACTTCACCACATCCGCTTAGCAAAACCGCTGCGATAACTGATAACCCTAAAAGTTTCTTCATGACTTAATTCCTTCCTTATGCAATTGGGTAAATTGCTTTTAGAAGTTAAATACCCATCTTTTGTAAAAATAATCTAAATATTTCTAAATTGGATAGTTCCTTTCTTCGTCATATGGCAAACCTATTCAATTTCCTATACAATTTATGTAAACAGCAAGATTGAGTGGTGAAAGCAATGAAACTATTACTAATTGAAGATGATACAACCTTATTCAATGAAATCAAGGATCGGCTTTCCCAGTGGTCCTACGAAGTATATGGAATCACCGACTTCCATCACGTGATGCAGGAGTTCGCAGAGGTTAAGCCTGATTTGGTGATCATCGATATCCAATTACCTAAATTCGACGGCTTCCACTGGTGCCGGATGATCCGCACACACTCCAATGTGCCGATCCTTTTCCTGTCCTCGCGAGATCATCCGACGGATATGGTCATGTCCATGCAGCTCGGGGCAGATGATTTCATCCAGAAGCCATTCCACTTCGATGTACTGATTGCAAAAGTCCAGGCGACCCTCAGGAGGGTGTATAACTATAACACCGAGCAGGTAAGCATCAAGACCTGGTGCGGGGCGACCGTTGATTTTGAACGGAATACGGTATCCAATGAACAGGGATCCGTTGAACTGACGAAGAATGAAATGTACATTTTGAAGCTGCTCATTGATCAGAAGAATAAAATTGTGAGCAGGGACGATCTCATAAACAGTCTGTGGGATGACAAACGATTCATCAGTGATAACACGTTGACCGTCAATGTGAACCGTCTCCGGAAGCGTCTTGAAGAAATAGGGCTGGGCCGCTTCATTGAAACGAAGGTCGGGCAAGGGTATCTTGCCATTGAAGAGGATGCGCCATGATCCGTACATACTTATGGGAACGGAAAAGCTGGATATTGTTCGTGAGTGGACTTCACCTGTTATGGATCTTCATCGGTTATATCGATACGGCTATTCCCTTACAGCCAATCCTGTATATGGTATTTCTATCTATGCTCTTCTTCATCGTTTTTGTTTTAATCCGATACCAGAAGGAAACCCGTTTCTTCAAAAGACTGACAGAATGGGATCATAATCTCCATATGACAGGGGTTGATGCCCCCGATTCACCTTTTGAAGAAATCGTCTCAGAGAGTTTGTCTGAGCAGGCGACCCTTCTGAGACAGACTTCATCTCAGAATCGAGTGATGCTCGAACAGGAAAAGGATGACCTGCTGTCCTGGATTCATGAAGTGAAAACCCCGCTGACGGCCATGCATTTGATGATTGAACGGTTGGAGGACGCGCCTTTAAAGGCCCCTTTGAAATACGAGTGGCTAAGGATCCATCTGCTTCTGGATCAACAGCTTCATCAGAAGCGTATGACGTTCCTGGAGAATGATCTGTACATAGAGGACACGGATCTCGAAACCGTTATTTTTCAGGAAATAAAAACCCTGCAATCCTGGTGCATTCAAAAAGGGATCGGGTTTGATCTTCAACTGGATGTCACGAACGTGCTCAGTGATGCGAAATGGCTGGCGTTTATGATCAGACAGCTTTTAACCAATGCCGTTAAGTACAGCACGTCATCGGATATTGTGATTTCAAGTGTACTGCGTGATGGTAAAGTGACACTCACCATTCAGGATTCCGGCAGGGGGATTGACACGAGGGACTTGCCGAGGATCTTTGACAAAGGCTTTACATCGACCCTCGACCACAATGACCACGCCTCTACCGGAATGGGATTGTATTTGACCAAAAAGGTGTCCGAGTCTTTGCTGATTACCATAGAGGCCGAGTCTAAACGGGGAGAAGGAACCAAGATCACCCTCACCTTTCCAGAGAAAAATGATTTCGTCCAACTTACCGGCGTGTGACAAAAATGTCACATGCTTTTCTGTTTTGTTCGAACAATAAAAGGAAAACAACCTTCCTGCTTTTTATAATAAAGGTATCAAATCAAAGGAGTTTTATATGATGACCATACTAGAAGCAAGCAAACTTCATAAAAGCTACGGAAATAAATTTAATAAGCAGGAAGTGTTAAAGGGTATCGACCTGTCGATCCAAAAGGGTGAATTCGTCAGTATCATGGGGGCGTCGGGTTCCGGAAAGACCACCCTCTTAAATGTCCTATCCTCCATCGACAAAGTGAGTGAGGGCTCTATTAAAATTGAAAGCAATGAAATGACGATGATGAAAGAAAAGCAGCTCGCACAATTCCGAAAGAATCATCTCGGCTTTATCTTTCAGGATTACAACCTCCTCGACACGTTAACGGTGAAAGAAAATATCCTTCTGCCATTATCCATCACCAAGACCCCTAAGAAAGAAGCCGACCAGAAGTTCAATGACCTTGCTTCGGAGCTTGGAATCCTTGAACTGAAAGATAAATATCCGAACGAAATCTCAGGCGGGCAGAAACAGCGGACATCAGCCGCCCGTGCCTTCATCCATGAACCAAGCATCATTTTCGCAGATGAACCGACGGGAGCCCTGGACTCGAAATCGGCCTCTGATCTCTTGAACAAACTGAGTGAACTGAATCAAAAGCTGAGGGCGACGATCGTCATGGTCACACATGATCCCGTTGCGGCGAGCTACTGCAGCCGGGTCATATTCATCAAGGACGGTCAAATCTATACGCAATTAAATAAAGGTGACCAGGAGAGACAGCATTTCTTCAGTGACATCATGAAAACCCAAGGAGTGCTTGGCGGGGTGCAGAATGAACATTAATACCCTTATACTCAGAAATCTGAAGAAGAACCTGAAAAATTATTACCTCTACGTATTTGCCCTGGTATTTAGTGTCGCCCTATATTTCGCCTTCGTGACCCTGCAGTACGATCCATCCATGGATGCAACGAAGGGAACCATCAAGGGTGGAGCAGCCGTCAGAGCCGCATCTGTCCTACTTGTCGCCATTGTCTCGATATTTCTTTTATACGCCAATACCCTTTTCATTAAGAGAAGAAGTAAAGAAATCGGGTTATTTCAGCTGATCGGCATGACAAAGAATAAAATCTTTCGCATTTTAAGTGCGGAGAACTTCATCCTTTATTTCGGGTCATTGTTACTCGGCATATTGATCGGATTCTCCTTCTCAAAATTGATCATCATGATACTATTCAATATCACCGGAGTCGATGCCATCGCCACACTTCATTTTTCGACCAAGGCACTTCTCCAGACCATCATCGTGTTCTGTGCGATTTACCTGCTTATCATGATGATGAACTTTGTATTCATCAAAAGACAAAGCATATTGTCACTATTCAGAGTCCGTTCATCCACTGAAACGAAAGTGAAAAAGATGTCCTCGTTCGAGATCATGATCGGGATCTTTGGGATCATAATGATTGCCTCCGGATACTACGTGTCTTCCAAATTGTTTGGCGGGGACTTCTCAACCATGCCTCAATTATACGGGGCCATGCTCTTTATACTTGGGTCTGTGATTCTTGGAACCTATCTGTTTTATAAAGGGTCCGTCAGCTTTATTTTTAACGTGATCCGTAAGAAGAAAGATGGCTATCTGAATATCAATGAGGTCCTGTCCCTTTCATCCATTATGTTCCGGATGAAATCCAACGCTTTATTGCTGACGATTATCACGACGGTATCGGCACTGGCTATCGCATTATTATCGTTAAGCTATATCGGCTATTACTCAGCTGAAAAAACGGCTGAAAATAATGTACCGGCGGATTTTACATTCACCAATAAACAAGACTTAGAGAAATTTAAGGGTGCCCTTCTAGAAAAGGGCATTGAATACAAGAAAGAAGAGATTGAGGTCATCCAGGTCCTCGTCAATCTGAAAGGAATCACAGACTCGGAATTCGGCGAACTGAACGGGTCACTGGATGCCATGCCGAATTCGGTCATCAGCGAGAAAAGCGTTGACGGCGTTGATGTAAAAGAAGACGAAACCCTTTTTACAGGCTACAGCGACTTACTCCAAAAGGTCATTCCGCTACACGATTCAGGGATGACGGAGTTGAAAGGCAAAACAGAGGTCACCAAGCTCAAATACTTGGGAATGCGGGATGAATATCCGATTTCATGGTATTTCACAGCAGGGGGTTCACCGGTTGTGATCGTCGATGATCAGATATTCCAGCAGTTAAAAAGAGATATGGATCCTGAGGTTCAGAAAGAAAACTCACTCTATATCGGTGTGACCATCGAAAAGGAAAAGGATCTCATGAAAGCAAACGAACTCTTTCATGAGTTGGGTCTGGATGGAGAATGGGCAAACGATTCCCAGTACGACATGAAAGCCGAACAAAAACAAAACATCGGACTCATCATGTTCATCGTCGGATTCCTCGGCCTCACCTTCCTGATCACATCGGGCTGCATCCTCTACTTCAAACAGATGGATGAAAGTGAAGATGAAAAACCGAACTATACGATACTAAGAAAACTGGGCTTCACGCAGGGTGACTTATTGAGCGGCATTCAAGCCAAACAACTCTTCAGCTTCGGAATCCCTCTCCTCATCGGACTTCTGCACAGTTATTTTGCTGTCCAATCCGGATGGTTCCTTTTCGGGGCCGAGGTCTGGACGCCGATGATCATCGTGATGGGATTATATACGGTGCTCTATTCGATTTTCGGTGTATTATCGGTCCTGTATTATAAAAAGGTGATCAAAGCATCGCTTTAATGGAAAAAGCCATCCCTTGGTATGAAACCGGGATGGCTCTTTTATGTACTGCAGGTTTACTTCCTTTTCTGGCTTTTCATCTTATTCATTTCAAGTTCAGCAGCATATTCTTCCTGGGATTTCCCTTGCTTGAAGCTTTCAGACTGAATTTTTTTGAATTTGTTATCGTTTTGATTCGGCATGTGTACACCTCCCTATAACGGGTATAGTTTATACTTATTGCCGAATATTATGCTTTTCATCATATAAAATATCACATTATATGAAAATCGTAACTTGACTTGACCATTTTTCAAATGAAAAAATCCGCCCCAGTATGAGACGGATTTCTATTTTAATTCGGGTAGGGAGCTTGAATATAAGGTATATTCCTTGGCATTTTGTTTTACAAACCTTTAGGATCTTCCCCGCCATACTGATCCTCATAACTAATAAATTCATGCTCCTGATACGCTGCCATAACCCCATGATAACTGATGTCGAGGCCCATTTCTTCTTCCTCTTCAGTGGAGCGCACAGGTATCCATAACCTTATGAGGGAAAGACCCAACCAAGTCATTCCGAAACCCCATACACAAAGTACGATTAAGCCCAGTAATTGGACACCCAACAGCTCCCAGCTGCCGCTTGAGAAAAGTCCACCCTCTGTTGAGAATAACCCCAGTGCTATCGTTCCCCACATACCTGAAACGGCATGGACCGGAAACGCTCCAACCGGGTCATCAATCTTTTTTGCGTCCAACCAATCCGTAGCAAACAGCATGAGCAGACCAGAGACGGCTCCTATGAAAATCGCTGCTTCATCACTTACGAACGCACATCCAGCCGTAATCCCAACCAATCCTGCCAGTGATCCATTAATGACGGCAGGGGCATCTGAGCGTTTATAACGGAACAAGGTGTATAGAAGGGTCGCAGCCCCCCCAGATGCGGCTGAAAGCATGGTCACCACGGCTATATGGCCAATTTTCACATCCGTGGCACTCAACGTACTCCCGGCATTGAAGCCAAACCAACCAAACCAAAGTAAGAATGCTCCGACTGAGGCCAGCGGCAGATTACTTGGCAACGCGATTGTACTGGTACCGTGTTGTGTGAACTTCCCTTTTCGGGGACCGATGAACATGGCTGCAGCCAGTGCCGAAAATCCTCCGAGGGCATGGATGACTGCGGATCCGGCGAAATCCGTCATACCCAGGCTTCCCAGCCATCCGTCTCCCCACACCCAGTGTCCGCCAATGGGATAAATGACAGCCGTCATGAGGATGGCAAGAAGAATATAGGCCCGGAAATTAATGCGCTCTGCAACCGCTCCGGACACAATGGAAATGACGGCAATGACAAACGCTGCCTGGAATAACCAGAACGTATCGAGGGAAATTGTGAGATCCAAATGATTCAGGTCCCCTTTCAACATCGAACCGCTCGTGCCGATCACACCGAGGAAGTCACTCCCATACATGAGTCCGAATCCAATAAAGTAAAAGCAAAGGGCGCCAATCGTGATATCAACGAATACTTTCATAATGATATTGACATTATTCTTATGTCTGACAAATCCCGCTTCCAAAAGGGCAAATCCACCCTCCATCAGGATGATCATGGCTGCGGTCAAGACTACCCAAATCGTATCCAACCCTGAATTAAGTGTTTGTATTGTCATCTCATTCCTGTCCTTTCCGGTAGTTGAGTATCTCTTCAGTCATCATACTGGTGACCTCCACTTCTTCTTCGGAAGAATGGTCCCTGCATAATGCAATGACCTGATCGATTTGCCGGATGCGATCTTTGATCACGTTTATCTGTTTCAACCTATCCTTTACATGAACCATATATTCCACTGCCTGGTGATGACTGGGCGGTCGGCTGGCGAAGAACTTCCTTACAGGTGATAGCGAACGGTAAAACGTTTCTTCCGCACGCTTTTTGTCTTCATACCGTTTGATTTTATGTTTTAGTTCATCCATCTCGTGTTCTCTATGACTCTTAATGTCTTGCAGTATATCTGTTAGTTCATCACAGGCATAGTCCAAGGTACGATTCAATTCATCACGAATTTTCATGTAAATTCTCCTCACCAAAACATGTTATGTTTTCTAACATAATACCAATTTACTGAAAATTTGTACAGATAAATACTTTATTGGAGTAAACAATTCCATTCCCCATCACCGTTCTTTTTTCCCTATCACAAAAATATAGATAGAAGTAGAGCAGCCTGTTTATAGGGGGATAATTAATGAGCCGATTTGACAGCCACCTGAAAAAGAACCTGTTACACATTCATAAAAATATCTACCTATCGAAAAGCGATGAGTATTATCATGAAAAGATACTCCGCTATCATGACCCTTCTTCTCCGGAGGCACATTACCTTCTGGGACAGAAAATGGAGCAAAAAGGACATCTTGTGAAGGCATATAAACACTACCAGGAAGCAGCGGGCATTTATTCTCCTTACTATTTCAAAGCAAAGCATGCCTGCAGGAACCTTGAAGATCAAATCACGGAAGACATTGGACAAGTTCCACAACCAGCCAGGACCACTCTTCCACTTACCGTGAAAATCATGTTGTTTTTCCTTCTTTTTATTAACATGTTTTTATTGATTTTATTGTTTTTCTTTCCTTCCTTCAGCGGTGCCATTTCGTCCAGCCTAAAGATGTGGAACACCGGCACGGATGTCGTATATGAGGTGGAAGATCTTCCTTATATCATGTATTTCCCGGAGGACACGCCCAAGGATGAAATCGAAAAATCCCTTCATGATCAGTCTATCCGCCTTGGAAGGGATGCGAAAAACAAAAACATCCTGATATACGGAGTCGCGACGAACGATCAGAAACTTTCCTTTGAGGTCCTTCCGTTAAAAAGTGAAGCGATCCAAGAGAGCTCCTTTGTAAGGGCAGAATACAATTCAACTTTAAACGATCCTGTGAAAATCCGATTTTTAAATAAGAGCGGGGCCGTATTAAAAGGCGGTCCTCATCCCCTTCAATTTATCGGGGCCAATTTAGTCCGGACAGCCCTGCAGTCCTATATGAAGAACAACGGATCCCCTCCTGACAGCCTTGATCAACTGGTGGCTGATTATCCCGACAATTACCTTAGCTTCATTCCAAATGAAGCCACCACCGGCTCCAATTCGATTTCCAGCACATTCTCAGGTTCCGGGGGATGGGTATACAATCAGGAAGCATTGACGCTTTCAGAAATGTTTTATCCAAACACCCCCGCCAATGCCCTTCAACCCTCCCCGATTCCTTACAGTCCCGTTAAGATCGACATTGATAAAAGAGCGTTCTCACTCGTTGTCACAATCCCGCCCTATATCATTTCATCTCAAAAGGTTGGGATTGGAAAGGACGATTCCACTCGGCAGGGACAGTTCCCGATACTTAACCGCGTACAGAATCCAAGAGGAGCACGCCCAAATATGTATGGGACAGCAGCACTTGGCATGGGGGACATTGCCATCCATGGCACCCTTGATAAAGGATCCATCGAAAGGACCAAATCACATGGATGCATCCGCCTGGTCAATCCAGATATTGAGGAGATATTTGATTTTGTTCCTAAAGGAGCTGTTGTGAACATCTACAATAAAGCTCCAGACAAGGGGCTGAAGCCTGTGACACAAAGCCTTGAACAACTGATTCCTGATAAAGACCCTGTGAACAAACAGACGACGACTTCGATTTTTTCATGGGCAGGGTGAGATGGAAGGAGGGCACGTCTTATGAAGGACGACGGGCCGCTTCTTCATGCTGTTTTCGCTACGATGTAAGTATGATATGATAATTAAATTGTTTGCCCAATCTATTCCACATGTATATTCATCTTAGAAAAGAGGTACTTATGCAAGAGACTGCCTTAAACAGACAACATTGGTTTCTCATATTGACCCTTACGTTACTGACATTCGTCCTCGGGACAAGCGAGTTTGTCATCGTCGGGATCTTAACGGAGATTTCCTCAAGTCTTCATATTACAAATGCAAAGGCAGGGACGCTCGTTTCGGCTTTTGCCATTACCTTTGCCATCGCCACCCCCATCGTCATGTCGGCAACAAGCCATTTTCCAAAACGGAAATGGGTGTTGTTTTTGATAGGGTCATTCATCGTTTTGAATGCGTTGTGCGTGATTTCAACCAGCTACATCATGCTTATGACGCTTCGGATGCTGACAGCGGTTGTCACAGGAGTCCTGATTTCCCTTGCCATGACGATTGCCAGTGAAGTCATTCCCATTACAAAACGGGGAGTCGCCATCTCTTTCGTTTTCGGTGGATTCACCCTTGCAAACGTGATCGGAGTCCCCATCGGCACGGTCATTGCCGAATGGTACGACTGGCATGCTACGTTTCTATTAACGACGTCACTTGGTGTGGTTGCCTTTCTGGCATCTTTCATGAATCTACCGAGTAAGCTCAGTCAATACCGCAGTTCTATGCGGGATCAATTTTCTTTATTGACCCATCCGCGGATCCTGATGGCTTTCTTCATTCCATCCCTTGGATTCGGTGCCACCTATGCGGTATTTACGTATCTTGTTCCGATTCTGCACATGATGGATGCACCAGGCAGCTCTATCAGCTTGATCTTGTTCGCCTACGGATTCATCTCGATCTTCAGCAATATCCTGGCCGGAAAGATTGCCAGTCACAATGCCATCGGACGCCTTCGATTTGTTTTTCTCATCCAGGCATTTGTTCTGGCCGCCCTGTACTTTACAACCGGGCACTTTATCATCGGATTGATCAATATCGGCTTGATGTCCTTGATGGCCATCCTCCTCACCACGTCGACCCAGCTTTACTTGATCGACCTGGCTGGTGTTTATCAACCAAAAGCGACGGGACTCGCCGCTTCACTGATGCCCGTTGCAAGCAACGTCGGCATCGCCATGGGATCGGCACTCGGAGGCCTTGTCTACCACCAAGGGCCGTTGATGAATGTGACACTTGTCGGCGGTGCCGTTGCGGTTTGTGCCAGTGTGCTGACGTTCTTGAGTCATCGGTTGGATCGTAAGTCCGAGACATTGGCATAAAGATTCATGACTAAAGGAAGTATCCGGAACGTAAAGTCGTTCATTGATACTTCCTTTTTATGAATACGGGGTTATTTTAAATAGAGTCCCGGGGTTTTCTATTTGGAATTCATTGCGTAGGAATCTCTTTCGGCGGAATCATGCGGGAAATGAGTTGAATCGTGCGGTATATGGGTTTTTCATGCAGGATATTCATTTATCATGCGTCATTTCAAATAATTATGCCGGGATGTCGAATTTTCTTTATTCGGAATCCCCCTGCATACCACACTTTTTCCTGAACAACAAAAGGCAGCACTGAAAACAGCGCCGCCCTCCATTATTAATCTCTATCCCTGGCCACCTGTGTATCCCGAATGTTTTTCTGAATGGTAATGGCCGCAAACAAACTAAGAACAAACGACATTCCATAAAATCCTTTTTCACTTAAGATGATACTTCCGGCGTTATAGAGTCCGATGGTCATCAAGGATACGGCTACAATGACGGCGAACCAGCTGAGCCCATAATAGATGCCCGACACAGGGATATCCTCTTCCTTGTCCCTTACTGCTTTTTGCAGGGATACAGCTGCATAGAGTCCGAATACCAATACTGCAAAGTAGTACCCCTTCTCATTTAGTTCCATTCCGGCATTGAACAAGCCGATCAAATATGCAGAAACTCCTATCACCAAAGCTGCCCAACTTGCCCCTTTAAATGCAGAAGTCGGTTCTCCTTCTTTTCTTTCCACCTTAATCTTCGGTTTCTTTTCATCGCTCTTCATTAACGGATTTTCATTCAACTCAGACATTGGCCGCTCCCCTTTACTGTCGCAGGTCGATACACTGCTTCTGTAAACAATTATAGCAATTTTTTACAGATTTTGTTCAGTATTATGAAATAAATTCTTCCATATTCAAAGTGCTGATCACCTTATTAATCTATTCAAAATTTGGTTCATTTTTCTTCAATAATAAGTATTTCCCTCCTAACAAGACGGCGCATTCCCTTGCACTTTTCGTCCAATACCATTAAAGTATATACTGGTTGGAATCCATCCTAACCGGGAATGGATAACAGTAAAGCATCTTACTTTTTAATTTTGGGAACACGCTTCCCTAAAGGAAAGGGTTTAAATAGAGTATGAAAGAAAATTTCTGGCATGAGTTGCCTAAGCCATTTTTTGTTCTGGCACCGATGGAAGCCGTGACCGATGTCGTTTTTCGTCATGTGGTAAGTGAAGCGGCGAGACCTGACGTGTTTTTTACAGAATTTACAAATACAGAAAGCTACTGTCATCCGAAAGGAAAAGACAGCGTACGCGGGCGTCTGACGTTCACGGAAGACGAACAGCCGATCGTCGCCCATATCTGGGGGGACAAGCCAGAATACTTCCGTCAAACGAGTATCGGTGTGGCTAAAATGGGCTTTCGCGGAATCGACATCAATATGGGATGCCCCGTGCACAATGTTGCAGCGAATGGAAAAGGATCCGGCCTGATCCGCCGCCCGGATGTCGCAGCGGAAATCATCCAGGCAGCGAAAGCAGGGGGACTTCCCGTCAGTGTGAAGACACGCCTTGGTTATACGAAAGTCGAAGAATGGCACGACTGGCTGAAACACTTGTTGGAACAGGACATCGTCAATCTTTCCATCCATCTCCGGACGAAAAAGGAAATGAGTGACGTTGATGCTCACTGGGAGCTGATTCCGGAGATCAAGAAACTTCGTGACGAAATCGCTCCTCATACCCTACTGACCATCAATGGAGATATCCCTGACCGTCAGAAGGGCCTTGAACTCGCGGAGAAATACGGAGTGGACGGCATCATGATCGGACGTGGAATCTTCCATAATCCGTTCGCTTTCGAAGTGGAGAAGAAAGAGCATACGAGCCAGGAACTGCTTGATCTTCTTCGACTGCAGCTCGACCTGCATGATCAATACTCCGAAGAATTGGAGCCTCGTCAGTTCAAACCGCTTCGCCGCTTCTTTAAGATTTACGTACGCGGATTCCGGGGAGCGAGTGAGCTGAGAAATCGTCTGATGGAAACAGAAACCACGGATGAAGTTCGGGCTCTGCTTGATGAGTATGCAGATCGATTGGTACAGGAAGAAGAAGGGTTTTCGATTTCTTAGGAAAGCCTATGCTATAAAAAGAATAAGATCCCATTACCATTGTGACCCGGTAAATTGGGATCTTATTCTTTTTTCTTTTATTCTATTTTCCATAATAAATCTTAACCTGCGAAAGGTATTCAGCGATCCCTTTCTGTTTTCTGTTGATTACATTACCATGTTAACCTGGAACCCTTTATTTCTTCTTCCCACATATCCTTTAGTTCCTGTATCGTATTTGTTGACAAACTTCCCTCTGATGCTGATATATTCTGATTTAATTGCTGAATATTTCTTGCTCCCGGGATAATCGTTGACACTTCGGAGTACGAAAGAATATAACGTAGTGCTGATTGCACCATTGAACTATCGTTTCCCAGTATCCGACGTACTTTTTCGACTAACTTTCCTCTTCTTTGAATCTCATCTTCACTCCATCTGCTTCTAATTCCACTGAATGTACTTTGGCCATCATACTTACCGGTAAGCCAGCCTGAATCCAGAGGCACCTTCACAATAACCCCAACCCCTTGGTTTTGAGCTGACTTCATTGCAGCAGCTGGTTCTTGATGGAATAAGTTAAACATAACCTCAATGATCTGACTATCCGTCTTATTTAGTAATTCATACATCTCTTCTCCAGTATCAACCGAAGCTCCAAACGCTCTGATTTTCCCTTGTCTTTTCAGATTGTTCAGCACTTCAAATTGAGGGGAGTTCCCATCAAGGCTTGAGAATGGAGGATTATGAAGCAGAAGGCTATCAAGATACTCCGTATTTAAGCGTCTTAAACTGTCTTCCACTGATAAAACCAATTGATCAGGATCAAAGTTTTGCTCATCATCGGGGTGGTGGCCACACTTACTGCTGATCACCACTTGATCTCTTTTTCCCTCGAAGGCTTTTCCAAGAAGCTCTTCACTTTTACCCGATCCATAGTTAGGAGCAGTATCAAAAAAATTGCACCCCGAATCCATAGCTTTTTCAACTAAATAAATAGCTTCATCATCGGTCATTTTCCCCCAGTCTTTCTGGTTGCCTAATTGCCATGCGCCAAACCCTATTTCCGATACCTGAATGCCTGTACTTCCGAGGTTGCGTTTTTTCATTTTATTCACCCTTTTTCTTTTCTTCTATTATTGATGAAAATAGATACACAGATCAGGAGATTTAAAATATGATAGGGAACCGGAACGCCCATTAGTATTTAGGTTTCTTTACTTCCCGACGATCGCATCCATCACCCAGTTGGTTCGCGAACCAGAATCTCCCGTACTAGGACACCGGACGCCACCCTCGGTCAGCTCTTTCACGATTGTTTCCACAAGGGGCTGGTGAACATGGAGAGGGCGTTCAAAACTCCATTGCTCTATCCCTTCGTTTGTCGTCAACGTGACGGGATCATCTCCAAAAGTAGAAAAGGTGATTTTCCCCTTGCTGCCGACTATCTCATTCATGTCCACATCTTCAAAAGCCGTGAAGCACCATTTTCCGGTACCTTGAACGCCAGAGGAAAATTGATATGTACCTGTCACAATATCTTCGGCCTGATAATAGCCCCCTTGATTCGATGCAAACCCTTTTGCTTCTTGAATGGGTCCGAGCAGAAAATCAAGAATATCGAGGGTATGGCTGGCCAGGTCAAAAAACAATCCTCCTCCGGCAACAGCAGGTTGAACGCGCCAAGGAAGATGTTCCGCATCTTTTACATCCTCACCCGCTTTTTGATATTGAGTCGAGGAGACAAAGCGAACATCTCCAATCCTCCCTTGATCTAGTAATTCTTTTATTTTCAAAAAGCGCTCCTGTGCCCGGCGATAGTAAGCTACATACAACGGAACCCCTGCCCTCTTACACGCAGCGATCATCTCATTGCATTCATCGAAATCACGAGCCATTGGCTTCTCGACATATACAGGTTTCCCGGCAGCTGCAGCCTGAAGGGTATATCCCATATGAGAACCTGGTGGCGTAGCAATGTAAATCGCATCCACCTCTGGATCGTGAATGAGCTTTTCGGCATCATCGTACCACTTAGGGACCCGGTGCCTTTCTGCATAATCCCTTGCCAGTTCACCCGTCCTCCGCATGACTGCCACAAGTTCCGAGTTTTTAACCTTTTGAAAGGCCGGGCCACTCTTCTTTTCTGTCACATCTCCGCAGCCGATGATCCCCCACCGGACTTTATTGTATGTCATGGCTTGGTTCCTCCTATTTGGTTCGTCTCTATTCATCATACCTGAACTCACATACGTTGGCCGCAATTAGTTGCTTATTTCCCTCTCCTTAGCCGATATAAAACAAATAAGAGAAAGAACCATAAAGGAGTCAACAATAACGCCGGACGGGTCGCCTCAGAAAACAGCATGATCAACAGAATCACAGCAAACAATGTCAGCACCACGTAGTTCATCAATGGAGTGAAGGGTGCCTTGAAGGTTGATTTCAAGTGTAGTTGTGGCCGTGTTTTCTTGTACTTTATATGGCATATGAGAATGATGCCCCAAACCCAGATAAAACAAATCGCACTAATGGTTGTAACGATTTGAAAGGCTTGACCTGGTATAATTTCACTTAAAAGAGCTCCCGCTGATATGACCAGTGTCGACAAAAATAATCCGTTACTTGGTACATGATTACGATTCAGTTTGGCCAATTGAGACGGACCTTGATTGTGATTGCTTAAATTATAAAGAATCCGGCTTGTGGAAAACATTCCACTGTTACAAGCAGAAGCGGCCGACGTTAAAACGACAAAATTAATGATTCCCGCAGCAAGCGGGATCCCTACTAAACTAAATGTCTTCACAAATGGACTTTCTGAAGCATTAAGTTCCACCCACGGGTTAATACATAACAGGACAATAAGCGCCCCAACATAGAAAAATAAAATTCGTAAAGGAATTTTATTAATGGCGGATGGGATGTTTTTTTCTGGATTAGATGTTTCCGCTGCCGACACACCGACTAATTCCACACCCACATAGGCAAATACGACCATCTGGAATGAAAGCAAGAAGCCTGAGATTCCGTTCGGGAAAAATCCTCCATGTTCCCAAAGGTTATGAACCGTAACCGATCCCGCATTTGTCTTAAAACCCATGACCAGCAAAATGGCCCCTAGTACAATCAACCCCAGAATCGTCATGACCTTGATTAAAGCAAACCAAAATTCCAATTCTCCAAAGAGCTTTACCGTTAGCAGATTCAATCCTAACAAAATGATGACACAGATGAGTGCAGGCACCCACTGTGGAATGTCGAACCAATAGTTCACATACACACCAACAGCAATCACATCAGCCATAGCCGTCATGATCCAACAGAACCAATACGTCCAGCCCGTTACAAAGGAAGCCCAAGGGCCCAGATACTCTTCAGCAATATCTGTTAACGATTGATAACCCGCTTTCGACAACAGCAGCTCCCCAAGTGATCTCATCACGAAAAAAAGGGCAATACCCACAATTAAATAAGCAAAGATGATGGAGGGACCTGCAAGCTGTATCGCTTTCCCGGAACCTAAGAACAGCCCCGTACCAATCGTTCCCCCGATGGCAATCAGCTGAACGTGTCGATTTGATAGATCCCTCTTTAATTCTCGTTGTTCCAACCTTAACTCCTCCTTACAACCAATAAAATGAAGCACTTCAACAAATGAGCACAAAAAAAGAGATTGGATGGGCTCCAATCTCGCGGTCATAAGAATAACAAATATCATTTGGCATGAGCACATACCAAAAAAAATCCGATACTCTTCTGTCCTTTTGCCTGAGATAATGAACCCTTCGGCGCCGCGGATCTTCCGCGGTCTCTCCAGAAGCTGCTCCTGCTATGGGATGATCCATAGCAATCATAGCTTTCTATTATTTATATTTTCTGTTCATCGTTCCACTGTCGAATAGTTGATAATTTTAAGGGGTGATATAGATTTTGTCAACCGGATGGATTGGTTATGGTGCTGCTCTTTGCAACAATATGAATTCAGGGTCACCTCTGGGTTCATATTGAGCGGAGGTAAATTAATCGGAATTTTTCCGGTTATATAAAGGTTGGACCTCGATTTTGGGGTATTTAAGCGGAATTTTTCCGGTTAAACATAGGAATTTTTCATATTTTCTCGTTTTTTATGTCAATAGGCGGAATTACTCCGTCTATTTAAGCTAATTCAAACTAAATTTACTGATTAGACGGAATTTTTCCGTCTATTGATTAGATTGTGTGTTTAACCTGATCCCCTAAGCGATAAGAGCGGATTCTCTTGACCCCAGATTCGGGAATCAACATTTTTTTTTCAACTAGTTGAGTAAGTAACTTTTTCACCGTCTTGTCAGTTCGCTTCAAATACTTTTCAACTTCCATTGGGGATATCGCTTTCCCTTTTCGAATCGCTAATCGCAGCACTTCCTTTTCAGCATAGGATAGAGTGAACTGGTCAAGCTCATCACCTAGCCGTCGCCCAATCACTTGCTGAACAACCTGTTGACATCGACGAGGTTTTTCTTTCACTTGGTCATATGAAAATCGGATGACAGTCCACCCGTCAATCACCAACTGGTTTTGACGTTCCAGACTATCGGAAAATTGCCATCTGCTTATGTTTTTTAAGTGAGGGCCATACCCGTCGACCTCAAAGCAAATCCTGATGGCTTGACGAATATAAGCAAAATCTAAATACGGTTTTCCATCCTTAAAATCATTGACTTCAAATTCTGGATGAAGATAACGAAAATGATAGAATGAAGGCCACCAAACCTGCTTCAAAAACAGCATTTCAGCCTGGCTGTGACCTTCTTGTAAACGCCTCAATCGTTCCCCGTTTCTTTCCTGAAAGTGAGCATTCATAAAAGCCTGGTACTCTTCATCAAATCCCACAGCAATCCTCCTAAATAATCAGCAAACATTAGCCAATTCATCAAAAAAATATTAGTTCGTTCTTTCCTCAATTTCTTCTACTAAACCTTTATCTACCTCTCAATTGGAACCATAAAACCATATTCAGGTGCTCCATACTTGGCAATCATCTTTTTCCGATACTCTTCAAAAGATAATTGAAAATGTTCCGGTGGGTTGCCGAATAGGATAGTAAATTCTCCGTTTTTGAAAGACATTAAATAGCTTTTCTCCTGGTTAACATTCTCCTCCATAAGTGATTCCATTAACTCTTCCAATTGCTCATCTGTTAGGCTATCGCTCAACTTCACTTTTTTGCAGTTTCCATCTTTATTTTCCAATACAAACATACCGTGTCCTTCACATTCCTCTTCCTTGTACTTAAAAGAGTTTTCAGTATATTTTTCTATTGTTTTGGTGGAATAATAGCCGCACACCCCACAAAAAATGTACTTCTCATCAGTTTTGTAATAATCGTCTACATAAGCAGAACGTCCACAACTGGGGCATTGAATAGCATACATAATCGATGCCAAAAAGGAATCATCTCCCTTAATTAATTATTTTAATTTCGGACAGTTTTTTAAAATGAATGAGTGTAAAATCTAGAGGGGGAAAAGGTTTAATGTGGTTTCAACTGGAGAGAGATTAAAAAGCAAATAAGGATATCAAGGAGTAGTTAAGTAAGAAGAAATGTGAGGAAAGAACTACTTTTAGTCTAAAAGAATTTTTTCATTTGTCAATCTAATTTATCTTCACTTCAACAATACCTCCCTTCACATTTCTATTTGCCTTTTGCCTCCCCAGCAAGTAGGAGAGGCATTGGACTTACAACTTCATTCACTTATGATACGGTTCACCCCGATTAATCCGAAACGCCCGATAAATCTGCTCCACCAGTATCAATCTCATCAGCTGATGGGGGAAGGTCATCTTGGAAAACGAAAGCGTCTCATTCGACCGTTTGATGACTTCATCACTGAGTCCCAATGATCCGCCTATCACAAACGCTACTTTGCTTTTACCATACGTTGCAAGCTTGTCCAGGTTATCAGCGAGCTCTTCTGAAGATTGCATTTTCCCTTGAATGGCAAGGGCGATGACATGATGGTCCGGCGAGATCTTCGCTAAGATCCGTTCCCCTTCTTTATTCTTCACCTGCTCCATTTCAGCGTCACTCAATACTTCAGGGGCTTTTTCATCTGCCAGCTCCACAATATCGATCTTTGCGTACGCACCAAGGCGTTTCACATATTCGCCGATGCCCTGTTTTAAATATTTTTCTTTCAGCTTTCCAACCGTTACTATTGTGATGTTCACTATCCACACTCGCTTTACAAACAATTTACAAACACGTTATCCACAGAAATTATCCACATATCCACAATGCCCATCTTCATATGGTATGGGAATATTAGTTCGCCACTATATATACTGCGTTATTCCCACAATATTCACAGGTTGTGGATAACTTCTTGTCTTCAGAAAGCTCCGTTAGTTGAGGCGCTACCTCATGCTCATCGACGACAATATCCATGGCTAATTCCACATGCTCCAAACAGCAGTAAATCATGTTGTTTCCTCCCTAAATGTAGTTTATATACTTATCCACAATCATCATATCATGTAAAGAAAAAGCAGGAAAGGGCGCATCGCCTTCCTGCTTTTCACTTTATCCACATTCTATAATCGGGATTCATCCGTCAGTTTCATCGTGACTTCTTTCTTTTTGCCATCCCGGTAGATGGTGACTTTCATTTGATCGTTCACTTCTTTTTTATTGTATAGGTGCTTCCTGAGATCAATTACATTCTGGATTTTCTCACCGTCAAGTTCTGTGATGACATCAAGTTCTTGCAAACCAGCTTGAGCAGCAGGTGAATTCGGAACGGTTTGTCTGATCATGACACCATAATTGATATCCTTCGGCAGTTTTAACGTTTCCTGCTGATGGTAAGCAGAGATCTGGTTGACGTCTTCAAGGGTGACACCCATTGCCGGACGCTTCACTTCACCATATTGCTCAAGATCTTCAATGATGGGTCTGGCTGAATTGATTGGGATGGCAAGTCCAATACCTTCAACGGCTTCCTGGGCGATCTTCATGGAGTTGATTCCGACCAGCTGACCGGAAATATTGATAAGGGCTCCACCGCTGTTCCCCGGGTTGATGGCTGCGTCGGTTTGCAGAACCTCAGCATTCCAATCCTCCATGCCATCCTGATTGATGTCGACAGGAATCGTTCTCTCCACACCAGATACGACACCCTGCGTAACGGAACCTGAGAATTGGAGTCCAAGGGGATTCCCGATGGCGATGACAGGCTCACCCGCTTTCAGTTCATCCGAATTTCCAAACTCGGCAATATCCTCCTTCTTGATCTTGCTTCCATCAATTTCAATGACGGCAAGGTCTGTCCAAACGTCAGTACCACGAAGCTTGGCAGGAACCTTTGTACCGTCAGCAAGGGTAACCTCCAGTTGATCAGCACCTTCTACCACATGATTATTCGTCACGATATAAACGGTTTTTCCTTCTTTTTTATACATGACCCCTGATCCCGTTCCTGCCTGCTGATCCTGAGTTTGTCCACCACCCTGACCCCAGAAGCTCTGGGATTGGATGTTCGTGATGCCCACCACGGAGTCTCCGGTCTTCTCAACCGCCTTCGTCACATCCGTCGTCACATTGACAGACACATTCTGAGTGGTTCCATTGTGGTAATCTTGGTCGGTTTCTTTCAAATCCTGATCCGGTTGAACCGAATAGGGCAATATATCAAAGTTCGTCAGCTGAGGAATGGCAACAACTACGAGAATCGCTCCAAGGATGACTCCCAACAAACCGGCAAGAAACATCCCGCCCCGGTTTCCCTTTTGTCTCCCGGTCCTTCCTTCCGAGTTATTACCGTCATAATATCCCATGTATCTTCATCCTTTCTACCAGCTATTCCTTTTGTTATTTTATCTTTCCAAGCCCGATTATAGTCAGGTTAAATTAAAAAATGATGAAAAAAAGGTAAGAATTTCATAATGGCATATCAAAAGCGGAGGCGGCTTGACCAGAGGCGACAAGCATATGACGAGAACATCGGAAAGGCGCTCTTTGCCTTTTTGATGTTCTTGACATATGACCTCGAGCCTCTAGCCGCCGGAGCTCGACGACACCAAAAGCGGAGGCGGCTTGACCAGAGGCGACACCCAAATGAGAAAGCCAGTCAGACATATGTCACTCTATGTAAACACAAAAAGGTGAAGACCAATAGTCCTCACCTTTTTGATACCATTCAGGGAGAAATCATAAACATTTGAACCGGTTTAAATCGCAACTAATGGTGTTGGCACTTTAGGGTCCGTATCAAATAGATCGATTTGTTCTCCTACTATGATTCCTTTTGATTCGAGTGTTTGGGTGACACTCATCCTTGCCAGGTCCTTCATATTGTTGTCCAGGCTCAGATGGGCCAGGTAAATCCCTTTTGTGTTATCTCCCATCACATCACTCATCGCAATGGCCGCGTCCTCATTGGATACATGTCCGTAATCACTGAGGATCCGGCGCTTGATATTCCATGGGTAGCGGCCCATTCGGAGCATTCCTACATCGTGGTTGCTTTCAAATACATAGGCATCGGCATTCGAGATGATCCCTTTCATCCTGTCGCTTACATACCCTGTATCGGTGACCAGAACAAGCTTCTTATCTCCGTGATGGAAGATATAAAACATCGGTTCGGCCGCATCGTGTGATACACCGAAGGACTCGATGCTCAGTCCCCCGAAGTGCTTAGCCGTTTCCATATCAAAGGAAAACTTCTGCTCTGTATCGATTTTCCCCACTAATCCGTCCATCGCATTCCAGGTCTTATCGTTGGCATAGATCGGCAGCTTGTACTTTCTCGCCAATACGCCGATCCCTTTAATATGGTCACTATGCTCATGGGTGACGAGGATCCCCGACAAATCTTCAATCTTTCGGTCGATCTGGCTGAACAACCCTTCCATCTGTTTGCCGCTTAATCCGGCATCGACAAGGAAAGAATGCTCCTCTGACTCGACAAATATTGCATTTCCTGTACTGCCGCTGGCAAGTACACTAAAATGCATCGTCATAACGCTCACTCCAATGTTTCTTTTTCTGGTTTGTTAATCTCTACAATCTGTGCTTCCACTGCATTGATAAATAAATCTTCTTTCTTTCCATCTTTTTCAACAATGAAATGCCAGGTTGGTGCCAACACTTGATAATCATCAAGTTCGAGGGTTGAATATCCCAGGCTTGGAACCTCGGTGATTTCACTGCCATTGTCAATTTCATTGTTTTCCACAAGGTACCTGAGGGCATCAAATGGGGTCACGAGCTTTTTCTTTCCGGTGGATTCTTTCAGGTTTTCCAACAGTGTTTGTTTGTAAGAGACAATTTCCCTGTCTGTATTTAAATAGAGAATCAATTTGCCGTTTGTATTATTAAAAATTTTCCGGTCGTTGTACGTCTGAAAATAGACGAGGGTCTGATCTTCCTTATTATATTTCCAAAAGCTGTACTGCTCTCCACTGATGATTTTATCTTTTAGAAAGCCCTTCAATTCTGCCGGAGAAAAATTTTCATTAATGGGAAAAGGTTCCTTCAAAGTTGAATTGATCGTACTCTCATTTACAGCATTGACTTCCTGAGCAGTTAGCTTTTCAAGGTCTTTTTCACTGAATTTTTTTTTGCTGGCACTGATAATCGCATCTTTTACAGGCTCTTTTGACAGCTTTGGCGGATACTGTATATTAGCCGCTTTTAACGTTTCTTCAAAGGAAGTCTGTTCTAAAGTAGCAGGATTGCTCGCCCTGATTTTATTCATGAATATAGTCAGGAGAAAAATATCCAGAACCAGAAAGACGATAATGAAAATGCTCTTTGTTTTACTCCAATCCATCTTTTAGAATCCCTCCAGTTCTTCCAGTGGGACCCTTATCCAATTTCCACTAAACTTGTAGTACCAGGAAGGCTCAAATATTAAGAATTTCCTATTGGATTCATTGGTATCCCTGGTCATCTTATATCCAACGACAATGTCCTCGATCTCTTCCAATTCTTTCGGGCTATTCTTCTTCAACGCATACAGTACAGAGGCACCAGAAGGAAGCTGCACATCTCTGATGGCGTTTTTCGACACCATATCCAGTGTATAGTACGGCCGTTCATACTTGCTGATGGAATTACTTCCCCATTCTTGGGTGAGTTCAGCCATATTATTCTCATTAAAGACCGGATGGTTCTCCATAAATAGCCTGTACACAATCTTGTTTTCTACAGAACTGATGGAATAAAAATGATAGTCATCCGTCCATCCCCCGTGATCATTGACGAATTTCATGCTTTTCTGAAATAGAGTAGCAGGTGGCATGGAGGTATCAATATCGACAGATAAATTTATATACGAAAGAGTACTGTATTCTTCATCCGTCTTCATAACGCTCGGTATATTAATAAAGGTATTCTTTTTTACTTCAACATTATTCGGATCGCTGAATAGGGCTTTCTGAAAATCTCCTAAAGAGAGTGTATCAGCGTAAAACCGATAGCTTTTATACTCTTTCGGTGATCTGGGCAGAAATATATTTTTCTTAGAGTTCAAGGGCTGCTCAATATACTCATCATAAGAAGCGACCTGTTTCAAGAAACTTTTCTCGAATTTTTGTAAGCTTTCCGCATTGACGCGGCATTCATAAAAGTACTTCTTCCCGGAATCAAGGGATGCAAAATAAATCGTCCCCGTATCGGAGTTGACTGTATTCAAATCGATTACAATACGGTCGAATGAAGCAGCGGGAATATTTTTATCTTCGAAATGAATGACGCGGTAAACGGATAGAGGCACAGGATCAGGGAATACAATCTCAACTTTCTTTGCACCCTGAATAATAGATTTCATCTCATCTTTGGAATATTGATTTGAGTAATCTTTTAAATCAAACAGCGTCCAACTACTCAATCCTTTTATGACACTGTTCATCTCCTTACCATCAAGCGTTCCTACGGTTTTGTTAGCAGAATGATAAAAAAGTTGATACGGTTTGATCAACATCTTCGAAAGATTTGTCTCTTCAATCTTTTCTCCAACAGAAACATCAAAGGTTTCATTACTATCAATCGTGTCATACCCGGGTTGATACGTCCAAAGATTAAAGGTTAGAAAAATGCTTAGGCACACTAGTAAGGTTAAGACTATCGATTTTATTTTTTCGTATTTCATGACCATTCATCCTCTTGTCCGACTTCATATGGGAGGGTAAAGATGATCGTCGTGCCTTTCCCTTCCGTGCTGGTCGCCCACACATCACCACCGTGTGCTGAAATCATTTCTTTCGCAATCGCAAGACCGAGACCCGTACCACCCATTTGCCTTGTTCTGGCTTTATCCACACGGTAGAAACGTTCAAAGATTTTTTCTAAGTTTTCCTTAGGAATACCTAACCCTTGATCTGACACGCTGATTTCAATGTAACCATCTTTTTCTTTTACTTTAAACGTAATCGTTCCACCCTCAGGGGAATATTTCAATGCATTGGAAATGATATTATCTAACACCTGAGTGATTTTATCCTGATCCACTTCTACAAACAAAGCCTTATCTGGTAAAAAGCGTTGAAATGTCACATTAATATTTTTCGTCATTTCAAATCGGTCGATGATTTTGTGGAAAAAGAGAATAAAGTCGACCCAATCTTTATTAAATCGATAGTCTTTGCTATCCATTTTAGAAAGTTGCAAGAGATCATTGACCAGCCTGATCATTCTTTCGGTTTCGTTTTGCGTGACATCCAGGAATTGTGGGGCGATATTTTCATCCTGCCATGCTCCTTCAGCAAGCGCCTCTAAGTAACTTCTCATCGTTGTAAGTGGCGTTCTTAGCTCATGGGATACATTGGCTACGAATTCCCTCCGCTCCAGGTCAATCTTCTCCTGTTCCGTAATATCATGTAATACGGCGATCAGACCGTTTACAAACCCGGTTTCTTTTTGAATAATAGAGAAATTAGCCCTCAGGATATATGGTTTATCCTTTGTGCTATAGTCTAAAATGATGGACTCCTGTTCATTGGACAGGTCATCAAACGTATATTCCTCATCCAGTCCCAATAATGAAACGATGGGTTGGGAAACAACTGTTTCACGTGAAACATTCAACATGCTCGCTGCAGGGTCGTTGATAAGGATGACCCTACCCTTTCGATCGGTGGCGATGACTCCATCGGTCATATAAGAGAGGACGGATGAAAGCTTTCTGCGTTCTCCTTCTGTCGTTGCCTGAGCTTCCTGGAGGCGCTTTGTCAAATTGTTAAACGTGATGGCAAGTTGACCAATCTCATCATATCCATACACTTTAACTTTTCTGGAAAAATTCCCTTTCGCCATAGCCAGCGCCTGTTTCCGCATATCTGAAATCGGCCTGGTGACGGTTTGAGCCAATAAGACGCCCAGAATAGCTGTTATGACCAGGGCAATCAGGGTACCGTTGGTAAAAATTTTATTAATATCGTTCATTTGGTCATAGACCCTCTCAATTTCACCAACGATATAAATGGCACCAATCACTTCATTGTTTGATTCAATCGGTTTCGCATGCACCCAAATACGGTCATGTGTTTGATTATCAACATACGTATTTTCAGAAGTAACACCCAGGGCAAGTACCCTTTTCACATCTTTATCAGACGTCACTCTGTTTACAAGCTTTTGATTATTTGGATCAGAAGTCCCGATGATACGTTTTCGATTATCAATGACCCGGATTTCAGCGATATCTGAATTCTTGCTGCTGTCTTCTAATATTCTTCTAATGTCTTCTTCCAGCGTAGGGTCATCCTCCCCACGCTCCTTCACCATTTCTTCTCTGATCGTGTACTCTAATAATTCTACCCGGTTGGTAATGGAAGATTGGAAGTTCTCTACAAGCTTCTGCTCAAGTTCCCGCACAAAATAAACCCCGATGATCTGCATGGCGAGAAGGATGAGCAGGACGTAGATCAGAACAAATTTCAAATGAATCGAACGGGTTAAGCCAACTTTCTTCATTCCATCTTACTCCTGTTCAGGATTTCGTAGGTAATAACCGACTCCTCTACGTGTTACGATCCAGGTAGGGTGACTTGGGTTATCTTCAATTTTCTCACGAAGGCGTCTGACGGTCACATCGACTGTACGCACATCCCCGTAGTAATCATATCCCCAAACAGTTTGAAGTAAATGCTCACGGGTCATGACTTGTCCGATATGCTTCGCTAAATAATGAAGGAGCTCGAACTCACGGTGCGTCAGTTCAATCGTTTCTCCTCTTTTCGAAACAACGTAGGCATCCGGATGAATCGTCAATGATCCAACGGTTATCTCATTATTCTCATCCTCGACGTTTTGCTGCGCTCCATGCTGATGGCGTCTCAGGTTGGCTTTCACCCTTGCAATCAGTTCACGGGTACTGAAAGGCTTTGTCACATAATCATCCGCCCCAAGTTCCAATCCCAAAACTTTATCAATTTCAGAGTCTTTCGCTGTCAACATGATAATCGGCATTTCGTACTTCTTCCTGATCTCACGGCACACTTCCATTCCATCGCGGTTCGGAAGCATAATATCAAGAAGGACAAGATCCGGCTTGATTTCCTCCGCCATCTTGACTGCTTCATCGCCGTCATACGCACAATGAACCTCATAGCCTTCCTTTTTCAAATTGAACTGTAATATATCTGCAATTGGTTTCTCATCGTCAACGACTAATATTTTCTTTTCCATGTCAATAGATCTCCTTTTAGAAAAAAGTAATGTATCATATAAAGTTGTGATTAGTATAAGAGTCTTCCTTTAAATTTATCACTTTCTCCATATTAATTCATCTTTAACTCTATCATACCCTTTATTTCCATGCTTGTTGACTACAATCTAAATATAACAAAGGGGACTGACAAATAAAATGATTGTGTCAGTCCCATGCTTGATTGCCTCTATTTGATTATAGTACATCCAATGGATTGATCATCGATCCATTTTTGTATACTTCGATATGAAGGTGAACACCCGTTGCCTCACCGGTTTCCCCCATGATACCGAGCTTTTGCCCTCTTTCGACCGTCTGACCGGCTGAAACAGAGATGGAGTCCAGATGAGCATAGATGGTCTTATACCCATTTCCATGATCGATCACGACTTTATTTCCATAACCGCCATCGTCCCAGCCTGCTGAAACGACTCTTCCGTTATCAACGGATTTGATCGTGCGGTCACTAGGGCGGGCAATGTCAATCCCTTTATGCATTTTCCCCCATCTAGGTCCTTGTTTAGAGGAAATGTACCCGCCATTCGTCGGCCATGCAAAACTTCCCGAACCTCTTGATGGAGTGGCTTTCGTTCCTTTGATGACGATATACTTCACTGGATCTTTCAGTTTCTTTTCTTCTTTTACATTTTTCTTTATTTGAGAACCATTTACTTCTGTCGTTTCAAACGTAACGGATTTCTCACCATCTTGACCTTCTTGCTTCACTTTTGTATCGCCTTTATTCATTGAGGAGTCTTCCACTACTTCTTTTTCATAGGCGATCTTTTCAATCTTATTGGCTTCTTTTCTAACAAGAACGTGAACAAGCGGCTCATATACGGTCACGTTTAGCTCCGAGCCTATTTTCAGCGCACCGTCTTCCTTAACGCCTTCATTAAGCTCCAATAATTTACCGGTCGTCAACGAATGATCTTCAGCAATCGTGCTTAACGCATCGCCTTCTTGAACCTTGTATTTCTTCTCTTCTAAAGCACCTTTTTCAAGGAAATCAGCCGCTTCTTGAGGCGACATGAGCTCTTCCGGCTTCACCTGTGCCTTTTTGACGTCAACACTCTCTTTAAAAGAAATGTCTAATAAACGCGTTTCATTTTCTTTTAAAGCGGGTAAAGAAGTGGTTGAAGAATCCTTTTTTCTCGCTTCCCATTCGTTCAGTTCTTCTTCTGATACATAGTTAAGCTTAAAGGTTTTCAAAGCTTCTTCAGCAGCTTTTTCGTCTTTTACATAAGCAACCGGTTTATTATTCACAACCAAAGCAAACGCATTTGCTTCGATGGATACGGATTGATTCAAGCTTTCAATGACCTGTTGATTATTCGTTTTGACAGCTGTAAATACATTCTCTGGTATGTACGTTACCTCATGATCAAAATCAACCTGGTAGTCTTTATACTCTTTCTTCGCATTCTCAAGCTTTGCACCCAAAACAGCCTTTACTTCGTCCTGACTCGTAACGGCCCCTACATACTCATCCCCCATGTAGACATGATAGATGGTTTGCAACTCTTCTTCGGATCCGGTGCTGGCCGCCGCAGAAGAAAACGTTAAAGTGGTAAGAGCGAGGGTCGTCATTCCCACTCGTTTCGCAAATCGAGTTGATCTATGTCGAATATTAAATTTTTTATATTTTTCTAAAATGGGTGATAACTTCTCTCCAAAACTCATTGACTTGCCTCCTATAAACTAAAGCAAAAATCCCAGTTAAAGGTAGTTCATTAAGCCTAATTTAGTAAATTCTATAAAATTCGTACTTTACTAATTTACCATAATTCGACGAAATCCGGGACACAGAATCATGATTGTAATATAACTGTATAATTTGTCAGAAAATATCCTTTTGCCTTTCAGAGGATGATCCGCGTCATAGTGGGAATTTAATGGGTATAAAGGTGGGTTCGTGATCGAAATAGGAATGGTAAAAATTAGAGGGAATCCGGTGGTTTATGTTACACGTATGTTACAAAGACATAATAAAAAAGTACTACGAGAGTCAAAGTCGTCGCAGTACTTTTTGTAAGATGGCTCAGGACGGAATCGAACCGCCGACACATGGATTTTCAGTCCATTGCTCTACCAACTGAGCTACTGAGCCATATAGTTTTCGGCTTCCGCTAAGCTTCGAATCTCTTCGTCAGCTCACTCAGTCACATCCTCACGTATGTAAAATACGCTCCGGTGTTCCTTCAATCGCTTCCTCGACCTTCTCGCTTATCGAAACCCTTTTCCATTTCATGAATATCAGATATGAAAATGGCGGTCCGGACGGGACTCGAACCCGCGACCTCCTGCGTGACAGGCAGGCATTCTAACCAACTGAACTACCGGACCAAAGCTTTTTGCGTTAGCAAAATATGTTTCTATGTAATCTATTTCCAAATAATGATATCTCGTAAACCAGCAATCTATCATTCAGGAAATAAAAATGACCCATACGGGATTCGAACCCGTGTTACCGCCGTGAAAGGGCGGTGTCTTAACCGCTTGACCAATGGGCCATAAAAAAATGGTGAGCCATGAAGGATTCGAACCTTCGACCCTCTGATTAAAAGTCAGATGCTCTACCAACTGAGCTAATGGCTCTCTAAGTATATATAAACACGAATAGATAAGCTTGATCAAAGCCTCTTTCGTGACAACGAAATTAATATTATCACAGGATGATTGTCGAGGGCAACAGTTTTTTTGGTTTTTATGTCGAAAATTATTTCTCGGGGAATAATTTGGTGGGAATTCAATCATAAAGTGGATTCCTACCAATATTCCACATAAAAAAAGACCCGCCACCAGAGCAACAAACCGCTCCAACAGCAGATCCCCCTATCTCACACATAGTCTTACATCAATACGTCAAACTGGCCGCCACAATCAATCCCACTACAATAGCAGCGGAGAACAGGCTGAATCCGATGGCGATGTTTCCTTCTTCAACTTTCTTCGCTAAGTTCGTACGCGGTGTCAGGACGTACTCGATGATCCAATAGGCGATGACCTGGGTCGCAATTCCGATCAGTCCCCAGATGAACGCATCAAGCAGGTTAAGGCTGTTCGCCCATACTGTGTAGATGACGACGGCGAGTCCGATGGCTTTACCCCAAAGTTTCAGGGCTACGGCGATATTTCCTTCTCTGATCAGGGTCGCCTCAGAGAATTTGGTGGTGAAGGCGAAGACGGTAACGCCTAGGATCATGAGTCCAAGGCCGGTTCCGACGTGGGCCAGAAAGCTGAGTAGGGCTTCACTTGTTATGATTTGCATGTGTTTCTCTCCTTTTTATTTCTCCTGTATTCCTACAGGCAGAAAGTATGATTCATTATCGGTGATGGCGTTTCCGGCTCGTATGCCGATGGCACCGGGGTTGCCGTTGATGATGAAGCTTCCGACCATCAGGCTTGCTTCTTTCTCCCCTTCATCGGTTGTGATCACCGAGACAGGAAGTGGGCAAAATTTTTGATAGACAGGGAGGGTCTGTTTATAGGTTTCGTTCTTATCTTCAAGCAGCACTTTCCCGGTCGCTTCCAGGATCTTGACCGTGTCTCCTTCGCGTCCGAATGCCGGTTTTTGCACATAGGTCAGCCCGTCTTCTTCAAACGTTTCAGAGTCAAGGTAGGTTGGAAGGAAGTAGCGTTCGATCCACCGGTGTTCTTGTTCGGTGAAAAAGGGGCTTCCTTCTTCATGCAGCCCCCAAATGAGTGCCTGCACCCCTTTTGATTGCAGTAAAAAGGATGAGGGAGGGTTCAGGATCGCCAGCTTTTTCTCCACTGCCATTTGCAGCAGTTCCTGACCGACCTTCTCTTTCGTCATTGGATCCCTATCGTCCACGAGGTGCTCAACCGGATAGGTTTGCCGGTATAAAACATCGATCCGCTCGCCGTCTGGAGTGTATAGGCCATCATCCCGAATTTGCAGCCGATCCAGACTGACATATTCTGAAGGGACCCCGGCAAGCTCCTGGATATATCTTGTCGTCAGGTAGTCTTCTTCGTGGTCAACATGAGAAGTGAAGACGATTTTCGCTTCTCCTTCTCTTTGAAGGGACTTCCAGGAGGATAAGAGACCCCGTTTCAATTCTTTGGCTAATTGCTCTTCCATCCCAACATTTGGATTGGGACAATCAAAATACCGACATACTTTTTCATTCACGTGATAGAGCTCTTTGATAAAGGTGGGCGTGTCACTATTAAATTCTAATAGTTTGATTTCTCCTTCTCCCACCACAAAATCGAAGCGTCCGATGATACATTCTTGCGGGATGGATTTAAACGTTATATAAGAAAGGGATTCCTCAGGGTATCCAAGTTCCAGGAGAGTATCATCTTCCAATTCCCGAAGCAGATCCGCTGTTTTATCAAAGATGGCGTACACTCGCTTAGATGCTTCCCGGATTTCTGAAACAGTTTCACGTGTTTCCATTTTTATATCCAATAAGGCATACTCCATATCATATAAATTATGCCAAAATGCAGATATATCCTTGTAAAAATCGGTTCTTTTTTCACGGTGAGAGGCTGTCATATTATCCTCCGAATCCACCTTTGGAGCCGCTTCCGATTCCTGATTTATAGCTTTTGGAGTAGGATTTGTATTTTGAGAAATTTCTCAGGCCCGCTTTATTTTTGAACATTCTTCCCGCAAAGTAATAGTAGCCGAAGTTGGATGAGCGGTCATCATCGCAATAATAGGTGCCACTTTCGTCATCCCAGTCCCAGTCGTCACAGTCTACATCCGTCGGTTCCGGTGGGAGGTCCTGATTTCCGCAGCCAGTGACAGATATCGCCATGACGGATGCGGCCACTCCAGCCATCATTTTTTTCGTTTTATTCATCTTCTTTCCTCCTCCAGTTTATATCCCGTCGCTTTCACATAGAGTAAATACACATAGCGATCTTCATCGATTTCAGCAGAGTCACGTTCCCATTCGACCCCATCTATATAGTAATAAACGGAACCGATGACACTTAGGATATCCAGATGATAATCATGGTGTTCTATTTTCAGAATGGGATGATTTTTCCGCTGATTTAATTCCCGTATTTCCAGTACCAGTCGCTCTGGAGGGAACAAAGGATCCTTCAGTGGTTCCTCTTCATACGTTTCAACGTATATGATGAACAGATTCCCTTCCACGGCAGATGAGAGCTGTCGGTAGGTGACCCCTTCCTTCACGAAGAACTCACATTCCCTTCTTGCGAGGATTTGTTCAAGTTCTATATCGGGGTAGTGATAGATGGGTTCAAAGGTGTCGTTTCCCTTTCTCAATCGATACTCTAATATCGGTTCTTTCATTAAATGGCATCCTCCTATTATGTTTTCTTTAAACTATACGAACCAGTGAGGAAAAGGTTTCATTTTCCATTCGTTCATTGGTATGATTGAACTATGATTTTTTTATAAGGAGGGTACGTATGATCATTTTCCAAAGACTTTGGAAGCAGATTACGAAGATGGACTTCGGTTTCATTCTTCTATTATCCCTGATTATCATCCTGTTTGGAACCTTTGGCAGTCATTTATTGGAACCAGAAACGTTTCCATCGCTCTTTGACGGGTTCTGGTGGACGATGACGACCTTGACGACTGTCGGATATGGGGATTATTTTCCCGTTTCGGTGGAGGGACGGATGCTTGGGATTTTCCTCTTCATCTTCGGGATCGGGATCATCGGGGTGCTGATCAGTAAAACCGTTGATTCGATCACCACGTTTCAGAAATTCAAAAGGGAGGGAAAGCTAGTGTATACATATGAAGATCATTATATTTACATCAATTGGTCTAAAAAAACGGAAAGGGCAATTGAAGAAATTCTTGCCCATGTACCCGATGCTGAGATCGTCCTCATTGATATGCTTTCCATCACGCCGATCGAGCATGAGCAGGTCCATTTCATCCAGGGAGACCCTTCCGATGAAAACGTGTTGCTGAAGGCGAATATCTTTGAAGCGAAACGTGTGGCGATCTTCTCCGATTCGAAAATCGAGGACCCTTCCCTGGTGGATGGTAAGACCTTGCTGATTGCCTCAGCCGTTGAAGGGTTATCTAAAACGCATCAAAGGGAAGTCCATACCATTGTGGAAGTATCGGAGGACCGGCATATCCCTAAGTTCCAGCACATTGCCGTTGAGGACTTTATTTTATCCAATGACTCCGTTTCCCTTCTCATGGCAAAAGCGACCCTTCACCCTG
Source organism: Bacillus sp. AFS015802 (assembly GCF_002561455.1). Lineage (GTDB taxonomy): Bacteria > Bacillota > Bacilli > Bacillales > Bacillaceae_B > Rossellomorea. The sequence goes on along the minus strand of NZ_NTUP01000012.1, from coordinate 38,707 downwards.
GAACGACGAATTTGTTCAGACAACTACTCAGTAAGCGGTATGGGAATAACATTCATGAATTCAAGGTGCAAGAAAATTGGAAGACGATCAAACAGGCATCCGAGGAGCTTCTTGAAAAAGGGGCCATCCTTCTCGCTGTGAATGATAATATGGATTTCTCCGATGCCATGAACAGGGAGCTGCATCCAAAGGATACCCTCTATGTCGTATGTCATGACCGGGTATATGAGCAATTGAACCAATAAAAAAACTCTTAGCCTACACGTAGGCTAAGAGTTTTTTTGTATCATTAATTCGGGCTCCATACGCTGCGAACCACATTCGTTTGAGAACGGTCAGGGCCGACAGAGAAGATGGAAAGAGGGATACCAGTCAATTGAGATACGCGCTCTAAGTAGTGACGAGCGTTCTCAGGAAGATCCGACAGCGTCTTGCATCCTGTGATGTCTTCCGTCCAGCCTGGAAGCTCTTCATATACAGGCTCACATTCAGCCAGGATGTTCAGGTTAGCCGGGAACTCTTCCATGACTTCACCTTTGTATTGGTAAGCTACACAGATCTTCAATGTTTCGATTCCTGTCAGGACGTCGATCGAATTCAGTGAAAGATCCGTTAACCCGCTGACACGGCGGGCGTGACGCACAACCACACTGTCGAACCAGCCGACACGACGGGGGCGTCCAGTCGTTGTACCGTATTCACGGCCGACTTCACGGATTTGATCTCCGATTTCATTGTTTAATTCAGTAGGGAAAGGTCCGTCCCCAACACGTGTTGTGTATGCTTTTGATACTCCGACTACGTGATTGATTTTTGTTGGGCCTACTCCGGAACCGATCGTTACTCCACCAGCTACCGGATTTGAAGACGTGACAAACGGGTATGTACCTTGATCGATATCAAGCATAACCCCTTGAGCTCCTTCGAATAGAACACGGCGTCCGTTATCGATGGCATCGTTTAATACAACGGATGTATCGACAACATAGTGCTTGATCTGTTGACCGTATTCATAGTACTCATCCAGGATGTCATCAATGTTGAAGCCTTCTGTTTCATAGAACTTTTCGAAAAGGCGGTTTTTCTCTTCAAGATTACGTGCAAGCTTTTCTTCGAACGATTGACGATCCAGAAGATCTGCGATTCGGATTCCGACACGTGCTGCTTTATCCATATAAGCAGGACCGATTCCTTTTTTCGTTGTACCGATTTTATTGGCACCTTTACGTTCTTCATCAATTTCATCCAGTTTCAAGTGGTATGGAAGAATCACGTGTGCACGATTGCTGATTCTAAGGTTGTCTGTTTTCACATCACGATCGTGAAGATATTTCAACTCTTTTACTAGAGCTTTCGGATCGACAACCATCCCATTTCCGATGACGGATGTTTTTTCATTATAGAATATACCTGATGGAATTAAGTGTAATTTATATGTTTCACCGTCAAACTTAATCGTATGACCCGCGTTGTTCCCACCTTGGTAACGCGCGATAACTTCTGCATGTTCAGAAAGGAAGTCAGTGATCTTTCCTTTTCCTTCGTCTCCCCATTGCGTTCCTACTACTACTACTGAAGACATATTAAGCACCTCCGACGGGAATTAGTATTCCCTCTTTTATCAAACAAACTCATTTTATCAACACTAAAAGTGAAAGTCAATGAAAACACGAACGTTTATATAGGTAATTATCATTATGTTCGTGTAATTTCAAGGTTTCATCCTAAAAATCCTCTAGTTTAAGAATTTTGAGAAAAATAATAAAAACTTAAATAAAAGTGAGTAATGATGGTGTGTGAAAACGGGGACCGTTCCTTTCCGCTCCAGGCACAAGACTCGCGCGGGGAGGAAGTCGAGCCTCCTCGGGCATTGCCCTGCGGGGTCTCGACCTTTCCTCTATTTCCCGCAGGAGTCAAGTGCCTTACGCTACAATCCACTTTCTCATTATAGAGACAGAATATAAAAGCACAGATGGCAAATACAAAAAAACGCCTAATGTAGATTGTTTGATTCAGGAGATAAACTATCTACATGGGAGCAGTAATTCAACCTTATTGTGATAGTTAAAAATCATTAAGGTTGTCAGGGGATTTGCGAGACTCCTGCGGAAAAACGGGCGAGGCAAGACCCCGCAGCGAATGCGAGGAGGCTTGACCGGTCGTCAGCGGAAAGGGAGCGAATCCCCTGACAACCAAGCAGTACGATATACGAACAGAGCAAAAGCACTCAATTTAATTGATCAAGCTTGGTAAAGAAGCGAATAAATAGGATAGCGCAATATAGAAACTTTTGCTAATCTAAAATAAGCATTTTGAATTTTACATACAATTGAATATCGAGGTGAGGTTTGATGATAAGACGATTTTTTGGTTATTACCGTCCGCACCGGCGGCTTTTTTATATTGATTTCGTCTGTGCGGTGTTGGTAGGACTTTTAGAGTTGGGATTTCCTTTGGCCGTATCGTGGTTCATAGATTCATTATTGCCTGATGGGAATTGGAGCACCATCCTGGCTGTTTCAGCGGGTCTCCTGGTTCTCTATTTGCTCAGTTCGAGCATGCAGTTCGTGGTGAACTACTGGGGGCATAAGCTCGGGATCAATATCGAGACGGATATGAGGAGGGAATTGTTCCAGCATGTGCAAAGGCAATCCTTCCGCTTCTTTGACAATACGAAAACGGGTCATATCATGAGCCGGGTGACGAACGACCTGATGGATATCGGGGAGCTTGCCCACCACGGGCCCGAAGATCTGTTCATCGCCGTCATGACCTTTATCGGGGCATTTTGGATCATGCTCTCGATCAATATGGAGCTTGCTCTGGTGGCGATCATCATTGTTCCTTTCCTTGTATGGCTCATTTCGTATTCCAATATTAAAATGAACGCTGCCTGGACGAAGATGTATGGAAATATAGCTGACGTCAACAGCCGAGTAGAAGACAGTGTGTCAGGGGCGAGAGTGGTTCAATCGTTCACGAATGAATCCTATGAGATGGAACGATTCAATGAGAATAATCAATTTTTCAGGAAGTCCAAGTTGAAAGCTTATAACGTGATGAGCGTCAACTTATCAGGGATCTATATTACGACACGCTTAATGACCTTGATCATCCTTGTATACGGAGCCTGGTTAAGCTTTTCTGGTGTCCTATCCTACGGAGAACTTGTCGCCTTCATCCTTTATATCAACGTCCTGTTTAAACCGATCGACAAGATTTCAGCCCTCTTAGAGCTTTATCCAAAGGGAATGGCAGGCTTTAAGCGGTTCACCGAGCTTATGGATATGGAGCCGGATATCGAGAATCGCCCCCATGCTGTTGAAGTGTCTACGCTCAGAGGGGATATTGCCTTTAACGACGTGACTTTTGGATATGAACCTGACCGGACCATTCTGAACGATTTATCCTTCACCATCCAACCAGGACAGACGGTCGCATTTGTCGGTCCTTCCGGTGCCGGGAAAACGACGATATGCTCATTGATTCCCCGGTTCTATGATATAGAAGAAGGAGCCATCACCATTGATGGGATCGATATCCGTGAGATGACGAAGGAATCCCTCCGCTCTCAAATCGGGATCGTACAGCAGGACGTGTTCCTATTCACAGGAACGCTCAGGGAAAATATCGCCTATGGGAAACTCGATGCGTCTCAGGAAGAAATCGAGGAAGCGACGAGACGTTCCCACCTGACGGATCTTATTGCCTCCCTTCCCGATGGATACGATACACAGATCGGAGAGAGGGGATTGAAGCTATCGGGAGGACAAAAGCAGCGCTTGTCCATTGCCCGTATGTTCCTTAAGAATCCGAGGATCCTGATACTTGATGAGGCCACTTCCGCACTGGATACGGAAACGGAAGCCATCATCCAAGAGGCGTTAAATGAACTGGCCAAAGACCGGACCACCCTGGTCATCGCTCACCGATTGGCGACGATTCGTAAGGCTGACCGCATTTTGGTCGTCACAGAAGATGGGATTGCCGAAGATGGGACACATGAAGAACTGCTCTCAAAAGAGGATGGTATCTTCACAAGGCTTCATGCCCATCAGCATGCGACGATCTTATAACAATAAAAAAAATCCAAGCCTGATAAGCTTGGATTTTTTTTATTAAGCCGGAGCGTCATCAAACCGCCGCTCGAGATTCACGAATTTATTGTATTCCTTCACGAATGCCAGAGACACGTTCCCGACCGGACCGTTACGCTGCTTGGCGATGATGATTTCGATGATGTTCTTATTTTCCGCTTCTTTATCATAGTAATCTTCACGGTAAAGGAAGGCTACGATATCCGCATCCTGCTCGATACTTCCGGATTCACGGATATCAGACATCATCGGACGTTTATCCTGACGCTGCTCCACTCCACGGGAAAGCTGGGACAATGCGATGACGGGAACTTGAAGCTCACGGGCAAGTCCCTTAAGGGAGCGGGAGATTTCAGAAACCTCCTGCTGACGGTTCTCGCCGGAACGCCCGCTACCCTGGATCAGCTGCAAGTAGTCGATGAGGATCATTCCAAGACCGTGCTCCTGAGCGAGTCGACGGCATTTGGAACGGATCTCCCCGACTTTGATCCCCGGCGTATCATCGATATAGATACCGGCATTCGATAGGCTTCCCATAGCCATCGTCAGCTTTCTCCAATCTTCGTCTGTCAGATCTCCGGTACGCAGGTTTTGTGCGTTAATGTTTCCTTCTGCACACAGCATACGCATGACGAGCTGTTCCGCACCCATCTCGAGTGAGAAGATGGCTACGTTTTCCTTGGCCTTTACGGCTACGTTTTGCGCGATGTTCAGGGCAAAGGCTGTCTTACCCATGGAAGGACGTGCCCCTACAATGATCAAATCATTTCGCTGGAACCCTGCCGTCATATGATCAAGATCGGCGAATCCCGTTGAAATCCCCGTGACGTCGCCTTTACGATTCGTCAAGGTTTCAATGTTGTCGTATGTCCGCACCAGGACATCTTTAATATTATGGAAGGCCCCTGCATTTTTTCGTTGAGCCACTTCCATGATGTTTTTTTCCGCTTCGCTCAGAAGGCTGTCCACTTCATCTTCCCGGGCATACCCGTCAGAAGCGATATCGGTCGCTGTCCGGATCAACCGGCGCAGCAATGATTTCTCTTCCACAATCTTTGCGTAGTATTCAATATTTGCAGCGGTCGGAACGGAAGCAGCAAGTTCACTCAAGTAAGCGACCCCGCCTACATCTTCAAGTTCTTTCGCTGCTGCCAGTTCCTCTGTCACCGTGATCAGGTCAACGGCCTTTCCGCCGTCACCCAGATTCAGCATGACATTATATATTCTCTGGTGAGAATGGCGATAAAAATCCTCTGGAATCAATATTTCCGATGTGGTCGTCAACGCACTGGGCTCCAGGAAAATGGCCCCTAATACCGCTTGTTCAGCCTCTATATTCTGAGGTGGAACCCGGTCCTGAAACATTTCATTCATCTATGCTCACGCCTCCCTTACGATCAAACAGATCCTGACTTTCATTATCTATATAAAAAAAGAATGGTATTTTACCGAAAAAATGTGATCAGGATAAAATCCAGATCACATTTCATATCAAGCTATATTCATTTTAACATGTTTTTCTCAAAATGAAGTTACCAAATTTCGTATATTCAGTGGAAAACTATTCTTCCGTTACATGTACCTTTAATGTTGCGGACACATCCGTATGCAGTTTCACAGGCACATTCGTGTAGCCAAGGGCGCGGATCGCATCATTCATTTCAATTTTACGCTTATCGATCTTAATGTCATGTGCTTTTTTCAGCTCATCGGCGATTTGCTTGCTCGTGATGGAACCGAATAGACGGCCGCCTTCACCAGACTTCGCTTTCATTTCAACAGTGATCTCTTCTAACGTCGCTTTTAATTTTTTCGCTTCTTCCAGTTCCTCTTGAGCCAGCTGCTCCTCTTTTTTCTTTTGACCCTCGAGCTGACCCATGTTTGCGTTCGTTGCTTCAACAGCCAAACCTTTTTTCAATAAAAAGTTATGTGCATAGCCGTCTGCTACGTTTTTCACTTCACCTTTTTTACCTTTGCCTTTAACGTCTTTTAAGAAAATGACTTTCATATCTCTTTTCTCCCTTCAAAATAATCATTTAATGCTTCTTTCAGCTGTTCTTCCGCTTCCAGGACCGATACCTGCTTGATCTGGGTGGCGGCATTGGTTAAATGACCTCCACCGTTCAGGTTTTCCATGATGATCTGTACGTTAACGTCCCCGAGTGAACGGGCACTGATACCGATTGTGTCAGGATCCCGCTTCGAGATGACGAAGGACGCGATGACTTCATCCATGGTCAATAAGGTGTCGGCTGCCTGGGCGATGAGGACGGGATCATAAATGACATCATCCTCCGCTTTCGCAATGGCGACCCCTTCACGGAAGAACTTGACCGATTCGATCAACCGGGAACGCTTGATATACGTCTCGACATCCTCTTTGAGGAATTTTTGGACCAGCACCGTATCCGCCCCTTGAGCCCGTAAGTAGGAAGCGGCATCGAAGGTTCTCGACCCCGTCCGAAGCGTAAAGCTCTTCGTATCGACAATGATCCCGGCAAGAAGCGATGTCGCTTCGAGCATCGTGATCTTCTCATGCTTTGGCTGATACTCGAGCAGCTCTGTCACAAGCTCTGCAGTAGAAGAAGCATAAGGCTCCATATAGACAAGCAGTGGATTTTTGATAAAATCTTCGCCTCGTCGATGATGATCGATGACGACGACTTTATCCACTTTGTTTAAAAGCTTTTCTTCAATGACCAGGGAAGGCTTATGGGTATCGACAACGACGAGCACCGTATCGTCCGTCGCCATTTCAAGAGCTTCCTCCGGGGTGATGAAACGCGGATAGAGATCGGTATTCGCTTTGATTTCCTTCATCAACCGTTTCACACCATTGTCGATTTCATTAAAGTTCAGAACGACATAGCCTTCACGCTGATTCATCTGCGCCACTTTCCTGATCCCGATGGCCGCTCCGATGGCGTCCATATCGGGATGCTTATGTCCCATGATGATGACCTTGTCACTTTCGATCATGATTTCTTTCAATGCATGGGAAATGACCCTGGCTCTTACACGGGTGCGCTTTTCCATCGGATTGGTTTTCCCGCCGTAGAATTTGACCTTTCCGTTGGTCTGTTTGATGGCCACCTGATCTCCGCCCCGCCCAAGTGCAAGGTCCAGGCTTGATTGAGCCAGTGTCCCGAGTTCCGGAAGGGAAGAAACCCCTGTTCCCACACCTATACTCAAGGTAAGGGGAACATTCTGCTTCGATGTCGTATCCCTGACATCATCCAGGATACCGAACTTTTCTTTCTCCAGCACCTGAAGGATCTTTTCATTTATGACGGCGATGAATCGTTCGGAAGAGACCCTCTTCAAGAACACGCCGTACTCTTTTGCCCACTTATTCAGAATGGATGTCACGAGACTGTTCAAGCTGCTTCTCGTCTGGTCATCCATCCCTTGAGTCAATTCATCATAGTTATCTAGAAAGATGATTCCAATATTCGTGCGTTCATCATGATATTGCTTTTCTATTTCTTTTTGTTCCGTGACATCAAAGAAGTAGAGTAGTTTTTCCTTGAGCTTCAATACGACATGATACTTTCTCTCATTAATCGTTACGATTTCCGAATCGACTTCCTGTTTGATTAATGGAACGAGAGATTCTGCCACATCGTAAAGGGATCTTCCCACGACTGTGTCTTCATTGAAACAAGAGGCCAGAAAAGGGTTTGTCCATTCTATGTAATATTCATCATTGATCAGCATGATCCCAATGGGCATCTCCATTAACGCTTCTTCTCCGACACGCTTGACGCGATAGGATAAAGTGGAGATATATTCCTCTGTTTCTTCGTGTGACCTTCTTTCAAAATAGAAAGCAAGAAAGTACACGATTCCAAAGACAATCAACCCTATTAACGAAATGATCCATTGGTAAAAGGAAACCGATACTAACAATAGAGCTGTTAATATAGCTAGACCGTACAATGGGTAGCGGATCATTCGCTTATTAAAATAAGATGGCATGATTTCAGCTCCTGGATCTTAAATTTCTATGACTTACGTTGGAGGCGTTGTCTTAGATCAAATCCTAAGTCAATTATACCTAAAATTCGCACGAGATAAAGAAGAGGAATCGAAATGATTGTAATTAATACCAAAATCCCTTTGGACCACCCTTTGAGATGAGCAAAGAAATAAAGGAACGACAGACCCTGGACCGCCATTAACGTCTGCAGGACATAAAGGACATTGATCAGTGCCGTATAAGCATATGTCCCTTTCTCCGGCTGCAGGATCATGGAAAGCACGAGGGTAATTAAATAATACCAAAGAATGCTCTTCGGAAGCTTCCATTCCCTGAACGGCTTGAACACGGGAACTTCTCTCCCCAGACGCTTCATAATCGGGAAATTGATCAAGATAAATACCAATGCCAGTACGACGGAAATTCCTACAAACAGCGTAGGCATCAAGGTATGAATCAAGTCAATCGAAGTCTCCAGACTATCGACCAGCTTCTTGTCCGGCTCCTGACCAAGCGTCTCAAATAAAGAATAATAAGCAGCCTTTGATTCCTTCAGGCTGTCTTCTATTATGTTAACACCTAAGAATAAGATCGAAACAACGTACCCTAACACAATATTGATGACAAGGGTAAGACTCGCTGCCATAAACAGCCTCATCTTATCCACGTTTGCCTTCACACACCAGCCGATGACCACCCCGGTCGTCGCCACCATAAAGGCAACCGGCAGTGCAAGCAGCCCGCCAAATAAGAAAGACAGACCAAGTGATCCGATCAATACCACAATCGAGTTCCATAATGAATACTTGGAACTGAATAAAATAAGAGGGAGGGGCAGCACGAAAAATGCCAGCGTCCCAATCAGCGGAACATATAAACTCAATAACATTAACACAGTAAAGATGGCGAGCATAAGCGCACCTTCAGTCAACACACGGGGATTCCTCACTCAAAACGCTCCTTACGATAGATTAAACAATGCAATAGCACTATCATATCAATTTTGAAGATAGATTTCATCTTAATGACTCACACAAAAAAAGAAGGCAGTCCTTCAACATGCTTCTCTTCTTCATCTACTCTAGTATGCACTCACTCTAAAAAGGAGTATACGCAGCAGATAAAGAATGGCAATGTGTCAGGACTACCCTCATATCGCAAATTATGAAATTTTAAAGCGTTCAATCGATGCCTGAAGCTCCTGGCTTAAGTCCGTCAGGCGTTCTGCCGCTTCTGTAACGGATTGGACGGCCCTTACCTGCTCCTCTGTCGAAGCACTCATTTCCTCGCAGGAAGCGGCTGTCTCTTCGGCTGTTGCGGCCATCATCTGGATTACGTTGACCACTTCATCCTTTTCGAGATTGATTTGACCCACTTCGTTATACATATTCTCAATTTCACGCTGCATCGATTTCATTAGTTGTGACGTTTGATCGAAAACATGATTCGTTTTTTGAATCACATCATTCTGTACTTCGAATGTTTCCTTCGTTTTCACCATTTCATCCACCGCCTGATGAGATCCCTGTTGGATTTCAACGATGGTGCGCTTTACCTCTTCTGTTGCCTTTACGGATTGGTCAGCAAGCTTGCGTACCTCTTCAGCTACTACAGCGAAGCCTTTGCCGTGCTCTCCGGCTCTTGCCGCTTCGATGCTCGCATTGAGGGCAAGCAGGTTCGTTTGAGACGAAATCTCCGTGATCGTTCCCATCACCGATTCGATCGTCTTCACTTTCGCTTCCAGGCTAAGGATGACCTTCTCCATGGAAGAGATGTATTCACTGGAAGAATGGTAGGCGTTCTCTAATTCTTTCACCTGATTTAATCCTGACTGGTTCATGACATCTGCTTTTCCAGCAAGTTCAGACATGGCTTTGGATTTTTCATAAACCCCATCGATCCTTGCCCCCAGCTGCTCTGTTTGAAGATTGGCCCTGTCCGAGTCAGCAGCCGACTGGGAAGCCCCGCTCGCAATTTCGGAAACGGCCTTTGCCATTTCTTCACTTGACGCATTCGTTTCCTCTGAAACCGCACTTAATCCTTCAGCAGATTCCCGTACGTTATAAATCGATGCCTGAACGACTTTGATCGTATCCTTCATATTGACGATCATCTTATTTAAATCAGATGCGAGTAGTCCCGTTTCATCTTTTTTGTTGATCGTAGATTGAATCGACAAATCACCGGAAGAAACGTCTGTCACCGTTTTTTGCAGCTGTTTAATCGGTTTCGTCATCATATTGGCTACAATCACAACCATAATGAGCATGATGACCAGTGCAATGAGAGCCGTAATCAGCAGTAAGCGTTCAATGTCTTTCGACGATTGAATGAGATCCTCCATGTTATAGGCAGATCCCACTTTCCAATTGGTCTTCGGGACCGTACTGTACACCAGCACTTTTTTATCGCCTTCGAGTTCATAACGGATCGTGTCCGATTCTTTTTCGGATTTCAGCATTTTGCTGATGAAAGGCAATGTGGACAGATCCTCGCCGCGCTTGGTTGGGTGGACGATGGCCGTTCCATCAAGGCCGATCAAGAACGGATAGCCATTGTACCCGATTTCCATCTTTGATACCCGGTTGGTCAGCTTCGTCAGGTTGATGTCGACACCCAATACACCTACCACTTTATTATCGGATACGATGGCCCGTGAAGCGGTTATGATATATTCATCCGTTGCCTCGTCTACATAGGGTTCGCTCCATACAACACCGGCCCTTGCTTCATCAGCTTTTTTATACCATTCCCTGCTTGTGGGATCAAAATCAGCGGGTAACGATACAGACGGAACGATTTTCAATTTCTTATTCGGTGACGCAAAGTAGATTGAAGTCGCTTCGTCATATAGACTTAAATAATTATCAAAGTCAGATTGGATATTCGCATATAACTCCGTATTATCCATTCCCTCTTCTTTCCCAGTCTGCAGTTGGGCCTTTGCGTAGTTTTTCAATGAATTCGAGATGGAGTATTGATCGATGCTCTTTTCATACTGTCCAAGGAACAGCTGAACGGAATTATTGAGCTCACCCACGATTCCTTGAGTCTGACTGATGACTTCATCCTCCGTTTTCATTCTCGTCTGCCAGCTGGTAATCGAAATGATGACAGCCAAGGAAACCATAAATAAAATAGAAATGATGACGATAAGCTTCATTCTGATCGAGGATAAAATAAAATTCTTTTTATGGTCTTTTTTGTTTTTTTTGGTTCTGATTTTTTTCACCAAAATTCCCCCTTTTCCTACAAAAAACATCTATGTACACACTTATTCATCGACATTTTCCTGCAATTCTTTAGAGGTGGGAGGGAATTCACCAGTGAAGAGACATAAAAAAAAGCAGCAGAGACAAGTCTCTGCTGCTTTTAGATCAATGATATTATTCACCAGTAACGTATGGAAGTAATGCCATTGTACGAGCGCGTTTGATCGCACGAGTCAACTTACGTTGGTACTTAGCGTTCGTTCCAGTTACACGACGTGGAAGAATCTTTCCACGTTCAGATACGAATTTCTTAAGAAGATCTACATCTTTGAAATCGATATGTGTAATTCCGTTTGCTGTGAAGTAGCACACCTTACGACGTCTACGTCCACCTCTACGTCCTCCTGCCATTTGTTTCGCCTCCTATCTTGTTTGGATTCATTATCGTTCGTTTAGAATGGCAGATCATCATCGGAAATGTCGATCGGCTGACCGTCATTAGCGAATGGATCTTCATCTACACGTGTATAGTTGTTGTTATTGTTGTTATTGCGCTGTTGATTCTGATTCTGACTATAAGGATTTCCTTGGTCGCGCTGACCTCCACCCGAATAGCCCGGACTTCCTCCACGATCGCCTTGGTTCGCACTACGCGGTTCTAAGAACTGAACGCTTTCTGCTACGACTTCCGTCATAAACACACGACGTCCATCCTGTCCTTCGAAATTACGTGTTTGAATACGACCGTCAACGCCAGCTAAGCTGCCTTTTTTAAGAAAGTTTGCTACATTCTCTGCAGGGCGACGCCATACAACGCAGTTAATAAAATCTGCTTCCCGTTCACCTGATTGATTCGTAAAACTACGATTGACAGCCAGTGTGAACGAAGCCACAGCCACTCCACTTGGAGTATATTTTAATTCAGGGTCTTTGGTTAAACGCCCTACTAATACAACTCGGTTCATCATCAGAATCAACCCCTTCCTTCTAGGTTACTGTTTCACGTGAAACAGATGATAGAAGTGTATATCTTAAAAAACGTACGGATTATTCTTCTTCTTTAACAACGATATGACGGATAATATCATCGCTGATTTTAGCTAAACGATCGAATTCGTTAACTGCATCAGAAGTAGCGCTCATCTTAACTAGTTGATAGAAACCATCACGAAAATCGTTGATTTCATACGCTAAACGACGTTTACCCCAATCTTTTGACTCGATGATTTCCGCGCCGTTAGTTGTTAAAACGTTATCGAAACGCTCAACTACTGCTTTCTTTGACTCATCGTCAATGTTTGGGCGGACAATGTACATAACTTCGTACTTTCTCATCTGAATGTCACCTCCTCGTGGTCTATGCGGTCCTTTCTTTGTGAAAGAACAAGGAGCAATGCGTTCATTACTCACGAAATAAAATTATAGCATAAGACTTCTATTATTGCAATAAGACGTAAAAAAAAGACTAGAATCGAAACTCTAGTCTTTTAATAATGTTTTGCCGTGAAATTCGTTGCTTATATAAAAGCGAGTGCTGGTTGATTTCCACTCCAGGTGCTCGCTTTCCGCGGGGCGTGAGTTGAGCCTCCTCGGGCTCTGCCCCGTGGGGTCTCAACTTTCCCGCTATTCCCGCAGGAGTCGAGCACCTTCCGTTCCAATCAACTTATAGGCTGAAATAGATCTAATACAAGTTTAAGTAAATAATTGTCTTTAGATGAGCCCAAGTTCAATTTTCACTCTCATCTATTGGGTTAATACTAACCGCCAGCCCTAACTTATTCTTTCAGTATTCAACACAACTTTTCATACACAAAGGTAAGATGAATTTCAGATATTTTACACGTTAAAACGGAAGTGAATGATATCTCCGTCTTTTACTAGGTATTCTTTCCCTTCGAGGCGGACTTTTCCTGCTTCGCGGGCTGCACCCATTGTTCCGGCAGCTACCAGGTCTTCATAGGAAACCGTTTCGGCACGGATGAATCCTCTTTCGAAGTCGGTGTGGATGACACCTGCACATTGAGGGGCTTTCATCCCTTCACGGAACGTCCAGGCACGGACTTCCTGTACACCTGCCGTGAAATACGTAGCCAGTCCCAGCAGGGAATAGGTAGCGCGGATCAATTGATCCAAACCTGATTCTTCAATTCCTAATTCCTGAAGGAACATCGCCTTTTCTTCATCATCAAGCTCGGCGATTTCAGATTCGATTTTCGCACAGACCACGATCACTTCTGCGTTGTCGTCCTTAGCAAATTCACGTACTTTCTGAACATATTCGTTGTCAGAAGGGTCCGCGATTTCATCTTCACTAACGTTCGCTACATATAATACCGGCTTTGAAGTCAGAAGGTGAAGTTGTTTCACAAGCTTCATTTGTTCATCAGAGAACTCCACTGTACGGGCAGGCTGCTCTGCTTCCAAAGCTTCTTTGATTTTCACGAGGATATCATGTTCAAATACCGCTTCTTTATCTTTTTGCTTGGCCATTTTTTGAACTCTGGCAAGACGCTTATCGACTGTCTCAAGGTCAGCGAGGATCAATTCCAGGTTGATGACTTCAATATCCGCAATCGGATCTACTTTTCCGGAAACGTGCGTGATATTATCATCGGCGAAACAACGGACAACCTGACAGATCGCGTCCACCTGGCGGATGTGGGATAGGAATTTGTTCCCTAATCCTTCCCCTTTACTTGCCCCTTTTACAATTCCGGCAATATCCGTGAACTCAAAAGCTGTGGGAACCGTCTTCTTCGGGTCCACGAGTTCTGTTAATTTATCTAATCGGTGATCGGGAACCTCTACGATTCCTACGTTCGGATCAATGGTACAGAAAGGGTAGTTGGCAGATTCTGCACCTGCTTTTGTAATTGCGTTGAATAAAGTGGATTTCCCTACGTTAGGTAACCCGACAATACCAGCTGTTAATGCCATTTCGGTCACTCCTCATCTATATTCTTATCTATTAAAAAATCCTGTAAGATTGAAAAACAAGTAAACGGTCGAACCTTTCACAATTATAGAGATAATAGAGGGAAAAGACAAGTGAAGCTTCCAGGGCACAGGGGAAATCTTCCTGCACAAAAAAAGCACCCAGTCGCAGGAAAAAGACTGAATGCTCTCAAGAACGCTCATTTGAACGTTAGATGGATTAGGTCAAAAGAATTATGGGTAAAAAAAGAATACTTATTCTTCTTCACCGCTTGAAATGACTTTTTTCATTTTTTTCGCAAAATCTTTTCTGGGGATCATGACACTGTGACCGCACCCTACACACTTGATGCGAATATCCATCCCCATACGGATCACTTTCCAGCGGTTCGTACCGCATGGATGAGGCTTCTTCATTTCTACAATATCATTTAAAGTGAATGTCTTTGGCTCCACTACCATTTCCTCCTCATTCGCTTTCAAGTCTTCTTTGTTTCTCTTCACGCGGGTGCAACTCTTCTTCGTCCTTACGTGAATACATCACCATGCGAGGGAATGGAATTTCAATACCGTGCGCATCCAGGCAAAGTTTCACTTCTTTCCGTATCATCCTCGCCATATACCAATGCCTCATCGGCACGGTTTCGGCGACGATCCGGATGACGACATCGGATGCTCCTAGAGTTTGAACCCCGAGAAGCTCGGGTGGATTCACAAGATCTTCGTACTTTTGAGGTAAAGAAAGAAGAAGATCCTGCATCACCTTTTCAGCTTCCTCTATGTTTTCTTCATAGGCAATACTGACATCCACGACGGCGATACTATTATGGACGGAGAAATTCGTCACTTCTGTAATGTTTCCGTTGGGGAAGATGTGAAGTTCACCGGTCCAGCTTTTGATCTTTGTCGTACGCAATCCAATTTCTTCGACGGTTCCCTCTGCAGAACCGATTCGCACATAATCACCGACTGAAAATTGATCCTCGAAAATGATAAAGAACCCGGTGATGATATCACGGACCAGATTCTGCGCCCCGAAACCGACGGCAAGACCGACGATTCCGGCACCGGCGATGAGTCCTTTTACATCAATAGCAAGAGTCGACAAAATCGTCATGAGACTGATGAAGTAAATCACATAGGTTAATACATTTTCAAGGAGCTTTAATAAAGTAGCTTCCCGACGTTCCGTAAACTTAAGAGGTGACCGCGACCTTACCTTAAAGACGTTTCTAATCGCTGATTTACCAATTCTTAAGGCAACATATGTAATGACCATGATTGCCACAATTTTTAAGGTACCTGTACCTAAGGACATCCAAAATTCATTATCTATGAGCTTGTCTACAGCTTCATTTTGCTTTAGTTTATCTACGGCATCTTTTACATCTGTTTTTGTACCCGACATATACGAACCTCCACTTATCATTCAATAAGAGTATTCCTTATTTTATCAACTTTCCCTAACCTTGTGTAGATATAACCTCATAAAGATTAGTTTCTAGAAAATTTTTATTTTATGAAAAATCGGACCATATTATGTATGAAAAAAAGAAATCGTCCGTATACTGATAATACTAAAAAATTGATTTTGGCAGAAGGGACCGGCCAACGGAAGGTCACCCCTTCAACACAACCGAAGGAGTGGAAGCGATGAATCTGAAAAAAGGATTATTTGAACGAAGACCTGAACCCTTTAGAGTCCTTCATCAGGAAGAGCGCGCGGCACAGGATCTTTCCGTTCAATTGTCGTCGATGCTTCCCACTTATTATCGTACAAGGCCCATCGTATTTGTCTGTATCGGTACTGATCGCTCGACGGGGGATTCACTGGGACCTTTGGTTGGCACACTGATAGAGGAACAGGATATCAAGCCCTTCCATGTCTATGGCACATTGGACGATCCGATCCACGCTGTGAATCTGGAAGAGAAGCTTAGTGAGATCACCTCCAGACATATCAATCCCTTTATCATCGGTGTCGATGCCTGTCTCGGACGATTAAAGAGCGTAGGCGCCATTCAATTAAGCGAAGGCCCTTTGAAACCAGGGGCCGGAGTTAATAAAGAGCTGCCTGAGGTCGGGGAGATTCATTTGACAGGAATCGTGAATGTCAGTGGGTTTATGGAGTTCTTTGTACTACAGAATACACGTTTGAATCTGGTGATGAAAATGGCCAGGACGATTGCAGAAGCGATTGTGCTTGCAGGAGATTCAGTTGAACGGCGAAATGCCGTGAGTATTGAAAAGTGGCGGGAAGAATTGCAGCAATAAAGAAAGGAGATGACGCATTTCGTCATCTCCTTTTATGATTACATATACAACTGGTATGCGTGGATGATTCCGACCACCATGCCCACCACGATGATGCCGGGAAGCAAATTGGCCACTCGTATTTTCGTCACCCCGAGGAGATTGAGTCCAATTGCAAAAATCATGATCCCACCCGTTGAGGTCATCTCGACAATGTACGCATCCATCAGTTCCTTTGGGACCCATTGATGGATTTGAGTGGCGAATAGGGCGATAAACCCTTGATAAAGGACGACAGGGATGGCTGAAAACATGACACCGATCCCCAGGGTCGTCGTTAGGATCAGAGAGGTGAATCCATCAATGATCGACTTGGTCAACAGAACATCATGATCTCCCCTTATACCACTATCCAATGCGCCGATCACAGCCATGGCCCCAATGACAAAAATCAGGGTCGCGGTTACGAACCCTTGGGAAATAGAGGTTTCACTCTTGCTTCCAAGCTTTTTTTCGAGCCAGTTACCCAAAGCGTTCAGCCTGTCCTCAAGATTCATCCACTCTCCCCATGCAGCACCAAGGGCGAGACTGATGATCACGATGAGAAAGTTTTCGCTTTTCAGTCCCATCTGTAAGCCAAGAACGATGACGGCGAGTCCGATCGCTTTCATGACGGTGCCCTTCATGTCTTCCGGGATGCGGTGCAGGATCTTCCCAAGGAGGGTCCCGATGATAATACATACTCCATTTACTAACGTTCCTAAAAGTACCATGACGTTTCCCCTTATATGTATTTACCTAAGAATAGAATGCTCTATGTACCATATGGAAGAGGACCGGCTTAACGGGTATGTGATATACCGGCTAAGTCAGTCCCTTTCACATGTGTTCTACTGCAATAACTCCAAAATCCGATCCAGGTCTTCCTTCGAGAAGAATTCCAGTTCGATTTTGCCTTTTTTCTTCGATTGTTTAATCGTGACGGTCGTGCCGAAGCGTTCACGAAGCAGAGATTCCTGCTCCTGGATGAAAACATCTTTCCGCTCGGTCTTTTTTGTTTCACGTGGAACATTCTCATTCAGTTCCTGAATGATTCTCTCTAATTGGCGGACGTTTAACGATTCCTTCATGATCCGATTCACGATCACGGAAAGATTCTTTTTATTTTTCAACCCAAGGAGGGCACGGCCATGTCCCATCGACAGCTTGCCTTCAGAAATAAGCTCCTGAATGGGCGAAGGAAGGGAGAGTAACCGGATATGGTTCGCGATATGAGGTCTGCTCTTCCCTAATCGCTTCGCCAATTCCTCCTGCGTAAGCTTTAACTTATCCATCAGCATCTGATAGGCTGCGCCTTCTTCGATCGGCGTCAGGTCCTCACGCTGAAGGTTCTCCAAGACGGCAAGCTCCATCATTTGTCGATCATCCAATTCACGTACCACGACAGGAACGGTCTCTAATTCAGCCGCTGTGGCTGCACGGTACCGGCGTTCACCGACCACGATTTCATATCCCTTGATGGATTTACGGACAATGATCGGTTGGAGGATCCCGTGCTCCATGATCGATTCCTTCAACTCTTCGATTGCCTGCGGTTCAAAGATCTTTCGTGGCTGGTAGGGGTTCGGCCTTATTTCTTTCAGGCTCACTTCCTGAACGGACTCTTCATTTTGAGTTGTTTGCATATTGGTAAAGAGAGCGTTGATGCCCTTTCCTAAACCTTTAGCCATTCGCAACCACTTCCTTTGCCAGTTCTAAATAAACTTCTGCTCCCCTGGATTTCGCATCATAGATGATAATCGGTTCACCATGACTGGGTGCTTCACTTAAACGAACATTACGTGGGATAATCGTGCGATACACTTTGTCTTGAAAATATTTTTTCACCTCTTCGATGACCTGGATTCCAAGATTGGTCCTGGCATCGAGCATGGTTAACAATACACCATCGATCATGAGATCATGATTGAGATGCTTCTGCACTAAACGGACCGTGCTTAACAGCTGGCTTAACCCCTCAAGGGCGTAATATTCACACTGTACCGGTATGACGACGGCATCCGAGGCCGTCAGCGCATTGATGGTCAGAAGCCCTAATGAAGGAGGACAGTCGATAATGACATAATCGAATTCGTCTTTCACCTTCTCCAACGCTTTCTTCAGGCGAACTTCACGGGAAATGGTCGGAACCAATTCAATTTCGGCACCTGCCAGTGAAATAGTGGCAGGAACAATGGATAAATTTTCTACCTTTGATTGTTTGATGGTGTCTTTTACGTCAACATCATCCACTAACACATCATAGATGCACTGCTGTACATCCCCTTTTTCCACGCCAACACCGCTGGTGGCGTTTCCCTGGGGATCGATATCTACGAGTAAAACCTTTTTCCCTATATAAGCTAAACAAGCCCCCAAATTGACGGATGTCGTGGTCTTCCCCACCCCGCCTTTCTGGTTTGTAACGGCTACTATTCTGCCCAAGGTTGTCACCTACCCTTTGACTTCCTAAAATTGACTTTATTTTTTCACAGTATTCTTCTATTCTATCAAAATTCCCGAATAATTGTCTGTCAATTTTTCAAAAAAGACGTCCATATCCATAAATAGGAAATAACCAGGAGTTCATCGTTCATATATGCCCGCTTCACAACAAAAAAGTGAGAAACGGAATGGATGGGTTTCTCACTTTCAGTCTATGAATCTATTTTTTTTTCGGGATGCGAATCGTGAATTGGTAGAATTCCTCGTGCTCTTCTTCTTCTGAGTCGAGGTTGATCCCGCTATCGGATACCATGGATAACGATTGTCGGATCGTATTCACGGCAATTCTCATATCCTTGCTGAATGCCTTGCGTTTAGGCTTGGGCTTTTGAGCCGTACCTTCTTGCATCTTCACGACCCGGTCTTCGGTCTGTTTGACATTCAGGCTTTTTTCAATGATCTCCTGAAGGAGCTGGATCTGCTTTTCGGCATTCTTCAGAGGGATCAAAGCCCTGGCATGACGTTCAGTGATTTTTTTATCTAATAAGGCTGATTGAATTTCTTCGGGAAGCTTTAGGAGACGAAGCTTGTTCGCCACGGTCGATTGTCCTTTTCCTAAGCGTTGAGCAAGGGCTTCTTGAGTTAGATCATGTAATTCCAACAGTTTTCCATACGCGATTGCTTCTTCTATAGGAGAGAGCTCTTCTCTTTGTAAGTTCTCGATTAATGCGACAGAAGCGGTTTCTGTATCATTAAGATTCTTTACAATCGCCGGTACGGTTTCCCAGCCAAGCTTTTGAACGGCTCTGTAACGTCGTTCTCCCGCAATGATTTCAAACTGGTCATCATCATATTGTCTCACCACAATCGGTTGGATAATACCATGAGTGTGAATCGTTCTTGATAACTCTTCTATCTTTTCATCATTAAACACAGTCCTCGGTTGAAATCGATTAGGAATGATTTGTGAGACAGGTATCTTCCTCACTTCATCTCGATCTTCTTCCACTACATTTGACTCTTCAGATTCAACATCTTGCTCCTTTTCACCTAGGCCAAAAAAACGAGAGAAAGGATGCTTCATCTTCCTACACCACCTTTAAGAAACTCCCTTTATTAATATTCTCTAAAATATGACAATTTCCTGCCTTCCAAGAGCCGATTTTCCTATGACTTTATAAGGCAGGAGGTCAGCCATACTATTCTAACGGTAATTTATTCGGTGTCCCAGGCTTTCTGGGATATTTGTTAGGCGTTTCTTTCACTTTGTTGATCTTCACGATATTCCGGTCGCTTTCCTCTTCGGGAAGAACGAAGGAATAGATTTTATCTGTTTGTCCACCCAGTGTACCGATGGCTTTCTTTGCGTTCGACAGCTCTTCATTGACATTCGAGGCTTTCATCGCAACAAAGGATCCGCCTTTTTTCACAAGCGGCAGGCATAGTTCACTTAAAACAGACATTCTGGCTACGGCTCTTGCTGTAACCATATCATATTTTTCGCGATGAGCCTTGTTTTTTCCAAATGTCTCGGCACGGTCATGATAAAAATTCGTGTTTTCAAGCCCCAACTCGTCGGATAAATGATTTAAAAATGTGATCCGCTTGTTCAAGGAGTCCACAATCGAGATATGTAGATGGGGAAAGCATATCTTCAGCGGTATGCTTGGAAAACCGGCACCTGCCCCCACATCACAAAGGGACTGTACTTTCGTGAAATCAACATAAAATGCTGCACTGATCGAATCGAAGAAATGCTTCAAATAGACGTCTTCCTTCTCGGTGATCGCCGTCAGATTCATTTTTTCATTCCATTCAACCAATAATTCATAATAGCGCTCAAACTGATCTAATTGCCCGGAAGAAAGGGAGATCCCCTTCTCCTCGAGCATGGTTTGAAATTCATTTACGTTCATGAGTTTGTCCTTCCTTTACCTCTATTGATCACCCGATACTTTGGCGATTTTCCCCTGCTCGATGTAGACCATTAATATCGAAACGTCTGCAGGATTCACGCCTGAAATGCGGGATGCCTGTGCAAGGGAAAGAGGCTGAACCTCGATTAATTTCTGTCTTGCTTCAGACGCTAAACCGCTGATGGCACTGTAATCAATGTTTTCAGGAATTCGTTTATTTTCCATCTTCTTCATTTTATTGACCTGTTGAAGAGATTTTTCAATATAGCCCTCATATTTCACCTGGATTTCCACTTGTTCCTCCACATCGGGATCAAGCTCAATTTCACTTGGAACGAGTGTCTTGATATGACTATAGTTCATTTCAGGGCGCTTTAGGAGGTCCGCAACCAGTATTCCGTCTTTCAGCTCGCTTCCGCCTGCCTCCCGAATGACCTGTTGTGTTTCTTCAGTAGGCTTTATCCGGACTCCTTCAAGACGCTTCTTCTCGGCAGAAATCGCTTCTTTCTTCGCCGAGAAACGCTCATAACGGTCGTCGGAGATCAATCCGATCCTATGACCGATATCCGTCAGGCGAAGGTCCGCATTATCATGACGGAGCAAGAGGCGGTATTCCGCACGGGAAGTGAGAAGACGATACGGTTCGTTCGTCCCTTTTGTCACCAAGTCATCAATCAGAACGCCGATATAGGCATCGGAACGGCTTAAGATGACTTCTTCTTTATCGAGGGCCCGGCAAGCGGCATTGATCCCTGCCATCAATCCTTGACCAGCTGCTTCCTCATAGCCTGATGTTCCGTTGATTTGTCCTGCTGTATAGAGATTCTTGATCTTTTTCGTTTCAAGGGTCGGCCATAATTGGGTCGGTACGATGGAATCATACTCGATCGCATATCCGGCACGCATCATTTGTACGTTTTCAAGTCCAGGGATGGTCTGCAAAATCTTTTGCTGCACATCTTCAGGAAGACTTGTCGACAACCCTTGAACGTACACTTCCTGCGTATTTTTCCCTTCCGGCTCCAGGAAGATCTGATGACGCGGCTTGTCGTGGAAACGCACGACTTTATCCTCGATGGAAGGGCAGTAACGCGGACCCGTTCCCTTGATCATTCCCGAGTACATCGGAGAACGATGAAGATTATCATCGATCAATTGGTGAGTGAGTTCATTTGTATACGTCAGCCAGCATGGAAGCTGGTCCGTGATGTATTTAGTCGTTTCATAGCTGAATGCACGTGGGACGTCATCACCCGGCTGAATCTCTGTTTTCGAATAGTCGATCGTCGAGCTGTTCACACGCGGCGGCGTCCCGGTTTTAAACCGGACCGTATCAAAACCAAGCTCATGCAAATGGTCGGATAACCTGATGGAAGGCTGCTGATTATTGGGACCGCTTGAGTATTTCAGGTCTCCCAAAATGATTTCCCCGCGCAGGAACGTACCCGTTGTGATGACGACCGTTTTGGCACGATAGGCAGCCCCTGTCATCGTTACGACACCTTTACATTCATTATCCTCTACGATCAATTCTTCGACCATTCCCTGCATCAAGGTCATATTCGGTTCATTTTCGATGGTCCGTTTCATTTCATGCTGATAAAGGAACTTATCGGCCTGTGCCCGTAATGCACGCACCGCAGGACCTTTCCCTGTATTCAACATCCGCATTTGAATATGCGTTTTATCTATATTACGCCCCATTTCTCCACCAAGGGCGTCGATTTCCCTTACAACGATCCCTTTCGCCGGTCCACCGACAGATGGGTTACACGGCATAAAGGCGACCATATCCAAGTTAATGGTGACCATTAACGTTTTAGCTCCCATACGTGCAGAAGCAAGTCCCGCTTCCACCCCGGCATGGCCAGCACCAATGACAATGACATCATATTGCCCTGCGTCATATTGCATGGTTTGATTTTTCCTCCTTGTAGGACCAGTCACATACGGTCCCCATTGTTTATTTTCCTAAGCAGAATTGGGAAAAGAGCTGATCAATCAGGCTTTCATGGACACTATCCCCGATGATCTCACCTAATAGCTCCCATGTCCTGGTCAAATCGATCTGGGCGATATCGATCGGGGTGCCCATTTCAACGCTGTCGATCGCTTCATTGATTGCAAGCGATGCCTGATTGAGTAAAGCGATATGACGGCTGTTGGACACGTACGTCATATCCCCCGCTTCGATGGATCCCGCAAAGAATAAGGATGAAATGGCTTCTTCCAGTTCATCGATCCCCTGCTCTTCCAGTAATGCCGTCGTCACCAATTGATGATTTTCCGACAGTTTCCTTACCTTATCTATATCAATTTTCTGAGGAAGATCCGTCTTGTTCACGATCACAATGACGTCCATTCCCTTAACCGCTTCAAATAACTGTTCATCCTCGAAGGTCAACTCATCGGCATAATTGAGAACGAGTAAAATTAAGTCCGCTTCTTTCAATACCTGTCGCGAACGCTCTACACCAATCCGTTCAACGATGTCCTCGGTCTCACGGATTCCGGCTGTATCAACGAGACGCAATGGAACGCCCCTTACGTTGACGTATTCCTCGATCACATCGCGCGTTGTCCCCGGAATATCGGTTACGATCGCTTTATTTTCATGAACAAGGCTGTTTAACAGGGAGGACTTCCCTACATTGGGCCTTCCGATGATCACGGTAGAAAGACCTTCTCTTAAAATCTTCCCTTGTTCCGATGTACGGACCAGCCTGTCTATTTCATCCCGGACGCG
Source organism: Bacillus sp. AFS015802 (assembly GCF_002561455.1). GTDB lineage: Bacteria > Bacillota > Bacilli > Bacillales > Bacillaceae_B > Rossellomorea. The sequence goes on along the minus strand of NZ_NTUP01000012.1, from coordinate 15,086 downwards.
TTTGGATTTTTCCAAGAGTACATTGTGCGTCATTTCTTCCACATCATCATACTCCGGATAATCGATATTCACTTCCACATGGGCAAGCGTTTCAAGGATTTCCTGCCGAAGCTTCCGGATCAAATTGGAAAGTCGGCCTTCCATCTGATTAAGGGCTACATTCATGGCCCGGTCCGTTTTGGCACGGATGAGGTCCATCACCGCTTCAGCCTGTGACAGGTCGATTCGGCCATTCAGGAAAGCACGCTTCGTGAATTCACCCGGTTCTGCAAGTCTTGCCCCCTGTTTCAGCACAAGCTGCAATACTTTATTGACCGACACGAGTCCTCCGTGGCAGTTGATCTCGATAATGTCTTCCCGGGTGAATGTCTTCGGCCCCCTCATCACAGACACCATGACTTCTTCCACCACTTGATCGGTGTCCGGATCGACGATATGTCCATAATGAATGGTATGGGAAGCAAATTCTTTCATGGAGCTCCCTTTCATTCCCTTAAAGACCTTATCACCGATATCGAATGCCTGATCACCGCTCAAACGCACGATCGCGATCGCACCCTCTCCCATCGGAGTGGAAATGGCTGCAATTGTATCAAACTCCATTGTATTCACCTCTCTTATAGCTGATCTATTTATATAAACATGTATTGTAGAAAGCAACGTTTCCCCAAATTATTAGAATATCACAATCCGATTTAATACTAAAGAAAGGAAACCTATCATTCGTCACCAAATAATGTTATCCACACTGATAACATCTCATCTCTATTATTTTAACTTATCCACATGTGAATAACAATAAACCGTGATGAAAATAAGAATCCACAGGGTGTTGGGATGAAAAATCCACTCCCGTTTTGCCCACAAAAAAAACGATCCCCCGAAAGGAATCGTCTTTCATTATTTTGGTGCAATGACAATGTATCGATTGGGTTCCCGGCCCTCTGAATGGGTATCGACCCTTTTGGAATCCACTAATGCCGTGTGGATCACTTTTCGTTCATAAGATGGCATCGGTTCAAGTGAAACGGAACGATTGGTGCGCAGTGCCTTTTCTGCCAGCCGTTCAGCGAGGGTTGTCAGCGTTTGCTTCCGTCTTTCGCGATAGTTTTCAGCATCCAACAGGATGGTGATGAACTGCCCGGATACTTGATTGGCAATCAGCTGGGTCAAGTGCTGCAGGGCATTCAACGTTTGCCCCCTTTTTCCTATTAAGAGAGCCATTTTTTCACCGGAAATGTTGAACTCTACATCCCTTCCATCTCTTTTCACTTCGATGGTCGCGTCCACGCCCATTTCACGTGCAACAGATAAAAGAAATTCCTTCGCTTCGTTTACTGGATCAACCGCTTTCTTCACTTTGACGATTGCCGGTCTCCCACCGAACAATCCGAATAATCCTTTTTTACCTTGGTCAATGACGTCGATTTCTGCTTCTTCTTTGGTGATATTCAGTTGAGACAAGGCTGATTCAATGGCTTCTTCCACCGTTTGACCAGTCGCTTCTACTTCTCTCACTTTTTCTTTCCTCCTGAATTCCCACCAGCTTTGACGGCTTGCGCTTCTTTAATCTCAGGTCCCTTGATGAAGTAGGTTTGAGCAATCATGAATAGATTTCCGACTACCCAGTAAAGGGATAGAGCTGCAGGGAAGTTAATCGCAAAAATGATGATCATGACCGGCATGATATAAAGCATCATGGCCATTTGCGGATTTTGATTCGCTGTACCCGCCATCATTAATTTTTGTTGGATGAACGTTGTTAAACCTGCTACTAAAGGTAAAATATAGTATGGATCCGGGTTACCGAGATCGAACCATAAGAAGTTATGCGCTTTAATTTCCTGTGTTCTTACAATCGCATGGTAAAAACCGATCAAGATCGGCATCTGTACGATCAATGGGAAACAACCCGCTAACGGATTCACCCCGTGACTTTGGAATAAAGCCATCGTTTCTTGTTGAAGCTTTTGCTGAGTTTGTGCATCTTTAGAGCTATATTTTTCACGCAGTTTTTTCATTTCAGGTTGTAATGCCTGCATGGCTTTGGAGTTTCTTGTTTGTTTGATCATCAATGGCAGAATCGCTAAACGAATAAGCAATGTAACGATGACAATCGCTAATCCATAGGAACCGCCCATGAACTCTGCAACCATTGTAATCAATTGTGATAAAGGATAGACAATATATTCATTCCATATTCCGCTACTATCAGATGTGATCGGCTTATTGTAATCCGTGCAACCTGACAGAATAGCCATTAGCCCAATGATTCCCACCAGGGCTATCATTCTCTTTTTCACCCTTATTTTCCTCCCAACTAATATCTTTCAAATAAAATGTAAACAAGTACCATCATCCCGTACTAAGAAAGTACAATCTCTCGTATTGTAACATCTTTTCCTAGACTTGTGATGACGAAACCTGTCATTCTCTCAAAATGTTATGACTTCTTCCTATCATATTTGCCATAAGAAGACCTTTTCAATACTTTTCCTCTTTTTAAGACATGGGTGAGACTCCCTTTCACCTCATGGAAATTCATTTCGGCCGCCGGTTTTCTGGCGATGATAAGATAATCGTACTGATCGTGCACCTCTTCTTGCAATTCTAAGAAAGCCTGCCTCACATACCGCTTGATCCGATTCCGGCATACAGCATTTCCGATTTTCTTGCTGACGGAAATTCCGATTCGAAATGGCTGGGGCTCTTCCTTCTTTAATAGATACAAGACGAATTGACGATTCGCAAAGGATGTCCCATTTTTAAATATTTCCTGGAACTCTTTGTTCTTCTTCACTCTTTGTTCTTTCCGCATGGACCACACCTAATTTTCATTTTTGTCTTGATCGAACCTCGACATTATTGGCTCATTCCTATGAAATTATAAGTACTTTTTCTTTGAAAAACAAAATACGAACGAGCCAAATCGTCTTTATCCTTGATACAACGGAAAAAAAAGACCACTGAGTCAGTTCAGTGGTCTAGGCAGATAGTACTTTTCTTCCTTTGCTGCGACGGCGAGCTAAAACATTGCGTCCGTTTTTAGAGCTCATACGCGCACGGAAACCGTGATTCTTTTTTCTTTTGCGGTTATTTGGTTGAAACGTTCTTTTCATCTATGACACCTCCCTGAAGGATATCTTTAAAAAGTTAAAGACATTCCTCACTATTATAAAGACGGTACCCATAAAAAGTCAACACTCAGATTATTTTTCTTTTAGAGTGTTGCTTCACCAGCATTTTTAAAAACATTTATTTCTTAATCGTTCGTACACTGCTCTGTTCTATTGATGGAGTGCTGGATTGGAAGGAGATTACGCTCCCTTTCCGCGGACGAGCGGGCAAGCCTCCTCGCTTCGCTGCGGGGTCTTTCCCAGCCCGTTTTTCCGCAGGAGTCTCGCAAATCTCCTTCCAATCCTAACGAAAGATCAATGAACAGAGCAATAAATTTTAGTGATCAATCCCCTCTCTAAGGATCTACTGCTTTAAACAAAAAAGGCACTAGTTACTTTTGATAGATAGAAGCTAATCGCGAAGTTTACTTTTTAACTAACTATCCAACTGTGATGGATCAACAATAAAGAAGAATTGCCTCCCTATGAGTAAAAATAGATTACCTTCACATTAAATTTCAGAGAAATTACATGCTCACAAAGTTGATGGGAGTGGAAGGTGCTCGACTCCTGCGGGAAAAGCGGGAAAGGACGAAAAGCGGAGGCGGCTTGGTCAGGCCCGACAAGCACAAGGCGAATCAAACGGAAAGGCGCTCTTTGCCTTTTTGGTTGATTTGACTTATGACCTCGAGGGGCTAGCCGCAGTAGCTGGATCTTGAGACCCCGCAGGCGAAGCCGAGGAGGCTCACCGCCCGCCCCGCGGAAAGCGAGCACCTGGAGCGGAAATCAACCATTACTCGCTTCTTCAAAAATTCTTTTCGAAAGTTACATCAAATAAACATAGCAATTTAATAGTCATCATTTTCCTTCTACAAATCTTATCCCATTTTTCTATTCAAGGTGCCTGTGGATAGGATTCGACATGGTTTTAAATTATCCACAACACATACTGACAACTTTTTCACAAGTTATTGGGTTGTGGACAAAATCATTCCACAAGGGATAGGGGTTGTGGATAAAATTTAAAAAGCATTGCACCACTAAGGATATTTTGATATGATTATTGTGTTTTCACTCTTGATAACTCGGTTCACGTAATTAACTTATCCACAAAATGTGGATATCATGTGGGTAACTTATACAGAGGGTTTGTAAAACGTTGTCCACAAGTGGTGGATATTGTCGAAAAGCCATTTTCTTTCCTTATTATATATATTTTCCACATTCAACGCATTGTATTTTTATAAAATAGCGAGTGTTACAGGAATGTATAGCGCGTAATGATTGTACAGAAGTTATACAAACTAAGAAAAGGAGGGATCAGGATTGGAGAATATCGGGGATCTTTGGAGCAAGGCCTTAGAAAATATCGAAAAAAAAATCAGTAAACCGAGCTTTGATACTTGGTTGAAATCAACTAAGGCCCATTCCATTCAAGGGGACACCCTTGTGATTACAGCTCCAAATGAATTTGCTCGAGATTGGCTGGAAGGCCGATACTCTCAGCTAATCTCAGGGGTTTTGTATGATATTACGGGCGAAGAATTAGTCGTGAAATTTATCATTCCTCAAAACCAGGAGCCGGAAGAGTTTGATATTCAAATACCGCCAAAAAAGTCGATGAAAGACGACGATCAGCAGGATATCAATCAAAATATGCTGAACGCTAAATACACGTTCGACACTTTTGTTATCGGTTCGGGCAACCGGTTCGCCCATGCTGCTTCTTTGGCTGTGGCTGAAGCGCCTGCCAAAGCCTATAATCCCTTGTTTATTTATGGGGGAGTAGGACTGGGAAAGACCCACTTGATGCATGCCATCGGCCATTATGTGCTCGAACATAATCCTGCGGCGAAAGTGGTTTACTTGTCATCCGAAAAATTCACGAACGAGTTCATTAATTCGATTCGGGATAATAAAGCAGTGGATTTCCGCAATAAATACCGTAATGTTGATGTTTTATTAATTGATGACATACAATTTTTAGCCGGAAAAGAACAAACGCAAGAGGAATTTTTCCATACTTTTAATACCTTACATGAAGAAAGCAAGCAAATTGTCATTTCCAGTGATCGGCCACCGAAAGAAATTCCGACACTTGAAGACAGACTTCGTTCCCGATTCGAATGGGGGCTCATTACGGATATCACACCACCGGATCTCGAGACGAGAATTGCGATATTACGAAAGAAAGCAAAGGCTGAAGGGCTGGATATTCCAAATGAAGCCATGCTTTATATAGCTAATCAAATCGATTCTAATATTCGAGAGTTAGAGGGCGCCTTGATCCGTGTCGTCGCGTACTCTTCTCTTATAAATAAAGACATTAACGCAGATCTTGCAGCTGAAGCGTTAAAAGATATCATCCCGAGCTCTAAACCAAGGGCCATCACGATCCAGGAGATCCAACGTGTCGTTGGTGAGCACTTCAATGTGAAGCTTGAGGACTTTAAAGCGAAAAAACGAACAAAGTCGATTGCGTTCCCTAGACAAATCGCCATGTATCTATCCAGGGAAATGACCGATTCCTCCCTTCCGAAGATCGGGGAAGAGTTTGGCGGACGAGATCACACGACTGTCATCCATGCTCATGAGAAGATTAGTACACTTCTCGGGTCGGATGCACTCCTTCAGCAGCAATTGAAGGAAATTCGCGAGTCTTTAAAGAGCTGATTTTACACACAACAAAACTGGATATTGTGAATAACCGAGTCCAACTAGCACACAGTCTGTCCACATGTGGATAGGCTGTATTTACGTTCGATTCACACACTTATCCACATATCAACAGGCCCTACTACTTCTATTACTATTTTTTAAATAAATTATTAGTATATGATTCAGTCCATAAAATTATGTGCAAATTGGAGGAAAAAAATCATGAAATTTGTTATTCAAAGGGATCATCTTGTTCAAAGTGTCCAGGATGTCATGAAAGCCGTAACGTCCAGAACGACGATCCCCATCCTTACAGGAATCAAAATCATCGCAACCGAAGATGGAGTCACATTGACAGGTAGTGACTCGGATATTTCAATTGAATCCTTTATCCCAAATGAGGAAGAGGGTACAGAAATCGTTGGAATCATGGAAACGGGCGGCATTGTGCTACAAGCTAAGTTCTTCAGTGAAATCGTAAAGAAATTACCGAAGGATACGGTGGAAATCGAAGTTCAAAATCATTTCCAAACGGTTATCCGGTCAGGACAGGCAGAATTCAATCTGAACGGTCTGGATCCCGAGGAGTATCCGCATCTTCCTCAAATTGAAGAAGGAAACGGTATTAAAGTTTCAACAGATCTACTTAAAACGATGATCAGACAAACTGTATTCGCAGTGTCCACCTCAGAAACACGCCCCATCTTGACAGGTGTAAACTGCCAGATCGAAAACGGTGAATTAAGCTGTATTGCAACAGACAGCCATAGACTCGCGATGAGAAAAGCACCGATTGAATCCAATCAGGATGCTTCTTACAATATTGTGATTCCCGGAAAGAGCTTAAATGAGTTGAACAAGATCCTTGATGATACAGATGAGCCTGTTGAAATCGTCATTACAGAAAATCAAGTACTCTTCAAGGCGAAGCATCTATTATTCTTCTCTAGATTATTAGAAGGAAACTACCCTGATACCAGTCGATTGATCCCTTCTGATACGAAAACGGAATTGACCCTGAATACAAAAGAATTCCTACAAGCGATTGATCGTGCATCTCTGCTTGCGAGGGAAGGACGAAACAACGTGGTGAAACTTTCGACGCTTGATGGCGGAATCATTGAGATTTCATCGAACACACCTGAAATTGGTAAGGTCATCGAGCAGGTGGAGAGTCAATCCATCGAGGGAGAAGAGTTGAAAATCTCCTTCAGTGCAAAATATATGATGGATGCATTAAAAGCGATCGAAGGAACCGAAATCCATGTGAATTTTACGGGAGCGATGAGACCTTTCGTCCTGAAACCTCTTCATGATGATTCAATCCTTCAGTTGATTCTTCCAGTCAGAACGTACTAAAACAAAAAGCCAACACCTCAGAAAAAGTTCAGGTGTTGGCTTTTTTGATTCTTAGTTGAATGAAGAGGACCCTTTCCTATTGTCAGCCGGGGAGGCTCACCTCAGGACCCCGGGAAAAGCGGGCATCTGGAGCGGAAAGCAACTACACACAATCCCACCCATTTTTCGTTAGTTGTGACTTAACTCCATTTAGAGTAAAATAAGATATTAGAGACTTTATACGGAAAGTAGTGATTTTAGTGGCGAAAGAGATCACCATTGAAACAGAAATCATCACATTGGGACAATTCCTGAAGCTTGCTGAAGTGATTCAGTCCGGCGGCATGGCGAAATGGTTCTTAAGTGAATATGAAGTATACATAAACGGGGAGCAGGACCAAAGAAGAGGGAGAAAGCTTACGATCGGTGACAAAGTTGAAATTCCTGAGGTAGGGGTCTTTGTGGTTGCCGGAGAATAATAAAGGGTGTTATGTCCATGTACATTGAACAATTAGAATTAAGAAACTACCGAAATTACGAATCGATCGATGTGAGTTTCGAGAATAAGGTAAACGTAATTCTTGGAGAAAACGCTCAGGGAAAGACGAATATCATGGAGTCTATCTATGTCCTCGCAATGGCTAAATCCCACCGGACCTCAAATGATAAAGATTTAATCCGTTGGGACGAGGAATATGCTAAAATAAAAGGTAGGATTCAGAAATATAATGGTGCATTGCCCTTGGAGCTGGTCCTTTCGAAAAAGGGGAAAAAGGCGAAAAGTAATCACCTTGAACAATCTAAATTGAGTCAATATGTCGGCAATATGAATGTCGTCATGTTTGCACCTGAAGATCTCCATCTGGTAAAGGGAAGTCCGCAAGTAAGGCGACGCTTCATCGATATGGAAATCGGTCAGGTTTCTCCTGTTTATTTACATGATATCAGCCTTTATCAAAAAATATTACAGCAGCGGAACCATTATTTGAAACAGTTGCAAACGAGAAAACAAAAAGACCAGACCATGCTTGATGTGTTGACGGAACAGTTCATCGAGATGGCGGTGAAAATCACCAAGAAACGATTTGAGTTCGTTCAGCTGCTCGAAAGTTGGGCCAAACCGATCCATTCAGGGATTTCAAGGAACTTGGAAACCTTGGAAATCGTATATAAACCGTCTTTAGATGTATCAGATAATCAAGAATGGTCAAAAATGGTAGATATATATGAGCAGAAATTCAATGGTATCCGCGAACGGGAAATTGATCGCGGTGTGACCCTGGTCGGCCCGCATCGGGATGATCTTCAATTCATTGTGAATGGACGGGATGTCCAGACGTTCGGTTCCCAGGGGCAGCAACGGACGACCGCCCTATCTGTGAAGCTTGCCGAAATCGAGTTGATTCACTCTGAAATCAAAGAATATCCCATCTTGCTTCTCGATGATGTCTTATCTGAATTAGATGATTATCGTCAGTCCCACTTATTAAATACCATACAGGGAAAAGTTCAAACCTTTGTCACCACGACAAACGTCGACGGGATTGATCATCAAACCCTGAATGAGGCAACGACCTTCGAAGTGGAAGCCGGATCAATGAAAAGACTGAAATGAGGTGTTACCTTGTACATACATGTTGGAGAAGATGTCATGGTACGTACAGATGAAATCATTGCAATTATTGATCGAGACACCGTTCAATTTTCAGAGGAAATTCAACATTTTCTAAAAATGAAAGATAAAAACCTTTGCAACCTCGCAAAGGGTTCATATAAATCTCTTGTTATCACGACGAGTCAGTTGTATCTTTCACCACTGGCATCCAGTACGTTGAAGAAGCGATCAAAGAAATACTCAAACTATGAGAATTTATTATAGAAATACAAAGCCCTGAAGGTTAGAAAGTGTAGGTGAATCAGTATGGCTATGGACCAAAAACAAGCGCAAGGTCAGTCCTATGATGAAAATCAGATTCAGGTTTTAGAAGGATTAGAGGCCGTTCGAAAAAGACCGGGTATGTATATTGGATCAACAAGCGGAAGAGGCTTGCATCACTTGGTGTGGGAAATCGTTGATAACAGTATCGATGAGGCATTAGCCGGTTACTGTAGTGAGATTGAAGTCATCATCGAAGAGGATAACAGCATTACTGTAACGGATAATGGACGTGGTATTCCTGTCGGTATCCATGAAAAGATGGGACGTCCTGCCGTTGAGGTCATCATGACGGTCCTTCACGCAGGCGGTAAGTTCGGCGGCGGCGGATACAAAGTTTCCGGAGGTCTGCACGGAGTCGGGGCATCGGTTGTAAACGCCCTTTCCACTGAGCTCGAAGTCCATGTTCATCGTGATGGAAAGATCTATTACCAGAAGTTCGAAAAAGGTGTTCCGAGCTTCGACCTGAAAGTGATCGGGGAAACGGATAAAACAGGAACGGTCATTCACTTCACGCCGGATCCTGAAATCTTCACTGAAACGACAGAATACGATTATGACACACTTGCGAATCGAATTCGTGAACTGGCTTTCTTAAACAGAGGAATCCAGATCAGCATTGAAGATAAACGCGGTGAAGGGAAAAGAAGGGACTACCATTACGAAGGTGGAATCAAGTCCTATGTCGAGCATCTTAACCGTTCGAAAGAAGTCATCCATGAAGAACCGATTTACATCGAAGGCGAGAAAGACGAAATTACGGTTGAAATCGCCCTTCAGTACAACGACGGTTTCGCAAGTAATCTTTATTCTTTTGCCAATAACATCCATACCCATGAAGGTGGGACCCATGAGTCTGGGTTTAAAACGGCTTTAACAAGAGTCATCAACGATTATGCACGTAAAAACAATGTATTCAGAGAGAACGATGCCAATCTTTCAGGTGAAGATGTCCGTGAAGGACTGACAGCCATCATCTCGATCAAACATCCAGACCCTCAGTTCGAAGGTCAGACGAAGACGAAACTCGGCAATTCAGAAGCAAGGACGATCACGGATTCCCTTTTCTCAGAGCATCTGGAGACGTTCTTACTTGAAAACCCGGTCGTTGCACGCAAAGTCGTGGAAAAAGGACTGATGGCTGCACGAGCCAGACTGGCTGCGAAAAAAGCAAGGGAGCTTACCCGCCGTAAGAGTGCCCTGGAAATTTCGAGCTTACCTGGTAAACTGGCGGACTGTTCTTCTAAAGATCCGAGCATCAGTGAAATCTATGTGGTTGAGGGTGACTCAGCCGGTGGATCGGCCAAACAGGGCCGGGATCGTCACTTCCAGGCCATCCTTCCTCTGCGTGGTAAAATCATCAACGTAGAAAAGGCCCGACTGGATAAGATCCTCTCAAACAATGAGGTCCGTGCCATTATCACCGCGCTTGGAACCGGGATCGGCGAAGACTTCGACCTGGCAAAGGCACGTTATCATAAAATCGTGATCATGACCGATGCCGACGTTGATGGCGCCCATATCCGTACGCTGTTATTGACGTTCTTCTATCGTTATATGAGAAATATCATCGAAGCAGGCTACATCTATATCGCCCAACCACCGTTGTACAAAATACAACAAGGGAAGAAAATCGAGTATGCCTACAATGATAAAGAACTGGATCGTATCCTGGCAGAAATCTCCCCGACGCCTAAACCTGGCATCCAGCGTTACAAAGGTCTTGGAGAGATGAATCCTGAACAGCTGTGGGAAACGACCATGGATCCGGAATCGAGAACGCTTCTGCAAGTAAGCCTTCAAGATGCGATCGAGGCCGACGAAACCTTTGAAATCCTCATGGGTGACAAAGTAGAGCCGAGACGTAATTTCATTGAAGAAAACGCGGCTTACGTAAAGAACTTAGATATCTAATGAAAAGCGGAGCCGAATGGCACCCGATGAATTTCCAATGAAATAGTACAGGATAGACCACGTGCTATCCTGTCTTTTACATAGCGGACAAGGTAAAGAATGAGAAAGGTATAAATCTTTCTTTAAAAGGAGGTCCCTTTTACTATGGCAGAAACACCAAGATCGAATGTTAAAGAGATTAATATAAGCAGTGAAATGCGCTCGTCTTTCCTGGATTATGCGATGAGTGTTATCGTTTCCCGTGCCCTACCGGATGCCCGTGACGGTCTGAAGCCCGTCCATCGCCGTATTTTGTATGCGATGAATGACCTTGGGATGACATCTGACAAAGCGTATAAGAAATCGGCGCGTATCGTCGGTGAAGTAATTGGTAAGTATCACCCCCATGGTGACTCCGCGGTTTACGACACGATGGTTCGTATGGCACAGGATTTCAACTATCGCTACATGCTCGTCGACGGCCACGGTAACTTCGGTTCTGTTGACGGAGACGCAGCTGCGGCCATGCGTTACACAGAAGCACGTATGTCCAAGATCTCTATGGAACTCATTCGTGATATTAATAAAGATACGATCGATTATAAAGATAACTATGACGGCACCGAGAGAGAGCCGGAAGTATTACCTGCACGTTTCCCTAACCTGTTGGTCAACGGTTCTTCAGGTATCGCTGTAGGGATGGCAACGAACATCCCGCCCCATAATCTGGGAGAAGTCATCGACGGGATCCTTGCGTTAAGTAAAGACCCTGACATTACGATCCAGGAATTGATGGAATTCATCTACGGTCCCGATTTCCCTACAGCCGGATTGATTGTAGGGAGAAGCGGGATACGCCGCGCCTACGAAACAGGAAAAGGATCCATCACCATGCGTGCCCGTGTGGAAATCGAAACAAAGAGCAACGGGAAAGAAACGATCATCGTTCATCAAATTCCTTATCAAGTCAATAAAGCTAGACTCATCGAGAAAATTGCAGATCTTGTCCGTGATAAGAAGATTGACGGCATCACAGACCTGCGTGATGAATCGGATCGTAACGGTATGCGGATCGTCATCGAAGTAAGAAAAGATGCCAATGCCAACGTATTGCTCAATAATCTATATAAACAAACGGCACTTCAAACCAGCTTCGGGATCAATCTCCTGGCACTTGTCGACGGCCAGCCAAAGGTACTGAACTTAAAGGAATGCCTGTATCACTACCTGCAGCACCAACGTGTGGTCATTCGACGCAGAACGGAATTTGAATTGCGTAAGGCAGAAGCGAGGGCTCATATCCTGGAAGGTCTGCGGATCGCCCTGGATCATATTGATGAAATCATTGCCCTTATCCGCGGATCACAAACGACAGAACTAGCGAAACAAGGTCTTATGGAGAACTTCTCCCTTTCTGACAAACAAGCGCAAGCGATCCTCGATATGCGTCTTCAACGACTAACCGGTTTAGAACGTGAAAAGATCGAAGACGAGTATCAGGAACTGGTGAAGCTGATTGCAGAACTGAAAGCGATCCTTGCAGATGATGAAAAGGTCCTTGAAATCATCCGCGAAGAGCTGATCGAAATCAAAGAGCGGTTCAATGATGAAAGAAGATCAGAAATCGTAGCCGGTGGAATCGAGAACATCGAGGATGAAGACTTGATTCCAAGAGAAAACATCGTCGTGTCCCTTACTCATAATGGATACATCAAGCGTCTCCCTGTTTCTACCTACCGCAGCCAAAAACGCGGGGGAAGAGGGATCCAGGGAATGGGCACCAATGGAGAAGATTTCGTTGAACACTTATTGACGACGTCGACTCATGACACGATCCTCTTCTTTACAAACAAAGGAAAAGCATATCGTGCAAAAGGATATGAAATTCCAGAATTCAGTCGTACCGCGAAGGGTCTTCCGATCATCAATCTGCTTGGAGTAGAAAAAGATGAGTGGATCAACGCCATGATCAGGGTCGAAGAATTCGTGGACGACTGGTACCTATTCTTCACGACGAAGCAGGGGATCTCAAAACGTACGCCGGTCTCCGATTTCGCCAATATCCGGACAAACGGTCTGATTGCCATCAACCTTCGGGAAAATGACGAGCTGATTTCCGTCAAACTGACTGATGGCGAAAAAGATATGATCATCGGGACGAAGCAGGGTATGCTGATCCGTTTCCCTGAAACAGACGTTCGTTCCATGGGAAGAACGGCTACCGGAGTAAAAGGAATCAACCTGAGTGATGATGATATCGTAGTCGGCATGGAAATACTCGAGGACAAGAGCGACGTCTTGGTTGTAACAGTAAATGGTTACGGAAAGCGTACGCCTGCCAGTGAGTACAGAGTCCAGACGCGCGGTGGTAAAGGATTGAAGACATGTAATGTGACCGAGCGTAACGGCGAACTCGTCTCTGTTAAAGCCGTCACAGGTGAAGAAGACTTAATGATCATCACCGCCCATGGCGTCCTCATCCGTATGGACGTAAATGACATTTCAACAACAGGCCGGAACACTCAAGGAGTCAAATTGATCCGACTTCAAGAAAGTGAATTCGTTTCAACCGTCGCCAAAGTTGAAAAGGAAGACGAAGAAGAAACGGAATCACCAGTCGAATCTGTTGAAGGAGAACAACAGCAGGACATGGAAGACCAACCTTCTTCCGAAGAAGCTAGTGAAGACACGGAAGAATAAATAAAGGATAAGCTATTTTCAGTAATGGAACGTTCATTCTGAAAATAGCTTATTTTTTATGGAAATATCACCTTTATCCAACTCCATTTGGTAAAATAAACTAAAAGAACAAGACGTGAGGTGTTTATAGTTGAAGGTCCATCGTGGAGATATACAATTAGGTTGCATCGTAGCGGAAGATATCATGGGAATGGCCGCAAGCCCGATCATTCCAAAGAATACGGTAATTGAAGAAGAACACTTGAATATCCTTCAAGCATTCCATATAGACGAGTTATTCATAGAGAAAACAAAAGTGGACGGAAACCTGTTCAGATCATCACTCTCTTCTGATAAGGCCACCGACCAGGAGGATACAGATCAACAGGAGCCTTTGGGTTTCGTAGATCTTTACTTGACGACAGTAAAAGAATTCAAAAAAGAGTTTGTGAATTGGCAATCGGGTACAGCCGTTAATGTTGCCAGAGTGAGAGAGTTCATCCTCCCCGTTGTTCAAGTAGTGGAACAAAATCATACATATGTTTACTCCCTGCATCAGTACTCAACGAAAAAAGACTATCTTTATCATCACGCGGTCTCAGTGAGTGTCATTTCTGCTTTAATAGGGAAGAAGCTGGGTCTGAATTCCGGTCAGGTAAACCAACTGGCTCTGGCGGGTGCCCTCTCAGACTGTGGGATGGCCAAGGTGAGCCCACACATATTAACCAAAGAACAGCCTTTGACAGAAAGTGAATTTAAAGAAGTGAAGCTTCACACGGCGAATGGGTATAAAATGGTGAAAGATACCCCATTATTAAAAACGGAAACGAAACTTGCAATCTTCCAGCATCATGAACGTTTTGACGGAACGGGATATCCTGCCTCCGAGAAGAGTGATCGCATCCACCTCCATTCACAGATCGTGGGGATCGCAGATGTGTTCCATGCCATGACCTCCGAAAGAGTGTATAGAAGAAAGCAGCCTATCTTCAAAGTATTGGATATGATCAGTAAAGACTTATTTGGGAAATTTGATATTAAAGTAGTGGAAGGACTTCTTCAATTATTCGGAGACTTAAGAACCGGCACTGCGGTGAGACTATCTACCGGAGAATATGGAGAAGTTGTGTATACCAAACCGAATGCCTTTACCAGCCCGATCGTTAAACGTAAGAGCGGGGAACTGATAGATTTATCTCAACAAAATAACATCTATATTTCGGAGGTTTTCATATAAAGTTTTCTATGATTAAGCTTACGAATAAAGATAGTCGCAGATTTCATCCCAAATCTGCGATTTTTTTATTTATTATCCCTTGCAAACAAGCTTAATAGTGTGTATACTATTATTTGTTGTCCGAAAGGCATTACATAATTATTAGGAAAAACTTTTCTGGAATAATAAAAATACCTTGACGATAAACGCTGTAAATGATATATTATAAAGGTCGCTTCAAACAGAAGCA
>NZ_NTUP01000007.1 GCF_002561455.1 Bacillus sp. AFS015802 | reverse complement strand
ATTCAACTTGACGTCTACAATAAACAACACAAGTAACAATAAAACAACTAAACCCCGGCGAAAACGAATCCGGAATCACCAAATAAAACACCATTCCAATCCCCAACACAACTAACGCCTCACGATTAAAATTCGACTCCCCATTGGCAAGCCTCACAAGCGCATTCTCAGAAATCCTCCCTCTCCTAATCACCAAATAATCAGCCACCACAATCGCCGATATCGGAATAATCAGGATTCCCAGATAAGAAATATACTCCTGCGCATTATAAACCAGCTGCGGAAAGGAACTTAAAATAATCCCTGCGACACTAAACAATAATGCACTTTGGATACGCGAAAGAGATGGCAGTGCATTAAGCAAACTGTATCCCCCTGTATATGCATTACTAAGATTAATCGAAATCATCGACACCATCGCACAAGCTGTGATCACTATTAAAAGCAGGCTGGAGTCAGTCAGCTGCCCAGCTGCGACGAATGGATTCAAATCTTTGAACAAGCTGGCACTCAATCCTCCGAGCAGCGCCGTCATCATAAATCCAACGACGTTTCCACCGTACAGTCCCCAGAATCCGTGGCGGTCGCTTTTGCTGTAGCGGGTGATGTCGGAGGATGCGCTGACGCCTGAGATGTATTGGACGAAGACGAGGCTTGAGTAGAATAGGAACGTTCCGATGGAGAAGGGTTCCTGGCCTTGTGTTAGTGTTGGGAGGGAATCGGCTCCTTTTGTTAGGAACAGGTAGAGGATGATTCCCTGGCCGATCACGAGGATCGGGATGAATAGTTTGGTCGCTTTTTTGACGGCTTCGAAGCCGATGAGGGCTAGAAGGGTCATGATGATGGCGAGTCCGATGGCGACCGGTATGAACGGGATGGTGTACGGTGTTACTTTTTCCACCATGGAGATGATGACGAAGGTGCCTCCGATGGTTTGGACGCTGAACCAGTAGAGGGACGTCAGGGACCGGATGGGGGATGCGATGAGCATCGACAGCCGGGTTCCGATGATGGATCTCAGGACGTATTGTGCGGGCAGGCCGTAGCGGGAGCCCGGTAGTGATAAGAATGATACGAATAGGAAGGCGACGCTTGCTCCGAGTACGGTGGCAAGAAATGCTGCCTGGAAGGATAGTCCGCCTTCCATGACGGCGAGTGCCGGGATAAGGAAGTTTCCTGCGTTCACGGAGAAGGCGAGCTGTATGATAAAGTATTCGATCCATGTGGTTGATTTTAGTTCGGGTGGGACCTTTTCGAGTCCGAGCCGTTCGATCATGGGTTGTTTCATAAAAAAAGTCTCCTTTAGGTATACTAGGATGCATGGTTTCTATTTTAAAGAATTTTTGAAAAAAAGCGAAGAAATAATCATTTATTTTTTTAAAGAAAAATAGAGATATTTCCTTATTTATTTGTTAGAATGTAAGTGCTTACAGGGTGAGTAATTGCCCTTCGCTATTATATATGAAAAGTGTTATATTTAGGAAGTGAATGCTCCAAGGAGCAATAGTGCATTTAGGAGGTTGGCTTAGTATGCGTATTGGTGTACCAACGGAAATTAAAAACAACGAAAATCGTGTGGCCATGACGCCGGCTGGTGTTGTAAACCTTGTTCAATTCGGACATGACGTTTACATTGAAGCTGGAGCGGGAATGGGTTCAGGATTTACAGATGAAGATTACAAAGCAGCAGGTGGACACATCGTTGATTCGGCAGCGGAAGCATGGTCCATGGATATGGTCATGAAGGTAAAAGAGCCACTTCCAAGTGAGTACTCTTATTTCCGCGAGGGGCTTATCTTATTTACATATTTACATCTTGCTCCAGAGCCGGAATTAACGAAAGCGTTAATTGATAATAAAGTGATCGGAATCGCGTACGAAACGGTTGAACTGAATCGTGCCCTTCCATTACTTACTCCGATGAGTGAAGTGGCTGGACGTATGGCGACTCAAATCGGTGCCCAGTTCTTAGAGAAGATCCACGGTGGAAAAGGTGTTCTACTTTCTGGTGTCCCTGGGGTTCGCCGCAGTAAAGTAACGATCATCGGTGGAGGAGTGGCTGGTACGAACGCAGCGAAAATGGCTGTCGGACTTGGTGCCAACGTCACGATCCTGGACCTTAACCCGGATCGTCTTCGTCAGCTGGATGATATCTTCGGTAGCGACGTAACAACGCTTATGTCCAACCCATTAAATATCGAACAAGCTGTCAAAGAAGCAGACCTAGTCATCGGAGCTGTCCTGATTCCAGGAGCGAAAGCACCTAAATTAGTAACAGAAGACATGATCAAAGCGATGACACCTGGTTCAGTTGTCGTCGATATCGCCATCGACCAAGGCGGAATCTTCGAAACAACAGACCGCATCACAACGCATGACGATCCAACATACGTGAAGCACGGTGTTGTACACTATGCCGTTGCCAACATGCCTGGTGCCGTACCTCGTACGTCTACCATCGCATTAACCAACGTAACCGTACCATACGCGGTTCAAATCGCGAACAAAGGCTACAAAAAAGCGTGCTTAGGTAACGAAGCGCTGTTAAAAGGTATTAACACATTGAATGGATATGTTACTTACCAGGCGGTTGCTGAAGCGCATGCTGTAGACTATTCAGATACTAGAACTCAATTAGAGCAACAATAACAACAGGAAGCCGACTGCATGGGAATGTTCAGTCGGCTTTTTTATATGCTGAATTCTTCACCAAAGATCAAACTCACTTTTATTTTTATGAAATTCGGGTATAACATAAAATAGCATACGAGAGTAAGAAAAATAGATAAGTTTATTTGGAGGAGAGAAATTATGAAGATTTCATATCATGGACATTCAGTAGTGAAAATCGAAACAAATGGTAAAACGATCCTAATCGATCCATTCATCAATGGAAACGAACTGACGGATCTGAAAGTGGATGACGAAAAGCCGGATGTCATCATCCTTACGCACGGTCACAACGATCACGTAGGGGATACAGTGGAGCTTGCGAAGAAAAACGATTCACTCGTTATCGCCAATCATGAACTGGCAACCTACTTAAGCTGGCAGTTAGTGAAGACCCACCCGATGCACGTTGGAGGAGCCTATGAATTTGACTTCGGTAAAGTGAAATTCACACAGGCTTTCCACGGATCAGGTCTCATCACAGACGGCAATGAAATCATCTATATGGGTATGCCTGCAGGAATCCTCTTGATGATTGAAGGGAAAACCATCTATCATGCAGGAGATACAGGCTTATTCTCTGATATGAAACTGATCGGGGAGCGCCATCCGATTGATCTCGCTTTCCTTCCAATTGGGGATAATTTCACGATGGGACCAGAGGATGCGGCGACAGCAGCAAGCTTCCTAAAAGCGAAGAAAGTCGTACCGGTTCACTATGACACATTCCCGCCAATCAAGCAGGATCCGCATAAATTCATTGAAATGCTCGAGGATTCTGAAGGACAAGTTATGAAGGCTGGAGATGTCATCGAATATTAATAGGGTGAGGGCGATGCAAATTAAGTAGTTTAGAAAAAATGGATAAAGCTTTAAATTGCAGCCCCATTAACATACGTTGCGACTTAAATAACAATCAACCACCAAAAAGCTTGGGATATACCCCAAGCTTTTTGGTGTTAAATTAAAGCCCCCGTCTGTTGATTATCAAAGAGATAGGCTATTTATTAGGGGGATTAATCGTCTATTTTAATTTCCGTAAATTCTTCTTCTTCGCTTGGATATTCAGCATCACTGCTTTCCTCGTTTTCATCACTTTCTTCTTCTTCCTTACTCTGTTTTTCTTTCTTGAATTCATCCATCCCTTTTTTAAAATCTTCAGCGAGATCGTCCGGTATGATTCCCCGTCCATATGTGGCCCCGATATTTAAAAATCCGCTCAATTCTTTCACGCCGAGATGGGGGATGTTGTTATTCATTTCATATTTATCGATCATCATCCGTTCAACCGTGATGTCCTGATAAACGACAGGCTGTTCTTTTCCTTTTTTAGTTTCGGCTGCCTGGTTCTTTATGATCTGAATTTGCTCAATGACTGTTTCGATTTGAGCTTGTTGTTTGGCGACCGTGTCTTTTAAATCGATTATTTCGTTTTGAAGGGACTGCAGTTGTTTCTGGTGGTTGTCCCATTTTTTGATTTGCTGGTTAACCTCATAGCTGATCAGGCTCTTCACCTGTTTTAATATATCCGGTTGAGAGTCTTCGCGCTCCCAACCGGGTTCCGGTTTGACAGGCTTTGATTTAGGAGCATTGTTACCGTGCATCAGTGTACGGAGCTTCCCTTCCATACTGAGGAATCGTTTCATATTCACATCGAGTGAATTGATTCTTTTTACCTCTTTTTCTAGCTGATGGATTCTTTCCTGGGTGTTGTCATGTTTGTCATTACCAGTGAATATTCCTTTTATAGGCATTTCATCACCACACAATACTATTTTTAGAGGAGGAATGGAATGAATAAGACCAACATTCATCTTTCGTATACAACTATCAAAACGATGGGTAAAGGTTCATCGATGACTGTGAGCAAGTTTTACAGCGTCAATAAAAATGTCGTCAATAAGCGTAACGAGGGCTTCGGCGGATCTCACGGTGATTGTTCGAGTAACATCAATGGTGTTCAGTGGGTGGATGACCGCGATATTACTGATTCCGATAGCCGAATGAAAACTAATCGATGATGACCCGATCTTCTGATGCGTATATCATCGGATAAGTCAGGACCAGCAGCCCGTGATTATAGCGGGCTTTCACCTGGCTTCCGTCCGTTGGTTCCGGGAGCTCGATCGTCCGTTGGAATTCCCCGTAATGTCTCTCATTTTTCAGTGTGGTATCGGGTTTAAAAGGCAGACGCAGCATTCCTTTTATCGACATGCGGTGTCCGCTGACCGTTAACTGGATGTCCTGTTTATCAACACCTGGTACCTCAATCATGATGACCACTTGCCCATCGACTGTGAAAATATCAACCGGAGGATAATCTTTTTGTGACCTTGGCTGCTGTTGCTGTTGTGGATCGCTTTGGAATTCATGCATAAAGTTCTTTGCGGAATCCTGATCGAAGACATTGTTCCAGAAATCACCTACCTGGTATTTTTGAGCAATGTCCATCCACTGCTTCAATTTTTCAAAATCCAAGATTTTCCCTCCTTCCCCTCATAAATGGCGGAACCCTTAATATATTGTAAAAAGGGGGTAACCATCTTGGCGGGCAGCTCTATTAATATTAATATTTTTCTCTTGAAGATTAATTCCATTGAAAATGCATCGGCTGTAAGTATCGGACAAAATTTATTGGCCGAATGGCATAATTCCAGTAAGAAAAATCAAGGGTTTGGGCAAAACTTTGGGGATGAAAGCACCTTTATGGGAACAAGGAGCTTTGTCGATGATAAAGACCAAATTGATTCCCCCTCCTCCTTTGAGTCACTGCCGACAAAATTATGAAGGGGGGTATACAAGATGTTTGCAGGTCCCGTTATTGTGAATATGGTTGGCATAAAGGCCAACGCGATTGACCGCGGAGCGTTTATCAGTTTAGGCCCCACGCAGCAGATCGATATCTTCTTTTCAATGAAACTCAATTATGGCCATGGAGAGGAAACGGGAGACGCCGTTTTTTATAATATGCCATTGAGTGTTGTCAATGATCAGGATGTCAGCGACAGCAATGCAATAAAGAACAGTTTTATCTAAAATGCCTCTCTCTTCGCTTGAATAAACCGTTCGTTTCAGAGGGAGAAAAACATATTTGCCATACCTTTTGCAGGCGGTATCGAGGAATAAATAAATGCAAAAAAAGAGGAGTGCAAACGACATTGCAGCTCCTCTTTTATATTAGATCATGCTAATTCAAATGCCATTTTCAATGTTCCTCAAGAAAAACTTAACTAGTTAAGTACAAAAGCAATGCCTTTTATCTCACCTTTACACAACATCCTCCCAATACTCGCATATACATGATACAAGCCTAGAAAGGAGGAACCATACTTGAAACAACGATACATTCTCTGTTTACTCATCACCGGGGCCCTCATCTACTACGGAGCCCCACGCATGTCCATCTTCGCAGAAGGCCTACAAGGAACCTTCGCCATCGGCTGGCTCATCCTCGCCACCTGTGTCGCAGCCGGAAACCTCGCAGCCCTTCTTTACACACCTAAGGGAACAGGCAAAGGGAAAGGCAAAAAGTTGAAATCCAAGCCAGTGCGCAAAGTAAAAGCACGGTCGTTTGGTTAAGTATTGTGGAGAGAGTGAATATTATTGAGGTGGAAGAACACGAACCTAATAAGTTGATTGTAGCGGAAGGGGCTCAACTCACGCCCCGCGGAAAGCGAGCCCTGCAGCAAAAATCAACCAGCACTCTCTAATCTAAGTGGGGCTTTCTCTCCCGAAAGCCCCGATTAAATTGAAACACCGCGCTTTTCACATTATAATAAACATATGAAGCAGGACGTTATAAAGAAGGGTGAAAAGCTTGGCTACAAAACACGAACAAATATTAGAATACATAGATACCTTGCCAGTCGGTGAAAAGATCTCCGTCCGCCAGATAGCAAAAGCATTGACCGTCAGTGAAGGAACCGCATACCGGGCGATCAAGGATGCCGAAACGAAAGGCTACGTCAGCACCATCGAACGCGTCGGCACGATCCGCATCGAACAGAAGAAAAAAGAAAATATCGAAAAGCTCACCTACGCAGAAGTGGTCAACATAATCGATGGACAAGTACTCGGTGGACGATCCGGCCTGCATAAAATGCTCAACAAGTTTGTCATTGGAGCCATGAAGCTTGAAGCCATGATGAGATACACGGAAGCCGGGAACCTCTTGATCATCGGGAACAGAACCCAGGCACAGGAACATGCCCTGCGCGCAGGGGCCGCCGTCCTGATCACAGGGGGATTCGATGCAGATGAAGACGTCAAAAAGCTCGCGGATGAACTCGAACTCCCGATCATCTCCACCTCTTATGACACCTTTACCGTCGCTACCATGATCAACCGGGCCATTTACGATCAGTTGATCAAAAAAGAGATCGTCTTAGTGGAAGACATTTTAACCAAAGTCGATGATACGATTTATCTGCATTTGGATGACACGCTGGAAGAATGGTACGAAAAGAATCAATACACGTTCCACAGCCGTTTCCCGGTCGTGGACCGCAATCTGAAAGTCCATGGTATGGTAACGTCAAAGGACGTCATGGGGCAGGAAAAGTATGCGGGCATCGATAAGATCATGACGAAGCAGCCGATTACCGTCAGCCCGAATACGAGCGTTGCATCCGCCGCTCACATCATGATCTGGGAAGGGATCGAATTACTTCCCGTCGTCAATGAACAGAACAAGCTGCAGGGGATCATCAGCCGTCAGGATGTACTGAAAGCCCTGCAAATGATCCAGCGCCAGCCGCAGGTCGGGGAAACAATTGATGATCTCATCTCCAACGCAGTAGAAGTGGTCGGCGAGAAAAAAGACAACAAAGAAATCTACCAATTTGCCGTCACACCGCAAATGACCACAGGAATCGGGACGCTCTCCTACGGCGTATTCACCACATTGATGACCGAAGCCGCCAACCGTGCACTGAAACCATACAAAAAAGGCGACCTCGTCATCGAAAACATGACTATTTATTTTATCAAGCCTGTCCAAATGGAAAGCATCCTCGAAATCCATCCAAAAGTACTCGACGTCGGGAGAAAATTTGGTAAAGTGGATGTAGAAGTATATACCGAAGGCGTGCTCATGGGGAAATCCCTAATGATTTGTCAGCTAATTGATCGGCATTAGTGTATTCCCCTTCCAAATATAAGGATAATTGGAAGTAGGTAAGAAGCTAAAACTCTTGTTGATTGTAGCGGAAGATGCTCGACTCCTGCGGGAAAAGCGGGAAAGTACGAAAAGCGCAGGCGGCTTGTTCAGCCCCGACAAGCATAAGATGAATGGGCCGGGAAGGCGTTTTTTGCCTTCTTGGACCATTTAGCTTATGACCTCGAGGGGCTAGCCGCCGGAGCTGGACAGGTGAGACCCCGCAGGCGAAGCCGAGGAGGCTCACCGCCCGCCCCGCGGAAAGCGAGCATCTGCAGCGGAAATCAACCACCACTCGCTTATTAAAAAGCATTAAATCACACCAAATAAAAAAGACTAGATCAAACATCTAGTCTTCCAAAAACCTTATTGGTTATCCAGTTCCTTCGCTTCCCTCTGTGCAAAAGGAAGCACATGCTTATACATTTTATATCCAGCCCAGCAGCTACCAAGTCCTAAAAGGATGAACAGCGTGCCGATGACATACGTCAGTGTGCCAGGGAATAAAAACAGCTGATTGATCCCAAATAGGGCAACGAACAGCCCTAGGGCAATACTTGCTTTCGCTGATAACCATTTCTTTTCCATCGGTCGTCGAGTCCGCACCTGTCTGATTTTATAAAAGACATAGAACGTGAACGTGACGACGATCAGTAATGCGAGAAAATACATAGTTTAGTCCTCCATCGTTGACATCTCTCGCTACTATTTTACAGATAACAGGGCAGAATGCCAAATAAAAATTCCACTACAAAGGAGATTCCCATGAAAGAACAAATCCTGAACCTCATCAAACAATATGAAACCATCATTGTACATAGACATGTCCGCCCGGATCCTGACGCTTACGGCTCCCAAGGGGGACTCGTGGAAATCCTGAAAGCATCCTTTCCGGAAAAGAACATCTACGCTGTCGGAAAAGAAGAGGAAACCCTACATTACTTAAACCGTCTCGATGATATCGAGGATTCTGTCTTCGAAGGAGCCCTGATCATCGTCTGTGATACGGCCAACGAAGAACGGATCTGTGACCGCCGCTACAAACTCGGGGACATGCTTGTGAAGATCGATCACCATCCAAACGAGGATGCCTACGGAGATCACTTATGGATCGATACGACGGCAAGCTCCGTCAGTGAAATGATCTATGAATTTTACCAGTTCGGGAAAGACAAAGGATTGACCCTCCCTGATTCGGGGGCGAGACTCCTGTTTGCAGGGATTGTCGGCGATACGGGGAGATTCCTCTACCCTAGCACCACCCAGAAGACGTTTGATATCGCGGGTGAATTGATCCGCTATGATTTTGACCGGAATGAATTGTTCAATAAAATGTATGAAGTGGACGCCAACGTTACCAAGCTTAACGGCTATGTGCTCCAAAACTTCGAGATGGACGAGGATGGCTGCGGCATGATGGTGATGACGAAGGATATCCTTGAGGAGCACGCCGTCGTACCATCTGAGGCGTCCCTCCTCGTCAGTACATTAGGGAATATCAAGGGCATGAAAGCGTGGGTCTTCTTCATCGAAGAACACGACCAGATCAGGGTTCGCCTGCGTTCGAAAGGTCCTGTCATCAACACCATTGCCAAGAAGTACAACGGTGGAGGTCATCCACTGGCGGCTGGTGCATCGATTTATTCATGGGAAGAAAAAGAAGAAGTGATGAAGGATTTACGGGAAGTGTGCAGGAATCACAAATAAGACTTTAGAAGAGCCGGCGGATGCCGGCTCTTTTTGTTGACTGTATCATTCAGATAGGAAAGGGAAAAGGCCCAACAAGTCTGAGATAAACAGGAGCTTTCTCTGGGATTTCACCATCAACTCCGGTCATCGACTGGGGTCTTTTTGTGTTCTTCCTTACGCCATGTCCCTCAAAAATAGGCTTATGCATCAGTAACAATACCCAGCAAATGTACATAAATTGTTGAGGATGATTCACCTTTATAGTGTATTGACCTAATTGCCGGCAACTCTTCATAAAAAGCTTCATGACTACACGTTTCGAGAGCCATAAGATACTTTTTTGGGAGGAATAAAGATATGAATAATTTTTATAATGAACTTCAAAGTTTGAATGTAGGTGATTTCCAGGCAACACAGCCCGTTTCCTGGGATCAAAACATGTATGATCCGAATGACGAACGTCTTTTCCTAGGATTTGGAGGCTGTTTTGGTTTTGGATTCTCATGTTTCTTTAGTTGTTTTGGCTGCGGTGGCTGTGGAGGATGCTTCCGTTGCGGTGGATTCGGCAGATGTGGCGGATGCGGCCGTTGTGGCGGATGCGGAAGATGTGGACGCTGCGGTCGTTAATCGGCATTTAGAATATCGTGTTCAATTGGACCCCTGTGTAAGATTGTGCAGGGGTCTTTATTTATTCCTCACCTATACATATGGGACAAAGTGAGTCTCATACGATGGTAATGACAGCCAAAATACAAGAGATAAGCGGGGGTAAGGAGGAGCACTATGGGAAAATTGGACCCTTCGATGCGGTTAAAAGTGAAGAGGGATACGTTTTACCTCCCTGAACCAAACAGCGGAGTTTACTTCAGGAATAACCTATGTTCTTTCCGTATGGAAGGTAGCGGAATTGATCAATGGGTTGAGAAGCTCTTGCCGATGTTCAACGGGGAGTACTCCCTTGAGGATTTGACGAGTGGACTGCCTGGACCTTATCAAAACAGGGTCATGGAAATGGCAGAGGTATTGCATAAAAATGGATTTATCCGGGACGTCAGCAGGGACCTTCCACATCAGCTGTCCCAACACGCCATGAAAAAATTCGCATCACAAATCGAGTTTGTCGATAGCTTGGCAGACTCTGGAGCTGCAAGGTTTGAAACCTACCGTCGGGCCAATGTCCTGGCAGTGGGATCGGGTCCTTTCCTGACTTCATTGGTTTCATCACTCATTGAATCAGGAATCGCAAAGCTGCAGGTGCTCGTGACCGATGAGGTACCTACGAATAGACGCCGGGTGATCGAGCTTGTGGACCATGCCCGGAAAACGGATCCGGAATTAGAGCTCATGGAAGTCGGGTTCAGTGAAGGCGGTTGGCGGGAGACATTGGAGCCTTTTGATTCGATTTTATATGTGAGTCAAAACGGAAACCAAGAGGAACTCGACCTCCTCCATGCGATTTGCAGGACGGATCAGAAGCTGTTCATTCCAGCCATTTGTCAAAGGGATAAAGGGATGGCCGGACCCATCATCCATCCCGATACTGAGGCAGGGTGGGAATCAGCATGGAGGCGCATCCACTCAACGGCTCTGCGTAAAGAGGATGGCCAATCTCTTGAATCGGCGATCCCGGGAGCCATGCTTGCGAACATGATCGTCTTTGAACTATTCAAAGAGATAACAGGAGTGGCAAAAGCCGATCAGCGAAATCGGATTTTTCTCCTGGATAAAGAGACTCTTGAAGGAAGCTGGCATTCTTTTTTGCCACACCCCTTAGAGACAGGGCGTTTGGCAGCTGAAGCTGTTCAGGGGCTTGAGATGCGGCTGGAACAGGTATCGGAAAGGTCTGATCCAGAAAAAATGCTGTATTTCTTCAGTCTGCTGACGTCAAAAGAGACTGGGGTGTTTCATGTGTGGGAAGAAGGGGATACGAAACAGCTGCCACTCGCTCAATGCCGCGTCCAGCCTGTCGATGGATTCTCGGAAGGTCCTGCAGAACTGCTGGATGAGATGATCTGTAATGGCCTGACTCACGCAGATGCACGTCGGGAAGCCGGATTAAGGGGAATAGAGGCATACGCGTCAAGATTTGCCGGTTTGATCGTTCCTCATCAGACTGGTGAACATATGGCCGTCTGCACAGGAGCGACGTTTACAGAATGCGTGGGACGCGGGCTTCATCACTGTCTGACTGATGAGCTGCGAAAAAGAGAATCAGTTGGAAAAAGCACCATTTCACCTCTGGCATTGGATGCGGTTGAAGATGAAACGTGCCGTTTTTATCTAAACGCATTGACCACCATGCAAGGAGAGCCGGAAATCGGAATAGGGGAGGGTGTGGCTGGGTTTCCTGTCGCCTATGTACGGGGGAAGAAAGGCTGGTATGGAAATACCGGCTTCACCGTCACCATGGCTTTGAGGAACTCTTTGCAGCATGCACTCTTTCAAGCCCAGAATGGAACGGATGCTTTTGACGCAAACCCTGTTGCCGTTACGTTAGAGAAACAGAATGTGCACAGGATAACCATTCCGGCCACTGATGATAGGAACCAGTATGAAAACCTGAAAGAAGCAATCGACATCTTGAAACGGAATCGGAAACAGGTAGTGGCGTACGAACTGGATATGGAACCTGCTTTTAAACAGGAGCTCGCAGGCGTGTTTGGTGTGCTGCTGCGAGAGGAGGAAGTGAAATGAGTTCTTTCGTGGTCATTGTGGGAGAGGGGTTGCTCTCAAACCTTGTATGTGAGCAAATGTCAGCCCGGTTCCCCGTTTTCCGGCAAAAAAAAGTAGAAAAAAGCATCCCGGCCAATACGGATCTGGTGCTGACACTGGATGATACATGGAACCCGAGCGTTCACCAGATGGCAGAAGAAGTAATGAGGGGGACTCAGATTCCATGGTTGAGAGGGTTCGTCGCCTTTGGTGAAGGGGTGATCGGGCCATTGGTACAGCCCCACACACCAGGGTGCTCACAATGTGCCGATGTGAGACGTCTCCTGGGAGGAAAGGAACGACATGAAATGCGGGAAGTGCAAAGGAAGCTCCGGGATGATGGGGGAATGACGAAAGACCCGTGGGCTTCAAATACAGGTATCTTGCACATGGCTCACATCATCACCTCAGAAGCTGTCAGGATCCTTGAAGGTGATGAGGCCCATTCAAAAGGACGGTTATGCTTCACCGACTTGAGAACGTTGAACAGCTCCTGGCACAGCTTTGTTCCAGACTCGTTATGTCCGGTTTGCAGCGGGATCCCGGATGATTCACCGGAGTTAGCACATGTCTCCCTTAAGCCGAGCCCGAAAATCCGTGCCGACAGTTTCCGCTGTACACCATTGGATGAACTGGAAAACGTCCTGATAAACGATTATCTGGATAATCGGACCGGACTTTTTAACAGCAAAATGTATGACCTGGTGACCCCATTTGCCGATGCGAGTGTGAACATGCCAATGTTCTCCGGGGATGAAGGGACAGCGGGACGGACTCAAGTCTACTCAGACAGCGAACTGACCGCCATCCTTGAAGGCTTGGAGCGCCACTGCGGGCTGGAACCCCGGGGCAAACGGACCGTCATTCATGACTGCTACCGGAATGTGGAGGACCATGCACTGGATCCCCTAAAGGTCGGCGTTCACACCGACGAACAGTACGGGATGCCAGGGTTTCCATTTGAAAAGTTCGACCCTGACAGGGCGATTGATTGGGTGTGGGGATATTCACTCATGGAAGAGCGCCCGATTCTCGTCCCAGAGCTCCTTGCCTATTACAGTCTGGGCTGCGGCTCATCGGGCTTTGTCTATGAAACGTCCAATGGCTGTGCCCTTGGAGGAAGCAGGGAGGAAGCGATCTTCTATGGGATCATGGAGGTTGTCGAACGGGATTCATTCCTGATGACCTGGTATGCAGAACTGGGCCTGCCTCGCCTTGATCCCCTTACATCAGAGGACGAAGAGCTACAGTTAATGATCGAACGGATGCGGGCCGTCGCAGGGTATGATCTCCATTTATATAACTCCACCATGGAGCACGGAATTCCAAGCGTCTTTGCCATGGCCAAAAACCGAAAAGATAAAGGATTGAATCTGATCCTCGCGGCAGGTGCCCATCTGGATCCTGTCAGAGCGGCCAAAAGCGCGATTCAGGAGCTTGCCGGGATGATGCTGAATCTTGATGAGAAATTGGAGAAGAACAGGGCGAAATATGAAAAGATGCTGTACGATGATTCCCTCGTAAGACAGATGGATGATCACGGCATGCTGTACGGACTCCCCCAGGCTGAAGAACGTTTTGCCTTTTTACAGGATGACAGCCGGGATTTACGCAGTTTCCAGGAGGAATTCGATTGGAGGTCTGAACACAGCGATCTGACGGATGACCTGAAGGAGATCCTTGAACGATTCCGAAGCCGGGACCTAGACGTCATTGTCGTGGACCAAACGGCGCCAGAGCTCGAAAAGAACGGACTTCACTGCGTCAAAGTCCTGATCCCCGGCATGCTTCCCATGACGTTCGGGCATCACCTTACCCGTGTGACTGGCCTTGAAAGGGTCCTGAACGTCCCGGCGGAACTGGGATATAGGGACCGGCCTTTGACATTTGAAGAGCTCAATCAAAAACCGCATCCGTTTCCTTAAGGTACGAGGAGGTGAGGAGGATGAGTCTGGAAGAATTTCTGCACAATCTGCAATTCGATATCAATCGGGCCAATCAGCCTAACTGGGAAGTGGACTGGGAGGATGGGCCCCTTCCCTATAAGCTGTACCGGGGGTTGCCGGCGGTACCATTGTCTACAGAAGTACCGCTGTCACTCCCTGAGGGTCAGCCGCCATTACAACTTGATGTAGAAAGGATCGGTCATTTTCTCTGGTACGTCTACGGCATCACCGGGGTAAGTCAGACGGTGTATCCCGATGAGGATCAGGAAGAAGAGTCTTACCCCATCCACTCCTATCGGCGGTTTGCTCCCTCCGGAGGGGCGCTGTATCCGAATGAATTATATCTCTATTTAAAGCTCGATGATTTGCCCGATGGTATCTACCATTATGATGCCGCCCACCATCGCCTCGTCCTGCTCCGGGATGGGAATGTCGATTCGTATGTGGAACGGGCACTCGGCAATCGCTGCGAGATCTCAACGTGTTTTGCCACGGCATTCGTCTCCACAAGGTTTTGGAAAAACTTCTTTAAATACAATAACTTTTCCTACCGGCTGCAGGGACTGGATACCGGTGTCGTGACGGGGCAGCTATTGGAAACGGCCAAACGGTTCGGATTCGAGTCAGGGATGCACGTTCAATTCCTCGATTCAGCAATCAACCACTTGATCGGACTGAGTGAGGAAGAAGAAAACGTATATGCTGTCATCCCGCTTTCGGTCGCAGCTACGAACTGGGCTGGAACCAGAGTGGAACGAAAAGTCACCGCTGAAGAATTATGCCGGGAGATGCCGGCACTTACTGTGGAACACTACGAAAGGTCTGAAAAGGTAAGGGAGTTTCCTATGTTACTGACGGTGAATGAAGCTTCCCACATGCATACAACTGGTGATTTCCGTACGGTTGGGAATTCACCGGTTTATAGAAGTGGAGAAAACGAAATCCATCTGCCGGAAATGGACTCCTTTACGTATGATTTTGTGGAAGCATGCAAGAATCGCCATTCCCCGGAAATGGATTTTGTCATGGAGAAGGTGAGTCAGGAGCAGCTGTCAGCTTTATTGAAACGGGCAACCCATTCATATTCTTATCGAAGTGACATAGATGAAGTTTTTAACGGGAGAGAACCCCGAGTTTCAATCTATGGCTGTTTGTATAATGTAGAAGGCATCCCAAATGGGGCATACGTCTATGACAGCGTCCGCCATTCCTTGCGGGAAATCGGTACCGGCGATTATCGCCTCCAGCTGCAGTCAGGTCTCTCACTGGATAACGTCAATCTGCTTCGGGTGCCGCTGTGCCTTCACATCATTGGAAACAAAAATCACTACCAAGAAAGCCTTGGGTACAGGGGCTACAGGATCATGCAAATGGAAGCGGGAATGCTTGTACAGCGCCTGCTCCTGGCTTCCTCGGCTGCAGGATTTGGGGGCCATCCACTTCTTGGTTTTGATACAACATTGACGGATGAAATTTACCAACTGGATTCAGGGGACCGAACCACCCTGATTCAGATCCCGATCGGACCTTTTCGGGAGAAGGCCTGGATGAGGGGGAGTTTGTTGAGTTGAAGTGGAGTGAGCTGCGGGGACAGGTCCATTGGCTCTTTGAATCGGAGCCGCGGTGCCTGTCCCCGTGGCTTTTTTCCATAGAGCTTACTTACCGGAGCTGACAGATAGACGGAAAATTTCCGCTTAATTCGTCCTTGTTGGTTGAAAAGGAGTCTAATAGAAGGAAAAATTCCGCCTATTTCCTCACAAAATACAATAATAGATGATTTTTCTGTGGATAAGCGGAAAAATTCCGCTTATTTACCCCAAATACCCCTTTCATTCTGAATGTAAGCGGAAAAACTCCGCTTATTTTTCTTTTGTGAAACGGCTTGTACTTGGCGCCGTGGTGCTTTGCTTCCGCATGAATAATGGAAATTCTACACCGGGGAATGAATAACGCATTTCTCGCATGATTTCTATTAAACTCGCACGATAATTACGATAGCCGCATGATTAAACCAAATCCCGCACGATTCTGCTCGGTGCTCTCTATCTAGGAAGCGGGTTTAGACGGGATTATGGTGGATCAATAGGAGATACACAAAAAACGTCCCTCCGGCAAAACAAGGGGACGTTTTTTTCGATAACAATTTGGACAAGTGATATTAGTTTATTTAATCACTAGCCTCTTCTATATCTGCCTTCAATTCCTTAAACCATTTTAAGTTTACTAAATGGTGAGAACGGGAATTTTCGTTCATGCGACCAAAATAATCAATCTGACCGGGTGATTCCTCAATGGTAGCTAAGTAGTCATCGAGAAGAGCAATTCTGGCTTCTGTTTGATTAATTTGGGATTGGATTAAGTCTACTAATTTGTTTTTATCGTAGACATCTGCAAAGAGTAATGCCCCATAGACTGGTAAGTTTACATACTCGGATTTGGTACCGTATTTGGCCATTAATTTATCAAATTCTTCTCTTCCTAAAGGTGTGACCTTAAAGGTGTGAATGTCACGATTGTTGTTTGGACGTACTTGTTGTGTTTCTTCTATCAACCCTTTTTCTTCAAGTTGTTGCAAATTGTAATAAAATGATCCTTTCGTATAGTTAACGATATATTGATAATGGCGTTTTTCCATTAAACTTAATAGTTCGTATCCATGAGAGCCAGGGTTTTGAATAAGTAAGCCAAGGATCAGTAAAGGGATCAAGGCTGCATCACCTTCGCCATCTGTGCTTCAAATTCAGCGTATGAGATTTTTCCAAGAGCCAAATTCATACTGTGAATATACATTTGTTCCGTTTTCGAATAGGTTTGGTTGATCTTTAGTGATTTATTTTCATCCGGAAGAGGTCCTGAGATATGACTCTTTTTCGAGAAGGCCTCGAAGTAGCGATAACCGAATTTGCGTTGCGAAACAGCGTTCATATGAATACCATCCGGATTGGAAGTTAGACCTTCTGCTGATACAACATAACAATTTGGCTGCTCATGAGCAAACCGACGTAATTCTGCGTTGATTTCTTGAAACTCTGATGAGTACTTTCCGAAACCTTCTTTCCCTAAGAAATGACCAAGCTCACCAATGATAAATGGTACACTTTGAAGGTTTAATTCTTTACGTAACGTTTCAATGATAAGAGATAACTTTTCATAATACGTCTCATGTAGAGATTGATGGCTGTCACTCTCACCCTGATGCCAAAGGATGCCACAAATTTCACTCGTTTCAAGAGCAAACCGGGCTTCAGACAAAGCATGTTGAAAAAGAGTGCCTTGCGGGTGCCAATCATTCAAAGAACTGCCGCCTTCCGCACAAGGAATCAAACCAATTTCATCATCCGGGTTGGCTTTCGAACACAGGTCGGCAAAAGAGGCAGCCAGACTTACACCAGCCACAGGACGGTCATAATTAATCGGCTCCGTCATCATTTGCCACTGTCCGTTCCGAAGCATTTTTATTTTTTCATTATAGATAGGATCTACCTCATGCAGGAATCCACGACCTGCCATATTCGATTGTCCTAGCATTAAAAAAGATTTTATCATTACAGTTTCATTCCTTTACACGATAGTCTAATTAGACTAAGTTAGTATAGAGTCTAATTAGACTATTGTCAATAGAATAGGAGAGGACGGATGATGTTGATAAGTGTCAGAATGTTAAAAATATGGATGAGTGTGGGACTATTGTGTTTAAGTCTTATCAGTCTAAGCCTCTTTGGAGACGGGGGAAAGCTGACCGAGGCAAAAGAAAAAGGAGATCAAGCACAAAGCACACGTAATCAAAAGTTCATGCAACTTGAGAAAAAGTTCGATGCCCGGCTCGGTGTTTATGCGATTGACACCGGTACCAATCGCACGGTGGTCTATCGACCGGATGAACGGTTCGCCTATACATCCACCTATAAGGCCTTGGCTGCAGGGGCAGTGCTGCAGCAACACTCGATGGACGAACTTGATGAGGTCATCACCTACACTAAAGATGACCTCGTCACATATTCGCCCATTACAGAGCAATACGTGGACACCGGGATGACCCTTAGAGAAATTTGCGATGCAGTTATCCGGTACAGCGATAATACCGCAGGGAACCTTTTATTTCAGGAACTCGGTGGACCTGACGGCTTCGAAAATGCACTGAGACAAATCGGCGATCATGTCACTGAAGCTGATCGCTTTGAGACGGAATTGAACAGTGCCATCCCGGGAGACATCCGTGATACCAGTACAGCAAGAGCACTTGCCACTAACCTCAAGGCTTTCACGGTCGACGACGTACTGCCGGTGGATAAGCGTACAATCCTAACAGATTGGATGCGGAAGAATACTACTGGAGACGAACTGATCCGTGCAGCTGTACCTAAAGGATGGGAGGTAGGCGATAAAACCGGAGCAGGAGACTACGGAACGCGAAACGATATTGCTATCGTTTGGCCGCCGAATAGAGATCCCATCATCATTGCGATTCTATCCAGCCGTGATACTAAGGATGCTGCCTATGATAATGAACTTATCGCAAAGGCGGCTAAGGTGGTACTGAATTCTTTTAAGTGATTTTCCAAGGAGGAATAGCAATTGCATTCTTTGGCATTGCTACTCCTTCAGCCGCGGGGACATGTCCATTGGCTCTTTGAGCAGAAGTCGTGGAGCCTGTCCCCGTCCTCGCTTACTTACCTGAGATGACAGATACACGGAAAAATTCCGCTTATTTCGTCATTACTACATGAAAGTTTGAAATAGAAGGAAAAATTCCGCCTATTAACCCCAAAAAATACAATATCACATGATTTTTCTGTGCATTAGCGGAAATTTTCCGCTTAATTACCCCAAATACACCTTTCATTCTGAATGTAAGCGGAATATCTCCGCTTATTTTAATTTTGAGAAACAGCTTATACCTTTGCCCAGTGCGTTTAGTAGATATTAACTTCTTTACAAAACCATAACGTTCCATTAAAAACGGGTCAAAACTACTGTGCTACCTTGAAGATGACAAAAGCACAGGGAGGTTTTCCATGTCTTTAAGTAAATGGATGTTGGCAGCAATCGCAACTGGGGTTTTCTTCATTGGATCATCATTTGCTTCATCTTCCACCGACCCTGGAGAGTATATTTCTGTGCAGCTTCTGGGAGTCAATGATTTTCATGGACAGCTGGAAACGGTTCGAACGAGGAATGGAAAGCAGGTAGGCGGTGCTGCATACTTGGCTGCCTATTTAAAAAAGCACCGGCAGGAAAAAGAAAATACTTTGTTGGTCCATTCCGGCGACATGGTCGGTGCAAGCTCACCTGTGTCATCTCTTATGCAGGATGAACCTGCCGTCGAATGGATGAACGAGGTTGGATTCGACATCGGGACGTTAGGGAATCACGAGTTCGATGAAGGAATGGAGGAGATGTTCAGGCTCCTTGATGGCGGCAAACATGAGAAAACGGGTAACTTTGAAGGGGCGGCTTTTCCATACACAGCTGCCAATGTCATCGATAAAAAGACAGGGAAATCCATTTTACCATCCTATTTGATCAAAGAAGTCGATGGTGTGCCCATCGGGTTTATCGGGGTAGTCACGACCGAAACGAAAGATATCGTCCTGCCAAGCGGGATTGAAGGCATTGAATTCACGGATGAAGTCACTGCCATCAATCAAAGCGTAAAAGAATTGAAGGCAAAAGGAGTTCAGTCCATCATCGTTCTCGGGCATGTTTCCGCTTCTTCTAAGGAAGACGGAACAATTCCTGCTCAAGACCTCGCTGAATTTGCCCCCCTCATCGATGATGAAGTAGATATCATCTTCGGCGGTCACAGTCACGGCTTTGCCAATACGTCCGTTGACGGGAAAATGATTGTTCAAGCGTACTCCTATGGAACAGCCTTTTCAGACGTAGACCTCCTCATCGACCGGGAGACGAAGGAAATCGTCAATAAGCAGGCAGCCATCATCTCCACCTATCACGATGGAATCCTGCCCGACAAAAAAATCAAAGAGATGGTCGATTCTTACTCGGTAGACAAACAGATGATGCTGGAACAGAAGATGGGTCAGGCCGACGCCCCCATCACAAAGGACAAAACCGCCAGTGGGGAGCGGTCGATTGGTAATCTTATCGCAGATTCACACCGGGAGAATATGAACACCGACTTCGCATTCATGAATCCGGGTGGAATCCGGGCGAACCTGGATGAGGGCGCACTTACTTGGGGAGAACTGTACACCATGCTCCCGTTCGGCACCAACCTGGTCAAACTATCATTGACCGGCGCCGAGATAAAAGAAGCACTGGAACAGCAGTGGACAGGGAATTTCAAAACCATCATGCAGACATCGGGGCTGTACTACACCTACGATAAAGACGCACCACCCGGCCAAAAAGTCACAGCCATGACAGATAAAGACGGAAATGCCATTAAGCAGGACCAGACTTATACCGTAGCCCTCACCAATTATCTTGCAACCGGAGGAGACGGGTTCACTGCTTTTAAAAAAGGCAAGGATTCTGTGGAAGGTCCGCCGACATTGGACTCATTCATTACCTATATCATTGAATCAGGCGGAAGCGTAGCACCAACCCGGACAGGTCGAATTAATGTACAGTAAATGAAAAACAGTAGAGTGGGGGCAGATTCCCGCGCTACTGTTTTTATTTTTTAATAAAAAATTCTGGCCCTGGAATCAATTATTTTCGAAGGTGTGGTGGTAGTTGCTTTACTGGAAGATGAACATGTGCCCACGATAATAGGGTGTTGATTAGATGTCCATGAAGTAGCTGGCCTGTGGGGTACATTTGAGTGAAATACTGAAAAGTTGGATCAAAGTTTTTACATATTTACATTGCAACTAAGAATAAGACAGTGATAAATATGAATTGTAAAAGGGTCCTTGGTAGTAGGGAGGCTGAAAGTTTTTCTCCAATCTTTATACTATTCTTTGCAGCACGGATATTAGCCGGGAACATGACAATTAGTAAAAGGGCTAAGCATATCGAGGCGATTCTAGATGTAATCGGTATCAAGAGACCTATAGCACCAATAATCTCCAGAATTCCTGTCACCGATACGATAAATGTAGGATTAGGCAGTGAGGGAGGTACCATCTTAATGAGGTCTGAACGACTTTTTCCCCAGTGAGCCATGGCTGTAAAGGTGAACATAAGAGCAATGGCGAGGCGCAATGATGTCTGCCATTCATTCAAAGGTAGTTCAAAGAAACCAATTACGCTAAACATCATAAATGTAAAGAATAGAACGATAAACGGAGCCATCTGATTATCTCCTTCCGGTTCATTATAATGATTTGGTTACCATAAGATAAAGGACGACCACAGGTAATAAAGTAGCTGTAATGCCAAAGATCGCCCAATAGCGTGAAACGTTTCGATACTCACTGGATATCATACCGTTGGTTATTGATTGGGCACTGTGATCAATTAACCTCCGTTGTATTGGCAACAGGATCGAGAACCAAATGATACCGGTTAATACGAACAGGAATAATGATAAGGTAAACCAGTTAAAGACTGCTAACGAGTGTCCCGATTGGGCAGCCATCAGGATGCCGGAGATCATAATGAGTATCAATCCCGGAAGTGTAAAGATGAAATCAGCCAACATTACGTTTTTCACAGTGTTATGAATAAATTTTGGGTCCTTAGTGAGGTCCGCTCTAACTTTCCAGAGTGCCGCTGTGGCAATATTCCCGAGAAATATGACTGCTCCAAAAATATGCAAAAATAACAAAACGTTCATTGAGTCCACATCCTTTGTTCTATTATTGGGGTTGCAGTAACTCCCCCATAAGTTTAGTGAAATCATCAATATTGAATGCATAAGAATCATTCAATGTGGAACTTCGGACCCGGAAACCATAGGAAATCAGAGTGAATAACTCCGCAGTCTTATCAGCATTAACTGATGATGGAATGACCCCAGAATCCTGACCATTTGTAATCCAATGTTTAGACATTTGAACGGCCTGTTGGTAAAAACTTTGTATAATTTCACGGACAGCAGGCTGGTCGTTATTCGTTAATAAATAAAGAAAGATCTGGTTTGTGACATCCTGTGGATCTTGCAGCGATGGTAATTTTTTTGCGATTTCTTTCAAAGGTCCTTCAAACTCTTTTTTTCCTTTATTTACTTCAGCAAAAAAACGATCACTGATTTCTTCCATTCTCTCCTTTAAAACTAATGCCAACAGCTCATCCTTGCTTTTTACATAGTGATAAATGGCTCCTTTGGAAAGTCCAGAGCGCTCAATAATATTGTTCAACGTTAAGGTATTACAACCTTTCTCTTCTACCAAAGCTTTCGTTGTATCCAATAGTAAATTTTTTGTTTGCCTTCTTTTTGTTTCCCGATCCATTACCCTTCATCCTTTCTTGTTAGATTTTTTATTAATCAAATTATTACATACCGACCGACGGTTTGTAAAGTTTTAAATAAAACTTGAATTCCCCACAGAGTCCTTATTAGTCGCTTTTATTTCATTTATGAGAGGGTGAATGTGTCAAAATATGTTAAAATGATGTTGATTATCATTACATAGGTGAATGGGTGAAGGATTATGATGGATCTTACTTTTAATGAACTTCTCAACCGTGAATTAACGATTAAAGACATTCAAGCTGCATTTGAGGAGAACGTAATCACATCAAGGGAACTCGTTATGTATTATCTGGACAGGATAGCCAAGTACGATCAAAGCGGACCCAAATTGAATGCTGTCCTGGAAATCAATCCTGATGCTATTTTTATTGCAGAGGGATTAGATCACGAACGGAAGATGAAAGGGTCCAGAGGTCCACTTCACGGCATTCCTATATTGCTTAAAGACAATATCGAAACCAAAGATAAAATGCATACGAGCGCAGGAGTCTTAGCTTTAGAAAACCACTTGAGTACAAAGGATGCTTTTTTAGTGGAAAAGCTAAGGGAAGCCGGGGCTGTCATTATGGGGAAAACCAATATGACCGAATTAGCGAATGGAATGTCTACCACGATGTGGGCAGGCTACAGTTCAAGGGGTGGTCAAACCTTGAACCCTTATGAACCGGGTGAATTATTTGTCGGGGGTTCAAGTTCAGGCTCTGCTGTGGCCGTCGCGGCCAACTTAACCACTGTGTCTATCGGGACTGAAACAGACGCCTCCATTCTTAGTCCTGGCACTCAAAACTCGGTAGTAGGAATCAAACCCACCGTAGGTTTAATTAGCCGCAGCGGGATCATTCCATTTACGTATACACAAGATACTCCAGGTCCATTTGCAAGGACGGTTACAGACGCAGCTATTTTATTAGGTGCTTTAACGGGTGTGGATCAGACTGACCCGGCTACCTTCAAAAGTGAGGGTGCAGCCTTTCAAGATTACACTCCTTTTCTAGATCCGAATGGAGTGGATGGGGCAAGAATTGGTGTCTACATGGATGCCCCTGAAGACTATTACAAAGATTCCGGTGAGTACGATGATGAGCTTTTTCAGCATGTCATTGAAATCTTGAGTAAGAAAGGAGCGGAAGTGATCCAGAAAATAGACATTCCCTCTTTCCACAGAGAATGGAGCTGGGGAGTGCCTGTATATGAAATGAAGCATGCACTGGGAAACTATCTTTCCCAATTGCCTTCTCACCTGCCTGTCCATTCCGATAAAGAATTAATAGAATTTAATAAAAAGAACGAAGGCAAAACGTTAAAGTACGGACAGAATATGCTGAAATATAGAGCGGGTCTGCCCCATAACACGTTAGCAAATCCTGAGTACTTACATACCAAACTGGAAGATTTATTTTTTTCTCAAAACCAGGGAATCGATTATGCGTTGAAAAACCATCATCTGGATGCCATCCTGTTCCCTTCTTATATCGGTTCTACAATCTGTGCCAAAGCCGGCTATCCTTCCATCGCCATCCCAGCAGGTTATATGAAAAACGGAAGACCTTTTGGAATTACTTTTGCCGGGAGTGCATTTAGTGAGGGGACTTTGATTAAGCTGGGGTATTCTTTGGAACAAGCTACCAAACTTCGAAGACCACCATGCTTGGACTAAAATAAATTTACGTTACTTTGATAAAAAATTATATTGAAAAGGGGATGTTTCTTTGTTCTTATTAGCATCAGCGCAATCAACAGCAACCTTAAATACAGGTGATATTATTTTTCAGTTAATGTCTTTATTATTTCTTTTGGCCATCCCAGTGGGCATCATTATATTTGTCGTTATCCTTAGGAGAAGAAATAGCAGGCTAAAGCGGGTCGAAGAAAAATTAGATAAGCTTTTAGGAGATAAGGATAATAGTAAAGTATAACATTTCATAGGTTTATCCCATATGGGACAGCATTCATTTAGTAAATGAAACAAGATTAATGGTGAAGAAATGTAATAAAAGTACCTGTGCATTGACGTAAGTGGGACATATCCCTCCTTCCATATTACTTTTTGAAAATTCAATAATTTGATATGATGGATTTTGTAAGCAGAAAGAATAGAGTATACAGAGGGAGTGCTTAACCATATGGAATACATCACACTTAATAATGGGTTGAAAATGCCAATTGTAGGTACAGGTACAAATACGTATGGGAAAGAAAATCATGAGTATAACGCGGCGTTAACAAATGAAATTCCTGAACTTCTATCAGCACTTGAGTTGGGGTACCGTTCAATAGATGCAGCCATCATGTATCGAAACGAAGAACTTGTCGGAAGAGTTTTAGCAGAAAGCACAGTGCCTCGGGAAGAGTTATTTATTACGACAAAAGTTCCAGCCGATGAAGAATATATTTCTTCAAAGGAAGCTACTCGGGCAGCAATCGATAACAGTCTAAAAAACTTTCAAACCGACTATCTTGATCTGCTTCTTATTCACTTTCCTATCGAAGACAAGGTACAACTTCAAAACACTTGGGAAGTCTTTGAAGAATATTACGAAGCGGGCAAACTAAAAGCAATCGGCGTTTCAAACTTTGGAAAAGATCATCTGGAAGAATTGAACGAATTCGCTAAAGTGAAGCCAGCGGTTAATCAAATTCAAATTAACCTAAAAGAACCTAACAAAGATCTCCTTACTATATTAAAAGAAGAGGGCATTGCACCTGTTGCATGGGGACCTATGAAAGCCGAAGCCCATCAAAAAGATGTTTTGGATGAAATTGGGGAATCCTATAAAAAATCTGGCGCACAAGTCTTATTAAAATATCAAATCCAACGTGGTGTGATCGTCATTCCTAAATCTCACAACCGCGAAAATCAGGCATCTAATCTAGATCTTTTCGATTTCGAATTATCTGCAGAAGATATGAAAAAAATTGAAAACTTATAATTCGTTTGTCCTTGATCCTAGTGATATAAATTGTATCACTAGGATTTTGATTTATTGAAAGCAATGAGGTTGGCGTAGTACCGCTTTTTACAGAACTCGCCATTAGTGGGCATGGATATATGACAGAAGCCGTAAGGGAGTATGGATACGTCAGGTTAAAAAGAGTACATAATAAAGAAAATGCGGTATTTAAATAGAATTGAGGAGAAATGAATGTCTCAAGATGGAATTGTATTAGTAGCAAGTGTATCAATCTTTCATCATGATAAAGTCTTAATGATAAAAGAAAATAAACCCAATGCCGTCCATAAGTGGAACTTTCCGAGTGGGCATATAGAGTATGGTGAGTATATTCTTTATTCAGCCAGGAGGGAAGCTAAAGAGGAAACGGGTTTAGATGTAAAACTGATTGGCATGACTGGAGTATATAATTTTACCAGTAATACGAACAATCAAGTCATTTTATTTCATTTTATTGGTGAGGTTACTGGAGGTACATTAACGCTTGAAGAAGATGAAATTACTGACAGCAGGTGGATAAAAACGAATGACCTTTTAGCATTTGAAAAAGAGGATTTAAGAGAACCGCATGTATTAATACAAATAATTAATAACTTATTAGAAGAAAACATATATCCAATTAGCGTAATGAATGAGCAACTTTTTAATGGCTAAAATGAATGACCGGCTGATCTATGGCTTAAAAATTATGCGAGGTATCAACGGGTACAGGGCCCTTGGCTATCTGGAGAAGAGTCGCTGTACCTGTACCCGTTGAGCTTTTCATGCTTACAGAATAAGAGGATTCGACACTGCGGCATGATTATCGGAAATCATGCAGGATTGCCTCTGAAACTCGCACGATTACTAGTGAAGCCGCATAATTATTCCAAATCCCGCATGATAAGTGTGAATCTGGCATGATTCTTCTTCGGACCTCTTTTCAGTAGTATGAGATTGAAGGGCTAAACGGTTAAAATAGAGTATTAAATGAAAAAACATCCTAAAAAACGTCCCGTGGGCTGGCCATGGGATGTTTTTTAGATGGGAGTGAGGAAATTTCTTCACTCTATTCGGGTTCCCCCTGTTCAGTTATGAGGCCAGTTATTTAAACAAGAGCATTGCCCAAATACACAAAATTTGGAATAATTAGTATTGAGGAAGAAAGGATTGAGATTTATTAATCAACTGATCAAAATCAATGACCACAAAATTGAAGTTCTTATTAAAGGGAATAAAGGTCCACTGGTAATTGTCCTTACAGGAATGGGCTGCTCATTTGAAGAGTGGTATGAGGTAATAGAAAATTTAAGTAA
Organism: Bacillus sp. AFS015802; assembly: GCF_002561455.1. Classification (GTDB taxonomy): domain Bacteria; phylum Bacillota; class Bacilli; order Bacillales; family Bacillaceae_B; genus Rossellomorea. The sequence continues at coordinate 125,706 of NZ_NTUP01000007.1, read as the reverse complement.
ATCGTATAGAGTCTTAGCGTTTCATCGGCAGGGACTGGGGCGGAGTGAGATCGGGGCTGGGATTCAAAACACGGCATCAACCATAAGTGATTTAGCTGAAATACTCAATTACTTTCAAATCGACGAGCCGATTTATTTAATGGGACACTCGTATGGAGGCCTTTGTGTTCAACATTTCGCTAAAGTTCACCCTGAAAAGGTGGCCGGAGTGATATTAGTGGACTCGACTTCTGTTGACTTAAAAGAATTAGAAAAGCTCGATCTACCTGTTTTAAATCAAGAGACAGATCAATTGTGGATTGAAAAAAGCTTGGAGTATTCAACCAAAAGTGAGCAAGAACTAATGAAAATACTGAAACCCTCACTTAATGAAAAACAACGTCAATTTCCGAAGACCATTCAGCAAAAACTGATGGACTTTCAGGTGACCCCATTACTATATAAAGCGATGGCATCAGAGATTAAGGAATGGACGAAAGATGCAGAAGTTATTAGGAGTTTAGGAGATTTTCCCGATGTTCCATTGATCGTCATTGGGCGGGACAAAGAATTTACGATTAAATCTGAATTGGACAATGGAATACCTGAATGGGAGTTAAGAGTGTTCGAGGAAAAATGGAAAGAGTTCATTACCAACCAGAGTAAAATGTCTTTAAAGGGTGAATTAATGTTTGCGAGTCATTCAGGGCATTCTGTGTTCTTAGAGCGACCGGATTTGATTATTAAGTGTGTACATAAAATGGTACAGCGGGGGGATAGTGTGCCAGCACAAACCTAAAATGAGAGGTTGGGTTAACTGAACACGCAAACTTAATTTCGGGAGGGGTTTCAGGATTCTTTTTTTATTGTATTTAACGTCAACTATTGTATTGGTGTTTGTAATATTCATTCTAATAGTAGCTTATAGAGTATTAATTAAGAAGAAAAATCCTCATCATTACTACACCCCGTTTGACCATATAACTGGCCAGACTGTAAGCGAGTTTCAGGAAGAAAATATTGAAGATGAACAAGAAGAAGAAAATGATAGTGCTGATGATAAAGATAAAAGTAAATATATAAACCCATAATCTTTTTGCTTCATAATTATAATGGATCTTCTTTTAAGGCTCTTGGGAACGATGGGGGGATTTTTGTGCATCCAATAACAGTAGTTGAAATGACCACGTGTGCTGCGTTTATCATGATCATATTTGCAGTCGCATTTTTATTGCCTGAAAAGATTAGAAAACTCTGTTTAATTTTCGCGTCCTCACTAACTGTTATAGTCCTTTCATTCTTCGTGATTCGACCCTACTTTATTGATTATCAAGTATCAAAGAAGACAGAACAACTAAACCATATTCTTGAGAAGAGATACCCCAATCAAGAGTGGGAAATTGGTCATCTAACAGGGAGGCAATACAATCCTTATCATTTAAATGTTGAGTTTGAAAACGAAAAAGGCTGGACTTATACATACTCAGTGGTAGATGAAAAGAATATTTGTCAGAATGCTTGGACACCACCAGAGGGGAGTTTGCCAAAGGAAGGGAAGCATGTTGAAAGTAACCAATGTAAATAAGTGGAAAATACTTGGATTATATTCTTGCTGATTTTACTCCTTGTTATTGGATTTTGTTCCTTAATGCTGATTGGATTATCAATATGGGTAGCGGCCAATAATAAAGGTTTAAAAGAAATCAATTGATTATCCATTTACGTTATATTTATGATTTTACTTCTCTTAGTTTCGGTATTCGGTAGCTACCGTAGACTGCCCAACAAATTATAAACCATCATAATGGAGTATTACGTTGGTTTGCAGATGTATACCCATGTAAGGATATTACGTTTGATAGTTGATTGTGCAACTATACATATTGTTGAAATACATTTTTCCTGAAAGAAAGGACGGTGGCTTCCGTGAATAAATTAAACGCAAGTGACAAAGTGGGGATCTTCACTCCATCATCACCAGCAACAGTTACAGCAAGAAAACGATATGAACGGGCAAAATCATTCCTCGAGAGCAAAGGTTTATGTATAGTCGAAGGAAATTTGACAGGAAAGGCTGAAGGATATCGCTCAGGTACCCCTAAAGAGCGTGCAAATGAATTAAATGAGTTATTGCGAGATCCAGAAATAAAAATGGTGATGTCCACGATAGGTGGCACCAATTCTAATAGTCTTTTACCCTATATAGATTACGAAGCGTTGATAAATAATCCGAAGATCGTAGTAGGTTACTCAGATGCAACGGCTATACTTCTTGCACTTTATCATAAAACGAATATCACTACATATTATGGGCCTGCACTCATTCCTTCTTTTGGTGAATTCGAGCCTTTGGTTAACGATACGTACCAATACTTTGTTAACTACTTTATGACAGAAAGCAGTCTTCCTTATGAAGTTCCCATGCCTACCTATTGGTCTGATGAACCTGTTAATTGGTTAGACAAAACAAAAGAAAAAACGCTATATCGAAATGAATGGATAACAAGAAACACCGGAGTCGCGGAAGGTCGATTAATAGGTGGAAATGTAAATGCGATGTATGGTTTTATTGGTACGGAGTATTTCCCTACTATAAAAAATGGGGACGTCTTATTGATAGAGGATTGCGCTAAAAATGCGTCGATAGTAGAAAAGAACTTTGCGATGTTAAAAATGCACGGAATCTTTGAAAAGGTGTCAGGAATCATTTTGGGGAAACATGAGGGATATGACGATCTAGGAACTGGTAGGAAGCCAATCGATATTCTGATGGAACAATTAGATGATAAAGAGATCCCTGTTTTAGGTGAGTTTGACACGTGTCATACTCATCCCATGCATCCTATGGCTATAGGAAAGAAGGTTAAATTAGATACACAGGCAAAGTCAGTCCATTGCGTTGAAGAGTGGATCTAAATAAAACCTCTACATTCATCTCGTGAGGCATCTTCCATCTTTCATTAAAGGGGGGTAATACCTGAAGACCAACGTAACGCCCATCTTCAAAAAAACAGGTTGTCTGAATAACCTTGAATTTAATGGTTTGATAGTCTTCAAACGGGAACAACGAAAGTAAAAGGGGGAAATAATGTGAAATACGGAGTCTCTGTCACAGACACTTCAAAAGTAAAAAAAATCGAAAAAAGTGGATTGCAGCTGTTAGAAAAGCTAGTTCAATTTTCAAAAGCCTTAAATGAGGTTGCTTCTTTCCAGTCACCCAGAGGAATTATTTTTCACGATCTAGCATCTGCAACTCAACTGTATTCAACCCTTCCTTTACCAGCCTATACTTCCAGGGATTTGATTCATATTACACCATTGGTTGAAACGTGGAAAGATATCTATATTTCGACAACAAATGGAGTAGAAGTTGCTAAAACGTATTATACAACACTTGATATGGAAGATGTGGCGGTCATAGCCGCTCACGAGTTAACGCATCACGTCGATTTTTTTCATTCAGATTTCGAAGAGCTTGATGAAGAAAATATGTGGTTTGAAGAGGGCCTATGTTTCTATATACCTCGTAAATTTATTTTATCTGAAGAAAAGTTCAATTCGATTATGAATGTAGAGTCTTGCCTAATAAACAAATTCAAAGAAAAATATGGCGAATATACGCTTAACTTGTTTGGTGAATCTGCAGGTCATAGCGAAGAATTAGAATATTCATCAGCATTTTATGATTATTGGAGAAGTACAGCTGTAGTTGATTTACTCATCAGAAATTATTGTAATGGTAGTGTTCAAACACTTATCGATATCTATAAAGAATGGGCTGGCAGTAGTAAAGAAAGTAACCTGCAAACGTACTTTGTAGATAAACTGCATATATCTAATGAAGATGCGAAAAACTTGTGGCTCGCTTATTAAGCGGTGGCATGATAGAAGGGTGTAGAAAACAAAATATTGGCTATAAGGTGATAGTGTGGGGTTTGTAGCTTTAATTAATTATGTTATAGGAGCCATTCTTGCTGATGGGTCATATAGAAATTGTGGGTTTTCGATTCCAGTAGCATTTTGCTTTGATAAGGATGGAAATGAAGTCTTGGTATCAAAAAACGATTTAAGGACAAGAATCTTAGATTTAGAAATAAAAAAAGTTGGAGTAATGTAAAATACTCTTGTTCCACCATAGGGTTAGTTTGCTGAACGAACATCCTCTTGTATTTGTTCAGGTAACGGGCAGCAGTTAAAGAATAATAAGTTTTGGGAGAGTGAAGAAGTGTTAATAACAATGAAAACGGACCGCTTAATTCTTCGTCCATTTACAATAGATGATTCAACCAGTGTCCAAGAATTGGCTGGCAACAAAGATGTTTCTAAAACAACATTAGGTATACCACATCCATATCCAATAGAAGCTGCTGAACAGTGGATTAAAAATCATCCTAAAATGATGGAAAATGGTATTTTTCCTTTTGCGATAGTTTTAGAATCTAATGATATTTTAATTGGAACTATAACGATTCGCGTAAACGATACTCATAAAAAGGCTGAATTAGCATACTGGGTAGGTAAGGAATATTGGGGAAATGGTTATGCAACTGAAGCTGCTAAGGAAATACTACGATATGGTTTCGAAAATTTAAAACTTAACCGAATTTGGGCAAAGGCAATGTCGAAGAACCCAGCCTCAAGTAAAGTAATGATGAATGTTGGAATGAAAAAAGAGGGGGTTTTAAAACAAGATTTTATAAAATTAGGTGTATTCGAGGATTCTGATATATATGGTTTAACTAAGTCAGATTATAATTAATATCTTGTTCAATTATAGGGGTGCAATAACTGAAGATCAGTCAACCAATCTTCGGTTAGTATCTTCTTCTTTTTTAAGCAGGTTAACGGAATAAAAACAGGGCAACTTTAGGTGGGAAGTTGCCCTGTTTTTCCGATAAATAAGTGGAGCCTAAAACTTCACTTTGTCCTTACTTACGTTTTTGATAATCAGCCTTTTTAATAGCTGAATTTCTTCCTCAGATGCAAAGTACCTTTTAGGAAGTACAATAGCTTTGCCTCATGATACATATAGCCGGAACATATCTGTGTTTTCATATACTGTGCGAATTTGTTCCCATTCTAGATAGTTATTTGACTTGCCTAGTTTCTGCTGAATCTCCTGAGAATTAATTATATAAGTTATCTCACTCTTATAATAAGAGAATCCTTTTCAGGGCAAAAGTCTTTTTCCATTGTAAGTTCTCCTTTCAATAACATTCACTTTCCAATATATAACCGGGTAGTTGTTCTCCATCTTTCACAGAAATCATTATTTTGCTTTTTATGTTAAATAAATCGACTCATTAAAATTTAAATTTACCCAGTTTTTCATACTTCAAAATTACCCAGTATGCTTCTTCCTCACTAATTTGAGCTATTTTAGCATCCTCTTTGGAAACTTCAAAAGTGATATCACGGGATACAAATCCACCACTGTCAGTCGTGAATAAATAGACCCCATCTTTTTCATGAATGACTATTCCATAATCGGAAAAGATCTCTCTCATAAAATATCTCCTTATTTAATGAATTCAAGTGTAGTACTAGTCATGTAATAAGCTGTCACTAACATAATATCATTAAAAGAATATGAGCATGACTCCCCACCCCTTCCAGCAAGAGCCTATATTTAATGAATTGCTTCTAATTGAATAACTACTCACAAATAATTTTGGTTAATTATGTTAAAATAGACATAAGATTTTGATGAGTCTACTCCAGAATATAGAGGTGAGTGTAATTGAAAAGAAAGATCCAGCCAACACCCGACACCCTGAAAGAGTGGATAAAGGCATACGTACCGGATAAAGATTTGTTTTTCCTTCCTGAGAATAAACTTGCCGGCTTTGAAGAATATGTAAGTGATGTTTTGATCATTCCCCACGATGAGTTCCTGAACCATTCTTCTTATAAACAGGTACAACTCGCGAATAGTTATGAGTATTGGAATCTATCAAAGGACGTTTCCTATGTACTCGTGACACCTCCAGGCTGGGTTAATCATCTTCCTGCAGAAAAGAGAATCGACCTTTTTCATGTTCAGATAGAAGTGGGGCGGGGGTTGATTCATCCGGTTTCTGACTTCTCTGTGGAACCATCAGCCCTTAGTCAAGATAGGATAGAAGTTGAGGGAGAGGACTATCTATTCCTTCATAAAGGGATGTGGGAAGAGCTTTCTGATAGTTATAAAGAAGAACTTATGACAGATATTGCCCAACAATGGGAGGAATGGACTTCCTACGATTATCCGCTCCAAACACCTCCACATTTAATAAAGTTTGCAAACACCTTTCCATCCACTGCAGGTAGTAATTGTTTATCGGCAACACTCTTCGCCATCACCGGGCAAGAATGGATCATACATGAATGGGTACATCCTAAAACGTTTCTTCAAAGATTAGAATATGAAAATTATCTCGTGATTACTTCTAAAGATATGAGGGCGGGAGATGTGCTTACTTGGGAAAATTCAGACGGCCTCATTCAACATGCATCTTACTGCATAGACGGTGATTTCTTCTTTAATAAACGTGGACAGACCTTCTTTAATGCTTGGAGTATTGTCCATTTTGATGATCTGGAAGAAGATTGGGGTCGTTTTAGTATGAAGATCTTTCGGAGGGCCGTTTAAAGTTGTTTGAGGGTCATTCAGGATATTCTGTGTTCCTCGACCGACCAGATGTAGTTATTGATTGTGTACATAAGATGGTACAGCGGGTAGATGGTATGCCGTCATCACGCAAATAACTTCCTATTGTACTCTTAACGAAATAGGAGAACGTTTAAGAAAGACGAGGTGAGTTGGTGGTTAGAAAATTATCTGTTTTTATTTTAATTGTTATTATGGCTGGTTGCTCCAATTCCCAATCAAATGAAAAACCACCTATTGCTTCGTTAGAGGTTGATGATGATCGTTATGAAACTACCTTGGGTAGCTACTGTTGGGGAAGAACCTGTGCTGATGCTGAGAGGAGTCCACGTGAGCTGCTGAAAGGAAAGAAACCTGTCAAGATAAAATCAGGTGAGACAGTTTCTTTGGATATAGATTACAAAACTAAACCTAATGATTTCAACCTCAACCAGCACATGGATGAAAAGCAGACGGCAGTAAAACTACAGAATGATCATTTTATTACACCCGAAAAACCTGGGATTTATTACTATACGTACTCAGTATGGTGGTTGGATGATAAAAAAGAGAACGTATCGAATGGATCTGCCATTTATGCTTTTGCTCTAGAAGTATATTAGGCATTCTCTGATTCAGCAATTGCCCATCTGCGATAAATAGTTTGAGAAGGAGTTAAGATTATGGGATACATAGAAGAATTGAGGGAAATAGTTGGTCATAGACCTTTAATATTTGTAGGCTCCGTTACTGTTATTGTGGATGAAATGGGAAGATTATTACTTCAACAACGAAAGTTTCCGAAGGGTGCTTGGGGCCTTGCGGGCGGACTGATGGAACTTGGAGAATCTACAGAAGAAGTTGCGAGAAGAGAAGTATATGAGGAAACTGGGTTGAAATTAGATGAATTACATTTAATCAATGTTTATTCAGGCCCGGAAAACTTTATAAAGGCTGAAAATGGTGATGAGTTTTACGTCGTAACGGTTGCCTACTTTTCGGAGGGGGATGAAGGGGAATTAAACATAGACAAAGCTGAGTCTATTAAAGTTGAGTTCTTTTATCCTGATGAGTTGCCAAGCAATATGGTTAAAAGCCATAAAGTTATATTGGATGAATTCTTATCTAAACATTACAGAGATGATAAGAAAAAAGTAGATAATGGTTACTTCACCAACGGGGGGCAATAGTTGAAGATCAGATAATTATTCGGCCATTGCCCTTCTCCATAACACAAAAAGGATTTTTAAAAAGATTGAGGAATATGTAAAACTTAGATGCAGCAATATTTTGGGGGTATATGAATGAAGCTAAGACCAGTCAAAAAAGAAGAACATCGTTTTACTGAAGAGTTCGTTCGTGAGATATTCAAACATACCGCTTATTCAGATGGATTACTAGAAAAAGCTTTGGTAAGAGAGATCCGGGAAAAACATTATTATATTCCCCAGCTGGATTTAGTGGTTGAGGACGACGGAATGATCATAGGTCACTTTATGCTTTCAAAACTTCCGATTAGTCATAAGCATGAAAATGAAGTGTTGATGTTATCCCCGGTATCTGTGGCCATCCATCAGCAGCGCCAGGGTGTTGGCAAGTATATGTTGCCGAAAGGGATCAAATTAGCTGCTGGCATGGGGTTTAAAGGAGTCATTGTGGAAGGAGACCATCGATACTATCAACGCTTTGGATTCAGAACATCAACCGAATTCGGAATCCATGCGTCCAAGAAAAACCTTCCACCTTCTCCTGAGAACTTAATGGCTCTGGAATTGTGTGAAGATGGGCTGGAACATATCTCAGGTGAGGTGGATTATTCGATTTATCAAGCGTTAACACGCTAACCATCATTTAAGAGCCAGGGGTCAGGTTCGTTGGAACAACAAAGGGACCTGTCCTCACGTTTTTTTCTTTTTAAAAACTAAGGAGGTGAAGAATAGTGAGGAGAGTTATAGAAAAACTTGAAGAAGTAGATGTCGGGGAAGTGGGGATGATCGTTTATTCCACTAAACAACTGAAACAAGTTATCTTTTTAAATAGTGAACTTACCATCCCCCTTGCATCAGCTGCCAAAGTCGCAATTGCATTTTGTATAGCAAAATGGGTAGAGGGAGGCTTGGTTAAATGGGATGCTATTGTTGAAGACGTAGCATTTAATCCTGAAGAAGATAGCAAAGAACTTTATCCCCATCTACAAAGCAGGGCTTCTCTTCCTTTGAGGGAGGCGGTTGAAGTCATGATTGCGTGTCACGATAGCCATATGGCCGGATGCATCGTTCATTTTTGTGGAGGCTGGAAAAAGTTGAATCAGTCGATTCAGTCTTTTTATCCTTCCGTACATGTGACTGAAAACCCAAGGGATGTTGAAAATAAGGCGCAGTTAAACGACATGCTTGATTTGATGATACATATTTATCAAGGATACAAAACCCAACCTCTGTTATGGGCCCCCATTGCGAATGGGTTAGTTAGACAAAAGGGAGATATAAAACAGATACCATCACACCATTTGAACCATATGACGGGTGGACTTGAGAATGTTGCTGTTGATATGGGCGTAATGGGTGACTTTAGTGAAGCCCCTTATATCTTTGCATTAGGCGCGATTCACCTGCCTAATAGATTAACCAGCCAGGTGGCTGACAGTAAGATTATTGAAGCGATGGAGTTGCTTTATGGTGAATATGTAAAGTAGTAAGCAGCTTTGTTCATTAGTGGACAACCCTTATCATTTAAGGGTTGAGTTTGATAACGAAAAAGAGTGGACTTATACTTACTCAGTGGTAGATGAAAAGAATATTTGCTAAAGCGCTGGGACACCCCCAGAGGGAAGTGTCCCAAACGAAGGGAAACATTATGAACGTAAGTATTGTAAATAAGTCACTCTTCCCTCATAGGAGTGGATGTAAAGCTGTCCTTTTCTTCAAAAAAAGAAGCAGTTTAACTGTACTTATGGAATTGAGATAAAAGCTGGGATTTGAATTAGAGGGAACGTTAAGAAATGATGATTTATCCGCAGAGGGCAGTAAGCTGACTGACACTTGAAGTAAGGATTCTAACACGTTCTTATCATATACTTAATGAAGGAGATAGATTAGGCCGATCTTCAATCAGTTGCAACCAAGTTAATGATTATTCATACAGAAAGAATGAGAACATCAAGAACGGATAAATCTATGAGTCCTCATTTCAGTTGACAAAATCTCAACCATGCATTATATTTAGTTTGTCAAACTAAATTAAAGGTGGGAGTTGCTACTATGGAAGACATTCTTCGTGAATTCATCGTCACACTCGACACCTCATTCAAGAAGTTAGTACAAGAAACAATTGAAACTGCAGGTGTTTCAAATCTAAGTGTGAATCAGATTCAGTATATACAAGCCATCGGGAAACTTGGATATCCGACGATCAGTGAGATTGCGGATTCACTCAATATTACGAAGGCTTCAGCCACGGCAGGGATTAATAAGCTAGTTTCTCTCGGTTATGCGAAGAAAACTCAATCGAACGAAGATAAGAGAATTTATCATGTGGCATTGACGGAATCAAGCCAGACCTTCATGCGTCTGAATCAGCAAGCCTTGGAGGATTATGTCTCATTTATTGAGCATCTCCTTACAGTGGATGAAGCGGAGCAGTTCAAGCGAACGATGGAAAAATTGATTAAAGGGTTCTATGAAAAGAACGCTCAATGACCTGTTGGAGCAGAGGATAGGACTCTGTTCCCAAGGAAAGTAAGTTAGTCTAACTAATATATAGTATAAAATTGTAAGTTAAACTAACTAATTAAATTAAACTTAAATAAATCACTATTTGGAGTGTGTATAGATGAAAATTTCAATCTTAACAACAGGTACAAGAGGAGATACCCAACCGTACATTGCCCTTGGAAAGGAATTAAAGAATCTTGGTTATGAAGTTAAACTTGCTGCGTTTGAGAATTATGGGAAGTTAGTAGAACATCATGGATTGCACTTCCACCCCATCAAGGGTGACATTGCTAAGATTTCAAGGGAGATGTCCAAGAGTTCAATTGAGTCCGACAATCCCAATAAATTCTTTATGAGCTTCCAGAAAATGAAACCTTATATAAAGGATAAACAATTGGGCATGCAACGGGATCTGTTCGAGGCTTGCGAAGGAGCGGATGCCATCATCTATCATCCAGGAGCAGCCATCGGGGAATTTGCAGGTGAGCATTTTGGTGTACCGGCGATCCTTGCCTCCCCTTTTCCTATGGCACCTACCAAGGAGTACCCTGCCTTGATCTTTTATCAGCTGAGATGGGGGAAGACGGCCAATCTGCTGACCCACAAGTTGTTTGAAAAGGGATTTTGGCTTACCGTCAAGCCTCCTATCGCTGCATTCTGGAAGGAACGATTTGGGAAGCTCCCTCTTAATTTCATCAACCCATTCGGTAAGGCGGAGACAAACAATCATACATCTGTGATGTCGATTAGTCCGCATGTCTTTCCGCAGCAGGAAGGACAGATGAAGTCCTTTGGGTACTGGTTTTTGGATGAGGATCTAGGTGAATGGAGCCCACCGGAGGATCTGGTTGAATTCCTGGAGAAAGGAAATGAACCTGTTTATGTTGGATTCGGGAGCATCTACGATGAATCCCAAGAAGATACAACCAAATTAGTCGTAGAAGCTCTGAGAAAATCCGGAAAGAGGGGGGTTATTGGTATGGGGTGGAATCACGTCGATGACAAGAATGGATATGAAGATATGTTCTTTATAGAAAGTATTCCTCATACATGGCTCTTCCCGAAAGTTTCCGTGGTCATTCATCATGGAGGAGCGGGTACAACTGCAGCTGCTTTCCGTGCAGGTGTTCCAAGTGTCGTCATCCCCCATGGAAATGACCAGTTCGCTTGGGGTAAACGGACAGAAGAATTAGGAGTGGGATCCGCCCCTATTCCGAGAAAGAAGCTGACGGTGGATCATCTATCCCAAGCGATCGTTTCTATCCAATCATCCAAGGTCAAAGAGGCAGCCTTTGAGTTAGGCAGGCAGTTGCAACAAGAAAATGGTGCCAGAGATACGGCCCATTATATACATCATTTTCTGAAAGGGTAGGGATAGACATGTCAGAACGAAATAACAAGGACCTTCTTTTTGGTCCAATGTTTACGGTCATGCTGCTTGGGGCTTTTATGGGGATTTTAAATGAAACGTTATTGTCTACGGCGTTACCATCGATTATGAATGACTTTGGGTTGAAGGAAAATAAAGTCCAGTGGCTGACAACGGCTTTCTTACTGACCAACGGCGTGATGATACCCGTTTCGGCTTATTTGATTGAGCGGTTCTCCACCAGGATGTTATTCCTTTCTGCCATCGGATTATTTGGTCTTGGCACACTGTTGGCTGCACTCTCCCAGAGCTTTTCAATGCTATTGCTTGGAAGAGTGGTCCAGGCAGCGGGTTCAGGAATTATGCTTCCTCTCATCATGACAATCATCTTGACGGTAATTCCCAGAGGTAAAAGAGGAAGGATGATGGGCTGGGCTGGAATCGTCATTTCTTTTGGCCCGGCGATTGGTCCAACGTTGTCGGGGTTATTACTGGAATATTTCTCTTGGAGAGCATTGTTCTTTATCGTTGTGCCCATTGTGGCAGTGGTCATGGTATTAGCATTCGTTTATGTAAGAAATGTGACAAAACTGACCCGGCCAAGAATTGACATTCTGTCGATCTTCCTCTCCTCTTTAGGATTTGGGGGCTTGCTCTACGGGTTTAGCCTAGCCGGGGAAAAAGGTTGGTCCAGCCAAAGTGTCTTTCTCTTCATCATGTTTGGGTTCGTGATACTTGGAGTGTTCATCTGGAGGCAGCTCAGATTAAAACAGCCATTACTTCAATTTAGAGTATTTCGTTATAAAAGGTTTACATTATCTCTTGTGATTACCATGGTCGTGATCGTGTCCATGATCGGCGCAGAAACATTGCTTCCCCTGTATATGCAGAATGTAAGAGGGTTCAGTCCACTTCAGTCTGGATTGATGCTATTGCCGGGGGCGATTGTAATGGGAATCATGTCCCCTGTAACCGGAATCCTCTTCGATCGATGGGGGGCAAAGAAACTGGCGGTTCCTGGACTCCTGATTGTTGTCGTGACCTCTTTCCTCATGACGAATTTGTCCATGGAAACGTCGATTGTCTATCTTTCTTCGGTTTATTGCCTTCGGATGTTCGGCTTATCTTTAGCGATGATGCCAGTCATGACGAATGGCCTGAATCAGATTCCTGTTCAATGGAGTGCCCATGGATCGGCACTGGCGAATACGTTCCAGCAGGTATCAGGTTCGATTGGAACCGCTATATTGATTACGATTATGACCATGTCTTCACAGAGTTACACAGATGTACAGGGAAAGGGTACCAATGCGCTTGGGGAGTTGGCCATGATTCACGGATATAACCAAGCATTTCTCTTTGCTTCATTCCTTGCCATTGGTGCATTGATTCTATCCCTCTTCTTAAATAAAGAAACAGCAGAGCAAACGGAAAAGGATTTAAGCAAAGCATATTAAAAGTAGGAGGAAGAGTATATGAATGATATTAAGATCAGTAACGTTAATAAATATTACAAGCTTGGTAAGAAAGACAGAATACAAGTATTGCATGATGTAAATGTGGCTTTCAATAAGGGAGAGTTTGTATCCATACTGGGGGAGTCCGGGAGTGGGAAATCCACCTTAATGAACATCATCGGTGGCATGGACCGTGAGTACGAAGGTCAAGTGAAGGTGGATGGGAAAAGCCTTCAAGAGATGAGTGAAAGCGAACTTGATGCCTACCGTAAGCTAAAAATAGGATTTATCTTCCAGAGTTTTAATCTGATCAGCCATTTGTCGGTCCTTGAGAACGTGGTGATGACGATGCAGATGACCGATATGAAGACTTCTGAAAGAGAACAAAAAGCAAAGCAGACATTAACTGAACTTGGTTTGGGCGACCATCTCCATAAGAAACCGAATCAACTTTCGGGAGGTCAGAAGCAAAGGGTAGCCATTGCCCGTGCTCTTTCCAATGACCCGGATATTATCCTCGCGGACGAGCCGACAGGGGCGCTGGATAAGAAAAACAGCGAACAAATCATGCAACTGCTGGATCAAATTGCTGCACAAGGGAAACTTGTCATCACCGTTACCCATTCTCTAAAGGTGGCGGACTATGGAACCAGGATCATTACGATGGACGACGGAACCATCATAAAAGATGAGTCGATCAGGGAGCCTTATGACAGGAAACCGTCAGGACAAAAGGTGAGAACGAAGAATTTGAAGTTTGGAGCAGCTATAAAGATGGCTTTTAACAATATTCGTTTGAACCTGAAACGGAATCTTCTCGTCTCATTTGGAGGGGCAATCGGGATTTTAAGTGTCATTCTAATGTTGGGGCTTGGTTCAGGGGTGACCGACTATATCAATAAAGAAATAAATGTAAATGTAAATCCCGATCTCATTCAAGTGACGAAAGCCCCTGAAGATCAATCCAATTCCGGGTCAGGACCCCTTCCAAATCCAGTACAGGAGACAGTGACTCTGGAACAGAAGGATATCGATCAAGTGAAGAACATTGAACATGTGAAGAATGTGGAGAAGGTCTATACCTTAACGATGGGAAGCTCCATTCTCTATAAGGATACTTCGGTAAATATCGTTCAGTACCAAACGATGAATCAATCCGTGACGGGAGAAGATCTGATAGCAGGAGATCTTCCTGATGAGAACGAAGTATTGCTATCTGAAACTGCTGCAGAAAAGGCGACAGATTCTCCGGAAGATCTGGTCGGAGAAAACGTGGAAGTCTACATCAACACCACGGATGATCAGAACAGACCCGTTGTCCTTCAGGAAGAAATGAAGGTGTCCGGAGTCATCAAAGGCAGTATGAATCAAGACCTTGCCTATACATCCTATCAGACATTGGAGAATATGTTCAAACAGGATGACATCACTCTAAAGGCCACCCAACTGGATGTGACGGTGGAAGGTGAGAAGTATGTGGATATGGTTGAGACAGACCTCAAAGATGCCGGCTTCACCGGTACCGGAGTAGGGAACATCCTGAACCAGGTGACAAATTACTTGAAAATCGCCACGAACGTCCTCGCAGGCATAGCGGGAATTTCTCTGCTTGTGTCGGCCATCATGATTATTGTCGTGTTGTATATCAGTGTGGTGGAAAGAACAAAGGAAATCGGGATACTACGGGCCGTGGGTGCCAGAAGAAAAGATATCAAACGTATTTTTTTCTCTGAAGCGGCTTTACTGGGTCTTGCAAGCGGAGTGATCGGTGTACTCGTTGCAAGTGGCATCGGAGTTCTGGGCAATAATGTCATGCAGCAGGCATTCGAAACGAAGTTGATCCAGATCAGTGCAGGAAATATGCTGACAGGAGTTATCATTAGCGTAATCATCAGCATCCTTGCTGCTTTGCTCCCGGCTTCCAAAGCGGCAAAGCTGGATCCAATGGAATCGCTGGGATATGAATAATGAACAAGCCCATCCGGGAGAATGAACCCATTGAAAGAATAGTAAAGAGTCCAGGCCATTCGGCTGGACTCTTTTTCATGAAGTGGAGATAGGTTCGAATTAACACATCGGACCAGTAAAGGGCAATGAGGTGGAATAAAAACAGCGTTATCCTGGAATGGCTGGAATATGATTTCTTGTACTTGGCTCGTCGTTAAGGAAGGTAATGTTGATCGATCCCATTATTTCTTTGTCTGCCTTCTGTGTTATTACTTCTTCTGTAAAGATATTCAGCAATTCATTGATTTCTTCAAATAAGGTAAGCCCATTTTGGTTAAGTAAATGGATTAACTCCCTTACACCTTTTAACTCTATCTCGAAGTTTAGTAGCATCATCTTATTTGAATACGCAGGAGTTTTTTTGATTTAAATGAAGAAAATAAAGGTGTTAATTACCTAATTATAGAAAATGTTTAAAGATATCTTTAATAAAATGCAGGTTTGCTATTGGGAATCATTCAGAAGTTGATCAAACAATCTACCGTTCAATGGGAGGTAAAGAGATGGAGGTCATAAATAGAATACAAGAAGTATTAACCAGTGGACTTGCTTTTGTTGTTTATATTGCCATTCCAGCGTTTATTCTTATAAAAGCTATAAGGAGAAAGAAGCTCCCTAATAATCAATACACTCCTGTGGACGATATTCTTGATGGTAAAGTGAAAGATGTTGAAGATGATGACTATAAAGGCTAGGTTGATTGGTGACAGTACTAAAAAAACTACCCGGATATAAAACAGGAAACTTTCAATGAATTTGAAGCTAAGGCTTATCCAGAACCCGATGAGTGTAAAAATAGGTACTCTATCTGTGGATATACTGGTCGGGAAAGGGAGTCATCCTCAAAATGGAATTCATTAAGGAGAAAATTTATGATGACAAGCAACAGGTTAAAGGTCACTTTATCTCAATGTGACCATAAAGACATTCAAGGTTTAATTGAGTTGTCTGAATCAGTTGGGTGGGATTATGATGAACAGGAAATTCGAACATTGATGTCATCTGGTGAAATATTTGGTCATAAAAATGGTGAGGGAAAAATTGTTTCAAGTGCAGCCATCATCCCCTATGAAAACAGTTTCGCCTCCCTAGGAATGGTCATAGTCAACAAAGAATACAGGGGATTGGGATTAGGAAGAGTAGCGACTCAACATTGTCTGGACTCGCTTTCAAGTGATATTTCAATTATGCTCATTTCGACTGAAGACGGAAAGCCTCTCTATGAAAAAATGGGATTTAAAACCGTTGATCGTGTACATAAGTATATATGCGATACCTATTCAACTTCTAATCTAACCAATAATACAATGACCATTGAACGTTTTAAGGACAGTGACTTACATAAAATGATTAAGTTAGATGAAGCAGCCTTTGGAGATAAAAGAAGTCGTTTTCTTAAACATAGAATAAATCAGTCTGAGCAATGTGTGGTAGTGAAAGATACAAAAGGGAACATGATAATCCACCCATTATGATATTTAATTCCACTAAGATGCCGCAGAGAAATAATGAATTATTTGGAATTGCTGCTCAGGTATTTGGGTAAGAGGCCGGGATTTTAATGGACATGTTAGGAGGACAAACAAGTATGACTGATAAAAAGTATTATAGAGCTTTTGGAGTATACGGTATCTATATAAAAGATGGAAAACTCTTAGTAATACATAAATCTGGTGGCCCTTATATTAATCGTTTTGACTTACCTGGAGGAAGTTTGGAAGAAGGTGAAAGTTTAGCAGAAGCGATGAGGAGAGAGTTTCTTGAAGAGACTGGTATAGAGATTGAAATTGAGAGAAACATTGGGGTTATTGATTTCAAATTTCCGTCTGTGTGGAAAGAATTTACGGATGTTCATCATATTGCAGTCTATTATTCTGTGAAAAAGATTGGTGGTGAAATAAGCATACCTGAACAGTTTGAAGGGCAAGACTCATTAGGAGCTGTGTGGGTATCCGAACATGAGGTATCTTGGGAAAATGCATCCCCTTTAGTTATGAAAGCCTTTGAGTGGATGAAAACCAATGATTTAAGGTTGAGCGCAGAGATATATGAAGAATGGGAAGTGTTAAAATGACTGTTTTATCAGTTGAAATGAAGATGAACTTATTCTCTGCAATAAGATTGTAAGTAATTTATTTAACGAATTTTACTATATCTATATTCCAGATAGGTAAGGAGTTAGAAAACTATGAAACCACTACAAGGGAAAATTGCTGTTGTCACAGGTGCATCCCGTGGAGCGGGTAGAGGGATTGCCTTCGAACTAGGCACTGCCGGAGCAACGGTGTATGTGACGGGTCGCAGTGTAAGGGGAGCTACAACCGATGATCGACCCGAAACGATTGAGGAAACGGCCGAGGGTGTCACTTCACGTGGAGGGAAAGGGATCGCCGTACGATGTGACCATACAAATGACAATGATGTGAGAAACCTGTTTGAGCGAATTGAAAGGGAACATGGCCGGATTGATATTTTAGTCAATAGTGTATTTGGTGGTTCCGAAAGTTCTTTACCTTCAGGAGAAGGAAGACATTTTTGGGAACGTCCTAAGGAGCATTGGGAAGCGATGATGGTTGCTGGACCTCAAGCATATTTACTGACCAGTCGCTACGCTGTGCCTTTGATGCAGCAATACCAAAGAGGGTTGATTGTAAATATGACATTTTTTATCAAAGGCAAGATTTCAGGTAATTTATATTATGATTTAGCTATGAATGCTATCAATCGAATGACATTGGGAATGGCAAAGGAATTAAAGGACTTCAATGTTTCAGCCGTTGCGGTTTGTCCAGGTTGGATGAGGACTGAAAGAGTGATTGATTCAGGATTTGGACCAAAAGATGGAGCAACGGAAACAACAGCATATGTAGGGCGTGCTGTAGTGTCATTAGCAACAGATCCAAAGGTATCAAGGTTTTCAGGCGACGCCTTGATGGTGGCTGATCTGGCAAAATTATATGGTTTTACAGATGTGGATGGTACTCAACCGTTGCCGTTTGTATAATCAGCAACTGGTTTTCGAAAGATTAGCGCTTAAGTACCGAATGATATTCGCATAATTGGGAGGACGACTAAATGATTTTACACACAGAAGTATATGGAGAAGGGGAACCAATTGTTTTGCTCCATACGGGGTTACAAACAGGAAATACGGATTTTGTGAAACAAAGAGAGGTACTTCAAGAAAGCATGAAAGTCATAGTGCCGGATTTAAGAGGACATGGGAAGTCGGTAAATAATGACTTTGGCAACTACTTTGAAGACGCTGCAGATGATTTGAAAGAAACCCTCGATCATTTACAGATAAATCAACTGCACTTAGTAGGGTGCTCACTAGGAGGATTAGTGGGTTTACGCTTCGCAAAGAAATACCCTGATCGTTTACGAAGCTTAACCTTGTCTGGAATTACTTCTGACAAGCCGGACAATTGGAAGGAAATGCATTCTCAAGATGTTCAATTCCAAAGAGAGTTATTGGAAAATAGCGAATTTACCAAGCCACTGGATCAGCAGCATGATTCTGATTGGAAGCAGTTTATTTATATGGCCAGAGACGAAGACTGGTACCCTTTTGACCTTACGTCTGACTTAGATCATATTCGTGCTCCGATCCTGTATATGGTAGGAGAAGGGAATAAAGCAGAAGTGGCAACTGCAGCGAAATACCAAAGAGTACATCCTCATGTGCATGTGTGCGTCATTCCATTTGCCTCGCATCTGGTTCATGAGCAAAAACCCGAGAGGTATACGGAAGTACTATTAGATTTTCTCAGTGAAATACAAGTTAAGAGCTAATTTGTATTCGCTTATTTTGGGAGCGGTATGATAGACCAATTACTATAAAACCTCAGAAATATACATTGATAATAGAACTTCAGATAGAGCACTGGTGACGGCCATTGTGAGACTCCAATCAAGGGAGGTGCAATATATGCAAAGAAAAAAATCACACAACACATCAAATCTAATGGCAAAAATTAAAATTGTAAAAGGGGCAAACTTTGTAACAATCGAACATACAAAAAGTCTTACAAATTTGGAACTGCTTGAACTTATCCCATATATGATGGA
Source organism: Bacillus sp. AFS015802 (assembly GCF_002561455.1). Classification (GTDB taxonomy): domain Bacteria; phylum Bacillota; class Bacilli; order Bacillales; family Bacillaceae_B; genus Rossellomorea. The sequence goes on along the minus strand of NZ_NTUP01000007.1, from coordinate 106,482 downwards.
CCAGCCTTTTATAAAAACGACTGAAATCGTAAATATCCTTGTTGATGGTCAATGTAGTAAAGAGGTAGACTCCCTTCTAAAAGAATATGGGTTTACGTTACATGACCAAAACGTTACCGTTCACAAAGTGCTTGATGAATCATCTGATTTGGGAGATGGATTTTCATTGAAAGACTTACACGACATTCCGCTGGAAGAGTTTAAAAGGGTCTGGGAAGCTTCGATGGAGGAATCATTAAATGCACCATCTTCGTTAAATATTGAGGAACAGATGCGAAGCGTAGAAGTGGAACTAGGTCCGGACTAAAAGAAGTCTTGTATGATTGCTTATGACAATGGAGCTCCATTCGGAGTCACAATGCCTCATATAGAGCCAGGAACGTTAGAAGAGGGAAGGATCTTTTATTTCGGGATCCTTCCAAGGGAAAGAGGGAAAGGGAAAAGCAAACTTCTCCACCAACAAACGCTAGAAATCTTAAAAAAGGAATTCAACGCTTCTTATTACATAGGCTCTACCGGTCACAACAACCTCCCAATGCTTAAAACATTCGAGAATAACGGATGTACGGTTATAGAAAGAAATAAAGTATACAAAAGGAAAAATTAAAACATTGTGTCGAGATCATTGAGATCCAAATCTGAAGGCATACAGAACAATGATTTTTAAATGAAAAGGAGGGATAAGAATGGGCGTAAGGAATTATCTAATCGAAGGCGGTTCCTGCACAGGCAAAACAACGGTCTGCAATGAATTGCAGCGGCGCGGTTATCAAGCGATTCATGGCGACCGCGAATTGGCCTATCAAGGCGATCCGGAAACGGGTAAACAGACCGATACTGCCTCGCACAAGAACCATATATGGGATGTCGATAAGGTAAAAGCGTTGGCAGATAATAAAAATGAGCCAATAACATTTTTCTGCGGTGGGTCTCGTAACTTCTCGAAATTTCTCGATCTATTCGATGGGGTGTTTGTTCTGGAGGTCGATCGTGAAACTTTACACCGACGACTGGACGAGCGACCGGAGAATGAATTTGGCGGGAAGAAGTCGGAACGGGAACTCATTGCTCGCTTGCACCGGACGAAAGAAGACATTCCCCAAATTGGAACGATCATTGATGCAACTGCACCGATTGAGGACGTAGTCGATGCGATCGTCCGTAAAATCGAAGGAGATTAGCTTAAGAAAAGCGTAACCATAGAGGGCAAGTAAGTGAATTTAATTCCTGAAGAATTTCTGCACAAAAGAAGGGATTGAAACAGGGTTATATGGCCGGATTTAAAAAGATCGTCCATCTCCTTAATAGACTTAAGCAAGTGTTTTACTCCTATGACGATGAAGGTTTTTTGACTGCTGAGAAAGACTATATTGATAATATCAAGAATGCTAATCCGTATGGAAAATTCGTTCTGATCTTTGGTATGAGTTCATTCGCATTTGGACCACAGTATGTCATTTTACCTGTCATCACGTTGACAGTAGCATTCCTTACCATTTGGACCTTTGATCAAGAAAAAGAAGACAACCCTTGGACATTTTTCCTGGGGACTGTTTTGTCTCTTACGGGATTATATATGTATATTGCGGGAGCAGTTCACATTCTAATGTAAGTAGACCATTTCTCTTTTCTATAAGAGAGGTGGTCATACAGCAAGCCGATTTCCGAATGTAGCGGGAGTCGGCTTTTTTAAATTGAATTTCAAAAATATGGTTGACTATTCAGTTGAACTGTATTAAATTGATATTAAGCTGAACTATATAGTTGAACTTAATAAAGGGTGAGAGTATGAAACATAAATTATTGCCGCTGTCTGAAACGATGCATTATATTTTGCTGGCACTGCGTGAGCCACTTCACGGCTATGCGGCCATGCAGAAGATCGAAGAAATGAGTAACGGGGCCGTTATGTTAGCTGCCGGAACATTATACGGTGCGATTGAAAACTTGAACAAACACGGATGGATCGAACCTGTTGGACACTCAGGACGGAGAAAAATCTATAAGATCACGTCTGAAGGAAGCGCCATTTTAAAAATGGAGCAGGAAAGGCTCTTGCATATTCTATCCCTGTACGAAGGAAGTGAAGCGAATGAAGAAGTTTAAATTTTTCATCAGTATTGAAAAAGAAGAACGTTGGCTGAACGAGCAATTGCAAAAAGGCTATCGCTGCACAAACATTAGCGGTCTGGGAATCTACACCTTCGAAAAAACCGACAAGAGATATGTGATGCGACTGGACTATCAGGATTATCTATCTAAGAAAAAGTTTGAGGAATACAAAGGGATCTATGAGGATTTTGGTTGGAACTACCTGAAGGGGTACTGGCTGAGTGGAATACGCTATTGGCAGAAAGAAAGCGATGACCAGGATGAAATCTTCTCTGACCGAGAATCGAAGAGCCAATATTATAAAAGATTGATGGGATATTCCTTAGGGCTTTGTATGGTGTTCCTGGTTTATTCTTTTGTGTATTACAGGGATTCCGCATTATATCATGAAGGTCTTTGGAATATGGAAAATTCATTATTCTGGAAAGCGTTTATCTTTGAAACACCATTTGTTCTTTTGAAATTGTTTCCCGCATTTATGGTTGTATTATTGGCTGGAAGTTATTATAAAGCTTATCGGAAGTATTCGGTGTTGAAAGAGCAATAGAGGGAAAGGGGGCTTATCCGGGGAGGATGAGCCCTTTTTATCTGAAATTTTTCTTGAGTATGATGGTTTAATTTGGAATAATTGGTATTGGGTTTATAAATTTTTATTGTGAGGGTTGAGGTGGTGTTTGATTAAAAGCCACTTTCAGTTAAATATGGGCTTTTTGGTGGTATTCAATTCTACTACAGTTACCGAATCAGCCAAAAATAGAATTGTACTGAAAGAGGTGTTTATTTGACTGAATTCCAAAAAGCAACTATTAAGTTTATGGAGAGTATAATATTTCTGCTCATTGGTTTTCTTTGTACAATATATGTTTTGAAACCAGCTTACGAGAAATTCGGAATCGAGTTTATTGGGAATATATGGATAAACTGGTTTGGAGTTAGTTATATCCTGTATGTGTTATATACGTTAATAGCGTCGTTCTTTATAGTAAAGGGAAGTGCCTTTTTTCACCAAAGGGCCTCATCCATTATATTTTGGATAATGTTTATCGCCGCAAATTATGTGGTCTTTTCACCTTTTTAAAAGGTGAAAATCCGTTTTAATACTATTAACTCCATTTTCAACTATCTCTACTAGATTGTTATAAAAAGCATGGATGGGAGAAACGCAAAATGCTGGAAATTAACCATAAGACGTACATTAAAGTACCTTTAGAAAAAGTCTATCAAACGATTTCGACCTCTCGAGGTTGGAATGCCTGGTTTACAGATGATGCTTCTATAAATATCGATTCAAATGGAACAGGTCAGATACGCTTGGTATGGGGAAATAATGAACATAGAACGATTGAAGATGGTGGACCAATCATTGAGGCAATCCCTAACGAACGTTTTGCTTTCAAATGGTCACCAGGAGAAGTGACTTCAACCGTCACCTTCAAGTTTGAGCCGTATAAAGAGGGTACATTAGTCATCCTTAATGATAAAGGCTATACACACTCTGTAGAAAGTTTAAGAGCCTGCATGGGATGTGCGGTAGGCTGGGGGGAAGCATTAACTCTGCTAAAGATCTACTTAGAGCATGGAATAGTATACAAGAAGGATTTACTATTTTTTTAGAGTGAAAGCGTCAACCATCATTTCTAAGTGGCATGAAACTTGAGAGTACTAGTTTTAGGTGCAACTGGTTTTCTGGGATCGAGGTTACTAGGTATAGCGGAAGAATTACATTACACAGTGTTAGGTAGGTCCATTGCATAAACAAAGTTACTTTCCGTTTTATCAAAAGCAATTGAGAGATCTTGGTTATGATGATGATGTGATAAAACCATCCACAGTTGATTCTAATGAAAATCCTTCTTTAATCCTGGATACTTCTTTAAATACTGAAAAAGTGAATGGTCTACTTAAAACTAAATTTAGAAGTCCAATATAAAATGAGGTTAAATTAACGGTTCATTGTGACCGTCATTTACTGAAATTGATATATTTGGTAATATAATAGTGGAGATGTAACGAAAGGGGAATCTATCCATATGTGGAAAGCCTTGAAATGATTATTTAATTAGATATAGACAAAAGCGTTCTTTGACATTCAGAGGGATGCGTTTATTTGTCTATCTTAAAAAATCATTCAAGGGTCACATGGTGTGGACATTTACATTCCCATTGCCTGGCAGATACCATTGGATATCTGCTTTTATTTTTGGGGAAACGCACATCTCTATTGCCACAATCATTGGGCCCCTATTTCGGGGGAATATTAATGAACAGTCAGTACGATCAAGAAGAAATGTTATCTGGTGGAAATGTCTCGAACGTGTATCGATCGGGAGATACGGTGCGGAGAGACGTAAAGAACGAAAGTGTTAAAGTTCATAAACTATTAAAGCATTTGGAGAAAAAAAGCTTCCATTACGCACCAACATTTTTAGGTGTTGATGATGAAAATAGAGAAATATTATCCTTTATTGAAGGAGAAGCAGGCAATTATCCATTAAAAAGGTATATGTGGTCTAATGATGTTTTAAAAGAGATAGCAAAAATGCAGCGTCGCTATCATGACGCTGTAAGTGACTTTCCAATTGAAGAAAGTTGGAAACCCCTTGATCATACGCCTCGGCCATTCGAGGTAGTATGTCACAATGATTTTGCGATCTATAATATTATTTTCAATCAGCAAAAGCCGGTAGGGATTATTGACTTTGACGTTGCAGCTCCAGGTCCAAGGCTTTGGGATATCGCCTATACGCTTTATACGTGTGTTCCCTTAAGTAGACACTATCATTTGGAAACAGGCGATGCCGTCCAATATGACCCTGCAAAGGATGCAGACCGGATCAAACAAAGAATTCATTTGTTCTTCGAAGCATATGGTGTCGAAGGGATGGAAAAAGGCTTTTTAGAGATGGTTTTGCTGCGGATTGAGGGTCTATGCCAACTGATGCAAAGGAAAGCCAAAGAAGGGGATAAGGCCTTCCAAAAAATGATCGATGAAGGACATTACGAGCATTACCAAAAGGACCTTGAATTCCTCCGAGAGCATGGGAACGAATGGGTTTAACGGGGATGTTGAAGAAGCCGGGGGGTCAAGTACTTTGGTTCGATCATGAAAATGAACCGGGGACCTGACTAGACCCATCGGTTTTTTAGATAGAAAAGGCAGCCTATAAACGTAAGGCTGCCTTTTCTGTACCTAATTTCATTGTACCATTCATTTCCAGAAAATATCAGTCTTTATTTATTCGAATATACTGATAACCTTAATATAGATTTGTTAGGAGGTAATGGGATGATCGATTATCGGATTAAAAACCATGGAGATTTCTCACCAAAAATTGGTGAACTTGCTTCTATGTTAGAACATACAAGGGCGGTTACTTTAGACGAGATAAGGGATTTAACTGAAGAAGAATTGGATTATTTGGTAGATGAAGGTTCGAATTCTATCGGTTCACTATTGCTTCATATCGCCTCGATCGAATTTGTTCACCAAATTATAGCATTTGAAAATCGGGATATTAATGAACTGGAGCTTAAACGGTGGAAGTCTGCCTTGGAACTGGGACAGGGGGCAAGAGAAGCCATTCATAAGAATTCAGTGAATTATTATATAGACGAGATGTCTAAAGTCAGAGAGAAGACAATGAAGAAATTCAAAGATCTAAATGATGAATGGCTATTTCAGGAAAAACAATGGGGGAATGGTGTAGCCTATAATCATTATTATCTTTGGTTCCACGTGTTTGAAGATGAAATCAATCATCGTGGTCAGATCAGAACCATTAAACGCATGCTTCAGAATAACAGGTAATTATATTGGAGGAAAAAGGATACATATTATAGGGAGGAAGTATTCGTCGTAGATTTCCCAACGAATGAGAGTCCTATGGGTAAAATGATTGTTTATGCAGATCCTCAGTCACTTAACTACATTGGCCACGGTTTAACGGATTAGAAAAAGATTAAATGAAATTGGATATTTATGTTATTTTTGTATATGGGTGAGTCCTTAAAATATTCCCTGCCACTACTTAGTCAAATGAATTTATAAGACAGGAGAATAACGTTTATGGAACAAAAAATACTAGAATTCCTGAACATGATTTATCCAATAGATTTCACCAAGGTTGAACCAGTAACAAATGAAATGTACCGGTGTGAGGCAGATCAAGGAAACTTCTTCGCCAGGATCACGAACTATAAAACATACGATGAACAGTTAGAAGAAGTAACCTATACCAACTTTTTGTATCATCAAGGATTTGGCGTATCCCCAGCCATACTTTCATTAAGTGGTAAATTAGTAGAAAGAATAACACTTGATAGAGAACGATTAACGGTTTTGTATAGAAAAGCTCCTGGTGTGCATTTACCGAGAAATCAATGGAATGCTGGAGTACTAAAAGGTTTGGGCAGGCAAATTGGCAGATTACACCGCTTATCAAAAGAATATGAAAACATGGGGACAATCAAACATATTAACGATTGGTATGATAATGAGGAATATGATTTTCTTAAATATATCCCTAAAGAAGAAAGGTCGATTAGGGAAGTGGCAGAGGCCGTCTTATCTACAATAAAAAATCTTCCCAAAAGTCCATTAACATACGGTTTGCTGCATGGTGATTTATGGTTGGAGAACGTATTGGTAGATCGTGACTCGAACCTGACAATGATCGATTTTCAGGATTGTGAGAAAAATTATTATGTATTTGATTTAGCTGTTCCAATCTATAGCGCAATGGAGTATTCATATGTAGGCAATGGGAACATTGTTGACTATGGACGTTCCATTACGAAAGCAATAATCGAAGGGTATCAGGAGGAAAATGACATATCTTCAGAAATGTTAGACAAGCTTCCTCTGTTTATAAAATTAAAAGAACTTTTTGAATACAGCTTAATGCATATGTATTGGGATAAAGAGAAGTTAACGGAGGAACAAATCCGAATCATGAACCATTTTAGAATCAGGTTTGAACAGAATCACTCCATGATGAATTTTTAACATGATGGTACTCTCCGGAGAGTGGCTTCTTCCATGATCGGGCAAGTAAACAGCATATCTCCCTTAGGCGTAATCCCCAAAAGGATTACGCCTAAATGATTTAAGTAGGGGATTGTGCAACCTGAAGGAGTTTGAAATAATTGAAATAACAAATTTTTCTATAACATAAAGGAGCGATGGGGTGGATAGATTATTTGGAGCATTAATTGTTTCACTTTCTTTATTAACAACTGCCTTGGTATCAGTAATTCTTACCGAAGAAGGGTTTATTATATCTGTAACATGTATAGTACTGGCTGCTTTAATCGGTATTTTGCTATTAACTAATAAGGAAGAAAAGGCCAATAGACCAGTAAGTAATGAAGAGATAGAAAAGGAACTGGAAGAGCTTACTAAATGAGCCACGGGGTCAGGTCCGTAGGCCCAATACAAGAATGAACCAAGGGACCTGACCCAATGGTTTTTGAGAAGGGGGACTATGATGCCTGGAAATAAAGGAATTTGGGAGAACCAGTATGGTAAGGCAGAGGATCATTTGTGGGGGCTAAATCCAATCCAAACATTGGTTGATTACTCTACATTAGTGAAAAAAGGAAAAGTGTTAGACCTCGGAATAGGCGAAGGAAGGAATGCTCTATACTTTGCGGGTAAAGGGTATGAGGTTGAAGGAGTTGATATCTCAGAAACAGCGATAGAGCGTTCATTATCGAATGCGCAAAAAGCAGGGGTAGGGCTCAAAGCCGAAGTAAATGATTTGACCAGCATTCAGATAGAAGAAAATACTTATTCACTGATCATACTCGCAAATGTCCTCAATTTTTTTAATGATGAACAAATAAAAGAAATTCTCAAGAAGGCAAAGAATGGCTTAGTAGAAGGTGGTCTCATCTATATCAATGCTTTCGGTGTGAATGATCCAAGTTACGATAAGAATGTGAGAAATGCAGAGCGGGTAAATGATTTTACATTTTACCGTCCCAAGTCAGATACCTATATCCACTTTTTCACTCTGAGAGAATTAGCTCATCATTTTGAAGGATATCAAAACATAAAGGCATCCGAGACCTTTATGTTGGATATGAGTCACGGAGAGCCTCATTATCATGGTATTGTTGAAACGGTATATAAAAAATGGAACGATAAACTAAAGGGGAGCTTATCTTAAACAATAAAGGGTTCCGTTTTGAGATGCTCGTACCCAAAAATTAAGCCCTAATGGCACTCATATTGACACACAAACTGCAAACTATAATACAAGACAAAAAGACTCGTCGATTGACGAGTATTTTTGTCTTGTATTAGAAATTAGTACGGCATATTGATCTTCCATTAAAGCCCCCTATAACGGAACAAAGGGAGCTATCCATTAACCTGGAATTACTCCCCTTTATGAGAAAACTTATACGTTAATACTTAACAAAACAAGAAAAGATTAAAATCCTCCAAATCCACTACTTTGTGATTTCACACGTTCCAATTCCTGCAACTGTTCATCTTTGCTCCCCTGAAGGGTCCTTCTTCCTAAAGCTCCAAATAAACCGATGCCTACAACAACAAAAAGTCCAATTCCTAAATAAATTCCCATTGTTCATCCTCCCATTATTCAAATGATGTTGCTGTTTCAATTAACTCTTCCTTCGTAATTTCATCACCATTTGCCATTAAGTGATACGTCAGGTCTCCATCTTCCCAATGAAGACTCAATGAACCATTTTCAGTTTTTCCAAAAGTACCTTCATTATTACCAATCTCCACTTGCTCCTCATTATCAGTGCCTGAAAAGTGAACTTCGCCACTATTGGTTTTCAAATCCATCAATTGACCATCCACTCCGTCGAATTGGAAAGTCTGCATTACCTCTCTTTGCTCTCCTGGAGTCGGTGTAAAAGTTGCTTCTTTCACTTCGAAAGGCATTTTCGTAGGCAGTTCTGATTGAAATGCCTCCTCTTTAAGGTCTTCTTTTAAATTGGAGTTATCAAAGTCTTCGAGACTGCTGGAAGTCCCACCGTTCCCACAAGCTCCTAGGAACAATATGACGAATAACACGAATAATCTTTTCATAAACTCCCTCCTAACTAATTATATATACGATGAAGCAGTGGGAAAAGTTTCAATTTTCAGTAAAAAACTTGTTCAATTAACCTGCCCTTTAATGGAATATAAACTTTCTTTGTCTATCCTTATTTTACCATAGGTTAAGTTGCCGATATAACAGTTTATGATTTGTTTTGAGAGACAAAACGGCGAGGCAATTGACACTCTTTTTGGCACCTTTTTTTATGAGGACAATAGATGTTGTCCGGAATAAAAACCTTGTATTTTGGACTGTCATTTTACATGGTTAATACTTTATAAACCTCGATATAATAAGAAACTGACCTATGCCAATCCATAGGTCAGTTTTAATGCCGTTCATACAAAAAGTACCCGAAAACGGAACCCTTTACTTAAACAGGATAGGCTCTTTTTTTATATAAAAATACTCCTTGAGGAAGCTTCCTTATTTTGAAATAATTGGTATGGAGTTAAGATGCAGGTTACTGGAAGTTTACGCACAAGATTCCTTGATAAACAATAAGGTGAAAGCAAAAGGGGAGATGTTTATGTGGTGGGAGTATTACGGAGATGCGGTAATTGCTGTATCCGTGTTGACTGCCATTTTGATTTTGACTTTTATTCATTTCTTTAGAGCAAAAAGGAAAAAAGGGTTCATTGCCCCTTTACTCATATCAATTATAGGGTATATCTCTTTTGTAATTGGGATTGTCTTTATCAGAGGTTGGGGTGGAATGGGATTTATAGTCTATGGTGTGATCATTATGGGGATCGGTCTCATTTATTACCTCGGGTTTGGGGTGTACAAAAAAATAAGGTACCAATGAAGAGTGTCGTGTAAGCCAAGGGATCAGGTCCCTTGGTACAATGATGTGAAAGAACCGAAAACGAGGTGAGCATAATGATTATTGAAAGTGTATTCCAACAAATAGAAGTAGCCATAAACACACTCCTGAAAATAATGGATCAGTTAACAGAGGAAGACTTAAACAAGCGGCCCACTCCCAATAAGCACTCAATCGGAGAATTATTAGAACATATAGCCGTCTTATTTGAAGCGGATTGGCGTATTTCAAATGGAGCGTCAGGGGAAGACATGAAACGTTTTTATTCAGGCGTGTCATATCCCACATTGAACTCGGTTAAAGAAGGGTTAAACGCGAATTACCATGCTCTTAAAAATAACTATAGTAAACTTTCTGAAGATCAACTTATGTCTGAAACCACTTCCTATTGGGGCGTGACGTACACTAGATATGAGTGGTTATTAGAGATATTAGCACACATCTACCACCACAGGGGGCAGCTGCACGCTATGCTTGTTCACTGTCTTGATCAAGACCCTGATATTCTGATGTTTGAATAAGGTGGCGTTTTCTCTTCAGACATTCACGTTATAGATACATCGAAAGGAGTTTTCATGTTGAACGAAATAAAGGCAATCACTCATTCTACATACGAGTCATTCTGTACACTTGCCAATGGGGCATTCCCTGGTTTGAACGCCGATCAGTGGTTGAAAGACCATATTGAGGAAACGCCAAGTGAAAGCTTATATGGAATGTTTAAAGGAAGCCATTTAGTAGCGGGTATGAGGACATTCATGTTCGAAATGAACTTGAACCAAACCACCATTTCGGTTGGCGGGGTAGGAATGCTTGCAGTGGATGTGTTACATAAAAAAGAGGGAAATGCTTTTCAATTAGTAAATTACTTCTACGAGCTTAATAAGTCCCAAGGCCATCATCTCGTTATGTTATATCCTTTTAACGTTTCGTTTTATAAAAAAATGGGATTCGGAATCGGGACTCACGTTTATCAATATTACTTACATCCAACAGCATTTCAAGATTATTCCCGTAAAGACCACCTTACACAGCTAAGCAGGAAGGACAGATTTTTGATACTGGATTGCTACAACCGGGTCTATCAAAACACGCATGGGATGACGAAGCGATTTCCAACTGAGCGGGAGTTAAACAGACCCTTCAATTTCGGAAGAGTTGTGGGATTCAAACGGAATGATCAGGTACTTGGCTACGTACTGTATGAACCCAAGGGAAAAGATCTGTATATCCATGAACTATTCTTTGAAACGAGCGAAGTGATTGAAGAAATATCGACTTTCTTACATCAACAATCAGATCAATTCCAACGAATCATCATCAACTCAAACAATGATGACTTCCTCCATTTTGTGCGTTCACCTGAGAGTGGAATGAATACAATGCTTGATACCGCGCCCTCTGTTGATAATAAGCACATGGTGAATCTTGGGGTTGGTGTGATGTATAGAGTGATAGATTGTAAGGGCTTATTCGTGGAGCTGTCCGAGAAAAATCACCCATTCGGCAACGTCTCCTTGACGGTCCAATTTGAAATACAGGATGAACTGCAGAGTGATGATTCAAAAAATTTCACAGTGACGTTTTCAGATGGGACCATCACCAGCTTCCATGAACACCCAGTCGATACCGTAGTGAAAATGGAGACCCCTGAATTCTCCTCTATGATCATGGGGGCGGTGAATTTTCGGACTTTGTATAAGTGGGGAAAGGCAAAGCTCTCTAATCCAGAGTATGTTCCCCACATCAATAACCTCTTTCAAACGGAGGGAAGACCGATGTGTACGAAGGCGTTCTAGGTCATTGGGGACGGTGGCCCAACACCTGTCTCCAGGTATTTATTCGAAAAATAGTTATTGACAACCGAAGTGGAAAAATATAGAATTTTAAAAAATGAATAAACCAAACGCTTTGATTAGGAGTAGTAAGGATGAGTTATTGTGTAGAGAGCTGTCGGAAGGTGCGAGACAGTCAATAGCGTCCCCAACTCGCCTGGGAGTGGATAGATTGAGATGTAAATCTATACGGTTGACTTCCGTAAAAGAGTTCTGAGATGTTTTGCTTCCAAAAGAATTGAAACAAGAAGAGTGGTACCACGATACTAATCCTATCGTCTCTTTAATGAGACGGCAGGATTTTTTTATTTTAATTTAAGGGGGACCTAGTATGAGTGAAAGTTGTTTTATCTGTCAGAAGCACGATGGCACAATCTCCACTTCAGGAGTAAAGATTTATGAAGACGATTATGTATATGTTGGTCATATTGACAGAAAGGGGAAGCCGAACTATTTAGGTCATATGATGATTGATTTAAAGAGACATACTCCCTCGCTAGCCGATATGACGGTAGAAGAAGCAGGAGCATTTGGGGTGATGATGGCAAGGGTAAGTAGGGCATTAAAGGAATCAGAAAACGCCGAGCATATCTATTCACTTGTTTCAGGAAACTCTGTTCCTCATCTTCATATGCACATAGTGGCCCGTTATCCCAATACTCCAATAGAACACTGGGGACCAATGGAAGTGTATGATTGGGAGGACGCCCCAAGGGGAGACAACGAGCAAGTTGTGAACCTATGCAATCGGATCAGAATGCACTTGGAGAATAACTGATTGATGGCAGCTCAAATGAGTGAATTCAGTTGGGTTGGGAGTAAAACCAGTCTTGTAGACGAAATAATCGTTCATACTATCAACCACATCACATTAGGGCGGTTTGGTGGGAATTCAGTTGCAGGACAGTATAAGAACGAAGACGGTTGCCTTATATGGACTGATGATAAACAAGATTGGGAGTTTGTAGTTCTATTAGATGCTCACAATTCAGCTGAAAGTGCTGAATTAGTCATCAACCAATTTCTAATTTTCCGAGAAGAAATACAAACTATATTATTGCTGCACTTTGAACAAACGTTAAAAACACTTGAAGGAACGATACTTAAGATCTTACAGGATGAAAAATTCATTGATGAGTGTCGAAGAGTTAAAGGCGAAACAGCTTGTTTAATCGCATTAAGGAAAGAAAAATATCTTTGGTGGTTCTCCATAGGAGATTGTATTTCATACTTGTTCCATCCGGACCTCGCCAAGCTCGGCCAATATCAAGTGAACCAAAGACAATTTTATGAATGGGTGGGCCAGGTCAATACGTTCGATCAAAAAGTTCCTTGTTATAATAGAGGAATAAGAGAACTAAGAAAAGGCTTGAATCGTATCTTGTTAACAACGGATGGATTAGTTGAATGTCCTAATGAACCCTATTCTAATCCTAGAGACATTTATAACGATACAAAAGACCACAAACTTAATGAGGGAATAATGGCATTACTAAATACCATCAAAGAAAATAATGTTAGAGATAGTACAACCATCATCGCTTGGGACGTGAATATATTAACAGATGTGACTGAACCAAGTGATCTTTAATGTGTTGGTGTTGGTAATTGGCTGGGTTCATTTGCTGCTGATGGCGAACTTCATGATTATGGCTAAAATTCTTTACGGAAGACTCGAGATTGACGAGTCTTTTTTAATTAGCAAGCTCCTTTAGGTGGAGTCTAAATCGTTGGAAAATGAGAGAAGCTCCAGGAATCGGCTGAAACGTTTTTTTTGTAAACTTTTCCTTGAGTAAGACTCTGGTATTTGAAATAATTGGTATTAAGAGGTAGTTGTTAAGGAGGAATGCATTTGTCAGTCGCCATGTATCACATTCACATTAAGACAGACAGGGTAGAGGAAGTAAAAGCTGTTTTGGTTAGATGGCTAGAGGATCAACACGGCCGTAAGCCAGTGATCCTCTCCAATCAGGATTCTACTTTACCGTTTTTTGATCATGACATTCCGACGCAATTTGCTTTGTGCCACCTGTATGAGGAGTGGGTGACGGTCCTGCATGATTCATATGAACAGTTAATGGAGTTAACCTCCACGCTTTCTTCTCGTTTCAATACCCTGGTCATTCATACCTTAGGTCAGAGCACCGTTGATACTTACCATTTGAACATATTTCAAGAGGGCCAGCTGTTGCGGAAATTTGATGTTGGTGAAGGGTATGACGGTATAGAACAATACGGTGAGCCGCTATCATTTGAAAAAGACCCAGTGAATCACAGCGTGGTTTTAGCAGAGGAAGATCCCAACTCCTTTGACTATCAGGATATGCAGGAATATTGTCTTTATTTTGGTCTGGATATATTAGTAGATCCTTCAGAGAAAGATGGGTTTTGGGAGGTCATACAGATTCAAAGAGAGCCAGCACCCGTACATAAAACCTCTCTTCTTCAGAAGATTTTTCTTCGCAGGAGGAAATAATGGTGAAGAGAGCAGGGAGGGGCGGCTATTTTGGAATGGATGAAGGAGTGTTTTAATCCTGTGAGGTGTGCCCCTTGTCTAAACAAATAGTATTGATCCTTTTAAAGAACCAAATAGAATCGAGGGTATATTCATGTTATTTATACAAATGTCAGGTTTTCCAGGTTCGGGAAAATCTACTCTTGCTCTTGAAATTGCCAAAAGCACAGGTGCAATCATTATTGACCATGATGTTGGAAAGACGGCATTATTAGAGACCGATGAGGGAGCCAAAATGGATGGACACACATCAGGGAAAATATCCTATATGATTGATTGGGCAATAATTGAATCTCTTTTATACCAAGGTCAAAAAGTGATATTTGACAGTCCTTGTTTATATGATGAAATGGTACAAAAGGGAGCAAGTCTTGCTGAGAAATTTAAAGTGAAATACAAGTATGTGGAGTGCTGCCTGGACGATTTTAACGAGATAAATCGTCGTTTGAAGAACAGGGAGCGTAAGATCAGTCAAATAGAATCGGTACATTCATTAGAGGCGTTCAGAAACACCATTGAAAGTAGTAAAAAGCCTGTTGAATATCCATGTTTGGTGGTGGATACTAGTAAGCCGTTGGAAACATATATAGATAAGGTAATAGATTATTTGAATGAATAAGGTTGAAAGAAACCCTATAGATCCCATCTTTGGAGCAGATTGTGTTTCCAGTTGGTAAGAGGGGATGGCTAAAAGTGCATTTGGGGACATGTCCAAAAGAGCTTTTTTGAATCTTAGCAATCCTAGTCTCTGTGAGTGAAATAAAACGAGCATCAAGTTCAAGAGCTGAAGATGGACGGAAAGCAGATGGTGACTATATGAGTCAATTGAAAGGTAAGAAGATTTTATTTACAAGCGGCGGTACCCTTGAAAAGTGGGATAATGTCAGAGGGCACACTAATTTAGCAAAAGGTACGATAGGGTGTTATTTAGCTGAAGAAGCCTTGAAGCAGGAGGCAGAGGTCATTTATTTGCACGGTTATTTTGCAAAGCTCCCTGAGAATCATCCTAACTTGCGACTAATACCGTTCGAGGGTATTGAGGATTTAGGAGAGAAAATTAAAACGACTGTGCAATCTGAAGCTGTTGACGTTGTCATCATGGCAGCTGCGGGATCCGATTGGGTGGTTGATAAAGTATTGGACTCACAAGGGAATCCACTGCCAGAGTCAGGAAAGATGTCCAGTGACGAGCCTCCAATTATACACTTTAAGAAAGCTCCGAAAGTATTGTCACAAATTAAAAAATGGAATCCAGATGTGTTACTTGTCGGATTTAAGTTAGAACACAGTGAGGACCAGGATTATTTATTTCAGAGGGCTAATCTCCGAATGGAGACTTCAGGGGCTGAATATATGGTTGCAAATAAAACAAGTTCCCTTTATGGGGAAGAAGCAGAGCATTTTATCGTGTCAAAGGGTCAATCCCCACAAAAGTACGCCAGCAAAAAAGATACGGCTGAGGGTTTAATACATATACTTGCGGAGAGTATTTAAACCTTCACTTCATTAACAGGACCAAATAAAGAAAAGTTTCTATTCGAATCAGGCGTACATCCCAGGGAGTACGCCTGAAAACATTGATTTATTGTAAAAATCGTCACAACCAGGCACTCGCCAACCGAGAAACCCCGTCAACAATCTCTTCCTCGGTCAAATTCCCCAACCCCATCTGCACATGTGGATAGACTGGTCGCTCTTTAACATAGTATCTGGAACATGGATACACGACGACGCCCTCCTCAAAGGCATCCTCCAGAAGCTGCTCTTCACTTACATCTGTTTTCACTTCAATGATGATAAATATACCTGAGTTACCACCCTTTATAGTAATGGAATCCCCAAAGTGTTTGGTTAATTCATTGAGGAGTAGATTCATCTTCCGTTTATATAAGGCCTTCATCTTCCTTAAATGGGGGTACCAATGTCCTTCATTCATGAAAGTGGCAAGTGTTCTTTGATGTATGGCAGAAGCGGTTTGTTCGAATACTGCCATGGTCTTTCGATACTTTACCATCAGTTCTTCCGGCAAGGCCATGTAACTGACCCTGATGGTCGGGAGCAGTGCTTTGGAGAAGGTTCCCATATAGATCACCCTTTGAGTCGAATCGATACTCTGAAGGGAAGGTACGGGTTGATGGATGTATCGGAATTCACTATCATAATCGTCCTCGATGATATATCCCCCCACTTCGTTAGCCCACTGGATCAATTCGACGCGTTGGCTGACCGGGATGGTCCCTCCATAAGGAAAGTGATGGGTAGGCGTCACATATACCAATTGGGTGTCCGCTGAGACTAATTGATCGACCATGATGCCGTCATCTTTCGCGGGGATTGGGTGAACGGAGAAGGACATTAAACTGAACAGCTCTCTTGCCACATCGTATCCGGGATCCTCAACGGCAATCGATTGGACGCTATCTTTCAGGAGGAGTGATACGAGTACTAATAACTGTTGGGTACTGCCCCCGATCATGATCTGCTCCGCACTCGTTTTGACTCCTCGTGATTGAAACAGATAATCTTCCAATGCTACACGCAACCTTCTATCTCCCTGTTTCTCCCCATACGTATACATGTCCGGATCTTTCATGACTTTGTTTGTGAACATTCTCCACTTTTTCAGAGGGAAATTCTCTTCGTCCACTGTCCCTAGCCTGAAATCAATGAGCTCAGGTTTCGTTAGGGCTTCAATAGGAGCAGATTGTTTCTTTGTGTCAAAGGCAAGCATGTCTTCTAAAATCATTGCTTCCACAAAATAGCCCTTCTTGTTTTCACTCCGGATATACCCTTCTGACTGCAGCTGTTCGTACGCAACTTGCGTCGTATTCCGACTTACATTGAGTTGTTCAGCCAAACGTCTGACGGAGGGAAGTTTCGTGTTTTTATCTATTTTTCCAGATAGAATCTGAGTACGCAGATACTGATAGATTTGATGATACATAGGGATATGGCTTTCTCGATCGATACTGAATAAAAGCTCAAACATCTTAGGTCCTCCGATCTGTCATTTAGGTTTATTGTAAACTGACCCTTTAAGAAATGACAGTGAGAATCAATAATAAGTGGAGAGCACAACTACTGGAGGCCATCATATGACAAAGTTTTTGTTTGGATTCTGCACATTGGTTTGGGGGTTGAACTTCATTGCGGTTAAGATACAAGGGGATGGGGTCCCTTTGGAGTTATCATTATTCTACCGTTTGACCATCACAACCATTCTTTTTATTCTGCTTCTCTTTATGAGGAGACCATTACACACACTTGAAAAGAGAGATTATCTGACGGTCATTCTCTTTGGCTTATGCAACTTCGCATGGAGTTATTTATTTCTATATCATGGGACCATCATGAGTTCAGCGGCTATCGTCACGATGATCTTTTCCCTGAAAGTCGTGCTGACACCGGCAGCCCTTGCATTAGTGAAGAAAGAACCTGTAAGCAAAGGGTTAGGCATTGGGGGAGCACTCGGAATCATGGCAGTGTTTCTATTGTTATTTCCAACCCTGATGGAGGACCCTGAAACGTTATCCGTTAAAGGGATTCTCTTCGCGCTGACAGGAACCATCATCACGTCCATAGGAGATGTATGTTCCTCCATTAATTCTGACAGAGGGATTGATCCAGTTTATTCGAATGCCATTGGCTTCACGGCTGCAAGCATCTTCCTTGGAGGCGGAATAGTTATGCAAGATACCGAGATGACGTTCCCTGCGATACCTTCCTACTGGATGGCGGTTGTGTATCTTTCATTGTTTGCTTCCTTTTTCGCCTGGCTGTTTTATTTGAAATTGGTGAGTGAAATAGGAGCGGGTAAGAGCGGCTACATGGTGGCTTTGTTTCCTGCAGTGGGTGGTGCTGCCTCAGTCATCATCGGTGAGACGGAACTGAACGTATGTTTAGTGGCGGGATGCTTGGTATCGAGCCTGGGGGCTTTTATTGCATTGAAAGCTAATAAGAAACAGACAGAAGGGGGAAATAATATTGGATTCTATCACAATCAAACAGCTGGTAACCGATGAGGAGTGGACACGTTCATTCGAGGTCATGAAACAGTTAAGAACAGATTTGACGCTTGGAAGGTATATGGAGCTTGCGCATGATATGAGGAAAGAAGGGTATTTATTATTTGCGTTGTCTGTTGAAGATGAAATCGTCTCGTTGGCAGGTGTAAGAAAGTCGATTAATTTCTATAATAAGCATCATTTATTCGTCTATGACTTGGTTACAAATCCGACACAGCGATCAAGCGGTCATGGGGAGAGGTTGTTGGATTACATCCATTCCTATGCGAAAAGGACTGGAGCAGAGTACGTCGCGTTAGAGTCAGGGATCATGAGAAGTAAGGCCCACCGCTTTTATGAAAGCAAGATGGGGTATGAGAAGTGGTGTTATTCGTTTAGGAAAAAGATCTAAACGTAGCCTTTAGTGTGGAATGCCAATTAATGATCAGTTTTTCACAGACTGATGACGGCTAAGGTTTCCTGCCATCCGGTATATTGTAAAAAATAAGAGTTTTTGAAATAATAGATGTGGATGACAGAGCAATAAATCTTAAGAAATATTGGATTGAAATGTTAAGCAACATATAAATCGGAGGGTATTATGAAGGTTCGATTAGAAAAAGCAACAAATCAAGATGCCCAATCCATCTTTGATATCCAAGTGAAGGCATTTAAGCCACTGTTGGATAGGTACAAAGATCATGACACCAATCCAGCGAACGAAACCATTGAAAAAGTACAACACAGAATCAACAGACCAAACGGTGGCTTTTATAAGATATTCACTGATGATACGCTCGCAGGTGCCATTTGCGTCTATTGGAAAGAAGATGGGCAGTTCTGGATCAGCCCTATGTTCATTCTTCCTTCTTACCAAGGAAAA
The DNA here is from genome assembly GCF_002561455.1 of Bacillus sp. AFS015802. GTDB lineage: Bacteria > Bacillota > Bacilli > Bacillales > Bacillaceae_B > Rossellomorea. The sequence continues at coordinate 87,228 of NZ_NTUP01000007.1, read as the reverse complement.
GGGATTGCGCAGAAGGCGATCCTCCTGGTGGAAGACCTATTCCCTCAAGCACAAACGTGGGAATTGGCTACGCTGTTAGAAGAAGCGGGGAACTGCCATCTGTACGAAAAAATGGGCTTTCATAAAACGGGAGTCTCCAAGGGATTAAATGATCATGCCACACTTATTTTTTATAAAAAGATTTGTTAGACTGCTTTATTTCAAGAGGGGGAAGAAATGTTGACTGTACATATGAGAGAAGCCACCAAGGATGATTATGATGCGGTTCATCGCATCCAGAAGCAAGTTCACGAAATGCATACAAAGGAAAGACCGGATCATTATCGAATGGCTGATACGACGTTAGACAGGGAGTACTTCACCAGCTTAATACGTGGAGAAAATACCAAGGTATTCTTGTTAGAAGATGAACAGCTGATCGCGTATACCATCCTCACGATTAAACTTACCGAGGAAAGGCCTATCCTTGTGCCAAGGAAGATTGTCTATATGGACGATTTCGGTGTGGATCATCGGTTCAGAGGAAAAGGGATGGGGAAACAGTTCTTCGGAAAAATAGTGGAGTACGCAAAGAGTCTAGAAGCGGACTCGTTGGAACTCGCCGTGTGGGAGTTTAACGAGGATGCGATAAAATTTTATGAGTCAATGAAATTAAAGACAAAGTCAAGGCGGATGGGGATTGAATTATAGACAGTCGAGGGGTTGGTACAATCACCAACCCTCCACACCATTTTTTGTATCTATATCTCCTATCAAGATTTCACCCCAAATACACCCACTGTATGATACCCACGGGAGACGGGTCCTTCCAGTACGCTAATGTCTTTGAATGTCATTTCCTCCATTATTGGGAGCAATTCACTTCGAATCATCTTCTTGATCGAATCCCAGTCTTCCCCGTCTTTTCCATCGCAAAGTGTAATCAGGACGGTCCCTCCAGGAGTCAGCACCCTGTGAATTTCTTTAAACGATCTGTACAGGTCCTCCCAAAAATAAACCGAATGGATGCTGAACACGGCTGTAAACTTTTCATTGGGGAAAGGCATTTCTTCGACCCTGCCATGCACAAGTTTCATCCTCTTTTGTCTGACATCTTTTTTGTTGCGTAAAGCAGCTGACAGGAGAAGGGTTTCTGACAAATCAAGCCCCGTGAGTGTGTGGGTTCCCTTCATTGAAGCGATCTGCTTCAATGCAAATCCTGCCCCGCATCCAATCTCGAGGATCTGTTCATTTTCCTGTAGTTTAAGATTTTCGATGGTCCAAAGCGATTCAGGCTTATGCTGGCGGATCATTTTCTCCCCAATCATCCATCCAAGAATTCCAGTCGGCCGGCTGTACTGGGTGTCCATGATTCGTTGGAACGTTGTTTTTACCTTCATATTAAATCCCTCCTTTTATTCATCGTGTCTTTACACTATAATTTTCTTATTACTATTAAACAATCCTATATCATTTATAGTTACTATTAATTATTTTTATAGTTGTGGAGGGGTCAGGGTGGAAATCAATCAGCTGATTGCGTTTGAGCTCGTGGCAAGGCTCGGTTCTTACAGCAAGGCTTCACGCTATCTGGACGTGTCGCAGCCTTCTGTCAGCTTGCGGATAAAAGAGTTAGAGAAAGATGTCGGGGGGTACCTCTTTGTCAGGTTCGGGAAACAGATGGTGCTGACGGATTTGGGTAAGGGGTTTCTTCCTTTTGCCAGGCAGGCTCTTGAGGTACTGCAGAAAGGGAAAGAAAGGGCGCAGTCGATAAAAGAAGGAAGAAGAGGGGAAATCACCATCGGAACCCTTCCGACCTTTACTTCCGGACATTTCACCTCGATCGTCATGGAAATGTACACGGAATTTCCAGATATCCAACTGGCCATCCATACCGGCCATAATCAACAGATCATCGACATGCTTTATGACGGAAGTATTAAATTGGGGATGATTACTTGCCCGTTTTTCAATAAAGATCTCAAAAAGCTTTATACGATAAAAGAACCTTTGGTCTTAGTAGCCCGCGAGCCACTTAAAAGTGATAGGTATAGGGTAGAGGATGTCTTTCTCACAAGCCAACCCTACATCATGACCGATTGGAGCGAGGAGAGTAAGCATTGGCAGAGAACCCATATGCCATTTGGTGGGGATTCCATCGAATTGCCTCCAGCCACTGCAATGGAATTTGTCCGTCACTACCGTGGAACCGCGCTTCTCACAGAGTCCATGGTTTCCGTCCATTTAGAAGAAGGCACGTTGGTCAGGCTCGTACCAGATGATATGCCGAAACTATACAGGGAAATCGCCTTAGTGAGCCTGGATGGTGAACCGTCCCTGCCTCCAGCTGCCCGGCGTTTCGTGGACACAGTGAGGTCCGGCTCATGGGAACAGGTATAGAGCGGGGGACTTCCCCGCTCTATTGTTAAGACTCTAACTCTTCAAATAATCCGACCAGGTTACCATAAGGATCGCTAAACGTACACCAGGCTGCGGGAACCCCTTCCCTGGTCTGAACTTCCTCAATCATCATATTCATTGATTTCATCAACCTCTCACGTTCGGAATGGATATCTTGAACCCCTAAACGCAATGGACCATTCCCTTTCGCAGGTTCTCCTTTAGCCACCTGCAGCCAGGTATCTTTCACGATTTCCCACTCGGCAAAATCCTCATGGGGGATAAAGTCTGGATCCCGATTGAATAGTGTCTGGTACCATCTCAACCCTTTTTCATAATCTGTGACTCGAACCTGAAAGGTCACTCCTGAATAGTTCATCTTTTTTTCCTCCTATCTTTGACTATGTTCCATGGTATCCGAAAGATGAAAGGCCGTATTGTAAAAATCGGACACTTTAAGGTGAGAAGGATTTTTTCCTGTCCGTTTTTTGAGATCTTTAATGGAATGCGATTGATCATAATATCCGTCAGCAAGATTAGTTCTGGAAGGATGGCTCAACCACTCTTTCAATACGGATTGAAAGCGGATGACCTGGCTGAATTTCTTGGGACTTAACCCGATGCGTTCTTCAAAGAGGCGATTCATCGTTCTGCCACTCATGACTTCTTGTCTGCTGATTTCTTCCACGGTCGCTGTCCCACGGCCAGATACAATGGTATAAAGAATTTGTTGAAGAGAGGCATCCTGTCTTAATGACCTTTGATCTTTCAACGCTTTCGAAAAAATCTCATCACAACACGAAATCATCTCCGTGAGATGGCTTGCCTGCTGCAATCGATCTCGAAGTTTATCGATAAAAGAATGATTTAATAGATTCAGATCGATCATCGAGTGGGCGGTCGTCTTCGCCTTCTCCCTGATAAAATAAGCTGAACTACCCGGATAAAAACGAATGCCAAAGGTGATTTTATCGGGATTATGCTGTCCGGTCGTACGAAAATACCCATCAAAGATTCCATAGTAAGTAACAGAACTGGTTTGTCGCAGACGATCGTATTCAAATAGAAGATCAGTGCATCCGTCTGGAATGATGTCATACGTATAGTGGGGGATCTGCTTCTTATAAGGGGAGGCAAGCCAATAGCAGCAAATATAGGGGCGGAGAAACGGTGCCGGTTGGAATTCCTTATATTCTGTATAGGGACTTGGCATGATCGTTGGCCGGAAAAAATGAAAACGTGTCATACAAAACACCTTCTTACTTTCTATTCGTCTACTATATTACATTCAAGTCTAAGACCCATTCTCCTGCAATGACTTTACCGAATCATGGTATGTTACAACCTTGTTAAGAATAAAGTGGAAACAAAAAGGGTGGGTTCAATCAATGTATCAGTTTCATGAGTTGTGCACGGAGTACGGTAAGATTCTGAATGGGAAAGCAAAGCTGAAAAATGGAGTATGTTCCGTATCCATCGACAGACATTTATATGTAACGATTCAAGGAAGGCCAAGCAGAGGGGAGCTGAAGGCAGGCTTCTCATTCGAGGCAATGGATCAAGAGGGTCATGCATTGAATCTTGGGGAAGTAGTCCTGTTGGAAGAAGAAATTCAATCATTCTCGAAACGGCTTATCCAAAAAGGGGTGATCATCAGTGCTCTCCACAATCATTGGCTCTTTGCCAAACCAGAAATTATGTACATTCACTTTCAATCCGTGGAGCCGCCTTTACGTTTTGCCCACAAGGTTGCCGAGGCTCTTACTGTTTTAAAGAAATAAAGGTTCTTCCCCAATTTGTTTCGTTTTTAGCAATCCTAAATCAACGGATGTCTCTATATAACCGATGATCTGATTAAATGTAAATACATTAAGTTGTTCATTTATTACTTTCTTATCGTACTCCATATCACCTAATGCAAAAGAGACAAATTTTTTAACATCTTTCGATTTAACCTCTTCTAAATCTAGAATTGCAGGAAAATAACTTAGTTGTTTTCTAAGTTCATCTGTAAAACCGTAGTATTCTAATAATTTTCCATTTAGTAATCGGAAGTCATTATGATACAACTTATATAATCCTTCATCAGCTTCCATTCTGTTCCTTAACCAAGAAAGGTTAAAACCTCTTAGAAATATATCATCGGCAATTAAATGTGTATAGTATCCTAATATATATGGATTTGTATTTTCCTCTCTAGAATTATATTTATTTAAAAACCCTTTATAATCAACGCTTCTTGAATAATCTTTGACTTCCCCTATAAAGAAATGTGATACGTTTTTTTCTTCAAATGAAGAAACAGCATCTGGAGCAATACTCCCCAACAAAAATGTTGTTTTATCTTCAATCGATAAAGAATCTGCAATTTTATTACCAATAATTAAATGCATTATTCTTGAACCCAAAACACAAAGTCCCCCTTTTTTGAATATTTTCTGTCCGTTTGCTGAACAAGCTACTGTAAATATAATACCATAAAAAGTAAATTAAACCTGTCTTATTTAAAAGCAACAATATTTACGAAAAGAGCCTTATAAAATGATCCTGATTTTTCGAAACTTTTACCTTTCATAAGACGTATATCATACTAGAACAACCGTTTGCTGAGTCGGCTCATAGAGGGGTTGTAAAGGTTCTGGAGTAGATGACGATCTGCAGTGACCCAGATTCTATAAAAATATAAATAAAGTTAACAGAATAATTGAAACTATTCTATTTTGGCTCCCGTCTAATAAATAGTACTTAAGATATATACCCAATAATAAAACGATACAGACAAAACAGAATGGGGGAAACATGATGTGGGAACAAAAGCTGATCCAGACAGATCGAGGCGAATTCGAAATCTTTGAAGCGGGTAATGGGGAACCGTTATGTGTGACGCATCTTTATAGTGAGTTTAACGAGCGAGGGTATCATTTCGCTGACAGATTTGTCGAAGATTTTAAAGTGTACCTTGTGAACCTGAAGGAGACAGGGAATTCCACTGAAGTGATACACGAAGATGAACTGAGCATGAGTGAGACAAGCAAAGATTTAGAAGCGATTCGCATGGCTCTGGGGTATGATCACTGGAACTTTGCCGGTCATTCAACCGGCGGGATGCTCGGGTTGCACTATGCTGCTGATCACCCGGATTCCTTAAAGCGCTTGATTGTAGGCGGGGCATCCGCTACAAATGAATATATGGAGCATCAGGACAGTATTTATTGCGACAAGAATCCTGATAATGACCGTTTGAAAGAGATCGTTTCCGTCCTTAAGTCTGAAGACGTAAGCAAAGAAGAGCTCGTACAAGCAGGCCGGGAATGGGCAGAAATGTCATTGTATGACCCGGAGAGATACGAGGATTACTTCTCTAAGCCAAGCAGCGGCAAAGTGGCTCAAAAACGTTTGGATTATTATTCTAATACAGAACTTTCAACGTATGATATTCGAGAAAACATTTCAGAAATCACGACCCCGACCATCATTTTCTGTGGGAAGTACGACTCTCAATGCCCATTTGTGTTTTCTGAAGAAATCTTTCATCTTGTTCCCAATTCATCATTTTATATTTTCGAGAATAGCGACCACTTGCCTCATATAGAAGAAAAAGAAAAGTTCAGTGAAATGGTGAAGGATTTCAATTGTTTGGTTTAAGAACTCTAGTGAAAAGGTGCATTTCTTGATAAGAAGTGCCCTTTTTTTATTGAATGTTGTTGTGAGTCCACTCATGATGCACTATTTTGCAAAAATGATTGTAAGAATAAACTGTTTTTGAAATAATTGGTATGTGATGTTTTGGAATAATGGTAGATACAAGTAAGACATATAAAAGGGGAAGAAGTCATGCTAATTAAACCAGAAACAAACGAGTATCCTCCGTATTATAAGGAGTATGTGAACAATGTACCTGACGGAGACCTGCTCCAGGTGCTTGATGGTCAACTCAACGAAACCATGAATTTGTTAAAGAATTTAAGTGAAGAAAAGGCAGAGTTACGGTATGCACCGAAAAAGTGGACAATCAAGGAAGTGGTCGGCCATATAACCGATACAGAACGCATTATGGGCTATCGCCTTCTATCTGTTGGCAGGGGAGAGAAGGCGATGCTGCCGGGTTATCAGGACGATGAGTATGTGAAAAGGGCCAAATTCAACCGTTTTACCCTATCTGAGCTATTACATCATCAATCTCTTGTCCGTCAGAATACCATTCTCCTTCTACAGAGCATGGATGAAGAAGCCCTGCTTCAGCGAGGGAACGCCAATGGAGCAGAAGTCACGGCCAGAGCGATTGCATACATCATTGCCGGGCATGAGATCCATCATCGAAGGCTGATTGTGGATCGATATTTGAGTTCGGATGATGGTCGGGTGTTTTATTGAGTTTTTTACGTTATCAGATACACTGGGGGATAAGCTGAAGGTTACCGGGGGATTCGGACAGCTAAGCTGAAGAAGAGGGAGAAAAATATGAATGATCAAGTACAAGTATTAGATAAACAGATAAATTTAGAAGGCGGATTGCAATTAGTGTATCAAGAACCTAAAGAATTCGTTCGATATCACTCCATCTATCATGGACAAAAATGTGCAGATTACTATTTTAGAAGGTCACCTGAGGCATTAATCGAAGTGGCAACCATTTTTGACTGCGGATATCTCATCATGAAGGATGAGACCATCATAGGCGGTGTATTTCTAAAACCACATTTCATGTACGATTTGTTTGTGGTCCCACCTTATAATGATTATAAAGGCTTGGTCCACAGGCTGTTACATTATTTAAAAAAGGTATCGAAGTCGGAAGAGAAAATCATGATTAGAGAGATCGTGGAAGAACAGGTGCCAGCCTATGAACAGTATGGATGTCAAATCAATGAAGCGAACCACTGGATGATCCGTCCGACAGAACCCCTTAAGGCCGTGCTTCCTGAAGGGTATCAATCACGAGCCGTTTCAAGAGAAGATACAGAAGATATAGCAGGCTTACTTGTAAAAGCTTATAAAGCCAATCCGGCTTATGAGAAAATTGGATCCAAAGAGGATTATTTACCCCACGTAAACGAATTCTTGGACGTACATAAAAACAATACCATCATGGATGAGTGCTCGAGAGTGGTTGTCCACAAGAGGACGAACACCATTGTCGGGGTATGTCTTCACATGGAATTTGAAAATTATCCCCTCATCATGAGCTTGGTCGTAGACCCTGACCATCAAAAAAGGGGGCTTGGACGGTACTTGTTAACCCATTCAATCAGCATAGCGAGTAAAGCGTACCCGGCTACCCGATTATCTGTCATTAAAGATAATCGTGCAATTAAGCTTTATGAAGACCTTGGGTTTATTCGGAATGGATCTTTGGTGGATATGTACATTGGTGATGAGCCGCTGAATACTCTTTAGAAGAGGAGTGAGTGAATGAATGTCTTAAGGATTGGGGCATCTATTTTGATTCCTTTTCTCCTACTATTTTTGGCATTTGCAACATGGATGGGGTATATCGCTGAAAATATCAGGGATTATTATCATTTTAAATGGGCTGCACTTCTCCTATTGGCAGCAGGATATATTCTTCAATTTTACAAAATAACAGTCGGATACATACTAGTCGTTGTAAGTATCATTGCCTGGTTCTTGTTGTGAGACCGGAACTGAAATTCAGCTCGCATGAACAGGGGGAATCTTTATGGGAAATTGCATCATTCGAACTGGAAGACAAGAAGATGCAGAATCACTCTTAGAAATATCATCCTCCGTTATTACTGAAGGAAACTATTTCATATCCACAGCCGAAGAGTTTGATAAGGAGTCCATCCAGCAACAAAGAGAAATCATTCAGGGGATCATAAGTAATGAAAAGGAAACCCTGATTGTTGCAGAGGTGAATCAAACGGTTATAGGATCCATCGAATTTCGGTCAAACCGACTAAAAAGAATGTCCCACACCGGTTCCATTTCCATGTCAATCATGGAACCATACCGGGGCATGGGAATCGGAACATTACTTCTGAAAGCCCTGCTGGATTGGGCAGAGAATCACCCTCATATCGAGAAGGTAAGTCTAGGAGTGTTTTCAACCAATCATAGAGCCATTGCGTTATACAAAAGGATGGGCTTTATAGAAGAAGGTCGGAAAGTTAGGGAATTTAAGATAAATGAAGATACATATGTGGATGATGTTCTTATGTACAGGTTTGTTTGATGTGTATAGAAGGGAGAGGTAAGGAAATGAAAAAACAATTAATCTCCATACTATGCATATTTTTATTATGTGCCTGCAGCCAATCAGAGGAAAAAGAACTCTCTCCCAAAATCAATCAGTTAACTCTGAAAGAAATAACAAATGCCATCACAGACCAAGGATACGAATTAGAAGAATCATCTGATTTGCCAAAAGAGAACGTCTTTACCCAAAAACTAAATGGTGTTACCCCAGAGGTATTTAATTTGAAGGGTGACACATTATCCATTTATATTTTTTCTTCAGCCAGTGATCGTGGCAAAGGAATTCAAAGGTTCGAAGAGCTAACAGCAACATATGAATTAGTAGACTATCAGGTTTACGGAATCCAAAACGTATTGGTGTTTTACATTAGTGAGGATGAAAAGATTCAGAGTGAATTATCTGAAGCATTACAGTCAATTGATTCCCAGAGTAAGTAGATAGAGAGTGGCTTTTCGAGATGTAATGTGTCTATTTTAAATCTACTACCTAAAGAAAATCCGAACGATCATTCGAGATGCTTAGATGGTAATCGAATTCGTCCGGATTTTTTATTGTATTCTTATGTCCCAATCCTTATGGAAGGAGAACAAACTTCCAATAAGCAAAACAGATAAATGTACAAATCCACGAAACAAACCCAAAGACGGTGACAATAGTGGTTTCAGACCACCCATATTTTAAACCATAGTGATAATGAATCGGGGTAAACCTGAAGATCCGTTTGCCTGTTGTTTTAAACGAGGCCACTTGCAATATGACCGACAGTTGTTCTGCAAAATAGATAAAGAACAATAAGGGAATGAGAATCTCCACTTTCTCAATGATGGCCAGGAAGGAAAGGGACCCCCCAATCGCAAGTGACCCCGTATCGCCCATAAACGCTTTTGCCGGAAAGATATTGTAAATCAGGAATCCGAGTAAGCAGCCGATCATGATTAAACAGAATAGTTTAACCTCGCTTGTATCTGAAATCATGAAAAAGAAAAAGTATGTAGGGATGGCGACGACCCCTAACAGCCCGTCCAAGCCGTCTGTAAAATTAATGGCATTGGCAGAACCGACGACAAATAAGGTGATCACAATGAGATACAAGGCCATTGGAAGATTAATAGATAAATCTTGATAGATGCCAATGGTCGTATCTATTCCTTGTTCATTCATCAAGTAGTAAAGCAGGGTACCCGTAAATAGAAACTGGAAGATAAGCTTCGTTCTACTTGAGACACCTCCGGGATCTTGACGAGACGCTTTCCAAAAATCATCCAAAAAGCCAATGAAGCTGAATAGAATATAGGTAATGGCCAAGAAGAACATCAGGGGCGTAGGTGAAAAAAATAAGGATACGATAATTCCGATAAAGAGAATGATTCCAAACATTAACGGTGTACCTTTTTTTATTTGATGATTGGAAGGAAGCTCTTTTCGTATCGGTTGCAGAAGCTTTAATTTTCGTAAGAGTGCAATGAACAGAGGGGATAAAGCTGCGACTAAAACAAAAGCAATAATGGCCGGGATTAATTGATCTCTCACTCGTATCTTCTCCTATTCTATTTAATTGTCTATACATAAGTTCTATGAAGAGTGTGGATATCCTCTAATCAAATCCATAATAAGTAAATCAATCAAGGGCTGATTTTTAAAAAAAGTAGGCAGTAGGCAGGATTTGACATAAATTGCATCGAATCTATTAGGTAAAAAGTGGAAGGTAGGTGGGAATGCTGAGTAAGATTATTGAGTATTACAATCATTTTGATGAATGGGGAAGACTTGAACGTGAACCTGTTGAATTTCAGGTGAATTGGCATTACATGAGAAAATATTTGCCCGGTACAGGATCCGTTCTTGATAATGGAGCGGGACCCGGGAAATATTCAATGGAACTTGCCAAAGCTGGCTATAGGGTGACACTGACCGATCTGACCCCACGATTAGTTGATATTGCCAAAGGGAAAGCAAAGGAACTTCATTTAGAAGAACACTTTGAAGGGTTTCATGCAGCAGATGCCAGATACCTTCACATGCTCGAAGATGAACAGTTCGACTCTTCCCTCATGCTTGGTCCCATGTACCATCTGCAGGAAGAAAACGACCGTATAAGGGCAGTGAAAGAATTAAATAGGGTGACCAAAAAGGATGGGCTGGTCTTTGTTGCGTTTATGCCGCGGATCAGACATATCCTCACATCTCTCCTATCTCCTGACAATTGGAAGCCCCATGATGAGATGGATAACATACTGCAATTTTCCCAATCAGGCTGCTTTCATCACGCAGATGAAGGGCGATTTACCGGGGCATATTATTTTGAAATAGAAGACATCAATCCTTTTATGGAAGCAAACGGATTTGAAACAATCGAACTGATCGGTTCCAATGCAGGCACTGTGTTGAATCAAGGCAATTGGGATTACTGGAGGGAAAAAGGCGAAGAAGAAGTAAGGAAAATCATAGATTTGATTATCGAAAGAGCAACAGATCCTTATATCCTTGGCATTTCTTCTCACTTGCTTTACATTGGCCGGAAAAAATAAAACGGAGGGATCAAAGATGAACAAAAAATTGTTAAGGGTCGGAACTACATATATTCCAGTGGCTGACGTGGAACTTTCTTCGGAGTGGTACGTCACCAAATTGGATGCAGAATTAAACTACAGGGATGAAGATAAAGCCATTTTGAATCTCGCCAACCAGAGTATCTTTCTTGTGAAATCAAAAGAAAACGAGAGTGCTAACTTTATAGATGTCCATGGTAAGGAACGCTTTTCGTTAACATTTGAAGTGGATGGGTTAGAAGCTCTGGAAAATGTGCGCGGTGATTTTATTCGTCGCGGGATGAAGGTTGGAGAGATTGTGGACCGAGGTCACACCGGAAGGAATTTTATTTTTTATGATGTGGATGGTAATAAGTTCGATGTGTGGAGTGAACTTAGTCCGACTTTCAGGGAGAAGTATTTGATTTCGGAATCAAAGTGATATAGATGGGTGTGCCACATCTGATGGGTGTGGTTTTTTTATGGGGTAGAGTTCTAGGTTCAGCAGCTGAATAAACCACGGGTCTAAATGGAAATCGAGATTTCTTCAACCCACCAAAAAAGGTGCTTATCCAGACAGGATAAGCACCTTTTCATAATAATCCCCAGTTTTAAAATTACTGAGCGACCTTCTCCTCACTTTCCAACTGCTGAGCACGTTGGCGCTTTGACTTCCTGAAATACAGCAATTCATAAAATACAGGAACTACCACAAGCGTCAGCACCGTGGCACCGGCAAGACCTCCGATGACCACAACGGCCAGCGATTTCGATACGAGACTGCCATCTTCCGTGTGACCGAAGAGAAGCGGAAGCATGGCACAGATGGTGGCGATCGCCGTCATGACAACTGGACGGAGACGGGTACCGCACGCTTCCAGAATGGCATCACGTATGATCATCGTTTCCTCGTTCTGCTTCACGCGGTCGATCAAGACGATGGCGTTTGTCACAACAATACCGATCAGCATCAACGCTCCAATCAGGGCCGTTGCGTCTGCAGGGACCCGGGCAATGAGCAGTCCGAGGACAGCCCCGATTGAGGCGAGTGGCAGCGTAATGAGAATCGCAAGTGGTGCTTTCAACGTCTTAAAGGTCAGGACCATGATCAGATAGACGATCATGATGGAAGCAAGCATCGTCATGCCAAGGTCCTTAAAGTCGTCGGCCTGCTGGGCAGCGGCACCGCCAGTATCAAGGGAAACGCCTTTTGGCAGGTCGATATCCTTGATTTCGGTATCGATATTCTTCGAAATGACCGAAAGCTCTTCAGGTTTTACCTCTGCCGTAATTCGAACATATAAATCACCATCTTTATGCAGGACGGTACTTGGTTTTTCTTCTTCCGTGATGGAAGCGACCTCCGTAAGAGGCTGGATGCCTGAGTTTGTGGCAATCGTCAAGTCTTTCAAATCTGACGTTGATTCAGGGTTGACGCCTGCGTCCAGAAATACAGGCGTCGTTACATCATCCAAATTGATGGTCCCGATCGGCTGCGGGTTCAGTAATGATCGGATTTGCATGGCCGTTTGCTGGGCATTCGCTTTCTCCGTGTTGACGTTCACGGTGAAGACAGGTGACGTTTTCTCCTGGTTGCTTGATACTTTTTTCACTCCGTCTACATCTTTGATCTTATCCATGATGGTTTTGGATGTAGTCAGAAGTTCATTGGTGTCATTTCCAACGACATCATAGGTGATGCTGGAGTTGGACGAGCCTCCGAAGATGGACGATGGAGATGCTGTAATCTTCACATCTTTTTCATTCTTTTTTGTGTCATTTACTTTTTTAATGAAGGATTCCGCATCGGTTCCTTCTTCCAAGATAACGGTGTAGACCGCCTTGTCTGGATCACTCACGGCTCCGTATTGGGCATTTTCTTCACTTGCACCGTACTGGGTGATCAAGTAATCGTACCCTTTAAATCCTGATAGCGTTTCTTCGAATTCCATGGTGCGCTCTTTAATCGTGTCTTCTGGTGTATCACTCGGAAACTCCATGGTGACGGCTACAAAAGAGGCATCATTCGCAGTCGTTGCTGCTTTCGGTAACGTGATATAAAGAGCGATGGATCCCCCGAATACAAGAATGGCCAACAGGATGGGAATCCATTTATGATTGAGTGACCAGCGCAGCACATTTACATAGCGGTGTGGCGTGTTGTGTTTTGGCAAGGTTGTATTTTTTAACATACCTCTGCTTAATAATGGCACGACCGTAACGGCTACAAGCAGAGATGCGAGCAATGAATACGTAACAGTCAAACCGAATGGAAGCAGGAACGCTTTCAACGATCCGTTGACGAGTCCCATCGGCAGGAATACGGCCACCGTAATAAGGGTGGATGACGTAATCGCACGGGAAACTTCCTTTGTCGCAAACAGTACATTCTGCTTGGACAGCTTCTCATTCTGGCTGCGCCGGAAAATATTCTCGACGACGACGATGCTGTCATCGACCAGTCTACCGACGGCCACCGCGACCCCTCCCAGTGTCAGGATGTTCAAGGTGACTCCGGATAACCAGAGCAGGAATAGCGTGATACAGAGTGATAATGGAATGGACACGACGGTAATCAGTGTTGGCTTGAACTTTCTTAGGAATAACAGAATGACAAGGGTTGCGAAAAGAGCACCTAAAGCTACTTCACGAACCATCGTGTTGACCGAGTTCTCCACCATATCACCAGTGGTAAACAGTGCAGTTGCCTCGACACCATCATAGTCCTTATTGATTTGATCTACCGTATCCTTTACATCTTCTCCAGCCGTAACGGCACTGGCATCGCTCTCTTTGAACAGGACGAATGCCAAGGCTTCTTTCCCATTTACACGGGTAATGGTGTTTTCGGGTTTCACTTTTTCAACGGTGGCGATGTCTTTCAATTGGACGACAGGAGCGTTCGGGACTTGCAAAGGAACCGGCAAGTTCTTCAACGCGTCAACGGAAGTCAGATTGTCCGTGACGTTGATGGTACTCTTCTGACCGTCAATCGTGGTGCTCCCGGCAGAGGCGGAAACATCCTGCCCTTGCAGCACACCCATCACGGCGTTAACCGGGATATGTAACTTCTCCAGTTTGTCGTGATCAAGATTGATTTGGACCCGTGGGCTGTTTTCTCCAGCAATGCTTACCTGAGACAGAGAGCCCTTATTTTCAAAGAGCGGCTTGAACTCATCATTGACGAGATCAAGATTCTTTTTCGTCAAGCCGTCATCAAATGTCACCGAGACTTGACTGATCGGAATCATCGAGGTATTCAGCTGGGAGATTTGCGGCTGCCCGACTCCCTCAGGAAGCTGGATTCCTTTAATGGCCTCTTCGACCTTGTTTTTGGCCTCCTTCATGTCGCTTTTTGAATCAAAGTTGATGGTTACCTGGGAATACCCTTCCCCAGTCGTGGACAGAATCGATGTTTTTCCTGATATCGATGTCACTGCCTGTTCCACAGGCTCTGTGATGTTCGTTGTCATGGATCCGGCGTCATACCCCTGTCCCAGGGTGACGACTGTCACTTGTGGATTATCCGCTTCAGGCAGGAATTCCATAGGCAGACGGAAATAACTTATGATGCCGAGAAGCAATGTGATGATGATAAATAGTGTCATGGCTGCCTTATTGCGGAATACCCAATTGGTTAAAGCTTGCATGTGTTTCCCCCCTAATACTGATTTAGCTTTGAATCTTCTTTTTAAAGATACTGTAATACGAACGGCATCACAGCCACCTCCAGGCTAATATTCGCCTAGGTCTTGAGGCGGATTTCAACCTCCTTTTCCAACAAATGGTCACAAAATTCATTTTACTGTGGAACAGAGCCCGGTATTCTTAAAAAATGTTACATTTATTTTAAAATAGGGAAGGACTGTGTTCCTTGTAAGTAAAGGCTTGTTACACTATAGAATTATAGTACGAACAGGAATATTATGGAATGTTTTTGTGGAAGAAAATACAAATATTAAAGTGGTGATTCAGCTCAAACGGTTTTGTGGATGGGACTTTTGATTGAGGAAAATGATACTGAACGTGCAGAGGGAAGTACTTTCGAAGGGATCTATATTTAGATATAGGTTCTCGAAACTTTTTGATGTATTTTTACGTAAATATATTAAACTGAGTAATAGAAATGAAATTACTTTCAACTTGGGAATGAGGCTGCAGAGGGTGCAAATGTATTATGCTATGGTGACGATAAGCGGAGTGTTATTATTGGTCGGTCTTTTTTGGTTGGTTTATATGTTTAAGGAAAAAGAATTTTCCATTTCGAATACATTTAAAGCTATTCTTTCCTTATTATTGAGTGGCCTGCTGCTGGTTATCACTCTCCCAAGTTTAAAATATATGATCTTTAAAGAGTACGATGTTGTAAAAGGGCGATGTACCATCGAAATAGATTCAGCGGGACGGTCCAATGAAGCAGCATTTAAAATGATTGAATCATCCGATGTATTTTATTTTCTAGATATCCCGGACTTGGATTCCTATGGAAGGACCGTTCCGTATGATTGTGAGCTTACTGTGACAAAGGATCATGCGTTTGAAATTAGTTATAAAATTTATGACTCTAAAACGAGGGAGCTTCTAGAGACGAGTGAGTAGTTAAACCACAGAATATTGGTGACAATTGAAAGGAAATGGGTTTATGGAGTGGAAAGATTTGTCTTGAATATGATGGTTTAATTTGAAATAATTGGTATATTGAAATGGAGAGAGGAAAATGACCAATCTGTTAGTAGCGTCGCACTGTATATTCCCAACGCCTAATCCGGAAGAAACTGCTGAATTTTACGAACAGAAAATGGGGTTTAAGGCTGTATATTATATGGATGCCATTGAACCACATATTTGTTTATATCGGGATACAACAGAAATAATCTTAACTAACTCGAATGGACAAAAAGTGATTCCGAATAGGGAGTTATATGGCTACGGGTATGACGCTTACTTTATCACCAAAAATCAAGAACAACTCCAGGAAGAGTTCATTCTCTCAAAAGTTAACATTGTCCGTCCGTTACATAGTACAGATTACCATAATAAAGAATTCCTGGTTGAAGATATAGACGGAAGATGGATAGCATTTGGTATGAAAGTAAAGAATGATCGTAACTGATCCAGGCAATGGAATTCTGTAAGAAATCAGAGGTTATGGTTCTGATTTGTGGTTAAAAAAAAGAACGGGGTGATCTAGTGGGAGTTTATTATTTTGCACTTCTTTTTATTGGCGTTTTTCTCGTATTTAGAGCAGGTTTGCAGGCGTTTAAGCAGGGTTCATTCTTAAAGCCAAGGGTATTTCTTTTTGGAATTATGGGTGCGGTGTTAATTGGGTTATCTATTTTTATGTTTACTCCAGGGAGCGCTGATATCGTTGCAGAACTTTTAGGGTTGGCTAATAAACCAGATTAGAAATACCATTTATATTTAATTATACTGTAGAAAACAGTTGTTAAAAGGAGTAGATCAACAATGAAAAAAGTCACGCCATTCTTAATGTTTCAAAACGGAAATGCTGAAGAAGCAATGAACTTCTACACATCTTTGATAGAAGATTCATCCATTACCAATATTGCTCGATATGGCGCAAATGAAAGTGGAGATGAAGGAACGGTCATGCAGGCTACTTTTAGGTTGAAGGGCCAGGAATTTATGTGCATTGACAGTAATGTGAAGCATCAGTTTGATTTCACACCTTCTTTCTCCATTTTTTTAACTTGTGATACGGAAGAAGAACTCGAGAC
Organism: Bacillus sp. AFS015802; assembly: GCF_002561455.1. Classification (GTDB taxonomy): domain Bacteria; phylum Bacillota; class Bacilli; order Bacillales; family Bacillaceae_B; genus Rossellomorea. The sequence continues at coordinate 70,363 of NZ_NTUP01000007.1, read as the reverse complement.
GATCTATGAGAAACTGAATGAAGGTGGTCAAGCACTCATGCCACTTGGAGATTACGGTTTCAGTAAGAAATTTGGCTGGCTGAATGACCGTTTTGGTGTTTCGTGGCAGCTGAATTTGCCTAATTGATCTTATGCTCAAAAGAAAATATGGAAACCGTGCTGATTGGAAGAGAGTAGAACAAAGGAAATATGCTCAAACACATCTTCACACGAAGGAATTCCAAGGGAATATCACTCTGTTGAATACAGTGGAAGTGAAGGAGCCATTAACCACCCGGTATGGAGAAAAAGATATATGCATCGTTGATAACGGTTATATGTGGCTTCAACACTTTCCATTGGGTAAACATCATTCCGTGACTACCATGTTTGATGCAAATGGGGAGATCGTTCAGTGGTACATAGATATATGCCTGGAAAATGGAGTGGAGGACGGTGTTCCGTGGATGGATGATCTCTACTTGGATATTGTGGTTCTGCCATCAGGTGAGATCTTTGTATTGGATGAGGATGAACTGGAACAGGCGTATGAAAGTGGAACTATCTCAAAGAAGAAATATGATATAGCACATAATGAAGTTAAAGAAATTATGAGACAGTTAGATAATGATGAGTTTAGATTAATGACACTGGCTCAAGAACATAAAAGTATGTTGGAGATCAAACTTAAGTAGACAGAGTAAAGGTGTCTGAACCTTGAGCCAGACACCCTTTTTATGTTATAAATCCATTCCAAAACACTTCGATTTATTCTTCATTGCCTCCATTAACCTTCCTCTCAAGCCTACTAACCAGTCCGGTTCATGGTTCCACTGATCTTCTGTTGATCTTAAGATACGTACATACCCATATAAATCGGCAAACCTTCTGAAAACCGGCCGTAGTGCCATCATATCATCCTCGATTTCATATTCGGTTCGATACCCATCCAGAAAACATTCTTTTTTCCCCTGAAACAATTCAGGCAGAATGCAATCTTGCAAACTATCAAGTGTCTGTTCAATGTCCATCACATACCAATGATACATCGCATCGTCAAAATCTATGACATAACAAGATTGAGATTCTGCATCATAAAATACATTGTCGTATTCAAAATCATAATGAATCAATCCAAAATTGCTCTTGGACTTAGGAATGGTCTGAAAATAATCTTGTAATAACTTTGTCTCCTTTAATGCCAATGTTTCATGTGGAAGATCAATCAGAATCGACTCAATGGAAGTTAGTACATCGCTAAAGGACCACCGCTTGGATTGAACAGGTTGATACTCATTGGACAACCGATGAAGTTTGCCTAATGATTTTCCATAACTGAAAATTATATGATCATTTAGATCAGTCTCGCTAATTGGTACACCTGGTACCTGTTTGAACATGGAAGCATAGTATTCCCCCCATGGTGTTTGAACTTCCATAAGCTCATTTCCACTTTTTGAACCCACCGTTTCTAGTGCGCCATACTCCTTTGAACGAAGATAAGAAATAAAATCAAGTTCCGCAAGAAGATTTTCCCGGCACTTCTCTGATGTTGGCGTAAATCTCAGAAACTGCGTCTTATCTCTGAATTGAAAGGAATAAGTAGCATTCGATGAGATCCTGTAGGTTGTGAACAATTCTGGTGATTGTCCATCACATTCCCAATGTCTTAACAACATCTCTGCCAGGTCCTCATTGTTAAAAAGGTATTTCAGCTTCAACATAAAACAGTCAACTCCTCATTTTGTTAGGTAATTTGAGAAGAATAACTGGAGATGATATTCCTGGTAAAAAACGAAATATAAAAAGCCACAGGGTATATAAAATAACCCTGTGGCTAAAGATTTCGTTTATCATTACAAGCCAATACTGCCATTCTCATTCTTTTTTCAAAATGTATCCGTATGAGTGAGAGGGCAATCCGTATCATTCTCCAAGGTTATCTTCATGAAATTAGTCATTGCGTCATCTCACTCCCTTCGTTATTGATAAGAAAATTATACCATTTTCAAGATTGGCAAATCAAGGGATTTCGAATGGGGGAGTCTGATGTATAATGAGTGTTAAATAAAATGAAAGCGAGTAGATGGATTATGTATAATATCACTCAAATGAAAATTCAAAAGCCGGCACATGAAATCTTCAAGGCGTTTGTTGATCCCGAAATGATAGGGAACTTCTGGTTCTCTTCAAGCTCTGAAAGGTGGGAGGAAGGAAAGACGGTTACGTTAAGGTATGAAGAGTATGACGCTCAAGGTGATATACATATAGTAGAAATCCAAGAAGAAAAGAAGATTGTTTTCGAGTGGGCAGGAAACCATAAAGTCACCATATCCTTTACTCAAGAAGAGACAGGCAGCACAATGGTAGGGGTTAAAGAAGAAGGCTTCGACGAGAACAATGAAAAGGTTATCAACGAATTAGTGGATAATAAAGAAGGCTGGGTATATATGCTAACATGCTTGAAAGGGTACATGGAGTATGGTGTGAACCTTAGGGCATCGCTTGTTAAGTAAGGTTTGAGTTAATGTAAATGAAGTGTAAAGGAAGGATAAAGCTTTTAGCAGAATGACCAATATGAAGTTGAATTTAAAGAAGCTCAGAGCAATTATCTCTGAGCTTTTATCATCTTTATTCGTAGGTTTTCTACAAACCAAACGTCTCTTCCTACTCTCATTATACCACGCTAAAAAAACGTATTATAGACTGTTTCTTCCCATGTACTACTGCTAAAATCAAATAACATTGATGGATAGGGGAGTGGCAGTATGAATTCAGTGGTTCTCAGTATTCAAGAAATGGAACAGTCGAAGCTTTCGCTAGTAGGTGGAAAGGGGTTGAATCTGGGGGCGTTATCAAAGATTCAAGGAATTCAAGTTCCGGACGGATTCAGTGTGACGACGGTGGGATTTCAAAGAGCGATTGAACAGAATGAGACGTATCACACATTGCTGGCGAGGTTATCCAAGCTTAAACCCGAAGATCGGAATCAAATTGGGGAAGTCAGCAAGGAGATACGGGATGTCCTCTTGAATGTAACGATTCCTTCCGATGTAGTGGAAGCTGTTACTTACTATCACTCTAGGTTTGGCGAGGAACATGCATACGCGGTGCGTTCAAGCGCAACGGCTGAGGATTTGCCACATGCCTCTTTTGCCGGGCAGCAGGATTCGTACCTTCATGTGATCGGCAAGGATGCCATCCTGGACCATATCCGCAAGTGCTGGGCTTCCCTTTTTACGGATCGCGCCGTCATTTACCGCATGCAGAATGGGGTAGATCACAGGCAAGTTCACATTTCAGTTATCGTTCAGAGGATGGTATCCCCGCAGGTTTCAGGAATTCTGTTTACGGCTGACCCGGTTAGTTCCAATCGGAAGGTATTGTCTATTGACGCAGGTTTTGGTCTTGGAGAAGCGTTGGTGTCCGGCTTGGTTTCACCAGATTCCTATAAAATTCAGGACGGCATGATCATAGATAAGAAGATTGCAACGAAGAAATTGGCGATCTATGGAGTGAACGGGGGAGGGACGGAAACGAAGCATGTCCCTCTGGACCAGCAAAAGACAGCGGCCCTTACGGATGAACAGGTTATAGAACTCTCCCGAATCGGTAGAAAGATTGAAGCGCATTTTGACTGTCCTCAAGATATTGAATGGTGTTTGGAAGATGGCACCTTTTACATTGTGCAAAGTAGGCCGATCACCACCTTATATCCGATTCCAGAAGTGGTTGATGGGCCGAATCGAGTGTATTTATCCGTGGGCCATCAACAAATGATGACGGATGCCATGAAGCCCCTCGGGTTATCCTTTTTCCTGTTGACGACCCCTGCACCGATGAAAGTCGCCGGTGGAAGATTGTTCGTGGATTGCACACCTCGGTTGGCATCCCCTGCCATGAGACATTCGTTCATCGAATTAATGGGGAAATCCGAACCACTTATAAAAGATGCTCTCACAACGATTGTAGAGCGGGAAGGTTTCATCAAAACGGTAGAGGATGAAGGGAAGCCTGCTCAAGCAAAGGCAAAAGTGGATCCAATCGCCCCCGATCCTGCCATCGTTGCGGAACTCATTAAGAAAAGTGAGTCCTCGATTGAACAGTTGAAACAAACGATTCATTTGAAAAAGGGATCGGAGTTAATCAATTTTATCTTAGAAGATATGAAGGAATTAAAGAGGATTCTATTTGATCCGCAAAGTTCCCGGGTGATCATGGCTGCGATGGATGCTTTATTCTGGATCAATGACCATATGTACGAGTGGTTGGGAGAAAAAAATGTGGCAGATACACTGTCTCAATCGGTCCCGAATAATATCACTTCCGATATGGGCTTGGCATTGATGGACGTAGCCGATGTTATACGTCCGCATCAGGCAGTCATCGATTATTTGCACCAGGTAAAAGACGACCATTTCCTGGATAAACTGGTGAAAGTCAAGGGTGGAAAGGAAGCCAGGGAAGCTATCGAAGACTTTCTCTCGAATTATGGGATGAGATGCAGCGGAGAAATCGATATTTCGAGAGTGCGCTGGAGTGAAAAGCCAACAATCATTGTCCCAATGATCCTCAGGAACATCCAACAGTTTGAACCGCAGGAGAGCAAACGTAAATTTGAGAAAGGGCGTCTGGAAGCGTTAGAAAAAGAACGAGAATTACTGGAGCGATTAAGCTCATTACCAGATGGCGAACAAAAGGTAAAAGAGACGAAAAGAAGGATCGACATCATCAGGCATTTCACCGGTTACCGTGAATATCCGAAATACGGTATGATCCACCGCTACTTTGTTTATAAGCAGGCATTATTAAAAGAAGCTGAACGGCTTGTCCACCAGAATATTCTTCAAGAAAAAGAGGACATTTTCTATCTTACATTTGAAGAATTGAAGGACTTGGTGAGAACCCAGGAACGGGAAGACGATCTCATCTGTAAGCGAAAAGAAGAGTACTACTTTTATGAAAAACTAACGCCGCCACGGGTAATCACGTCGGACGGAGAAATCATCACCGGTGAATACAAGCAGGATGATCTGCCTGCAGGTGCCATAGCCGGTTTGGCTGTCTCATCAGGAGTGATAGAGGGACGGGCGCGTGTGATTATCAATATGGAAAACGCGGATTTGGAAGAGGGAGATATACTGGTCACCACGTTTACTGATCCGAGCTGGACACCTTTATTTGTATCCATCAAAGGATTAGTCACAGAGGTTGGCGGACTGATGACCCATGGGGCCGTCATTGCACGGGAATATGGACTGCCGGCTGTCGTCGGCGTTGAACGTGCAACTAAGAGAATACAAGATGGGCAGAGGATCAGGGTGAATGGGACGGAAGGGTATATCGAAATATTGTAATGAATAAGCCATCGGCTCAAAAGGCGTAATCCCCTACTTGGATTGCGCCTTACTCATTGGGCTATCCAGTAAATAAGCCGATTCTCCAACTCAATAGAAAAGCAGAGGGGTGTGGATGATTAGATATTCATGACCTCGGGAATGCTTGAAGGAGTTTATTGAGACGTGATACCAGAAGGAATATAATGTTTAAAAGATGTCGACTATATTGTGCACAGATTGTCGGATGGATTAACTCCCCCTCTACTAATATTGATGAAGAAAGGAGGTTATTTAATGGATTCTTTAAGCAGTATGAATAATGCATTGTCTTACATTGAAGAGCACCTGACGGAGGATATTGATTATAAGGAAATATCAAAAATCGCTTACTGTTCAGAGTATCATTTTAAACGGATGTTTTCTTTTTTATCAGGTATAAGCTTATCAGAATATATCCGGAGAAGAAGACTGACGCTGGCTGCCCTTGATTTGAAAGACAGTGATTTGAGAATAATCGATATTGCCGTCAAATACGGCTATCGTTCAGCTGATTCCTTCACCCGGGCCTTTCATTCGATGCATGGCTTTCTTCCTTCTGAAGCAAGAAGTGAGAATACACCGCTAAAAGCTTATCCTAAAATGACCTTTCAACTCACAATAAGAGGAGGATGCGAAATGAATTATCGTATTGTAGAAAAGGAACCGTTTAAGTTAGTGGGCTTCAAGAAGAGGGTTCCCATCATCTTTAATGGAGTGAATCCGGAGATTGCTAAAATGTATGAGTTGTTAACACCTGAGGTCATTAAACAATTAAAAGCACTTTCTAACGTTGAACCAACAAGTATCATCAGCGCTTCAACTAATTTCTCTGAAGGAAGGATGGAAGAAAAGGGAGAGGTGGATCATTATATCGGTGTGGCAACTTCAGATGAAATAGGAGAATTTGATATATTGAAAATAAACGCAGGTACCTGGGCAGTATTTGAATCCATTGGACCATTCCCTGATACACTTCAAAAAGTGTGGGGAAGGATCTACTCGGAATGGTTTCCAACCTCAGGCTATGAAGCAGTGGAAGGTCCTGAAATTCTTTGGAATGAGAGCAAGGACACAGGCGATCCAAAGTATAGAAGTGAGATTTGGATTCCCGTAAAGAAAAAGAACGTTGAATGATTCTAAATAGCTATAGTTAAAGACACTCCTTTTCGGGTGTCTTTTTCTAATTGGCAATAAAATTTGGGGGGATATGCGGTGGTTGTTAAATAAGATATTTATTTAAGAATTCCTTAAGAAATACATAAGAATGGCTTTAGAATTCCTCATTAAGATGAGGATATTACCGAATGAGGGAGAGGGTTAATCATTATGTTTCAGCAGTAAAAATCGGACACTGAGTAAATGATTCAAAGTTTATATGAAAAATTAAAAATGAAAAGGAGTTTATCACATGATAAAAAAATTAGGCTATTACTCAACTTTATCCCACTTATGGATACAATGGATCATTTTAGGAAGCATCCTCCTCAATACATTTATGGTCTATCCAAATATCTTTCACAACATACCGGAGACATTGGAGTCCTCGATGGAATGGATGGAAGTCGCAAGTCCTCATACCTACTTTCCACCATTAGGGTTCGTAAGTATAGTCACTGGTGTTTTTGCAGCGATCTTAGCGTGGAAAATCAAGCCGGCAAGAAAGTGGGTACTGCTCAGCCTGCTGGCTATCATATTAGAAGGGGCGGCTTCTATCTTATTCGAGTGGCCGAGAAATGAGATTCTGTTCATTGAAGGGGCTGACGTTCATTCTGTAGAATTTCTAAAACAGACCGTGCGTGAATTCAAAATCGTACACTGGTTCAGAGTTGCCTGTAATATTTTCGGATCAATGTTTATTTTTATTGGCTTTATTAAGTATGATTGTTTTTTAACGGCAGACAAATCTAATCAAAGGGAGTTAAATAAATAAAAACTGGGGTCGTCGGACGGTTGAGATCTCCCGGATTGCACCCTTTTATTATGGGAATTTATCTCCATCTATGTGAACGGGTATTTTATATAGAAGATGGACGAATAATGGAATAGGAATGAAGAGGCTGTCTGGTCATCCTGACAGCCCAAACTCTCCTTGTACAGGAGAATTTGAGTTGGAGCAGGTGATGGTATGTCCATAAAGAAAAGACTGATCTTATCGAATATAGGAATGATTGTCATTCCCATTCTCGGATTAATCCTGGTCGAGTTCGTTGCTGGATATTTGTTTTTTTATGCGATGGGCATGAAGCCGGAAGGAGAAGACTTACAATTTTTTAATAGCTTTCGTTTTGGGGCAATGATCCTGATAGTAGTCATCACCAACGGCTTACTGACCTATTATATTTCCAGGAGTATCATAGAGCCTATTAAAAGGTTGTCATTAGCAGCAACAAAAATCAGTGAAGGTAACCTTGATGATAGCTGTGCGTCAGAGAAGAAAGATGAGTTAGGCCGATTGTCGAATACCTTTGAAGATATGCGCCTTAAACTGAAGGAAGCAGCAGCTCTTCAAAAGCAATACGAATTGAATCGTGAGGAGCTCATCGCCAGTATTTCTCATGATTTAAAAACACCTTTAACATCGATTAAAGGATATGTGAGCGGCATTCAAGATGGAGTGGCAAGTACTCCTGAGAAATTGAATCGCTACATGTCTAAGATTGAGAAAAATGCTCATGATATGGACACTCTCATTGATGAATTGTTTCTTTATTCCAAGCTGGACCTGGAACAATTGCCGTTCATGTTTGAGAAGGTAAATCTGAACCACTATTTTGATGATTACATTGAAGAACTTTCTTTAAGGCTTGAAAAAGAGAAAGGGAAAGCTGTCCTGTATCATGATGATCATGAGTCTTATATCGTTGAGGCGGATAGGGAAAAACTAAATAGGGTCGTCATGAATATTACACAAAACAGTTTAAAATATATGGATAAAGCATATAAAGAAATTCAAGTCATTCTGAGTGAGAAACAGAGTGAAGTCCAGGTAGAAATCAAAGATAACGGGAGCGGAATCCCGGCCAAGGATGTACCTTATATCTTTGACAGCTTCTATCGGACAGACGTTTCGAGAAACTCAGCCACGGGAGGAACCGGACTTGGCCTATCGATAGCCAAGAAAATAATTGAAAATCACGGTGGGAAGATTTGGGCAGTTAGTGAGCCTGGAGTGGGGACGAGTATTTATTTTACATTGAAAAAGGTGAACTAACGTGCAAAAAATATTGATCATAGAAGATGAGACGGATATTGCTGAATTAGAGAGGGATTATTTAGAGGTGAATGGATTTGATAGTGATATTGCATCGACCGGAGAGGAAGGGCTGAACCTGGCAAGGGTGCATTCCTACAGTTTGATTTTGTTAGATTTAATGCTGCCGGGCATCGATGGTTTACAGTTATGCAAGAAACTGAGGGAGTTTCTGGACATTCCGATTCTAATGGTTACCGCAAGAAAAGAAGACATTGACAAAATCCGGGGATTTGATCGAGGAGCAGACGATTATATCGTAAAACCGTTCACTCCGAGTGAACTGGTGGCCAGGGTGAAAGCCCATATTTCCAGATATAACCAATTAATCAACCGAGAAGAAAAGAAAAAGGAAATCGAGATTAAGAATCTTGTGGTCGATTTAGACTCACGCAGAGTATACGTCGATAAGGAAGAAAAAACATTTACCGCCAAGGAGTTCGACTTATTGGTTTTCCTCGCGACCCATCCGGACAGGGTTTTCAGTAAAGAACACTTATTCGAACGGATTTGGGGATATGATTCGTTGGGAGACATTACGACGGTGACCGTTCATATCAGGAAAATCAGAGAGAAAATAGAGCAGGATCCTTCAACCCCTGAATTTATTGAAACCATTTGGGGCGTCGGATACCGCTTCAAAAAATAATCTGGATTCCGTAAACATTAAGAGGGACGGACCTTGTTTCTCGAAAAATGTAAGGGACGGACCTTCGATTTCAAGGTCCGTCCCTCTTTCTTATAGTGGCGGAAGGTCAAACTTTCCTTCCTCAAATAGTTGTTTCAGCATGTGCTTGGTATAGCCGGCAGCCTGGGAGAATTGGATTTTCGCAGGCATTGGTGCTTCGTCTGCGTCGACGACTACGTCGATGATGCATGGTTTCTTTTGTTGGATGGCCTTTTGGAGTGATGGCAGGATGTCCTCCGGGCGTTCGACCCGGTATCCCACTCCTCCGCAGGCTTCGGCGTATTTGGCGAAGTCCGGGTTCTGAAGGTTCGTGCCGAACTCGATATTCCCCATGACTTCCTGCTCGAACTTGATCATGGCAATCTTATGATTGTTTAGGATCACGACGATGATGGGTAAGTCATATTTGACCGCTGTGACGAAGTCCGCCATTGTCATGGCGAATCCGCCGTCCCCGCAAATCGCAAATACCTGCCGATGGGGATGGGCGATTTGACCGGCGATGGCACCTGGCAGGCCGCAGCCGAGGGTCGCAAGCCAGCTTGAAATGACGAAGGACTGATTGGTAATAGGGAAGTGCCGGGCCATCCAAACCGTGACGTTTCCAACATCCACAGACAGGATGGCGTCATCGGACGCGACTTCCTTGAGAGCGTGAATCAGCCTCTGTGGCTTGAGGGGAACCGATCCGTCCTCCTCTTGTGCCTCTAACTTTTCCCACCATTTGTTCGTTCTGTCCTGATTCTTCTCCAGGAATGTACGATCTTCTTTCCTTGAAACATGCTCCGTCAGCCACTTGAGGGAAGTGGCGGCATCTCCTGCGAGACCTGCATCAACCGGGTAGCGCTTCCCGATTTGGGTAGGATCGATGTCAATGTGAATGGTCTTTGCATTGTCAGGCAGAAATCCAGTGAACGGGAATGAAGTCCCGATCATCATGAGCATATCGGCTTCCTGCATCGCTTCATACGAAGGCTTTGTCCCGATCAGACCGAGACCACCCAAGCAATAGGGGTGCTTATCAGGGATGACCCCTTTACCCGGAAGAGTCAACACGATGGGTGCCCCCACTTTTTCAGCAAAGGATAATAATGTTTCCCGATGCCCATGGACGCCTTTTCCTGCAAGGATGATCGGCTTTTCCGCACCATCAATGATTTCTTTCGCTCTCTGTAAATCCTCAGGGAGCGGGGAAATTTCTTGCTTCACTGCAAAATGAGCCGTCACACGGGCTTCTTTTCCCACTTCAAAGCGGGGGATGTCATCCGGGATGGTGAGCACCGATACTCCTTTTTTTGCATAGGCCGTCCGGATGGCCTGATTGACAACGGCAGGGAGCTGCTCAGCGGACATGATGCGCTGGTTATAAACTGCGACATCATCGAACATTCTCTCAAGATTGACTTCTTGGAAAGAGTCCGTCCCTAAAAGGTCCGTTTCCACTTGGCCGGTGATGGCCAATACCGGTGCTCTATCAAGCTTCGCATCATATAATCCATTCAGAAGATGGATCGCCCCTGGACCGGCAATCGCCGTGCAAACACCCAGTTTCCCCGTTAATTTTGCATACGCCGCAGCGGCCAATGCCCCGGCTTCCTCATGTCTGACTTGAATGAATTTGATTTTGTCCTGTCTTTTTCGAAGTGGTTCTATAATGGAATTGATGGAGTCCCCGGGCATGCCGTAAATATGGTCGACTCCCCATTCAATCAAAAGATCAATTAACTTCTCACCAGCGTTTTGTTTAAACATCACATCGTCTCCTCTCCAAAATTGGTTATGCTTATTTTGGTACAATCTTTCCTAAATTACTCAATATTTCTAATCCAACATGCACATACTGAAAAAAAACGACCTGGGGTGATGAAGATGAAGAAGCTCGTGTTGATCCGCCATGGAGAGAGCCAGTATAATCTTGAAAACCGATTTACCGGTTGGACGGATGTGGATTTGACCGATGACGGTTACAACGAGGCAAGAAATGCGGGGGCCGTATTGAAGAAGCACGGGTTTGTATTTGATGTTGCCTATACATCTGTTTTAAAACGGGCGATCAGAACACTATGGATCACTTTGCACGAAATGGATCTTGTGTGGATCCCAGTCTATAAATCATGGAGATTAAATGAGCGGCATTATGGTGCTCTTCAGGGACTCGATAAGGATGAAGTGACGGCGAAATTCGGGGAGGAGCAGGTGCATGAATGGAGGCGGTCTGCCGATGTCCGTCCACCGGCGATTTCAGAAGAAGGCCACCGCGGGAATCTGTCCGATCCGAAATACGCGACTGTAGGAAAGTCGAATATGCCATTTTCGGAAAGTCTCCTTGATACTGAAAAAAGGACCCTGGTCTATTGGAATGAAGAGATTGTCCCGAGCATTCGGCACAATCAGCACGTCATCATCTCAGCCCACGGAAATACGCTCCGGGCACTCGTGAAATACCTTGACCACATTCCGGATGATGGGATTGTCAGTCTCAATATTCCCAACAGCATCCCCCTCGTGTATGAATTGGATGACGATTTGAAGCCGATCAGGCATTACTATTTGGACGATGAGGGAGAGGTGCCTCATGAAAAGATTCCTCGGCATATGGATTTGGATGATAGGGAGAATTGGGATTGGATGGGGTAAGGGCATTAGAATGGATCTGGTTACTTGATATGTTCTATTAAGACGATTAACGATAAACAAAAGAGAAATGGTCAGTGGCTCATGCTACTGGCCATTTTTTTATTATTAACTAGTCATGTTCCAGCTAGCTTATACTATTGATTTTAGGTGAAAAAGATCTAATTTTGTCTAAATAAGACTACTTTTGTAAGCGCGTACATTTTTTGTGTGACATTGTATTGAAAATTCAGATTATTAACTTATACTGAATATTGTAACAAAAATGATATTCGGAGGTTGATGATTTGAAGAAGTTCCGTCAGGTTTTTATCAGTATGATTTTGCTATTTGTTATCGTGCCTTGGTTTCCTGCCCCTACTTTAGCTGCCTACGATGGACAAACCCTGGACACAGGTATTTACTGGTTCGGTTCGGGAAATGTTTCACAAAAGTTCATTGACGGGCAGACTAACCCATACTTCAATGCAAGCAAGCCCACCGTGATTTATATTCACGGATGGCAAAATGGCTCAACCGCATTTTTGAACCGCGAGTCATTCAATCCTAAACAAAATGACCCAATAAATGGTCCTGACGTAAATACTGTGGACTACTGGGTTTCAAAAGGATGGAACATAGGGATCTTTTACTGGAATCAGCTCGCAGATGAAAGTGAAGTAAAGGATGCAGAAGCTAAAATTTGGTCCACCTCCGGACCAAAGGGCATGCGTTGGCGCAAAAAAGACGGAACTTACAGCACAGAAGGATCACCAACCGTGTCAGCGGCTCAGTTGTTTGTTAATACGTATAAACAAGCCATGCAGGGCTTCACCGGTAACGAGGTCCGACTTGCAGGACATTCACTTGGAAGCCAAATGGTGACAAATGGTGCTAAATTAATCAGCGACCAGGTGGATAGCGGTAATATGGCATCAAACTTGAGACCGAAGCGTGTGGCTCTCCTGGATCCGTTTTGGTCAAAAGATGGGAAAAGCTACTTAGGCGGTAAATGGACCGGGGAAATCTCCCGTGAATACGTGACGCAACTGAAAACAAAAGGGGTGGTATTTGAACAATACAAGTCAAGTGCCATCACCGATGTGGGAATTGGCGACAGTAATAACGGTATGACCCAGCTGACGGCGTTCGCCGAGCTGAAGCCCTGGTATATTTCTGCCCTCGACCAAGTCGGCAAGCACGGCGCAGCACGTGATTGGTATTTCTATTCCATGGGCTCTGCCGCCCCGTTGGAAACTAAGAATGGTGTGGCCACAGGCCTGACCGGCCCATCAGCTGCGACGGCCACCACTCGCATCCAAACCATGATGAACTCGAGTAACAGGTGGTATCAAAATGCAGGACAGTACAGTTCCAATCCTGCTGATGATAAATTCGAGGTGACTGCGCGCTAATCTACGGTCTGCAACGAGTGAAAAGGGAATTGTTTCGAGAGTCCAATGTGAAAACATGTGGGCTCTTTCTTTGAGATTTTTTTTAATAGGAGTGTTTATTACTGTGTTTCCCTTTATGATCTATTGATCTATTTTGTGTGATGGGCTTGTTCTGGGACCGCTTCCGTTAAGCGAAGGACTCACTCCCTTTTATCTAACGGACCATTCTCAAAATGATTATATCTTTCATTCTTTGTATAACCTGAAATCCCACCCTGACTGACCACCCCGTTTTGATAATGGTAATAGTAAATGGCCTTTGGCTCATCTTGAAATATGACTGATATACTCCAAGGGTCATAGGAAAGGAAATGAGCGCCTATGGAATGGCTGGCTTCCATTTTTACTATATCCGCTTTTTTATATCCTTTTTCCATGGTCAAATAGCTGAATAATGCATCATATCGCTCTTTTTTACCTGTATCTACATAGACGTAGTATGAAAAGTAAGCAAGAAAAACGGTAAAGAGTGTAAGGGCAATTATGAAATCTCTTTTAAAAAATGCTTGCATCAAAGCACACCCCTTTTGTTTTGAAACATAAAGGGTGTTTCAGAACAGAAATCCCTTTGGTGTAATTATACACCAAAGGGATTAATTTACAATAAATTACTTTACGCGGAATATAGGTGATTATGTGGTAAACCCACTTCACTAACATCCTTTTTGAAGAACATGCGACAGTAGCGACTTATCAGATTCAAACTTGTCCAGCCAGTTCTGCACCAAAGAATTGAACACACCCTCCTGCTCAATCTGCACATTATGCCCCCCCATATCCAGCACGGCAAATGTTGCCCTCGAATAATCCTCAATCAATCGCCACGCATCCTGATATCCCACTACATGGTCTTGCCGTCCAGTTATAATCAACGTTGGATAGTCCAGTTTATGTGAAAATTCAAAAGTGAACCCATATCCATTTTCCCTGATCCTGTTTACAAACTCTTCATTCGTCTGAGTGGAAGGCATCAGGATGTCATCCCGGAACCTTTCCCATTCTCTCTGACCTTGCACGACGCCCATCGCCGAAAAGGCTTCCGCTTCCAGTGCAGAGAGGTTCGATAGTAAATCAGGATCCTTTTTCAAGACGATCTGCTTCGGAAGCTCTCTTTGATCTGTTTCGGGTATGACCATAGGGGCCAGGAGCATTAAGCCTCGAACGCTATCACGTCTAGCCTCTACGATTCCCCTCGCCATATAGCCGCCATACGAATACCCGCAAACAATGAAAGGTTGATCGGGAATCAGCTCGTCCAGTAATACAAGAACTGCTTCCAGCATGTCGTCGGAATTCTTGATGGAGGGCTCGGCGTCCGATTTTCCCATGCCCGGTAAGTCTATGTATATCCTCTTCCATCCGCTTCTGTCTTCGAAATTTGGTTCCATCGCATGCATCATCGCCTGATGATCGAGCGTCCAGCCATGGACCATCACGATGGGAAAGCCTTCTCCGATGATTTTATGGTAAATAGCCATGTAACAACCCCCTCCTTCTAATCTATTAAAAGTATATGTTATTTTCTGGATTAATGAAAGGATACACCGCTATGCTTATGGGGAGTTGTTCGATTTGGTGGTCATGAAGATAGCAAATTGAGTGTGAGGGGAGAGATATCCCTATTTTAAGGTGTATTTTGGATGCAACACTCCCTTTTTAGACCTTAAAATTGTCTGTTTTATTGGGAGCTGGGTCCAGGACATGTCTCATAGCCGGTTCGAGAGTTGATTTCTGCTTCACGAATCTCCTTCGCGGCAGAATCATGCGGGAAATGAAAGGAATCATGCCGGATGGTAGATAATCAAGCGGGATCTGGACTTTTCATGCGAGATTTCAAATAATCGTGCCGGGATGTCGAAATTCTTTATCCTCCGAAAGAGGGGACACATCCCAGGCATGAGATCACAAATCTTATTAGCTTGTGTAAAAAACAATCTCCTCGATATTCCGCAGCCATTCACTAGCTCCAGTCCCATCTGTATTCCCTAACCATAAATCCTTTTTCGAGTCAATAATGGATCTCCCCCTCAACCATATGAGCTTATCAATGGAAGGAATGTACTGCGGGGCATAGTCGCCGAATCCTTCAGGGGGACTAGTAATTTTAATTTGTCTATTCGAAGTCAAATTCAGAGTGTATAGAACAGGTAAAGGATGTTTGCTAAAATCGTTCGTCCACTCCTGTTCCTTAATCCTTGAAACCACAAGTGCTTTGTCGTTCATCCAGTCAAAATCAAGATCAGCGTAGTGGGCTGGTGTATAAGTTCCTGAAACCGGCATTTCCTTTACCTTAAGATCCTTGTTTTTAAAACCGAACACGATTCTCCCGCCGCCTGCGATATAGGCTAAAGTATCTGTAGATGGTGACCACTTGGGTTGGCCAACATCCAGGATCATCTCGTCCAGTACCTCGAAATTTTTCCCTTCCTTATCAATGACACACACCATATTACTGTCCATGGACCAGGACGCAGTCGGGGACACAACAAAAGAAATCCACTTGCCGCTCGGGGAATAGGTCAGCTCTTCGGCATAGACGGCGATCAGTTTGTTTTGATCACTTGTCCCGATTTCCCTTGGAAGTGTGAAAAAAGCCTTCACTCCCCCAAAAAGAACAATATCTTCATAGTTGTCTCCAACTTTTTTGATAAACAAAGATGCGCTTGACCATCCATCCGGGTTGAGGGTTCCAGATGATGATAGAAGGAATCCACTGCCGTCCGGAAGCCACGCGTAATCACTGACCCCGGTGGCGATGTTGTAGAATCGGTTGAGGTCTGAAATATCTAAAATTCCGTTGTTTATATAGGCTAGATGGTTTTTATGGGGAGCCCATATCGGTACATGACCGTTATATGAAATTTTCTTCTTATCACGTGTGTTGAGATTGTATGTCCACAGCTCATTCTGCCCTTCGGCTGATGCTTCCACTTGGTAGGCGATTAACGTTCCGTCGGTTGACCATTGCGGAAGAGAGTGAATGTTTCCTGAATTC
Organism: Bacillus sp. AFS015802; assembly: GCF_002561455.1. Taxonomy (GTDB): domain Bacteria; phylum Bacillota; class Bacilli; order Bacillales; family Bacillaceae_B; genus Rossellomorea. The sequence goes on along the minus strand of NZ_NTUP01000007.1, from coordinate 54,006 downwards.
GTTATTTGTGTTTCGTGGTTATTTTGTAAGATCCACACATCCCCATTTCTGATAAAAGCAGCTTTTGCCTGATTTTCCACGGATGCTAAAGAGGTTGCTGGGAATAAAAGAGTAAGGATGATACTGAAGATGAGGGCATTTTTCATTGTGATTCTCCTTTACTGATATGCTCTTACTATTTTCCAGGATTGCTTACTTTATGTGTAGCGTAAAATAGAGGAGTTTTTTCCTCCATGGTGAAGTACTATTTGTGGAACATCATTTTGAAGGAGGAATATGATGATGAATCGAAAAGACTTACTCTTACGAATGCTCGACACGACTTACGACCAGGAAAGCTGGTATGCACCTCTCAAATCTTCTATTGAAGGGCTCACGGCAGAACAAGCTTGTTGGAAACCGGATGGGGAAGCGACCAAGACCATTTGGGAAAATGTGAACCACCTGATTTACTACAAAGAGAGAACGACGGCCAGATTAGAAGGGCGTGAATGGCCGAATCCTCTTGACGGGAATGATACCTTTTACCTGACAGAACAAGTAAATGATGATGAGGAATGGAACGCCATCGTTGAACGTGCGGAGAACGCTCATCGCGGTTTAAGAGAGGCGATAAGTAAAACAACTGCGGAGAAGATTGAAGAAGATTCTCTTGAGGAAAAGCTTCTGGATATCATGCTTCATGATGCGTATCACACGGGGCAAATCATGCAGTTGAGGAAGATGCAGGGTTCGTGGCCGTCGCGTCGCTGAATGGGATAAGAAGAATAGAAGCTGGAGATCGGATACTGATCTCCAGCTTTTTTTACTCAGACATTTTACTGAAATAATCTACCCCCTCTAAATAAATCACCAACTCATTCAACGTCCCCAACGATTTCAACCCCTTATTCATTTGTTCTCTCATGTCCACGATCCGTCCTTGAAGGATGGGAAGAATATCTCGATAGTTTCTCGTTTCCATTCCTTTCAGGACCTCTCTGCACTGATCGAATCCCATACCCGATAATCGAAGTAGTTTTATGATAAACAGCTTGTTTATCAATGCTCCATTGAAATAGCGGTAATTATTTTCTCCTCTGCTGGCTTCAAATAATTCTTGCTGTTCCCACACCCTTAACGTGGAAATCGGAAGGCTCAATCGCTTTGACACCTCTTTGTACGTAACGGGGCCGTCTGCTTGCACGATTGAGATGGTTTCCTGACTGCTTAACGTTGATTGCAGCTGCTCTAAGACCAACGTGCTTTCTTTATAGTTTTTAACCAGTTCTGCCTGGAACTCCACTGCTAGGATGATGGCTGCTTCCCGGTCCTTGTTTACAACGAGCCTCATTATTTTCGCTACTTCTGTCCATGAGTAGCCAGCCATCATAAGACGTGATGCTTCAAAAAATCGTTTATGTATTTCGGTGTATTGGCGATAATTGTTTTTGCCTCTTGGGGCATCGGGGATGAATCCCCACGTTTCATATTTTCTCAGCAGGTCTGCACTTAAGTTAAATGGCCTGGTGATTTCGATTCCTCTATAAATCCGCGAGTTCATCAGATCCCCCTCAAAACATTGATGTAAAACATGAAAGTCTCAATCCGACTTTATGATGATTATTCAATGCTCTTTCAACGTCTATTTTACTTAACCCTCGAACCTTGCAACAGAGTGCTACCATTAAAGTATAGGTAAATAATGGGGAATTTTCAATCGATAAAAAAGGAGAGATACGATGCTGCAGGTTCAAAATGTAGGGAAGGTCTATGAAGTCCCTGTCAGGGAATCAGGACTCAAAGGAGCCATATCCAGTTTTATTAAACGAGAAAAAAAGGAGGTTAGTGCTGTAAAGGATCTTTCGTTTGACATTCAGAGAGGGGAAATGGTGGGTTTTATCGGGCCGAACGGAGCAGGGAAGAGCACCACCTTGAAGATGCTCAGCGGGATTCTGCATCCATCACATGGAGAAGTGAAGGTTCTTGGATACAAACCTCATCAGCGACAACATGATTATTTGAAGAAAATCGCCCTGATCAGGGGAAGCAAGCCTCTCTTTGCACCGGCTGATTTGACGGCATTGGACGCACTTCACATGCAGAGGATTATCTATGATATCGATTATAGGGAATTCACCAGGGATTTATATAAAATCGTCGATTGGTTACAGATCGAGCCTTATTATAAAAAGCCGCTTAGAACTCTTTCGTTAGGGGAGAGAATGCGCTGTGGTTTAGCCTGTTCACTCGTGTACAATCCCGAGGTCCTTTTTCTGGATGAACCGACGATCGGTCTTGATTCCAATGCCCAGCAGCGCATCCGGCATTTCTTGAAAGAATATAACCGGGAAACCAATGCAACGATCCTGTTGACCTCTCATTACATGGAGGATGTGACTCAGCTTTGTAAAAGAATGTTGGTCATTGATAAAGGAAGGCTGTTATTCGATGGGGGGATCGCCCACTTAGTCGCCCGTTTGACACCCTATAAATTTATTGTGTTTAGTCTCAATCAATCCAGCGTGTTGCCTGTTGACTTATCTCAGATGATCGTAGAGAGAAAGGATGGTAAATACACCATGCGCGTTTCAAATCAACACGTTCCTTCCGTGACCGCCCGCTTACTGGCGGATTATTCTATTCTTGACTTAACTGTCGAGCATCCGCCTTTTGAACATACGATCCAGCAATTATATGCAAATGAGGTGGTGTGATCGATGAATAGAATCGGAGTTCTCAACTCAGTGCGTCTCCTTAAAGGCTACACGATATGGAAGACGATGGATGTGTTTAGCTGGAGGTCATTCATTTACCTTCTCGTATTTTCTCATTTGATCACACCGTTGGTTTCGTTATTTGTGTGGCAAACGGTCACAGCAGAAGGGCAGGAGGTTGGAGGCTGGGGATCCAGTCAGTTTCTGATCTATTATTTAGCGATTGTCATGGTGCGACAGCTGACGGTCTCGTATGAACACCATATGCTTGGCATGCAGATTTACAACGGTGAATTGACCAACCTGCTTTTGAAGCACCATCACCTGCTGTATGTCGTCATTGGGGAAAACCTCGCTGTGAAAATGGTGTCCTATACGGTTTCCATCCCCCTGATCATCGCCCTTTGGGTCTGGTTAGCCCCTGACAATACACCGTCTTTTACAAGGGTATGTCTTTTTATCCTGACTGTGATCAATGCCTGCATCCTTCGTTTTCTATGGCTTTACTTGTTGACCCTTGCTGCCTTCTGGACAGAAAAAACACAATCAGTAGTCAATGCAGGTGAAGTGGCCATCTTTTTTATCGGGGGAGAAGTGGCTCCGCTGTTTCTCATACAGGGAGGTTTCAGTGATTGGTTATACTCCCTTCCTTTTTATGGGATGTTGGGCTTCCCTGCTGAAGTCCTGACCGGGACCAGGGGTATCTCTATCATTCACGGGCTCTCTCTGCAGTATGGTTGGATTATCATTCTGAATCTTTTCAGTACCTTTTTATATAATAAAGGCATTAAGAGATATTCTGCTCTTGGAGGTTGATAAGATGAGAAAAAAGCTTGCTTTAGTATTTCTTTTCTTTAGAACGTCGCTCATGACCCAGCTGCCTTACCGGGTGAATTTTCTCACTCAGGCAGTCTCAACACTCTTCTATTTCGCAAGCGGGGTATTTGGCCTCCGCATTGTGTTTCAGTTTACAGATTCACTGGCAGGATGGACATTTTTAGAAATCATCACGTTATTAGGAGTCTACCAATTGGTGGCAGGTGTCCTTTCCCTTTTCGTCATGAGTAATATTGAATCCCTACCAGACAAGGTCGTGGACGGTCACTTGGATGAAACGCTTTTACTACCGGAGAATGCCCAGTTCTTGTCGAGCTTCGGGAGCTGCAATGTATGGGCACTCACAGACATCATACTCGGGTTCACGGTAGTAGCGGGAGCAATCTTTTTCCATTTGGATGAGGTGGTGCTTCTTCATTTTATTCAGTTTCTCCTTTTGTTATCGTGCTCTCTTATCATCAGCTACTCCTTCAGGATGTGGATCGGAACATTATCATTCTGGCTCGGAAGAACTGGCGGTGGCTTCATCCTGTTTTCGAGTATTTGAACGATGGGGAAGTATCCGGTTGATCTGTATCCACCTATGATTAAGTGGCTACTCTATACACTCGTTCCCGTTGGAATTGTGGCGGCGGTTCCGACGTATGCTCTGTTTCATGGGGTTTCATGGGTGCAGATGGTGGGAATGTTGTTGGTGACTTTAATGATCTCGCTATTTACGAGATTCTTGTGGAGGAAAGGGCTGGGGAGGTATTCGAGTGCTACTTCTTGAAGTTCACTATTGTTAGGAATTAGAAATTAATGGATAATAGTTTTGGAGAATAATAAGCACCAGAGCGGGGAGTGGATCGATATTATCATTCATCCAAAAGAATTTCATATTCGTCATCTAACCTATGTCATCAGAGCGGCTAACGTTGGTGATGCACAGAAACTGTCAGAAGTCCGGCTGCAGGTCGATGGGGAAACGGAAAACATGGACAGGGATAGAGGAGAGGCGTACATAGATAAAGAGGGCTTCATTCAAATCATCAAAGAAGATTCAGAGAGTCCGAGAAATCTCTTCCTCGTTTGTGAAGTCGATGACAGGATTGCCGGTTTCTCCAGATGTGAGGGGACATCATTAAAGCGTGCCGCTCATAAGGTGGAGTTCGGGGTATGCATATTAAGGGAATTCTGGGGATACGGCATCGGGAAAAATCTACTAAAAGAGAGCATACGCTGGGCAGACAGCAACGACATTAAGAAAATGACATTGAATGTGCTCGAAACCAATGAAAAAGCCATCATGCTTTATAAAAACAATGGTTTTGAAGTTGAGGGAGTTTTGAAAAGAGATAAATTATTAGCGGATGGACGTTACTACGATACCGTGGTGATGGGACGGTTTCATTCGTAAGGAGTGATTACTATGAAACTGACATATAAGCCAATGAAAAAGTTCAGCCTTCTTTTATTTGACCTGGATGACACGCTGCTTGAAAATTCGTCCTGGTTTGATGATGGACTGGTACAGACGCTAGCGGAGCATCCGTTGACAATGGGAATGGATGAACAACAATTTTTGAAGAAAATAAAACAACCTCCAAGATTTCTAATAGATAAACTTGTAAGTGGTGAACTAAATACATTTGAATTCAAAAGAGAAAGGTGGAAGAGTGCTCTTGATTCCTTTGAAGTGAAAGCAGACATTGAGGAAATCGATCAGCTTGAATCACTCTTTCTTAACACAAGTATGAACTTTATTACTGCCGATGAATCCGTATTACATTTAATGAATGAACTGAATAAACATTTTGAAGTTGGAATTGTTACAAACGGACTTTATGACCCTCAACAAAAAGTAAACAACATGGGATTAGGGGATATATTCAGCCAAGATAAGATCATTCATGCAGAACCATTAGGTATTAGAAAGCCTGATTCAAGAATATATACTATTGCTCTAGAAGCATTTAATAAGAAACCTGAAGAGACGATATTCATAGGTGACTCGTGGACGCATGATGTAGTGGGCCCCATCGAAGCAGGAATGGAAGCGATATGGGTCAATGTTAGAGAGGAAGAAAAACCAACGGATCATACTCCGTATGCCATTGTGTCTTCCATTATGGAAATAAGAGAGATTTTGGTGGGTAGCAGTGGGAAATAGTTCAGTGAGCATTCAAATAACTTGTAAAAACAACACGGTTAATGAGATTCGGGTTAGAACAGAGTTGGACTTCTTAATAAGAAAGTACAATTTAAAGAATTATTTCTTTACAGATGTTGTAATCATTAACGAATCTGCCGATTATCCTCATAGCCACCCGGTGTTATCATTAAATACCAGACACTTTGGGAAAGAAAATATTCTACTTTCTACATTTATCCATGAACAAATCCATTGGTTTGCCGTTCAGCATTTTCATAGAATTAAATTAGCAATAGAAGAGCTGAAAATTATATATCCAAAAGTTCCAGTTGGGTATCCAAATGGTGCAAGGGACGAGTTTTCCACCTATCTTCATATCATCATCAATTGGCTCGAGCTTAATGCTCTTTCTGTATTTTTGGAGAAAAGCGAGTACGAAGAAGTAGTGAATTTTTTGCAGAGAGATCATTATAGATGGATTTATCACATTGTTGTCTCGGATCACGACGTTATAAAGGAGATTCTAGGTAAGTATGAGATTCAATTAGACAAGTCGAAAGGAGAAATAGATAGTGGTAAATGAAGAACTAAAAAAGAAACTTCATCAACTGGAATTGGATCTTTTAAAACCTGAAATCCGTGCATCCAAAACAGAGCTTACCCGGCTTCTTGCAACAGATTTTTTTGAAGTAGGCAGCTCGGGTAAGATTCTTTATAAAGACGAGGAAATCAGTGATGGAGGCATAGGGTCAGTACGGATGACAATGGACCACTTCGTCATCCATCCCTTATCCGATGAAATCGTATTGGCTACCTATAGAATTTTCAATGAGGAAACGCAGCAGTATTCATTAAGGAGTTCCATTTGGAAAGTGATAGATGAAAGATGGCAGATGGTTTTTCATCAAGGTACCAGGGTTAGTAATGAATGAACGTTAATTTTTTTATAGGGGTGAAAATATGCAACGTGCAAAGCCAAGATTGGTTTTAAAGGTGGATGATCTTGAACGGTCTCTTTCATTCTATCGTCACGTATTTGGTTGGACTGAGGAGTGGCGAAAGGGGTCTATTGCCCAGTGTAATCTTCCAAGTGGGGGAGCTGTATTATTCACAGAGGGTGACAATGGGGATTTCAAGCAGTATACGGATGTTGCGTTTGTCAAACCTGATCCCGGCCAGCGATTTTATGTGATGGGTGAGGAAGTGGAGAAACTGAAGGAGACATTCAAGGGAGAAGAGCTTGATTTTGACCTGGAAGTAGATCCTGGGTTTGGTCAATTAATCATGGTAAAGGATCCAGATGGCTACATTGTCTCCCATTGGGAAGAGCTGTTTATGACAGATGAAGAGATACTGTCACTTTATAAAAGTGGGATTGATCGAATCGATACCGTGCTAAAGGGAGTATCTGAAGCTGATTTAGATCTGGTTAGGGCTGAAGGGAAATGGTCGATCCGCCAAACTGTGCTGCACTTCATTGATTCGGATCTCACCATGTTCCATCGCATGAAGTTCGCCCTTGCTGAAGATGGCAGGAATTATAAGAACAATCCATATGATCCGAACGAATGGGAATCGGGTACCCATTATACACATCGATCCATTGAGACGGAAGTTGCTCTATTTAAATTGATAAGGCAACACATACTCAATCTTTGCGAGAGTATACCGGACTCCCTTAATAGAAAGATCCAAACCGAAGACCAGGGTGAACTGACCGTCAGGAGAATGATCAAAATGGTGGCAGGTCATGCTAAAGGTCATCTTGAACAGATTGAAGAAACAAGGAACATTCATCAAGTGTGAGGAGTGGAGAAGCTTATCCCTTTCGAAGGAGAAGCTTCTTTTTTTATAACTAGTTATTGAGTTACTGTCAATAAAATGGAATAATTGGAATTGTCAGTAATAAGACTGTTGGTACAGGAGGAAACAAATGAGATACAAAATCGTTTTCTTTGACATCGATGGAACGATTACACACCACGAAAATGGAAGTATACCCGATAAAACAAAAGCTGCCATAGGCACACTAAAGAACAAAGGGTTCAAACTGGTGGCGGCAACAGGCCGGCCATTATCCATGTGCCAGGAAATAAAAGATTTAGGAATCGATACGTTCATCACAGCAAATGGCGGATATGTGAAACATGGAGAAGAAGTCATTCATAAGGTTCCCATGGACCGGAACCTGGTGAAGGAGATTGTGGGGTTTGCCCATGGCAAGCATGGCCTTTCTTTCTATACAGAACGTTTCAGTATGAATGGGGTAGAGGAAGAAGAAATAGCCAGGGCATTGAAGGAAACGTTGTCGTTGGATGAATATCCAGAGAGGGACGATCTTATTGGTGAACAGGATGTCTACCTGATGTGTTTATTTGCACGTGATGAAGTGGTGAAATCCTATCAGCAGAAGTTTCCACACTTAACCTTCAGAAGATGGCACCCATACGTTTTAAACGTGTTACAAGAAGACGTATCAAAGTCATTGGCCATAAAGAAAGTATTAGCATACTACGGTCTTCATCCATCAGAAGCCATCGCTTTCGGTGACGGGGATAATGATGTGGATATGCTGGAATTGGCCGGCCTGGGGGTTGCGATGGGGAATGGAAGTGACAGATTGAAAAGGGTTGCTGATTATGTCACGAAAACATCTGGGGAAGATGGGATCTCATTTGCGTTGGAGAAATTTAGTGTTATTTAGTTTATACCCGCTTAAATGGAGAGATTATGGGATCCACCATTTATTCATGATACCAGTCTTACGGTTGTTGAATTATTTGAAGATGGATGCAAGATTGTGATGGAGGGGGATTTAACACATCGGGAAAAATCAAGTTAAGGGGATGAGTACATGCTGAAGAAAATGCTTTTCTTAGTTGGAACGATACTTCTTTTAACAGCCTGCAACACCAAAGATTTCTCCTTCTCGGGAGAATCCGATCACTGGCATGCCGAACTAAACGTCAAACAGTCCAGTGACTTTGAAAAGAAGGATTTTGTCCTGAAGTATAAAGGGGAGGACATTGATTCTGTGGGTAACGTTGCCTATGCCGTAGAAGAAGTTGGCGGATTTGGCAGAACAGGTGTGACCCTCGAGGAGAATGGTGTGATTCGTCATAGCAGTGAATCCGATCCCACTAATGCCCAAATGAGTGAAGATACTGAGGTCGAGGTCACGGTGAAGTGGGATGATCAGGAGGAAACATTTACTCTGGCAAAAGATTAAAAAAAGGCTGGATTGTATTCATATCGCATGAAAATATGATTGAGACACGTGTCAAGGGAGGAAAGATAATGAACTACGTCAAAGATCTGCGAAAACTCGTCGGCACCAGACCTTTAATTCTCCCTGGTTCTGTCGTCATCATCCTAAACGGAAACAATGAACTGCTATTGCAACATCGGACAGACGGTGGCTGGGGACTTCCCGGAGGATTGATGGAGCTTGGTGAAAGTTTAGAGGAGACGGCAAGGAGAGAAGTGAAGGAAGAAACCGGATTTGATATTGGGGAACTGACCCTGGTAAATATCTTCTCAGGACAGGACTATTACTTCAAAGTATCAAATGGGGATGAGTTATATTCTGTCACGGCTGTCTACGTCACAAAGGACGTGGGCGGACAAATGGAAGTGGATGAATCCGAATCGGTTGCAGTCCAATATTTCAAACTGAATGAACTGCCGGATGGGCTGACGGATGAATATAAAAGATATATCATGTCATACATAGAATCCGGGGTGAAAGTATGATTGCTTCAGATAGCATTTTAAACACATGGAACAGGTTTAATGATTTCCCAATGGAGACGCTAACGAAAGTCTGGTTTTATCACCAGGGAAGCGTGAAGAAACAGCGGGATGTATCTCTCATGCGGGAGCATCGGGAACAATTTGGCATGTCGGGGAATTGCTTCGATTTGGCACTCTGGCTACTGGATGAGTTTAAAAGGGATGGAATCGAGGCGTATCCCATCGGTCATAACCTTGGAACGGAGGAGGCTCATGCGGCCGTCATCGCTCTGAATGAAAAAGGGGAACGGTTTCTTTGTGACCTGGGCGATCAATGGTTGAATCCGATATTAATAGATACGCAGAGTCCCGATTACTCGAACGAAAAATTAGATGGTTTCTTTCCTGCTGCAGGGGTGCAGGTTCAAGCTCATGCAGAAGGGACTGAAATTCTGTACCATCGACCGAATGGAAAAGTATCCAAACAAGTTTTTCAGACTGAACGAATCGAGATGGATACTTTTCTTAAGGCTGCTGAGCATTCTCAACATATGATAAAGAACCATCCATTATTGGAGTGCAGAATCCCGTACCAATCCGAAACGGCCCATTGGGAGTTTTATAATTGGGAAAGCTTTCTCAGTACAACAAAAGGTTTGATGAAAGACTCGAAGCTTGAAACGGTGTCCGAGTGGGCTGAAAGGATTCATGGGAAAACGGGATACAACGAAGCAATTCTAATCGAAATATTAAAGCATTACAGAAGCATTCAAGCATGAAGGAGAAAACGACAATGAAAACACCTCAAAGGCCAACCGTATCATTAAGAGAATTAACGTATGACGATGCAGAAGACCGTTATCAGTGGTGTCTGGACAGAGAAGTAACCAAGCATTTGAATATGCCGGAAAAATATCCTCCCTTCAGCTTGGAAGAAACCCGTGCCTGGATCGACATGTGCATCAATAAAACCAATGGATATGAACAAAAGGCAATCATGACTGATGATGGCAAACACATCGGCTGGATCGATTTGAAAAATATTGACCGCTTAAATAAGCATGCAGAAATGGGGATTGCGATCGGGGATAAAGCCTACTGGGGCAAAGGCTATGGGTTAGCCGCCATGCGCGAGATGCTTCAATGGGGATTCGAGGAGCTCGGGCTGAACAAGATTTGGCTCAGGGTGGAGATCGATAATGAAAAAGCCATCAAATCGTACAGAAAAATGGGATATGTGGAAGAAGGCATTTTAAGGCAGGATCGATTGAGAAACGGAGAGTTCGTAGACCGTCTGCGGATGAGTATTCTTAGAGAGGAGTTTGTCTATGAATCAAAAGTTTAATGAGTTTATTGAGATTGCCGGGAAACTAAATGGGATTGGAATTACGCCACTGCTAATGGGCTCGGTGGGATTGGAAGTGGTCACCGGCAGAAGCTGGGATGCACAGGATCTGGACATTCACGTGCCTGGTGATAAGAGGGGCTGGGAAGTGCCGGCTGAAACTTCCATACATAACTGGAGTGAGATTGTAGAGATCATGGAGTCAATGGACTATACACTGATTGATCTGCATGAACATGAATTTTGGAAGGAGGGACAATCTGTGGAATTCGGTATCATTGACACGTTGCCGGACTTCTCTGGGGTGAGAATAGAAGATTTAGAGATTCATCGAATAGGAGAAGTGAACTATTATCTGTTAAATCCGGAGCAGTATTTACGTGTGTACGAAGCTTCCTCCCAAGACAGTTATCGGGCAGATCAGAATAATCATAAGGATTTGGGGAAGATCGAGTATTTGAAACATGAGTTAATTAAAAACTCATAAATCATTTATGTTACAGTAAATATAAGGAAAGTCCTAAATGCTGGAGGTGTGATCATGTATTTCTTGATTTTTCTGGGGATCGTCATCTTATATTTTGCCATCCGTATTTTCATCGGTTCAAGGAAAATGGAGTTTTATGGAGACAGCATCAAAAAGAATTCGTCAGATCCAAGAGATGAAGCTTATCAAAAGTCGGCTCAACATTCTCAACAAGCCACGAATGCCAATCATCAAACAGGTGGTGGTGGGGGGCCATCAGCTTAATTTTCATGAAAAGAAAGTGAGATGTTTGCCGTGAGAAGCCTGCCTTTCTCCCTCTTTCTCGTAGTAGTTATGGTAGTTGGCTGTAATAACAATGATGTTAAGCATAATAAAGACTTCGAGAAGTCCGTATATTCTATGGTTAAAGATCGTAACAACAGGGAAATTGAGGTCAATTCAATAGCAGACTTCAAGTGGGACAAAGCTTACCTGTTTGAACCCTATTCACCCGAAGAGCATATTGAAAAGCAGTTGGGGGTTGAATATGAAGATCGGAGCAATATCAGTAGTAGAGATGATATTTACTTACTTGTTTTTCTTAACGAGGGTAAAGCTGTTCAGTATGCTGAAATCAATCGTCAAAAAGGGGATTTCACACTGGGGGATAAAGAGTATCTGTCTCCTTCTGAGGATGTATTGAAGGTGGAAAGGCATTAATTTAGCAGGCTCTTATTATTTTATTTAATAAACGAATGGGAACTTCTTAGATTAGAAGTTCCCATGATTGTGTCCAAGAGTTTACTGATTTAATTTTTCCAATAATCCACCCACATCCATATTTCGAATGGAGACAATCTTCCCGTCTTCATTTAGATTTATTCTTGCCGCTACGGTCGCCGTGCTCGTTTCACCATTCTTACTGTTTTCCACATCCACCTTATAATAATGTTATAGCTAGTTTCTTCATACTTATCTCCCCCTTATTTATCTTTACGGATAGATATGGGGATTTTTTCAATTTTATGAAGCTGAAAATCGCGAACCGGATTTTCAGCTTCTTTTCTATTGTTATGAAAGTAATGGGCCCTATTTCCCCTTTTTGTTTCATTATCTAAAAATTACAAATAATTTACTTTTCATTAAACATTTTCCGTTATGATAAACCTGTCTAATGCTGATGGATTTTAGCGAATACGAGATTGGGAGGCTTAAAGATGAGGAGATTCAAGAAGAAGGTTTGGCCTGTGGTTTTATCCATTGCCGTCGCGGGAAGCGTCATTTTACCGAATATGGCAGAAGCGTTGGGGGAGTTTGACCTCCAGTCACAGGTAGTGCAGATTCCTATTAACGAGTACCGTGCTGATCTTGCTCCGGGTGTCATGGAGAAGCATTACAGCTTTGAAGGCAGTGACGGGAAGAAGATTGAGAGTTTCGTAGTGGATGTAGATGTACAGAACCCAAGTGTCTCGATTGAAGCGGGAACTCCGAATGACGGGACGGCGTTTGGACTGCAGCCTGTCAGGCAGCAGGCAAGTGCCGCAGATGGCGAAAACCATAAAGTGGTGTCTGCCGTGAATGCCGATTTTTATAACATGGCGACAGGGGAACCGACCGGGATTGTGTTCAAGGATGGAAATGCTGTCAAAGCTCAGCTTCGTCAGGGGTGGGGATTCTTTGGTGTGAAAAAGTCCGGTGAAGCCGTCATCGGAAGCACGGCCGAGTATGATGGGGTCAAGGATGATTTGCAGGAAGCCCTCGGTGGGAATGCGATTCTCGTCAAGAACAGTCAAGTCTACCAAACTCCCCAAACGGGAGAGGAAAAAGAGCCTCGGACAGCTGTCGGAATCAAGGCTGATGGAGATGTGTTCTTCGCAGTGATCGACGGCAGGCAGGAGCCGTATTCCAGCGGCATCTCCATGCCTGATCTAGCTCAACTGATGATTGATTTAGGGGCGGTTTCGGCTCTTAACCTGGATGGTGGAGGATCCTCTACTTTTACCACCCGTACACTAGGAGGGGATGATCTCGAGGTTGATAATATGCCTTCTGACCGCGGTGAGAGAAGTGTGGCCAACTCATGGCTGGTAGTGTCAAAGGAGCCTTCTGATCATGTCTTTGATTCAGCCTACGTCTCCCCTTATGACACATCCTTCACTCCTGGATCTACCGTCCAGTTCAGTGCAAAAGGGAGAGATAAGGCAATGGCCTCGGCTCCTCTGCCAGACTCCGGGCTGACGTGGGAACTATCAGATCCGTCATTTGGGACCATTGATGAAAATGGGGTCTTCCAATCAAACGGAAAAACAGGTCAGTTGCACGTCGTGTTAAAGCATCAAGGAAAAGAGGTCGGTAAAAGCATCATTGAAATGGCCACACCTGATGCCATCTCTTTTTCTTCACCGGAACTGACAGCAGCCAGAAACAGTGAGATTCCATTGGGACTGATCACCACATTTGAAAAGCGGGTAGTCGATTGGAACCTTAAGGACATCGAGTTTGATATTCCGGAAGGACTGGGTACGATTGATGAGGAAGGTGTCCTTCACACGAAAGACCAAAGTGCAAAAGGAACGATTACAGCCCGACTGAAAAATACCGACCTGTCAGCTCAGGTGAAAATTTCAGTAGGAACTCTTCCAAAAGTGTTGTTTGACTTTGAGAATGATTTAGGTACGTGGAAGACTTCGACGGCGAATCGGGGAGAGAAGGCGACATTGAATCGATCAACCTATCCTGCTCCGGTCCGATTTGGAGATCATTCCTTAAAGCTTGACTTTGATTTCACTGATGCCCAAACCGGAACGACCCTTGGAGTATATGCCGGACCGGGAGTGAATAGGGAAATTGAAGGAGATCCACAGAGCATAGGAATGTGGGTGTATGGAACACCTGAAGCCGAGGGGTACTGGCTTAGAATGATGATTGTGGATGGAAACAATAAGAATCAAACGATTAACCTGACCGGTGAGAAACCGGGGATCGACTGGGTCGGATGGAAATATATCGAAGCCGATATCCCGGACTCTTTTACAGGGCCTTTTAAACTATCAGGCACGCAGGCAATCCGAATGATGTCCACGAAGTCCGGCATAACAGGACCAATGACAAAGGGATCTCTTTATGTCGATAATATCCGTGCGGTTTACGGCGAAAAAGTGGATGACTTATATCCACCGGTCATCGAGTCCGTAAATGCAGAAGACAAGGAATATACAACGAGCTCAGTGAATTTAAAAGCAAACGTGCATGAGTATGAAGACGATCCATTCAAAACAGGTATCGATTGGGATAAAATCAAATGGTTTGTGGATGGTAAGGATTACTCCAAGCGAGAGGGCCATTTCTCTTATGACATGGACGGCTCTGTGTCCCTGAGCGGATTACAGTGGGCAGATGGTACGCACCAATTTACCCTGATGGTGCCTGATAAATTTGGAAATCAGACAGTGAAAACAGGCTTTTTTACAGTGAATACTGGAGCTGCCAAGATTGAGATCATGCAGGATCAAGAAAAAGCACTCTTAGGGGATGCATTCGAACTGACGGTAAAAGCGGCCAATCCAGGTGATATCTCTGAATCTACGTTGAAACTGCAAGTGGATAAAACGTTCCCAGTGGCTGACGTTACATTCGGAGAAGGATTCACGGGAAGTACATTTAACTATGACAGTGAGTCGGGACTTCTTACCATCCATCTGGTGAATAGTGGGGAAACAGAAAATACAGCCGATGCGGCAAAGATCCACATTTCCATTCCACCATCAACAGGTGAAGGCAGCAAGCTGAACGTAGACATGACACAGGGGGAAATCACCTATGCCCAGCCTGTTGAAGAGACGTTCATCTCCACCTATTCAATGAAGCCTCTAAGTGTTGAAGTGGACGCAGCATTAGAAGTGGAAGCAGATCCGATATTAATAGGAAAGCCTGCAACGATGATGGTATTGGATCAGGAGGGGAATTCTGTAAGTGGGGCTGAAATCTTTGCCTCTACCGGAGACGAGCCTTTCTCGCTTGGGAAAACGGGGGAAGACGGATCACTCGTTGTGGATTCCATTACAAATGATATAAGTGACATCACCCTTTACTCTGTAAAAGACGGTCACTATTCATTTAAGCTTGATACACAATCCTATCCGGCACTCGTGGAAGGAGAAGAGCTGAAAAATATCATCTCGCCCACAACAGATGATCCTTATAAAGACAAGACGTTCACTTGGATGTCCAGTCCCCTGGGCAAAGAAGAAGCTCCTATCATCCAATACGCCAGGAAAAAGGATTATGATAAAAAGGGTGACAAGAGCCTAAAAACGGAAAAAGGCTCGTGGAGCGATGAGGTGTTCAATGGAGAACTGGACATTACGAAAAATGGCATCGCTCGGGTCAATCAAGTCACACTGAAGAAACTTAAACAGGACACGACATATGTGTACCGGGTAGGAAACGGAGAAACCTGGAGTGACATGCAGGAATTCACCACGTTAAAACGAAGCCATTCCTTCGAGTTTGCCGTCCTGGGTGACACACAGTCGCCGTCGGACTTGAGTTTGTTTGATCAGATTCTATCGAAGGTCAACGACCAGGAACCGGCGTTTATGATCCACGTTGGCGACATTATCGATGAAGCGTCTAAATTCAATCAATGGGATGACACATTAGGAATCATGAGTCAGTATGAAAACATCCGAACCACGAATCTCATTGCGGCTCTCGGGAATCATGAATACATGGGAGACAATGACGCAAGTCTGGCCAAAGCGATTCTTGGCTCACCCGACAATGGTCCTGATGCAGACAAAGGCGGTACGTATTCGGTTGATTACCAAAACATGCACATCAGTGTGCTTGGCTTTACCAGTGAAACCGAGGTACTGAATCAGCAACTTGAATGGCTGAAGACAGACATGAAGAACTCGGATAAACCTTGGAAAATCCTTGTGACCCATAAACCTCCTTATTACACCAATCCATTTGGAGGCAATGAAATCATGAAGGAAAAGCTGCCTCCAGTGGCCGATGAACTCGGGATCGACATCGTCTTCTCCGGGCACGACCATGCGTACGGCCGGACAAAGAAACTTAAAGATGGCCAAGAAGATGAAAATGGAACCGTCTATGTAGTGGCGGGCACCACCGGCAGAAAGCACTATGATGCAGTGGCAGACGAAAAATTTGAATACGTTAATATGGAAAACATCGCGGTGTATATGAGTGCAAAGGTAGAGAAGGATACCATCACATTTACTACCCGTACATCAGAGGGTGATGTGATTGATGAATTTTCGGTTGTGAATGAGGAGTACTAATCTTGTTAGAAAGCGGGAAATGGTGGGTCAAGCATCCTAAAGCAGGGTGCTTGACCTTTTTGTGTTACATAAAGAAAAGTCGATATGGGGGTTAGATTATTTGGAAAACAGGGTGATTCCAGATAAAAAAGTACCCGCCAATAATGGGTATTTATGTTAAAATGAATGCACTTATTATTTTTTGGAGGAACAATCATGAACAATGTTTCAAAAGGTCTCCTATTCGTATTAGGAGGGATTGTCTTCATGTTATTATCTTTTATTCTCCCGCTCCCGACTCCACTGTGGGCGGTCGTCCTGAGTGCAAGTATCGTACTAAATTGTACGGGGACTGTGTTTCTGGTCAGGTTCATTAAGAGTTCTGATGGGAAGAAGGATTTAGGGTAGAGGAAATGAGCTGAGAGGTTCCCCCATTTACAGCAGAGGCTCAGTTTTCGGCTGCATTTTTTTAAGGGACAAATTTATGATGACAGACAGTAAGAGTTCGGGAGATCAGGTTAAGTCCTAGAGTTGATCAATAGACGGAATAATTCCGCTTAATTAGTCATCGCGGTAAAAAAAGGAGTAAATAGACGGAAAAATTCCGCCTATTTACTTGAAAATACAAAATATCGGAAATTTTTCTGTCCATAAGCGGAAAAACTCCGGTTAATTACCTCAAAACACGTTCCATTCTAATTTTAACCGGAGTAATTCCGCTTATTTCTGTTAGAGGTTCTTCAATAAAAGAGTGCGCTGAAAGATTGTGCATTCCTCATAAAGAAACTCGCAACTGGTGCGAGTTCTATTTTTTTACAATTTTTAAAAAACATCGAACCCTTTTGCTGGTTTGCTAGTAATAATAGTAAATCATTAATAGATAAAGGGGGAGAAGAGTTGAATAAGTATAATTTACTAATCATGTTTGGACTTTTGGCTCTAGTGCTCAGTGGATGTGCTGCTTCAAAAAAAGAGGTGAAAATCGCAGGCGATGTGAAGACGGTCGGCAATACCGTTTCAGTTAACGGGACTAGCACACTGGAAGCAGACTCAAAGATTAAGATAGAGCTGAAGGATATTGAAACGGATGCCGTTCTGGAGGAAGCTGTGGCAAAAGTGAATAAGGACCATACTTACAGTGCAAGTTTCAAAAGAGATGAAAAAGACGAAGAACATAAATTAGTTGTCACGTTTAATCCAGATGAGCAACCTGACGCTATACAAAAAATATACGGTTCCAGTGGTGAAAACATCCGGGAAGGTTCACCAGGCTTGATAAAGAATCGTAAAGACGGAGAGGAATATGCACGTATCCAAATGTTTGATTTTATTTATAAGGTTGAGAAAGGGAGTCCGAGACAAAGTACCTTCCTGCTGGATTACTTTGATCACCCCAACAGTGGAGGGGAGTGACGTCAGTGTTTATTGAAGAGGCAAAAGCAGAAGAGATTTTCAAAACATATAGAGAGTATGTTTACCGAGCAGCGCTGCTTTTGACGAAGTCCAGGAGTTTAGCGGATGATGTCACCCAAGAGACGTTCATCAGACTCTTAAGTCATTACGATAAGTACGACGACACAAAACCGATCAAACCTTGGATCTACACCATCACCATGAATGTGGCCAAGACGGTTATGAACAAACAAAGAATCATAAAATGTTTTTCGTTCTTTTCTGATGACAACCTACATGATCAAGTTGATTCGGTCGAACAGAGTTTCTTGAAATCAGATGGTAACAGAGAACTGTGGAAGATCGTTCATTCTCTTTCATGGAAAAGTAAAGAGATCATTGTCCTCCACTTTTACTCGGAGTTCACGTTGAAAGAATGTTCTCAGATTCTCCGGATACCAATCGGGACAGCGAAATCCAGGTTGAATACTGCACTGAAGCAATTGAGGCGTCTCGAATCGAAGGGGGAAATTGACCTAACCAAGGCGGGATTATATGAAGAAAGCTAAGTTAAAGACATTATTTGATCATATAGATGAACAGGAAAAGTCAACAGTGGAATTTCAAACAGTATGGAGGAAAGCGCATAGAAGGGACTGGAAACGACGAGTCTACCAATCGGCTGTTCCTAATATGGCCTTCCTTATGATCCTTCTAATAATCACCCCTCTTGCAGGTTACTACTTCATCAGTCCAGGAGAGGATACACGATCGGCTCAGTCCTTGGAGGATCATGAAGAAAGTTACGAGATGTCAGGTAAGGTGTACAATTTCCCTAACCAAGTCGTTATAAAGGGAGAGACCTCATTACCTGAAGGGGCAATGCTCATGATTGAGCAATACAAAAGAGATGGTGTCACGCTTATTAGGAGAGAAAAAGTAACGACAGATTCAGACGGCTATTTTCAGTTTGCAACTGACCGGCTTCAAAGAGATAAAGAATATATCGTCAAGGTTATGCTTTATCCTCATCTACAAAGGGAGTCCATTAAGAAAGTGGTTGGTAAAAGGGGAGATAAGTTGAGCGACGTAGAGAATGGGGAGCTTGTATTCGACTATCGTCATGATGGAATAGAATATTCCGGTCTGAAGTTAGTAGGTTTAGCGAATAAAATGGAAGATACAACCGAAAAAGTTGTTTCGGAATTCTTAATGAGCGAAAAAGAGTTTGAAGCCTTATACTAAGTTTCTTCCTTAGGCTGTTAAACACCAAAAAAAATAGCTTACCCACAAAATCGGTAAGCCCTACAAGGAATTTTTCAATTTACTAAGGGGTCCTGCCTAAACCACTATCTTCAAGATGAAGAATATATGCTTAGTATACTACTTAATCAAGGTGAGTAAAGGGGTTATGCTTAGATGAATATTTTTTCTTCCCCTGTTGTGGTGCCAACCATATTTGAAAGGAGGTATAGACATGATCATCAGAAAACAAAAACCAGATGAACGACTTCCAATGGAGCTGCTTCTGTTGGCAGATCCTTCAGAGAAGATGGTAAAAGAATATACTTACAGGGGAGAATGCTATGTAGCGGAGCTTGAAGAGCGCATAATTGGAGTATATGTTCTGCTCCCAACAAGACCGGAAACCATCGAGCTCGTAAATGTGGCCGTTGCAGAAGAAAGGCATGGTCAGGGGATTGGAAAACAGCTGGTCATGGATGCTGTGAAGGTTGCAAGGGAGAAAGGGTACAAAACCATCGAAGTGGGGACCGGGAATTCAGGTGTTGGCCAATTGGCCCTTTATCAAAAATGTGGTTTCAGGATGGTTGGAGTGGATGTGGATTTTTTCGTAAGGCATTATCCTGAAGAAATTTATGAAAATGGAATTCAGTGCAGGGATATGATCCGGTTGTCGCAGGATTTATAAGAAGAGACCCCTTCCGAGTTGGAAAGGGTCTCTTTCAATTTGTTTAAGGGATCAATAGTATCTTCCCTGTGCTTTTCCTGCTTTCTAAATACTCATGAGCTTTTGCTCCCTCGCTTAAAGGAAAGACCGTTGGTTCAGAGACCTTTAACTTTCCTTCTTGAATCCAACCGAACAATTCGTGGGAGCGGTTCACCCGTTCTTCGTGAGACGTCAATACATTCCATAACTCCCCGCCAGTCAGGGTTTTAGAAGTATCCATCAGCATACGGGGATCAACGGAAACCGGATCGCCTCCCGCCATACCGAAGAAGACGACGGTCCCTCCGATGCGAGTTGATTCGAAACTGTCCATCAGAGTCGAACCGACTGATTCATATACCACGTCCACGCCGTTACCATCTGTCACATCCTGCACGCTCTGTTTCCAGTCTTCACTGTATAAAAACATATGGTCCGCTCCAACAGCCAGCGCTGCCTGTCTTTTTTCTTCCGTAGACGTTAACCCGATGACTGTGCCGCCCAATATCTTGATGATCTGGACAAGCAGCTGCCCGACTCCGCCTGCAGCTGCATGGACTAAAACGGTATCCCCGCTCTTAATGCTATAGCTGTCTTTCGTTAAGTAATGAGCTGTAAGTCCTTGTAACAGTAGGGATGCAGCCGTTTCATACGATATGTCATCCGGCAATGGGATGGCTTTATCCTTTGGGACGGCCACCAGTTCAGCATTTGCATAAGGTACATCGGCAAAAGCGATGCGGTCCCCAACATCCATTCCCTTCACGTTTGCTCCTACCTGTTTGACGATTCCCGCTCCTTCATATCCACAAATGTACGGTGGATCTCCTGCTAAGTGATAATTTCCTTTTCTTCTATATACATCAGCGAAATTCAGACCGATTGCCTTCATTTCCACTACCATTTCATCCGGTCCTATTTGGGGAGAATCAATCTCCTGATAGTGGAGGACATCCGGTCCGCCAAACTTTTCAAATACAAGTGCTTTCATTATGTACTCTCCTCTTTAACATCATTCTCTTTTAGTGTAACCAGTTGTTTGGTTTTTGACTAGGGAAGAGCTTATTGATACAAAGCCCAAGACTAATGGGATGTAATGTATAATACTGGAATAGAGCGTTGGTTTAATAATCTACAGCAATTCATAGTTCTCTATTGTTTTAACTTTTATAAAAAAATGAAAGCCAATTCGTCTTTTCAGTTGTCTAATTGATGAAAGAAGATAATAAGGGGTGAAGAAAATCGATCGATTAGTTAAGAAAGCTCAAAAAGGCGATGATAAGGCGTTTTTAAAACTTTTTAAACAATATGAAGAAGATATTTACAGAATGGCCTATGTGTATGTGAAAAATGAAAATGATGCGTTAGATGTAGTACAAGAGGTCGCATACCGTGCTTTTAAGAATATTGAAACGTTAAAGAATCCTGCGTATTTTAAAACCTGGTTAATTAAAATTGCGATAACTACTGCATTAAATATATTGAAAAAAAATAAAAAAGTGGTTCAACTTAAAGCGGAATATGAGGAAGTGATCGGATTGGAAGACCAGGATACTCTTCTTAGCATCACTCTTCATGAGCTATTGGAGAAATTAAGTGAAGAGGAGAAAAGCGTCGTTACCCTGAGATTCTATGAAGGGTATTCCTTTAAAGAAATTGCAGAGATAGTAGAGATACCCTTAGGCACTGCAAAAACGATCTTGTACCGTGCGTTAGGAAAACTTCGAATGCACATGAGGGAGGCTGATACGTGTGAGTAATATCAAGCAGGAGATAAACAAAATTGTCATTCCACCAACACTGTACGAACGATCAAAAATGGGAGTGAGAAAAGCATGCCTCGAAAAAGGTGGAAGAGTTAACAGGTTTATCAAGAAAAACATTGTATCAGCTATTATTGCAGCTTCTTTCATTCTTCCAACAGGAGCCATTGCTTATCAAACCTTTCTTGCCGATGAGTTCTATGGCTCATTTGAAAATGTGAAGGCTCACCTATCCAGTGCCACAATGGAAGGATACCTGCTTCTGGATGCAAAATTGACGCAAGCCCAAGGGGATATGAAAAAAGAAGAGTTCAAGCGCTTTAAAGAATTATTAAAAACCGTAACAAGCGCTAAGTTAGAATATGGAGATGAAAATGGAAACATTGATTATTCAGAAGTTCCTGCTAAACAGCTGAATGAACTGAAAAATACTTTATATGAGATACAACCTTTCTTTGATCGACTTAATGGACAGAAATCAAGCAATGAGGTATTGTCATCCGGCGAATATGAAGAATATATCGAAGCAATCATGATATATGAGCAAACCATGGCCAAAAGTGGAATGAAAGAATCCGATGAAATCGATAAACTTTCTGATGATCAAAGAGAAATTTTTTTAGAAGCTCAACATGTACTTAGAAAAGTAAATGAAAAACAAGTAGATCAGTAATGTATCTAAATTCAATAAAGCATAATGCTTAGATAATGGCGACAGATTTATAAGCGGAGAAATTCCGGTTAAGGCAGCTGGAGGAGGGTTACAACGCTGATTTAAGCGGAAAAATTCCGCTTAACGGGCTCTATATGGAACAATATTCAACGAATATCGTTCCATAAGCGGAAAAACTCCGGCTAATTATCGTGAAATAGCCAGATTTTCCGGTTTAGACGGAATTTTTCCGCTTATTTTCAAACGCCAGGGGAGCGGTTCTCCGCTGATCTTTAGAACTGATAAAAAAAGCTCGAAGCATAAGGCTCCGAGCTTTTTTACGTGTTCATTTCACTCCTGAAATGTTCTACTGATTCTACTGAATTTCACTGTGCGAGAAGCAATGCTAATTTAAAGTTTTCACTTTAAAACTAGGGTACTTCCAGGTGCCTATGCCACTTCAAAGTGCGTTCTTCCCAAAAAGGTAGCCAGCCCTCATAATTCAATTTAGCTTTTCAAACAGTACCTGCCTATTTTCATCGAAGAGGTTTGAAAGGCGTATAGGCACTCGAAAGTCCCTAGGTTACAAAAAAGTACCTACATGACTTTAAAGTGCGTACTTCTCATAAAAAGTTGTACCCATTATCATATGTGTACAGAGAAACGGAAGGCGCCTTCGTTTCTCATTTCATTCAATCATTTAAGGAGGAAGTTATGTTATGAGTTCAACTTCAGCTACTATACATCAGTCAAAAACGAAAGGCGGCACACCGGCGTTACTTGCCCTTGCCATTAGTGCCTTTGGAATCGGAACGACAGAATTTGTTCCCGTTGGATTATTATCATCGATTGCAGATGATTTATCGATATCGATCACACTAGCAGGATTATTGATTTCAGGCTATGCCATTGGAGTGGCCATCGGGGCACCGGTGTTGACAGCACTCACCAGTAAGATGAGCCGGAAATCGCTGCTCATGTCCTTGATGCTCTTATTCATTGTCGGAAACTCGGTTGCGGCTATGTCCACAAGCTTTGGACTGTTGCTTGTAGCCCGTTTTATCACAGCCTTTTCACACGGGATTTTCTTCTCCATCGGATCGACCATTGCGGCCGATCTAGTGCCTGCCCACAAGCGGGCGAGTGCCATTGCCTTTATGTTTACAGGATTAACGGTTGCGACCGTTACAGGAGTACCACTTGGAACATTCATCGGACAGGCTTTCGGATGGAGAGCCACATTCTGGGGAGTTGCTCTTCTCGGTATTGTCGGAATCATTGCCAGTTCCATTCTTGTACCGAAAAACCTGAAAGAAGCACCACCAGCCAAGTTCAGTGAACAATTGAAGATTCTTACAAACGGTCGATTATTATTAGCTTTTGCCATCACAGCCCTTGGATATGGCGGAACATTCGTCGCGTTCACATATTTAACACCTTTATTGCAAGATGTAACAGGATTCAGCGCGAAATGGGTGAGTATCATCCTTCTAGTTTACGGAATTGCCGTTGCGATCGGAAATGTTGTCGGAGGGAAAGCATCTGACAAGAATCCGTTAAAAGCGTTATTCTGGATGTTTGTTCTGCAAGCCATCATTCTAGTAGCTCTTACATTTGCAGCACCATTTAAAGTAGCAGGACTTATCGCGATCTTCCTGATGGGATTATTCGCCTTCATGAACGTGCCTGGACTGCAGATCCTTGTAGTGAACCTGGCAGAGAAATATGTCCCTTCAGCGGTCAATGTCGCATCTGCCCTGAACATCGCCGCATTCAACGTCGGGATCGCCATCGGTTCCTTCGTCGGAGGACTCATTGTGGATGGAATCGGTTTGATTCATACCCCTTGGATCGGTGCCATCATGGTGGCAGGAGCTGTTCTGTTAACCGCTTGGCTTCGCGGAATTGAACGGAAGACAGTCTGAAAAAACGTATGAATAGTCAAAAGTGAATTAAGTAAGACCTCAAGCCATTGATTTAATGACTTGAGGTTTTTTTGTCTTCATAACGGGAGCGAGCTTTCTCTTGAATACATCTGGTATTATGAAAGGTTTCGCAGTATTATGAAAATCATAGTATTGATTATGGGGGCCGGTACATGAACATTGAACAAACACTATTCAAAGCTGCAGTGGATTTAATTGAAAAACGATATCCAACAGGCTGGGGCGGTGCTGCAGCCATGTATACAAAAAGCGGGAAAATCCTGACCAGCGTTTCCCCGGAAATCATCAATGCGTCCACAGAGCTTTGTATTGAAACGGGAGCCATATTGGAGGCGCACAAATTGGATACAGAAGTGACTCATTCGATTTGTGTCGTACGTGATGATGAAAACTCCGAGTACAAAGTATTAACACCTTGTGGAATTTGCCAGGAACGACTCTTCTATTGGGGACCACAAGTTCAAGTGGGTATTTACCATCCAGAACACGATCTCCAATTTAAAACGTTAAAAGAAGTACAGCCCTTTCATTGGTATGAAGCCTATAGAAAGTAAATTAAAGGAACATTTCAAAAATACGAAATGTTCCTTTTTTAAATGCTATAATATGTTTGGATAAAAAAGGGAGTTGTCGTGGTGGAGTTTATTTCGTTACCGGTCATATCGATTGCACTATTCATTCTGATTATACATAGCATTGAAACGCTTGCTTATGCAGTCAGGTTGTCCGGGGCAAGGGTGAAGTTAATTGCTTCCGGTCTTTCCCTGTTTAATATGATGGTCATTGTTTCAAGGATGTCGAATATGATGCAGCAGCCTTTTACAGGCGGTCTCATTGATGCTGCGCCTGAGGGCAGGGAATTAGAAGTGATAGAAGGACAGTTCAGGGTGTTGATTGGTGCATCGACTCTTGGAACAATCATAGGAATCGTGTTATTACCTACGTTTGTCGCTCTGTTTTCCAGAGGAATTATCCATCTTTCAGAGCAAGGGGGTTCCGTACCCCGGTTAATCAAGCTTGGATTTAAAAATGACCTTTATAAAAGAGGGGTCAATCATCTAGCTAAGCCTGGTAGAAGATATTTAGAGGGAATTAATTTCAGGGCCATTCCAAAAAGATTGTTTTTCATCAATATGATGATTACAGCGGTTTACACGATTGGCGTTCTATCTGCGCTGTATGCTGCTATCATTGTTCCTGATAGAGGCCACAGTGCCACCATGGCCTCGGGCTTAATCAACGGGATTGCAACCATTCTATTAACCTTGTTCATAGATCCA
This sequence comes from Bacillus sp. AFS015802, assembly GCF_002561455.1. Classification (GTDB taxonomy): domain Bacteria; phylum Bacillota; class Bacilli; order Bacillales; family Bacillaceae_B; genus Rossellomorea. The sequence goes on along the minus strand of NZ_NTUP01000007.1, from coordinate 28,527 downwards.
AAGATTTCCGTCCTGGCGGATGATGTGGCAAATGGGAAGGGGAATTACCAAGAGCTAAAAGGCCTTTCTATCATGATGGTCACCTCCAGGCTGTTCGGGACACTTCTCGCTCAACTGATCTTTATCCCGGGTTCATATTATATTGCCTGGATGTCTCAGTTTTTTGTGTAATAGCAAACCGTTTAAAGCAGGAAACTGTATGTAAGTCAATTTTAGAATATATAGGGGGGATTCGATGCAACATTCAAAATGGTTATGGATACTTGCCATTATCTTGGTCTTTCTCACAGCATGCAATGAATCAAATCAGACCGCAGAACCTACCGCAAAACCTACTGAAGAAAACGATTCTGAACTGAATGCGGATGTGGTGGACATGCATGGTGGAATTTCAGGATTGGATAAAATGGAGAACTATTTTCAGGAGATAAAGAAGCAGAAAAAAGGAGATTTGAGAGTCGTATCCTACACGATCGAGGGAGATCCCATACTCACGGATTTAGCTTACGATGGGAAACACATCGATGTGACATTCGACTACACAAGAGACCAGTATGGCAATGGCGGGGTGAAGTCCTTTCAATGCGGAAAATTGAAAAGGGAAGAGAATCCTACCAATCTGTCCTATTATCTGACAGGTTGTGAGGGTGTAAAGGGTGAAACCTGGGGGGTTCTCGAGACTTCTTATGACGTAATGCGCCAGGATGTTTTTGAAGTGGAGTTAAGGTACGGCGCCAAAGAAGGAGAAAAACAAACGATTCAACTGAATGATGAGGATAAGCAGGAGGTCTATAAGCAGTTGGTGTTGGCGAATTATCTAAACTCCAAGCCTACGAGTGATGAGTGCCCTAAAGGAAAACAGGCGGACAACTATCTGATGAAAGTGAAGATAAATGGAGGAGGCCGCACGCTTAACTGGAATGCCTGCGGATCTCATGAAAGCTCGAAACCGTTCACTGATATTGCTGAGTACATTATTTATGCATCCAAACATCCTACAAAAACCAGTGAAAATGTCGTCTACGGTTACATCTTGGAGGTGAAGGAAAATCAGATCCTGATTGGAGAAGATTTGACGGCTGCTGATTTAGTGTCCCTGGAAAGAGTAAAAGGGGAAGATTTAGCGAATTTTAACATTACCTTTTTATATGTAGAAACGGAAGACGCCGAAGAATTTTCAGAGGGAGACAAAATTGTCATGAAAGTCGATGAGGTGTTGGAGGAAGGTTCTCCTGGAAGGGTAAGGGCAAGTGATATTAAAAAGATAAATGAATAGATAAGGTATATAGTAAAACATTCTTGCAGCGGAGAAGTCCTGCCATTGCAGGGATGTTTTTTTAGCTTGAAGATTCGGAATGTTTATGAAATAATTACCAATACTAGTATAAGAAAGGAAAGAGTCTATGATTCTCATACGCTTTCAAAATCCATTCGATCATTAGAACTCATTCATTGTGTGGAAACCGCCTTAAGGTTAGCGAATGACCACGTGTTATTTGCTGATGATGAAAGGAGGATTTTCATATATGAATAAACAATTAATGATTCTGTTGACAGGCAGGATCATCACTAATTTTGCTGACAGCTTTTACATGATTGCAACGATCTGGTACGTGAAATCGACTACGTCTTCGCCTTTGTTAATCGGATTGACAAGTGCAGTGGCCATCCTGCCCGTCACCATTCAATTTCTATACGGTCCCATTATTGACCGGTTTTCAAAGAAGAAGATTCTTTATGTCGCTATGCTCGGGCAGGGTGTGCTGGTCAGTGCCATTTCTATCTTGTATTATACGAATCTCTTATGGCTGCCACTGCTGTTCACAATGATGTTCGTAGCTCTTTCGTTATCAGAATGCACGTATCCGACGGAAAGTGCCCTGATTGAAAGCCTGACCCCACGTGAACAGCTTACAAAGGTGAACTCTATTTTTGCCTTTTCTTATCAAACCCTCGATATTTTATGTGATGCTGCATCGGGGATCTTGATCGCTTTTGTTGGGTTGGGTTTGATTTATGTGACGAATAGCGTTTTATTGATCGGGACGGGAATGCTGTTTTTATTCTATTTAAGCGTCCCAAGGTCGAAAAAGGAAACGGAAGTACGGACCGTCCGTTTAATAAGGCAGTACAGGGAAGATTTCAAAGAAGGATTCCTGGTTGTGAAAAGACGTCATACACTTCTAAGCATGGTATTCGGCATCATCGTTATGAATGTGATGGCGACGATGGGGATGGCTATGCTTCCGGTCATTTCCGATTCTTCTGCGGAATACGGATTCTGGTTGACCGCCATGTCTTTAGGCACTCTGACAGGGACCGCCATATCCAGTAAGTTAGAGAAAATAGCGCTAAATCGCATTCTGCCGCTACTGTCTCTTTGGTCCGGTTTGTGTTGGATGCTGGCGTTTGCATTAAAGGACTCGTCGATTATGCCTTATCTATTGTTTGCTTTATCCTGGATGGGGATCGGCATCATAGGGATATATGTGCAAACGTTGATTCAGGTCAATCTTCCAAAAGGATATATAGGAATCGGTTTTGCCTTCACTTCGTCGCTGCTCGGGTCACTGAGTCCTTTAGGATACCTGCTCGGCGGTGTGATCGGAGAGTTCACTTCGGGAAGATTCCTCTTGGTGATATCAGGTGTGGGTTACCTGGTCTTTGCCCTGTATTTCAGGGTGAATCCTAAGTTGAGAAATTTAAACAAGCCTTTAAGCGTTCGATTTGAAGAATCGTGATTTATCAGGTTTCCCATTTCGGGAAGCCTTTTTTACAGGTGAAAAGGGGTGTAAGGATGAAGGTGTGGGAAAGAAAGTTACTGCATACAGCACGAGGAGTATTTGAGATATTCATGAAGGGAGTGGGTAATCCTCTATGTGTCACCCACCATTATTCCGAGTTCAATGAGACCGGGGACTATTTCGCAGAGACGTTCACAGGTACCAACCAAGTCTTCTTGATTAACTTACGGGAAGCAGGGGGCTCTGACAAAGCAAATGAATCGTATCATCTGAGTATGCTGGAAACCGTATTTGACCTGGAGGCGATCCGGGAAGCATTAGGGTTACCTCATTGGGGATTTGCCGGACATTCCACTGGTGGGATGTTAGGGATCCTTTACGGGATTCACTTCTCAATAAGTCTGGATTTCGCTGTGATTGTCGGAGGTGCTGCGAGAGAGTATATGACCTTTTCGGAGGACTGCATATATAACGAAGCGCACCCTGATTTTAGCAGAATGCAGGATTTGATTGAAGCGTTGAAAAAATCGGATTTATCACTTGAAGAAAGAAAAGAGCTATCAGTGGAAAGGACAAAGTTTTCTCTACATAAACCTGAAAGATATAGTGAGTTATTTTCCCTCGATATTCATAAAGGGATGTCCGCAACACGAATGAACTTCTTTATCCGAGAACTGCAAATATATGATGTGACGAGAAAACTGGAATTTATTGGGGTCCCGGCGCTAATTATGTGTGGCCGCTTTGATGTGCAATGTCCATTGAAGTACTCAATTGAAATGGCTGAGGGGATACCGGACTCCAGACTGGTCGTCTTTGAGGAGAGTAACCACTACCCGTTCCTTGAAGAGGCATACCGGTTTGCAGAGGAGTACGGGTTGTTTTTAAAGAATAGGAAATAGAGGAGGTAGAAATGCAGTGTCCATTCATGAAAAAAGAATTAGAGAAGTCTACCCTGAGTTTGAGATCACCTCATGTGAAGTGAATGAAATCGGGCAGAATAATGATGTTCTGATCGTTAACGATTCCCTCGTGTTCAGATTTCCGAAGTATGTGGAAGGGATCAGGAAGTTGAAGAAAGAAACGAGCGTATTGGAAAGTATTAAGGGAAACCTCTCATTGCCGGTCCCATACCCCCTTTACCAATCCATGGAGCCCGAAGAAGTGGGAAAAGTATTTACGGGATACAGGCTGATTGAAGGGGAACCTTTATGGTCAGGAGTCTTTAAAGACAATGAAGAACATAGTCTGAAAATTGCTACCCAATTGGTGAAATTTCTAACTGAATTGCACTCCCGGTCTGTCGAAGATTTAGAGATTGAAAAGAAAAGCATCGCTGATATTCGGAGCTCGATTGAAGACTTATACGAAAGATTCATAGAAAAACTCTTTCCCCATATGAATGAGAAAGCTAAGCTTGAAGTCAGCAGGCATTTTGATTCGTTTTTATCTCAAAGTGAACTTCTGGATTTCGAACCGGTCCTCACACATGGAGACTTTGGCGCATCGAATATTCTCTGGGATAGGGAGCGGAATGAAGTAGCCGGAATCATCGATTTTGGTGAATCGGAAGTGGGGGATCCCGCCTATGACTTTGCCGGACTATTATCCAGTTACGGCGAACACTTCGTCAGAAGTTGCCTGGAAATGTATCCTAATGGGGATAGAATTTTTGACAGAATAAACTTTTACCGGGGGACTTTTGCATTGCAGGAAGCACTCCACGGAATTGAGAATGATGATCCGGAAGCATTTGAGAATGGGATGAAGGGGTATAGATGAAAAAAACATATTGGCAATGGAAAATAGAGAAGGGGATATTTTATGAGGAATGAGCTCATGGAAGAAATCGTCTCGAGATGTATTCACCCTGACATCAAGACATTATTGTCCTTCGCAACCTCCCATGTGAAAGTAAACGAAGAGTATGCTTCTTACCTTCACTCTAACAGGCGTAAGCTATTTGGATTCAGGAGAGGTGAGGGAATCGTTGCATGTATTGGGGTCGAGTTCTTGGAAGATGGCAGGTGTGAAATTAAACTCGTAGCCGTAATGCCAGGCCACCGTGGTGCGGGTGTTGGTAAAAAGATGCTGGATAATACCATCCAGAATTATTCCATATCGAGCATGGTTGCTGAAACGGATCGGGATGCGGTGTTGTTTTATAAAAAGATAGGGTTTGAGGTTGAGAGTTTAGGGGAGAAGTATCCGGGGGTCGAGCGGTTTAGGTGTGAAAGGATATGGGAGGGGTGAATATGGATCTAGTAAGATTTACGTTAGACCACCACACTTTTACAACATATGAAATAGGTGACCAACACCTACCCACTCTTGTATGCCTGCATGGAATGACAGGAGACTCCAATAGTTTCATTGAACTTGCAGGATATCTCCGCAACGATTTTCATCTCATTCTTTTGGACCTACCGGGGCACGGAGAAACTGAGCCTTTGGAAAGCGATGAAGACTACCTTTTTTCATCACTTGCAAAACGGATCATGGGCGTCATCACCAAATTTACGACTGAACCCGTATATGTATTGGGGCATTCCTGGGGAGCTGATCTGTCACTTCATATCGCCAAGCAATACCCTCATCAAATAAAGGGACTTATTTTAATAGACGGAGGGTATGTGTTCCCTGAAATGGTTGAGGGATACACGGAGGAAACAGCTCTTTCGGATTGGGCAGAATACATAGATTTCAGCAGGTATCAGTCCTGGGCTGATGTAGTGAAGATTTATCAGGAGTACACGACAAGACCTTGGGATCCTCAGCTAGAAGGGATTATTTCTTCAAACTTTGTAGTGATGGATGGCCATTACCAGTTGAGAGCGGACCGGGACAGTCTTTTGGCGACGATCAAAGCTTTTTATCATGAACCGTGCTCCACAACCTATCAAGAGATTGAGTGCCCTGTGTTATTCTTTCATGCTACGATTCCCGTCTCAGATCCTGCAAGGCAGAAAGCCATTGAGAAAATGCAGAATTCCATCATGAAGGTTAAGGTAGTTGGGATCGAGAATACGAAACATAATGTGCATTGGGATTTTCCTGAACGAGTGGCGAGAGAAATTCGTGAGTGGATGAATAAATAAATCCCCTATAAAAGTCCGAACTTCAACTTGAATAGGGGAGTGATCATTTATTCTTCTAAATCAATAACGATTCTGTCGAGTTGAATTTCGGTGTGTCCTTTTCCGGACCCAAAACTGGCGATTTCAACGGGCTCGATAATGAGCTTAGTGGCTCCTTCCTGTATGGTGCCGAAAGCCGTTGTTCCTTCCAGCGTTTTTCCGTCATCCTTTGAGAATCCGCCGCCACCCGTTCCATCCAAGTAAACATGACCGAGGTCATCCGTCACCTTGAACACGGGTGATACTTCCGACCACTCTTCGAGAAGTGAGTCTGATACTCCCTGCTCATATGCGATCACCGTTGAAACATCAGTGACCTCAACGGATTTTAAAGTGAATTGAATGTCTTCTGTTTTCGTTGTTTCGTTTACCAGCCTTACGTCTCCCTCCAGACGTTTCAGTGAAAAGGCGAAGGACCAATCCCCCTCGACCTCTACATCATTGGACGTGCTGTAAAGCTTCTCTGGTTCCCATGTAATCTCCACCTTTTCCGGAAATTCACCGCGTTTAAAGCTTGGGGTGATGGTGGCCAGACCGACATACCGGTTATCGCTGATCTTCGTAAGTTGACTGCTTCCGCCGCTTCCATTCGCCCCTTTGATGTCAAACCAATGACCTCCACTGTGAATGTCTTCCCCGAAGTCTTTATCTGTTTCGATCGCATAGGAGACGGTAATATTCGTGCCGTCATATACGGCATCATCGATCAGGATGGTCACACCGTTACTCGTTTCTGTCAGACCGATGTCAGTTGAGAATTCGTCAAATTCTTTGTATGTCTCGTCATTACTGAAATACTGTATAACATCATCCATGAAAGGAACCTGCGATGCCAGGGAAGGGTAGGCATAACCTGCAGCAGTGGAGATACCGATCAGCATAACGGATGCCACCCCGATATTTCTCCATACGTGCTTCTTTTCGCGTTTCTTCAGTACATGCTGTTTCACACGCTTTTTTTCCAAATCTGTCACTTCTTCGAGCTCAAGTGAATCTATATCCAACTCCATCCATTCCTTCATGCTCATACCAGTCGCTCCTTTAATTTCACGTTTGACGCTAACTTTTTCTTTCCACGGTATAAACTGTTATCCACCGCCGCTTTTGAAAGGTTTAGTTGGTCCGCAATTTCCTTATTGGTTAGATCTAAATAATACTTCATCACGAAAATATCCCGGTCCAGTTCCTCAAGCTGACTGATCGCAGCTAATAATTCATTTTTTTCTTCCCACCGCAGTACAGAGGTATCGGTTTCGAGAGGACTTTCTGTTTGAAGAAGGGATTTGTCCGACTGCTCACGGGTGTGGCGTTTTTCTGCCTGCCGGTATCGGTCGATTGCTTTGTATTTCGTGATCATCCCGATCCATTTTTTGAAGTCCTCAGGCTCTCCTTTAAACTGATGGGCATTTTGCCAGACGGTCAGGAATACGTCGTTGATACATTCATCGACATCCAGGCGATTTCGATTGTGCAGTATTTTCATAGCAATGGTTTTCACAAGCGGCATATAAGCGTCAATCACATATTCCAATGCATCTTCTTTTTTCTTTTTTAACCTTTTAATGAAATTGGTGGGTGAACTTTTCATTTACTTCGCTCCTTATATGGTTGAAAGGCCTTTACATGATGTACAACGAATGGATGTTGGAGTTATTCTCATGTTTTTTTTGAGTGATGGGGAAATAAGAAAGAATAGTTTACTATGATCAGTATATATGTATTTATGGCGGTTGGGCTCGTCTAGAATCCAGGACTTAAGGAAACATTTATCATAAATCTTCAAAAGTATGGAAAAATAAAAGTATCATTGAACTTTGGGGATGGGCTCTTATTGGATAATTATTCGAACGATAACACTGCAAGGAGATACACCGCTCATGTCAGTATACTTGGAACTACCCAAATACATTTAAGGAACCCGTATATTATTGCATGGTGGTCAGTGTCTTTTCCGGGGTTTGGCCATTTATTGCTTTCTAAGTATATAAGGGGATACCTTTTGTTGACTTGGGAAGTGGTGATAAATCTGAAAGCCCACGTCAACCTGGCCATGATTTATTCTTTCCAGGGGAACGTACCTATGGCAAAAGAGGTATTGGATACCCGTTGGCTCTTGATATATATTCCTGTTTACATCTTTGCAATCTGGGATAGCTACCGCACGACCGTGGATTTGAATAACGTGTATATTCTCTCTGAACGAGAGGATCACAAAATAAACACCTTTAGTATCGGGGCATTGGAAATGAATTATTTAGATAAAAGAAACCCCTTATTAGCAGCATTATGGTCCTTATTTATGCCTGGGTTAGGACAGCTTTACATTCATCGGATCGTGACGGCCCTTGTCGTGATCGTTTGGAGTGTTGTGTTCTTTTATTACTCTCACATGTTGGAAGGAGTATCACTGCTTTTTATGGGGGAAATCGAAAGAGCGACTGAGGTATTGAATCCTGAGTGGTTGCTGATGTTTCCCTCCCTGTATGGGTTTGCTATAGTCGATGCCTATATGAATACAGTCGAAAATAATAAACTTTACGAGAAAGAACAGAGGCGTTTTTTAAAAGAACATTATCAAAAAAGAACATTTCACATTCTGAAAGGAAAAAAACGTATATGACGATGCAATTGTTTTCAACTTTCGAAAATCATATCTTTTTAGAAATCGCTATCGCAAATTTAGAGAAAATAGGGATCAAAAAGGAAGATATATATGCAGTCCCGCTTGATAATCGGAAAGAAAGCAGGAAACTATTTGATACGTTGCACCGGTCCGACGGATTATCCCTTATTGATATTGCGATGCCTCTGGCCACGGCATCTGCGGTCGTCACGGCTAGCATCGGCTTTGAACTGAAGTGGGGTCCCATCTATTGGGGGTTAATTGGTGCAATCGGAGGCTTTGTGGTTGGATTGGTGATTCGGTTGTTCCTTGTCTTTGTCAACAATCGGGAAACGGATAGATTAAAGGGAAAACAATCTGAAGTCATTCTCATTGTGGAGTGTGACGAAACAAAATCTCAGATCGTCGAGAAAATCCTTTGGGAGCATCTAGCTTTAGGACTAGCGAAAGTCATAAAGTGAAAGTCTATTTTTCTATTTGGTACCAATACAAGGTCAGGTGATCCCTGTGAATAGAGCCCGTCTTCATCATTGGGATAGGCACGTGGAGTTTCGATCACTTCATTGGAAGGCATAGAGAGGAAATGGATTATTATGGTAAATGACGCAATTAAAATGATTTTTGACGCAATTATCAAAATAATTACGCAATAAATAAAATTTTGACGCAATTGTGGTGGAAAATGACGCAATCACGGTGAAAGAGTAGATAAAGTCTAACCCAAAATCCCTGTTAAAAGAGGGATTCAGACGGGAGGTAAAAGGAAATTGTAAGCTTCAAATGTCGTTTTCAATAAAATAGTGCACCAATCGAACAAAAAAGAACCTGCCACTCGACAGGTTCACAACAAAACTAATCTCTTCACTCCTCATACCTCAACTCCAACGTAATCTGCGTGGTCGTATAGAAGTACATTTCCTTCACTTTCAACCGAAAGTTTTTATCATTCAATTTGACGGTTTTATTTTCGATGATCTTCTTGATGAGTTCCTTATTTCCGTACACTGTTTCCAGGTCTTTGGTCAACAGGCTCCGCAAGTCTTCGCTCAGCCGGTCCTCGGTTTCGTGTATACTGAGCAATTCCACTTTTGTTTTCGTGTTGTTGATGATTTTCACTTTGACTTCCTGGATGGTGAGTTCGTTTTCGTTTTCTTTGTTCAGTTGTTTGTATTCTTCCTGTAAGTAGGACAGGGTATTTTTGAGTTTGCTGATATCGTTCTTCTGTTCGGCAATCTTCAGGGCCTGTTTTTCATGCATGGTGCCGAACATGAAGAGGAAGATCATCCAGCTGATGATGCCTCCCACGACCATCCCTGCAAAGAACCGCTGCCAGGAGGGAAGCCTGTAAAAGGGCGGGATCCTCATGATGGCATATGCTCCTGGGTGAGCCAGGTGATGATCATGGCAGCCGTGTTGGCCCCGCCGAGAGCAGACAGGATCCAGAGGAATTGTTTGAAGAGCTCTTTCGTCTCCCCGTTCAGAAAGCCTTTTTCAAAGCTGTACACTGTATCGAATGTGCCGCCGATCGCTGCGATGATGGCCCAGATGCGCAGGAAATCGGATAGTCTTCTCATTTCAATGAACAGGGGCTGCCCCATGGCAAACGAGGCCAATCCACCGAGCAGTGAACCGCCGAGCAGTACCCCCATAGCGATAAAGAAGCTTTTGAATAATTCCGGAAAGAAAGCTTCCGCCATTTCATCATCTCCATCTATTACGTGTCTTTACGATAACTATATGGGATTCGGGGACAAGATATGAGGGAGAACATATTTTCTTTTTTTCGGTTTCTTACCTATAATAAAGGTATATTGAGAAAAAGGTTGTGCATAACATGTCATTTGTTCATTTACAAGTAGCGAGTGCCTATAGTCTCTTGTCTAGCACGATTTCGATAAATGGACTTGTACATAAAGCGAAGAATTCAGGGTATAAGGCGCTTGCCTTAACCGATAAAAATATGATGTATGCCGCCATCCCTTTTTATAAGGCGTGTTTAAAAGAAGGCATTAAGCCTATCATCGGATTGACCGCAGATATTGCCTCAGAGGAAGGCTCCCATCCCCTTGTTCTCCTTGTGAAAAATCAAACGGGCTATCAGAATCTATTAAAAATCTCGAGTGCCATCGGGGCGAAGTCGAAGGACGGGCTTCCGTTGAAGTGGCTCGCTTCTTATAGCGAGGGTCTGATTGCCATCACTCCTGGAGTCGTGGGGGAGATTGAAACCCACCTATTGAATGATGAAAGAGAAAAAGCAACAGAATGTATCCGCACCTATCAGCAGGTGTTCGGACGGGACTCCTTTTATTTAAGTATTCAAAAGCACGGGATTCCGGCAGAGGATACCCTTATCCCCTTACTCCAGCAGGTGGCAGAAGAGACTGGGACGGAAGTGGTAGCGACCAATGATGTGCAGTACCTCGATCAGGAAGATCATTTTGCCCATGAGTGCATGGGGGCGATCCGCGACGGAGTGAAACTGTCAGAGGATGACCGGGATGTGCTGGGGTCACAGGAGTATTATTTTAAACACAAAGATCAGATGGTGGAATTATTCTCTGATCACGTCACGGCCCTTGAAAATACGATGAAGATCGCGGACCGCTGCCACTTGACCATTCCTTTTCATCAACAGCTCCTTCCAAAATATCCTCTGCCTGAAGGAGTCACCGCCCTCGAGGAATTGACCCATCTTTGTGAAAAAGGGTTAAGCGAGCGGGTCGAAACGGTAACTGATGAGTACATCGAGCGGCTCGATTATGAGCTTGAAGTCATCGGCAGGATGGGGTTCAGCGACTACTTCCTGATCGTGTGGGATTTTATGAAATACGCGAAGGAAAAAAAGATCCTGACCGGACCGGGACGGGGGTCGGCCGCTGGTTCCCTCGTATCCTACGCCCTCAGGATTACAGACGTGGATCCCCTGGAGCATCATCTGCTGTTTGAACGATTCCTGAATCCTGAACGGGTGACCATGCCGGATATCGATATCGATTTCCCGGATCACCGGCGCGACGAAGTGATTGAATATGTGGAAGGGAAATATGGCAGTCTTCACGTCGCCCAGATCATCACGTTCGGAACGTTTGCAGCCAAAGCGGCGCTCCGGGATACGGGACGGGTGTTCGGACTCAATATGAAGGAGCAGGAGCAATTATCCAAGCTTGTGCCGAATCAGCTGGGGATCACCTTGAAAGAAGCGTATGAAAAGTCGAAGGGGTTCCGCGACTTTGTGACGGGCTCTGATCATTATAAGAAATTGTTTCAGACGGCCTGCAAGCTCGAAGGTCTTCCAAGGCATACCTCCACCCATGCGGCGGGAGTCGTGATGAGTGAAGGACCATTAGTACAGTGGGTACCGATACAGGGAAGTTCATCCGGCATTCATCTCACCCAGTTCTCTATGGATATTCTGGAAGAAATCGGCTTGTTGAAAATGGATTTCCTTGGACTCCGCAATTTGAGTATATTGGAACGGATCGTGAAGAACGTGCAGCTTGGGACGGATAAATCGTTCTCCATCGAATCGATTCCCATGAATGATGCCCAAACGTTCGAGCTGTTGAGTAAAGGGCAGACGAATGGAATCTTCCAGCTTGAATCGGAAGGGATGCGGAATGTATTAAAACGGCTAAAGCCCAACTCCTTTGAAGACATCGTGGCAGTGAACGCCTTGTATCGTCCGGGTCCGATGGAGAATATCCCGACGTATATCAACCGGAAGCACGGGAAAGAACAGGTGCAGTACCCTCATCCGGATCTGAAACCGATTCTGGAAATGACCTATGGCGTCATTGTGTATCAGGAGCAGATCATGCAGATCGCTTCGAAAATGGCGGGATTCTCCCTAGGGGAAGCGGATCTCCTAAGAAGGGCCGTTTCCAAGAAGAAGAAGGATGTCCTCGATCAGGAGCGGGAGCATTTTGTTTCCGGCTCCATCGGGAAAGGCTATAGGGAAGACGTCGCCCATACGATTTATGATTTGATCGTCCGATTCGCCGATTATGGTTTCAACCGGTCACATGCCGTTGCGTACAGCATGATCGCCTACCAGCTGGCTTACTTGAAAGCCCATTATCCGGCGTTTTTCTTATCGTCACTCCTGACGTCCGTCGTAGGGAATGAAACGAAGGTGGCTCAATACATAAGGGAAGCCGTACAGTATGATATTGAGATCCTGCCTCCGTCCATCAATAACAGTCAGTTTGTGTTTACAGTGGAAGGAAAAGATCGGATCCGCTACAGCATAGGCGCGATTAAAGGAATCGGAGCGGCAGCATTGAAGGAGATCATCCGTGCGAGAAAAGAAAAGCCGTTTCAGGATCTGTTTGATTTTTGCATGAGGGTGTCGTCGAAAACAATCAATCGGAAGATCCTTGAGAATCTGGTCCTTTCAGGGGCGTTTGATGAATTCGGGATTGATCGTGCTACATTGCTTGCGAGTCTCGATGTCGCAGCTCAGCATGCAGAGCTTGTAAATCCTGAAGATGATCCTGACTTGTTTCATGAAGAAGAGGCGTTTATGTTGAAGCCTAAATACGTCGAAGTGGAAGAGATGACGATTGATACGAAGCTTCAGTTTGAGAAGCAAGTCCTTGGTCTTTACTTATCGGATCATCCGGTTTCTTCCTATCGGCCCCTGTTTAAGGAACTCGGATTGCAGCAAATAGCCGATCTTCAGAAGGGATTGAAAATCACGTTGGGCGGTTATATCACCAGCGTGAAATCCATCCGGACCAAAAAAGGGGAAGTGATGGCCTTCCTTGAGATCGGTGATGAAAGCGGAGAGATGGAAGCGGTGGTGTTTCCGAATGTGTATCGAAACCACATGCCTCTTTTAAAAGAAGGGAATATCCTCCTATTTGGGGGTAATGTAGAAGATCGAAATGATAAGCTGCAGTTCATCGTGAACCAGCTGGAGACGATGGAGGACGTGCAGGCCAGGGTTAAAGAGAGCAGCCAGAAGCTTTATTTGAAAATTGCCGTGGATCAGGATGAGGAAGCCTGTATGGAGAGGATCCATGAAACGATCAAGCGATTCATAGGGAAGAACCCGGTCATCGTTTACTATGAGCAGGAAAAAAAGAGTGTAAGACTATCGGACCATCTGCGCATCAGTCCGTCACAGGAGGCTCTTAGGGAATTGTACCGAATTCTTGGTGAGGCAAATGTCATATTACAATAACATACTTTACTAAAATCCATATTTATATTATTGTTTAATAGAAAAAGGTGGTCTGACCACCTCTGAACTTATTATTTTTACTATATATTTTTACATTTAGAGGATTCGTCTGAGAACGGATCGAACCATAGCATGTAAAAGAATCAGAAGGAGTGAGTCAATTTGTCATTACGTGAAGAAGCTCTGCATATGCATCGAGTGAATAAAGGGAAATTAGAGTCTAAATCCAAGGTGGAAGTCCGGAACGCCGATGACTTGAGTCTGGCTTACTCCCCCGGGGTGGCGGAGCCTTGTAAGGTGATCTATGACAAGCCTGAAACGGTTTATGATTATACGATGAAAGGGAATATGGTCGCCGTCGTTTCAGATGGTACCGCTGTTCTGGGTCTTGGGAATATCGGACCGGAAGCGGCTCTCCCTGTCATGGAAGGAAAAGCGGTGCTGTTCAAGAGCTTTGCAGGAGTCGACGCATTCCCGATCTGTTTGAACACGACTGATGTGGACAAGATCGTTGAAACCGTCAAGCTTCTAGAGCCAACGTTCGGTGGCGTGAACCTTGAAGATATCGCTGCTCCGAACTGCTTTGAAATCGAAGAGCGCTTGAAGAAAGAAACGAATATCCCTGTTTTCCACGATGATCAGCATGGTACGGCCATCGTGACCGTAGCAGGACTTGTGAACGCCCTTAAGATCGTCGGCAAGAAAATGTCCGAAATCAAGGTCGTGGCGAACGGAGCCGGTGCAGCCGGCATGGCCATCATTAAGCTTCTCTACCGTTACGGTGTGAGAGATATCATCATGTGTGATTCCAAGGGTGCGATTTATGAAGGGCGTCCTGAAGGGATGAACAGCACGAAAGATGAAGTGGCGAAGTTTACGAATCGTGACCATATCAAGGGCGGCTTAGGGGAAGTATTGAAGGATGCCGACGTATTCATCGGTGTATCCGTTGCCGGTGCTCTGACGGAAGAGATGGTTTCTTCCATGAAACAGGATCCAATCATCTTTGCCATGGCGAACCCGGTACCGGAAATCATGCCGGAGCTTGCGAAAGCGGCGGGAGCCAAGGTAATCGGGACAGGACGTTCTGATTTCCCTAACCAGGTCAATAATGTCCTGGCGTTCCCCGGGATCTTCAGGGGGGCACTGGATGTACGTGCGACTCACATCAATGAAAAAATGAAGCAGGCTGCCGTTGAAGCGATCGCTGATTTGATCACGGAAGACGAATTGAACGCTGATTATGTCATCCCCGCTCCGTTTGATAAGCGTGTAGCACCAGCCGTTGCAGCTGCCGTAGCGAAAACGGCCATGGAAACCGGGGTTGCCCGCTTAAAGGTGGACCCGGAAGAAATCCGTAAGAAGACAGAAGATTTAGCGGTAATCGGGAAGAGTGAATGATGACAGAAGTGAACTCTCTCCATACTCACGCTAAGGTATATATTGGAATTGTTCACCAATTGCGAGAAATGATAACAAAAGACGGGCTTCAGCCTGGAGATAAGATCCCATCCGAAAGGGAGCTGTCCGAGCGGTTGAATGTCGGGCGCTCTTCGGTCAGGGAGGCACTACGGGCACTGGAACTGTTGGGACTGATTGAAACACGCCGGGGGGAAGGTACCTTTTTGAGGGATTTCAGGGATCATCATCTGATCGACCTTCTCGGCATGTTCATCCTGCAGGACGATATGGCCCAGGAAGACATTCTTCAGACGAAGATGATGATAGAAAAAGAAGCGTTGAAGGCCCTGTTTTCAGAGAAAAAGAAAATGGATGCCTTACGGGAGAAACTCTCTGAAAGTGAGAACCTGGACGATGTGTTCAGGGAAATCGTGATGATGAGCTCCAATTTCTTATCCCAGCGCATCTGGAATATCCTGAATGATTTCGAAACCTTGATCTGCGGTGAGAAGAAGCTGACGGCACCTATGAAAGAAGAGGTGATCGGGATGCTTCACGGCATCGATCAACAAGAGAAAGAGACTGTGCAAGAGACGTATAAAAGGGTCAGGAAAATTGTCGATGAAGACGCGACAATTTCCAACATCTTTTTTTAAACACTTCCATTAAACTGATAGTCAAGCAGTTTTATATCATGCATTTACTATAGAGAAGCGAATGGGCAGCTGTCATGGAAGGGAATATTCCCTGCTGAAGGTAGATACTGTCATTCGGTAAGGAGGTTTCACCTTGCTAAAGGAACTTTTTAACAAATCAAAAAAGAAAAAATATGCAACGATTCCTTCTGAAGCGGCCAAACATGACGTTCCGGAAGGCATCATGACGAAATGTCCTGATTGCAAAAAAATCATGTACACGAAAGAACTTCAAAAAAACTTAAAGGTGTGCATCCACTGCGGATATCATCATGGCATGAGCTCACCTGAGAGAGTCGATAGTTTTATAGATGAAGGCACCTTCAAGGAGCTTGACCAGGAGTTGACCTCAGGTAACCCCCTGAACTTTCCTGATTATGAGAGTAAAGTGGAAAAGGACCGGAAGAAGACGGGGATGAATGAAGCCGTTCTGACCGGATCCGGGAAGGTGAATGGAATCGAAGTGGTGACAGCCATCATGGATTCCCGATTCAGAATGGGAAGCATGGGATCCGTGGTCGGAGAGAAAATCACGAGAGCCATCGAAGAAGCCGACAAACGGAAGGTCCCGTTCATTATCTTCACCGCTTCAGGCGGGGCAAGGATGCAGGAAGGCGTCCTTAGCTTGATGCAGATGGCGAAGACCAGCGTAGCCCTGAACCGCTTGAGCGAGAACGGTGGACTCTTCATCTCGATCATGACGCACCCGACGACAGGCGGGGTATCGGCGAGTTTCGCATCCGTCGGTGACTATAATTTTGCCGAGCCGGGAGCACTGATTGGCTTCGCAGGCAGAAGGATCATCGAGCAGACGATCCGGGAAGACCTGCCGGAAGACTTCCAGACATCCGAATTTTTACTCAAACACGGACAACTTGACGGAGTCATCTCGAGACTCGAACTAAAAGAGAAGATCGGGACAGTACTTGATATACATCAGTGGGACGGTGATCTGCCATGGTAAATGAGATGGAATTTGAAAAGCCTGTATATGAGCTCAAGAAGAAAATTGCCGAGCTGAAGGAGTTCACCCAGAATTCAGACGTCGATTTATCAAAGGAAATCGAGAAGCTCGAGAACCGTCTCACAAAGCTTCAAGATGATATCTACGAAAACATGAAGCCGTGGGAAAGGGTCCAGGTTGCCCGTCATCCGGAGCGTCCGACGACCCTTGATTATATCAAGTATCTCTTTACGGACTTCATCGAAATGCACGGAGACCGCCTATATGGGGATGACGAAGCGATTGTATCGGGAGTAGGGAAATTTCATGATGTCCCAGTGACGATCATCGGTCACCAAAGAGGGAAAGATACGAAAGAAAACATCCGCCGGAACTTCGGGATGCCTCATCCTGAAGGATACCGGAAAGCGTTACGCTTGATGAAGCAGGCGGACAAGTTCAACCGTCCGATAATCTGCTTTATCGACACAAAGGGTGCGTATCCTGGGAAAGCGGCCGAGGAGCGCGGTCAGAGTGAAGCCATTGCCCGGAATCTTGTTGAAATGGCTGGGTTGACTGTCCCGGTCATCTGCATCGTCATCGGTGAAGGCGGTAGTGGTGGTGCCCTGGCACTTGGAGTGGGAAATCATATTCATATGCTTGAAAACTCCACGTACTCTGTCATCTCACCTGAAGGGGCAGCGGCGATCCTATGGAAGGATTCGACCCAGGCAAAACGCGCGGCTGAATCCATGAAGATCACAGCTCCGGATTTAAAGGAGCTTGGAATCATCGATGAAATCATTACGGAAGTCAAAGGCGGCGCACATAAGGGTGTGGAGGAACAGGCGAAGTATATCAATGATGTCCTGAAAGCCTCTCTGAAAGAGCTGATTCCGATGAAAAAGGACGAATTGATCCAGCATCGTTATGAAAAATTCAAAGCGATGGGTGAATATTCCGTTTTAAATGATTTAATCGGGGTAAAATCATAACAGACGATGGACTGACAAATAGGAAAAACCTTTTGTCAGTCTTTTTCATTCTTTCGCACAAATGAAGGGCTTTGTGACGATATTTTGAAGGTTTTAACAATTAAAACGCTTCCATTTAATAGATTATTTCGTCTTTTGCGTTTCCTGCTGGTAACTTGTTGAGAACCTTGAATCTTCGTGTTATTTTAGAAATAATCCAAAGTCTATTGGTCCATAATAATGTAATGAATGAAACCTGGAATTTTCCTTTTCTTTGATGTATGTGAAACGATTAACAAGTTGAACCATTCAGTTACATATAAAGGCATATTTCTTAATGAGGTGATCGAAGTGAAAAAGATTGGTGTATTAACAAGTGGTGGAGATTCACCAGGGATGAATGCAGCGGTCCGTGCAGTTGTGCGTAAAGCTATCTTCATGGACATAGAAGTGTACGGCATTTATCAAGGGTATAATGGATTGATCAACGGGAACATCAAGAAGCTTGAGCTCGGTTCCGTCGGCGATATCATCCACCGCGGCGGAACGATGCTGTATACTGCCCGCTGTGAAGAATTCAAGACAAAAGAAGGACAGAAAAAAGGTATCGAGCAATTAGAGAAACACGGTATCGAAGGCTTGGTTGTCATTGGTGGAGACGGTTCTTACCAAGGGGCAAAAGCCTTAACGGAATGGGGTTACCCATGTGTCGGTGTACCGGGTACAATCGATAATGATATCCCGGGTACAGAATATACCATCGGATTCGATACGGCCCTGAATACTGTCATCGATGCGATCGATAAAATCCGCGATACGGCGACTTCCCATGAGAGAACATTCATCATCGAGGTTATGGGACGCAATGCAGGGGATATCGCTTTATGGGCGGGACTTGCCGGTGGAGCTGAAACGATCCTGATTCCTGAAGAGAAATTCGACCTTGACGATGTCGTGAACCGCTTGAAAAAAGGTCAGGAACGCGGGAAGAAGCACAGCGTCATCATTGTCGCAGAAGGGGTCATGTCAGGAAATGAATTCGCGAACCGCTTCACTGAAGCGACGGGAATGGATACACGTGTTTCCGTTCTTGGTCATATTCAGCGGGGTGGAACGCCGACTGCTGCAGACCGTGTATTAGCGAGCCGCTTAGGGGCGCATGCCGTTGAGTTATTGTCAGCCGGAAAAGGCGGCAGAGCGGTAGGAATTGAGAAAAATCAACTAGTTGATTACGATATCATTGAAGCACTTGCCAAGCCACATCAAATTGACTTGAACATGTACAGACTTTCCAAAGAGCTTTCAATCTAAATTGTTGTAAGATTTCAGGAGGTAAAGAAAATGAGAAAAACGAAAATAGTATGTACGATCGGTCCTGCCAGTGAAAGTGTAGAGAAGTTATCACAACTGATCGAAGCCGGAATGAACGTTTCCCGCTTGAACTTTTCACATGGAGACCATGAAGAGCACGGTCAGCGTATCGTCAATATCCGTGAAGCAGCGGAAAAAGCCGGAAAAACAGTCGGAATCCTTCTTGATACTAAAGGTCCGGAAATCCGTACGAACAATATGGAAGATGGTGCCATCGAACTAACTCAAGGTTCAAACATCATCGTTTCCATGAAGGAAGTACTGGGAACAACTGAAAAATTCTCCGTTACATACGAAGGATTGATCGATGATGTTCACGTTGGTTCTAAAATTCTTCTTGATGACGGTTTAATCGGTTTGGAAGTAACGGAAATCGACAAAGCGAACGGTGAAATCCACACATATGTTGCCAACAGTGGAACACTTAAGAACAAAAAAGGTGTAAACGTACCTGGGGTATCGGTAAACCTGCCGGGGATCACGGATAAAGATGCAAGTGATATCGTATTCGGTATTGGACAAGGTGTAGACTTTATTGCCGCTTCATTCGTACGTCGTGCATCAGACGTTCTGGAAATCCGTCAATTATTGGAAGAGCACAATGCGTCTCATATCCAAATCATCCCTAAGATCGAGAACCAAGAGGGTGTAGACAATATCGATGAAATCCTTGAAGTATCCGATGGTTTGATGGTTGCACGTGGAGACCTTGGTGTTGAGATCCCTGCGGAGGAAGTACCACTTGTACAGAAGATGCTGATTAAGAAATGTAATTCACTTGGTAAGCCTGTCATCACAGCGACTCAAATGCTTGATTCTATGCAGCGCAACCCAAGACCGACAAGAGCGGAGGCAAGTGACGTAGCCAACGCCATCTTTGATGGTACGGATGCGATCATGCTTTCTGGTGAGACGGCAGCAGGTTCGTACCCTGTAGAAGCGGTGCAAACAATGCATAACATCGCATCAAGAGCAGAAACGGCCCTTGATTACAACGCGATCTTATCTTCACGCAGCAAAGACAGCGAGCACAACATGACGGATGCCATCGGTCAATCCGTTGCTTATACAGCTCTTAATCTTGATGTGAATGCGATTGTGGCTCCAACTGAGAGTGGTCACACGGCACGCATGATCTCTAAATACCGTCCAAAAGCACCAATCGTAGCTGTGACGGGTACAGACTCTGTATCACGCCGCCTGGCACTTGTATGGGGCGTTTACCCGACTGTCGGCCGCAAAGTGACGACTACGGATGAAATGCTTGATATGGCAGTAGAAGAGAGCGTCAACTCAGGCATGACAAAGCACGGAGACCGCATTGTCATCACAGCTGGTGTTCCAATCGGTGAATCAGGCACGACGAACCTCATGAAAATTCATGTAGTCGGTGACATCGTTGCTAAAGGTCAAGGAATCGGACGTAAATCGGCTTACGGGAAAGCTGTTGTCGCGACTTCTGCTGAAGAAGCCGTGAAGAATACGACTGAAGGCTCTGTCCTCGTGACAATCGGCACGGATAAAGAAATGATGCCTGCCCTGGAGAAGTGTTCTGCACTGATCGTGGAAGAAGGCGGACTGACAAGTCATGCAGCAGTAGTCGGAATCAACCTTGGAATTCCTGTCGTGGTCGGTGTTGACCATGCCACTTCCCTATTCAAGAATGGCCAGGAAATCACGGTGGATGCGACACATGGCGTGATTTATAACGGGTATGCAAGTGTATTGTAAGTAGATAGTTGAGGGGAACCAGAGCCTTTTGCGGGCTCTGGTTTTTTTGTATATATTTAGTGGTATGGTGTTTCGGTTGGGTGTGGATTTAAGGCTATGGCACAAGTTTGATGATAATCAGTTTTAACGGATGGCGAAAGTGCCGGAACATGGACTCCAACTGCCGCAAACAAAGCTGACGCTGCCTCACCTAAATTCCCTCACATAATACACAAACTCTCTAATATGCTATAATAGATTGAAGCAAGCACTCTAAATCAAATGGAGGAATCCATCATGAGATATATGCTATTACTTTTGATTATTATACCGGCCCTTGAAATCGGCTTATTGGTTCTTTCCGGACAGGCCATTGGTCTTGTTCCGACCGTGTTATTGATCATTACGACCGGTATCCTCGGAGCGTACCTTGCGAAGAAGCAGGGAATCGAGACGATACGGAAGGCCCAGCGGGATATGCAGTATGGTCAGCTTCCGGGAGATGCCATCATGGATGGACTGTGCATCCTTGTCGGAGGGGTCGTTCTATTGACGCCAGGCTTCATTACGGATGCTCTTGGTTTCTTATTACTGCTGCCTGCCACAAGGAAAATGTTCAAACCATTCATCTACCGGTTATTCAAACGCTGGATCAATAATGGGAATGTCATTATATACAGATAGTGACAAAGCACTGCACAGTGAAGATAACGGGTTTATTTGTGAGGTGCAATACGGTAAAATTCACAATCCAAAAAGGCTTAGAGATACTAGTATCTCTAAGCCTTTTTTATAGAAACCACCTGTAAGTTGTACAAAATTGGGAGATTCTAAAGCATGTCCGATAAATAAGCGGAGAAATTCCGCTTATTGAGAAAATAGTCCTGAATATAAGTTGAATAGACGGAAATATTCCGTCTATTTACTCATAAAATACGGAAAAGTGGGATTTTCCTTTACTTAAACGGAAAAACTCCGCCTATTTACCTCGATTCAATCTCATTTCTGAAGGTTAACCGTAATAACTCCGCTTATTCTATCTCTCGAAATAAGCCACTAACGAAATCACCAAGCATGCACACGCTTTCTAATCATTATTCCACACCTTGTGCATTGATCTACGATGTTTGCACCTCTAATTTAAACTCGTTACCAATGATGAGCAGTGCTTCATGCTATTTTACTCCCATTATGAACTTCCACGTATCCTCAAACACACCTGCACGCTTTAAAGTGGAAAGGATCACGAGTACCACGGGTCCAACAATCAAACCTAAAAATCCAATTAATTTAAAACCGACAAACAGCGCGATCAATGTGGCGAGGGGGTCGAGCCCGATGCTTGATGATAACACTTTCGGCTCCATGATCTGCCGTTGGACGACGACGACCAAGTAGAGAACCGACAACCCGATTCCAAGGCCGACGTTTCCTGTGATGAATTCATAGGCAATCCATGGCACAAATACCGCTCCGGTCCCGAGATACGGCAGGATGTCAACGAGACCTGTCACAAGGGCAATGGTGATTGCGTAATCTACTCTCAGGATGATCAACCCGATCAGGACGATGATCGCTGTGATCGAGATGAGCGTGAATTGGGCCCGGATGAAACCGAACAGGGCCCGTTTCAAGTCGATGAATACTTTCCTTCCGCTGCTCATGGCTTTCCCGGGAATGATTTTCTCTGCTTTAGCAGATAATGTATACCAATCCTTACTGATAAAAAATGTCGCCAATGCGGCGAATATCAGGACGGATGCGGCATTTGGGATCCACGAGATCAGCTGAGGTAATTTGGTGAAAAAGTTTTGCAGGAAATCGCCTGCGGATGTGGCAATCTTGGTTCCGGCAGTCTGGATATTTTCGAGTATCGTATCCTGTTGTCCGGCTTCAAGGTTTTTAAATATACCGGCGAGTTGATTATAAAGCGGGATGACCTGGCCGACGATGATGTCCTCTGCATATGTAACAAGGGTTTGAACATGCTTAGGCAGTTCTTCTGCTAAGTAATTGGCACCGGAAACGATTTCGGCAATCAATAATGTGATGAGTCCGGCAAATATGGCGACGATCAGAATGAGGGAAAGGGTCACTGCCCATATCCTCGGAAGCCATTTTTCAAGCCCGTTCACCAGTGGATTGATCAGCAATGCAATGGCAACGGCAATGATGAATGGGTATGCAAGCTTCCATATGTAATAGAGTGAAATCAATGAGAGAATGATGATCGCTACAACGACCAGAAAACGGATCGTTCGATAAACATAGTCTAAATTCAAGGGCTTCCCTCCTACCGGGTCTAGTAATTCTATTTTATAGGAGACAGGAAATGAAAGGAAGATTAATTTGAGGTGGTTTTTATAAAAGATTTGAAAGGTTGATATGGTAGGATAATGATTGGAGTACATAAGAAGGAGGCAGGAAAAAGATATGACACAGCCATTCATGTTTTTACTGCTTTTACTCGGAATCGGTATGATTGCGAAAAATCAATCCATTATTATAGCTGTAGCATTTTTAATCGTACTGAGGCTAGTGGGCCTTGACGAAAAAGTATTCGCCACGATCCAGTCGAAAGGCATCAATTGGGGGGTCACCATCATTACGATCGCGGTACTCGCACCGATTGCAACGGGTGAAATCGGCTTCAGGGATCTGTTTGATTCATTGAAATCCCCTTATGCGTGGATCGCCCTCGCTTCCGGTATGGCAGTCGCATTAATCGCAAAGAGCGGGTTGATCCTATTGGAGGATGATCCTCATCTCACGACGGCACTGGTCCTTGGAACCGTCTTGGCTGTTGCGTTATTCAAAGGGGTTGCCGTGGGGCCTCTGATCGGCGCAGGCATCGCGTATCTCGCCATGAAAGTTTATGAATTCTTTCTGTAAAGAATGACCTGGGGTCGCCGCGTTCGATCCCTATTTATCCGATGGTTTATTTTTCTAGAAAAATAATTTTTATAGAAATTGATGCGTTTTCATTCACAAAAGTCAGATAATTGTTTATAATAGGAAATGTAAGCGCATCCCAAGCTCTCGTGATATCATAGGAAGGGCCGGGAATCATTTTTTGTATAGGAATTGAGCAATCGCTCAGCGTTCTTTTTACGTTCTTTTTAAACAAGCCTACTAGACTACTTGATCGTTTTGTAGGGTTTTATACTCATATGAAAATGGGTAAAAGAGAAATACTTAACAAAAGGAGAGGTTATTATGACAGCAACTCGCGGATTAGAAGGAGTTGTAGCAACGACATCGTCCATCAGTTCGATCATTGACGACACTCTTACATATGTTGGCTACAACATTGATGATTTAGCAAACAATGCAAGCTTCGAAGAGGTAATCTACCTATTATGGCATCTGAAATTACCTAACGCATCGGAACTTCAGGAATTTACAGAGCTGTTAGCAGCCAACGCTGAACTGCCTAAAGAAGTCCTTGAGCACTTCAAGATGTATAACATCAAAGAAGTTCATCCAATGGCCGCTTTACGTTCAGCTGTATCCTTACTTGGATTATATGATGACAAAGCAGACGTGATGGAAGAGAAGGAAAACTACTTGAAAGCCGTTCGCCTTCAAGCGAAGATCCCGACGATCGTTACAAGCTTTGCCCGCATCCGCAACGGTCAGGAACCGGTTGCACCCCGTAAGGACCTTGGCTTTGCCGCTAACTTCTTATATATGCTGACAGGGAAAGATCCTGAGCCTGTTGAAGTTGAAGCATTCAATAAAGCACTTGTGCTTCATGCGGACCATGAATTAAACGCTTCCACGTTCACAGCGCGTGTTTGCGTCGCGACTCTATCAGATGTCTATTCAGGTGTCACTGCTGCGATTGGTGCTCTAAAAGGACCTCTTCACGGTGGGGCAAACGAGCAGGTTATGAAGATGCTTACTGAAATCGGTTCTGTCGATAAAGCAGAAGAATATATCCTGGACAAGTTAGAGAAGAAGGAAAAAATCATGGGCTTCGGTCACCGTGTTTACCGTCAAGGGGATCCACGTGCGAAGCATCTTAAAGAAATGTCCAAGAAATTAACTGAATTAACGGGACAAAGTAAATACTACGAAATGTCCGTTAAGGTAGAAGACGTATTTACGTCCAATAAAGGCCTGCCGCCAAATGTTGATTTCTACTCGGCATCCGTATACCATAGCTTAGGCATCGATCATGACCTGTTCACGCCGATCTTTGCGGTAAGCCGTGTATCCGGCTGGTTGGCACACATTTTAGAGCAGTATTCAAACAACCGTTTAATCCGTCCTCGTGCTGATTATGTGGGACCTGGCAAGCAGGAATATGTGCCGGTTGATCAAAGAGGTTAATCATCAATATTTACAAATAGTAAAAATATTGGTGTAATAATAAGAGAAGGGGAATGACTCAACATGCATAACTTATGGGTCATCCCCTTTGATAATGAAAAAATGGAGGTTACATAATGACACAAGGTGAAAAAATTACAAACCAGAATGGCCAACTTAATGTGCCTAACAATCCAATCGTCCCATTCATTGAAGGTGACGGAACGGGTCCAGATATTTGGGCAGCGGCTCAACGCGTCCTGGATGCTTCTGTAGAGAAAGCATACAAAGGCGAACGCAAGATTTCATGGAAAGAAGTATATGCTGGGGAAAAGGCATTCAACAAAACAGGCGAATGGCTTCCAAACGATACGCTTGAAGCAATCCGTGAATACTTCATCGCGATCAAGGGTCCACTTACGACTCCTGTCGGCGGCGGAATCCGTTCATTGAACGTTGCGCTTCGCCAGGAATTGGATCTATTCACATGCCTTCGTCCAGTACGCTACTTCGAAGGTGTTCCTTCACCAGTTAAGCGTCCTGAAGATACTGACATGGTCATCTTCCGTGAAAACACAGAAGATATCTATGCAGGGATCGAGTACGCTAAAGGTTCTGATGAAGTGAAAAAATTAATCAGCTTCCTGCAAGACGAAATGGGCGTTAACAAAATCCGTTTCCCTGAAACATCAGGTATCGGAATCAAGCCTGTTTCTGAAGAAGGAACAAACCGCCTTGTACGTGCTGCGATCAATTACGCAATCACTGAAGGCCGTAAATCCGTAACGCTTGTTCACAAAGGGAACATCATGAAGTTCACTGAAGGAGCATTCAAAAACTGGGGTTACGAGCTTGCTGAGAAAGAATTCGGCGATAAAGTATTCACTTGGGCTCAATATGACAAGATCAAGGAAGCTGACGGATTGGAAGCGGCTAATAAAGCTCAATCCGATGCTGAAGCAGCAGGTAAAATCATCGTGAAGGATTCAATCGCTGATATCTTCCTACAACAAATCCTTACTCGTCCAGCTGAGTTCGATGTTGTCGCAACAATGAACCTAAACGGAGATTACATCTCTGATGCACTTGCTGCTCAAGTAGGTGGAATCGGTATCGCTCCAGGAGCAAACATCAACTACGAAACAGGACATGCCATCTTTGAGGCGACTCATGGTACGGCTCCTAAATATGCAGGTATGGATAAAGTAAATCCATCTTCTGTCATCCTTTCAGGTGTACTAATGCTTGAGCACCTTGGTTGGACGGAAGCGGCCAACCTGATCACGAAATCAATGGAAAAAACAATCGCTTCTAAAGTGGTAACATATGACTTTGCCCGTCTGATGGATGGAGCAACAGAAGTGAAATGCTCTGAGTTCGGTTCTGCTTTAATCGAAAACATGGAAGCATAATAATTTTGACTAAGGATGGGGTGCTTCTGACAGAGGCACTCCTTCCTTTACATAAAGACATGAATAGGAGGAATCATGATGGCCATTAAACGTAGAAAAGTATCTGTGATTGGTGGGGGTTTCACCGGGGCGACAACGGCACTGATGCTCGCTCAGAAAGAACTTGGAGATGTGGTATTGGTTGATATTCCGCAAAACGAGGATCCAACGAAAGGGAAGGCGCTGGATATGCTTGAGGCGAGCCCTGTCCAAGGGTTTGATGCAAACATCATCGGCACATCCAGTTACGAGGATACAAAGGATTCGGATATCGTTGTCATCACTGCAGGGATTGCCCGGAAACCTGGGATGAGCCGTGATGACCTGGTACAGACCAATCAAAAGGTCATGAAATCAGTCACCCAGCAAATCGTCAAGCATTCACCTGATTGCTATATCATCGTGCTGACAAATCCCGTGGATGCCATGACGTATACCGTATTCAAAGAATCCGGCTTTCCTAAAGAGCGCGTAATCGGCCAGTCCGGCGTATTGGATACAGCACGCTTCCGTACGTTTGTCGCACAGGAATTAAATCTGTCCGTCAAGGATATCACTGGATTCGTCCTCGGCGGCCATGGAGACGACATGGTTCCTCTTATTCGCTACTCTTATGCAGGAGGCATCCCGCTAGAGACGTTGATCCCTAAAGACCGTCTTGACGCCATCGTTGAGCGCACCCGTAAAGGAGGGGGCGAGATCGTAGGACTTCTCGGTAACGGAAGTGCCTACTATGCTCCTGCAGCCTCACTCGTCCAAATGGTCGAAGCCATCTTGAAAGACCAGCGCCGCGTCATCCCGGCCATTGCCTACCTGGAAGGCGAATACGGATTCGAAGGCATCTACCTCGGTGTCCCGACCATCCTCGGAGGAAACGGCCTCGAAAAAATCATCGAACTCGAACTGACCGAAGACGAAAAAGCGGCACTCTCCAATTCAGCCGACGCAGTCAAAAACGTCATGTCTTCATTGGCTTAATAGATAGAATGTTTTCAGAACTGGCTTCCATATGGGAGGTCAGTTTTTTTCGTAATGATTGTTTGGGTAATTAAATATTAAGAAATGATTATCAACAAATTAGAAATAGGTTTCTCAAACATCTTAATTTAAGTTTGTTTGATAAAAGACTTTGATTTTTAATTGCTTCTTTAAAAAACATGCTCAGAAAGTTGAGACCCCGCAGGCTTGCCGAGGAGGCTCACGGCCAGCCCCGCGGAAAGCGAGCACCTGCAGCGGAAATCAACCAGCACTCGCTCCGTTAAAATCAACTATAGATTCAACCACTACCATCCAAATCAAAAAAAGATTTCAAAGAGAAAATGAAATTACCTCCCCACGCGTAAAAATTCTTTGTATGGAAAACCTAAAAATGATAAAATACTAATAGACAGACAATAAAAACAATTTTTATTATTTAAAATTGTAATCGTTTACATACGTGGAGGTGCTTCTTATGTTATTGGGGAAAAAGAGAAAACTGGGAAGAAAAATCGAGGAAATGACGGTTGGTGAAAAGCTGACCCTGACAGAAAAGATCGAAGACAATGAACTGCTTCTATACCTTGGGCTCACAAACGATGCCAATCCATTATACATCCAGCACGACTATGCTTCGCAGACACCGTTTAAAAAGCCGATCGTGCCGTCCATCATGTTGACGGGGATCATTACGTCGGCCGTTTCCAAGTATCTACCGGGCCCTGGTTCCCATATCGTAGAGCAAAACATCGAATTTCCGAAGCCGGTCTTCCATTACGCTACGGTTCAGTTCCTGTTCGAAGTGACAGAAGTACATCCCGATAAACACTTGGTAACCATTCAAGTATCGGCCACAAATGAAGAGGATGAGAAGGTCATTAACGGGACCATCAAGGTTTGTCCGCCTCACCGCTTGGAAAAAATGAATAGTCATGCGTTGGAAAATTTCTGATGACATCAGAGGGCTATGTGACCATAGCTCTTTTTCTGTGAAAAGAATT
>NZ_NTUP01000006.1 GCF_002561455.1 Bacillus sp. AFS015802 | reverse complement strand
AGGCGGCTCGCTCAGGCCCGGCAAGCATCCTAAAAAAGCAATCCTTCCTCTTCAAATAGAAATTCATAGGAGAGATCCATGAAGAGATAAAGTCCATTTCCGAATGGATAGGAATACGTGCGGATCGATTCACCTGAATCGATGTCACTGTATATATCAGAAAGTAAACCTTTTTTATCGATTCTCATACGGATAATATGTTCCAGGAAGTAGGGACGCCAGCTCCAATTCTTTCCTTTGTAATTTGGTTCGATCATCCATTTATCACCGGATTTCACCACGTTACTCGTGACTTGGAACCCATTTTCATCGCACATATATAACCGAAAGCATTTATCCGTAAAATGCTTGGCGATCTCAAAAAGAAGATCATCATAATCCACCGTTTGCTTCTTGGTCAACATCAACGTCTGACTGATTTCTTTATGAAGGACTTCTGCAAATTCGTAGCCTGCTTCCAGATGCTTCTTTTCATATCGTATATAGTCCTGACATTTTTCTTTCAACTTCTCCTTTAATACATCCGGCTTCAGGAAGGTGTCTGAGGGGTGCTTTAGATAAAAGCCCTGATAGTACCGGCCGCCATTCAACCAGGCAAACTGGAGCTGATAATTGATCTCGATATTTTCGAACAAAAGGGATGCCCCGATTTTTCTGGCAAGCATCGATAAACTGTATAAAATATCTTTATATACTTTATTTCCCGCATCATTACGGAGTTGATATAAATCCACTTTCAAAATGTCCGGGGAATAGTGTGAAAGCCGGTCCAATTGGCCGCTGTTCCCTCCAATATTATCGATGGCAATTTTTATGCCATAGGTTTTGTAATACAGGAGAAGGTGAACCAGTTGATCAAAGTCCCCCACAAACGATTTTTCAGACAGTTCGATTACCGTCAGGTTTAAATCCAACCCTTTCTTTTCATACTCCAGAAGAAGTTCAAGAAAGGATTCTCCGTGGTCAAGCATAAGTAATCTTGCATCACGGTTTAGGAATATGTAACCCTCTTGGTTCTCTTCTATAAATTTCTCCAGGGCCAGACGGGTGACACGCTCATCCACTTCAAGTTTATATTCTTCGGGTATCTCCTCATCCCCGAAAAATGGACCGAGACTTTCTGCCACGCCATCCCCGGTCATCAGTCTCCCCAACACCTCATATCCGACGATTTTATGTTCGTCTGCACTGAAAATCGGTTGAAAGTACGGAATCACGTTCTCTATATTGGTCAATATCTCTAATGCATCCATTCGCACTCCCCCACCATCACTCATGTTTTTTGCATAATTATAACACAACTATTCACCGGAACAGAAAGAGAAAAACCAAAAAGCCTTCCCTGTCCTGCCTCTTGGACAGGAACGGGGAAAGCTTCTTAAGAAAACTCGTCCTCGGTACTCATTTTAATCAAAAAGGAAATTGGTTCAGCCATTGACCCCCATCCATGGTGATGCATTCTCCGTTAATGTAGGCCGCTTTATCAGAGGCTATAAAAAAGGCAAGGCCAGCAATTTCTTCAGGCGTCCCCAAACGTTTTAATGGTACACTGTCGATGGTTCTTTTGGCTGCTTCCACCGAGATCCAAAGCTTCTCTGCCCCACCGGTCCGTTCGATAGGTCCAGGGGCAATCGCATTCGTACGAATACCGTATTTATGCCCCCATTCAACAGCAAGGGTTCTTGTCAACGATAAAACCCCGGCTTTTGCCGCTGCCGAATGTGCGACACCTGCACCGGCATTCCAGGCGTAAGTGGCAACCATATTAATGATGGATCCCTTTTGATTATGTTCGATCCAATAGTTACCGACGGCATGCGAACATAGAAATGTTCCATTCAGGACGATATCGATGACGGACTTCCATCCATTTGGAGTAAGCTTTTCTGCAGGACATATGAAGTTTCCAGCTGCATTGTTGATGAGTACATCGATTTTGCCGAATTTTTCTGCCGTGAATTCAACCATCGCTTTTACATGCTCCTGTTCCCTTACATCCATTTGAAATACTTCGATCTTTCCTTTTAGGGATGAAAACTCTTCCTTCACGGATTGAAGCCTTTCCTCATTCCTCCCGGTTACGACGACGCTTGCACCGGTTTCTACGAAGTGCTTTGCCATATATTTCCCCATACCATTCGAACCGCCCGTTACAATTACAACTTGCTCTTCTCCCATATGTAACTCCCCCTAGTAATGAATGAATACTCACTCATATTTTATCATATAAAGATGCATCACAGCCATTTTATTCGTAAAAAAAGACTGATTTTTAAGAAAATNNATTTTCTTAAAAATCAGTCTGAAAGGCTAACCATCCGGATTATTCACGATGAGATCGTGTAATTGAGCGAGCGCTTTAATAATGGTTTTATTTCTCTTATATCCTTTTGCTTCAACTGAAACATCATTATATGAAACAACTACCTGTCCTAAAGATCGAGGAGATTTAAAGCCGAATACATACACTTTAACCGTTCCTCTTTCGGTAGGGAGAAAGAGGATTTCCATACGTTTTGTCTTTTTCATAATCCCTCTCCTTCAAAAAGCATTCGGAACTGTGGTTCATCACAGGAAAATGTCCTTACTCTATCCTTCTATGAACCTATTACACTCCTCACTTTAAAATAAGTCATAGGAATTACTCTGTCAAACATTTAGCCGGATCACCCTTTGAGTCAACAAAAAGTTTCTGTTCTGCGGCACCCTTCCAATTACATAAGGACAAATTGCTGCTGCTCGATCTCTTTAGGGCCAATCGGCTTACTAAAGAAGTAACCCTGAGCTTTCTGACAGTTCGCCTCTTTCAAAAAATCGACCTGACCTTCCCGCTCGACTCCCTCTGCAATGACCTCAAGCCCCAGACTATGGGCCAGATGGATGATGGTTGTCGTTATGGCAGAGTCCTTCTGATTCATTCCAATCTCCTTGACAAAGGATTGATCGATCTTCAGGATGTCGATGGGAAACCGCTTTAAATAATGAAGAGAAGAGTAACCTGTGCCAAAATCGTCAACAGAAATGTACACGCCAAGATCTTTTAGCTTTTTCAGCATTTTCAAGGTTTGCTGGGTGTCCTGCATGGCTCCCTCCGTAATTTCAATTTCTATGCAGGAAGCGGGTATCATATACGTGGATAAATAGAAATCGATTGTGTCCACTAATTGCTCCTGCAGGAATTGCTTGGGGGAAATGTTGACTGCCACCCGCACAGACCTGTATCCTTTGGTTCTCCATTTTTGCAATTGGATACATACCTGCTCCAATACCCATTCGCCGATTTGATGAATCAGCCCCGTTTCTTCTGCCAGGGGTATGAACTGGGCAGGAGAAACGAAGCCAAACTTCCGATTATTCCACCGGATTAATGCCTCGAAGCTGTCGATTGTTCCCGTCGATAAATTGACCTGGGGTTGATAATGCACGTACAACTCGCCCTTTTCTATTGCTTTTCTCAAATGCGATTCCATAATGATATAATTTGGAAAACTTGATTTCATATGGGTTTGGTAAAAGCGATAATGCGCCCTTCCTTTTTCTTTTACCTCAAACAGTGCCTGTGCGGCTTTTTGAATGAGGGAATTGGAGTCATAGCCGTCTGCAGGATAGCGGCTGATGCCGATGGAAGGAGAAATATAAAATTCCTGTTTCTCCATTGTAAAAGGATCGATAAATAATGCCAGGATTTCTATTGCCTTTGTCTTCGTATCTTCAAAGCTGCAATTCTTCAAAAGGAAGATAAATTCGTCCCCACCCTGTCTGTACAGTAAGCACTCCTCATTTGTCAGGGTGACCAGGCGCTCCGTTATCTTTTTCAGGAATCGATCCCCTCCCTTTAAGCCCAATGTGTCATTCACAAATTTAAACCGATCCAGATCGAGGTATAAAAGGGAGAGCTCCACTCCCCTCTCTTCCATATTGTGAATGATTAATGGAATATGATCATCCAATGCCTTCCTGTTCAATAGACCCGTCAATTGATCATGCAAAGCCATATAATTGATCATTTCATTTTGTTGATGATGCGCCGTGATGTCTTTTGCGATGATATAGCACCCGTCACACTTTTCCTTTACCACGATGGGGACCATTTTCAATTGAGTAATTTTTTCTTCACCCGCTTCATTTATTAAGATACAATATTCAATCGAAGATGGATTACCCAGTAATGTTTGATAAAGGGAATCTCCTAACACATTCTTATTTTGGGGGTGGAATAGATCATATATATTCAAATTGGCCAGTGCTGATTTTGAATATCCCGAAAGAGAACAGCCTGCTCCATTCGACTCCCGGATGATACCTTGTGAGTCCAGAATGAAGATGGCATCAAGATTATGTTCAATGATTGATTTGTATCGTTCCTTCGCTTTCACCAATTTTTTCTTTTCCTCAATGGATGGTGTAATATCTCTCGTGATGGAAACAACGTAATCTACTTGTCCATTTTCATTTTTAATCGGTGTCAGGATCGATTCATTTATCACCTTATCTCCGTTCACATAAAATGAATCCTGATAGCTGATGCGTTCACCCGTTACGACCAGTTCCGAATACTTCCCCTTTAAGTCCACGGCCAATTCTACCGGCATCACATCCTCCAACAATCGGCCCATATCCTCCTGTCGGATCGTCGTATATCTTTTAGCTGATTCATTTACATATACATATTTGAATTTATTTCCCTCTTCGACTTTCATAATGAAAATCATATCGTGAATATGATCTAAAATTAATTCCTTCACCACAGTGTCGACGAACTTTTGATCTTGACTGATGGTGGTGGTACTATCTGTCCATTTCATGGATCCGTCATCCTTTTATGCTTTTGATTTTATCTGCATCATGCGTCCTGATTCCATTTTACTATTCCATCCATGATTTTCCTACATTCTTGTAAGAATATTATCTGTTATCTCTACTCCCCTTACCTGATGTCGGACCCATCCAGTTCCTCCGCCCAATCTATATGAGACAGGCGCACAGGCTGAGTATGAACCATAGACTAAATAGAGAGAGGAGGTTTTTTCATTTATGTATCAACACGCATATTATCCATATCGAAGCTATGCACCCTATAGAGGAGGCGACCAGCGTTTCTTCCCATTCTTTGGATTACCATTCTTAGCCGGCGGTTTAGCAGGATTGGCCATCAGTCCTTTTCTTTTCAACAGACCATGCTACGGCCCAGCCTGCTACCCGCCGCCATATCCGCCTTACGGAGGGTACCCTTATCCTGGTGGATACCCACAACCCTATGGTTTTAACGGATATCAATCTTCACCGTATAACGTGACGGAGAATATCAATATATACCCCGGTCGATAATCAAAAGGCTCACCTAATAATGTAACCCCTACATTGTTCAGGTTGAGCCTTTATGAGGTTCCCCCCAGATACCCCGACTTATCAAATCAGAAGAATATTTACACAATTCATTACCTTTATCAATAAACTCCCCCCGGTACCTTTCCAAACATAGGAAAAGGGGGTATAATAGAGGTGATTACATTAGAAAGGAGCCAATAACTTGAGAAACACTAGTAAATCCACCCCTTCTTCCACATCCGTCATTACCCTCTCTCAAGCTATTTTCACTGTGAATCGTCATGCGAAAACAGCAGGTAACCCAAAATACTTATATTCATTAAAAAAACGAGCCTTAATGAAAATGATCAAAGAAGGCAAGGCGAAGAAAGTCGGGCTTCATTTCTCCAACAATCCAAAGAATAGTCAACAGCAATCCGATGTCTTGATTGATTGTGGAGAATATACCTTTCATCTCCCACCATCCAAAGAGGATTTCAAAGAGCTTCCACATCTTGGCTCACTCGATCAGGGGTCAAGAAACCCGAAATGTAAAATGGGATTGCAGCAGGCTAAAGGGATCTTGGAACGGTATACAGGAATGTCGGATCATAACGACCAGATTCGAAAGACCGGAAAAAGTCATTATCAAAAGCCCGTATTCAAAAAATTAGGGGACAGCTTCTTTTGATACCCGATGATTTTAGTACAGTAACGCATATATCTTCTAAAGGGTTTTGACCATGGTCAAAACCCCTTTTTTGTTTTACTCATAGGACCATTAAAGAACATACTGATCGATTTTTAAAATCAACTGCGCGATCTCCGGTTTGCTGATTTGAGCTTCCGCCCCTACCATTTCCCCTTTATGTTTCAAATCATTCGTGATAAGAGATGAAAAAATGATGACAGGGAGAGTTTTAAGCTTGGCATGATCTTTGATTCGTCTGGTCAAATGATGGCCATCCATTTGTGGCATTTCAATATCCGTCAGAACAAGATGTACATTTTCATTCAGTTCCAGATCTCCCTCTGCAAGGGATTCTAAATAACGGAAGGCATCTGCCCCATTTTCAAAAAATTCCACGTCCTCATATCCCGCTTCTCTCAGGGTGTCATTCAGAAGCTTCCTGAGTAAAGGTGAATCCTCTGCGGCAACGATTCTTTTATTCCTTCTCTCCCTCGGACCTAATTTTTTCACTTGATCTACGCGGATACCTGTTTCAGGGTTGATCTCAAGCATGATGCTCTCAAAATCCAACAGAAGAATCATGGATTCCTCCCTTTTGATCACCCCTATGATCCCTGAGTGAACCCCTGAATACATTTCAGAAGGTTTTTCAATTTGATTCCATGAAATCCGATGGATCCGCGTGACGTTATGGACATGAAAAATAACCTTCTGCTGATTGAATTCGGCAACAATGTACTTGGATTTTGCTGTTTCCTCTTCTTCCGCACCAAGTACCCTTGCCATATCCACAACGGGGAGCACCTCTCCTCTTAATTGAACGAGCCCCTTTACATGGGGGTGTGAATGAGGAATCGGTATGACCGCTGTCGGCTGAATGATTTCCTTCACTTTTATGACATTAATACCGAATTTATTGTTTTGAACCTCGAATTCAACGATTTCAAGTTCATTTGTTCCGCTTTCCAAAAGTATTCCATTAGATTGATTCAATATTCTTCGCCCTTCCCTACATTATTGCCCTCCCTCCTTATATCGACAATTACGGACCTTCTTTACACACCCCTTTGAAAAAAGTCGGATCCCTATGATAGGAAGACGACCTTTGACACGATTGGACTCCGGGTGAGTAGAATGAAAATCACTATACATACTAAGGGAAGGAGGTGATGATATGACGGATAGACCAGATTTCGAAAGCAAAAGACTGCCTGATTTTGACGAGATCAGTGACCACATCCTTCCTGCCCAGAACAACATTCCCTTGATTGCCCTTGGAAAGAATGTGGAGGGTAAGGACGAACCTGATGAGCTCTCTTATATAGAAGGGCAAAAGAGCAGGAACCAAGAAGATGAAGGCTCCCGTTCTTAACATGTCACACAAAAAAAGAAAAGCGATTGAATAGTAGAATCCATCAATCGCTTTTCATCTTATACTCCCCGCTTATTCCCCCATACAAGAGTATGTAGCTGAGGAAGTACACGAACATGATTTAAATCTTCTCTTTCACACACTTTTTCAATGAGTGTTTCATAGTCCATCAGTAAATCTGAAACCAGCTTGACTGTGTCCCCTTCAGAAACAGACGGATTACCTGTTTGAATATAAAATGGGACACCAGGATAGCGTTGATGGATACCTGTGGCATATTCTAAATCCTGATCGTCAAAGACTACCACCTTCAGGCTGAATTGTGAGCGATTTTCAGTTAATCGATGCACGATCTCATCAAGCTTTTCAAAATCGGTCTCCATTCCTGAACTTGGCGGCTTTGGGGAAAGGGTCAGATCACTAATATCATAAAACCAATCCTGCCACCGGCTCCCTTGCGTCTCAAGGGCAGAATCGATACCATTATCATTCAAGATGTCGATGAACTCCTTCATGTGAGCTAATAAAGCAGGGTTCCCTCCGGAAATCGTTACGTGAGAGAATCTCTCCCCTCCCACTTCCCGTAATCTATTCCATACTTCACGAGCTGACATAAGCACGATATCCTCTTTGGCAGAGCCATCCCATGTAAAGGCAGAGTCACACCATGCACAGCTGTAATCACATCCGGCAGTCCGAACAAACATTGTCTTTTGACCGATGACCATCCCTTCCCCTTGTATGGTAGGGCCAAACACTTCTAAAACGGGGATTTTCCTCATGACTTCTTCCCCTTTGGTCTGTATAGACAATAACTTGTAGGTGTTTCTCTCAAAAATACTTGAAGGCATTTAGGACGGTGAGGAAGTGTATCTAAATGCGCCTGGATGATCTCCCACATCACCTTTGCCACAACTTCAGTAGTTGGAAACACATTGCCCCCCGCTGAGGAAAATCTTTCATCATTGTTCATCAATGTATGATCAAACCGTTTATGGATCAACTTTTTTATATGTTGGAAATTTATTAGGAATCCTGAATCGTCGAGCTGATCTCCCCCGATTGTAATGTTTGCGAAATACGTATGACCATGGATCTCCTGACAGCTTCCTGCATCCGGGTGGGGAATGTAGTGCGCTGCGGCGAAATGCATGTCTTTATTTAACTCAAACTCATAAGGATGGTCGGGGGTAGGATAAATCTGTTGAATCATCGGCCCTCTCCTCCTGATCTTTTATTTACGTAATCTTCTAATCCCTTCTGCCTGAGTTCACAAGCGGGACATTCTCCACACCCACTGCCTTTTATTCCATTATAACAAGTGAGGGTGTTTTCCCTTACATACTGGAAGGCCCCTAAGCTATCGGCCATTTCCCACGTTTGGGCTTTATTGATCCACATGAGAGGGGTATGGATCACAAACTGATCGTCCATGGATAGATTCAGGGAAACGTTCAACGATTTCACAAAAATATCGCGGCAGTCCGGATACCCGCTGAAATCTGTTTCACATACTCCCGTGACGATGTGCTTCGCTCCAATCTGCTTTGCGAGTACCCCTGCAAACGACAAGAATAATAGATTTCTTCCCGGAACAAAAGTCGAAGGCAATTCACCATCCTCATGGGTGATTTCTTCATCAGCCCGTGTTAATGCACTTGGTGCCAGCTGGTTCAATAAACTCATATCCAATACATGGTGAGGTACGTTCAGATCTTCCGCAATCTCTTTTGCGCAATCAAGCTCTGCCACATGTCTCTGACCATAGTTAAATGTCACTGCTTCCACTTCTTTGAATGCTTTCTTTGCCCAAAATAAACACGTTGTACTATCTTGACCTCCGCTGAATACGACTAACGCTTTCTCTGTGTTCATAAAAGGTTCTCCTTTCTTTTCTGCAGGCTCGTTTGCCATGAAAAGAAGAAAGAGATTCTGTAGGACTCTATAATATAGGCTTTCAATTGCCACCAACAAAAAAATAACGACACCTAAGGATGCCGTTTTCCTTAGTTTTTTATAGAGGGTTGTGCTAGAACCTCTCGGGAAATAAAATATACTCCCAATTCTTCTTCTATTGTCCTCAACCAATATAACGTTTTTTCACGAAAAAATCTACAATTTTAACGCAATTACATGTGAAATCTCTCATGAATCAGTTGCAGTATTCCTTAGCTGTACTCATAATGAATACATAAAGAAAGTGAATCTTGGAGGGTGTGCCTTGTTAGCTGAAATGATGAATTTCATAAAAGAAGTGGACAAATTAAAGACCATCGAGCGCCGAACGTACGTAAGTGACGGAAGCCGAAGAGAAAATAGTGGCGAACATTCCTGGCATGTGTGTTTGATGGCCATGACCTTATTTGAAGTGTATGAAAGAAAGAAGGAAACAGACCTTTTCACCTCCATCCGGATGCTGCTTCTGCATGATATTGTGGAGATAGATGCAGGTGATACATACGCTTTCGATGCAGAAGGATATAAAGACAAGATCGAACGGGAAAATCTTGCAGCCGATCGGATCTTTGGGTTGCTCCCTGAAAAGATAAGTGATCAATACCGTTCCCTATGGGAGGAATTTGAAGAAGGAAAGACCAATGAAGCCCTTTATGCTACGATCATTGATCATATTCAACCCCTTCTTTTGAATATTTCGACCGAAGGAAGATCATGGTTGGAGCATGAGATTCATGCACATCAGGTATTAAACCGCAATGCATGGATAAAAGGCATCTCCCCTCAAATACATGCACAAATATGTGAATGGATTGAAACTGGCGTTGAAAAAGGCTGGCTTAAGGACGGATAATATTTAAAAAAAAGCAGTGGCTTCCAATGAAGTCACTGCTTTTTGCCTTATTCATTTCAAGCGAAGGAGCCTTCGCTTTCTCCTTCTTTTTTTCGAGCTGAACCTGAGCCAGCCGATCTTCATAAAGAAACCGAACATAACCAGTGCAATCGCGCCCATAACCCCGAGAACGATGAAGTACCCGCTTCTCTCATCCAACTCAGGCATGTAAACAAAGTTCATCCCATATAAACCTGCAATAAAGGTAAGAGGCATGAAAATCGTCGTAATGACGGTCAGGGTCATCATGATGTTATTCATTTTATCCGAGTTAATGGATAAATAATTATCCCGTATATCGGATGAGAATTCCCGGTATGATTCAAGCATCTCGACAAGTTTGATTAAGTGATCGTACACATCATTGAAATAGAGCTGCTCTTCTTTCAATGCGTTCAATCTGCCGGAATTACTGATTCTGTATAATAAATCACGCATGGGGACGAGGGTTCTCCGTAACTTGGACATATCATGGCGAATATCGAATAGTTCATCCATCAAATCACTATCCGCTTCTTCATTTGTATGATCTTCAATTGTATTAAGCCGATCTTCGATGCGATATACAAGGGGAAAATAATCATCCACCAACCTGTCAACGATTCCATGCATGATTTTAAAAGGACTGAGTTGATCGCCCTCCTGGTGGACCTTATCCCATAGGTGATTTAATTCCCGGACAGGCTGTTTATGAAAGGTGACGATAAAACTGGAGTTCACAAACATATTCACTTCATGGGAATTCAGCGTTTCCTGATGAATGGCGTGCAGAAGGACAAATATGTACTGATCATAAAAATCGAGCTTGGGACGCTGGCTGAAATCGTCCAGGCAATCCTCTATCGCAAGTGGATGGAAGCGGAAATAAAGTTTCAGTAACCGAATATCCTTGGGGGTCGGTTCCGAAAAGTCCACCCAGTACCATTTAACACGTTTTTCTTTAATTCTGGACAAGGGAACATCCTGTTCGATCTCCCCGTTTTCCATGACTATACTCGTTCGAATCATACGGCTCTCCCTAACTGACATTTTTATTTTTTTCATTTCCCTTTTTCACCCGTATCCAAACAAAATCACTACGTAAAAGAGAGGATTAATGGTAAAATATGAATCAAATTGTTAAAGTAGGTGTACGTATTGGAACAGTATATTAACCCTCGTGTCAAGGATATCCAGATTTCAGGTATACGAAAGTTTTTCAACATGGTGGCAGGGATAGACGGAATGATTTCCCTTACGATCGGTCAGCCTGATTTCACTACCCCTCAACATATTAAAGAAGCGGGTAAGGCTGCCATTGATGATGACTTCACTTCCTATACCCATAATGCAGGATTTCCTGAATTACGGGAAGCAGCGTCTTCCTATGTAAAAGAAAAATATAATCTTCATTATAACCCTGCAAATGAAGTCATAGTCACAAATGGCGCCTCTCAAGGGATCGATGTCATCCTTAGAACCATCCTCTCTGAAGGCGATGACTGCCTGATCCCGGGCCCCGTATACCCTGGCTATGAGCCGATCATTACACTTTGTGGTGCTAATCCCGTACATATCGATATCACACAAAATGAGTTTAAACTGGATGCCTCTCTTATTGAAAAGAGCTTAACGCCTTCAACAAAATGTGTCATATTGCCTTATCCATCCAATCCAACCGGGGTAAGCCTATCTAAAGATGAGTTAAAAGAGATTGCCGACTTGCTTAGAAACAGAAAGATCTTTGTGCTTGCTGATGAGATTTATAGTGAACTTACCTTTGACGGATCCCACCATTCAATTGCTGAATATTTAAGGGAACAAACCATCGTCGTCAATGGTTTATCGAAATCACATAGCATGACCGGTTGGAGGATCGGGCTCGTGTTCGCTCCGGAATCGATCTCCAAACATCTTCTGAAGGTTCATCAGTACAATGTATCCTGTGCTTCTTCCGTCTCACAAAAAGCAGCGTATGAAGCTCTTACGATTGGAAAAGATGATGCGGTAGACATGAAGAAAGAATATAAAAAACGAAGGGACTTTGTATACGACCGTTTGGTGGGGATGGGATTTGAAGGAATTGTCAAACCTGATGGTGCCTTCTACTTTTTCGTGAAGATTCCGGATCGGATTCTTTTGAGTTCCTTTGATTTTTCGTTGGCCCTCGCCCAAGAGAAAAAGGTCGCTGTCGTTCCCGGGGATGCCTTCTCCCCACTCGGCGAAGGATACTTCCGCTTATCCTATGCCTGCTCTCTTGAAGAGCTCTCAGAAGGTCTTGACCGTATCGAATCCTTCATTCAACCCTGACAAGAGGGACGGACCTTGCTAAGCAAGGTCCGTCCCTTTTTTTCTTCTTTACCCTTTATATTCACCGTTGTTTTTAGATGCTTTTTCTTTTTTTGCTTTGTCGTTGTGGATTTTATTTGTTGCCGCGCTTCCTATCTCATTGGCAAATTCCGCATTGATCTTGGAAGAATCGAAGCCTTTTTTATTTTTCTGTTGAGGATCATTCTTTTTTGTCCGTTTTGCCACTGTTCAGCACCCCTTTAATGTACTGCTTATCCTTTTGATGGATGAGCATACCTTTATTATTCATCTTCTCCTTGAGTGCTATTCAATCGACTTATTTTCAGACAAAAAAAAGAACTAGCACAGTTAACTGGGCTAGTTCAAAAAAAGGAAAAGGGGGTGTTAGTGAGAAATTAATCTCCAATTTCATGCTTAGTTATAGAATACCCGCTTTTCAAAATGATAAACCGATCTTTTTAAAAATTTTATTTTTTTCTTTAGAGTAAAAGTTATTTCAGTAAAACACTTTAAAAAAGCGCTTTCATAACGTATAATGAACAAGTGAATTCTGAGAGAAGAGGTTCTAACATGTATATGAAAGAACAATATGTCTTCAGAAACAGCCATATTCATAAAGCTGTCATCCGAAATTACAGCAAAGAAGATTTCAATGATCTGATATCTCTCCAAAGGTGTGCTTTTCCACCGCCTTTCCCATCAGAGCTGTTGTGGAACAAAGACCAGCTTGCCCATCATCTCATTCATTTTCCTCTTGGTGCATTATGTGTGGAAATAGACGGGAAATTTGCTGGTAGTATGACCAGTTTAATCGTCGACTTCGATCCATTAAAACCGCAGCATACGTGGGAAGATATAACTGACCATGGATACATAAGGACTCACAATGAAAATGGAGATACATTGTATGTGGTGGATTTATGTATCGACCCTGAGTTTAGGGGATTTAAGCTTGGGAAGGTTCTGATGAACGCAAGTTTCGAGATTGTGGTTCATTTACAATTGGACAGGCTGCTTGGAGGAGGTCGGATTCCCACCTATCATAAAGTGGCCAAACATTTCTCCATTGAAGAATATATAGAGAAATTGACGAGCGGAGAGTATAAGGATCCCGTCATTACATTCCTTCTTCAGACAGGACGTACACCCTTAACAGCAGTCAAAGGGTATCTTGAGGATGAAGAATCCTGTGACTACGGGGTGTTAATGGAATGGCAGAACCCCTTTAAACATTCACTGGATGTATCCGGTGAAAAAGAAAAAGGGATTGAAAGAACCATACGTTCCTTCAATCCACTAAAAAGGGGGAAATGAGAATGAATAGGCCCAAAGGGTGTGCCTTATTCTTCACAAATATATTACCCTCATTTCCACCATATAAACATAAAATTACTCCATTGATGTAGCTTTTTTCACGAGTGAAATGACTGCATCATTGGTGTCTAATTGCAGTGCCTGTTCAGCAAGATCCTTCATTTCAGCACGGTTCAACTGACGGATTTGAGAACGTGCGCGTAAAATGGATGTAGCACTCATAGAGAACTCATCCAGGCCTAATCCAAGAAGGATCGGTACTGCAATCTCATCTCCAGCCATTTCTCCACACATACCTGCCCATTTCCCTTCTTTATGAGCCGCGTCAATCACCATTTTCACAAGGCGTAAAATGGCAGGATTATACGGTTGATATAAGTAGGAAACACGCTCGTTCATGCGGTCGGCAGCCATTGTGTACTGAATCAGATCATTGGTTCCGATCGAGAAGAAATCAACTTCCTTGGCAAATACATCTGCCATGACAGCAGTTGAAGGAATCTCGACCATGATTCCCACTTCAATATGATCCGCTACGTTTGTCCCATTTTCAAGAAGAGCTTTTTTCTCTTCTTCAAGGATGGCTTTCGCTTCTCTGAACTCTTGAAGGTTTGAAATCATCGGGAACATGACTTTCAGGTTTCCAAACGGACTTGCCTTTAATAGCGCTCTAAGCTGAGTACGGAAAATATCCTGCTCATCCAAACAAAGACGGATCGCACGATACCCAAGGAACGGGTTCATTTCTTTAGGCAGATTCAGGTAAGGAAGTTCCTTATCTCCACCTATATCTAGAGTCCGGACCACTACAGGTTTCCCTTCCATACCCTCTAATACAGCCTTATAAGCCTCAAATTGTTCGTCTTCAGAAGGTAATTCGTCACGACCCATGTATAGGAATTCTGTACGATACAGACCTACACCTTCACCGCCGTGATTCTTCACCCCTTCAAGATCTTTAGGTGTCCCGATGTTGGCAGCAAGTTCAACATGCTCCCCATCCTTGGATACCGTCGGTTCGTTTACAAGCTTTGCCCATTCGGCTTTTTGTTCTTCATAACGGGCATGCTCTTTTTTATACTGTTCGATCACTTCCGGAGTCGGATTAATATGTACTTCTCCATTTAATCCGTCAACGATGATCATGTCACCATTTTCAACAGAGGAAGTAATGGATTTTGTCCCCACTACAGCCGGAATCTCCATTGAACGGGCCATGATGGCCGAGTGAGACGTTCTTCCACCGATATCAGTTGTGAATCCTTTTACAAATTCACGGTTCAATTGCGCCGTGTCAGAAGGAGTAAGGTCCTCTGCAATCACAATAACCTCTTCAGTCACCATGCTAGGGTTCGCAATTTGTACACCCAACAAGTGTGAAAGAATACGTTTTGTCACGTCGCGAATATCTGCCGCACGTTCTTTCATGTATTCATTATCCATTGATTCAAACATGGAAACGAACATATCCGCTGTTTCTTTAAGGGCGAATTCAGCGTTTACATTTTCTGATTTGACTTTGTCTTCAATTGGTGTAAGTAGTTCTGGATCGCTTAAGACAAGAAGATGCGCTTCAAAGATTTGGGCTTTGTCTTCCCCTAAATCAACTCTCGCTTTATCACGGATCGCTTCAAGCTCCGATTTAGACGTGGCAATGGCTTCCTGGAAGCGTGTTACTTCCTGTTCAGCATTGTCTACGTTTTTCTTTTCAAAGCTTAGGTCAGGTTCAACTAAGCGATACGCTTTCGCGATGGCGATACCATTTGATGCCGCAATTCCTTTTAAGAGACTTGACATTACTCAGCTAAACCTTCTTTGTTCAATGTTTCTTGTAAGCTGTTTAACGCTTCCTCTTCGTCACTACCTTCAGTAATGATTGTGATTTCTGCACCCTTACCAACACCTAAAGACATAACACCCATGATTGATTTTAAGTTAACTTTCTTTTCTTTGTATTCTAGATGTACATCGCTGTCGAATTTGCTTGCCGTTTGAACTAGTAGAGTTGCCGGACGAGCATGAATTCCTGTTTCAGCTGTAACTGTAAATGTTTTTTGTGCCATGTGAATCGACTCCTTAATTTATCTTGTTTTTGGTTGCTTCATAAAAGTAATGGATTATGAAGAAAACGTCAACTATTTCTAGTGATTAATCCATTGTTCCTATAAAGCTGTTCAATAAAAAAGAATAGCATGCAATGAAGAGATACACAATTGTAAAGCTTGATTTTTTTAGTATTT
This sequence comes from Bacillus sp. AFS015802, assembly GCF_002561455.1. GTDB lineage: Bacteria > Bacillota > Bacilli > Bacillales > Bacillaceae_B > Rossellomorea. The sequence goes on along the minus strand of NZ_NTUP01000006.1, from coordinate 30,562 downwards.
CATTAATTTGCCACTGTTATGAACCTATTTATGTAAAATTTGCTGATTTTTTGTCAGTGACAAACAAAAAACCGACCATAGCAGACACCAATCCAATAAAGGGATGGAATCTTTAGTATGAGTCAGTTTCTTCCTTGACATACTATTCTTTTCCTACCATTTTTGATGAGGGTTTCATTAGATTATAGCCGATTTTGGCTTTGATCACGGTTCCTTTTAACGTCATCTCATGATCTTCCGAGGTGTTTGTATACACATTCACCAAATCACAGATACATCTGGAAAATAATTCTGAGAGCTGCTTCAATTCCTGGGCGCTTCTTTCCCCTTCATCCTTCATTAACTCTTCCATTACATCCATGACCAGGCTTTTCACACGCAGGGCCTGCTCTGTTTCGTACTTCATATAGAACTCTCCCCTTCCTATCATTCTTTCTCTATCATATGCCTTAGAAACTAGATTAGAACGGGGAAGCTCTATATAAACGGGATTAGATATTCAATTGGGCATCTTTTGTAAATAATTGCTTATATCCTAATAAAATAAACAGGACCACCGTCAACGCAACACTCCCGACTATCCCTAACAGGATCGCAATCTGGTATTCAATGGCCACCAAAGGACTGATTCCCGAAAGAATTTGCCCTGTCATCATCCCGGGTAAAAAAATGATGCCCATACCCAGCATATTATTAAGGGTAGGCAGGATGGCAGAATCAAACGCATTATCCACATAGGTCTTGGATGCTGCTTTCGGGGTTGCCCCCAGCATCAAGGCCCCCTCCACTTTATCTCGTTGATCTTTTAATCCACCCAATAGTGTGTTAATTCCCAGTGTGATACCCGTCATGGAGTTCCCAACGATCATCCCCGCGATCGGAATGAAATATCTTGGATCAAACCACGGGGAGAAATGGATGACAACCATATTGAAATAGAACAAACTGATCAGTGTCCCTATGAATAAAGATAAGGACGCGATCCCTTTCAGTTTAGGATCCATGTCATACTTAACCTGCTTGAATATATTCCTGATCGCAAATGCCTCCATTATCAATATGATACTCAAGGTAAGCCATGGGCTCGGATGATCAAAGATATATGTAAGGATGTAACCTGCGAGGATTAGTTGAACGGTCATCCGGAAGGAAGCGAGGATGATCTGCTTTTCCCTGGATATCCCCCTCCATTTCACGATGAATAACAAGAGAAGGACAAAAACATATGCTGCAATAAACCTCCATAATTCTATGTCGATGATTCCTTTATCCACCTTCATTCCCCCCTTATTTGGAAATGGTAATGATTTCTTCACCATATTGCTCTGCCACATTTGTAGAATGGGTCACCATGATGATGGTCCCCCCGTGTCCTTTTGCACACTCAATAAAACTTTTCATCACTTCGATCTCAGTTTCTTCATCCAAAGCCGAAGTAGGCTCGTCCAATAAATAGACAGCAGGCTTCATCAATAGCACCCTGCCGAGGGACAAACGCTGTCTCTCTCCTCCAGACAGCTGTTCTGCAGAAGCATCCAAAGGCTTATCCAGCTTGACAATGGTCAGGACCTTCATGAGCTCCTCGCGACCTGCCAGGGGCTTTTCTGAAAAAATCAGCCCTTTCTGAAGATTCTCTTCCACCGTTTCACCGAACAGGAGAGGTGCCTGTGAAATCATGACCGCCTCTCTCCTATGTTTCACAGGGTCGGTACCCACTAAGGGATTTTCCTTATAATAGACCTGTCCGCTGTCTGGTATATTCATTTTATTCAATAATTTCAACAGCGTGGATTTACCGGCACCACTTTCCCCGACCAGGCAGGTCGTCTTGTGCTCAGATATGTCCATCCCCTTAATATGTAAAATATCTTTAAAGTGCACATCCCGTAATTCAAATAACATAGACGTCCCCTCCTTTCATATATCATACCCTACACAACAAAAATTAAAGAAGCCAATGCTAGACAGGTAAGCGGCGCCTGTAAGCATTGGCTTCTTCTATTTTTCTTTCCGATCTTTCAATTCACCCATATGGACTTCTATTTGCCTGGTGAAGTCACTGACTTCTTCCTGACTTGGAACGAATTGCCCGTATCTAACACGTTCATAAAGAGAGAAAAATGCTTCAGACCCACCTAGTCCGATTCTGTTGAACCATATCTGAACATTCTCATTCGGGAGTCTGCCGGCTTCATACCTGTAGGCTTCCTCCTCGAGACTCTCCATCGCTAGCCGGATTGCGTCCCGTGCTTGTGAATAGGAGTATTCATCCTTTTCTTCATCATCGTTAGTATCCATGATTTTTTGAGTACTGAATGCAGGAGAACTCCCTTCATCAACTGTTAACTGCAGGGAAGACTTTCGTTTCCTTACCAAGTAAATGATGACTGCTATAACAAACAAACCCAATAGAACTTCATTGACCCATGAAAATGATAACCCCTGACTAAACTCGTACGTTTGAGATTCACCAAAATCCTGCTTTTGAACATCATTCCCTTCCCCCTTTTGAGGGTCATCCCAGCCACTGATAAATTCTTGTATCTTGATTAGCAGATTATAAATCGGATCTACCAAGAACGAGAACACCCAGAATATCTTTTCTGCTCCCCAATAGATCCCCTTGCTTACAAATGAGCTGATGACTGCCAGTAAACCGCATGCCAAAGTTACCAATAACCACAGGCCAATAGGTTTCAAGAGTACTTTTTTGGAACCGTTACCCACTTCACTGAGCATTCTTTGCATCGGGGTGAACGTGATGATGATAGAGAGTAAAACAAATAACAGGCCATAGATGATATACGTATTACCCAAATCCCTTAATGACCCGCTCAATAACGAACCCGACGCAATAACTAAAAATATCAGAGTGGACCCACTGCTCACTTCAATGGATGAATCATCATTCTGGGTATGGGCCGTGATCCTCCAATGTAAAAAAACCAAAACTGCCAATATCGCCCACCAGGCGCTTGAAAAGAAGTAGATACTTAAGCCAAGTGAAATGATGAGTGGTGCTATTAGTAGTTTATATAACGATTGTTTTAACACGCTTAATGTCAGAAACGCCATCACGATGATAAATGTCATAAAAAGAGAAGGGACATAGCTGTTTAACATTACACCTTTTGAAAATAAGAATGTCATGGTCAATAAGGCGAATAAAATATCAATACCGATTAATAGCCCCCACTTCACCAGGAGCATTTGTTTATGTTTGGTCAGGAAGGAACTTTCAGCGAAGAATTCCATAATGTGACGACTCCTTGTTTTTGTTCTAATCTCAACTTATAGACTTGTATGTTCTGCTTCTCTATATTTGACAATAACGCTTCTTCTTGTTTTCCCATTATACCTGCTGTAATAAAAACAGAAGGAACTAATCTGCGAAGGGATAAATGCTTAAGGACAATATGGAATGGGATCGTAAATTCATCCGTGGATAGCGTAGAAAGCAGCTCCATTCCCTTTTGCCTGGGCACCCTTCCCGTTCCCGGCGGCAGGTAATAATAAGGGGTCAACCCCTGCGACCTCACGTTTAAGACAAGGGAGAAAGTGATATTTTGTTCTACTGCAAGTTTCATCATATAAGAAGCATACATAATGATCTCTTCCAATTGATTTGTAATGGCATAGCGATCGGAAACGTTGATCGCTATCATCCACTCTTTTTGGGTTGCAGGCGCATAAATTTTTGTTTGAAGGCTCCCGGTCCGGGCAGTCGCCTTCCAATGAACATCCTGGAACCGGTCCCCTTGAACGTAATCCCTGGTCCCGATCTGGTGGAAAACATCATGAAATAATGAATGTTGAATGGGGACATCCCCCTGCTTCCATGTGAGCTTTTGTTCTTCCATTTTAACAGGGGAAGTATCAGGAAATACAATAATGGTAGACGGGACATTATCCACTAAATCCAAAAGAACTTTTCCGCTTCCAAATAAATGAGGGATTTCTATCTGCATCTTGGTAATCCTGCATAACCCCCTCCTTTTTCCTATAACGGGTATAGAGATGGTTCCTTCATCATTTTTTCGGATGGAAAATGGAATAGACACCTCTATGCTGTCCTCCACGCCTGTCGTATAGGTGTGCATGGTGGGAATGACTATATCTTTAAACGTGATTTTTAAAGTCGCACCAAAAATGGACATTCCTTTATTATGGATTTGAAATTCCCACTTTTGTTCCTCATCACAATGCAGCCTTAATCTCCTCATCGTCTTCCCAACGCTGATGCCTTCTCCAACCTTCGACAGATACCATTGATGCACCCTGAAATAAAGGATCATCAATAAGAAAATACCTAATCCGACATAGGATTGCACATAAAAACTTGCTGCTCCGACTATGACAAGGACGACAAGCGTCAAGGATATATAGGGATCTTCGATTATATCTCTCTTCCAATTCACTAAGCTTGCCTCGCTTCAACAGGAGTCATAGCCGTGTTCACTATTTGCTCGATGACTTCTTCAGATGTCCTTGTTAAGGACGACTCAATCGTCAATTGAATTCGATGTTGCAACACATAAGGGGCAACCGACACGATATCCTGTGGTCTCACAAAATCCCTGCCTTCTATAAATGCCTGTGCCTGGGAAGCCTTGAGAAGCGCCAGGCTGGCTCGTGGACTTGCACCCACCTCAACCCATTCATGTTCTCTTGTACCCCTCGTAATTTGAAGGATATAGGTTTCAATATCCTCCGAGATATGTACTTCTTTGACAAGACGGGACAAAGATTGTAATTCATCCAAGCTTAATACTTTATTGACTGTATTCAAAGGCTCCGTTGATTTAAAGCGGTTTAATATTCCTCTCTCTTCATCAAAAGTAGGATACGTAAACGGAATCTTCAACAAAAAACGGTCCAGCTGTGCGGCAGGCAGTGGAAATGTCCCTTGTTGGGATTCAATGGGATTCTGAGTGGCAACGACTATAAATGGCGGCTCTAATGGGACGGTTTCCCCGTCGATGGTGATTTGCTTTTCTTCCATCACTTCCAGTAAGCTTGCCTGCGTTCTCGGAGTGGCCCGGTTAATTTCATCGGCCAGTAACACATTCGTGACAACGGGGCCTGTCCTTAACTCGAATTCCTGTGTTTTCGGATTGAAAAATTGTATGCCTGTCACATCACTCGGTAACACGTCAGGAGTGAATTGGATCCTTTTGAATCCACCGTCAATACAATGACTGAACGTTTTCGCGAGCAAAGTCTTACCTGTACCCGGCACACTCTCCAATAGGACATGTCCTTCCTGAAGCAACGCGATCAGCAAGAGGTCGATTTCTTTGTCCTTCCCCACTAATACTTTATTCATTTCTCTCTTTATTGAATCCAATCGATTCATCCTTTTTCCCCCTCATTCACGTTAACTATATAATTTTAATTTTCAAACAATACTTCACACTTATTCTACCATATCATGTTGTTAAATTATCCCTTTTTATATAAAAAAGCCGATCACTCTCACCAGCACGGTGTGTGATCGACCCCTTTTCCTGCCATAAAAATAGATCTTTACAAATCCTTATCAAAAATCCTGAACTCTTTCCACAACCCTCCCATATCCTAGAAAAAAAGAGGATGGGAGGATGAAGCAGACATGTTCATCAGCTTGCTATTTGTTCTAATCATCGGATTCATCAATATTCTCGTATTACGAAAGGGATAGATTCCGGTAACGTGAACCCCGGGACAGCACCCATTAATGCTCATAGATCATCTTCCGTGTCATCCCGCCATCAACAACGAGATTTTCCCCCGTTATGAAATCATTGTCAGGGTGAGAAAGGAATAAACATGCTCTCGCAATGTCTTCCGGCTTCCCTACCCTGCCCGAAGGATGCTGACGATGGTCGATGTCTCTCAATGAGTCATAATCTTCCGTTTGAATCCACCCCGGACTGATGGAGTTGACCCGGATCCCAGCTTCACTCAGGGTGATGGCCAGTGAATGCGTCAGGCTGACAATTCCCCCTTTTGTAGCAGAGTAGGCTTCTGTATCAGGTTCAGACATGGAAGCCCTGGTGGAAGCCATGTTAATGATGCAGCCTCCCCGATCTTTCATTAACTCGGCCGCTTCCCGGCTGCAATAAAATACACTGCTTAAGTTCGATGATAGAATGTCGTTCCAATCATCGGGCTCCATTTCCCAGAAGGACATGAATCTGGATACACCTGCGTTATTAATCAGCACATCCAACACTCCATGATCTTCCTTTATTCTATTGAAAACGTCTTTTACCTCCTGTGGTACACCCACATTCACTTCATGGAACCTGGTCGTATATCCTTCTGCATTGAGCCTTTGGGAGTGCTCTCTTCCTTTCTTCCCATCCATATCCATAAATTCAACAGTTGCGCCATGTTTGGCAAATTCCTCCACGAGGGTTTTCCCTATTCCATTCGCTCCACCTGTAATACACACAATAGAATTCTTCAATCTTTTCATCTCCCTTGATCGCTATCAATTGCTTCTATAGAAGGGTACCCTTTTCAATCAATACTCAATCTTCTTTATATGTAGAGAAGGGTTAACCTTCTTGAAATTCTCTCTTTATAAGAGAGAAGATTCCAGAGGTTAACCCTTCTTATTTATTGAATGATTTTACTGTGAGTTGTTTTTTTTGAATCATTACGCTGATGAATATTGATCAAGGCATCCAGTTCTTTACTCAATTGAATGGTGGTCGGACTGCTAAGCCCAAAGCGAATGCCGGACTCTATCATCTTCCACCGTACCACTTCTATTTGAGCCACTATGGTCCCATTCATCAACATCACCTCTTTTTCTTTTCTCTATTTTACTATTAAACCCGCATAGAGAAAAGGAAAAAGTGTACGAGCGCTCATTTATTGTGACTAATCTGATGCTGATCCATTATTTTGCAAAGCGGTGTTTTCCAATCGTCAGTAGGGTATCTCTGCTTGTGATCCAGTCGCTTGTAGATGTGACAGGATTATAGAAAAAGAGAGAGCCTTTTCCCTGCCCCCTGAAAGCAAGCGCTTCTTGAACAGCATCCTTTGCTTCCTGTGAGGGTTCCTGATTGATTTCTCCATTTTGCACTGGTGAAAAAGCATAATAGCCATTTGAAACCTGATAGACTACATCCTTGATAGTATCAGGGAATTCGGCGGAATCCACTCTGTTTAATACAACCGTTGCGACAGCGACTTTACCTGCATATGGTTCACCTTTGGCTTCTGCATGTACAAGCTTCGCAAGTAGCTCCCGATCTTCAGGCGTTATATTATTTTCAGGGATCTTTATTGTTTGACCCGGGTAGATTTCATTGGATTTCAGATCGTTTTTTTTCTTTAGTTGAATGACGGATACAGATTTCTCCTTACCGATATCCCATAGGGACTCACCCTTTTCTACAGTGTGTACTGCCCCTGCAGCAAATGTTTGAGTAGAGAATGTAACAAAAGAAAGTGCTGCAATTCCTATCATCAAGCTTTTCTTAATCATATTTCTACCTCCTAAATAGTGCTCCCCCATAAGATAACAATGAATGAGCAGAATTTCAGCAGGTAATGCTTACCACCGGCCGTTCACCCTTCAATACTAAATGAAGGGGCCACTTCATATAATGAATATTAGCGAGGCGGCCGTGATCCATGATCCCCTCGGAACAAAGGTTTAAAAAAGTGGAGGATTTTCTCCCCCACTGTCAGCTTCTCGGTGTATCAAGATATCGAAAGAGGACATTCCCACCCTGCTGGGCTATTCCACGGAACTGTTTAAAATCATCCTGTTTCACCAGTACGGATCGAAAGGCAAGAAAGTCTTCTTTCAACACCCTTATTTCCTCTACTTCTTTTGTACGCAATAATTGAAGCTGTTCAAGAATCTCTGATTCACTCATAACTAAACCTCCATCCTCACTTCTTCTATTGTAGTTTCAAAGTGATCATAAGCTCAAGTGATAATTTTCAAATGGAATTTTTAGAAAACTCTTTACCTTTTCATGACTTTACGTCAAAATATTAGTAATTGTTTGTAGAATTTTGCCAAAAAGGAGCGACCTTAGATGAAAAAAGCAGAAATCGGAAATGTGATTGAATTTAAGCAAGGTTTAAAAGGGATCGTTGAAAAAGTGAATGAAAATTCGGTTATTGTCGATTTAACTTATATGAAGAATTACCGTGATCTTGAATTGGAAGAAAAGACGGTGGTCAACCACAAAAATTATAAAATCGTCGAAGCATAAATATCATCTAACATTTCTAACAAGGTGGAGGACCTCCCTCCTCCTTTTTTCATGTGTAACTAAATAGAAAGGTTTACGGTAACGGCTTTGAGGTTATTCTTATAGCATACTGTTTCGTAAGGTGGAGCCCTGTCATGAATCTGAATATACATATACTGAACAAAGCGAAAAAAAGCTTCTGGTTTGTTCCATTTCTGTTCTCGCTTATCTCTTTACTGCTTTCCCTCGCCACCTTTTATTTCGATTGGTGGTTAAGTCAGCATGACTATCCAATATTCCCTAAGGTACTGTTCTCAAATTTCAATTTATCCATGACGATCATCAGCACGATCGCATCATCCATCATGACCATGACGACCATTACCTTTTCAACCATCATGGTGGTCCTTACTACGTTTCTGTCCCAATATTCACCCAGGACCTTACAGAACTTCATCAACGATCGGCCGACTCAACGGGTCCTTGCCATCTTTGTGTCCGGTGTGGTCTATTGCATCACCTTACTGGTCCTTCTCCAGGATGAATCCGGTCAGGAATTATATATCTCCTCCGCGTTTGCAGGCATAGTGGCGATCATCTGTTTATTTGTATTCGTTTATTTCGTTCACCATGTGTCCAATTGGGTGAAGGTAAGCAATTTAATCCATAACATCACCATTAAAACGAATAATAAGATCGATCATAGCTACTTATACAGAAAAAATGCCATACAAGAAGAACCATCGACATTCAATGAGTCCTTCTTTGATGAAACCGAACCCATTAATGTGTACAGTGAAGAATCGGGGTACATGCAACAGATTGATATAGAAGGGATGATCAAGAAAGCCGTGAAGGACAAGTGCGTCATTCGCATGGTGAAAACACCGGGGGAATATTTACTTGAGGGAACGCCTGTCATGACGGTGTGGACCACAAATGAGGACGTTGACGGAGAAGATTTCCTGGGGTACCTTGTAGTGGGTCCTGATAAAGAGCCGATGGAAGACATTGAACTCGGGATCCGGAAGCTTGTGGAAATAGCCCTGAGAGCCATTTCCCCTGCCATCAATGATCCCAACACAGCCAAGAACTGTATAGAAGAAATCGGGATCATCCTTTCAAAGCTTGCTAAACACAAACTACCGAGCTCTTATCTGACAGATGATGAGAACAATGTGCGTGTCATTTTGGAACAGCCTACCTTTGTCGACTATTTATACAAAAGCTTTTATCAATTAAGGCATTACGGGAAACAGGATATATCCATCATTGCGGAAATCCTGCGTTCACTGAGAATGATCAGTGAAAATAATAGCGGTGAAACGAAGGGGCTGGTGTGGACATTTAAGGATTATATTCTGGAAGGGATCGACTATGACAGCCTCCAGAATCTTGATATGCAGTACATCATGAGGCATCTCGACGAACTGGCTGCAGCTTGCGGGAAGAAGGATTGGGATAAGGATGAAGTGCGGAATAAATACTTTCCTGAACAATACAAAACCCAAGATTCTTATCATCACGATGATTCCAAATAAAAACGGATGCCATGGCATCCGTTTTTATTTTATTGTTTTTCTTTTTTTCCTTCTGACAGTTCCTTGAATGAAGATACTTTGCCATGGGGATGCTGCTCTTCTTTCCTTACATTCCACTGTCTTTCTTTTTCGTGTTTGGATTGTGTCATATTTGCCACTCCTTTTGATTATTTAGTCCCTATTAACATGGGCATCCGACACTATTTTTACTCTTCTATCAGGATTATTTATTCGGTTTCATCCACAGAAGAATGATAAATACCAAACTCATGTAACCAAATAAAGGGTACAGATAAGATAAGAGTTCGCTGTATTCGAAAAAGCTTAAAGAATAAATCATCAGGAATATCCCGGTAAAAGTCAATACTGAAGAGCCCTTCCAATAATTGCTTAACTGCTTCTCGAGGCCGAACACGCCTCCAATGACAGAAGTGAAAATCTCCCCATAAATAATCAGGATATACACCAAGTAGAAGCCGGAAACAAATGACTTCATCACTACAGCCATGGGAATCTGGTAATGGGTTACATTTGGGATCATGACCAGGGTAATATGGCTGGAAATCAAAATAAGAGTAAGAAAAAACCCACCAAGATATCCCCCATATTTAATGATTTCCCTATCTTTCACTTCACCGGCAACTGGTACGAGAACAGCCTGTGCCATGGCGAGATTGAAGGCTACGTATGAAAATGGGGCCACGACCGATTTCCATCCATCTTCAGCATGGGGGATCATCAGAAAGGCATCTAAGAATTCAGCATGGCGAACAGAATAAACCATCAGGAACAAATTAAAAATAATCATAAGGGGAACGACAAATGTATTCACAGCAAATAAACCTTTGATCCCTACCATCATCGTAAAGAAACCTAAAGCGATGGTTAACAATATGCCCAACTGCCTGGATAATAGGAGCTGCTCCTCGAATACCGCCCCTGCCCCTGAAAGCATGACCGCCGAAACCCCGATCAGCATGATCATCATCACAATATTCATGATTCTCGCAAGCCATTTCCCAAATAAATATTCGTTGAATTCTTCAAAAGACTTCGCTTTAATATCATGGGACTTGAGCATGATCTTGGTTCCCATAGTGATAAATAAATATCCACTCAATAAAATGGCTATAAACCCGACAAAACCAAACCGGGTGAAAAACTCTACAATTTCCCTCCCCGTGGCAAATCCCGCTCCTATGACAGTTCCTACATAAACCGCAGCTATTTGAAACGACCCACTCATTCTTTTCATTCCATCACCTCTGACACCTTCTACTTCACCTTATGTACAAGCAGGGGAAATCAGAAGCAAAAGAAGATTATTCTTTGAGATTCCGTCCTCGGATATCAGGGCAAAAAAAACAAGCAGCCACAATGCATGCGGCTGCCTGGCTTCTCTTATAGGGATGTATCATCAATTCCATTTAACCATTGTCTAATTGGTTCAATTACTTTCTCGACTGTCCCCTCCCGGAATGGTGAGTCTAAGTGCGCCGCTTCCACAAGAGATGTGAACGAACGGCTTCCACCCAGTTTACAAAGGGCAACATAATCATCCCATGCCTCTTCACGATCAACGTTCATCTTCTTCCAGAACTGAAATGCACAGATCTGAGCCAGTGTATAATCAATATAGTAAAATGGTGAATTATAAATGTGGGATTGACGCTGCCAAAACCCTCCATTTTCTAAATATGAAACATGATCATAATCCTTATGGGGCAGGTACTCTTTCTCGATCTCCCTCCATGCTGCGTTACGTTCAGCAGGTGTCGCCTCCGGATTCTCATACACAAAATGCTGGAACTCATCTACGGCCACTCCATATGGAAGGAATTGCAGGGCTTCACTCAAATGAGAGAATTGATATTTATCCGTATCCTCTTTAAAGAAGTAATTCATCCAGGGCCAAGTGAAGAATTCCATACTCATGGAATGAATCTCGCACGCTTCGTATGTTGGCCAGATGTATTCCGGGATATCAAATCCCCTGCTTGAATAAACCTGGAATGCATGGCCCGCTTCATGGGTCAATACATCGATATCCCCGGACGTCCCATTAAAATTCGAGAAGATATAAGGCGTTTCATACCCTGCAATATATGTGCAATACCCTCCTCCAGCTTTTCCTTTCTTTGCTTCTAAATCCATGAGATTCCGTTCAATCATGAAATCAAAGAATTCCTTTGTTTCAGGTGATAACTCTTCATACATTTTCTTGCCATTATCGATGATCCACTGAGGATCTCCCTTTGGGGCTGCGTTTCCTGATGTGAACTTGAATCCTTCATCATAAAACTTCATGGAGTCGATTCCAATCCGCTTCCCTTGCCTTTCCTTCAGCTCTGTTGCAAGAGGGACGATATGCTCTTTCACCTGATCGCGGAATACCTTTACCATATCCGGTGTATAATCCGTTCTCGTCATACGATAGTAGCCTAATTCAACAAAGTTTTTATACCCTAATGTAGTTGCAATCTGGTGACGGATCTTGACTAACTCATCGAATAAACGATCTAATTCTTCTTGATTTTCTTCAAAAAAGGACACGGTGGCAAGTGCCGCGTCTTTCCTTGTCCCGCGATCAACGGATTGAGTAAATGGACCCATTTGGGCCAATGTCCGATCTTCGCCTTCAAACGGTATCTTCGCGGAAGCCATAAGTTTGGTATATTGAGATGACAACTTATTTTCTTTTTGAAGCAGAGTGATGATTTCAGGTGAAAAAGTCTTGATCTCACTCTCCGCAAGAGAAAACAACTGTTTTCCCCACTTAGCTTCTAATTCCTCACGGTACCGGGAATTCACCAGTTCCTTATAGTATTCTGTCACCATGCCGGAAACCTCGGGTATCATATCATCGATGTACTCCTGTTCTTGTTTATAAAAGGCATCATTTGTGTCGATGGAATGCCTGATATAGCAAATATTCTGCATCGTATCGATGTTAAGGCGAATGTCATTGATTTCCTTGATGGCTTCCACCTGTATAGAGACATCCGAAGCAGCTTTAAATTTCTGGAGGGCCTTCTCAAAAACAGGCTTGATCTCTTCCAGATTGGGTCTTTCATATGTAAATTCCTCAAACTTCATAAATTGTGCCTCCTCTTAAATTCATCCCGATTATAGTTATTCGACTTCTTATTCTAAATCTCCTGTTTATGAAAAGTATCGAATTTATAATAAATGACTTTTATAAAAAATAGGCTGTTTTCGTAAACTTTGTTGCTTCAAGTGGAAAGTGCTGGTTGATTTCCGCTCCAGGTGCTCGCTTTCCGCGGGGCGTGAGTTGAGCCTCCTCGGGCTTTGCCCTGTGGGGTCTCAACTTTCCCGCTGTTCCCGCAGGAGTCGAGCACCTTCCGCTCCAATCAACGTGCTAAGCGTGAGTTTTTGAAAATAGATAAATATTGATACCTGCACGTTTTAACCGCAGCTTTTTTTGAAGTGTTGAGCGATCGATATTTGCTTCTATAGTAGATTTCCTGTTCTATCGATAGGTTATTATCACTACTCAGCTCTGTCACGATAATCTATTATTGATGGTGTGAGGAACTGCGTAGACTCCTGCGGAAAAACGGGCGTGCAGAGACCCCGGAAGCGAAGCTGAGGAGGCTCGGCCGTACGCTTGCTGCAAGCGAAGCAGTTCCCCTCACCATCCAGCACACACCAGTTGACAGAGCCCAGACAGACAAATTGTTCAAAACAACAATCTTTACGAAAAGAGCCAAAAAATAAAAGCCCCATCTATTACAGACAGGGCAAAAGGGCAGAGCCTAATAGGACAGATCTTTAATGGATAGTCCAAGCTTTTTCAGCATTAGAATCGTTTCATCTTTTTCAGCGGGAGATAATGCAGACATTAATTCGTGTATCCGTTTCTCATGGTTCGGGAATATATCATCGATTAACCCTCTGCCATCTTCCGTGATCTGGGCGTATGTCACGCGACGGTCCTTTGGACAGGCAACACGTTTAAGATATCCCTTCTTTTCCAACTTATCCACTACGTAGGTAATGCTGCCCGAAGCTAACAGGATCTTTCCTCCAATTTGTTGGAGAGGCTGATCCCCCTTATGATAAAGAAGCTCCATAACGGCAAATTCAGTGGGGTTTAAACCGTTTTCCTGAATGTTTTTATTTATCTCTTCGTTTAAGGCTTTAAAAGCTCTGGACAGGACAATGAACAGCTTTAATGATTGTTTTGTATCTTGTTTTTCAGTCATCGGACTCATTCCTTTAAAAATATATATCTCAGTTTCAAAATATTATACAAATAAATCCTTTCATTGTCAACCTAAAGAGACTGCTCCACGGTTAAAAGCAAAGGACGATTCGCTATTTACGAACCGTCCTTTGCTTTTGAAGTAACGACAAATTAGATTGTTTGTATAGAAGTGAATGTGGAATTGAACGGAGATTCTTTCTCTCTTATGCCTGGATGATGAGGGATTCTTGGTGAGTGGTCAGGAAGCAGTTCGTTTCAATAAGCTCTTAATGTATTGCCCGAATTCGCTTGATGATTCTTGCAAAGGGGGTGATACATCATGATTCGTGCACTTTTCATAGTCGTTCAAAAGCTGATCCAATTGCTGGCTGCATTTGATTGTTTCCTGGGCACACAACCCCAACTTTTCTCCCAGTGATATCATTTCCGAGCGCTTGTGACTGATTTTCAATAATAGCCATTTTTGTTTTAATAGACGACCCATTTCTACTAAACTCCTTTTTTAAGCTCCTAAGTCTTTATTAAGTAAAATCGTTACTTGAGCATTATTGCAAATATTATCAGAAAAGTAAATAGATTCGCAAAACAAGACAAAATAACTAGTATTATTGCTGCATTAGACATTTTTCGCCAAAATCCCCCCATCTCAAAAATAAAAGGATAGACAAAAGTTTTACTTTTGTCTATCCTGACAGATGGTTAATAGATTGGAACCCAGCCTTCCTGGGTGACGAAAATGCGTACTGCGACTACCTTTTTATCATCGCTTAAGGTGAAATAATGACGGATATTTTCGGGTACTGAGATGAGGTCACCCGGGTTCAGGTGGACCTCAAAGAAATCCCCGTCACTTCCTTGAATGACGAACACTCCATGTCCATTGACGATAAAGCGGACTTCATCATCGGTGTGATGATGCTCCTGTTGGAAATTCTTTAATAGTTCCTCAAGATTTGGTGTACTGTCGGAAAGGGAGATCACATCCCATGCTTGATAACCCCTCCTCTCTGAAATATCTTCTATCTCCTCTTTAAAGGTTGACAGGATTTCCGCTTTATCCTCTTCGGTTAAAGTATATCGGTCCCTCAATCCTTCGTTCAGCTTTTCGATATTCCAATGTTCATAGATGACTCCTTGTTCATTTAAATAGTTTACTACCTCTTCCTGATTTTCAATAAATTGATTTTTCCCCTGAATCTTAATCGTTGTCATACTATGACTCCTCCTTTAAGAATGGATTTCGTATTGGTCAAAGATAAAAGAGTAAGTTGATATTGGAACAAAAACTCACAAGCTTCCAAAAGTTTCTTGGCTTCAAATCCCGTGCGTCCCCAAACAGTGATCCCATGATTACGTATGAGAACTGCCCCTTTGTCCTCTTTAATGAAAGGGTGAAAGGCATCTGCCAAGGTTGGGATATGTGCATGATTATGGATGATTGGGATGGATAGGGAATCATGTTCTTCCCATTTACCCCATGCTTTTATCAATTCCTGGTTTTTAAATGTGATGACACCCGTATCCCCGTACAATTCACTGATCACATTATTGGCAACCGTATGGACATGCAGGCTGCACCCTGCTGAACTCCCTTTGAATATATGACTGTGAAGAAGCGTTTCAGCTGATGGCCTCAAATGGGTTTCTCCGATGGCCTCACCCTGGTCATTGACGAGGAGGAAATCTTCCTTTGTTTGCTTGCGCTTATCCTTTCCACTTGCCGTGACCAGGAAAGCAGCAGGGGAAGAATCCACCCGGATCGCCAGGTTTCCACTCGTCCCCATAAACCAGTCCCTCTCCGCTAATTCTCGTTTGATATCAGCAAGCTCTTCCCATTCGGCTTGATAGGAATTCATGTCGTCACTCCTTTTCCAATGAGGTTTATACAATCATAAAAAGTTTCAAAGGGATGATAGGAGATCCCCTGTTCTTCGCACGTCCTGGCAAGATAGTCTCTTGCCAGCACCGTATCCCCAAGCTTTGCCATCTCAATATCTGTAACTGAGTCCCCTATTACAATCACTTCACTGTCTTCTGTTAGGGATAATGTTCGCAGGATGGAGGGCTTACAGCATCCACACCCGTTATTTTCACAGTGATCATCACATGGATGTGGCCAATGGATCGTGACGGTCGAATCGTTAAAGCTTGCTTCATTACAGTAAATGCCGTTAAAAGGTCCATATTCCTTTAGTAAAGGCTGAACAAAGAAGTCCATTCCCCCGCTCACGATATACAAGGGAATCCCCTGTTCTTTTGTATAGTCCACAAATTCCTTAAACCCTTCACGTATGACCGCTGTATTTGACAGATACTGGATCATTTCATCTTTTTGTGATGAAGGAATGAGTGAAAACAGCTTGCTTACCCCTTCCTTAATGGAAATCGACTGATCTAAGATGCCATCTTTAACCTGTTCCCATTCCGGAGGGGCAAAGGCTTTCATCAATGAGATGATATTATCCGTTTCTGTAATCGTTCCATCAAAATCACAGAAAATGATTGGGTGAGCCACTATACCCTTACCCCCTCTCCCCACAGGGACAGCGCTTTCTGAAGTTCATCATGGTTCCCGGCTGCCTCACTCAGGGATGTTCCTTGTAAAACGGCATCGATGGCTTGAACGAATGCTCTACCTCCTCCACTTGCACCGTCAGGGTGACCGTGGATGCCTCCCCCTGCATTGATGACACAGTCGATACCGAAATCTTTCACCAGTATCGGAACAAGGGCGGGATGGATGCCTGCTGATGGTACTGGCAGTGTTCTCTTCAGATGATCATCATCCTTTGTTAACTCTCTGCTTATGGATAGAACGCTGCTCTTTTCCAGTGCGACACTACCGTATGGGGAAGGAAATAATGAGAAATCAGCTCCCGCCATCCGCAATAATTTCCCAAGCCATAAAGCATAGCTCACACCATATGCAGGAGATGCTGCACTGGCCCCGGCAAAGGCAGGATGAGCCATGATCGGCAATGAAATCTCAGGATCCTCTCTCAATTCCTGAAGAACATCGATACCATAGGAGAAGACATTGAATAAAAGAGCATCTGCTCCAAGCTCCCTTGCTCTTCTCGCTTTGTCACGCAATTGTGAGGTTCTGCCTGTCAGATTTACGGCATAAAGCGTTCTCTTACCCGTTTCCTCAAACACTCCATTCAGCACTTTTTTCCCTAAGCTGATCCTCTCGGAAAAGGGTGTCCGTGCACTATCAAATAAAATTTCATCGTCTTTTACTACATCTACTCCACCCTCGGCCTGGGCTCGCAGCTGATTCTCCAGGTAAGTGAGATCCCTTCCGATCACTCCTTTGAAGATGCTCATTAACAGCGGTCTTCCATGCACCCCCGTCAGCTCCCTGATCCCCTCGATTCCGTATCGCGGACCCGGATAATACTTTTTTAAGTCTTTCGAAAACTCTAAATCTACCAATTTCACCTGTCCATCGAGAGAAAGCTTCCCGAATACGGTTGTAAGAATTGCCGGGATATCATTGGAAAAATTATGATCGGGATACCCGATCTGCACCTCGCCCCTATGCCCGTCTTTGTCTTCCCATTCCTTCACGGCGACGACTCTTCCCTTGTACTTTTTCAACTGTTCCTGCTCTAATAGGGGCAAGTCCGTCCATGACCCGACTGTGAGTCCCAAGGCCATTCCCTCAGCCTTCTTCTCAAACGAACCACTCTTTCCCTTTAGTCGGTAGGTTGCTATCACTTCACTCATTGTCAGATTCCTCCTTGTGAAAAAAATCTCTTAGCCGCAAGTTGATTCAATTAGCCCAAGCAAACAAAAAAACCTCTTCCAGATAAGAAGAGGTTTGATTTCGTCACTCTTTCTTATCTGTCAGCCATATAGCTGCAAGAATTAGCACCGTGCTTAAAATAAGTCGGTTGCCGGGCTTCATCGGGCTGGTCCCTCCGCCTGCTCTTGATAAGAATTCATTATTTTTAATTCAGTTGGATTATTGCACCAATTCAAGCTGATGTCAATCCCTTTTGTGAAATAATTCTAAACTTTCTAACCGGGAAATCGCCTCTTTGATCCGTTCAGTTGTGGTTAAAAGCCCTACACGTACATATCCCTCTCCGAATTCTCCAAAGCCTACACCCGGTGCAACAGCGACCTTGATTGTTTCAAGCAGATAGGTGGAGAACTCCACGGATGTAAATCCTTCAGGCACCTTCAGCCAGGCGAAGAAGGAGCCTTGTGGAGCTGATACATCCCAGCCAATATCCTGAAGTCCGGAGATTAATAGGTCTCTTCTTTCTTCATACGTTTCAACTAATGCTTTTACACAGTCCTGAGAGCTTAACAGGGCGGTGGTCGCAGCTTCCTGGATGGCACCGAAAAGGCTCACATACAGGTGATCCTGGAGGACGTTGATCGCTTCTATGACACTCTTATTCCCCACTGCAAATCCGACTCTCCAGCCAGCCATGTTATACGTTTTCGATAACGTATAAATTTCAATTCCGACATCCTTGGCTCCTTCTGTTTCCAAAAAGCTGATCGGCCTCTGTCCATCGAACCCGATCGCTCCATAAGCAAAGTCATGCACCACACATATATCGTGGCGATTGGCAAGGTCCACTGTTTCTTCAAAGAATGAACTTGTCGCAATCGCACCAGTAGGATTATTGGGGTAGTTAAGGAACATTAACTTGGCATTTTCCAGTTCTTCAAGTGACTGTTCCCGATAATCAGGGAGAAATCCATTTTCCTCACGGAGGGGCATTTTGATCATGCGGGCTTCTGCTAAGGCTACACCGGATAAATAATCCGGATAACCGGGATCAGGAACGAATACACCATCACCAGGGTCCAATAAACATTGTGGTATCTCCACAAGCCCCGCCTTCCCCCCGAATAGCACGGCAACCTCTGTCTCCGGATCGACTTCTACTCCGTATTCCCTGTGGTAGAAGGCGGCAATCGCTTCTTTGAATGACGATAAGCCGCGAAAGGGAGGATATTTATGATTGGACGGGGAAGCAGCAGCTTCAGTCAGTTTCTCCACAATATGTGGCGGAGTCGGCTGATCCGGATTTCCCTGTCCCAGATTAATGACATCATGTCCGTCTTTCACAACAGCATTCACTGTCCCTGCAAGGGATGCGAAAAATTGTTCCGGTAATAAATCTAAACGTGTTGCTTTACGAAAGGTTTTCATATGCTCATCCACTACCTTTTTTTGAAAATTAATTACTTTCAAATTCTAGTCACAAATGATATAACGGAAAATAAAGAATGTAAAGGAATATATTCCAAAAGTCTATAATGAGGTGAAAGAAATGATGCACAAGATTGGTCTCGCACAAATGGATATAGCGTTCGGCAATCCTGATGAAAACAAAAAAAGAGTAGAGCAATGGGTAAAAAAAGCAAGCGACGACGGCTGTGATACGCTAGTACTGCCTGAGCTTTGGACGACCGGATATGACCTTACCCGAATGGACATCATCGCCGATGACGGAGCAAGGGATTCCTCTTCTTTCCTGACCTCCCTGTCAAAGAAGCATTCCATTCACATTGTAGGTGGTTCCGTTGCAAACAGAACACAGAATGGAGTGAGCAATACACTTTTAGTAGCGGACTCCAATGGCAGATTGGTCAAACAGTATTCTAAGCTACACCTTTTCAAATTGATGGATGAACATCATTATTTACTTCCTGGACAAGAAGATGGCATGTTCTCCCTTCATGAAACGGAGATGGCGGGATTGATTTGTTACGACATCCGTTTTCCTGAATGGTTCAGGAAGCATGTACTAATGGGAGCCAAGGTGGTTTTTGTCGTAGCCGAGTGGCCAGCAGAACGAATCGATCACTGGCAGACACTCTTACGGGCCCGGGCAATTGAAAATCAATGCTTCGTAGTTGCCTGTAACCGCGTGGGCAGCGACCCGAACAATGAATTTGGCGGTTGTTCCCTCATCATTGGTCCATGGGGGGAAATACTTTCAAAGGGCTCTCAGACCGAAGAATTGGTTTCAGCTGAAGTCAATTTAGATGAAGTAGAAAAAGTGCGGAAACAGATACCGATATTCCAGGATCGAAGACCCGATTTTTATTAGGAATACTATTTTTTCACAAAAACCGTTGACATGGAAAATACTTCAATGGTACCATTCAATTCAAATGAAACATTCTGAAAGTTTAATTAAATAGTGTACGCAACTCTTATCAAGAGCTGGCTGAGGGATTTGGCCCTATGAAGCCCAGCAACCGACCATAATACCGTTGTAAAACGGGGCGCAGTAAGCGCCGGATTGACTAATCCAGTAAGGCACGGTGCTAATTCCAACAGAAAGATATTCTTTCTGAGAGATAAGAGGCGATGAAGACATACTCTTCAAGCCTCTTTCGACCATGGAAAGAGGCTTTTCTTATGCCGCAGAAAAGCCTCCATAACACCGTACTCATAAGGGTGTACGAAAAGGGGGAACGAAAATGGCAATCACTAAACTGAACACGTACCAACCACTAACTGAACAGTCGGCCATTGCGCTGGCCATTCGTTTAAGAATTTTTGAAGATGGAACACTCCTGACATGTGAAGAAATCGGTGATGGTAACCTGAACCTTGTATTTCATGTAGTAGAGGGTGAAACAGGTAAAGGAATCATCATTAAGCAGGCACTTCCTTATGCAAAGGTTGTTGGAGAAAGCTGGCCATTGACCATCGAACGGGCAAGAATCGAAGCGGAAGCACTCAAACTTCAACGATCCTTTGTAGGGGACCTGGTTCCTGAAGTATATTACTCTGATCCTGCACTTGCGATCACCGTAATGGAAGATCTGAGTGCACTGACGATAGCGAGGGCAGGCCTGATAAAAGGGGAAAACTATCCACAGCTCTCCCATGACATTGGGACATTTTTAGGCAATACCCTGTACTTCACATCGGATTATGCTCTTCATCCTTTTAAGAAAAAGGAATACGTGAAAGAATTCTCAAACCCTGAGCTGTGCAAAATCACAGAAGATCTTGTATTCACTGATCCTTTTTTCAACAGTGAAACCAATGAATTCGAGGAAGAGTTAACCTCGGATGTTCAACAATTGTGGGATGATTTCACTGTAAAGCTCGAAGTGGCAAAGTTGAAGAAAAGCTTTCTGACCGAAGGGGAAGCCCTGCTCCATGGGGACCTTCATACCGGAAGCATCTTTGTGGATGAAAATCAAACAAAAGTGATCGACCCTGAATTCGCCTTTTATGGACCGATTGGCTTTGACATTGGACAATTCATCAGTAACCTAATTTTCCAGGCGGTTTCAAATCGTGAACGGAAGGAAACGATTCTTTATCATATCGAGAATACCTGGAACGTCTTCTCCACTACCTTCTCTAACCATTGGAAGGAAAGCGGAGATGCTTATACGAAAGTAGATGGCTACCTGGAATACGTATTGGAGAAGAGCTTCCAGGACAGTATCGGTTTTGCAGGTTGTGAATGCATCAGAAGGACGATCGGCCTTGCCCATGTTGAAGATTTAGAAAGTATCGCTGATAAACAACAAAGAATACAGGCCAAGCGTACATGCTTGGCCCTCGGGAAAGAACTCATCATAAAACGTAAAGAAATACATTCAATCAAAGAACTCATTTCCCTATTGCAATCCCATTCTTAATGAATAAAAGGAGACTATCATGGCACAAACCCTTACAATTCCTACTTCACTGGAGTGGCATGAAGATTATTTACTTATTCTTGATCAACAGAAACTGCCTAACATAGTGGAATATATTAAACTTGAGACCATAGAAGAATATTATGATGCTATTATCACTTTGAAGGTGAGAGGTGCTCCGGCTATCGGCATTACGGCCGCTTATGGATTAGCCCAGGCAGCCTCCCGATATGAAGTCAATACGTTAGCTGAATTCATGGAGCTTTTTCAAAGGGACAAAAAATACCTTTCCTGTTCACGCCCTACAGCAGTCAACCTTGTTTGGGCTTTGAACCGGCTTGAGACGGAATTGCAGCATATTTCTTCCATTAATGAAGCCAAAACCAATTTGATTCATACAGCGATCCAACTTCATGCAGAAGATGAGGCAGTATGCCGTCTGATCGGAGAATACGGACTGAGCGTATTGAAGGAAAAACAAAAAGTAATGACCATTTGTAACGCCGGTTCCATTGCCACGAGTAAATATGGAACCGCATTGGCCCCGTTTCATTTAGGAAGGGAAAAAGGAAAAGCGTTTCAGGTTTACGCATGTGAAACACGGCCCGTCCTGCAAGGAGCACGGCTGACTGCTTGGGAACTGCAGCAATCAGGGGTGGATGTCACCCTCATCACGGATAGCATGGCGGCTCATACCATGAAAGAAAAAGGGGTGGAAGCAGTCATCGTTGGTGCGGACCGCATCGCTCGCAATGGGGACACCGCCAATAAAATCGGAACGTCTATGCTTGCCATTCTGTGTAAGCACTTCGATATCCCTTTTTATGTGGCTGCTCCGTCCTCTACTTTCGACCTTTCCATCCAGAGCGGAAATGAGATCCCGATTGAAGAAAGGAACCGGGAAGAAATCACCACATTAGGTGGAACGTTGATTGCACCAGAAAATGTCCCTGTTTATAATCCGGCTTTCGATGTTACTTCTCATGAGTTGATTACGGGTATCATCACAGAAAATGGAGTGCTGTATCCAAACTTTGAAGAAAGCATTCAACAGGCAATCGGATAGAATCAAAAGAGGAGCAGGCTCCCTGCTCCTCTTTTGATTTATTCATTTAGTTTTGATGACGCCCACATTTCCCTTGGGTTTACTTCGTATATGCCGTTTTCCCGATACATGAACTGATGAATGATAAATTCTCTTCTGAGGGTGGCATAGTCTGCATGAAATTGTTGAATATATTCATTCACCTCTTTTTCCTTATACTTTTCTCCTACCTTCAACCCTTCCACCATATGTTCCAATATAAATAATTTCTTTTTTTGCTGAGAAGGAATCGTTTTGATTCGTCCATTCTTCTCCAGGAAATTATTTTTAACCTTCTGTTTTTCTTTCAATAACTTCTCTGACATCACATTTTCCCCTTCCTCTTCATGAGCGAATTGATGAAGAACATCCCCATGATGACTCAAGACTTTTTTATTTAGGTGGTAGTAAATCGTGTTCTTCTCTCTCCGTGAATAAACAAGATTGCATTCTTTCAGTTTCGTAAGATGATGGGAGATGGTGGGCGCAGTGAGTCCTAGCTTTCCCGCTATCGCTCCCACGTGCAAGCTCCCTTCAGCCAGTAAATAGACGATCTTGATTCGGGTCGGATCACCCATCGTTTTATGAAAAGCTACCTGCTTATTTAATTGCAAACATCTTCCTTCCTCTCTCTACTTAGATTATCATCTAATTAGATAGTAATCTAAGTAGTTAGATAAATCAATGACTATTTTCAGAATTCTTTTTTTACTCACCTGATTTCTTCAACCTGTTTTCATAACAAACGAAAAAAACAGGCACTCTCCAAGAGGGAGATGCCTGTTTTCACTTATTTTTCTAATGACAGTAACGTCTCTTTCTTGTCTGTTTGCTTACCTGCATAACCCGTAAGCGTCTTATTTTTCCCGATGACGCGGTGACATGGGATGATGATGGGAAAACGATTGGCTTTATTCGCCTGTCCCACAGCCCTCACTGCTTTCGGCCTCTGGATCGCATGGGCCAAATCTTGATAAGAGCAGGTTTCACCGTACGGGATCCGTTGAAGGGCATTCCATACTTCCTTTTGAAAAGCTGTTCCTTCTATCTTCAAAGGAAGATCAAATGCCTTCCTTTCCCCTTTAAAAAACTCGCACATCTGTTCCTTCGCCATCATTAAGATGGGGTGTTCCGTATTGGTGCAGGCTTCTTCTTCCACGAACTGTACAGAAAGTAATTGGGTACGATCCGCTGATAGCTTCAAATTCCCAATGGGACTCTTCATCACAATACTTTGAATGGTCATCATACATGACTCCTTTATGATTTAGGCAGATAGATGTGGAAAATGGTTCCCTCTCCAACAATACTCTCAACCTGAACACTGCCTTTATGCTCTTTGATAATTTTAAAGCTTACCATAAGACCAAGTCCAGTCCCTCTTTCCTTCGTTGTGTAAAAAGGTTCCCCGAGTTTCTTGATCTTATCCTTTGAGATCCCGCCTCCCTGGTCTTTGATTTCGATATGGATCATTTCATCATATGTCTCCCGGATGCTGATGGAAATGACGCCTCCTCCTGTCATCACTTCAATCGCATTCTTGATGACGTTGATGAATACCTGTTTTAACTGATTGGGCTCAGCGACGATTGTAGGAAGATTCTCCTCGTAACTCTCCTCGTACTGAACGTTATGCATGACCGCCTGGGCACTCAATAATTCGACCGTATCTTTCATGATCTTGATTAAATCCGTTTCCTGATATTGGATTGCCTGTGGTTTTGCCAGTACGAGAAACTCCGTGATGATCGATTCAATACGCTGGAATTCAGAAGTGATCACATTAAAGTACATTTCATGATCTTTGCCGACACTGTTTTCAAGCAACTGGATGAAACCTTTCAAGGCGGTCATCGGGTTTCTGATCTCGTGGGCGATCCCCGCGGCCAGCTCCCCTACCACACTTAATGTATCCGATTTTCTTAGTTGTTCCTGCATTTCAATTTGTTCGGTAATATCGCGGATGATGGTCAAATTCAAGTTAGAGAGTAAATTATATTTCGAAGATAACTCCACATATTGAACCTTGTCCCTGTAAGATAACGTTTTTAAAAAGGTTGCCTGTCCTTCCTCTTTTAATTGCTTCAAATAATCATCATACGTCTCCTCACCGGGCTCAATATTCAATATTTCCCGTACATCTTTACCTATGAGCTGGTCTTTTTCCATCTGAATGATATGACTCACTTCGGGGTTCGCATCCACGACCACATAATTGTGATTGGTCAGAAGCAATCCGTCCAATGAGCCTTCGAATATCTTGCGGAACCTTTCCTCGCTTTCACGCAGCTCCTTCTCCATTTGATACCGCTCACTGACATTACGGAAAATGGTCATGTTATAGCCATCAACGGAATGAAGCTTGGAGGTGAATTCCAAATGTTTCAGCTGATTGTTCGGCATGAGGAACAATACCTCATCCCTTACAGCCCCGCTTCTATTCAATTGTTCCATGACCAAATCAAATTTTTGGCTTTCTAAAGGATACACAAAATCCCGTATTTTTTTGGAAAGAAGCTCAGAAAGTGTGCATTCGAAAATTTTCAGAGCAGAGGAGTTCGCTTTAAGGACCCTGCCGTCCTGATCCCATAAGACAATGGCATCGATCGCTTCCTCAAACAGTCCCTTGAACAATTCTTCGTTTCGTTTCAGCTGGATCTCCATCTGCCTCTTTTCCGTTACATCTCTGAGAATCGCCATGTGAAGCTTGTGGTGGACATAGGGGCTTGTAGTAAATTCCACGATCGAAATATTATGTGATTTCTTGATCGGGATTTCACCACGGGCTTTTTTGTTTTGAGAAATCAACTCTTTGATTTTATCAATTTTATAGTGCGCGTTCTCAGGTATGAAAGAACTGATATTCCTCGTCGTGATTTCTTCCTTATCGAGGCCCACTTGTAAACTGAATGCCTGATTCACATCATTGATGTTTCCTTCGATATCGAAGAGGACGATGCCCTCTGAAGCATTCTGAAATATATTCGAGAGCAGATGCACATTCATATGATCTTTTCGTTCTTTCTCCTTTAGTTCCGTTACATCCTTGAAATATAAATAAGCATTAGGTGAAATGGTCGATTTTTTCAGCAATAGTTCGACATGGATGATTTTTTTGTCATGAACATTCATCAGGGTTTCATCTTCAAGCGTCTTCCCCGTTTCCATTACTTCTTTATAATGAGCGACAATCGGAGCGGGTACAGAAGAGAAATAGGAACTGAACAGCTTGCCTACAACATCTTCATGACCGGATTGCAGGGTCTCACATGCCTCACCGTTGGCATGGACGATTTTCAACTCTTTATTGATCACGAGCATCGGCATGGGTGACGCTAAGCAAATTTCCCTATCTATGGGATGACATTGTTCCTTATTCCGTTCTTCATGCAATTTACTACTATTAGTCATTTCCTCATCCCCCTACTATTTTAAAAGGCGACCATTGGCCCCTGGCCCTATAGAATTCGCATAGCTTCCCATACTTTTGGTGATAATTAACAGTGAAATCATGTTTTGCTCATTGTATCCTAGGGTAAGAATGAATTAGGATTAAACTATTCTCAAAGATGGTGAAGATATGAAACAGCGTGACTATTACTTCGACAATGCCAAGTTCATTTTGATTTTTTTAGTGGTATTTGGACATATTATAAGGTCTTATATTGAAAGCGATCCCTTTATCCTTTCATTGTATAAAACAATCTACACCTTCCACATGCCGGCTTTCATCCTTGTGGCAGGATTCTTCGCAAAGGGATTCTATAAAAAAGGGTATATCCAAAAGCTCGCCAAGAAGCTGATACTCCCTTACATCGTATTTCAATTGATTTACACGGTGTATTACTATTTCCTATATCAAAAATCAACATTCGAGGTGGATCCACTTAATCCACACTGGTCCCTATGGTTCCTCATCAGCCTGTTCTGTTGGAATGCATTGCTTTATGCATTCATCAAGTGGTTTAAATTCAAGCCTGGTATCGGCTTGACAGTGGCTTTCTCCCTTGGATTGCTTGTGGGATTTGCCGATGTCATTTCAAATTATTTGAGTTTGTCCAGAACATTTGTGTTCTTTCCTATTTTCCTGATGGGTTACTACATGGAAAAGGAGCACTTCGAATATTTCAAAACGAGTAAAGCCCGTATCGTGGCAGGTTCATTATTTGTCATTGTATTTTTAGGCATGTATTTTATCCCTGAATTCTCAGACAAATGGCTTCTTGGTTCCAAACCTTATGGAGATTTCGAATGGAACAGCGCCATCAGCATGGTAGTCAGGGCAGCTGTTTACTTATTAAATGTCGTGATGATTTTCAGCTTTTTTACCTTTGTGCCTACAAAGAGGCAGTTTTTCACTAAATGGGGGAAAAACACGCTCTATGTTTACCTGCTCCATGGTTTTCTCATACGGTTATTCCGTGAAAGCCACCTTAAGGACACGATTGATCCTGACACCAGCCTGGTACTTTTACTCGGGGTGTCCTTTGTACTCACGATGATCTTCTCGACGAAATTCTTTACAAGCATCACTCAACCGATCATCGAGTTTAAATCAACAAGATTACAGAAACTGCTCTCAAAAAGAGAAATGAAAACAAGATAAACCTCACTAGAAAGGGCTGACCCCATTAAACACGGGTCAGTCCCTTTTTCATGAAAATCTATTCTCTTAGGAAAAGAAGCACTTTTATTCAACACAATTTTCAAAAAACTTATATTATCTTATATTATTCGTAACTTTTCCTGAAATTCCTTCTATTAGTTACAATAAATTTAAATTCATTTTATACAAACATTGAGCTTTCCCTCAAGCTTAGATAAAATGATAATCAGGCTGGTTTATTATGTTGTACGAACAACTTATGTCATATGAAAATATGGACACCAAAATTCGGTCGGCTGAAATAGTCAGACGAGTTTAATATAAAGGAGATTATAATGAAGAAAGTCGTCTTAAGTACGTTAAATGCAAAATACATTCACACGAATTTAGCCATTCGCTGTTTAAAGGCTTATGCGGAGCCAGAACATGACATTGAGCTCGCAGAATACACCATTAAGGACCCAACCCTTAACATCGCTACGGACTTATTCTCAAAAAAACCTGACATCATAGGCTTCAGCTGCTACATTTGGAATATCGAAGAAACCATCAAAGTCATCAAGATCCTTCGGAAAATCATGCCGGGGATAACGATCGTCCTCGGAGGTCCTGAAGTAACATATGATGTTCCATATTGGCTGGAGAGACTTGAAGACGTAGACTTCATCGTTATTGGTGAAGGCGAGGAATCCTTCAAACAATTGTTAGATCAGCTTGATGGTGATAAGGATTGGTCCAAGGTCCATGGAGTCGCCTATATAGAAGACGGTAAGCCCGTCATCAAGCCTCAACAAAATAAGATCGATCTGAGGGATGTCCCTTCCCCCTTCCGCTTTCAGGAAGATTTGTCTCAGCTCGGGAAAAGGGTGACCTATATCGAGACAAGCAGGGGCTGTCCTTTCCGTTGTCAGTTCTGCCTTTCTTCCATTGAAGTAGGTGTACGCTATTTTGACCGTGAAAAGGTAAAAGAAGATATCCGATTCCTGATGAAACATGGAGCGAAAACCATTAAGTTTGTCGATCGCACCTTCAATATAAGCCGAAGCTATGCAATGGAAATGTTCCAATTCCTTATTGACGAGCATGTACCAGGTACCGTATTTCAATTTGAAATCACGGCAGATATCATGCGTCCCGAAGTGATTGAATTCTTGAACGAACATGCCCCACGGGGATTATTCCGTTTTGAAATCGGCATTCAATCAACCAACGATGAAACGAATGACCTTGTCATGAGGAAACAAAATTATAAAAAGCTGACAAGAACCGTCACCATGGTGAAAGACGGTGGAAAGATCGATCAGCATCTGGATTTAATCGCAGGGCTGCCTGAAGAGGATTACCAATCATTCCGAAAAACGTTCAATGACGTATTTGAACTGCGACCTGAAGAGCTTCAATTAGGATTTCTCAAGATGCTTCGCGGGACGGGATTAAGAATTCGTGCCAATGATCATCAATATACGTATATGGACCATTCCCCTTATGAGATTCTGGGGAATAACGTATTGTCTTTCGACGATATCGTTCGGATCAAACAGGTGGAAGATGTGTTGGAGAAGTATTGGAACGATCACCGCATGGATCGCACGATTGAATATTTGGTGACCGAATGCTTCGAAACGCCATTCGATTTCTTCCAGGCATTCGGCTCCTATTGGGAAAACCGAGGGTGGTCAAGAATCGGTCATCAATTAGAAGATTTATTCAGACGCCTTTTTGAATTCCTTTCTACTGAAACAAGCTTCCCTATTTCAGTAATCGAGGGTCTGATGAAACTCGACTATTTAGAGAATCAACGGTACAAGCCTAGAAAACCGTGGTGGACACACGAACTTACGAAGGAAGAACGTTCTTCCATCTATCAAAGCCTCTTGGCTTCCCCACACATCCCAGGTGAAGCATTTTCAGATCTGAATCTGAATGAAAAAGAGCTGTATAAGCACACCCTTCTTGAAACGATTCGTTCAACAGATGGGCAGGAACAATACGTACTGGCCTACTTTGAACCGGCGTCTGGGGAATCAACCGTATTTGAATTCGCACGTCACCTTGTTCAATGATAAAGAAGAAAAAATGTTAAGNNCTTAACATTTTTTCTTCTTTTCTTTTGTTTTCGATTGTTTTTGTGTCACTTCGAGGAGTTTGGCTGCATTGACATCCCCGAATTCCTGACCGAATTCTTCACGATAGGACTGTTTTTTGTCTTTCATCAACTTCTGCCCTTTTTGCCTTTTGCAGAATTTCGATTCTTTCCTTTCGCCGGATCTTCACCTTGAGTGAATTCAGCCGAAAATTCAGTCTCCTGCTTATTTTTAAGCGGAGTTTGGTTGTTCTTCTCAGCTGCATCGTACTGTGCTTTTCGCTTCATATAAAACTCATCTCCTTTGCTGATCTTATTTTTCCCTCCTTCCTCTTTTCCATTCTTCTAAAAATAGGTATTCATCCATCAGAATAAAACGAAGCTTAAACCCGAAACTAAAGGAAAAGGACGAATGAGGATATGACATGATACTAATTTTTTTGCTGATATACGTTATATTAGGGTGGAGATTTGGAAATTGGAAGAAGTTTTACAGCTATTATCCCACTTTATTGTTTTTCATTATTGGGGATTTACTTTCACAGTTTCTCCTATTTAATTATTCAATGTGGGAATTCCGTCCTGCCACCCCTCTTGGAGACTCTTTACATTTAAATCACACCATCATTTCGTTAAGCAAAATGGCGGTTCAATATACTGTGACAATCGCCATCTTTATAGGGAGGCTCCCTTCTTCTACTTCAGGGAAGCTATATTGGATTCTCCTCTGGACAGGTGTCTATGGACTCACAGAAGGGATCTCCCATGTCCTCGGGATGATGACATATCATAACGGTTGGCATTATGGTTGGGATATCCTCTTCAATCTTATGATGTTCACTGTACTCATCATCCATCATAAGAATCCGATTCTAGGCTGGGTCATTTCATTTCCCATCATTTTATTCCTTTTCATTTACCTTGATGTACCCTACTCAGCATTGAAATGACTGCCTACCGTAGAATATTATCCAGAGTACAACGAAAAATTAAAAGAAAATCCGAACGATCACTCGACATTCTTTTTTGAAAATCGAAATCGTTCGGATTTATCATTTGGCTGTTTACGTAAACATTGTCGCTTTTGTATGTAGTGAGTAGTGGTTGATTTCCGCTCCAGGTGCCCGCTTTCCGCGGGGCTGGCGGTGAGCCTCCTCGGGCTAAAGCCCTGTGGGGTCTCA